>NZ_BDAE01000104.1 GCF_002091675.1 Pseudomonas luteola NBRC 103146 | reverse complement strand
AGCGTTTACATCGCGGTCATGCCCGACTGAGCAGGCAGGGCAAGTCCAGTAGCGCACCGACAATGGCAGGATATCTACCCTACGATTACAGCCTGAGCAGGTCTTGGAGCTGGCAAACCACTGGTCAATTTTGACAACGTGCTTGCCTTGCATCCGGGCCTTGTAATCCAGTTTTTGAACCAGGCTGTACCAACTGGCATCTGAGATATGCTTTGACAGCTTGCGGTTCTTCAACATGTTTTTAACTTTAAGGGTCTCGACCACTACCGCTTGGTTTTCGTCAATGAGTTGTCGGGACAGATTGTGCTGGAAATCAGCACGGGCATTCGCAAGGCGCTCATGCGCCCTGGCAAGTTTAAGGCGTGCCTTTGCGCGGCCCCTACTGCCTTTGTTGCAGCGTGACAGGGCTTTCTGTTTGCGCCTGACATTGGCCTGAGAGCGATTAAGAAATCGGGGGTTAGCTGTCTTGTTACCCTCGGAGTCGATAACAAGATGCGTCAGGCCCATATCAAT
>NZ_BDAE01000103.1 GCF_002091675.1 Pseudomonas luteola NBRC 103146 | reverse complement strand
TTGCTGAAGTGCGATGGAGTCAAACTCTCCAAGCCAGTGATACTTGCGTGACTTTTTCGCCACTGCCAGCAAAGGCTTAAGGTCTTTCTTTGCTCGCAGTTTCAGGCCGTGCCGCTTGTACTGAGAGCTGATGATATGCAGAGCCTTGTTGTAGCAGAAACGCACGGCACCGAACTGACGGTTGAGAAACTCCGCCTGCACAAGTGTCGGGTAAATGCGTACTTTGGTGGCTCTTAGCACTGTCCGTAATCCTTGTTCCCAGCCTACTACCTATACACGCTTGACGGCCTGGCCGCACTCAAGGTCATCTGCTTTAGAGTGGCAATGGAAAAGTGTTAGCTGGTATGGAATATTTCAGTGTGTATATCTACTATGCAGAGAATATAAGGCCTTAAGGGTATTTTTTCAAGTGAGTGAACAGGATGTAAGTCTACTGCATGGTTATCTCAGAACACGCCATAGTGTGACCAAGCTCGTTGTGCATTTGGTGTTTACGACCAAGTACCGACGAAAGCTATTTGATGGA
>NZ_BDAE01000102.1 GCF_002091675.1 Pseudomonas luteola NBRC 103146 | reverse complement strand
AAAAGGGGGATGCGAAAGCATCCCCCTTTTTGTTTGTGTGTTTGGTTGCCGAAGTTCTCTGCCAGCGGCAGAGGCTCCAGAGAGCAGGGCACGGCATTTAGGCCTCTGGCGCTGCTGGACTTATCTTCTACCAGATCTCTGTCTTACCGCCCTCTAAGAGCTTCTTAGGCGCCCTTGTTTAAGCCAAATGACTTCTGTTGTGCTGTCTTTCAAGGCTCATAAGTTTAGGTTGTTAGTTGCTGAAGGCTAGTCATTTAATTGGCTTTTAAATAAGAAGTGTCAACTTTTCGAATAATTCGGTCGGCTGATTAATAAAGTAGGTTTCTTCTAAAGTAAATCGGTATAGAGTCGAAATAGAGAGTAACCAGTTTAGGCCATCTGTTATAAACAGATGGGGTGGCGAAGTTAGCCAACTGCTTGGGAAACACTGAAGAAAATTCTCCTAAAGCAAATTGAGCAAACGCCGATAACTTAGACGTAGGTTCTCCAGGCCACTGAGGCAACTGCCAGGCCGGGGTATCAATCAAA
>NZ_BDAE01000101.1 GCF_002091675.1 Pseudomonas luteola NBRC 103146 | reverse complement strand
TAAGGCCCGGCAAGGACAGAGCGATGGTGATCGTAGACATTGATCTGCGTGAGTTCGACGTTAAAAAGAGCCGTATCAGCATCATCGCATGGACGCTAATCAAGCTTGAAGAAGGCGGCATCAAGGCGCGGCCATATTTCGGTGGACCTTCTACATACGGCACCTATTACCCGATAGAACCAGGGACTCTGGGCCGCAAGTTCCTCAGCAACGATGTGGTTCGCTTTACCTGGAAGCCCTCACATCAGACCGAACACAAGCCGGTTGAGCCTGAGCCTCAAGCCCGTCCAGCGGTAGTGGTTGACGAGGCTAAGCGTGAAGCAACCGTACAAGCTCTGGCTACCCACTTAGCACAGAGCGAGGCTCGCAAATACAGGCTGAGCCCAGAACAGACACAGCAGGCGTATCAACGCCACCTTCAAAAAATGCAACGGAGAGCAAGCTGATGGACCTCATGAAAGCACTGGCAGATTGCAAGAAGACGTTTGAAAGCGCTGATCGCACCCTGATGGAGGCTCAGGCTTATCTAGCCAAGC
>NZ_BDAE01000100.1 GCF_002091675.1 Pseudomonas luteola NBRC 103146 | reverse complement strand
GCCCGTATTCAGTCCCGCGTAACCGCGTATTGGGAACGCCAACTGCAGCGTCGAATCATTGCCTCACTGTCGGGTGTGATGAACGACAACATTGCCAACGATGGCGGCGACATGGTGCTGGATATAAGTGGCACGACTGCTTCTACCTTCAGTCCTGAAGCGGTGATCGATGCTGCCGGGACTATGGGCGATGCAATGGATTCAGTCACCGCTATTGCCATGCACTCGGATCTGTACCGGGAAGCGCTCAAGCAGGACCTGATCGACTTTATCCCGCTAAGCCAGCAGAACATGCGGATGCCCACCTACCGCGGCCTTGCTGTGGTGGTAGATGACGCCCTAGTCGCTACCGGTGGCGTTTATACCTCGATCCTGTTCGGCGCCGGTGCAGTGGCGTATGGCCTGACCGCTCCGCGAGTCGCTGAGGCTACCGAGGTCGAAAGTATCGCTAGTGCCGGTAATGGTGGCGGTCAACAGATCCTGCATAGCCGCATAAACCTCTCTATTCACCCTGCCGGGTTCTCCTGGGTTGAGGGCACGATCGCTAGCGAAAGCCCCAGCACTAACGAGCTTTCTGGCG
>NZ_BDAE01000099.1 GCF_002091675.1 Pseudomonas luteola NBRC 103146 | reverse complement strand
TCGGGTGGATCGGCGCAAGCGGCTCGACTCCAGGGCATTTGCGCAATATGTACAGGAGCAGCTCGAGCCTGTCGAGTGGGTGATGGAAGCCTGTGGCACCGCTCACCATTGGGGCCGGTTGATGCAGGAGAAAGGGCATCGTGTCGTGCTCTTACACCCTCGTTACGTGCGCCCGTATCGGCGACGCAACAAGACAGACCGCAACGACTGTGACGCCATTCTGGAAGCAGCGCGCTGCCAGGAAATCCGCCCGGTTCCGGTCAAGAGTATGCAGCAACAGCAGGTGCAGCAACTCCACAAGCTGCGCGAGGGTTGGAAGAAATCCCGTGTTCAACGCATCAACCTGTTGCGCGGCATCCTGCGTGAAGCAGGGGTTGACGCACCGAACGGCATCAAGCCTTTTCTGCGCCAGACGTGCGAGCTGATCGAGCGGCCCGAGGTACGCGCCTTGCGCGGTGCATTGCAAGTGGTGCTGGCCGAGATCAACTTATATGAACAGTCGATGCGCGAGTGCGAGGAGCAACTGGCACGCTGGCATGCTGATGACGAAATAGTCCATAAGCTCGACGAAGTCAGTGGCATTGGCCTGCTGACAGCCAGTGCGTTGAAGA
>NZ_BDAE01000098.1 GCF_002091675.1 Pseudomonas luteola NBRC 103146 | reverse complement strand
ATTTGCCTTAGCTCGGCTAGTTGTTGCTCCAGCTCGGCAACCTCAATCACACGGGCCATGCTGACTACTGAATCAATCAGTGCCTTACCCTGGTCAGGTGGCAAGGTGCCGGAAGCCACAGCGGATAGGATTGAGCGAGCACAGGCAGGAAGGTCAGAGGCGTCCAGGTCAAAGTGAACAGGTTGGGCCACTGGCTTGACGGTGGGCACGAGTCGTTCCAGCACCAGCCGACATGCAGCCATATCACCCTTCTGTGCAGCCTCAAGCACTACTTCAGCCACAGCATCAGCACCAGAAGCCAGCTTGGCCCGTAGGTCTGCCGTCTTGCTTGAGCGTCCACCAGGATTGCCAGACTGTCCCGGCTTCCAGGTGCCATTCTTACGGCGTCCTGTACGGGCTTTGGTTGGGTTTTCAGGTGTGTTCAATGGTTACGTCCTCCTCACATGAGAACAGGACATCAATCAGCCTCTGGGCGCGTTCCTGCACCTCCTGTTCACTATCTCCTTGGAGAATGACCAGGGTTTTGCCTTTGTGCTTGAGGCGTGCATGGTATTTGGGCGGGAGGCCGCGGCGTTCTCGGTAGATCTGTTGGCCTCGCTCGATTGGGATCAGGTCCATAGCGTAAAAGGGGGTATTGCTACCCCCGTCTCCCTT
>NZ_BDAE01000097.1 GCF_002091675.1 Pseudomonas luteola NBRC 103146 | reverse complement strand
GCTCGATCAGCGAAGTATCGGCCAGTACCCGCCAGCTCAACGAGGTCTCCCGTCAGGTGCTGGCGGCCTCCAACTCCTCGCTGCACAACTCGGACAACCAGGCCGGACGTACCGGAAGCGTGGCGGCAGCCATCAACCAGCTGGGCGCCGCTACACAGGAGATCGCCCGCAACGCTGCCGATGCGTCCGTACAGGCTACCAGTGCCCGGCAGCAGGCCGAGGAGGGTCGTCGCGTACTGGGCCAGACCCTGACGGCGATGGAAACCCTGTCCGCCAACATCAGCGCCTCCTGCGGCCGTATCGATGAGCTGAACCAGAAGACCACCCGCATCGGACATATCCTGGAAGTGATCCAGGGCATTTCCGAGCAGACCAACCTGCTGGCGCTCAACGCTGCGATCGAAGCTGCACGGGCAGGCGATGCCGGGCGTGGTTTTGCGGTGGTAGCGGACGAGGTGCGTGGTCTGGCACATCGTACCCAGAGTTCGGCCCGGGAAATCCAGAGCATGATTCAGGAGCTGCAAACCGGGGCGGGCGAAGCGGTTTCCACCATGACCGAAAGTCAGCGCTTCAGCGAGGACAGCATGACCATCGCGCAAAAGGCCAACGAGCGGTTGGGCTCGGTAGCCGAGCGCATTACCGATATCGATGGCATGACCCA
>NZ_BDAE01000096.1 GCF_002091675.1 Pseudomonas luteola NBRC 103146 | reverse complement strand
GTTAGCCTAATGCCGTTGTGGCAAGCGGAGGCAGACATGACAGGTCGCTACGAGCTTTCGAGTCAGCGCTGGGCATTGATTGAAGATATCGTTTCCCCTCCCCAGACCATGGGCCGTCCTCGCCGGGATGATCGACAGATGCTCAATGGTATCTTCTGGATCCTTTGCTCCGGCGCTAAATGGCGTGATCTACCCGAACGCTACGGCCCTTGGAAAACGGTTTATCAGCGTTTTCGCCAATGGCGGGACGACGGAACGTTTGAGCGCGTATTGACTCGTCTGCATCTGCGGCTTCGCCAGGATGGCTTTATCGATCTGGATACCTGGATGGTGGACTCTACGACCATTCGAGCTACCCGTGCCGCGGCAGGAGGCGGAAAAAAAGGGGCCCGGACGAACCTGTAGATCATTGCCTGGGACGCAGCCGGGGTGGGTTAGGTACCAAGATTCACCTGCTTTGCGATGCCAATGGTTATCCGCTGAGCTTTACCCTCTCGCCTGGTCAGCAGCCGATTCGCGCAACTTTATTCCGTTACTAGATCAGGTGCGTCTTCCTGGCTCTCAGGGCAGACCACGCAAGCGTTGCCGGACAGTGATCGCGGACAAGGGCTACGATAGTGAAGGGTTGCGTCGCTATTGCGACCGCTTCGGTATGCAGCCGGTGATTGCCCAGCGCACGATGCACCGCAAGCCCC
>NZ_BDAE01000095.1 GCF_002091675.1 Pseudomonas luteola NBRC 103146 | reverse complement strand
CGCGAGGGTAGTTCGACTCAATCCTCATAGAGGAAAGCATCACTGAAGCGCCTGCATAGGTCGGGCGCTTTGGAATGACAACCAGAGGTCAAGCAGATGGGAACAAGTAATCCGCTCACTCAAGAAATACTGAAGACCTGTCTTAAGTATGAGCCTGAAACAGGAATTTTCTATCACTTGCCAAAGCGCGGATTAATGCGCCCGGGCGAAGTCGCAGGATCGCCAACAACCAACGGATACATTCAGATAACTGTTAAAGGAAAGGGATATCAATCACACAGACTGGCATGGCTGTACATGACCGGTAGCTTTCCAGCAGATCAGATTGATCACATAAACGGCATAAAGACAGATAACCGATGGCAAAACTTGCGCGAAGCTACTAAGGCCCAGAATCAAGCAAACATCCGTACCCGTAAAGATAGTAGATCAGGAATCAAGGGCGTTCGTTGGGACAGATCTACTGGCAAATGGCTGGCCGAAATTCGAGCTAACAATAAGGTAATCCATGTTGGCCGCTTCAAGTCTCTCGATGATGCTGTGCGAGAAATACGGGATGCAAGGAACAAGCACCATGGCGACTTTGCTAACCATGGTTAAACCCACTGGAAGGAATCGGCAATGAACCCCCTAATCCTTATAGCTGCTCTCTTACTGCTCTGGCTTGACCTGCCAGATATGAGCGGTCGTGCCTAACCCGGC
>NZ_BDAE01000094.1 GCF_002091675.1 Pseudomonas luteola NBRC 103146 | reverse complement strand
AGGGCAGGTGTATATAAAGGAAGGGGAAGGGGGGTTAAGCGAGGAAGTGGTGGCCGATCTGGACTGTTAGAGCTTCTTCCTTGGTGGCAAACATCAGCTCAGTCTTTGCATCCGCACCCCAGGTGCTATAGATGACGACCTGCCACCATTTGCCATATTTCTCATACGGCACGCCAACAAGCTCTTTGACGTAGCAATCAACTAAATTCATGGCAATAGGTCTCCGTCCCGCCTAATGGCAGGGGGTAAATAAGGAAGGGGAAGGGGGTTAGGCTTGGCCTAGATTCTTTGCTGCTTCTAAGCGAACCTTGCGCTCGCTTGCTTCAATCTGTGATAGCGGTTCGTATCGCTCAGTCCGGCTGATTTCGAACTGCTTTCCATAGGTCTTGTGCTTAATCCATTCTCCGAACATAACGTATTCGACGGTCTTTAAAGGCTTTGGGGCATCCTCACCGTTAAAAACGGCAGTAAAGTGCTTGCCTCCGCTAGCTCTAGCCTTGTACAGCCGATACTTGCCGTCTTCACTTTGGTAGAAGACCTGCAATAGCTTTCCGATGATCATTGCCATTGAACAACACCCTCCCAGCAGGCAGCCACTGAAAGCATAAACAGCATCAGGAACAGCACGGCATAGCATTCATCGCGAGTCATGACTCTATCTCCAAACTAAACATCACAAACGGAAGAAGGGATGCCCACATGGGCGACTGAACCAGCGCAAGGGTCGTTACGGCAGTGGCAAGGAAGGCAATGACCA
>NZ_BDAE01000093.1 GCF_002091675.1 Pseudomonas luteola NBRC 103146 | reverse complement strand
CATTCTCGAAGGCTTCCTTGGTCAGGATCTTCGACAGGCGAAGGTCCTCATGCACCATGTCCACGATACGCATGCCAGAGAGGTGCGCCAGTACATAGCGACGCGAATCCACGGCTGGGATCGCGGCGTTGTGCGGGAGCGAGGCGCCCAGGGCTTCCGCCATGCAGGCCATGGTGGAGGCAGTACCCATGGTGTTACAGGTACCGGCCGAACGGGACATGCCGGCTTCAGCAGAGAGGAACTCGTTCAGGTCGATCAGCCCACCCTTATAGGCCTCGTGCATCTGCCAGACGATGGTACCGGCACCGATGTCGCGACCATGGTGCTTGCCGTTAAGCATCGGCCCGCCGGTCACCACGATGGCGGGTACGTCGCAGCTGGCAGCGCCCATCAGTAGCGCAGGAGTGGTCTTGTCGCAGCCGGTCAGCAGCACCACGGCATCGACCGGGTTGCCGCGGATGGCTTCCTCCACGTCCATGCTGGCGAGGTTGCGGGTCAGCATGGCGGTGGGTCGCAGGTTGGACTCGCCATTGGAGAAAACGGGAAACTCAACGGGAAAGCCGCCAGCTTCGTAGACGCCGCGCTTGACGTGCTCGGCAATCTTGCGGAAGTGGGCGTTGCAGGGGGTAAGTTCGGACCAGGTGTTGCAGATCCCGATGATGGGTTTGCCCTGGAACTCATGGTCCGGAATACCCTGGTTCTTCATCCAGCTGCGATACATGAAACCGTTCTTGTCGGCATTGCCAAACCACTGGGCCGAGCGCAA
>NZ_BDAE01000092.1 GCF_002091675.1 Pseudomonas luteola NBRC 103146 | reverse complement strand
TGCTTCGATGAAATCGAGCCCATAAGGCAGATCCTGGATATTCTCCTTTTCTCTTTCGTCCGAGGTGTTAATCGTGCCTGTAGACGCAAAGAGCTGAGAGTATCTAAACGATGCATTACCAAGCGAGTGGACGTTATCAGAGACCGGGCGAACAGTCGGCGATACCAGTTGCGCGCCTTCAACCTGAACGACACCCTGAAGGTTGGCCGTGCCGCCGCCAAGGAACAGGATACGGCTGTCGTATGCTGCGCCTTGACCGCCTGACCGGCCTTGGATGCTAATAATTGAGTTAGTAGTCTGGTCGCCAAGGATTACAGTAGTGGCGGGGCCTGTTAATGCCATGCCAGTTCTGGCGATATCTACACCCTGGGCACTGATGAGTGACGTTGCAAAGTTAACGTTTCTAACATCAATCAAGCGATCCAGCGTATTCGTGCCCGCTGGCTGAATCTTCAGGAACACGCTGTCGGCGTCAAACGGCCATTTGCCATTAGCGTCATGGCAGTAGATGCCGTACTTCCAACCCTTTGTGCTTCCGCCAAGGTTTGAGATTGCAATGGCAGCATCAACGTTATATCCGCGCTCACCGATAAACGATGCCACCTGCACACCCGAGTGATAAGACACGCGGTCGTTATTGCCTGCAGCGATGTAGGTATTGAACTCACAAGACGTCAGGTTGGCCGCGTGCTTTGCGCTACCCAGCACACCCGCATATGAGCTGATACCAAAATAGGCACCCTTCAGGCTGGCAGCTGTTCCGCCATCCCC
>NZ_BDAE01000091.1 GCF_002091675.1 Pseudomonas luteola NBRC 103146 | reverse complement strand
GGAGACGGCGGAACAGCTGCCAGCCTGAAAGGTGCTTATTTTGGAATCAGTTCATATGCGGGTCTGCTGGGCGGCGCAAAGTACGCAGCCAACCTGACGTCTTGTGAATTCAATACCTACATAGCTGCGGGCAATAACGACCGCGTGTCTTTTCACTCTGGTGTGCAGGTGGCATCGTTTATTGGTGAGCGCGGATATAACGTTGATGCTGCCATTGCAATCTCAAACCTTGGCGGAAGCACAAAGGGTTGGAAGCACGGCATCTACTGCCATGATGCTAATGGAAAATGGCCTTTTGACGCAGACAGCGTATTCCTGAAGATTCAGCCAGCTGGCACGAATACGCTTGATCGCTTGATTGACGTCAGAAATGTTAACTTTGCAACGTCACTTATCAGCGCCCAGGGTGTAGATATCGCCAGAACTGGCATGGCCTTAACAGGCCCCGCGGCTACTGTAATCCTTGGCGATCAGGCTACTAACTCAACTATCAGCATTCAGGGCCGGTCAGGCGGTCAAGGCGCAGCATACGACAGCCGTATCCTGTTCCTTGGCGGCGGCACGGCTAACCTTCAGGGTGTCGTCCAGGTTGAAGGCGCGCAGCTGGTATCGCCGACTGTTCGCCCGGTCTCTGATAACGTCCATTCGCTTGGGAATGCATCGTTTAGATACTCTCAGCTCTTTGCGTCTACAGGCACGATTAACACATCGGACGAAAGAGAAAAGGAGAATATCCAGGATCTGCCTTATGGGCTTGACTTCATCGAAGCG
>NZ_BDAE01000090.1 GCF_002091675.1 Pseudomonas luteola NBRC 103146 | reverse complement strand
GGGAAGTCATGCTTCACCTCGGGCTTTAGCTAAGGCGTTACGTGCGATGTCAGCTATTGCTTCAGCTGAATGTGGCTGCATGTCTTGCTCGGCTTCTGAAAAAGCCTCGGCACGAACTAGTATTCTCTCAAGCGCTGTTCGCAGATCACGAGCGGCCAAGAAAACATGGTTTCCACTGATGACGCCTTGAATAGCTCCCCACTGAGAAACATCTATGTTTGCCGTTTGCTGGCAGGAGTAGCCGCTATTAGATTTCAGAGATAATTTCAGAACTGCATCTTTGCTCATGCTGCTAACGCTCCCATTACCTGACGACGCTCACTAAGCAGCTTGTCCAGGCGCTTCATGTAGTGATTACGGATGTCCTGACTGATGAAGTCAGCTGCGTGATAGGCCTCAATGAAGCCCCATGCAGCCCAGTAGTCAGCGGTTAGATGAGCCGAGGTATACAGGCTCAGGATCTGGTTTTCGATGATTCGCTCTGCTCTAGCTCTGTCCATCAGCTTGCTCTCCGTGTCAGCATGAGGTTCAACTGGTAGGTAGCAACGTTTGCCATGTACCAGCCGCGGGATTTGGGTTGTGGGTGGTCGTGCTTTTCTTCAGCCGCAATCTTTCGGCGTATTGCTTCGCGCTCGGCCCGTCTACGCTCTGCCGTGCCGTCCAGCTCGTCAGCTTCGGCAGATAAGTCAGCTGCTTTCTTGCTGTAAAAGTCAGCGAAGTGGCCGCCTAGCCTTGCTTGGCGCCGGTACTCCATTGCCTCAGCTCGAAGCTCTCTAACGCGCTCAGTTACGTCCATCGCTCTGTCCTTGCCGGGCTTTG
>NZ_BDAE01000089.1 GCF_002091675.1 Pseudomonas luteola NBRC 103146 | reverse complement strand
TGACTTTTGTGAGTATCTCATCATGGCTATGACCGTAAACACTAACGTTGCCTCCCTGTCCGTTCAGAAGAACCTGAACCGCGCTTCCGACAGCCTGAGCAACTCCATGCAGCGCCTGTCCTCTGGCCTGAAAATCAACAGCGCCAAAGACGATGCGGCCGGCCTGCAGATCGCCAACCGTCTGACCAGCCAGATCCGTGGTCTGAACGTTGCGGTCAAGAACGCCAACGACGGCATCTCCATCGCCCAGACTGCTGAAGGTGCTCTGCAAGAGTCCACCAACATTCTGCAGCGTATGCGCGAACTGGCCCTGCAGTCCCGTAACGACAGCAACAGCGAAAAAGACCGTACCGCTCTGAACGCTGAATTCACCGCGATGGGCGAAGAACTGACTCGTATCTCTACCACTACCAAGTTTGGTAAGGATACTGCCCTGCTGAACGGCGCTGGCAAGTTTGACTTCCAGGTAGGTGCCAACACGGGTACTAACGAAGTGATCAGCATCGACCTGGGCTCAGGTGGTTTTGGTGCCGATGCTCTGGGCGTAGGCTCTGCCATCAGCATCACCGGTGCCAACTCTGCTGCACACACCAACGTTGACGCTGCCGTATCGGCAATCGACGCGGCGATGGACACCATCAACGCCAAGCGCGCTGACCTGGGTGCGGTACAGAACCGTATGACCAGCACCATCTCCAACCTGCAGAACATCGCAGAAAACGCCACCTCCGCACGTAGCCGTGTGCAGGACGCTGACTTTGCTGCCGAAACGTCAGAAATGACCAAGCAGCAGACCCTGCAGCAGGCTTCGACCGCTGTTCTGGCCCAGGCTAACCAGCTGCCGAACGCTGTGCTCAAGCTGCTCAACTAATGAGTGTCTGATGCAAGAG
>NZ_BDAE01000088.1 GCF_002091675.1 Pseudomonas luteola NBRC 103146 | reverse complement strand
CGATCATGGCTTGTCACCATGACGGGCTAGGAAGGCAAAGGCAGCAGCATTGTTTACAGATATATGAGGGTCTTCCCATGCAACGCCATCCATCAGTTTAGTCAGTATGTCCGCCGCCTCAGCAAGTTCTGCCTCAAGCTCAGCCACGCGCTTTTCGTTATCATTGGCGGAATCTAGGAGATTTGATAATCGATCGCACCTCCAGCCGATCATTTCACACACGTATTCTCCGCTAGACAGGTGTATTACCCGGCCATCCAGAATGTATTCACTCATGACTTCACCTCTGGCTTGGCATTCCACATATCTGTTAGCCCTTGCGGCGTGAACGCTTTAACAGTGCGGCGGCATTCAGGGCACATAAGGGACAGATATCCTTCCTTGTGCTGCATTCCCATCAGCGCGCCCTCATACCCGCAGTGGCATGGCTTAATCTTTTTACTCATGATCCACCTCTGGCTTGGCTGTGAGTGCTTGCAACCTGGAAATCGAAGGCACCACATGGCCGTACCAATCACGCGCTAGGTCGTCCATATCGGTGAACTCAAGGCTGCTTAGCCTCTCGATGAGGAATTGAGCTTCAGTCTTCAGTGCGTCACGTTCCTGCTTTAGAGATTGCCCCAATTGAAAGAACTTTCTCCTCTGATCCTGCACTTCGGTCAGCTCTTCATTCAGCCGCTCGTTCTCAGTCAGGAGTGCGATGGGCGCGGTGTAGACCGGCAGCCACTTATGACTCTCATCTAACTCATCTCCGCGCACATTGCTGATCACAGCGCCATCGTCAGCATCAAAGTGGACTTCTCCATCCTTGAACAGGACGTAGGAAACAGGTTCAGCCGGTGCGGAACGGGCTGCCTTGAATATGCGCGGTGCCCACCACTCAGGGTCGCTTATAACCGTTCCTGCTGGCATCTCACGTTTTAGCCATTCAGCAAATTGCTCACTCATTTCCCGCCTCCAGCTAG
>NZ_BDAE01000087.1 GCF_002091675.1 Pseudomonas luteola NBRC 103146 | reverse complement strand
TGCGAGGGTAGTTCGACTCAATCCTCATAGAGGAAAGCATCACTGAAGCGCCTGCATAGGTCGGGCGCTTTGGGATGACAACCGGAGATAGTCATGAAGATTACGTCAATCCAGAAGAAGACAGTCCTTCCAGCATTAGTGCTAGTCGTTTCGCTTGTCTCCTTCGCGTTCCTTATCAAGGCAAGGAATCCCCTAGCGTTCTTACTGCCCCTGCCCATTGGTTGGTCAGTAGGCGTTCTCGGCTATTACAGCGAGAAAACGCTCATCCCTAAGATAGGCGCATGGTTTAACAGAGATGGCTGGAAATAGACGGTAGGCATACCGCCAGTAAGCGATGGCAGCGGTGAGGAACAGACGATTTGAGGTTAGGCATTCAGTGAGTGCCTAGCCGCTCAAGTCCACTGGAGACGGAATCATGGCAAAGAAAAACGAGATCGATATGACAGTGCGGTTTATCAAGCTTCCTGAAGTTAAGCGCATCACCAGCTTGAGCATGACGGAAATCTATCGTCGGATCGGGAAGGGGCAGTTTCCTAAACAAATTCGCGTAGGCCCCAAAAGCGTCGTCTGGGTTGAGCGCGAGGTTCGAGCTTGGGTAGACCTCATGGTCGCCGGGCGCGATGACCAGTGAGGTAGAGCAGACGGTTTAAGGCAGCCAGTTCGAGTTAGCTGGCTGTCGCTTAAACCCACTGGAGATACCCAGATGAGAAAGGCAAAGCTTCTTATCGACCACCTCCCTAAAGCCAGGGGTCACCAAGCGTTATATGAGCTTAGTGAACCTCTTGATGGGCATAGCTTGGTGGTTGTAAGCGCAATTGATTATGAGAGTCACGGATGGAAAACGCTTGAGACCTACATCTTTCCAGCTAGTAAGGATGGCGAAATTATCGACTACTGCGAGTTGGAAGGAAGCATAAAAGGAACAGCTAGCCATGCTGAAGCGCTGGCTAATGCAGGTTACGAGATAGCCCCTTAATCCCCCTCTTGGTCAGCACCTGCTGGCATCCCTGCCATCGCTGAGAAGCGTCCGGTATGGCCC
>NZ_BDAE01000086.1 GCF_002091675.1 Pseudomonas luteola NBRC 103146 | reverse complement strand
TCAGCTGGAGGCGGGAAATGAGTGAGCGTGAAGCAGTTACACCAGAAATGATCGAAGGCTTCGTAGAGGCTTTCCATGCGTTCCCAGCTGGAAGCGTTGCCTATGATGTGGCGCTTAAGGCAGGTATTGAGGGTGCGTTAGCCGCCCGTACCGCACCAGCTGATCAGGCAGAAGGCACAACAAGCGACAAGTACCGAGCAGAGCTGTACGACGAAGTTTGGCATAAGGCCCGAGACATGGGTTATGGGAATGTCACTGATGCTCTGGTTGCGCTAGAGCGGCTGAACCAAGCCAGGGCCGCACTCCATGCCGAGAACGAGCGCTTACGGGAGGAATGTACTAAAGAGCGTCTTCACCGCAAGTCTGTAGAGATGTCCGCTAATCAAGATAATGGCCGCATGGCCTGCTCCATGATAGCAGCGCAGGCCGAAGTGGAGCGCTTACGGGAGGAAGTGGAGCAGCTAAACAAAGCGCTAGAAGTGGAGAAGCGCTCGGTAGAAAACGAAGTAAAGCGGCGCAATCAGTATGCCAAGGAAAGCGACGAGCTAGATAGGCAGGTAGAGGCGCTGAAGGCTGACGCTGAGCGGTATCGGTGGTTCAAGGAAAACTGCTGCCAAGGCGAAAACCTTGTGATTGCGCAGAGTGACGGATTTTCTCTGTCCTCATGGTCTGGAGATGACCCTGACCGGCATATAGACGCCGCCATCGACGCAGCCCGCGCAGCCAAGCCAGAGGTTGATCATGAGTGAGTACAACGTAATGTTTGAGGTGTTCGCGTCTACCAGCGTAACGGTACAGGCGGACTCAGTAGAGCAAGCAAAGGCTCTGGCTGAAATCGAGGCGAGTACCAGTCTTTGCCACAACTGTTCCAGAAGTCTGAATGTTTCTGACGTTGGTGAAGTGCTCGAAGTGTTAGGGCCTGACAATGAAGTAGCTTGGAGTCGGCCGGAAGACAACCGCGTGGCTGAGCTTGAGGCAGAACTAGCTGAGGCTGTGGACATACTGACTAAACTGATGGATGGCGTTGTATGGGAAGACCCTCATATATCTGTAAACAATGCTGCTGCCTTTGCCTTCCTAGCCCGCCACGGTGACCCGTCATGATCA
>NZ_BDAE01000085.1 GCF_002091675.1 Pseudomonas luteola NBRC 103146 | reverse complement strand
GGCCAAGCAACTCGCCGCCACCCTTGTCGTTGCTGTTAGTCATAAACATACCCGTTTGCCTACCCCTTATCCTAAGGGGGAAACGGTGTCCTGTCTTTCAAGGGGCTCGTTCAGCTACTGGCAGTACATCACTAAGCTACCTTTTAACCTCTCTAGGTCAGGACGCTACCGCTAACGTCCCGGCAGGCGCAGACGGGGATGGGGACGGGGACGCATACTATCCTCATATAGAACGCAACGCGCCGAGTGCAGCACCTACCAAAGGCACTGGCTTTGGTGCCAAGTAAGCGCCTCTACGCTAACCCTGTCTGCAGGCCTAGTAGGTATAAAGATCGCTTTTCCTTGCAAGGTCGCGTACTCGCTACCGGAGAGCTCAGGGGACACCTTAACCGTCATTGTGGCTGGGTCTAAAGTCAGAAGGTTTAGGTCAAAAAGCGTATGGATGTCACTTCGCAACAGCAGCCCATTGGCGGCCACATTGGTCGCTTCGCCCTGGTAAGGGACGACATGCGCCGCTTCCAAGATGCGTTCGACCATGCAGCCAGTAATTGCACAAGGGTTCTACCCCATTTTATAGAGCCGGTCGTATGGACTGCCCGTATCGGTACGTCGCGGTTTGGCGTTTTGGTTGTACGAGGTACGAGACGTTGAGTTAACGGCCAACATCTCTAGGTCAACTAGGTTCTTTTCGTTGTAGCCTGGATAATGGCTCACGATCCAATCCTTAACCTGCTCGCGCGTGGCATTGCCTGCGCAGGCGTCTAAAGCTTCGAGCACAAGCTCCCAGGTGCGCTTACTGCCATGCTTGAAACCTGCACTTTTAGCGTTCGCCCTCTGGATCAGCTTGAGCAAACGAGGCTTCATCTCACGGCCCACATTGACGGCGGGTTTTAGCCCAGCTAGCCAAGGAAGGCCAAGCTCAGCGTAAAGCGCTGATATATTTTGCATACGGTATTCAAAGGCCTTGTCGGTGCGGCCAACAAATTGAGCGGCAAGGTCGCGGTAGACTTGCGCCTTATTGACCTTTTCTCCGGCGGCGCCTCTTTTGAGCATATCCTCGTAGGCGTCTACTGCTGCCGCCAGCTCGGCATCGGTCCATCCATTACTCATCATTCCTCCCTAGGCTATACCTATACAATCACCAATCCCTAACAG
>NZ_BDAE01000084.1 GCF_002091675.1 Pseudomonas luteola NBRC 103146 | reverse complement strand
TTATTCGACGATCTTGGCAACCACGCCGGCGCCTACGGTACGGCCGCCTTCGCGAATAGCGAAACGCAGACCTTCTTCCATGGCGATTGGAGCGATCAGGGTAACAACCATCTTGATGTTGTCGCCCGGCATTACCATCTCAACGCCTTCCGGCAGTTCGCAGTTACCAGTCACATCAGTAGTACGGAAGTAGAACTGAGGACGGTAGCCCTTGAAGAACGGAGTATGACGACCACCTTCTTCCTTGGACAGAACGTACACTTCGCACTCGAACTTGGTGTGCGGCTTGATGGTGCCCGGCTTGGCCAGAACCTGACCACGCTCAACGTCTTCACGCTTGGTACCACGCAGCAGGGCGCCAACGTTCTCACCTGCACGACCTTCGTCTAGCAGCTTACGGAACATTTCAACGCCGGTGCAGGTAGTTTTGGTCGTAGCTTTGATACCTACGATTTCAACTTCCTCACCCACCTTGACGATACCACGCTCAACACGGCCTGTTACTACAGTACCGCGACCAGAGATGGAGAATACGTCTTCGATCGGCATCAGGAACGGCTGGTCGATTGCACGAACCGGCTCAGGGATGTAGGCATCCAGAGTTTCAACCAGCTTACGCACAGCAGAAACACCGATTTCGTTGTCGTCTTTGCCTTCCAGCGCCATCAGCGCGGAACCTACAACGATCGGAGTGTCGTCACCTGGGAAGTCATAGGTGTTCAGCAGATCGCGAACTTCCATTTCTACCAGCTCGAGCAGCTCAGCGTCGTCAACCATGTCGGCCTTGTTCAGGAACACGACAATGTAAGGAACGCCTACCTGACGGGACAGCAGGATGTGCTCACGAGTCTGCGGCATGGGGCCGTCAGCTGCCGAGCAAACCAGGATCGCACCGTCCATCTGCGCAGCACCGGTGATCATGTTCTTCACATAGTCAGCGTGGCCAGGGCAGTCAACGTGAGCATAGTGGCGAGTGGCCGAATCGTACTCAACATGGGAAGTG
The DNA here is from genome assembly GCF_002091675.1 of Pseudomonas luteola NBRC 103146. Classification (GTDB taxonomy): domain Bacteria; phylum Pseudomonadota; class Gammaproteobacteria; order Pseudomonadales; family Pseudomonadaceae; genus Chryseomonas; species Chryseomonas luteola. The sequence continues at coordinate 190 of NZ_BDAE01000084.1, read as the reverse complement.
TTAATGGTAATACCGCGCGCTTTTTCTTCCGGAGCGTTATCGATCTGGTCGAAGTTACGAGCAGAACCACCCCAAGTTTCAGAGCAAACCTTGGTCAGTGCTGCAGTCAGCGTTGTCTTACCATGGTCGACGTGGCCGATGGTGCCGACGTTGACGTGCGGTTTGTTACGTTCAAATTTTTCTTTAGCCA
>NZ_BDAE01000083.1 GCF_002091675.1 Pseudomonas luteola NBRC 103146 | reverse complement strand
AGGAGCGCAGGCGGCGCTGGAGCCCCGAGCAAAAGCTGGCCATGGTGCGCGAGAGCCTGGAACCCGGGCAAAGCGTCTCGGTGGTCGCCAGGCGCAACGGCATCAACGCCAACCAGCTTTTCCTGTGGCGCAAGCTTTACCAAGAAGGCAGCTTGTCGGCGGTTAGTGCCGGTGAAGCCGTCGTTCCGGCCTCTGAACTGAATGATGCACTCAAGCAAATCCGCGAGCTTCAGCGGATGCTTGGCAAAAAGACCATGGAAGCTGAAGTGCTCAAAGAGGCCGTGGAGATCGCTCGTTCGCGAAAATGGATTGCGCACTCACCATTATTGCCGGGGGACGACCAGTGAAGCTGGTCAGCGAAAGTCTCGGTGTGTCGCGCTCCCAATTAACGGTTCGGCTCAAACAAGGCACGCAGCCAAAGGCACGGCGTGCCAGGCATTCGGATGACACGACTGTAGTTGCGGAAATTCGGGAACATCTTGGAGATCTGCCCACGTATGGCTATCGACGAATGTGGGGCTTGCTGCGCCGCTCCCGTGAGCAATTGGCACTGCCTGCAATCAATGTGAAGCGGGTCTACCGTGTGATGCGTGACAATCAGCTTCTGCTGGCGCGCCGTGTAAAACAGCCTGGAGTTGCTCGCAAGCACGAAGGCCGCGTCGCTGTTGCTACCAGTAACACCCGATGGTGTTCCGATGGGTTTGAATTTCGCTGCGACGACGGCGCCAAGTTGAGTGTGAGCTTCGCCTTGGACTGCTGCGACCGAGAGGCGATTGGTTGGGTGGCCAGCCCGACTGGCTACAGTGGCGACGATGTTCGTGACTTGATGCTGGAAAGCGTAGAGAAACGGTTTGGCGATCAACTACCCAACACGCCTGTGCAGTGGCTGAGTGATAATGGCTCGGCCTATATCGCAGAGCAGACTCGGCTCTTTGCACAGCAGATCGGCTTGCAGCCTGTTACGACGCCGGTTCGCAGCCCGCAAAGCAACGGCATGGCCGAGAGTTTCGTGAAAACCATCAAGCGCGACTACGTGGCCCACATGCCACGTCCGAACCGTGAAACGGCGTTACGTAACCTGGCAATCGCCTTCGAGCACTACAACGAGCAGCATCCACACAGCGCGCTGAAATACCGCTCTCCCAGAGAGTTCAGGCGCATGAATACGGCATCAAGTTAACGGGGTGTCGGTGTCCGGTTTTGTAGGGGCCAGTCCAA
>NZ_BDAE01000082.1 GCF_002091675.1 Pseudomonas luteola NBRC 103146 | reverse complement strand
GGGTTCTACCCCATTTCCACGGACGGTTTGAAAAGGGCTGAAAACTTCAGATCTTGCCGGGCGACTCTACGACGCATTCGTGGGTTATGAAACCGCTCGATGTAGTCGAATAAATCCGCCCGTGCTTCATCACGAGTTCGATACGACTGATGGGCAACGCGCTCCCGTTTGAGCTGACCGAAGAAGCCTTCACAGGCAGCGTTGTCGCCGCAATGCCCGACTGCACTCATGCTGCAGACCAGCGTGTTGCGATTCAGAAAGCGCTGGTAGTCAGCACTGGTGAATTGGCTGCCGCGATCCGAATGCAGGATCACTGACCAGTCACCCTGGCGCTGCCAGATCGCCATCTCCACCGCTCGAATCACCATCTGCCTATCCTGACGGTGATGCATCGACCAACCGATCACCAGCTTGCTGTACAAGTCGAGCACCACGCATAGGAAGAGCTTGCCTTCCAGTGTGGCTATTTCCGTGATGTCCGTGACCCACTTGCGCTCCGGTTCCTGCGCAGTGAAATCGCGCTCCAGCAGGTTTTTCACGCCTGCTGGACGCCCGCTGGCGACTCTGCCAAAGCCACGCCTCTTGCGGCGTGGCCAACCTTGAATTCGCTCAGCCGCCATCAGGCGAGCAACACGGTTCAGGCTGACGGTTTCGCCCTCGTCGAGCAGATCCTCGTGCATCCGGGGCGCTCCGATCACACCACGGCTGTCCTCGTGAATCTCCCGAATGCGCCTTACCAGGCGTGCATTCTCTTGAGTTCGCGGGCTTGGATCACGATCCTGCCAGGCGTAATAGCCACTGGCAGAAACCTTCAGGCAACGGCACATCAGACGTACCGGGTACTCGTTGCGGCAGCGCTGGATCACCGTGTACCGCTCGATGATTCCCTGGCAAAGTACGCTGCCGCGTCTCTTAAAAAATCACGTTCCTTGGTCACCCGGGCCAACTCACGCTTGAGGCGGGCCAGCTCCTCATCTCGCGGACTACCGGTTCCGGGAAAGGCCTTTTCTGTGCCTGGTTGTGCTTCTCGAACCCAGCGTGTGAGCAGGTTCGGAGCTACACCAATCTCCAGGGCCACTTGTCGACAGCTCGCCCCTGAACGACGAACCAACTCGATGGCTTCCCGCTTGAATTCAGGACTGTATTTCTTGCGCTTCATGAACACTCCTTCAGCTCGGTATGAGCTTACTCGAAAGTGTCCGTGCTAACGGGGTAGAACCCG
>NZ_BDAE01000081.1 GCF_002091675.1 Pseudomonas luteola NBRC 103146 | reverse complement strand
TTGAATCGCCCCTAGTTTCCTAGACACCTCTAAGCCTCATAATGAGGCCCGTTAGGAGGTGCCATGAGCAAGCAGCGTTACCCCGAGGAATTCAAGATCGAAGCGGTCAAGCAAGTGACCGAGCGCGGCCTCCCCGTTGCCGAGGTGGCGACGCGGTTGGGCATGTCGGCGCATAGCCTATATGCCTGGATCAAGCGCTACGGCAAGCCCCAGGAACAGCGACAGCAGGAAGACGAGCAGCAGGCCGAACTGCGTCGTCTGCGCGCGGAACTCAAGCGAGTGACCGAAGAGCGAGACATCCTAAAAAAGGCCGCCGCGTACTTTGCCAAGGAGTCCGGCTGAAGTACGCCTTCATTAGCAAGCTGTCGGTGGAGTACCCGGTGCGGCGTCTTTGCCAGACCCTCAAGGTGCATCCCAGCGGTTACTACGCCTGGCTGGCCGAGCCGAAATCCGTACGCGCCAAGGAAGATCAACGCCTGTTCGGATTGATCAAGCATGCCTGGCTGGAAAGCGGTGGGGTCTACGGCTACCGCAAGATCCATGACGACCTGCGCGAGCTGGGGGAGTCCTGTGGCCGGCACCGCGTGGCTCGCCTGATGCGGGGAGAGGGGTTGCGCTCGCAGACCGGCTATTGTCGGCGCCTCAGCTATTATGGAGGCAAGCCGACAGTGGTCTCGCCCAACCGCCTGGAGCGGCAGTTCAACGTTAGTGAACCGAACAAGGTCTGGGTCACCGACATTACCTACATTCGCACCTATGAGGGCTGGTTGTACTTGGCGGTGGTCCTGGATCTGTTTTCACGCCAGGTGATTGGCTGGTCGATGAAGCCACGGATGTACAGCGACCTAGCCATCGATGCGTTGCTGATGGCAGTGTGGCGGCGCAAGCCCAAGCAGGAAGTGATGATCCACTCCGACCAGGGCAGCCAGTTCAGCAGCTCGGACTGGCAAAGCTTCCTCAAGGCCAACAACCTGATCAGCAGCATGAGTCGACGCGGTAACTGCCACGACAACGCGGTCGCGGAAAGCTTTTTCCAGTTGCTGAAGCGGGAACGCATCCGACGAAAAATCTACGGTACCCGGGAAGAAGCCCGCAGTGATGTGTTCGATTACATCGAGATGTTTTATAACCCCAAACGCCGGCATAGCAGCGCTATGCAGCTATCGCCAGTAGAATTTGAAAAGCGCTATTTCCAGAGCTTGGAGAGTGTCTAGGAAAGCCGGGGCGATTCA
>NZ_BDAE01000080.1 GCF_002091675.1 Pseudomonas luteola NBRC 103146 | reverse complement strand
ATGTAGTGGTCTACTGATCCTGGACACCGATTTAGGCGAAAATCTCGCCGATAGAGAGGTGTCTGATGAGCAAGCAGCGACGTACTTTTTCCGCCGAGTTCAAACGAGAGGCTGCGGCTCTGGTTTTGGATCAAGGCTACAGCCACATCGAGGCGTGCCGTTCGCTGGGTGTGGTGGATTCCGCTTTACGCCGATGGATTAAGCAGCTCCAGCAGGAGCGCAGTGGTATCACCCCGCAGAGCAAGGCGCTCACTCCTGAGCAGCAAAAAATCCAGGAGCTGGAAGCCCGGATCAACCGGCTGGAGCGGGAGAAAGCGATTCTAAAAAAGGCTACCGCTCTCTTGATGTCAGACGAGTTCGAACGTACGCGCTGATAGACCAGTTGAGTGAGCAGGAGCCGGTAGACATGGTCTGTTCAGTGTTTGAAGTAACCCGCTCGTGTTACTACGCCCACCGCGCCCGGAGGCATCGCATTGATGCGCGTCGCGTGGCCCTGCGTAGCCAGGTCAATCAGCTATTCAGCGGGAGCCGTGGAGCTGCAGGCAGCCGCAGCATCTTAGGCATGATGCGTGAGGATGGCGTGGTAATCGGACGTTTCCAGGTGCGTAGCCTGATGCGTGAGCTGGGGCTCGTCAGCAAGCAGCCCGGCTCTCATGCCTACAAGCAAGCGACGGTGGAGCGGCCCGACATTCCGAACCTGTTGAACCGCGAGTTCACTGTCGAACGCGCCAACCAAGTCTGGTGTGGCGACATTACCTACATCTGGGCACAGGGCCGCTGGCATTACTTGGCGGTGGTGCTGGATCTACACGTGCGCCGCGTTGTCGGCTGGGCATTCTCCGAAAAACCCGATGCGGAGCTGGCGGCCCGTGCGCTTGATATGGCCCATGAGCAGCGCGGTAGGCCGCAGCACGTGATGTTTCACTCCGACCAGGGCAGCCAATACGCCAGCCGCCTGTTCCGGCAGCGGCTGTGGCGCTACCGCATGCAGCAGAGCATGAGTCGACGCGGCAACTGCTGGGACAACGCGCCGATGGAACGGCTGTTCCGCAGCCTGAAGACAGAATGGATACCGTCGACGGGCTACATGACAGCCAGAGAGGCGCAGCGGGACATCAGCCATTACCTGATGCATCGGTATAACTGGCTGAGGCCTCATCAGGCCAATGCCGGACTGCCGCCAGCTGTAGCCGAGAAAAAACTTAACCCACTGTCCGGGATGGCTTGACCACTACAA
>NZ_BDAE01000079.1 GCF_002091675.1 Pseudomonas luteola NBRC 103146 | reverse complement strand
TGCCAAGGGCTCAAGTGCCCTCATCTCATCAAGCGTTAACGGTGAGAAATTCCTGTCCAGCTGGAGCTGAGAGAAGCGTTCAGCGCTCAATCCTCCATCCCTGAACAGCTTTGCCCTTGCCTTGCCCAGCGCTTGGTCCTGAAAGCTCGCAGGCTGCGCTTTAAGCCACTCGTAATAGCTGAGTGATGCACTGACCTGCTTTCCGCCTTCAGCGCCCTTAGAGGACCGCGTAGCGCCTTGGCTGAATAGCTTGCCGAATTTGGTGATCGGTACGATGGTTGAACGGCAACCTATGTGCGCAGGAGGCCTTGGACCTGAGTCAACAGGAAACACCTTTGAATCAAGCGATCGACATTGGTTAGATGTTCGCTGGTCAAGCGTGCTGACCCAAATTACACCTGTCACTACATCGCTATTCGCCTTCAGCGTCTCACTGCGAGCCTGACTAGCAACATGCTGAACTGCCGTCCTGACCACTGCCGAAGCATTGCGGTCGGTGATAGCGAGAATGCCGTCTTTGTACTGCTGAGCCTTTGTGCCTCGGATAGCCTGGATGATCTGCGTTGTGGTCTGGCCCTCGAAGAAGCCCTGACGTATCGCACCGACCACCCGTTGACGTTCTGTCTGCGTCCAGCCTTGTATGAACATCTCTAGCAGCTTGCCGCCATCCACCCCTCTCACACTCAAGGGATTGGTCAGGATTGCCGCCTTGATCGCCGCAGCGCTGGGCAGGACCGCTTCGAACGTCACCGCTACTGAGGTATTGGCCGTAGCCACTGCTGCAGCATTGTTCAGGCTGGACGCCTCGAACTGGGCTTCGTACATCGCAAGGTCAACCAGATCCAACTGAAGCTGGTCAGTGAAGCGGGTGAAGATACCAAGCAACAGGCTATCAACCTGCTCTAGCAGCTTCTCCTGTCGCTTGCGTGTGTACTCAGTGATGTCCGGGTCGCTCAGCTTGGCCCTGATCTTTCGATCCAACTCCTTGAGGAACGGGGCAAACTTGGCGACCTGATTAGCCTTTAGCTGCTCAAGTAAGACGGCATGGCGAACCGTGGCATCAAACAGCGCTGGATTCGCCGCCATTGTTGTCTACCTCGTCGTCTAAGGCTGGGCCAGGGCTCGTGGTCTCAAGCTCGTCTCTAATCGCGTCGTCCTTCTTCTCAGGATCAATCAGCTGATAGTCACGCAACTGACGCCAGAAGTCGGACTGAGGAATCAGCCCGGCCTGAACGCCCTTGATCAGGTTGGCAAGCAGGTTCGAGTCGATCTGGACCCGGACGAAGTTCTGGTTGAGGGTGTACTCCATCTTGCCGGTGGCATTCATGAAGAG
>NZ_BDAE01000078.1 GCF_002091675.1 Pseudomonas luteola NBRC 103146 | reverse complement strand
AGAGGGTGTCAGAAATTTTGTGTTCGGGCATAACATGAGTAAGAGGTGCATGTATGCCAACCAAGAAGAAACCCCTGCGTGACCTGCCCAAGATCCCCAAAGAGCTGCTGGAGCAGTTCGGTGAGGGCCTGATGACTGCAGAAGCTATCGAGGATGCCTCTGCGGCATTTAAAAAGGCCTTGATCGAGCGTGCTCTGCATGCCGAGCTTGGCCACCACCTGGGCTATCCGCCGGGCGCGCAGCGCCCAGAGGATGAGTCCAACCAGCGTAACGGCAAGAGTGGCAAGACGGTTTTGACCGGTGATGGCCCGCTACGGCTGGACATTCCCCGTGATCGAGACGGCAGTTTTGCGCCCATTCTGATCCCCAAGCATGAGCGGCGGTACACCGGTTTCGATGACAAGATCATCGCCATGTACGCCCGTGGAATGACGGTCAGAGAAATCCGGGCTTTTCTGTCCGAGCAATATGGAACAGAGGTCTCACCCGACTTCATCAGCTCTGTCACCGACGAGGTCATGGACGAAATTGGCGCGTGGCAACAGCGGCCCTTGGAGCCGATGTACCCGGTCATTTTCTTTGATGCGCTGCGGGTGAAAATCCGCGAAGAAGGCTTGGTGCGCAACAAGGCCATTTACCTGGCGCTGGGCGTTCTACCCGACGGGACCCGCGATATCTTGGGCATCTGGATTGAGAACACCGAGGGTGCGAAGTTCTGGATGAAGGTGTTCAACGACCTCAAGACGCGAGGTGTCGAAGACGTGCTGATTGCCGTGACCGATGGCCTCAAAGGTATGCCAGAGGCTCTCAGTGCGGTGTTTCCAGAGACGACGCTGCAGACGTGCATCGTGCATCTGATCCGCAACAGCCTGGACTTCGCGGCCTGGGACAAGCGGCGGGCACTGGCCAAGGAGCTCAAGCCGATCTACCAGGCCATCAACGCCGAAGCGGCTGAGCAGGCACTCGATGAGTTCGAGAACGGGCCCTGGGGTGAGAAATATCCAACCGTGGTGGCGGCTTGGAGGCGGGCTTGGGATCGCGTAATTCCATTCTTTGTTTTCCCGCCCGCCATTCGGAAGGTGATCTACACCACCAACGCCATCGAGAGCATCAATGCCCAGCTACGCAAGGTCATCAAGACTCGCGGGCATTTCCCGAACGATGACGCAGCGACCAAACTGATATGGCTGGGACTGCGCAACATAACAGCCAACTGGGGAAAACCGGCCCATGATTGGAAAAGCGCGATGAATCAGTTTGCGATTCTGTACGGAGATCGGTTCATTAGGCCAACATGGTGAAAATCAGGGCCTGCCTGACGGCAGGCCGCTACCGGTCCGCACACAAAAAATCTGACACTCCCGG
>NZ_BDAE01000077.1 GCF_002091675.1 Pseudomonas luteola NBRC 103146 | reverse complement strand
TTTTACGTTGTCCGGCGCGGCAATTAGGAGACCAGTCACATGGCCGAAATGCCCAAAATAGTCGTTCTTACGGACGACGAACTCACTGCGCTCATCGATAGCAGTGTCACGAAGGCTATAGCGCCGTTATCGGCTGCAATCGCCAAGATCAATGCAGGCATACCGGCTACACCGGTAGAAACGCCACAGAAGCCCGTAGAGACTCCTAAAGCGCCTATCGAAACGCCAGCAGAGACCACAACCCTTAGTCTTGTGCCTAATGCTCAGGTAACTGGTGGTGATTGGCAAGACGGCGTATGGGCAGCAGATGACGCTGCACGTATCTCGGTAGCCAGTAATTCGGCTCTGAAGATAGGCCAGTCTGCAACGTTAGGCGATGGCACAACCCGCAAGGTCAAGAACGTCGAAGTATTTGGCGACAAGACCAGCGTAACCTTTGATGGTAACAAGCTAGATCCCAGCAAGGTGGCTGGTAAGGCGGTGATCTTCACTGTCCCAAAGTCTGAGGGGTCACCCACACCGGTGACTCCAAGCGTACCGGCCAATGATCCTGCTCCCGTAGCTGGAGTGAACCCGAACCTGACACCGAAAGGTCTCTTCTGCGTCAATATCGGTCAGGCCGGTGGTGGTGAGACTGTCCTACCCGGAAAGGCAGGTACTAATTACTTCTGGGCTAGTGCAGCACAGATCAAGCGTTGGGCAGGATACGGCGCCAAGAAAGCCCGTGTCGGTATTGCCTGGGAGCGTATCCAGCGAAAGCTATTTGGGCCGTTAGATCCCGGCTACAGCAAAGAGCTGCTAGATAACATCAAGCTCCACGGCAAAGTTGGGCTAAAGGTCCTGGTGGATGTTCACAACTATGTGGGCTATTCCACAACTAACACAGCGGCCAACCGCCAGAAGATCGGAACAGCAGCAGTGCCTCATGGTGCGCTGGCTGACGTAGACGCCAAGATCGTTGCATTGATCAAGTCAGATCCAGAGGCTTATGCCGCCTTCTACGGTATCGACCTGTGCAATGAGCCCGTAGGCATCCCCTCTGTAGATGTGTGGGTCAAAGAAGCCCAGCTGTGTATCGATGCTATCCGCAAGATCGATATGGAGTGCGCTATTGCTGTCGAGTCCTTTGATTGGGCAACAACGGCAAGCTTTAAGGCTAAGGGGAACGAAAAGCTATTCACCCTGAAGGACCCAGCGAACCGCATCGAAATCCATACCCATCTGTACATGGATGAGAATGCCGGTGGCGGCTATGGGCACGACAACATCGCCCCTCAAGTCGGCGTTAATCGGATGAAGGAATGCATAGCCCTCTGTAAAAAGGCAGGCTTCAAGCATTGCCTGGGTGAAGTGGGTGCTCCTGGCTTTATGCCTAATGCGCTGGCTGCACTGAA
>NZ_BDAE01000076.1 GCF_002091675.1 Pseudomonas luteola NBRC 103146 | reverse complement strand
AACGTTGTCCGGCGCGGCAACCCTAGGAGACGAGTCACATGGCCGAAATGCCCAAAATAGTCGTTCTTACGGACGACGAACTCACTGCGCTCATCGATAGCAGTGTCACGAAGGCTATAGCGCCGTTGTCGGATGCAATCGCCAAGATCAATGCAGGTACGCCAGCCACAACCCCTGGCCAACAAACAGGGGGTGAAACAGATGGCAATGGCACTCAAAGCCCCGTAGATACTGGGTCTGCCCCTGGCCAACCTTCTGGCCAAGAGACCACAACGTTAAGCCTTGTGCCTAATGAGCAGGTGACTACAGGTGATTGGAACCTAGGCGTATGGGTAGCAGATGACGCTGCACGTATCTCTGTCGCCAGTAACCCTGCCTTGGCTAAAGGGCAGACAGCAGCATTGCCTGACGGCACTACCCGCAAGGTCATCAACGTCGAAGTATTTAACGATAAGACAAGCGTAACCTTTGAAGGTAACAAGCTAGATCCCAGCAAGGTGGCTGGTAAGGCGGTGATCTTCACTGTCCCAAAGTCTGAGGGGTCATCGGCTACTCCGGTGACTCCAAGCGTACCGGCCAATGATCCGGCTCCCGTTGCTGGTTCGAACCCTAACCTAGCGCCGAAAGGCCTCTTCTGCGTCAACATCGGGCAGGCCGGTGGCGGTGAGACTGTCCTACCAGGAAAGGCAGGTACTAATTACTTCTGGGCTAGTGCTGCACAGATCGCGCGTTGGGCAGGATTCGGTGCCAAGAAAGCCCGTGTCGGTATTGCCTGGGAGCGTATCCAACGCAAGCTATTTGGCCCGCTAGATCCCGGCTACAGCAAAGAGCTGCTAGATAACATCAAGCTCCACGGAAAAGTGGGGCTAAAGGTCCTGGTGGATGTCCATAACTATGTGGGCTACACCACTACCAACACGGCGGCTAATCGGCAGAAGATCGGAACGGCAGCGGTACCTCATGGTGCGTTGGCTGACGTAGACGCCAAGATCGTTGCATTGATCAAGTCAGATCCAGAGGCTTATGCGGCGTTCTACGGTATTGATCTATGTAACGAGCCCGTAGGTATTCCTTCTGTAGACGTGTGGGTCAAAGAGGCCCAGCTGTGTATCGATGAGATCCGCAAGATCGATATGCAGTGCGCCATTGCTGTCGAGTCCTTTGATTGGGCAACCACGGCAAGCTTTAAGGCTAAGGGCAACGAAAAGCTATTCACCCTGAAGGACCCAGCGAACCGCATTGAAATCCATACCCATCTATACATGGATGAGAATGCTGGTGGGGGTTACGGACACGACAACATCGACCCTCAAGTCGGCGTTAATCGGATGAAGGAATGCATAGCCCTCTGTAAGAAGGCAGGCTTCAAGCATTGCCTGGGTGAAGTGGGTGCTCCTGGCTTTATGCCCAATGCGTTGGCTGCACTAAA
>NZ_BDAE01000075.1 GCF_002091675.1 Pseudomonas luteola NBRC 103146 | reverse complement strand
ATCTTCATGAATGCCACCGGCAAGATGGAGTACACCCTCAACCAGAACTTTGTGAAGGTCACGATCGACGCGAACCTGCTTGCCAACCTGATCAAGGGCGTTCAGGCCGGGCTGATTCCTCAGTCCGACTTCTGGCGTCAGCTGCGTGACTATCAGCTGATTGACCCTGAGAAGAAGGACGAAGCGATCAGAGACGAGCTTCAAACCACAGCGCCGGGCTTAGACCTGGACGACGAGGACGATGATGTCGAATCAACAGACAGAAAAGATAAAGCTGATACTGAAGCGCAATGAGCGGGGTTTGTTCTGCTTGTTCACTGAGGATGGGAAGTGCCTGCCTAACCAAGCGAGTGTTTCGCTCAGTTCGGAGCCTTTCGGTGCCCAAGAGCTAACAGTCAAGTTTGTCTGTGACGGCGAGAATATCAGGGTCATAGGCGACCCAGAGGTAGACGACAATGGCGGCGAATCCAGCACTGTTTGATGCCACGGTTCGTCATGCTGTTCTGCTCGAACAACTAAAGGCCAATGAGGTCGCCAAGTTTGCCCCGTTCCTCAAGGAGCTGGATCGAAAGATCAGGGCCAAGCTGAGCGACCCGGACATCACCGAGTACACACGCAAGCGGCAGGAGAAGCTGCTAGAGCAGGTTGATAGCCTGTTGCTGGGTATCTTCTCCCGATTCACTGACCAGCTTCAGTTGGATCTGGTTGACCTTGCGATGTACGAAGCCCAGTTCGAGGCATCAAGCCTGAACAACGCGGCCTCAGTGGCTACGGCTAACCTAGAGGCGGCTGTGACGTTTGAAGCGGTACTGCCTGGTGTGGCAGCGATCAAGGCGGCAATCCTGACCAACCCCTTGAGTGTGAGAGGGGTGGACGGCGGCAAGCTGCTGGAGGCCTTCATTCAAGGCTGGACGCAGACAGAACGCCAAAGGGTGGTAGGCGCGATACGTCAGGGCTTATTCGAGGGCCAGACCACTACGCAGATAATCCAGGCTATTCGGGGTACAAAGGCATTAAATTACAAAGACGGCATTCTTGATATCACCAACAGAAATGCCGATGCAGTGGTTAGAACCGCTATTCAGCATGTTGCACAACAGGCTCGCAATGAGACTTTAAAGGCGAATAGCGATGTTGTTAGTGGGATAGAGATTGTTGCAACGCTTGACTCATCCACCACACAAATCTGTAGGTCCATGGACGGAAGAATATTCCCTGTCGATTCAGGGCCTAGGCCGCCTTTTCACATCCGGTGCAGGACAACGGCAGTTCCCTTAACAAAGTTTTCTAAGCTATTCAGCCAAGGCGCTACGCGGTCCTCTAAGGGCGCTGAAGGTGGAAAGCAGGTCAGTGCATCACTCAGCTATTACGAGTGGCTTAAAACGCAGCCTGAGAGCTTTCAGGACCAAGCGCTGGGCAAGGCTAGGGCAAAGCTGTTCAGGGATGGTGGATTGAGCGCAGAGCGCTTCTCTCAACTCCAGCTGGACAGGAATTTCTCTCCTCTAACCCTGAAAGAGATGAGGTCGCTCGAGCCCCTAGCG
>NZ_BDAE01000074.1 GCF_002091675.1 Pseudomonas luteola NBRC 103146 | reverse complement strand
AGCCTGCCCCTGCCGTAGCGCCCAGCGCAGCCTTGGCGGTCTGCACGGTTGTGAGCCCTGCCACCTCCAACGCTGCGTTGATGGCGTACCGTGCGCCCATCTCAATCAGTGAGCTAACCACCTGGGTAAGGATCGTTTCCCCCAGGCTTGCCATCGCATCACCAAGGTCTTTGGTGTGGGTGATTGCATCGGTCAGGCTGTCAGCGATGCCTGTCGTCAGGCTTTCAAGCGTTCCACCAACAAAGCTCTGAGTCTGGTCGGCTATGTTTTTGGCTTGCTCGCTGTATTCGTTTACAGCACGTTTCGCGCCTACCGCCGCATTGCCGTTCAGTTCATCCAGCGCGGAGTAATACTCCTGCTGCATACGCAGGCGTTCATCCAGATTTTCCTTTAGCGCTCTAGTCGTATCGCTATAACTTTCATCCGAAGGATTCAGCCTAGATAACTGCCGCTGGTACTCATTCCTGATCTTTTGCTCGGCCTGGAGTCTCTGCCGTGCTTCAGCGCTGAGGGTTGAACCTGCCAGCTGGTTTTCGTACCCCTCACGCTCCTCTTGCCTACCTGAGGCCAGGGAGGACTGTAGGGATTGAAGCTTGCTAATCTGCTCCCGCTGTTTTTTCTCTGCCTCAAGCGCTACGTTTTTCTCAAGCTGTGCCCTGATTTGCAGCTCATTAGCAGCTAGGCTTTTTTGATCAGCCGTAAGAATGCTTTTAGCCTTTATATCGGCTATCTGCTGATTGAACTGTGCTAGAGCTTTCTCAGAAGACGTTAGCTTGTCAGTAGTAGTCAGTTGCTCTCGCAGCACAGCCTCTTGCTGGCTGAGCGACTGAAGCATGCGAGTGGCAGCATCGTCCTGATAGGCTGCGGGCTTGCGAGTCTTTGGTGCTGATTTTTCAAAGTCTTCCTCAATCTTTTTGCGGGATACTTCGTACTCGCGATTGATTCGACCAATATCTACATCTTTGCCGCCTAGAGCTTGGCGCCTTGCGATATCTATCTTCTCAAGCTCTAGCTTTTTCTTAGCTTCTCTATCGAGTCCGGCCAGATACCTTTTGTGTAGCTCATTACTTCCGGCTATAGACTCCTGCTCTGCTCGGGCAGACTTTTCGCTAGCCTCAGACGCTGACTTTTGCGTATCTCGCTCTTGCTGAAGAAGGCGAAGCCTTGTCTGCATTTCAGCAATTTGGGCTGGAGGCGTATATGCGCCTTGTCCTGCAGCTTGGTCTTTATAGCTTTTTGCGCTGGAATTTTGAGCAGCCTCTATATCCTTTCTAAGGGAGGATATTTTGTCATCAATAGTCTGCTCCCGCCCAATATCAAACATGGCGTCATAAGCAGCTTTAGCTTTGGATTTAATGGAATCCCAAGCTGCCTCAATATAGCCAAGGTTCTGCTTGATAGCATTGGAGCGAACTTGAAGGGCGCTGGCGTAAGTCTCTTCGGCAAGGTTTGCAGCCCCTACCTTGTCGCCCTGTTCCTCTAGTGCTCTGATCTGCTCATAAACAGAAGCAGTTAGGTAATGGTACTGCTCATTTAGTGCCGCCGATGCTTTGGCCGGATCTTCAGCCAGCTTCTGGAACTGGGCAACC
>NZ_BDAE01000073.1 GCF_002091675.1 Pseudomonas luteola NBRC 103146 | reverse complement strand
AACCTGCTCCTGCCGTAGCGCCCAGCGCAGCCTTGGCGGTCTGCACGGTTGTGAGCCCTGCCACCTCCAGCGCTGCGTTGATGGCGTACCGTGCGCCCATTTCAGCGAGGCTATTTACAACATCGGTAAGAATAGTTTCGCCAAGGTTGCCCATGGCATCGCCGAGATCTTCAGCCTTGGTGATAGCCTGAGTAAAGCTCCCGCTAATCCCAGTCGTAAGGCCCTCAAGCGTGTCGCCTACCAGACTCTGGGTCTGACCGGCTATGTTGCCGGCCTTCTCGCTGTATTCGTTTACAGCACGTTGCGCGCCTACCGCCGCATTGCCGTTCAGTTCATCCAGCGCAGCGTAATACTCCTGCTGCATTGCCAGACGTTCGTCCAGGTTCTGCTTGAGCGCTTCGGTCTCCGCTCGGTAGGTATCCTCAGTTATAGAGCCATTGGTGCGATCCCGCGCAGCACGCTCAAGCTGACGTTGATAGTCCTGCCTGATCTTCTGCTCGGCCTGGAGCCTTTGCCGTGCTTCTGGGCCTAGCGTTGAGCCAGCCAATTGGTCGGCGTATCCCTCGCGCTCCTGAGCCCTGCTGGCCTCAAGAGACTGCTGGAAGGCTTGCAGCTTTGTCAGCTGTTCGCGCTTCTTGATCTCATCCTCAAGCGCTACGTTCTGCTCAAGCTGAGCCCTGATCTGCAGCTCATTCGCCTGGAGGCTTTTCTGCTGGGCAGTAAGCGTACCCTTAGTCTTAAGGTCGGCTATCTGCTGCTCAAACTGGGCCAGCGCTCGCTGAGAGGTGGTTAGCTTCTCATTGGTGGTGAGCTGGCTTCGTAGAGTGGCCTCCTGCTCCTTGAGCGACAGGAGCATGCGAGTGGCAGCATCGTCCTGATAGGCTGCGGGCTTTCTGGCCTGTGGCCCTTTCGGATCGGCGTATTGCTTTTCAATTGCCGCTCTAGCCTTGGCAATATTCGCATCGCTTAACTGGTCGCTGAACGGGTTTACCGCACGAATAGCCTGAAGTCTTTTCTCAAGCTTCTCGTACTCTTTATTCCGTTTCTCAGCGTTTGTAAGGCCGGACTTGATTAGAGCGTCCTGGGCCTTTTCAGCATCAACCGCTTCCTTTTCTCGGCGTATGCGGTCAGCTTGCCCCTGGGCATCCAGGCGAGCACCTTCACGCTGCTCTCTTAGGAATTTCAACTGAGCTTCAAGCGATTCTCTCAGCTCAGGGGTTATGCCTCCTCTATCTCCCGTAGCAAACATGTCTACGAATTTTTGAGGCTTCGTAACGCGAGAAATATATGACTCTATCGCGTTGATTTGGTCATCTAAGGTCTGCTCACGCCCAACGTCAAGCATGGCGTCCCAGGCAGCCTTGGCGGCACCCTTAACGCTATCCCAAGCGCCCTCGATAACACCTAGGTTCTGCTTAACCGCGTCAGATCGCTCTTTTAGAGCATTGGCGTAGGTCTCTTCTGCAAGGTTAGCTGCCCCTACCTTATTTCCCTGCTCCTCTAGGGCGCGGATCTGCTCGTAAACAGATGCAGTTAGATATCCGTATTGCTCGTTAAGCTCAGCGGAAGCCTTGGCCGGGTCTTCTGCAAGCTTCTGGAACTGAGCAACT
>NZ_BDAE01000072.1 GCF_002091675.1 Pseudomonas luteola NBRC 103146 | reverse complement strand
ATGGAGGCAGGCAGCATGAAAGGACTCATCATCAACAACGGAAACCCCAGTGCTGTGACTGTTGATCATGACGGGGTAACGGTGACGTTCAAGACCTTCGCCGCGGCTTGCGAGTACGCCGACACGATCAGGGAGAAGCGTTTCCCGGTCTGGCCGAACGATCAAATGGCCCTGCCGCACCTGGACGATTTCGACGAAGAGCGCATGGATCGGATAGGGCAGAACGGCCCTGATGGACTGGCATACCAGGGTGTAGGCGCTGACTGGCTGCGTGAATACAACCTGCTGGAGGCTGGGCAATGAGTACAGCCATCCAGACAAAGGCATCAGGCATCCAGGTATCACCCCGGAAGCTGAAGAAGAAAAAATGCAAGAACCCAACCTGCCGCGCTGAGTTCATTCCAGCGCGCCCCCTACAAGCCGCCTGTAGCGTTTCCTGTGCGTTGCAAATGGCAGCCGCTAGGTCGGCCAAGGTTGAGCGAGAAAACGTCAGGAAAGCGCAGGCAGAGGCCAAGGAAGCGAGAAAGAAACTCAAGTCTCGCTCGGACTACATGAGAGAGACCCAGCAGGCATTCAATGAGTGGATTCGGATGCGTGATGCCGACCAGCCATGCATCAGCTGCGGCCGCTTCCATGAGGGCCAATTCCATGCGGGTCATTATCGGACAGTAGCTAGCAGCCCGGAGCTACGGTTCGAACCGCTCAACTGTTGGAAGCAGTGCGCTCCATGCAACAACCACAAGTCAGGCGACATCGTGAACTACCGGATAAACCTGGTACGCCGGATAGGTGCCGACAAGGTTGAATGGCTGGAAGGCCCTCACGAACCCAAGCGTTACACGATCGACGATCTGCAGGCCATCAAGGCCCATTACCGAGCAAAAACACGAGAAATGAAGGCGAGGGCAGCAGTATGACCGCAATCTATCGCGACGTAATGAGCACGCTGGTACGGGTACTGGCTGCCGACAACATCGACAACACCACCAAGCAACATTGGCAGAACCTGATCGATTCTATTCCTGCCGATAGCACATTCCGGTCCTGCATCTCTGCCCGGGAGAAGTTCGATTATGACTGCGCGCTGTATGCCTTGCTGCATAAAGAATTGAAGCCGCTGCACTGGAATCTCTTGGTTGGGAAGTATTCGACCCACAAGGGCAACAAGGTCGCAGCAATTGGCAAGGTTGCGCCTCACGTAGAATCGTTTGCCTCCCAGCTATTCAAATACAAGGCTACGACAGCATGGTTCATTCCGAAGATGAAGGGCTTGCAGGCTCAAGCGAGCACCGGAATGGAGGTTGTAAGTCGGTCTGAGCGTCAATATGCAGAGCACAAGGCGCTGATGGCTAGCTTCAAGAAAAAGGGCGTCAAGGGCATGTCAAAGGAGGTAGATCGTGAGAAATACATCAAGCGATCAACTGACATGATAGTCCTGGAGCCTGAGTTCTATGACATGAATACATGGGATAGCGAAGCACGGCCTGAGTCAACACGTCGCCGCTGGAGGAATCAGGTTTACCGTAGCCTGGACGCAATCGAAGAGGCTGCACTGATCCATGTAACCGAAATATTCGATCAACAAGAAATATTTGGTCAAGTAGCTTGACCTTTCGTGGCGATATGATCATTATAAATCCCATGATGTCATCGCTGCGTTCGCGAATATGACTACTTACTAAACCCGTCCTCAGTGGCGGGTTTTTTATTGCC
>NZ_BDAE01000071.1 GCF_002091675.1 Pseudomonas luteola NBRC 103146 | reverse complement strand
ATGCCGCTGCTGTGACAGGCCAGTCTACAGCTGAGGTTAACTTGGCCGCATTGAACGCCTTCGCTTCTACCGCGGCTATTCCTATCGTTGGTCCTGCATTGGCTCCAGCAGCAGCGGCCACAGCAGCAGCGGCTACGGCACCATTTGCAGCGGCAGCGATTGCAGCGGCTTCCTCGGCAATTGCAGGGGCGGCTACAGGTGGGTTCTCTGAGGGTGGTTATACCGGTCCGGGTGGTAAGTACGACCCAGCCGGTATCGTCCACAAAGGCGAGGTGGTCTGGTCACAGGCTGACATTGCACGGGCGGGTGGTGTGGCAACGGTTGAGTCACTGCGTAAAGGCTACGCGCCGAATGGCAATGCCGGTCTGGCTGGTACCGCTCCTGGCAAGTCGGGCGGTGGCGGCGTGGTAGTCAATCTTCATGAGGACGCCAACAAGGCTGGGCAGGTTCAGCAGATCAACAACTCAGGCGGCGGCATGACCATGGACGTGTTCGTATCGAACATTCACCAGGGCGGGCCGGCAGCTAAGGCATTCGAGCAGACCTATGGACTTAGAAGGGTAGGACGATGACGGTTCTGGAGCAGTTTTACGCATCAGGCGGATCGGATGTAAAGATCGCCACTCTGGAGCTGTCTTGTCCTGCCTGGGATAAGTCTGTCTATCTGTGTAAGGCCTATGAGGATGTGATGGCTGCAACCGAAACAGGCGAGGTGGTGACATACCAAGCCTGCGGTATGGATGTGGCCCTGCCCAAGCGAGACAACAGCGGGAATCAGACGCTGAACTTCGCCATTGATAACGTCACCGGCGAGTCTCAGCAGCTGATCGATGAAGCCTTGGATACCAGACAGGTTATTAGTTTGGTGTTCAGGGTGTATCTGTCCAGCGATCTGTCCGGCCCGGCTGAGAAGCCTTACAGGATGAAGGTGAAGGGCGGGTATATCCAGGGCGTCACCTCTCAGCTGTCCTCCGGCTACTACGACCTGTTGAACCTTGCTTGGCCCCGCCGCAAGTACACCTTGGACTTCGCTCCCGGCTTACGGTACGTCTGATATGGCCCTCAATGACTATTTCTCTGCCGCCTACCTGGACGGTGGGAGAGGCGAGGTCGTGGACGGTATTCAGCGGCTGGACTGCTGGGGACTTGTCCGCGCAGTGAGGCATGAGGTTTATGGCCTCCCGCTTCTACCTAGCTGGGGACATGTCCGGCACACGATGGCTCGTGAGTTCACCAAGGCTGCTCATGAATGCACCGGCGCAATGGTTCCTTGTGAGCCAAGGGTAGGCGCGATCGTCTGCCTTTGGCGTGGAGCAATCTGCGTTCACGTGGGGCTGGTCGTTGAAGTAGACGGACGCCTTCACGGTATGGAAATGCTCCAGACGGGTGTTTCCGTGAAGCCACTTAACAAGTTTCTTGAACGATATCCTAGAGCGAGCTTTCACTTTGATCAGCATTTTCCCCAGTAAGCTTGAGGGCGAACCTCTAGAAAAGCATTACACCGAGTCGGTGATGACGCTTGATAAGTGGCTTTCGATCAACGTCAAGAGCTATGAGCGCCGTACATCTCCGCCTATCAGCATCGAAATAAACGGCTTGCTGATTGATCCAGAGCATTGGGATTCGAAACTGTTTAGCCCAGAGGACGACGTTCGGATCTACCCTGAGCCCAAGGGCCTTGAGGCTGCAACCATTGCCATCATTTCAGCGGCAGCTGCCGCGGCGGTGGTGGCGGCGGTTATCTTCCTACGGCCTAACGTCAAGACGCCAGGGTCATTCGATCAGCAAGGCAAGTCGCTCAATCTGGCCCGTAGCAAGGGCAACCAAGTCAAGATCGGCGACATCATCCGTGAGGCAGCCGGCAAGAACAGGATCTACCCTGACTACCT
>NZ_BDAE01000070.1 GCF_002091675.1 Pseudomonas luteola NBRC 103146 | reverse complement strand
CTGTGAGCGTCATTTGCAGATCATGGGGAGGGAAGCGGCATGAGTATGCGCGAAGAGTTTGAGAAGTACTGCCGTGAAGATATGGGCTGGTCAGACGATGACCTGAAGTCCGGCCTGTATCGGGATACCTACTTCTGGCAGAAAACTGCTGACGCGTGGGAATTCTGGCAAGCCTCCCGCGCTGCCCTGGTAGTGCAGCTTCCTGTTCCAACTATGAGCCAGTACGCCAATAGGCATTCATACAACTGCGCTGTTGAGGCACTTGGTTGGGCCAAAGATGCCATCGAAGCAGTGGGCGTGGAGGTAAAGCGATGAGACAGGTAAGTCTTATGCAAGGCAACTGCCTGGATCTGCTTGATTCGGTACCGGACAGCTCCATAGACATGATCATGTGCGACCTTCCATACGGCACAACCGAATGCGATTGGGATTCTGTCCTTGATCTTGAGCAGCTATGGAAGCAGTACCTGCGCGTGACAAAGCTAGAAGCCGCAATCGTGCTGATGTCTGCCCAGCCTTTCTCATCAGTACTCGTAGCTAGCAACCTGCGGATGTTCCGCTATGAGTGGATATGGGAAAAGGGCAACGCAACAGGATTCCTGAATGCCAAGAAGCAGCCGCTGCGAGCTCATGAAAGCGCTCAGGTCTTCTACCGGAAGCAGCCGACCTACAACCCTCAAATGACCCACGGTCACGAGCGGCGCACCGCCAAGCGTAAGACCGTCGCCTCAGAATGCTATGGAAAGGCTTTGTCTTTGACCGAATACGACTCAACTAGTCGCTATCCGCGTTCGGTTCAGTTCTTCTCGAGCGACAAGCAGAAGGCCAACTACCACCCAACCCAAAAGCCAGTCGGCCTCATGGAGTACTTCATCCGCACCTATACGGTGCCGGGAATGACAGTACTCGATAACACAATGGGCAGCGGCACCACCGGTGTGGCTGCAGTTCGTTGTGGTTGTGACTTCGTAGGTATGGAGTTGGACCCGATCCACTTTGAGACTGCGGAAGATCGGATCAATGCCGAGTTAATCCGGCTCAGTACTCCGGTACCGCAAATCGACATGTTCGCGGGGTGCCCAGCATGAGGACCTACACCCTCACTACTGACCAGATAGCCGAAGTCCTTGAAAGCGCTTATGCCAAGGGCTTCGAGCGTGCTGCTCAGACAGATAACCCCACCGAGGCTAAGGGTACGGAGGCTTACCACCACTTCCGCTGCCAGGATCTTGAGCCGCTGCTGTTTGGGATAGACCGTCCTCGCAGAGAGCCAAGCCATAGCCAGTGCCAGCAAGAGCTACGCGCACAAGGCAAGCCGTATCCCCGCACCTGCGCGGTCTGTGGCTTAGGCCCATGCAAGGGAGGTAAGCGCTAATGGCTGAGATCAATACTGCCGCGGCTATTTGCCAGAAGCATTACAGCCTCAAGGACCGTTCCAGCTGTGGACGCTGCCCGCTTATCGCTCATTGTCATACCGCCCCAGGTCCAGGCCAAGAAGGGCTAGAGGCGTGGCAAATCAAGATCGAGCAGGCAGCGCGGGAGGGGAGTCATGGCTGAACGAGTCTTTCGCATAAACGAGGAGGCAGGCCTACGTGCCGCCTTCCTCGCCGCCTGGAACCTCGCAGGCGGAATGATCGGTAAAGCCAAGCATGGTCTTGAGATCGTTGTTCGCCCGATGAAGGACAAGCGCAGCGTTCAGCAGAACAGACGCTATCACGCCTTGATTCGTGAGCTGGCCGCTATCGCATGGCTGGATGGTCGCCAATACAGCAAGGAAGCATGGCATGAGTGGGCCAAGCAGGAGTTCATCGGCTGGGAAGACCTACCCAACGGGCAGCGCCGGGGCATCAGCACGACGACGCTCAGTATTGAAGACTTTGGTAACTACATGACCCAGATCGAGCAGT
>NZ_BDAE01000069.1 GCF_002091675.1 Pseudomonas luteola NBRC 103146 | reverse complement strand
TGAAATAAGGCCCTAATTAGTCCCGCATGCGTGCTCCGGTACGGACAACAGCCCCATGACGGACCAATAGACAGGTATGGATTGGCTGATGCCGGTCGCCTGTCACCCTTTTAAGCCAAGCGCCTTGGCACCCGCTGATCCCCTTTACAGCGGGATTTTACAACCGGAGCAAACATGGCCGAACCCACGACCAGCTTAGGTACACCGCTGGCTGCGGGATTTTTCGGACTCAGTTTAGCCAGCATATTCCCCGGAGTGGACTTAGCCGCCGTAGTAGGCGCGTTCGGGGGAGCATTCGCTTTTATCATTTTCGCCAAGGATCTTAAGGTGCTGCAGCGCCTGGGCTACCTCTTTGTGGGGTGGATAGGCGGCTACTTCGGAGCTGTAGAGCTGCTTGCCCAGAAATGGGCACAAACCAGCGGCTTTGCAGCATTCATCGCAGGCCTTATTTGTGTAGTTGTCTGCATCTCAGTCTTGGAAGCCATACAGACTGGACGAGCGCCCAAGTGGCTCCTGTTCATTCTGAATCGCTTCCTGGGTAAGCGAGACACGCAGCCATGACCTCAACCTCGGTACTGATCTTTTTAACCATCCTGTTTGCAACCATCTCGGCCATCTACTACCGCCGGGATAATCAAGCAGGGGCGATGTGTGCTGCTGCGATGACAGCGGCCATGGCGACATACGGATACCTGACGGAGCCCATTCGCTATGCGGCACTGGCTCAAGCATCCGTATGCGCTGGCATCTGCATCATGATCGCCTTCAAGTATTCAAGGGGCAGGTCAAAGTACCGCCTCCTGCCTAGCCTGTGCGCGTTCGGACTGGCCTCAGCCACCGCTCAGCAATGGCTAAGCATCTCAGGCCGCATCCTCGTGTACGGGGAATGGCCTGAAGTATCCATCTACAACACCATGATTCTCGCCATCATCCTGATTCTGGTCTGTCGAGCGAACGGCAACGTCGCCAAGATCGCCACATGGGATGAGTGGGACGGACGCACTGAGCGGAGACGGCATTAATGGCTATCGACATGGCAAGGCTTCAGCGTCGTCTTGCCGCCAAAGAAGACAAACGCAACAAGCCGTATCTGGATACTGAAGGGAAGCTGACCATAGGTATAGGTCGCAACCTGGACGACAAAGGCCTCAGAGACTCCGAGATTGCCTTTCTACTGGCTAACGATATCGATGATGCAATCAAGGATGCCTTAGCTGTGGTGCCTCGCTATCAGTCTCTAGATGGCGTGCGGCAGGAAGTCATGATTGAGATGGCTTTCAATCTTGGCCGATCTCGGTTAGCTGGCTTCAAGAAGATGCTGGCAGCGATTGGTAACCAGCAGTTCGACCTAGCCGCTACCGAGATGCTTGATAGCAAGTGGGCTACTCAAGTAAAAGGCCGCGCCAAAGAACTCGCTCAGGCAATGCGTACCGGCACCTGGGGCTGACATGAACCTACTCATACCTCGCATATGGGCATACCTCGCGGTACTGGCCCTGGGTGTTGCGATATGGGCGCATGGCTGGGTATCTGGAGCTACCCACAACCAAGAAAAGGAACTGAAACAGACCGTCAAGGATGTTCAGGTACTCGTCAAGGTAAGAGATAGGGTAGTGACTCAGTATGTGGATAGAGAAAGGATCGTTTACAAGCAGGCCGACACCATCATCAAGCAGGTGCCGATCTATATCACCCCTAAAGCTGATGATCAGTGCTCTGTGCCTGATGGCTTTGTCCGCGTGCACGACGCAGCGGCCCGAGGAATCAGTTTGGATGCTGCCTCCGGCGCTACTGATGCAACAGCCCCGTGAGCTTCAACCTCTACCAGCAGGCCCTAAAGTCAAGCTGAGCACCATAGCAACAACCGTCACCCAGAATTACGCCACCTGTAGGGCCAATGCTGAACAGCTCAGCAGCCTGCAAGAGTGGATCAATGAGCAAAACACCATCATCAATGGCCAGTGACCGAGG
>NZ_BDAE01000068.1 GCF_002091675.1 Pseudomonas luteola NBRC 103146 | reverse complement strand
CAGCGTGGCTATATTGGTGAGTTCGGCGTACCGGATAACAACCCGCGCTGGAACATCCTGATGGACAATATGCTGACCTACCTGAAAGAGAATTGTGTACCGGCATCCTACTGGGCGGCAGGTCCGGGCTGGGGCAATTATTTCATGTCGGTTGAGCCGGTAAATGGGCAGGATCGCCCGCAGTGGCCGACGCTCAAGAAATACATGGACAGCAGCAGCTGTACGGAAATAGGCCCGAAGAAGGCAGGCGCCTCCACGACGCCAACGCCATCCACTCCGTCTGTGGGTACAACTCCGGTTGCGACCACACCGTCTACGGGTACTGGCTCTTCCACAGCACCGTCGACTTCGGTACCACCGGCAGCAACTCCAGTAACCACCACACCTGTTGCTGGAGCAGACGGTGCAGTTAGTAGCGTAATCAACAACTTTACTAACGCCGATTGGCTCAATGGTGTTTATCGCAAGAAAGCCGGTTTCTCGATCCCTGCTACGGCCGCTAATAAGGCTGCCTTCATAGTAGGTGCTTCGGTGCGACTTGCTAACGGAGAGGTCAGAAAGATCTCTGCTGTCCAGATCGGTACCAATATGGCGGTGTACCTGGAAGGCGCTCCGGTAAATGGATCGATCGTAGGCTATCCTAATAAGCTGGCGTTGGTATCGGCAGTACTCGCCACAAGCCCGATCAATGACTTTACCAATGCTGACTGGCTCAACGGCGTGTACCGCAAGAAGGCTGGCTTCTCGATTCCCGGCACTTCAACTAACCAGGCGGCATTCAAGGCAGGAGGATCCGTACGCCTGGCCACCGGCGAGGTTCGCAAGATTACCTATGTCCAGGCCGGTAAAAACCTTGCGGTCTACCTCGACGGCGCTCCGGTAAATGGATCGACTGTAGGTTATCCCAAAACATTGGCGGCGCTGGCCAACTAATCGAAGCTATGCGCATCCAGAGCCTCTTTCGCCAAGAGGCTCTGGAACTTAATCGTTGTCCTGCATGGCAATTGATTCGGTTCATCATAAGTCCTTGAAACATAATGAAAGCATTTATAAGCGTAATAATCAGGCGTTTTTGTAGTGACTGTCTTTAATGAACCAACACGTTCATAAATACAGCTAGGTGAACCTACTATTGAATGCTTTTATAGAATGGCTGCTGAGTGAACCCAAGCGCACCAGTGATTGGGACTGGTTAGGTGATCTGGAAGCACGTAGCGCTGAAGAGGAGCGTGACGATACAGATGTTACGTTTTAAGCATATTGAGGCGTTATCGGTATGCTTCATTTTCTGCAGCTTGCCGCCGTGTTAAAAGCCTTTATCCGCTTAATATAACGTTAGCCACCTCTTCCCCATGATGCGATCCGTGAGAGGAAAGCTGCCTCAAGCTTAAAGCTTCTGCTTTATCGGATAACGCCCTTTTCTTTTCGACTGATAAGGTTTGATATACAGAGAAGCCTTATCCTTACAACCGAACACCCGCCTTGCCACGGAATGAAAACCAAGCGCTCTTTACTAGCAAGCTTTCAACGGCAACTGGCTAACAACTGGAAGGAGTGGAGCATACTTTTGCTGGAGCAGTAATCCAGAGACTGCAGGCAGCACGAAGCCCTGCATGATCCAGCAAACCTCGTTATCATTGCTTCCGCTCAAATAACTCATCTCACTTGACCACTCTTCATCAGGCGAAGCCAGCTTCTTTCGTTAAGATTTCTCCTTCTTCAGATCACGCCGGTTTTCTGGCGGGCCCAGCGCCAAGCGTATCAATCACCATTGTAATTGGCGCCTATCGGCCATAAGTGATCGTTCGGAGGATGTTGCTCGGAAAAGCATCGTTGCAATGCTATTAAAGTAGCCAGGCAAGCAATCAGACTTGCCAGGTAGTTGGACTATGGAAACGAGTGATCGCCCCGTGAAACCTGACAATGTGGTTCATGAGTACACGTCTGCATTAGTACTGGGCATTCGCTTCGTCTGTGTATTGGCGCTGTCTGCAATGATTGCCGGTAAGCTTTCCAGGCTTATGGGTACTGACAATGTTGTTGTTTATTTCCTGGTGTTTATTGCGCTGGTCGTGCTGTTGAACAAGATTCTGGAAAGCCTGTTTGCGCGCCGCAAGTTGGTGCCGGAAGAGGAATGAGATTTACATTA
>NZ_BDAE01000067.1 GCF_002091675.1 Pseudomonas luteola NBRC 103146 | reverse complement strand
GTGAGCAATCAGCCTGCAAGATCCTTGATGTCTGGATTGTATCGACCACTAGCGTAGGACGGCAGCTAGCAGCAAGCCTTCTGGTGTTTGCCTTTAGGCATGGCGACATCAGCGAGCGGGTGTTTGATCAGTATTGGGTTCGGTTGAATGGTTTGGAGGTGGCGGCATGAGTGACATTAAAAGCTATGTAGTCCGGCAAACATGGGGTGATTACGAAGTTCAGCTTGAGGTTGACTTTGACATTCTCACCCCAGAGCACGCCAAGGATCATATCGACTTCTGGTCAGGCGCTGATGAATTCAGAGACGCTGAGTCAGGATCAGATCAGCTCGCTCTGATACGCCTATTCGGATCTCGAATGATCAGCCTAATGCTGAGTGAAGGCGGGTCATCTTTTCAGCATGGACAGGCAGTTGGAAAGCTATGGACTGAACAACTCCAGAACGAAGAAGGCTGGGCAGGCTATGACGGCACACCTTTTGGCAGGGTTGGCATTCGCGTTGTATCAGCATCGGTTGATGGTGTCGGATTTGATGACGTAGAGCTTGAGGAGTGCGCTGAATGACCACCCGCCAAGCTCTCCGCCGCCGCCTAATCTGGCAAGGCTGCTTCACATCAATCTCTCTCTACACACTCGTCATTGTTTGCATGGGTGTGGCTGGACGCGTTACCGCTTAACACCCCCTCTCCCTCTTCCCCTTTATGCAGCCATGCATGATTCGGCTGCCTGGAGAAATCATGTCTGAACAAACCAAAATCTTCGCAGCGTTCGTCAAGGCTCAGATGGCCTTCGGTCCTGCGCTCAAAACCAGCGTCAACCCGGCTTTCAAGTCACGGTACGTACGACTGGATGGCTGCATTGAGGCGGTCATCGATGCCTTGAATAACAACGGTATTGGCCTGCTGCAAGTCACTCATCCTGACGACAAAGGCGTGACCGTCGAAACCCTATTCATCCATGAGTCTGGAGAGAAGATGAGCGGCGGTATCTTCCATGTTCCCGCTCAGAAGCAAGACCCGCAGGGTTATGGCTCCGCGCTGACATACGCAAGGCGTTTTAGCCTAATGGCCGCGTGTGGAATTGCACCTGAAGATGATGATGGTGAGGCGGCTATGCAGCCTTATCGACAACCAGCCAATACGAAAAGTAAGCCAGAAAGCGTACCCGCACCAAAGCCGCGAATAGGTGAAGCTGAGCATAGATCTCTTTCTAATGCACTCTTAGCAGCCGGCATGAGCGATGAAGATTTCTGCAAGCTCTCCAAGATAAAAGACCTTAGCCAGCTGCCTTTAGAGAAGTTCGCAGGCGCTATGGACTACATCAAGAAGCATCAACCCCAAGGCAATGCAGCGTAGGTGATCTATGCCCTTCCAGCCCGGTAACTCTCATCACAACACAAAGCTGACCGAAGCCGACGTACATGCCATGCGTGACCTTTATGAGTGGCGTAAGGCTGAGATCGAACGAATCAACTCAATTGCCAGCACCAAGGCTCTTGCCGAGAAGTTTGAAGTATCGGAAAGCGCTGTATTGCAGATCGTGAGCTTCCGGCGCTGGAGCCATATTTAACTTTGGTGCTCATCATGCTTGTAGACACCCGCGCAATTACCCAGCGTCAGCCCTCTCGTGAGCATCTTGCTCAAGCCCTTGAAGCGTATCTAGCCAGCGGCCGGCAAGTGACTGAGTTGGGTTACTGCCTACCCTCGGCAGACCGTTACAACATCCGAACCCATTTCAAGCTGCCTGGAACACCGGAATTCAGCGCCCAGTAGTTGGAGGCGACCATGACCATAGATCAACTCGTGAAGGCGTACGAGATGCACGCCGAAGGCTTCACCTGGAAGCTCATTGCCTACGTTATGGACCTTGATGCCGACAAGTTGCGCAAGAAGGTCAAGGAATTCGAGCAGAACGGCATACCTCAGCGTTACCTGCTAACCGCATAGGCACACCCCATGACAACGTTAAGAGAATCAGCGCAGGCCGTTGAGGCTTGTGTGTGGCTGCATGTCCCTACCGGTGTTCGGTATCGGATCGTACTCACCTCAGACGCTGGCGTAGAGCTGGAGAACATAGCAGCGATGCGGTGTAGGCAAGTGAAATGGGAACACTTCAATAACGCCAACATATGGCAGAGGCAGATATGAATACCATCGACACGCTAGAAGAAGAGATAGCCACCCGGGAAGCCGAACGAGACATAGCGCTTGAGCAGGTTGCAGAACTGAAGAAGACCATTCAGAACGCACTCTCCGAGCTAAAGGCTGGAGACGTACAAAGCGCTATTGA
>NZ_BDAE01000066.1 GCF_002091675.1 Pseudomonas luteola NBRC 103146 | reverse complement strand
AAGGGGGGGGGGTAAGCACTCAGTTCTGAGCTTTAACGCGGTGTTAGATGGTGGAGCCAAGGAGGATCGAACTCCTGACCTCCTGCGTGCAAAGCAGGCGCTCTCCCAGCTGAGCTATGGCCCCATCGATTGGTGGGTCTGGGCAGATTCGAACTGCCGACCTCACCCTTATCAGGGGTGCGCTCTAACCAACTGAGCTACAGACCCAATCGTCTAACGCTTGAGTCTTGACTCATCTCGCGTCTTTATTTCAGTGAATCAAGCAATTCGTGTGGGAGCTTATGCCAAAGCTGGGATCTATCGATTAAGGAGGTGATCCAGCCGCAG
This sequence comes from Pseudomonas luteola NBRC 103146, assembly GCF_002091675.1. Lineage (GTDB taxonomy): Bacteria > Pseudomonadota > Gammaproteobacteria > Pseudomonadales > Pseudomonadaceae > Chryseomonas > Chryseomonas luteola. The sequence goes on along the minus strand of NZ_BDAE01000066.1, from coordinate 1,971 downwards.
GTTCCCCTACGGCTACCTTGTTACGACTTCACCCCAGTCATGAATCACACCGTGGTAACCGTCCTCCCGAAGGTTAGACTAGCTACTTCTGGTGCAACCCACTCCCATGGTGTGACGGGCGGTGTGTACAAGGCCCGGGAACGTATTCACCGTGACGTTCTGATTCACGATTACTAGCGATTCCGACTTCACGCAGTCGAGTTGCAGACTGCGATCCGGACTACGATCGGTTTTATGGGATTAGCTCCACCTCGCGGTTTGGCAACCCTTTGTACCGACCATTGTAGCACGTGTGTAGCCCAGGCCGTAAGGGCCATGATGACTTGACGTCATCCCCACCTTCCTCCGGTTTGTCACCGGCAGTCTCCTTAGAGTGCCCACCATGATGTGCTGGTAACTAAGGACAAGGGTTGCGCTCGTTACGGGACTTAACCCAACATCTCACGACACGAGCTGACGACAGCCATGCAGCACCTGTGTCAGAGTTCCCGAAGGCACCAATCCATCTCTGGAAAGTTCTCTGCATGTCAAGGCCTGGTAAGGTTCTTCGCGTTGCTTCGAATTAAACCACATGCTCCACCGCTTGTGCGGGCCCCCGTCAATTCATTTGAGTTTTAACCTTGCGGCCGTACTCCCCAGGCGGTCAACTTATTGCGTTAGCTGCGCCACTAAAGTCTCAAGGACCCCAACGGCTAGTTGACATCGTTTACGGCGTGGACTACCAGGGTATCTAATCCTGTTTGCTCCCCACGCTTTCGCACCTCAGTGTCAGTATCAGTCCAGGTGGTCGCCTTCGCCACTGGTGTTCCTTCCTATATCTACGCATTTCACCGCTACACAGGAAATTCCACCACCCTCTACCGTACTCTAGCCAGGCAGTTTTGGATGCAGTTCCCAGGTTGAGCCCGGGGATTTCACATTCAACTTACCAAGCCACCTACGCGCGCTTTACGCCCAGTAATTCCGATTAACGCTTGCACCCTCTGTATTACCGCGGCTGCTGGCACAGAGTTAGCCGGTGCTTATTCTGCTGGTAACGTCAAAGCTGCAACGTATTAGGTTACAACCCTTCCTCCCAGCTTAAAGTGCTTTACGACCCGAGGGCCTTCTTCACACACGCGGCATGGCTGGATCAGGCTTTCGCCCATTGTCCAATATTCCCCACTGCTGCCTCCCGTAGGAGTCTGGACCGTGTCTCAGTTCCAGTGTGACTGATCATCCTCTCAGACCAGTTACGGATCGTCGCCTTGGTGAGCCGTTACCCCACCAACTAGCTAATCCGACCTAGGCTCATCTGATAGCGTGAGGTCCGAAGATCCCCCACTTTCTCCCGTAGGACGTATGCGGTATTAGCGTTCCTTTCGAAACGTTGTCCCCCACTACCAGGCAGATTCCTAGGCATTACTCACCCGTCCGCCGCTGAATCAGAGAGCAAGCTCTCCTCATCCGCTCGACTTGCATGTGTTAGGCCTGCCGCCAGCGTTCAATCTGAGCCATGATCAAACTCTTCAGTTCAAACATATCCGGGTTTTGAGAAAACCCTAAACTTGGCTCAGCAATCGCAAATAAACTCTCGAATTCACGAGTGTTACTTGTCTTGCTGATAATCTTGTCGATCCATCAGTCTTACAGCACAAGCACCCACACGAATTGCTTGATTCAACTTGTTAAAGAGCGGTTGGTTAAGACCTTCGTCTCAACCGAGGCGCGCATTCTACGCTAACCTCTTGTCCTGTCAAGCTTTTTGTTCAACCAGTCTAACCCGCTGAACCGCTTGCCGGACCTGCCGGATCAGGAAACCTGTTCTGGCAGCGGGAGGCGTATTCTACACAAACCCAGGGGCTTGTCAACTACCGCTTCCCTCTTTCCGCTTCTGCCAGACCGGAGGCCTGACCCTGACTAAACAGCTAAACCATTGATCTACAAGGCTTTTTGCTGTTCCGTTGCAGCGGAAGTGGGGCGCATTATAGG
>NZ_BDAE01000065.1 GCF_002091675.1 Pseudomonas luteola NBRC 103146 | reverse complement strand
CTTTCCGACTACTGTATGCATCCTCAGTAGAACGGACCCTCTTATGAGCACTTCAATTGCTGAATGGGAAAGACTGGCTAAAGACCAGCATGCCCTTGTTCGCCTACCCGAACACCATACCTCTTACATGAAAGAAGTTGCCGACCGGCTGCTGAGTACCCAGGCGATCACTAAAGACCGCTGGATGGACATGATGGAGGTCATCGACTCGGCAAAGCTATGGGCAGCCGAAGCATTGGCTACCTACTCCCCCGACTTCCTCAAAGGCGGCATCTACGAACTCAGGGATACGAACGGCAAGCTGGCCGGGATCGTCGAGCAGTCGGCTTTCGAGTTCTACAATCTGAGTGAAGATCATGGTGTCGTGAGGCGAGATCCGAACGGCCGCCTGGAGTTTCACGAGCGAAACGCTGGGCTATATGGTTCGGTCGATGGGATGAGGCTGACGCGAAGGGATGGGCAGCAGTTCGACCTGGTGCTGGTTGGACGGGTGATCAATGGAGAGAGAGTCATCAACACAAAATAGCCCTCTGGCAAAAAAACCTCTAGCTAGACGGGCAAACACCAGATTTATCTACTATGGTTACGCCCGCTCAGTGCAGGAGATTAGAAGTGAAGTACAGAGGGATAACAGCCATCACCGCTATTACGATGGCAGCAGTACCTGTTCTACTGTTTATATGGGTGGTTTGCGCAACTTACTCACCCGTGAACAACTCGGACGCCCTGGCAATCCCACATCGAATGATGTCTGTTGATGATGGGACCATGTCAGTAATCAGGATGATTCTTCAGCGGCATGTGGAACACTTCCACGCTCTGATCTTCCTTCTTGGCTATATAGATTGGCACCTAGCTGATGGATCAATGCTTCTTGCTCGGATAGCAGGCAGCATTTCAGCCTTGGGCTTTGCCTATATCATCGCCCATTCGATGCGTCACAATGCCAAGACGCCTGTAGCCCTGGCAGCCGTAGCCGCCCTTGCGCTTGGGTTCAATGGCTGGGGTATCTGGACGGTCAGCTTCCAGGCAGTCGTCAGTACCTTCTGGTTCATTTATACCCTTAACCTGTATTTCGTCTGCAAAGACGCAACGTCCACAGGTCGCCGAGGTGAGTTTTTCGGACCTACCCTGCTTACCGGCGCAGTTGCCATCTTCGCTCACGGGTCAGGGTTCATGTCGATCCTGTTTGTGCCGCTGATCTACGCCCTATTCCGGCGCTTCACCCGCGCGGTGATATCGTTCGTCTTCCTGGCTGGCCTGTTCTACTTCGGCGTTCAGATGAATTCCGTATGGCTTGCAGGCCTCCCGGCTCCTGATGGCCTGAATGCTGGGTTGATCCTCAGGGCCGTATTCCTCGACACGTTCAACCTTACTTCGGCAAGTCTGGCTTTCATAGGGTCGGCCTTTACCGATAGCCCCATGGTTGCTGTAGCTCTGGGCGGAGTTGCCGTGATCTGGGCGGCGCTGGCTGCGGTAATGAATCTGCGCCGCTTCGGCATGGATCGTTATAACGTGTTCGCCATTGCCATCCTGCTTAGCGGCCTTCTTTCCGCTGCATTGGGCGCTGGCCTTCGCTATGTCATCAACGTCTATGTCAGCCACTACGAGTTCGACCTGACAAACTTCATGGCCTCCAGGTATTACATGGCAGCGGTTGCTGTGTGGCTTGGGGCGCTAATGCTGACTGTCCGGCTGGCAAACGAGAAAACCACACTGGGCGTTTCTCTCGTGCTCTGGGCAACCGCCCTGGTAACTGGGTATGTTCAAGGCGTGCCCCAGGCATACGACCTCAAGGCTACCGAGGATATGGCAGAAGCTTCATTCCAGTCTGGCTACCGCAGTGCTGAGCTGATGGGCTGGATGTTCCCAGACCCTCACGGAGCTTGGGTTCTTGTTAATACTCTCGAAAAGAACCGTAAATCCATGTTTGGCGAGGAATATAAGATCCGGGCTCGCCTCCATGAACTGGAGATCACAGAGAGAACGCCAATCAAAGCGTTCCTCCCTGACGGAACCCAAGTCACAGCTTGTAAGCTTTCCGGACCAACAAAGGACAAGAGGCATACGGTAGTCATCAGGGACCTGCAAGGACGAGATGTCGGGATTGGCCGGTACAGCTCGACACATTCCAATATGTCGCCTGAAAAGCTGGATGTTGACTTCTATCTCAATAGAAGCCCTGACCTCAATGTCGCCATGAACGGCAATAAAGAAGCGGCTATAGGACACTGGCAGACCTTCGGCAGATCCGAACTGCTGAGACCAGCCCGCTCTAAAAAGCCGGGCTGGCTCGCATTCAGTTCAACCTGTGACGCACGCGCCTATCAGTGATCATGAAGCAGCGCCTTATGAGCGCTGCTGCAACTCCTTCACTTGCGCACTTAGCTCCTTCACTGCATTTATCAGGACGGGGATAAATTGCTCATAGCGCAGACCCTGGCGAGAGTCAGGGTTTTCTGCATCTGCAAGTGTCCATCCCGCAAAATCATCAATCCCAACAGCTGCCATTGCCTCTTTGACCTGCTGGGCAATCATGCCGAAGTGCGTTCTTTTGCCAGAATCGAAGGTTGTTTCATCACCATAAACAGGCTCTTGAATCTTCTGCATCCTTGGCACTGTTATGGTTTTTTGAACCTCAACCTCTCTAGTCGCCGGTACGCTGGAGGTATTGCCATCAGCATCCGTGACCTCTTCAAGATAGACCTCTTTCTTGGTCTCCATCACTGGATTGCCGCTTTCGTCGACTACGCTTAGCGTATCGATCACGTTACGGGTGGCAGTGCGGGTCTTAATTACCTGGACGGCCACGCCATCTCGGATCTCTACATCCGCATACTCTTCCTCATACTCCTCAGTTACCGGTACTTCCTTTTCCTCATACCCAGTAATGACGCGCTTAACTTCTGCCGCGCCCTGCTTCCAGGTAAAGCTCACCGCCTTCAG
>NZ_BDAE01000064.1 GCF_002091675.1 Pseudomonas luteola NBRC 103146 | reverse complement strand
CTAGGACCTATCAAAGAAATCATAGATACGCTCTTTCCAGCCTCTAAAAAGGATATGAAAGAGCTGCTTGCTTATCAGCTTTGCTTTGAAATGGAGTATTCAAGTCGTCCTATCTTTTGCGACTACGCGCCAATACGAGAGATATCCGTTGCTCTATACCAGGATATGAGCAGTTTCCTGGCTGAATTAAAAGCCAACTTACCTCAGCGCCCCTACTCCATGAGAACGGTGTATCACCATTTCACACAGTTCAAAGCCGTAATGGTGTTGCTTTGGAAAGAGCTAGGTCAAGAATATAAATTCCTGTTGGGCGAGCATGGCCTAAAAGCATTCGATAGCCGTATATGTAATTTGCAAAAAGTTATCTTCCTGTTATTACAGAATGCAGGCCGAGCGAGCATTATTGCTACCTACACAGCCTATACCTATCAGAAAAGTATTAAATGGTTAGTAACCGAAAGAGGTGTCTCTGCGATTGATGCTTATCCTATTTCCATAAACAGGACAGATAAGCACCTAAAGCGCTTAAATACTGACGATTACTATAGTGCCGAGCAGTGCCGTGAACTGGCTTATCATATCGAGGCGTTACTCGCGGAGCCGGAAATAATCGGCGAGCGTCGTATCGTTCTAATGCTGGCTCGAATCCTTCTAAAGACTGGTTGGAATCTTTCCCCAACACTGGGCCTTAAATGTGAGGATGTTACTCCGACTGCAACGTTGGGAAGTCCAGGCGCAATAACGGTAGTGCTTCAAAAAGCACGAGCTGGTTATCGATCGGATGCCTATTCCTTCAAGGAACCCATATCTCCTTCGATCGCAGTTCGTAGTGCAGCTGCTGATCTGCTTTATGTGCGTGATGTCCTAACCAAGGACTTGAGGGCGTCCCTGCCTGAGAACTCCCTGTACAAGTCCTATGTGTTTCTCATTAAGCGAAAGGGAAAGATAGAGCGGCTTTCCATGGCGGCAACGAAGGTCGTCACCGAACTGATATCCAGACGTGGTTGCTCACTTACATTCGACTCCAAGAAGATCCGCAAAGGCGGGGTCAACCATGTGTATCGTGCTATACAAAAAAACTCTGGCGACTATGAGACAGCTGCTAGGCATGAGTTGAAGACATTTGAGGCCAGCTACCTTCGTCTTGATGAGAATCAGTCCAGATACACCCTGGCTCAGGCTTTGGATGTTATGGGCAAGTACTTTGCGGGTAAGGAAATATCCGCCGATTTTGTAATTATCACTGATCAAAGTGATGTCTTACAGCACACCCCAGCCGGGCAGTGCTCATCAACCGGTGATGATACCGAAGCATTGCGATATAGAGCCGAACACAGGCGGCTTCTCTCTGAAAGAGGCACTTCAGCGCGCTATTGTGCGGATTTTCTAAGCTGTATCTGGTGCAAATTCTTCCGGTCGGTGGCAGACCCAGAACATGTCTGGAAGTTATTGAGCTATCGAGCATACCTTCTGCAGTCTATGGAGTCGTCTGTGCTGCCTAATGATGAGACTGAAGATCAACGAATCCACCTTGCTATCCTCAAAACGCGAGTAGCTGAGATTCTCCGTCGACTCGATGCTATCTCTCCGGGAGTAGTTGTCCAGGGGGAAGCATTACTAGCCGACAACGGGATGCATCCAGACTGGTCTTTTGCGTTAACGGATGCTCCCTCATCAACAAGTGCCCTATAGGACTCATTCCGTGATGACCGATCTGGCTTATGTATTGGATGTGATCACCCGAATAGATAGCCACATAAGCCTGAATGACCTTTCCGCTGATGAAATTGATTCGTTAAGAGATAGGGTTATCTGGGCTTATAGCGATCCGCGTAGCGGTCAGGTCAGATATGTATTTGGAGACAAACTCTTCTCTCCTCAAGGCGCAAGAAAAGGCGTCATTATTTCCACAGGCAGCAAACAGTTTGATTATGAATTAAAGGCCATCATGCTCCTGTTGTTCCATCATGGCCTTCGAGAAGGGGGCGTTTCTTATAAGTGGCATACTGTAGCGCAAAGAGTACGCACGCTGGTCAAGTTCTCTGAATACTGCGCCAAGGCAGGATTAGCATCATTTCGAGATTTTCCTGCCCTTCAGACATTAAGAGTTCGAAACCTTTTGCTAGCGTTTCTAACTGGTAACGATCGTCGTAGCGGTATGAATGCTCAGCTAGCGACCTCCTGTTATAAAAGCTTCAGGGATGCCTTTAAACATCTGGTCGATTACGGCTTAATACCTTGCCCAGTAATGGAGCTGTTGAATGAACTGACCCTGGCGGAGATAGACCGACACGAAGTAAGGAACCGACTTCGTCATGCAATCATTCCGACTGGAATCATGAAGCAGCTGATTGCTGAAGCCTCATCCTATTTAGAAAATGCAGAAAACCGGTTTGAGGACTTTTCGAAAGCTTTTCGTCAGACGCATCACGCAATTATCAAGGGAAATTGCAAGACGCTTAAGCACATTATTTCTTCAGCCGAGTATGACTTGGTAAAGCAACTAAAAGAAACGCTTTATAGTTACTTTAGAGACCTGAAACGACACACATATACTCTAATCCTAGCTTTTACTGGTATGCGTGATGCTGAGGTAGGTGCGTTGAAGACAGGTTCGGCCCATAGCCGTATCGAAGACGGAGAGCAATTTTATTACCTGAACAGCGTAATGACCAAAACGGCGGATAATGCTATCCAGCTGGATTGGATAGCTAATGAGCTCATCTATCGTGCTGTAACGTTACTATCAAAAGTCAACGCCCTTTACTATGAACGTGCCAGACTAATTCTGGAGCATCAATCGCACAGGTTAACTGAGACGACACGCAATAAACTGACATCTGGTTTGAAAAACCAGTGGTTATTTGGCCTGCGCCTAACGGTGTGTACATCTAATTTCGTAGTGTGCACAAAAGGCGGTGATTGCGTGAAGTCCTTACGCCTTGGCCTTTACCGTATCTTAGTGACAGAGCAGGATTTACAGCAGCTTGAAACGATGGCGTGTAACTACCGCTCTGTAGCTGCCAATAGTGGCAACCGAGGAGTACCTTACAGGGTCGGGGATGTGTTCAAGTTTACGGCTCATCAGTTCCGACATACCTTTGCCTGGTTCATCATAGCTAATCGTCTAGGTGATCTGGACGATATCAAATACCAATTCAAACATCTGCACCGCGCCATGAGCCTTGTCTACGCTGAAAGAGGCTTCCAGTCATTTAATGAGCTCAGAGCTGTGATTGAGCATTTTGGAAATCTCCTGAATAAGCGCTCACTAGACGATATTGTGCAAGCAGCTGAAACAGGTATTGTCGCCGGTGGTGGCGGTGAGCGATTGACCCGTATGCTGCAGGCTCTTAATAGTACAGAGGAGG
>NZ_BDAE01000063.1 GCF_002091675.1 Pseudomonas luteola NBRC 103146 | reverse complement strand
AAGGGTTGGGTCGGAGCATTGACTTCTGAACTTTGTTTTCAGACTGTTCTTTAAAAATTTGGGTATGTGATAGAAGTACGAACACATAGGCTGTTTCACTGCAGACTATGTGGTCAAGGTAAATTTGCGAGTTCAAGCGCAAGTTTTCGGCGAATGTCGTGTTCCAAACCAAACATAACTTCAGATTCTTTGGGGTTATATGGTCAAGTGAATAAGCGCATACGGTGGATGCCTTGGCAGTCAGAGGCGATGAAAGACGTGATAGCCTGCGATAAGCTTCGGGGAGTCGGCAAATAGACTGTGATCCGGAGATCTCTGAATGGGGGAACCCACCTGACATAAGTCAGGTATCTCACACTGAATCCATAGGTGTGAGAGGCGAACCAGGGGAACTGAAACATCTAAGTACCCTGAGGAAAAGAAATCAACCGAGATTCCCTAAGTAGTGGCGAGCGAACGGGGACTAGCCCTTAAGCTCAATTGATTTTAACCGAACGCTCTGGAAAGTGCGGCCATAGTGGGTGATAGCCCCGTAGGTGAAAGGATCTTTTGAGTGAAATCGAGTAGGACGGCGCACGTGAAACGTTGTCTGAATATGGGGGGACCATCCTCCAAGGCTAAATACTACTGACTGACCGATAGTGAACCAGTACCGTGAGGGAAAGGCGAAAAGAACCCCGGAGAGGGGAGTGAAATAGAACCTGAAACCGTATGCGTACAAGCAGTGGGAGCCCACTTTGTTGGGTGACTGCGTACCTTTTGTATAATGGGTCAGCGACTTATATTCAGTGGCAAGCTTAACCGTATAGGGAAGGCGTAGCGAAAGCGAGTCTTAATAGGGCGTTTTAGTCGCTGGGTATAGACCCGAAACCGGGCGATCTATCCATGAGCAGGTTGAAGGTTAGGTAACACTGACTGGAGGACCGAACCCACTTCCGTTGAAAAGGCAGGGGATGACTTGTGGATCGGAGTGAAAGGCTAATCAAGCTCGGAGATAGCTGGTTCTCCTCGAAAGCTATTTAGGTAGCGCCTCATGTATCACTCTGGGGGGTAGAGCACTGTTTCGGCTAGGGGGTCATCCCGACTTACCAAACCGATGCAAACTCCGAATACCCAGAAGTGCAAGCATGGGAGACACACGGCGGGTGCTAACGTCCGTCGTGAAAAGGGAAACAACCCAGACCGTCAGCTAAGGTCCCAAAGTTGTAGTTAAGTGGTAAACGATGTGGGAAGGCTTAGACAGCTAGGAGGTTGGCTTAGAAGCAGCCACCCTTTAAAGAAAGCGTAATAGCTCACTAGTCGAGTCGGCCTGCGCGGAAGATGTAACGGGGCTCAAACTACACACCGAAGCTACGGGTTCATCGCAAGATGAGCGGTAGAGGAGCGTTCTGTAAGCCTGTGAAGGTGAGTTGAGAAGCTTGCTGGAGGTATCAGAAGTGCGAATGCTGACATGAGTAACGACAATGCGAGTGAAAAACTCGCACGCCGAAAGACCAAGGGTTCCTGCGCAACGTTAATCGACGCAGGGTGAGTCGACCCCTAAGGCGAGGCTGAAAGGCGTAGTCGATGGGAAACAGGTTAATATTCCTGTACTTCTAATTACTGCGATGGGGGGACGGAGAAGGCTAGGCCAGCTTGGCGTTGGTTGTCCAAGTTTAAGGCGGTAGGCTGACTGTTTAGGTAAATCCGGACAGTTAAGGCCGAGAGCTGATGACGACTCTTCTTATGAAGAGGAAGTGGTTGATGCCATGCTTCCAGGAAAAGCCTCTAAGCTTCAGGTAATTAGAAATCGTACCCCAAACCGACACAGGTGGTCGGGTAGAGAATACCAAGGCGCTTGAGAGAACTCGGGTGAAGGAACTAGGCAAAATGGCACCGTAACTTCGGGAGAAGGTGCGCCGGTGAGGGTGAAGGACTTGCTCCGTAAGCTCATGCCGGTCGAAGATACCAGGCCGCTGCGACTGTTTATTAAAAACACAGCACTCTGCAAACACGAAAGTGGACGTATAGGGTGTGACGCCTGCCCGGTGCCGGAAGGTTAATTGATGGGGTTAGCGCAAGCGAAGCTCTTGATCGAAGCCCCGGTAAACGGCGGCCGTAACTATAACGGTCCTAAGGTAGCGAAATTCCTTGTCGGGTAAGTTCCGACCTGCACGAATGGCGTAACGATGGCGGCGCTGTCTCCACCCGAGACTCAGTGAAATTGAAATCGCTGTGAAGATGCAGTGTATCCGCGGCTAGACGGAAAGACCCCGTGAACCTTTACTGTAGCTTTGCACTGGACTTTGAGCCTGCTTGTGTAGGATAGGTGGGAGGCTTTGAAGCGAGGACGCCAGTTCTCGTGGAGCCATCCTTGAAATACCACCCTGGCATGCTTGAGGTTCTAACTCTGGTCCGTTATCCGGATCGAGGACAGTGTATGGTGGGCAGTTTGACTGGGGCGGTCTCCTCCTAAAGAGTAACGGAGGAGTACGAAGGTGCGCTCAGACCGGTCGGAAATCGGTCGCAGAGTATAAAGGCAAAAGCGCGCTTGACTGCGAGACAGACACGTCGAGCAGGTACGAAAGTAGGTCTTAGTGATCCGGTGGTTCTGTATGGAAGGGCCATCGCTCAACGGATAAAAGGTACTCCGGGGATAACAGGCTGATACCGCCCAAGAGTTCATATCGACGGCGGTGTTTGGCACCTCGATGTCGGCTCATCACATCCTGGGGCTGAAGCCGGTCCCAAGGGTATGGCTGTTCGCCATTTAAAGTGGTACGCGAGCTGGGTTTAGAACGTCGTGAGACAGTTCGGTCCCTATCTGCCGTGGACGTTTGAGATTTGAGAGGGGCTGCTCCTAGTACGAGAGGACCGGAGTGGACGAACCTCTGGTGTTCCGGTTGTCACGCCAGTGGCATTGCCGGGTAGCTATGTTCGGAAAAGATAACCGCTGAAAGCATCTAAGCGGGAAACTTGCCTCAAGATGAGATCTCACTGGAGCCTTGAGCTTCCTGAAGGGCCGTTGAAGACTACAACGTTGATAGGTCGGGTGTGTAAGCGCTGTGAGGCGTTGAGCTAACCGATACTAATTGCCCGTGAGGCTTGACCATATAACACCCAAACAATCTGTTGTTTGGTAAAGACCAGCCGAAAGCTTGGTTGAACCGCAAATACCGATCACATACCCATTCGGGGAAACGACTAGATACCGGTTCCCCACCCGAATTGCTTGACGACCATAGAGCGTTGGAACCACCTGATCCCTTTCCGAACTCAGAAGTGAAACGATGCATCGCCGATGGTAGTGTGGGGTTTCCCCATGTGAGAGTAGGTCATCGTCAAGCACCTATACCCAAAACCCCCAGGCCTAACCGCCCGGGGGTTTTGCTTTTGC
>NZ_BDAE01000062.1 GCF_002091675.1 Pseudomonas luteola NBRC 103146 | reverse complement strand
GACTGGTGGCATCCATCCACTGAGGTTGGATCCACAAGCACCGGCGGCGCTGGCCTTACGCTTAAGTCAACATTTGCCATTGATGAGCAGCCCACGGCAGATACCTTCCTGTTTTCTGGCTATCAGATAAGCGTTCCTACCGGTGCGGGCTGGTTTCCCATCGGCTGGCAGCCCGGCCTGATTGCCCGAGTAGAGGTGATGTACCCCTACACCTATACAAGCCCAGGCAACGGTGGGGCAACGATCATCAGCGGCCCTCATGTCTCAATGATCAACCCCTATGTGGGCATGCCTATCGAAATCACCGGAGATAATGCAGGCTCCTACGTGGTAGCCAGTTATCAGCCATTTGAGGAAGGCGGTTTAGGGGAAGACGACACACCGGCCACGATGACGCTCAACTATGCGAGCGGCGCACCGGCAAACGGCCTACAGACCGGCAACCTGTACAGCTGCATCGGTTATCAGGGATTACGTTATCGTATAACGTCAGTTTCAGATGATGCGGTCAATGATGACGACCCAAAGACTGAAAATCATGGGCCATCCACTATTACGGTGGAGCGCCTGACGGCTACGGGTACGGGAGATGACGAATGGCCTGGGTTTGATACCTTCAACAGTGCGACACCCGTCATAACGCTGGATGCTTCCACGATTGAAGGTGACTGGGCGGGTCCTTTCGCGGCATGTCCAGAGGATGAAGTTACCAATACCCTGGAGATCGACGTCTTCTTCCCGCAAGGCTTGGTTAACTTCAACACCAAAAAGGGCACCAAGAACCCGTTTTCATGCACTATTGAGCTGCAGTATCGGGACATGGCAACGCTTGGAGCTTGGCAGTCGGTACGATTTACCTATACCAACAATACCTCGGATCAGCTTGGCTATACCGAGCGCGTCAATCTGCCTTCGGCCATACGGCCAGAGGTCAGAATGCGGCGTATAGGTCAGGAGTCTACCTCTACCGACAAGTATGACCGCGTGCAGTGGTATGCCCTGAAAGCTCGCCTGAACAAGGCTCCAAGAGCTTACGAAGGCGTCACAGTGATGACGGTCTACATTCGCGGTGGCGATCAGCTTTCAGCCCAATCTGAGAGTCAGGTTTCAGTGGTAGCCACCCGCAAGCTGCCGCGCCTCGTGGGTGGCACTTGGACGGGGCCAGTCGCTACCAGGGATATCGTTCCATGGGTTGGGTATGTCGCCAAGTCCATAGGCTATGTCGATGATGACTTCGACTTGGATGAGCTAGAGCGGCTTGGAAAGGTTTGGAGTGATCGACGTGATTACTTCGACTATGCCGTTGAGGACAGCAGTACGGTCAAGGAATGCATCAGTGATGCGCTGACGGCCGGGTTTGCTGAGTTCACCCTTGAACGCGGCAAGCTCAAGCCGGTACGGGATGAGCCCCGAAGTGTATACGGCCAGATGTACTCGCCTCAGAACATGACCGAACCTCTCAAGCGCAGCTTCACGCTTCCATCTCCCGATGATTACGACGGGGTGGACATCAAGTACACAGACGAGAAGACCTACGCAGACGAGACTGTTAAGTGCCGTCTGCCTGGGGATGAGGGGAATACGGTTAAGGAGATCACTCTTAACGGCGTGACCAACCGTGACCGGGCGTGGCGGATAGGGATGCGGCGGCGTAGGGAATATGCCTACCGCACCAAGAGCTACAACTTCTCCACGGAACTGGCTGCGCTCAATAGCGGGTATCTGAGCTATGACGTGGTAGCGGATGACGTCCCGGGTTATGCCCAGAGCGCGATCCTGGAAGACTTTATGGCAATGGATGGCATGAGTGTGTTGGTGAGTTCTGAGCCGCTTCAGTGGCAGGAAGATCAGCAGCATGTGGCTCTACTGCGTCGCCCGGATGGATCCACTAGCGGCCCCTGGCCTGCATCCAAGCTGGACGATTACCGGATGACCATTGGTGATCTGGACTTCGTTCCCGATACCAGCTGGGAGATTGAGCCGCCTCATCTGCTGTTCGGCACCATGAAGCGTTCCGGCTACCCCGTTCTGATTACTTCAATTGAACCAGGCGAATACACCGCTGATGTAGAGGCGGTCGGTTATGACGAGCGCGTCTATGCCGATGACAATAACGTCGCGCCGGAGGACGCATGATCACATACCCAAAGGAGTTGCCCAGGCCGTTACAGGATGGGTATGAGCTACAGACCGCAAGTCCAAAGGTTGAGACCTCTTTCCAAAGCGGACGCACACTTGAAAGGCGGGCGTTCACTTCGGTTCCGACCCAGGCGTCGGTTAAGTGGCTGATGACCGAATCGCAGGCCCGATACTTTGAGGCTTGGTTTGAAGAGGTCCTGGTATCCGGCACCAAGTGGTTTGAGTGCGAGCTAGCTACCCCGCTGGGGTTTGCACCCTATACCGCACGGATCAGAGGGATGTATGACGGCCCCGTCCAGATAACCAAAGGATGGTGGCAGTTCACCGCAACCCTTGAGCTGAGAAAGCGGCCAATCCTGCAACCTGGATGGGCTATCTACGCACCGCAGTACATCTTGCTCGCTAACGTATTCGACAAAGCTTTAAACGCTGAGTGGCCGGAAAGCCGGTATCAGACCTACATGCCTGAGTTCGATCAATCGCAAAACAGAGAGTGGCCGCCTCAGGCCTGACCTAACCCAAAACCCGTTTAAGACACGGCCCCACGGACGCTGTGGGCTTTCGCTCGTCTGGAGAAAATTGCATGGCTTTTAATACTCGTCACCCTGTTGGTTCGACCGATCCCCGCGATTTGTACGACAACGCAACCAACTTTGACAAACTCATGAACGGTCCTGACCCGTTCTATGCGGATCGTCTCGGCAAGCAGAGACATTCCTGGTCAGGGATGGAAGAGGACTTCAACAACGCTCAGGAAGGGCGGGCTTCTCAGTTCAATGCAGATCAAGAAGAGCGCGCTGCTCGGTTTGATCAATTCCTTCAGTCATCTGGATTCGTGGTACTTGGAGACTACGGCCCTAATATCAGGATTGATGAGTACAATCAGCTTATCGTTCGGGATGGGTATCTTTACCGCCTGGATTACGGTGTAAATCGACCTTACACAACCACTGGCAACTGGGATCTTGAGAAAGGCAACTTCGTTCTTCAAAGCCAGGAGGATCTGCTAAGGCAAGAGCTTGCAGAGCCTACAGGTTCATCACTGGTAATGGACGGTGACAAGACGGTAGCCGATCGACTCAAAGGGCTTCCTCAAACGTTGGCCTCCCAGGGCCTGACCGGAACTGAGGACGGCTATGCTGTTGGCTATACAGGATCTGGAGCAGCCGGCGTTCAGGGTAACGGGAACAAGTTCAACTATTACGAATATCGCATAACAAGCGATCAGATCTCGCAGGTGTCAGGCGCTAACGGGGCGTCAGGCCCGAAAGTTAATGGCTTCCATGTGAAGCATAACTTTGGTGGCCCCACGGCAAAGGGTGGGCGTCATGCTATCGAGGGTAATCTACTGCAAGGCTACGGTGGGGCAGGCGCTACGGCTTCCGATAACCCAGACCGTAACTATGTAGGCGTCCAGGGTCAGGTGCTCAGCGACAGC
>NZ_BDAE01000061.1 GCF_002091675.1 Pseudomonas luteola NBRC 103146 | reverse complement strand
CCTTGAGGCTGATCGTAATAAGCCTGCTCTGGATGCATTCCGTGAAGTCTTCAAATAGGTGAAGACCATGACTAACGATCATTTCCACCATTGGAACGATGGTCGCGGCCATCGACGCGTGTTCGTCAATGGCAACGAGGTGCTCAACGTCCGCTGGGCTGATACCAAGCAAGGCATCGTTGTGTACGCGCCTCGACCCTACAAGGTGAAGAGACCAGAGGGTGACGGGGTATACACGCGAAGGCTTAGAGTCGTGGTAACCGTTGTTCCTGTTGAGGAAAGTAGAGATGGCCAAGGTAACCATGACGCTAACGGTTAAGGTCGCATGGTGGGTTAGGCCATACCTCTATGGCCTTGTGCTTATGTCCAGGCTAACGGGATTAGAGCCTGACCTCGACAAGGTAGAGGCAGTTGTTCTCAAAGGGCTGAGGGTAAGGCCATGACACAGTGGAAGGTAACAACAGACGACAATGATGAGCGGATCGTAGAGGCTGACTCTGTCGTCTGGCGTGGCCGCCTAGCAACCTTTTACTGCGGCGCGGAAGAGATCGAGTACTTCTACGGTGTGGTATCGATTCAACGGGTGATCGAGTAGCTATGAAGAGAATCCCTATTTCGGCGGCAAAGCGAATTGCAGACGATTACGGTTATGACCAAGTAATGATTTTCGCCAGAAAGGTTGGCGAATCCGGTGGCGAACACATGACCACTTATGGCGTAACTAAGGATCACTGCTCAGCAATGGCCAGAATTGGGGATTTCCTCAAGTACAAGATCATGGGCTGGGTAAAGACAAACGAGAAGCCTGAAAAGGTGTAGCGGCAATGAACTATGGGAAGACCAACAAGCTACAAGGCGGAGTACGCCGCACAGGCACTCAAGCTTTGCAAGCTGGGCCTGACCGATAAAGAACTAGCGGAATACTTCGAGGTGTCCGAGCAGACATTGAATGCTTGGAAGAAGGCTCATCCAGCGTTTCTTGAGTCCCTAAAAGGCGGCAAGACGCTGGCAGACGCCGAGGTTGCTTCGAAACTATTCCATCGTGCTACTGGATACGAGCACGAAGACACAGACATTAGGGTAGTGAATGGCGAAATCATCCAGACGCCAATCATCAAGCATTACCCGCCAGATACCACTGCCGCAATCTTCTGGCTGAAGAACAGGCAGCCGGCGAAATGGAGAGACAAGCCAGTCGAGTCTGATCCAGACGATTTACCGCCGATGCGCGTTGAGGTCACAGTCAAAGATGCCCGTAAACCCGACGCTTAACGTCCCTCAATCGCAGTTCCTGGCACTACCCCATAAGTTCAAGGCATTCGTTGCAGGATTCGGCTCAGGCAAGACCTGGGTGGGGTGTTGTGGCCTGTCCAAGCATATGTGGGAATGGCCCCGCATCAACGCAGGGTACTTCGCACCGACCTATAGCCAGATACGAGACATCTTCTATCCGACGATGGAAGAGGTTGCCTATGAGTGGGGCCTGAAGGTCCTTATCAACCAGGGTAATCATGAGGTCCACATCTACAGCGGTCGATCCTATCGCGGAACGATCATCTGCAGATCGATGGAAAAGCCTCAGACGATTGTGGGCTTCAAGATCGGTCATGGTCTGGTCGATGAGCTGGACGTAATGAACGCCAATAAGGCCCAAGAGGCTTGGCGTAAGATTATCGCCCGTATGCGTTACAACGTGGACGGGTTAAGGAATGGCGTAGACGTCACAACGACGCCCGAGGGCTTCAAGTTCGTCTATCAGCAGTTTGCTAAGCAGGTAAGAGAGAAGCCTGCCCTTGGTGAGCGCTATGGAATGATCCAGGCGAGCACCTACGATAACGAACTCAACCTTCCTGATGACTACATACCCTCACTGTTCGAGTCGTATCCGGAACAGTTAATCAGGGCATACCTGAACGGCCAGTTCGTCAACCTGACGTCTGGATCGATCTATCACACGTATGACCGCAAGCTGAACGCCTCACAGGAGACTATTCAGCCGGCAGAACCCCTGTTCATTGGCATGGACTTCAACGTTGGCAAGATGTCAGCCATCGTCCACGTTAAGCGCCTGGGTATGCCTCATGCGGTGGATGAGATCATTAACGGCTATGACACGCCCGACATGATCAAGAAGATCAAGGAGCGCTATTGGCTATACGCCGATGGTGACTATCGCAACACACGGCAGATCAGGATTTACCCTGACGCCTCTGGTGACTCACGAAAGTCAGTGAACGCCAGCACAACGGACATAGCCCAGCTGAAACAAGCAGGGTTTGCCGTCATAGCGCCGCCAAGCAACCCTCCGGTGAAGGATCGCATCAACGCCATGAATGCGATGTTCTGCAATGCCCAGGGTGAGCGCCGCTACCGAGTTAACGCCGACAAATGCCCGACCTATGCCGACGCACTAGAGCAGCAGGTATGGGCTGCTAACGGCGAGCCAGATAAGACACAAGGCAATGACCATCCGAACGATGCTGGTGGGTACTTCATCCACAAGGACTATCCGATCGTCAAGCCTGTCACCACTATTGCTATGGGATTTGCACGCTAATGGCAGACGTTACTTACGAAAGGCCAGAGCTTACGGCTGCACGACGCCGCTGGCGACTGGTGCGCGACGTCTGCAAAGGCTCCGAACGCATCAAGGAAAGCAAGAGTTTCTACTTGCCCCAACCCAACCCTGAAGACAAGAGTGCGGCCAATCGGAAGCGCTATGAGTCGTACCTTGCCAGAGCCGTGTTCTACAACGCCACAGGGCGGACAAAGAACGGTCTGGTAGGTGCGGTGTTCACCACATGGCCGACGCTCAAGGTTCCCTCTCTGCTCCAGTACGTCAGCGAGGATATCGACGGTCAGGGCGTCAGCATCTACCAACAGAGTCAGGCGGTCATCGGGCATCTGCTCGAAACTGGCCGGCACGGGCTTCTGGTGGACTACCCAGCCATTGACGGCGGGGCATCGCTTGCTGACATGCAGGCCGGGCGCATTCGGGCTACGGTAACGGGATACAAGGCCGAGGACATCATCAACTGGCGTACCCGCCAGGTAGGTGGTCAGCACGTCCTGTCCCTTGTGGTGCTGAAGGAGCAGTACGAGGAAGACACAGCGGACGGCTTCGGTCAGGAGGTCAAAGACCAGTACCGAGTGCTCAGGCTGACAGATGAAGGCCGCTACGCCGTCGAGATCTGGCGGAATGAGGGTGGCTGGAACATCTTTGACGCTCGTGAGCCAACAGATGGTCGCGGCGCTGCCTGGACTGAAATCCCCTTTACCTTCCTCGGATCGCAAAGCAACGACGCCAACATTGACGACGCCCCGCTGTATGACATGGCGGAGCTGAACATTGCCCACTACCGGAACAGTGCTGACTACGAAGACAGCGCCTATCTGGTGGGTCAGCCGCAGGTCTATATCTCCGGCCTGGATGAACAGTGGCGAGACCATATGGAGGAAACCGGGATCTACTTCGGGTCACGTGCGCCTCTGCTGCTTCCCAATGGTGGTCAGGCAGGCATCCTCCAGGCTCAGCCTAATACGCTTGCCAAGGAGGCCATGGACGCCAAAGAGCGGCAGATGATTGCCCTAGGTGCTCGCCTGATCGAGCAGGGCAGCGGAGCCAAGACGGCCACGCAGGAA
>NZ_BDAE01000060.1 GCF_002091675.1 Pseudomonas luteola NBRC 103146 | reverse complement strand
TCTTGAGGCTGATCGTAATAAGCCCGCTCTGGATGCATTCCGTGAAGTCTTCAAATAGGTGAAGGCCATGACACAGTGGAAGGTAACAACAGACGACAATGATGAGCGGATCGTAGAGGCTGAATCTGTCGTCTGGCGTGGCCGCCTAGCAACCTTTTACTGCGGCGCGGAAGAGATTGAGTACTTCTACGGTGTGGTATCAATTCAACGGGTCATCGAATGATCAAAACCTACCCTGACGACAAGCCAGCTGAAGGTGATCTCATATGCGTCTCGCAGTGGGGAAGTGAACTCTATGTTGGCGTCTACAGCGATGGATTCCTTGTTGGGAAAACCATTCCTGATGGCTGGCTAGGAATGTTTGAAGGGGACCTATGGGTTTCATTGGACAAGGGTTTATTGAAGCGGGTGACCGAATGAGTATGAGAGCTGAGTACTACACACTTAAGGGTGTTATTTCTGAGCTTCCGAAAGAGGATCAGGAAAAGATAGAGGCCATCTGCAAGCAAGTCCTTGAACTTATGCAGTCGAGTGATGAGGCCAAGATCGGTGTCGCTTTAGCGGTATCCCAGCTAGAAGAGTGAATGAGTAATGACAACCAAGCAGCCTGATTGGGAGGCGATTGAGCGCGCCTTTCGGGCTGGCTCCTTGTCTGTAAGGGCAATTGCCGAGAAACATAGCATTAGCGATACAGCTATTCGCAATCACGCCAAAAAGCACGGATGGGAAAGAGACCTAACCGAGCAGGTCCGACAGACAACCAAAAGCAAACTAGTTCGCAGTGAAGTTCGCGCTGTAGGTTCGCACGAACAAATGCGAACTGATGCCGAGATCATTGAGGAAGCCTCTACAGCGGCAGCCTCAGTCGTCCTGGCTCACCGTTCAGACCTTGCCCTGTGGAGAGGTATAGCCAACAAGCTATGTGCTGCCCTGGCTGATATGGACGTGAACGAAGATAACCACGACCGCTTTGCTAGATCGTTGAACGCGGGCGTTGATGCTCAGCTCAAGGTGATCAAGGGTGAGCGTCAGGCCTACAACCTCGACACCGAGGAAGGTGACAAGACGGTAAACGAGCTTTCCAGTCTGATGGATGAGCTATCGAGCGGAGCCTAAGCATGAAGCCCGAGCATTTGAAGTTGCTCAAGGATAAGCTGTGGCGGCTCAACAACCTGTACTTCATTACGGACAAGAGAGGTAAGCAGGTTCGCTTCAAGATGACCAGTGAGCAGCTGGAGTACTTCGAAGGCCTGCATACTCGGAACATTATCCTCAAGGCCCGCCAGCTTGGCTTCACGACTGAGCAGTGCATCATCCAGTTGGATGCGGCGTTATTCGAGTCGGCCAAGTGCGCATTGATCGCCCATACCCTAAATGACGCCAAGCGCCTGTTTAGGGAGAAGATCAAGTACGCCTATGACCATCTCCCCAAGGAGATCAAGGCAGCCAACCCGGCAAGTAACGATGCTGCAGGTGAGTTGGTGTTCAGTAAAGGCGGGTCACTTTACGTCAGCGCCTCATTTCGAGGCGGTACGCTGCGTTACCTGCATGTGTCCGAGTTCGGGAAGATCTGCGCCAAGTACCCTCACAAGGCGCGAGAGATCGTCACTGGTGCCTTTGAGGCCGTAGCCGCTGATTGCTATGTGACTATCGAATCCACTGCTGAAGGTCGCTCAGGGTACTTCTTCGACTACTCACAGAGCGCCGAGAAGCAGGCATTAACTGAACAGCCGCTTGGCCCGCTGGACTGGAAGTTTTTCTTCTTCTCCTGGTGGAAGAACGCCCAATACTGGCTTGAGCCCATAGGGTCTCTACCGCAGCGCCTGATCGACTACTTCGCCGATCTGAAGGGTAAGTATGGCATTGAGCTGAACGAAGGCCAGAAGGCTTGGTATGCGGCCAAAGAGAAGACGCTAGGCGAGGACATGAAGCGGGAATACCCGTCCATTCCTGCCGAAGCCTTCCAGCAGTCAATCGAGGGTGCTTATTACTCGAAGCAGTTCGCCAAGCTGTACGCCAACAAGCGTATCGGCCAGCTACCCGATAACAGCCATCAGCCGGTAATGACCTTTTGGGATATCGGCGTGGGCGACTCGACGGCGATCTGGTTCGTTCGAGAGGTGGGCAATGAGTTCCACGTCGTTGACTACTACGAGAACTCAGGCGAAGGCCTCAGACATTACCTCAAGGTGCTCAAGGATAGGGGTTACACCTACAGCGAGCACTGGGGTCCGCATGACATTGATAATCGTGAGTTCGCCGGTGATGGCCGCTCACGCAGACAGCTTGCCGCTGACGGATACGAAATCGACGGCAAGAAATACAGCATCCGCTTTAACGTAGTCCCCCGGCTGAGCGTGGATGAGGGCATTGAACTCGTTCGTGAGGTCCTCCCGCGCTGCGCCTTTGACGAATCCAAGTGCGAGACCGGCATCAACTGCCTGGAAAACTACCGCAAGGAATGGGACGACAAGAAAGGCTGCTGGAAAGACAAACCATTACATGACTGGTCATCGCACGGATCGGATGCGTTCCGTTACTTCGCCGTGGCAACGCAGCGCAGGAAGCCAGTCACCTCAATATCTATGGGATTTGCACGCTGATGTCCGACGTCACATATACAAGGCCCGAGCTGACAGCCGCGCTTAGCCGTTGGCGGCTCGTGCGAGACGTCTGCAAAGGCTCGGAGAAGATCAAGGGCGAGAAGTGGCATTACCTGCCTAGGCCCAACCCGGAAGACAAGAGTGAGGCCAACAGAGCCCGCTATGACTCCTACCTTGCTCGGGCTGTGTTCTACAACGCCACAGGGCGGACTAAGAACGGTCTGATAGGTGCGGTGTTCACCACATGGCCGACGCTCAAGGTTCCTAGCTTGCTGTCCTACGTCAGCGAGGACATTGATGGTCAGGGCGTCAGCATCTACCAGCAGAGCCAAGCGGTTATCGGTCATCTGCTTGAGACTGGTCGCCATGGGCTTCTTGTGGACTACCCAGCCATTGAGGGTGGGGCATCGGTTGCCGATATGCAGGCCGGGCGTATTCGGGCTACGGTAACGGGATACAAGGCTGAGGACATCATCAACTGGCGTACTCGTCAGATCGGTGGTCAGCACGTCCTGTCCCTCGTTGTCCTGAAGGAGCAGTACGAGGAAGACACCGCAGATGGTTTTGGTCAGGAGGTCAAAGACCAGTACCGAGTGCTCAGGCTGACGGATGAGGGCCGCTACGCCGTTGAGATCTGGCGTAATGAGGGTGGCTGGAACATCTTTGACGCTCGTGAGCCAACAGATGGTCGCGGCGCTGCCTGGACTGAAATCCCGTTTACCTTCCTCGGATCGCAAAGCAACGACGCCAACCTCGACGATGCTCCCTTGTATGACATGGCGGAGCTGAACATTGCCCACTACCGGAACAGTGCTGACTACGAGGACAGCGCCTATCTGGTGGGTCAGCCGCAGGTCTGGATCTCCGGCCTCGATGAGCAGTGGCGCGACCATATGGAGGAAAACGGCATCTACTTCGGCGCACGCTCACCGTTCCTGCTTCCTAGTGGTGGTCAGGCAGGCATCCTTCAGGCTGAGCCTAATACGCTAGCCAAGGAGGCAATGGACGCCAAAGAGCGGCAGATGATTGCCCTCGGCGCTCGCTTGATCGAGCAGGGCAGTGGAGCGAAGACAGCCACTCAGGAG
>NZ_BDAE01000059.1 GCF_002091675.1 Pseudomonas luteola NBRC 103146 | reverse complement strand
AATACCAATCTTGTCGGCAATGGTCTTCATGGCTGCAACTGTGTCTTTCACGGCCTTGCCACCTTCGGCTGCTTCCTGGGCGGCCTTGCTGGCCATGCCGTCAGTCACCTTGGCATTCTCGGTATTCTGGGCAATGGAGGCGGACATCTGCTCCATGGACGCGCTGGTTTCTTCAACCGATGCGGCCTGTTCAGAGGAAGCTTGACTCATGCTTTGTGCTGTAGCGGAAACCTGCTCTGAGGCACTGGACAGCGCATCGGCAGAGCCCCGCACTTCACTAATAATATAAGCCAGTTTGTCTGTCATGCCTTTGATAGCCGCGAGCATGCTAGTGGTATCACCAGGCTTGGTCACAACATTGACGCTCAGCTCACCTGCAGCAACGCGGCTAACAACTTCAGCAGCATAGGCCGGTTCGCCACCTAATTGCTTGATGAGACTGCGGGCAATAACGAAGCCCAGGATCATGGCAATGATAACCGCCACGATGCCGATACTGATCATAAGCACGCGCGCCGACTCAAAGGACTCAGTTGCCTGGACGCCCGCCTTATCCATTTCATCCTTCATGAACTGATTCAGCGATTCAAGCGACTCAACAAAGAGGTTATTCGTTGGCGTGAATTCGGTCAGCAGGTACTGTACGGCTTGGTTGTGATCCGTTTCTGCTAACTTGTACAAAGGCTCATATTTGCCTTGTAACATTTCACGCTTGGCAACAACTTCCTTAAAGCGCTTGATTCCTTCTTCAGAATAGATGCTCTGCTCAAGCTTCTTCATAATTTCAGCATTGGCCGCGCGATACTTCTGTATACGCTCCTTGTATTCCTGATTTTTGCTTGCGTCATCGACCAACAAAATATTACGAATCAGACGCCCCACATTGAGCGTGTTCTGAATCAGATTATTAGCCATCTCGGTCTTTGGAAAACGATCCAAAGACATCGTGTCCGACGACTTTTTCATGGCCGCCATATTAACGACGCCCACTAGAATCACGATGACAAGCAGAGCGACGACTGTGCCAAAGCCCAAGGCAAGCTTGGTGGTAACGCGCATGTTTCTAAACATGGCTATGACTCCGAAAGGTTACAACGAGCGCTGCGGAAGCGCTGCACGCGCGCTACCGAAGGCCATAGCGGTTTCTGGGGTTTTGACAAGTCCTGCGATTTCGCTGATAGACAGCACTTGGCTGACGTTCATCAGTACCACGAACTCGTCCTTGATCTTGGCAATGCCCTGAATGAAGTCAGTCCGGATGCGGCTGCCGAAAGCCGGAGTTGGACGGACATGCTCCAGAGGTATTTCAAGCACTTCACTTACAGCATCAACCACCACGCCAATGACTTGGGATTGATCGTCATCTACAGTCTCGAGGATGACGACGCAGGTCCGCGATGTAACAGCCGTACGAGTGCCTCCGAACCGTGCTTCCAGATCAATGACTGGCACGACGGCGCCGCGCAGGTTGATTACCCCGCAGATAAACGCTGGCATCAGCGGAACGACAGTAAGCTGGCCGTATTCAATAATCTCCCGTACGCACAGCGTATCCACGGCAAAGGTCTCACCGTTTACTACAAAGGTCAGGTGTTGACGCTCGGCTTCACCGCTTGAAGAGAGCAACGCAGTAGTCACATCGGTACTCATGTCTTATTCCTCGAACCGGACGAATCCTTCCGGTGACGAGCCTGTACGAAGTGGACGTTGCGCCATGACCCGCTCCTTGCTATGGCTCGGCTTGCTAGAAACCGGCCTTACATGATCAATGGCGCGCTGCAAATCGGCTGCGGCACGATGGGCTGAGAAGAAGCTCATCAGTTGCTGCAGTTTTTCTGCTTGGCTACTCATTTCTTCGGCCGTTGCCGCCAATTCTTCAGAGGCCGAAGCATTTTGTTGAGTAATTTGATTGAGCTGACCCATTGCGGAGTTGATTTGGCCTACACCTGAGGTTTGCTCTTCGGATGCAGCAGCGATTTCCTGTACCAGGTCGGACGTCTTGGTAATCGACGGAACGATCTGATCCAGCAGCGTGCCTGCCCGCTCGGCCAAGGCAACGCTGCCCTTGGCCACGTTGCCAATTTCCTGAGCGGCAACCTGGCTACGCTCGGCCAGCTTGCGTACTTCAGCTGCCACAACCGCAAAGCCCTTGCCATGCTCACCGGCACGTGCGGCTTCAATCGCCGCGTTCAAGGCCAGCAGGTTGGTCTGATAGGCAATGTCGTCCACAATGCCGATCTTCTCGGCAATGCTTTGCATAGCAGAAGTGGTTTCACGAACCGCCTGACCACCCTCAACGGCTTCTTTAGCAGCCTGGCTGGCCATGCCATCAGTAACCTTGGCGTTTTCGGTATTCTGAGCAATGGAAGCAGACATCTGCTCCATGGACGCGCTGGTCTCTTCAACCGATGCCGCTTGCTCAGAGGACGCCTGGCTCATGCTTTGCGCCGTAGCTGAAATTTCTTCTGACGCACTGGCCAATGCATCGGCCGAATCACGCACATCCATAATGATCTGGGACAGCTTGCTGACGGTGCTGTTGACCGAATGCTTGAGTTCCAAGAGCTGACCTTGGTAATCGCCTTGAATCGTACGGCCTAGGTCGCCGTTTGACAGCGCCCCCATGACGTCCATGGCTTCGCTTAATGGTGCAACGATGGCGTCCAATGTGCCATTGACGCCTTCGATGATCCGGCGGAAGTCACCTTGGTGCTGGGAAGCGTCGGCTCGCTCATCGAGCTGACCAGCTATTGCCGCCTGACTGAGTTGCTGGGTATCGGTAATCAGGGCCTTGATGTTGGCACGTACCTGCTCAATGTTATCGTTAATGAATGCTTTCTTGCCCGGCAGGCGGGCTAGAGGCGCGTCCAGGTTGCCTTCACCAAAGCCTTTTACGCAGGCCATTGCACTACGCTGGTCATCGATATGGCCCTTGACCATATCGTTCACGCCTTGCGCCATTGTGCGGTAGCTACCCTCGAAGCGATCAGCCGGAATGAAGGTATCGGTCTCGCCCTTGTCGTGCTCGGTGGACATGCGATTCATTTCATTGAGCAGGCCGCGTAAGGTTTCCACCATACGGCTCATGGCTGCCATGAGGCTGGTAGAGTCGCCTGCTTTCAACGCAATCTCATTAGGCAGATCACCGGCCGCAACATGATTGGCCATGGCAGCAACGTCGGCGGGTTCGCCACCTAACTGCCGAAGCAGGCTGCGGGTAATGACAAAGCCGATCAGGCCTACGGCTACCAGTGTAGCCAGCGCAATCATGATAGAGATAAGGGTGGCAGTTCCTTTCAGGCTTAGTGCGGTCGCGGCGCCTTCCTTACCGAGTTGCTCATTGAATCTGACGTGAGCATCAAGTGCCTGGCTAACTTTTTCAATGACTTGAAGATTTTCCAAGAGCATTGATTTAGCTTCCTCAGTACGGTTTTCCCGTGACAAGGGCAGCACCTTGTTTTCTAGCTCTCTCAGTCCTTTTAACGCTTCACGATCGCTAGCCAGCAACTGGCGGTCCTGATCGTTTGACAGTAGGGTTTCATAGTGCTTCAAACTCTGGTCAATATCCGTGCGAATAGACGCCAGTGTCTCATCGACTTGCGCCATTTGAGCCGCGTCAGTGCTCAATATGTGCACGTAAAAACTTTTGATGGAGCTATCAACACTCCGGCTAATCTCATTGATCGCCAATAGGCTAGGCACTGTATTGTCATTGCCATAGTTAGCCGCCTGGAATACACGGTCGATCTGGTACTGACCTGTCCCTGCCAATAGCACAACGCCAAACAGGGCTGAGCACACCAGAAGAAGCATTTTCTTTGAAACAGTCATGATCAGCCTCACAGGTAAGCCTCTGGCCAACCTGGGTTAGATATCTAGATAGAAGGGACGCCTGAGGAAGATGCAGGCGCCCTGTATGATCATCAGCTCTGGAAGCGGATGAAGCCTTCCGGTAACGCTCCAGATGCCGTTGCAGCATGCGGATGAGCCTGAGCTTTAATGCGTACCTGCTCCGTGAGTGGACGAACATGATCCATCGCACGTTGAAGGTCTGCCGTAGCCGTGTGGCCATTGCTACTGAAAAAGCTCATCAGACGCTGCAGTTGTTCAGCCTGACTGCTCATTTCTTCGGCTGTAGCGGCCAACTCTTCAGAGGCTGAAGCATTTTGTTGCGTAATTTGGCTCAACTGGCCCATGGCTGCATTGATCTGGCTGACACCTGAGCTCTGCTCCTCTGATGCGGCCGCAATCTCTTGAACCAGATCGGAGGTCTTGCCGATCGAGGGTACGATTTCGTCCAGCAACGTACCGGCACGTTCGGCAAGGTCTACGCTGCCCTTGGCCACGTTGCCAATTTCCTGAGCGGCAACCTGACTACGCTCGGCCAGCTTGCGCACTTCAGCC
>NZ_BDAE01000058.1 GCF_002091675.1 Pseudomonas luteola NBRC 103146 | reverse complement strand
CGCTCCTTGGCTTCCTTCACGCTGTCGCAGGGGTAGCCGATGGCTTCCATGCCTAGCCAGGGTTGGTACCGGGGTTCTTCTGCAATCATGTATTTGGCGACCTTGTAGCCGCCCTCGCCGGTTAGGACGTATTTGCCTGTCTGCTCCCACTTCATGCCTGCTTCTCCTTGAGCGCAGCCAGTGCGGCCTGAGCTTTGGCCTGGCGCTCCTGAAGGTCTCGAGTGATGTCCTGAATCTGTCGGTTGCGAGCGGCTTGCTTCTCGATACGCTTCTTCTTCAGTTCGGCCCGGATCTCATCCAGCTTTTCCTTCACATCGACTGTGGGTTGCGAGACGGAACCAGTGAGAAGTCCAGCGATAGCAATGCCATTGGTTGTTGGCTGTTCGTAAGCAAGGCGAAGCTTGTGCTCTTGGGCTACTTGAGGAGGCAGGCGCTTCAGGCGTTCTGCCTCTTCTATGGCAGCCAGTCGGCGCTGGGCATCGAATCCAACCGAAACCGACCACTTGACCGGAATACCTTGTTTGCGAGCATCCTCAACAAGTCGCTCGTAGGTGGACAGGAAGGCCATACGGGCACCTACCTTGTCGCCAGCACTCAGAATGGGACGCGCAGATGACATGGCCTGCATGATTTCGTCAGTCATCACAACGGTGTCGAACTCATCATTCGAAGCCAGAGCGATAGACCAAGCCTCATCCTTGCCCGGACGGCCATCAGCAGCCTGGATGCGCTGAAGGATGGCAGCCAGAGTAAGCTTGCCTGTTAGCTCACGGCGGCAGGCTCGCAGCGCATCACCAATCACTTGCTTTTCAAAGCAGGCCAAGTCCTCAGCCATGATCTTTGCCGCACCGGCGCTGATGGTCTGACCGAGGGTTTCAGCGGTGGCGCAGATAGCCATGGCGAGATCTGCAATGTCATCAGAGGAAAGCATTCTTGTTGCCTCCTTGCTTGATCAGGCTTGCAGCTTCTTGCGCTGCGTTGAGGTTGGCTTGCGTGTCTTCCATCTGGCGAGCGGTGCGGCTGTTCATCTGGCGACCAGTTACCCACTGGGTATGGATGGCTTCAGCCTTAGCAAGCAGGCTGTTCAGGCTGTGGCAGTCGTTGATCAGGCGAGCGTCGTTGATGGTCAGGTAGTACGCGGCTACGTGGTGAGCTACGTCTTGCCCTAGACGGTCAACCAGTTGGCTAAGCTGTCCCGCTACCTTGGCGTTCCATATCGGCCACGTTTCATAACGCTTGCGATAGGCGAACGCGTAATTAGCCCAGGACTTGAATGTCTTGCACTCTTGATCCTTAGGCCCAGGCATGTCAGCTGGGATATCAACCTTAGGCTGAACAGGCTCAAAAGGAATGATCTGACCGGTTGTGTTCGGCTTTGCCGATCCAGCCGGTAGTTGGTTCTCTTCCTGTTTACCTTCTTGTTTATATATTTCCTGTTTTATAGCTCCCTGTGACCCTACCCCCTCAGTTCTCTGTGAACTATGGTTAGGTCTATGTGAACCTACCTCAGGTCCCTGTGACCCTACCCCTACGCCATCTGTAGGGGGGATAGGTCTGTGTGGACCTACCCCCTCCATGCATAGACGATATTGGTTAGGGAGCTTTTCACCATTCTTGCTACGAGCCTCAACTACTAAATAGCCATCGTCTTCTAGCTTCTGTAGGGCTCGCTTGACGCTCGATACACTCATTCCGCAGTCTTCAGCGATACGCTTGTGAGAGGGATCACAGCGACCTGTATCGCTGTTAGTACGGTTAGCCAGCATGAGAAGAACGAACTTCTCACGGGTAGGCAGCATTTGACCTACTGCCCAAGCCATTGCCTGGAAGCTCATGCAGCACCTTTAAGGGCTTTGTCGTGAGTGAATAAGCCATCCCATGTCTTTTTCATGGGAAGCTCGCTCTTCAGATAGAGGTCATAGAGTCTTTGGGCGCCTTTCTGGAGAAGAACTGGCGTATAGGAAATGAATGGCTCATGACCGTGAGGGGCAACCTCATTTTGATGCTCAGTCATGTATCGATCTCTGGCATATGAAGCCACACGCCAACGAGTGCCTGACTTGCTTTCGTTATAGAGCCAACCTTTAGTCTCAAGGTGGCTGCACACCTGCATCACGTTGACGCCATTTAGCGCCTTGCAGAATTGAGGGGCAGTCATGCCCTCTTTAAAAAGGTTTTCCATGCAGACGATTTTTACTGCCTGCTCTTGGACTTGAGCGGCAAGCTGCATACGCTGCTGCTCAGCCTCATAAGCAAGTTGAATCAACTCCATGCGAGTTAATTCACGCGGCTTAGCAGCTTGTTCCTCCAGCTCAAGCCAGCGATCTACAACTTTCGCAGTGAATTCTGGAGAAAGGCGCGCAACCAGAACCAAACTGTCACGCTTGTTAAGACGATGTTCTGGATAGTATTGGCCGTTCTGTTCGTGCAGATAGGGGGTCTCCACAGATTGTGTAACCCCCTGCATTACCAGTTCACGCGCAGTACGAAGCACTTGGTCATGTCGCTTTCCAACGAGATCAGCAATCTCGCGGGATGACATCGTTACGGCATCACTTGTGTTAATCAGGTTTTGCATGTTTAATACCGTCCATCAGCTAGATCGTTGTGAAGAAGCCGGGCCGCAATCCCGGCTTTTTTATTGCCTGTCGGGGCGAATTAGCCCTAATTGGTACTATTTGGTCCCACACTTTTTAGGTGGTCCCAGGATCGATGTAACCTTCGCTTTGGGACGGCCTGCCAATGTCAAACCGCCCATTGCGATTGAGTGGATAACTAGCTCTTCCATAGCCTCGTTAAGGCTCAGCCCTCTAACCCTCATCAACCTCTCGATCTTTTCCCTTGAATCGGGCTTCAGGTCTTCATAGCGCAGCATTTGGCCCCCTTTTGGCCCATCAGGCCACGCTAGAATCTTCGCTGCTCAAAAGATCGCTATTCAGTAATTCCTCTACTGCGCCGTTCTCAATTGCCCACTCGATGAGTTCTTTCAAAAAGGTGGCGTTCTGCTTGCGTGCTCTAGCGGCTGACTTGACGATAATTTTGTTAATCGTGCTGTTAAGGCTCACCTTGTGACGGTTGTCCCTTCGGTGTGCTGGGTTTGCGTAGCTCATGCTGTTACTGCTCCTGTACTACTGGTTAAGCTGCTTGAATGGCTGTGTCCGAGGCGACGTATCGCTCGGGGTAAATGATCTGGATCTCATTGAGGTAGCCGTCGAAGACCTTTGCTAGACCTTCGGCTACGTCATAACTAGGCCTTTGAAGCTGGCGCTCGATACGGGAAAGGTTTCCGTTCTCACAGCTCACTCCAAAGGCTTTAAGCCGGGCGCAGACGTCATCAAGCGTCCAGCCTCTGGCTTTACGAGCTTTCTTTAAAGGAGTCATGGGAGGACCTCATGGAGATATACAGTTCGGATTCTGTTGATTGCGCAGAATTCTGTCAACCAAAATCTGCGCAACAAGCTTTGATTTTTGAGGATCACGCAGTCACGATGCGCGCCATGGACATTGGTGCAGCTATTCGTTCGGCCAGAAAGGCCAAAAAATGGACTCTTGAAGAGTTGTCTAACCGGGTCGGAACTGACACCGGCAACTTGTCACGCCTGGAAAGAAATAAGCAGGGTGCAAGCCGTGAGCTTTTGGCTAAGATATTTAGCGAGCTAGGAATTTCGCTTGAGCCGGTAGCTACAGATGCGATAAAAACGAACGTAGCTTTAGGCAATACCAATGTTTTCGCTGGAGGTTGGCCGATTTTGTCTTGGGTATCAGCAGGACAACTATGCTCTATGTCAGAGGTAGTTCCTCCGCAGACCGCTGAGTACGCGCCTGGCCCGCCTCGCCCGGAAGGTGGTTTCGCGCTCAAAGTTGAGGGCGACAGTATGACGGCTCAGTATCCTGGGGCCCGGTCATACCCTCACGGCAGCATTATTCTTGTAGATCCGAATAAGGAAGTGACGAACGGATGCCGCGTGATTGCTTGCATTCCAGAGTCCGAAGAGGCTGTCTTTAAGACGTATGTCATGGACTCGGGCCGTGCCTTCCTGAAGCCAATCAACCCTCAATACCCCACCTATGAGATCCACCCAGGTGTTCATATCCTTGGCGTGGTCGTAGGGATGTTCATTCCTGAATGAAGCTTGCCGCTATCTTTACGGCAATCGTTCTATCTTTTGGTATGGCCTCTGGCGGAATAGCAAAGCTGTTTCCTAGAGAGGCTGTACCCTATATCTGGATTGCCGTTTTCATACCCAGCGTTTTCTTGGCTATCACCCTCACTATGAGGCTTGATGAGAAAAGGCTGCGCTCCCCTTCTGATGTCATCCAGGCCTTCAAGGACGGATCAGATCTGTTCCTGAACTGGGTTGGCAGCTCCCTCCTGGTTTTGCTGGCTATCGGCCTGCTGTCCCTTCTGTTCGGCGGCTACCAGTAAGTTCACCCGTTCACAGAACCCGCAATTAGCGGGTTTTTTTGTGCCTGCAAAAAATATCAAAAATCTGCATTTCTGCGCTTGACGCAAATTTTAATCTGCGCATAATACAAACCATGAACTGCGCATTACGCAGATTCGAGGGACAAATTGGTCCCGCCGCTCTTTA
>NZ_BDAE01000057.1 GCF_002091675.1 Pseudomonas luteola NBRC 103146 | reverse complement strand
TCGGTTATGCCGAAGAGCAGCCTGCTGGCCGTGCCGGTCTGAACGTGAGCTGGGTTGACGAGCGTGGTAACGGTGGCGGCGTTGAGACGCTGTGGACTCGCCGCGACATGCTGATTCACCCGTTCGGCTACAAGTTCTTGTCTACCACCATCACCGGCAACAAGACCGAGACACGTCCGCAGTCTGCAAGCTGGGCTGACTTGGCACTGGCTACCAACTGGGAGCGCGTGCTTGATCGCAAGCTGGTCCCCATGGCCTTCATCCGCTCGACTGCCGCTTAAGTAAGGCCTTGGGCTCTTCGGAGCCCTTGGCATGTACAAACGATTAAAATCTTCGTAATTGGCACCTAGAAGGAGGCCGATATGGCTATTCAAAAGACAGACAACGTAATCGATCCAAACGAAAAAGCTCGCTGGGGTTTCTCCGCAGGTGCAGACGGTCAGATCCAGGTAGGCCCTGAGACGGTAGGCGAAACTGGTGGTGTGGAAACTATTCGCTCCGACGTGGATGATGCCGAGGCCCGTAACAATGGCGGCGGCGCTGATGAGCAGTCGGGTGCTGATGAAAGCCTGACTAAGGATCAGATCAAGGAGCAGCTAGACGCTAAAGGCGTTCAGTACAGCTCCACGGCCACCAAGGCTGAGCTTCTCGAGCAACTGCGTAACGCGGAGTAAGACATGGCACTCATCATTGAGGACGGTAGCGGGATTGCTGATGCCGAATCCTATGCAACAACTGAACAGCTTGCGGATTACGCTGCCAAGTTTGGCGTGACAATCCCTGAAGACATGCTGGCTCAGGAGGCTCTGCTTCGCCGCTCCGCCTTGGTGATGAATGGCATGAAGTGGAAAGGACGGCGCGCTCACGAGGAACAGGCTTTGGCTTGGCCTCGTGAGGGTGTTCAGGTTGACGGTGCATACAAGCGCTCAAACTACATCCCCCGCGAGATCTTCTACGGACAGCTAGCCTTGGCTGCTGAGATCCACAAGGATGACCTGACGCCGCCTGAAACACGGCAGGGTGCGGTTATCCGTAAGCGTGTAGAGGGTGCGGTAGAGGTCGAGTACGCCCAGATCAACAACACGTCAGGCAGGCTGCTGCCAGCGGCTCCTAACCGGCCAAGCCAAACACAGTTTGCCGACTACCTGGACCGACGCGGGCTTTTCGCAGTGAGGGCATAGCATGGCTTTCTACGATGAGATGGCCGACGTTGCCCTGGAGCTGATTACAGAATTCGGCCAGACCGTCACCCTTCAGCGCACCGAGGCGGGCGAATACGACCCTGAGACCGGAACGACGGGTGACGGAGTGGCAGAAGAACAGACAGCCCAAGGCATCCTGCTTGATTATCAAGGCATTGAGTTCCAGAACAACACCCAGATCCAGCAGGGTGATAAGAAGCTCAAGATAGCTGCCAAGGACCTCCAGTGGCCTCCCGAGCTAGCCAACAAAGCGGTCATTCAGGGCATGGCCTACAGCGTTATTAACGTCAACGAGACCAACCCAGCTGGCACGCCTCTCGTCTACACACTGCAGGTGAGATCATGAGGCAGAGCAGCTTTGCCCTGAACATACGCGAGTGGTGTGACAAGGCTGAGGGCGCGATTGATCAGACGATTCGAGCGATAGTGATTGAGCTTGGCTCAGCAATCATTAGAGCAACCCCGGTTGATACGGGGCGCGCGCGTGGCTCGTGGCAATTCAGTTTGGACACGCCTAGCGTTGGTCAAGTTGATAACCCTGATCAAACAGGTGCCGAGACCATTGCGAAATTGGCTGCTGAAGCTAACAGGCTAACGGCAGGGCAAACAGCTTATATCGTATCAACGCTTATTTATATGATCGAACTTGAATACGGCCACTCCACACAAGCTCCCGAAGGAATGGTGAGAATGGCCGTAGCAAGGTTTCAACAAATTGTTAGAGAGGCAGCGCTGCAGAATCAGGTTTAGCCTGCTTTCTACGGCTTCGCAGCAAGAAATATGGTGGCTCTCCGCAGCCGTCAACACGGACATGGCTCCATGCTATGCCCATGTTGATATTGGAGATAGCTACAGGGTTTACTGAGTAAAGCTTTGCTATCTCTTTCTGTGACTGCTTACTTATTAAACGCTGGATAATGTCTCTAACATCGGCTTCGGAGATCTTGGCAGCTGGGTGCCTTTCACCTTTTGCTGTGTAAACGGCGGAGCTCCGGCATTGTTCTATCAGGTCGGAGTCTTCAGGGGTATTCCATCTGACTCCACGTCTTATGTCAGACACAGTCATGACAGCAATGCCGAACTCTTTGGCTAGTGAGCCGCAAGATTCGCCGTTAATTAGGCGAAGTCTAATAGATCGAACCTGATCTGCTCTTAGCTTTGAAGCAGCTATTTCTTCGCCTTTTCGGGCGATTGCTAAGCCGGTGCGGTATGCGTGAGTTATGTTGCCTTGATTGGTTGTCCATTCGAGATTTGAAGCAAGGTTGTTTTGACGATCACCATCTAAATGATTAACAACATTGCAGCCTTCCGGCTTAACACAGAAAGCTTGAGCGACTAGTCGGTGAACATGCTCCTGCTTCTTGGTTTCATTATCGCAAAGCTGTACGAACGGATATCCAGCCCTAAGTCCAGGCTTTAGGACACGACCGGCGCGCCGCGTGGTTTGCCCGTCTTTATGCTGGCAGATCCTATCTAATGAGCGTACTCGGCCTAGATTTGAAACTTCATAGAAAAGCTCAAAGCCGGATATCGGCTTCCAGACTTCTTGCATGATTACTCTCCATCACAGAGTAGACACCCCGATGTGATGCAGCAGGCCGGGGATGAAGCGGCTTTTCGGGAGCTACCCTAGCTGCACATTACTATTTTACAGGAATAGCGCATGTCGCATCGCATTATCCGGTCGCTAATGGAAACCCGGCTTGCTGCCTGGGCTAAGACCAAGAATCTTAAAGTTGCCTATCAGAACCAGAATTTCACACCGGCCACAGGCGAGACCTACTTAACGACTGCCACGCTTCCCGCATTGACCGACAGCCTGACGCTTGCCGGGGATCATCGGGAATACACCGGCATCTTCCAGGTCAGCGTTGTGACGCCGGCAGGGAAGGGAGCCGGGGCAGGGGAAGCCTTGGCGGATGAGCTAGCTGCTCTGTATCCGCTCAACGACCGCCTAAGCAAAGGGGCCTTTATCGTCCAGATCATCACTCCTATGGCCGTAGCCCGGGAGATCCAAGGCGATACCGACTTCACCATTCCGGTCAGCCTGACCTACCGCGCCGACACCATCTGAATTCGCCCGTTGGGCAAGCCAAGACCCGCCAAGTGCGGGTTTTTTATTGACTGAAAACTGCCAACGGCAGAGAGGACTATTACATGAGCGTTACACTGATCAATGGCCTGACAGTGGATTTCTCGGCAGCCTTTGCCGATGAAGCGACTATCACAGCCCTGACCAACGCAAACCCGGCTGTTGCGACAGCTGCCAATGACTTCGCTGACGGTGACGTTGTTCTGCTCGGCACTGGCTGGGAATACGCCAACGACCGCGCCTTCCGTGTAGACGATGCGAGCGCGACCGGCTTTACCCTTCCAGGCTTGAACACCGTAGACACCATGCGCTATCCAGCCGGTGCTGGTGTTGGTACTGCCCGTCAGGTCTCTGAGTGGGTGCGTATCAGCCAGATCACAGCCCTAGCCTTTACTGGTGGTGATCAGAACTACTACCAGTACCAGTTCCTTGAATCCAAGGTTCAGAAGCAGATCCCAACATTCAAGTCGGCGATGAGCTTCACGCTGACCATTCTGGATGACCCGACCCTGCCTTTCTACCAGTACCTCGAACAGGCCGATCAGGACGGTTTGATTCGTGTGGTTCGCTTCAACAACAGCGACGGCTCCACCAACATCTATCCGGTTTACGTCGGCTTCAACAACAACCCTGTCGGTGATATCAACACTGGCCGCACTGTAACTGCATCCTTTGCCCTGGCCGGTGAAGTTGTCCGGTACGCTCGCTGAGGTGATGAATGAGTAAGGTACTTTTCAAGCTTGATCCCAACCCGACCTTCGATGCGCTGGTTGCTATCCCTGTCCCGGGCGGCTCTAAGGCAGACGTTAAGTTCACGTTCAAGCATCGCTCAAAGACGGAACTGGAAGACTTCCTTAGCACCAACAAGGATATGGACGACACCACGCTGGTGAAATCCATCGCGGATGGCTGGGAACTGGACGATGAGTTCAACGACGAGAACATCGGGCGTCTGCTGAACAACTACATCGGGGCGGGCTCGGCAATCTACGTCAAGTACCTTGAAGAGCTGTACCAGGCCAAGCGTTTAAACTGATCGGCGCTGCCCGGGCGCTGTATCGGAAGCAGCCAAAGGCTTCTGATCTAGCGGTGTTCGGGCTTACCCCTGACCTCCTGGGCAGCATCGATTACCCGTTATGGCCTGAGAACATGCAGGCCTTCCAAGTCTTCGAGGCCATGATGACGCAATGGCGTTGTGGCCCCGGAGGACCTACCGGACTTGTGTACAGCGAGATCCCGGTTGTCATGCGGTATCTATCCATTCCTGAAGCAGACCATGGCGAAGTCTTCGACGCAGTACGCGTGATGGAGAGCGCCGCGCTTGAAGCCATTCACCAAGAGAAATAGCCATGGCAAATGATATTGCTTCCCTTGGCCTAAGGGTTGACTCAAGCGAAGTAGATAAGGGCACGGAAAGCCTAAAGCGGCTGGCAAGTGCAGGCGAAAAGGCGGAAGCCTCGGCCAAAAAGGTAGAGGAATCTGCCGGTCAGGCGACCAAAGCCATCAAGGAGCAGAAGGATGAGGTCGGCAGGCTTCTCGGCTCCATCGATCCTGCTACCAGGGCGTTGGACAAGCTGGACCAGCAGGAGCGCAAGCTTGCTCAGTTCCGGTCGTCTAACAAGATCGACATTGACACCTATCGGCAATACAAGTCGGTGCTGGATCAAAGCCGCGAGGCAATATCCCGGCAAGCTGATGCACTGAACCGAACTGGAATCACTGCCAAGCAGACCGCTGCCGCATTGCGTGGGGTTCCTGCTCAGTTTACGGACATCGTTGTATCGTTACAGGGTGGACAGGCACCGTTAACCGTACTGCTCCAGCAGGGCGGACAGCTGAAGGACATGTTCGGCGGTATTGGTCCTGCTGCGCGTGCTTTGGGTGGATACGTCGCCGGACTGGTCAACCCGTTTACGGTAGCCGCGGCAGCTGCAGCAGCACTTGCCTTTGCCTATAAGCAGGGCAGTGATGAAGGATCAGCTTTCCAGCGTGCCCTGATTGTTACCGGCAACCAGTCGGGCCAGACCGCCGACAGCATGGCGAACCTTGCCAGACAGGTCAGCTCGGTAACCGGAACCACCGGGGCCGCCGCAAGCGCCCTGACGCAGATCGTTGCGACCGGCAAGATTGCCAGCGACCAGTTCAAGAACATCGCTGTTGCTGCGGTGGCGTTTGAGAGCGCTACCGGGCAGGCTGTAGAGGATAC
>NZ_BDAE01000056.1 GCF_002091675.1 Pseudomonas luteola NBRC 103146 | reverse complement strand
AAAGAGCAGGAAGCCTGGGCTTCGTTGCCGGCGTGTTGGCTGGCATGGGAGAAATATAGGCAATCCCATATTAGGTGTCAATGGGAATTCCCATAATTTTTATTATGGGCGAAAAAAAGCCCGATCAACGTCGGGCTTTATGGGCTGTTTGGTGAGTTTATGTGGCCGTATTCTCAGTTAGATCTGAGCCGCAATGCTTGCATTTAATGGCTTCAATCTTTACTGCCTCGGCGCAGAACGGGCATTTCTTATGCTCATTTGAAACACCTTTCGTCTCAGCTACGCGCTTATCATTAGGCATAAGGCATGCAGCCAGTAGCGTAAGGACAGCCCCTGCAAATCCAGCAGACGCAGCTGCAATCCCATTGCCGCCGCTTGCAACGGCAACAAGCATAGTCATAGCGCCGCCAAGCAGAATGCAGCATAGGAAATAGGCGAAGCCCCAATTTCCGCGCTTGCTAGCGATTATCCATGACAAGACTGCGAAAACCAGGAAGAAGAGAAAACCAAATACAGGTTCCATAAGAACTCCGTTTCAAGTGGGGTAGATAAGATATCGGCGGTGCTGCGCTGATATTTAGCCCAATAAGGTGCGAGGCCATTTTGCATCGACAACCTTACCCACCAGCTCCCAGGTGTCATCCATCTCTACGGTCGGGAATGCACTATTGAGGGGCTTAAGGAAAGCCTTACCAGAGTCCCAGATGTACTGCTTAAAAGTAGCCTCATTGGTGGCAATCATCTTTGCCACAACGAAAGAGCCATTTTCTGGCTCAATACCAGGTGCTACTAAGATAAGCATGCCCTCCATGAATGACACTCCGGCCGGAGAAGTCATGGATGGACCTTTTACCTTGAGCCAATAGCCATGCGGCCCCGCCCAAGCATCTGAAGTATGTTTCTCGCACTCTGAAAGATTCAAAACCTGCACAGCCTCCCTGGCCATCCCAGCCTGAACCCAGCTTATCTCAGGATAATCAAAGGATCGGGTTGGCTGCGGTGCCAGCTCCACGTTGACATCAAAACTGCCGTTACCTTCACTGACGGCTGTATCTTTATACAGTTCCGCAGTATCAGAACGCAATGCGTTTGGTGACAACATGTGTCCACGGCCTTGAGCGAGCCAAATAGGGTCTACACCGCAGACCTTTGCGATTTGGGCTGTAAAGGCAGTAGCTTTTGATTTACCCCTTTCGAGGTCGGAAACAGAGGTTTGTGTTAGTCCAGCACGTTTCGCGAGCTCACCTTGAGTGAGACCGGCATGCTTTCTAGCGGCTTTGAGGCGGTCTTTGTATTCCATCTGAAAATTATCAAGGGAACACCCATATTCTTGCAAATCGGTATTCCCATACTTTAATATATGGGAATTCCCGTATGGAGGGTCGGTATGAACACTATCTACAAGGACCTTGTTGCCTTCTTCGGCACACAAGAGATCACCGCAGAAAGACTTCGCGTTGATCAAAGCACCGTTTCGGGCTGGGTTAGAGGAAAGCACGGAATGTCACCAGTCACTGCCAAGCGAGCAGAAGCTTTAACGCTCGGCGAATTCAAGAAGGAGGATCTTTGCCCCACGTTCCCATGGGCAGAGATGGCCGCTTAATCATGTCAACAACTCAATTAAGCCCGGACCAGCTTCAAAGGTCACGCAAGAACTACAGCGCCATCATGCAGCGCCTTACATCGGTAGGTAATGCGCCGGTGGCAATGGCAGTAGGTGTGGACGAAGCAACAATCAGCCGCATGAAGCCTGAGCAGTTCGAGAGGTTCGCTCAGATCCTTGCATTCCTAGACCTGAAGATCGTTCCGACAGAGATGCGCTCGTTCAACGAGAACGACATTGAGGCGCTGTTCCACCTTGCAAGGCGTTGGATGGAGCACACGCAGAACATCGATCAACTAGGCGAGGAGTGATCGAGATGGGAAAGGCAAATTGCGCGCAAGAAAAAGCCGGTGGCTAGACCGGCTTAATCAATAACACGTCAACTTGAGAGGAAAGTATGCCAACGAAGCCCCTGAAGTGCAATTCCTACCTGATGCTGTTGGAAGAAGACGAGATCGTAGTCTCACAAACATCCGGCACCACACTATCAACCGTCCGTATCACTCGCGACCAGCTCGAAATCTTCTGTGCTCATATGCGCATCGTTGAAAGCGAAGGCCGCCCAATCGTTAAAGAGGAGGCCCGCTGATGGCTAATCAATGGTTCCGTATGTATTCGGAGTTTGCTACAGACCCCAAGGTCCAAATGCTTTCCGAGTCAGATCAGCGGCGCTTCATTATGTTGTTGTGTCTCCGTTGCAGTAACGGCGATGTAACGTTACATGATGAAGAAGTAGCGTTTCAGTTACGTATCAGTAACGAAGAATGGAACAAAACTAAGCGGATTTTGATTGATCGAGGACTAATTGATGAAGATGCAAAGCCGTGTGCTTGGGACAAGCGTCAATATGTCTCTGATTCAAGCACGGCGCGGGTTGCAGCCCACCGAGCCAGCAAGAAGAAGGCTAGGAAACAGGCATGTAACGTTTCAGTAACGCCACCAGATACAGATACAGATACAGATACAGATACAGAACAAGAACCCCCCTTACCCCCCGA
Source organism: Pseudomonas luteola NBRC 103146 (assembly GCF_002091675.1). GTDB lineage: Bacteria > Pseudomonadota > Gammaproteobacteria > Pseudomonadales > Pseudomonadaceae > Chryseomonas > Chryseomonas luteola. The sequence goes on along the minus strand of NZ_BDAE01000056.1, from coordinate 2,984 downwards.
GGGGGAGAAGCCGACCAAGCCGGCTTCGGGTTTTGATCCGATTCAAGCTTGTCCGGCAAACGTATCCCCTGCTGTGTGGGCCAAATGGGTTCAGTGTCGGAAGGAACAGGGCAAGCCCCTCAAGAAAACCACTTGTGAGGCACAAGCCAAGCTTCTGGAAGATCACCCAGACCCCGACGCAGTCGTGCAGGCATCGATCAACGCTGGCTGGCAGGGACTATTTCCTCAGGGCTTAGCTAACGTTCACCCCATCTCAGACGCCAGCCGTCCCCGGATCGTGAAGGGAACCCGCGATACCAAGCCACCGAAGACCCGCCCGGGTGATTTCCACCACTGGAACATGGCTGAAAACCGCTGGGAACTCATGAACGAAGAGTGGAATGAACCGAACTCCGGTAAGTCCTGGGAATACCTGCGCCGGATAGGGGAAGCGTAATGACTCCGTCAGAAGTATCAAGCCGTCTGGCTGACCGTGTGCACGATGTCGTCAGGCATCTGCTACCCAACGGCAAGCGTGAAGGGCATGAGTGGCGTGTAGGAAGTGTAAGCGGCGAGAAAGGCTCAAGCATGGGCGTGCACCTGACCGGCGACAAGGCTGGTATCTGGTGTGATTTTGCCAGCGGTGAGACAGGCGATCTGTTGGACCTGTGGTGCGCAGTGAATCGCTGTGAAATGGGCAAGGCCCTGTCTGAAGCCAAGGAATACCTAGGTGTTCGTGAGCCAGTGCTCAAGCGCCCAAGCGAGAAGACTTTCACCCGTCCAGATCGACCCAAGTGTGTAGCGCCAAAGGTTGATTCACCGGTGATGGAATACCTCAAGGGACGAGGCCTGACAGAGGCAACGATCAAGGCGTTCAAGGTGGCTGAGCAAGGTCGGCTGATGGTTTTCCCGTACCTGCGCAATGACTCGCTGGTTCACTGGAAAACCATCGGTATTGATCGTGATGCCAACGGCAAGAAAACCGGAATTAAAACATCTCCTGGTACTGAGCCTTGCTTGTTCGGCTGGCACACCATCCCAAGTACGGCGCGTGAAGTCACCATCGTCGAAGGCGAGATCGACGCCATGACCGCGTGGCAGTACGGCAAGCCTGCACTGTCAGTCCCGTTCGGTGGTGGCGGTGGTAACAAGCAAGCCTGGATAGAGTACGAGTTCGACAACCTCCAGCGTTTTGACACGATCTGGCTTGCTCTGGATCAGGACGAAGAGGGGCGTAAGGCTACTGAGGAACTGGTCAAGCGACTAGGACGTGAGCGTTGCCGACTGGTCGAGCTACCAGCGAAAGATTTCAACGAATGCCTTGATGCATTGTTTCTCGATGCTGAAGACATTGCTGAGTGCTACGAGAAAGCCAAGAGTCTCGACCCTGAAAAGCTGGTCGGGGTCATGGAGTTTCGTGACCAAATCATTGACGAGTTCTTCGATAAGAACCCAACGATGACCGGCATGGCTACTCCTTGGGAGAAGCAGCGCGACCTTATCCGGTTCCGCGAGAGTGAGCTGACTGTCTGGACTGGCTGGTCTGGTCATGGCAAGTCACAACTCCTGAACTACATCGCCTTTCATGGCATGCGAAACGGCGCCAAGTTTTGTATTGCCTCGATGGAGATGCCAGCCAAGCGCACCATGCAGCGGATGGTACGGCAGGCCGCGGGCTTGGCTCATCCAAGCCGCGGCTATATCGATGCCATTCTTCAAAGCCTATCCGGCAAGCTGTGGATTTTCGATCAGATGGGGTCAGCCAAGACCTCAGAAATGATCGAGACCTTCAAGTACGCCGCGCGCCGCTATGGCGTGAATCATTTCATCGTGGACAGCCTTGCCAAATTGGGTATGGCCGAAGACGACTACAACGGGCAAAAGCAGGCAATGGAAGCCCTTGTCGGCTTCGCGCATGAGATGGGCGTCCACGTCCACTTGGTTGCACACCCGCGCAAGGCCGACGACGAAAGCAAGATCCCTGGAAAGCTCGACGTGCGAGGCGGCGCAATCCTGACCGACCTGGCCGACAACGTCATTACGGTATGGCGGAACAAGGCCAAGGAAACCTGTCGGAAGGCAGGCGGTACCGATTATGACAGCTATGCAGACGTGAAGATGATCGTCAGCAAACAGCGCCTCACCGGTGAGGAAGACGAGATCAATCTGTGGTTTGACGTGGCTTCGGCTCAATACCTCGACCGAGACGGCCATAAGCCTCGGCAATGGGTGAATTACACCGGCATCCGCGGCGATAAGACTGAAGGAGACGCAGCATGAGCAACGTAATCCCTTTTGAGTACCAGGGCGTGCCAGTCCAGTTCAATCTGGATGGCTGGATCAATGCGACAAAAGTGGCCAAAGACAGTGGCCTGCGTATTGATAACTGGCTGCGCAACCAAGAGACCGAAAAATACATTGAGGCCCTGAGCCGTCATTTAAATACCTCGAATCCGAGGGATTTAGTTCTGACCATTAAAGGCCGCAATGGCGGTACTTGGCTGCATCCCAAATTGGCGGTTGCCTTCGCCCGTTGGGTATCTGCTGACTTCGCCGTCTGGTGCGATATGCGCATTGACGGTCTCCTGCATGGGAACCTGACCCTTCGCCAGCGCTTCGACCAAGCCTGCCGAAAGCTAGATGACGCCCGCGACCTAGCCAGCATGAATGGCCGTGAGCTTGCCCGCTGGAGAAACCGAAAGCCAGCTCTTGAGCATGAGGTTGATCACTGGCGTACCCAGCTTCAACTGGCCCTTAGCTTTGAGGGAGACGCAGCATGAGCAATCAAAAACTATGGGCAGTGCACATGCAGGGCCCAGACGAAATCATGGCTATGGCTAGTCACGAAGATGCAGAGCAGTTCTGCGCCTATTTCGAAGACTTTGCCGCTAAGCATCCACACCTACCGAAGGTTGACTGCCTGATCATCGAATGGCCTTCCTCTACTGAAGAACATGCTGAGGATCTTCTGGCCCAGGGAGAGGGGGAGCGCTCATGAGCACCAT
>NZ_BDAE01000055.1 GCF_002091675.1 Pseudomonas luteola NBRC 103146 | reverse complement strand
CGCTATGTTCACTTTACGAGCGACATCTTCCATCTTGTTGGAGCAGGTGCCTGGCTAGGAGCATTGGCGGCCTTTGGCCTGCTACTACGCCCAGGAAGCCTTGTAGCGTCTGAGCATATGCATCTGCTTAGTCGCGTGTTGAACGGCTTTGCTACCACCGGAACCGTTATTGTCGTAACGCTCTCGATAACGGGGGTAATCAACTATGGACTCATCGTTGGCCCTACGCTTGATGGCCTGTTATCCAGCCTCTATGGACAACTTCTTCTTGCAAAGCTGGCCTTGTTCGCCTTGATGCTGGTACTTGCAGCTGCCAATCGCTTTCGCCTGAGCCCTTTGCTTGAGCGTTCCATTCAGCATTATCAGCATCAACAGGCTGTAACAGCCCTGCGTCGTAGTCTTTTTATGGAAATAGGCGCTGCCATTTTGATCCTTGGACTGGTTGCCTGGTTGGGTACCTTGAGTCCTGAGATAGAAATGGCCATGGAGTAGCTTCTCGCTATGGGCTCATGAAAATCAACCGGAGCAGTATCATGAAAAACACACGTGTCCGTTTAGCGAACCTGATGTTGGTCGCTAGCATCGCGCTTCCTTTATTTCAGTCCTTTAGCCATGCAGAAGAACAGCTAAGTATTGATGTTTATCGCGATGCTAACTGTGGCTGTTGCAAAAACTGGGTCAAGCACATGCAAGCCAATGGCTTTGAGGTGCATGACCATGTCGAAACCAATATGAGTGCGGTTAAGGAGCGTTTAGGCGTAACGCCGCACCTGGCGTCCTGCCATACAGCTGTCGTGAATGGAAAGTTTGCTGAAGGTCATGTGCCGGCAGAGCAGGTAAAAGAACTGGCTAAACGTAGTGATCTGGCTGGAATGGCGGTTCCGGGCATGGTAGTCGGTTCGCCTGGTATGGAGTACGGGGATCAGCAACAGCCGTATCAAGTGCTTGGTCTGACCAAGCAAGGCGCTGAGCAGATTGTCGCGCAGTACCCACAGAAATAAGGTTTTACCCCCAGCCCTTCTTAACCGCTCCTTGCCTTTTCAACAGGCATTGTCTGATTGCCTACCTGCAGGATGTAACACTACTGCTGTTGGAAAGAGATATTATCCTCCGTCTCTATCCAATAGACTCCAAGAGTGTTACCTCCGGTTTGTCCTCTGCTCACAAGGACGTAACACTTTTTTCCCTTGACCTAGATTAGGTTAGACGCGACGAATCGGTTGCCAGGGCAACTAATATGTCCCGGAGAGGAGAAAACGCTTATGACCCTGTAAATCTAGCAGCCGATAATGGGGGCAACGATTGGGTGCTATCGCCAATTGCGGAATTCACGACTATGGATGTATTTAGCTTCATTGGCCAAGTGCGTTCAAACCGGCTAGAGACATTCAGTGATTTCGAAGCCTTGACCCAGGTCTATCGAGACATGAATGGAGGCGAATGCCTGGTCAATATCTATTTGGCAGGTGGAGGCGAGAAGAAGACTTCATGCGGACAACGCACCGGGTGCTGGATGTGTCTAGCCGTGGGCGAGGACCGATCAATGGAGAATATGCTCAATGAAGAAAATGGCAAATACAGCTTCATGAAGCCTCTTAATGACTTCCGCAACTATGTCAAAGGGCGTCACTACGATCCTGCTGCACGTAACTGGCTTTCGCGCACGATCAACAAAGAAAATGGAACCGTAAAGATTTCGCCCAACGCTTATTCTCCTCAGCACTGTCTGGACTTGTTACGTTACGCACTTACCATCCAGGTTGAGGAGGAAGAAGCGGCATGGGCGCGTGGTATCCGGCCAAGGTTTACCATCCTTGATGAAAAGGATGTGATCGCCATCGACCTTCTATGGGCGCGTTACGGTTATCAGAATCCGTTGATGGCAACACAAACCTATCACGAGATTACTGAGCAGGGTAAGCGCTACCCTATCCCAAAGGAGATTCCTCCATTCGAAAAGGTAGCCATGAAGACACTGGCCGAGGTTCCCTTTGTTGATGATGAGTATAACGCTCCGTATAACGGGCTACGATGTGCCATCCATGAGACAGTCGATGAGCACGCGGTTATGGAGAAGAATGGCCGTTATTACTCTCCGGTAAACACTGATGATGAGTTCACCATTCACCAAGAGGCTGTAGCAGACTTTTGGGGCTTGGAGGTTGAGCATGCGCTAGAAAAACACGGCCCTTCCACTGATAGTACTCCATCCAATGCTGTCCACTATATTCTTCGGTTAGGCCTCGCCTCAATCTACAAGGGAAGCCATGGTGAGTGGGATCGCATGATGAGAATGTCGAACCAGCTCCAACGTCATGGGATCCGTAATATTCTGAATGACCCTGAAGCGCTTATCGCAAAACTAGGCAAATTCAAGTCTGCCAAGGTTATCCAGACGTTAGAAGTGAAGGTCCCTGCTCCAGTCATGGCTCAGCCTGTAATGCCCAGATTGGGCACCATGGGTAATCCGTTTATCATCTAGCATAAGCCTTGCCATAAGCTTAAGTCCCTCACTGAACACAACGCTCGGACAACGTTAACCGTAAAGACAACAAAAAAGGCCCGCCAAGGCCTTTTTTGTTACGCTTAAGGGCAACCTTAGTTAACTACATCCTTCAGCATTTTGCCGGGCTTGAATACAGGCAAGCGGCTCGCTTGAATGGTCATAGGCGTACCATCCTTGGGATTGCGGCCGATGCGCTCATTGCGTGACTTAACGCCAAAAGTCCCAAAACCTACCAAAGAAACCCCTTCATTACGCTCAAGCGCTTCGGTGATCGAGTCAATGACAGCGGTAAGCGCTTTGCTCGCGTCTGCCTTTGAGAGATTAGCCCGTTCGGCTACCGAATTGATTAGGTCGTTTCTGGTCATTTCTTACCCTTAGAGCAAAAGCAAATTATTAGTGGAATTGCGATAATTTATTCTGACGCAATTGCAAACAAAAGCAATACTGGGCCTTAAGAGCTTGGGGACATATCACGCACTTATCACGAAATATCTATATAATTTATTATTGTATATACTATAATCAGTAAGCTTTGGATTTTAGTGTCAAGTATGCGTAAGCCTAATCAACTGTTCCCTGTACTGCGATGCTTCCATGGAACCGCTGCCAATTTCACCGTCTTTCATCCTTCTGAGCGAGGCTCATTTGGCTCAGGCATATATGCGGCAGTCGATGAAGCTGCGGCTAAAGAATATGCGGCCGGCGCCTTTTTGCTCACCCTTGATATGAGGCTGCAGAATCCCTACCGATACTCAGCAAGCTTCGAGCACTCGGTTGATCTTGACTCTGCGGCTATAGGCCTGGTGCAGACTCTCTTTAATGAAGAGCAAGCCGGTGCCCTCATCCAGGCAGCTATAGCTACCGATGGGTACTTTGGTGAGGAAATCCAAAGAGCGCTTAAGGCCCGAGGGTATGACGGAATTATCGCAACGTACGAGGATGGCTCTCAAGAAGCCCTCTGCTTTTCCCCTGAGCAGGTCACTATCTTAGACCGGCAAACCATTACTCATGAGCTGTCAGCTTCATTCAATCCATAACTGCTCTAACCATACCCTGCAAGGATAGTCCCATGGGTTTAAGACTTACGGTCGAGCAAGCGCTGCAAATCAATGCAATCACTGCCGATCAAGCCAAGGAACTGAGGGCGCAAGCTTCTGCGGTAACTAGGGCAAGAGGACGGACACCAGGCAAGGACGCGTCCAAGTCGGTGCCCTCATACAAGGGGAAAAGCCCGCAAGAACGCTTGTTTGATGCCTTAAAGGCGCGTATGCCGGAGAAGGATATTCGCTATGACGAGCCGGGCTTGATCCCGGGGCGGAGATTTAAAGCAGATGTCTATATTGCGCCAGACATCATCATTGAAATGGATGGTTATCGATATCACTCTGACCGTAAGACTTTCCAAAGCGATCGGCGGCGCAACAACCTATTTACATTGAACGGCTTCCGCGTTTTTCATACTTACACCGGTCAAGTAATGAACGAAGCAGCTCTATCAGAGCTAGTCGAAATGATTACTTATGCGGCCATGGCACCACTCCCTGAAGAGCTGTTAATGGAAACCCTCAGGCCAGCTTGTACTTCTGATGACCTTTAAACGTACCTGGCCAGGTGTATTGGCCAGGCTTACCCCCTGCCTCAAAATGCGTAGCGCAGGGAGAGGACTCCCATGCATAACGGTCTTACACCAGTCTAGAGGCTGGGCTCTGAAGGGTCATCATGCTCAAGATTCTCTTCTCTATTGAGCCCTAACAGACTGATGTAAATGTCGATTGACCGCTGAGTGGCATCAGCCACAAGGCGCGTTATTGAGTCAAAATTTCCGCTACTGCAGGCTTCATCCAACGCACTGTAGTAGGCTTCTCGATCTTCTTTCCGGATCACCGCAGGCGGATACCCTTCCTTGATGAGTTCAAAGTTCATCAAAAGGCGTGCGGTTCTACCGTTCCCGTCTACAAAGGGGTGAATTTTAACAAACCGAGTATGCAGCTCAGCTGCACGCTCTACTGGGTGTAGATCTTGAGAGGCAGAGTACCAGTTCATTAACTCATGCATCTCGTTTGGCAAATGAAGATGATCTGGAGGCGTGGTGCTAGCGCCGGTGATCACTACGTTCTCTTGCCTATAACGGCCAGCGTTCTGAGAGTCGATCTTGTTTAAGACTAGTCCATGTATATTCTTGAGTACCCATTCGCTCAAGGGAAGCTGGCCAGCAACTATTTCCTCTACGTAAGAAATGGCCTCGTAGTGGTTAACCGCTTCCAGGTGCTCTCGTATGGTTTTACCACCCACGGTAATGCCTTCAAGAACGACCTTTGTTTCTCTCAAGGTAAGAGTATTACCTTCAATGGCATTCGAATGGTACGTCCAATCAAGCGCAAGCTTGTCATGAAGCGATTTGACCGTATAAGGTGGAAGAGGACGAACAGAATCAATCTTGGCTTTAGCCTGACCAATATTAGAAAGAAGTTCGTGGAGTTGAATCTGATCGGTCATTGTGACGTACCTTGATGGCCGGGCATTTAAACGAACCGCGCGCTTTTGATCTGTTCAGCTGCAGTAAGATACCGTTTTACCGTATCGTTCACTGTAGAAGGGGTGGCGCCAGTAGTTCGACTGGCTTCAATCTGAGAGACACCCTCAACCAAAACCATTCGTGCGGCAATAGTTGCAGGCGATCCTGGCTCGCGGCTTATCATGCCAGCTAGGGTCTCAAACTGCGTAATTGTAAGTTGGGCCGACACAAATGCCTGAAGCTTAGCTGGTAGCTTGTCAGCGGATCTCTTTCCATAAAGAGCTTTGAACTGCTTAAAGGCTGCGCGTATAAAATCAGGCTTCCAATAATAAGGGCTTTCCTCATCCGGCTGATAAGCAAGCCCGCACGCCTCCCCCCATTCCCCTAGGACAAGTGCATCGGCATCACTAATGTCCAGCTCTTGAAGAGTCATAAGCCCTTCATAACGAATCTTAAACTCAGGGCGCGCATCGACCAGGACGAAAGCGTCCTTGAGCTTGGATAGATTTTTGCTGGTTTTTTCTATCACTAGGATGATACCTGTCTGTAGCAGCTGGGGCGGAGCTAGCTAAGCTGAACCCCCGTAAAATCTAGCTTATCTCTAGAAATATACGCCTTAGTAAACGTATATTAAATCAAAGGCAGGAGCCTTGTATGTACTTGGACCCGTATCTTAGTAGCTATTGGCAGAACTGTTTTACCTCAAGGCGGCCACATTCATTGTTGACGACTTGCTTCCAGCCTGTACCGGCCACGTAAATAAACAGCCTCGGCGTGAAGCTAGTCCCGTTGTCTACCGCATCTACGTGAAAACCCTGAATGTTGTTAGCTGTACCGCTGTCACACACAGTGACCGGTGTGGCATAGACCTGTAGAGACATAGGAGACGGACAGGATTTTTTGGCTACAGCAACGCCAGAGTTCCCTATTTTGAAATCGATGTCCATGGATGCCATCAGCAAAACTGGGGGCGTAGAAACGGTATCAGTATTCATGTTTGGTGTTACGCCACCGCTATAACGGTTAAAGGTGCTGGTCTGAGAGCCACCCGTGCCATACAAGCTGATATTGCCGCTATAGAACCCAGTTGAGCCTGGATCATTCCACTGCCAGTCTATCGGTGCCGCTTTGGCTAATGAGGGTAATGAAAACGCAAGGCAAAGAATGGATGCCATTAATCGAAACATACATCAACACTCCAAGAGTTATTGTTTCGTAATTAAAATTGAATAATACGGAATCAATCCTGCCCTGTCATTCTGAACGGCTGCTAATAACCGTATCTAGAGTCGTTTGCTGCAATAACTCCGATGGAAAACCTAGAGAATGGGCATCAACGTATGCGGCGCGCTGGCGTAGAGCTTCAAGGGACTGAGCTTGAATGCCATTGAAAGCATCGGTAAGCCCTTGGCAGTTGGTATACGCACCGAGAGTAGCAATCTGCTCCAACCATGCAACTGCTGCGTTCATCGCATCCTTGGCATGAACCTGCTCATGGCTGGCTATCCCATTTGCATAGTCACGCCAAAACGCTAATTCTCCTTCGCTTAACCCAGCTGTTCGAAGCTCAGGGATGGTCATGGTCAAGTCTAGAGTCAGGTTGCAGCCTGCAAGCGAGCAGTTACCGTCTGCATTACTTAGCAAAATTCCACGTAAACCCTCGCCCACTCGGACGGTGATGTAAGCGGAAAGCGCGCAGCGCTACTACTCCGGCGTGGCCT
>NZ_BDAE01000054.1 GCF_002091675.1 Pseudomonas luteola NBRC 103146 | reverse complement strand
TCATAACGGCCACTATTTCAAAGTATGGGATAGCTACGGCCTGGCAGGGCATAAATTCCGCTCAGGCAGCTTTAGTGAAGACGCGCGCGGGCGCTGGTACTTCAATGTTGTGGTTGATGTTGAGGAATCGGTATCAATGGGCCAGGGCGCGGTGGGTATTGACCTCGGCCTGAAAGACCTGGCGACATGCAGTGACGGCAGAACGCTGGAAAATGGCAGGTTCTATCGTGATCTGGAGCCAAAGCTTGCCATCGCTCAGCGCAGCCGAAACAAGGCCAGAACACGTGCTATTCATGCCAGGATCGCCAACCGGCGCAAGGATGCTCTACACAAGTTTAGCCGCCAGCTGGTGAACAGCTACGGCACGATCATCGTGGGCAATGTAAGCCCTTCAAAACTCGTTAAAACCAAAATGGCTAAGTCCGTCTATGACGTTGGCTGGTCCACGCTGAAAACAATGCTAGAATATAAATGCGATCACGCAGGCATTGTTTTTAAGGAAGTAAACGAGGCGTACACCACCCGCGCCTGTTCGGCTTGTGGCTCCTTAACAGGGCCAAAAGGCGTAAACGGGCTGCGTATAAGAGAATGGACTTGCTGTGAGTGCGGTGTCGCTCACGACCGCGATATCAACGCGGCCATGAACATTCTTGCGCTCGGGCATGAGCGTCCATCAGTGGGAATCCCCGTCCTTTAGGGCGGGGAGGATGTCAATATTTATCATGTCCATAGTGCTCATTAACCTATCAGCGCTAGCCGACTGCTCCGGCTGGAACAGGTCCATGGAGTACTCACCACGCTGTTTGAGGTCCAGCAAGAGAATCTCGGACTTGGCCTTCTCTATAGATGTGTTTCAGGCCGTGCAGGGCGTATTTCACAAGCACACGCGTGTCATCGGTTGGCTAGGGTAGGTTCAAGATGATCCCATTGGAGTAGCGCTCCTCTGAACACCCAGACCTCAAGGCCTTCGCCTTCAAGGATCAGCCGGGGCTAATATGAAAGAAGCGCCGGCGTTTCGCCGACTCTGCCGAGTGCAGGAGCGCCATTGATGGCGACGATGATCAATTGGGGTACTTACCAAGCAGCTGAGCTAGGCTTGTAAAAGCATCCACTCATTGAGAAATTGGGTTAAAAGCTATGATTGGGACTTTTCACAGATCGCTTCTATTAAGCCTCTTTTGCACTTGGATGTCCCCAACCGTCGCGGCGGAAGTGATCATCGGTAAATGGCTTGATGATTTAGGCTCGCCAAATTACCTAGACGCACAATTTAAAATTGTAAAAGACGACGGGAAGTATTTCCTCGAGCGGCGTAATGGTGATGGCTCGGGCGGCCGATATCGTCTCGAAAAAGAAAAAGACGATGAAGCGTATATCAAGGTTGGAGACCAATTTGGGGCAGTATATGTAGTTACCCCTGAAGGGCTTGAAATATATGATCGTGACGGTTATATCCGAACCGCGAAAGAACTGAAAAAGAATTGAAGAGGGTAAATACTATGGTTGAAAATAAGCTACACAATCTAGAAGCGCCCCTTATAGATGTTCGGAGTCCTCGTAAAGGCTCTACTGCGTGGTGCGCTATCGCTTTTGAAGAACTCGCACAGGCTATTGATCTTATTGAATGTGGTATCAATGAGATGACTCAGGACCAGCAGCAAGTTTGGAAACGCTATAAGGCCCAAACAGTCCAGTTTGCACATGATATGCTACTTGCTGAGGGGAACAGGTCTGAAATCCAACGTCGCCTTGGATTGGTTGATCGCAACAGCTAGATATCTACAATAGCAAGGCGGGCTTCCGGGCCTGGGCAGACGCCCAGATCGAGGCGTTGGAAACGCAGCAGTATCGCATCTGGCTTTTCGCGATGATGGCAATGTTCAGATCTTCTGGACGGTTCCGCAGGAAGGCTGACCGTACCTTCTCTCACTCTCCGCTCGAAGCGACTCTCTCAACTACGCACTGTCCAAAGCTGATCCAGCCGGGTGGTGTAGCTCTGGCTCATCAGCTCGCGCCGCATGGCCCAGCCGGGTTGAGCCGTGATACGCGCAGGGCGGAGCATGCCTTTGCCGAACTTGCGGTTGATGCTGTCCATGGTACTCATGAGGCGGTCGGCCCCAGCTGACTGCTCGGGCTGGAATAGATCCATGGAGTATTCGCCACGCTGCTTGAGGTCCATGAGCAGGATCTCGGATTTGGCGTAGCCATAGCCTTCTCGGTAGATGTGTTTTAGTCCGTGCAGGGCGTACTGGACCAGTACACGGGTGTCATCGGTGGGGTAGGGCAGGTTCAGGATGACGCCATTGGAGTAGCGCCCCTCCGGCGGGCCGTGCATACCCGTCTGAATGCCTACACGCATGACCTGGCAGAGCGACTGCTGCGCCCTGAGCTTTTCTGCCGCCCGAGCCGTGTAGCTGGCCACCGACTCGGCCAGCGCGGAAAAGGTGTACTGGCGCTGGCCAAACATTCGGGACGTGCAGATCATCTGCTTGGGTGGTGCCACTTCTTCAAGATCGATGCAGGAGATGCCGCGCAGCTCGCGTACTGTCTTTTCCAACACGACGCTAAACATCTTACGGATCGACCAGGCGTCATACTGGGCGAGGTCCCATGCCTTCTCGATGCCCAACAGCTTGAGCTTTTCCTCAAGCCGTCGCCCAACGCCCCAGACGTCACCGACATCGATGTGCTGCAGAGCCCGGTTGCGCCTGTCCGGATCTCTCAAATCCAGTACCCCACCGGTGGACTTGTACCAGCGCTTGGCAGCGTGGTTGGCCAGCTTGGCCAGTGTCTTGGTGGTGGCAATGCCCACCCCTACCGGGATGCCGGTGCATTTGAAGACCTGCTCCTTGATCACACGGCCCATGGCTTCCGGCGAACCTGGAATACCGGTGAGGTCTGCCCAGGCCTCGTCAATACTGTAGACCTCCAAGCGGGGCACCAGCTGTTCTATGCAAGTCATGACTCGTGCAGACAGATCTCCGTAAAGCGCATAGTTGGAGCTGAACGCCCGTATACCCAAACGCTGAAGGTCATCCCTGATCTGGAAGTAGGGCGCTCCCATTTTGATGCCCAGCTTCTTTGCCATTGAGCAACGCGCAATAACGCACCCGTCGTTATTGCTTAAGACGACAATCGGAGTGTGCTTGAGGTCTGGCCGGAATACCCGCTCGCATGAGGCATAGAAGCTATTACAGTCGATCAGCGCAAAGATAGTCTCATCAGACATGACCGCGATGCGTCCGCAGACTGCACCGCACAACGCCCCACACCTCAAGGTCGTCACCTTCAAGGATCAGCCGGGGCTGGTAGAGAGGGTTATCGGAGAGAAGCGCCAGCGTTTCGCCAACCTTGCCAAGTCGCTTGACTACAGGCTCGCCATTGATGGCGGCAATGATCACGTCACCCTGTACCGCATCAGCGGATCGATCAACGACCAGCAGGTCACTGTCGTAGATACCACTCCCAATCATGCTGTCGCCATGGGCACGCACCAGGTAGGTATGGGGTGCCTGGATCTCAAGCAGATGGTCCAGCGATATGCGTTCCTCGATGTGGTCCTGGGCGGGACTGGGAAAGCCTGCCGGAACGCGATACCCGTAAAGCGGGAGGGTTAAATCCGTGGCCGAAAGTGGGCCTAAAAGAGTGATGTGGTTGGGTTGCATGACGACATCCGAGCGACATGGTTGTGTGTATTTTTATACAGCATGGCCATGCATACAGTTCCCGTCAATATTTCAACCCATGCAAAGGAGCACAGCGAACATACCCCGTTAAGCGAGAAAGCGTGTATTTAGACGAGGTACGCGCAAGTATCCAAACAAATGCCATCTAAATGGCATCATCTATTGAAAGGGAATAATCTTTCAGCTTGAGGGCAAAATCAGGTGGTTGAGTGTAGTCGTTAGGTGTAGCGAATAGACGGTGTAGTCGTTTAAGTCCCTTACCTATTTATCGCTGCACCCCGACGATAACTGCCTGCTGTGACCACTGGGCTACACCTCAGCGACTACAGAACCTTGAGGAGCAGCTACCGGCCATTAGCTACCTATCGGATGTATCTAGAAAATTCGGGGGATTAACATCACTGGGTTGTAGAGCAAGTGAATAGTATTTTCACTAGATCGCTGTACACTCGGCAGCCTCAAGAAGCACTATTTATCACTTGCCTGCCGTAAGGTCTGTCGTTAGCCGGATTTCTTGGGACGTACGCAGTCATGACAACTCAATCTAGCTCAATACAGTACGCTTACGCCTTAAATGGCCAGGGCACACTCACGCACATTAGCGATGCCCTGCGCTCACACACTTACACCTGCCCAGGTTGCAAAAGCCCCCTCACACCGGTGCTAGGAGAAATCAACGCTAAGCACTTTCGTCACTCGGAAGAATGCTGCGCCCTCGAAACCTACCTGCACAAGTGTGGCAAAGAAGCATTCTTCTATCGCTACCAACAAGCTCTCAGCCGTGCGGTGCCAATTAGCTTAGAGTTAGAGCGAAGGGTTTCCTGCAATGGAGCTCGTTTAGCCTTAGTCAGAGACAAAACAAGTCAGTGCCTGGAATCAGTGCCCGCACGCTACAACATGACTAAATTTTTCGACGTGGCAGAGCTGGAAAAACGCGATAAGACTACCGGGCTGCAACCAGACGTGATGTTGCGTGATACAGCAGGTAAAAGGCGCTGTTATATAGAGATCTGTGTTACGCACCCCTGTTCTCAAGAGAAGATTGATACCGGCATCCCCATACTTGAGTTTAAGGTTCAATCTGCCGCTGACATCCAGATGCTGCTTAGCGGGTCATATTCAACCAAGGATAAGCGCCTAAACGCATTCAATTGGTGCCCGCCATCACAAATAGTGGATAGCTGTAGCGGTCCATGCTCAGTTGGTAACGTAGGGATGTCTGTCTGGAGCCTGAGTGATTCCGGCCGACTAAACGAGCAAATAATGCCTCTCGCTGAAGTTGACTTATTAACCAGCTCATACGTTAACACATGGCCTAAGTCGCTCGGGGGGGCTGAGCTGGCGGAGAACCTACGAACTTTTATCCGTCATGCCGATCCTCATGCGCTATTTCCTAACTGCATTATGTGCCAACAAGCTGGCCGATGGGAGGACGGCTATCTGCAATGTCGCAGTAAATCAAAACAGGTTCCTTATACTGAAGCGCGTCAGTGCGCCAGTTACAAGGTTGATGCATGACCAAAAAGCTAACTTGGGAGCAAAAAAGTATTGTCAGCCATGACATCGGACATGCGCTGGTTAAAGCCGTACCTGGTAGCGGGAAAACAACCACCCTCGTAAAGCGCGTTGAACGGCTGGTCAAGACGGGGACTGACCCTCGTTCCATTCTGATCCTTATGTACAACAAGTCTGCGCAGCTAAGCTTCACCGAGAAGTTGAAGACGGCATTAAAGTCGACTGTCATTCCAGAAGTTCGTACATTCCACGGTTTGGCTTTGAAGATCGTTGGTTACGGAGAGCGTCAACAGATAATCAGGAAGAAAGACCTCCTTACTCCGGACGACTACCGCTATGAGCAACTGGTTAAGCAGGCTTACTGCCATGGTTTTGGCCATGAGGCGAGTTACATTCCCCCCAATGAAATTGAAAACTTAGAACTGTTTATCGCTCGCTGTCGGGCGGCGGTTGTAACGCCAGTTGATGCAGCTACAGATCCTACTTTCAGCAACATAAAACGGGAGTTTATACGCGCCTATAGCCGCTATTGCGAGTTACTAGAGGAAAACAGTCTGCGAACCCTTGATGACTGTTTGATTGAGGCTGTCTCAGTGTTGCGTAATGACACCAGCTCTGGAGCCTACTTCAAACACATCATTGTGGATGAATATCAGGATGTTAACCTGATACAGCATGACATGACTCGCTTGCTATCTAAATCAGATACGTCAGTTATGGCTGTTGGTGATATCAACCAGTGTATATACGAGTGGCGCGGTGCTCGACCAGACTTCATCGGTGGTCTGTTCGAGAAGCATTACCAAAATACAAAAGTGTTTCAGCTTTCATGCACGTTCCGATTTGGGCATGAGCTTTCCTTGATAGCCAACTCGGTAATTCGGCGAAACTCTACGAAGCTGACTAGGCTCTGTGTCAGTCACCCCAGCGCCCCAAAAACAGAGGTGAGATTGCACTTTGATAATTGCTTATCCGAAGTGCTATCAAATCTTTCGGTAAACCGTGGCACACAAGCCATCCTGTCTCGGACCAAGGCGAATCTTGCCGAAGCCGAACTAGCTTTACGCCTGTGCGGACTCCCTTATCGTTATCTCAATGGTTCACCTTCATTACACACCCGTACTGAAGTCGGTATGTTGGTGGTAGGCGTATTGTTGTGTGTTTACGGCAATTTGCAACAGCTCGAGAGCTACCCCAACAAACGGGCTATGATCTACGGCTTCTTAAAAGAGGCTGGTTTCAATTGGCAGCAGGGGCAATTCAAAACTGCACTTAATTTTTTGATGGCTCCCTATGCCGATCTATGGTCTGTTCTGGGGAAACTATTCGAAGGCTCATCCTACCAAAAGGATCGACTGGAAAGGCTCGCCACAATCTGCCAGAAAGATGGAGAGAAAACTCCTGCTATTGATGTATTGAGACGTCTGAATATGGCAGGTTTCACAGATTGTATCGGTTCAGGGGGAGTAAAACGTATTGATTCAAACGATCTAAAACGAGGAGTTGTGAGAATTGAAGCGCTACTAGAATCGAGCAAAATCGACTCCCGCACGTTTTTAAATCTTATCCTGAATTCAGTGGAAACTTCGGCTGACCGCGAACCCTTCATCCTTTCAACATTGCATGGTTCCAAAGGTCTAGAGTGGGATAACGTGGTGCTGATCGGTCTGAATGAGAAAGAGTTTCCTGGCGGCAAGCCCGATGATGTTTATAACGTGCATACATCGATGCATAACCCTCCGACTGAGGAAGAAATTGAGGAAGAGCGTCGGTTGTTTTATGTCGGAATCACTCGCACAAAACAGCAGCTTCATATGGTTGCCCCTCTTGATGAAGGGCTAACTTTGTGGCTTAACAAGCGTTGGGATAGCTCACCGACGAAGTCACCTATAGCTACTCGGTTCGTCTATGAGGCTGGATGTACTGCTTGTGCGGTTACCAGTGATGCGATCTATAACAACACAGCTGAAAAGCAGACGGCAGAATTTAGCAAATTTCACCAATGGTATCTAAGAGATCTTAAGCGGCTAAAAGTCTAAGCCCCAGAAACCGCTTGTATTCTGCACTACCCCCGTGCGACAGACATTCCCAGGCTATATTTCTGGCCGATACTCACCCTTCGCGAACGGCAGCTATGGGTCGATTAGGGAGTGCC
>NZ_BDAE01000053.1 GCF_002091675.1 Pseudomonas luteola NBRC 103146 | reverse complement strand
TCGAGCGTAAGGCCGTCCCGCTGGCCTTCCTGGTCACGAAGTAAGGGAGACGGGGGTAGCAATACCCCCTTTTACGCTATGGACCTGATCCCAATCGAGCGAGGCCAACAGATCTACCGAGAACGCCGCGGCCTCCCGCCCAAATACCATGCACGCCTCAAGCACAAAGGCAAAACCCTGGTCATTCTCCAAGGAGATAGTGAACAGGAGGTGCAGGAACGCGCCCAGAGGCTGATTGATGTCCTGTTCTCATGTGAGGAGGACGTAACCATTGAACACACCTGAAAACCCAACCAAAGCCCGTACAGGACGCCGTAAGAATGGCACCTGGAAGCCGGGACAGTCTGGCAATCCTGGTGGACGCTCAAGCAAGACGGCAGACCTACGGGCCAAGCTGGCTTCTGGTGCTGATGCTGTGGCTGAAGTAGTGCTTGAGGCTGCACAGAAGGGTGATATGGCTGCATGTCGGCTGGTGCTGGAACGACTCGTGCCCACCGTCAAGCCAGTGGCCCAACCTGTTCACTTTGACCTGGACGCCTCTGACCTTCCTGCCTGTGCTCGCTCAATCCTATCCGCTGTGGCTTCCGGCACCTTGCCACCTGACCAGGGTAAGGCACTGATTGATTCAGTAGTCAGCATGGCCCGTGTGATTGAGGTTGCCGAGCTGGAGCAACAACTAGCCGAGCTAAGGCAAATGCTGGAGGAGCGCAGATGAGCAAGCGATCCCTGATAGTAAAACTGAAGCGAGAAGCAGAGAACGTGCGTTTTAACAACACAGTCAAAGAAATTAGCGACATTATGGATGAACTAAGCGCAGCCGCTACAGGTGGAAGCGCCCGACCCGCTCAAACACTGGAGCAACTATTTGATGACTCTGAAAACATTACGCGCTGAAATTCAGAAAGCCTCCGAGGAGATCCGGGAACGCTTTGATGACAGCCTGACGGTGATCCTGGTGGCGGTGGTGGATGCCAAGGAAGGTGGCGTCAACTTGCCATGCTCTGGTTACGTCTGCGCCTATTACGTTGCTGGAGCATTCCGGCAGATGTATGTCATGGGAGAGGCTGAACAGGCTGAAGCATTGGTTCGTGCCTTTCTGGACTATGCACACAAGATCGAACGTTCTGGTAACTGCCGACCAGGGGCTGTAATGATGCCTTTTAAAACGCTTCCAGAGGCCGCTGTGGTGATTCCGCAGCCAACCGAGGGCGTTGGTATGGGTGAGCACGTTGCACGCCTGTATGACGCCATGAGGGCCGTAGCATGAAGAAACTGAACACTATCCGCAGGCAACTTGAAGCGCTGAAGAATGGAGCATGGAGGCCACCACTAAACATTCTCCTAACTAGTGAGGACGGGCAGGTTCGAGAGGCTGACCAGGAAGGGAGACGAGTCTACCGGGCATCAACCGAGACAGAACCGGAGTTTCTGGAACGCTTAACTCTTACCCATGTATAGGGTTGATGAAGGTAAGTAGCCAGCTTGAACGGATGCAAGTGCATTTTCTGCATCGTTAACAACTCTGGAGGCTGCTTCTAAACTAGCTAGGACAAGTTTTCTAGCTTGACGTATAGCTACACGAAGCTCTTGGCGGCAATTAGGATTTACTTTGCCTGTAGTGATTCGGTCCATAACGAGTTTCAAAGCAGCCTGTTTAATCTGCTCCTCACTGAGTTCACTTATCAAAGCCGTCTCCCTGGCTCATTAGTGGCTATATGACACTAATTTTACAGCACTTTCAGAAGCTCAATCTCAAAAGCCTTATCGCCATTGGTCGTAATTTTTAAGTACACATGAGCTGATACAGGTTTATTTAACCTTTTTCGGGCTTTTCTCTTGTTTAGTGGATACTTAAAGTGCAACACTTATTAAGTAGATACCTAAACTGCAACACCCGGAGAAAAGTCATGTTCGTTCGCGCCTACCTACGCGCTTCAACCAAAGAGCAGGATGCCAACCGCGCACGTGAGACGCTGGAGCAATTCGCCACCGATCATGGCAAGACCATAGCCAGCACTTATCTGGAGAACGAGTCGGGTACTCGCACTGACCGGCCTGAGTTGCTGCGTCTACTCAAGGATGCACGTAAGGGTGATGTGCTCCTGGTGGAGTCTATCGACCGTCTCTCCCGCCTTCCTGCAGATGACTGGCAAAAGCTAAAGGGGGCTATCGATTCCAAGGGGCTGCGTATCGTTGCGCTCGATCTGCCGACCAGTCACCAGGGGATGCTGGATACCAAGGGCGACGAGTTCACAGGCCGGATGCTGGCAGCGATCAACAACATGATGCTCGACATGATGGCCGCTATCGCTCGTAAGGATTATGAGCAGCGTAGAGAACGACAGGCCCAAGGCATCGAGAAGGCCAAGACCGAGGGTAAGTACAAAGGCAGGCCAGTAGATGAGGATCTGCACAAGCGAGTGCGTGAGCTATTAGCCGCAAACCTGGGTATTCGAGCTACTGCCCGACATGCGGGATGCTCGACCACTACGGTAATCAAGATCCGCGACAGCTTGGCTTAACTGTTAGAGTTTGCACACTGTTGCATACCTAAGGCCCTGCATATGTTGCACACCCTTGCTGAAGCCATTGCACTGACCGGAAAGTCGAGGCGAACCCTATATAACCATTGCGACCAAGGCCGCATTAGCTATAGCGTCGGGCCAGATGGTAGAAGGTACTTTGAAACGTCAGAGCTGATCCGCGTCTACGGTGCATTGCACACCCCTGAGGGAATTGCACACCCTGAACCTGCACAGGTTTGCACGCCCCCGGTTGCACACCCTGATGCACCAATGACCGAGGCGACAGCCCTACGTTTGGTGGCGGTAATGGAGAAGCTGATAGAGCTGCAGGAGCGGCAATTATTGCTAGAGCACAAGCCGTCTAAAGTAGACGTAAATAGACAGGATGATCAGGCCAAACCAACCGGGGGACAGAAACCCCCGTCCGTTTCGGTGCAATCATTTGCTGATCTACTAAAGAGTCTGGATTAGATGGATGACAGAGTGACGGCAGACCGCTAGCATCGACCGGGCAAAAAAAAGCCCACATCGGCAAAATGCGGGCTTTTTTAGATATGAATCATCACCGGCAAAGGCTGATTCATGAATCAACAACGACTAAGAGGCGATTCAGTGGCGTGATACTAGTAGAAATGCACCAGGTCATCAACGAGTGTATTTTTAACCAGTCCCGCCTATGTATCGCTCCGCTACGGAGCGCAAATGGCAATCAGAGCCAGAAAAAAGCAACCGGCATATAAGAGTCTAGGCTGTAGGAATCGTAGCTTTGACAGGTTCCTGGCGAGCCAGTGTGATGTGTTTGCTTCATTGCAAGAACATGAGAAGTGCTACATGGCGAGCGCTCTCTGGGGTTGGTCAGGAGGCAGATTCCTGCACAATTCTGGAGACAGTGACCTTATCCCTCATCACTGGGAAACAAAACAGGCCGTTTTTGGTAGTGCTAAACGGTTCGATGAGGTGAATTCGGCGCTAGGGTGGTTTGTCTTAACGTTAAAACCCAAGATTGGTAAAAGCGCTGGAGGTTGGACAGTGACTGCAAAGGCCAAGAAGCTGACAGCGGATTACTTGCAGCGCTCTCGTCAAATGTTGCTGACGGGACTAGAGGAGCCTGAATCAGGGCTCATTAACGCAGACGGCTCAGTCTATCGAATGCAGCGAGACGGCATTCAATCTAAGACCCGATCCGGCAAAACATCCAAGCATGCCCGAAATGTGATAGATACTGCTGTTCCCATCAATGGCGACACGCTGCACGAATTCGACGAAGCGGCTGATGCTTGGCTGTATGGCGAAGAGTGCCCGCCTGGGTTCGATTGGGCCTTTAAAAAATGGAATGAGATTCGCAATAGCCGCAGCCCTAACCGTGGTCGTGAATATGCTAGAGACCGCGTAGAGAAGGCCAAGGCCCAAGCCTCTAAGCTGCTGGACATCGCCAAGTGTTCCAATGTGCCCGGTTTCGTAGTGCCTACCCGTTACATTGAAAGCGAGGCTGGCCGACTGTATGCCGAAGGCATGATTAACCTTCAACGTTGCTATAGCGAAGTAAGACAGGCTGCGTTTATTGGCTGCTATGACGTGGACTTCGAAAACTGCCATTGGGCACTGCTATCCCAAATGGCAGCACGCGAAGGCATGGAAACCCCAGCCATTACTCGCTACTTGAACAACAAGAAAGCCACGCGCCTGGATCTGGCCTTGGCTGCTGGTATATCCGAGGATGATGCCAAGTTCATGCTAGTGGCGATGATCTACGGTGCAACCTTGTCTTCAAGTATCGCCGAAAACCGTCTAGCTATTACTCGTCGTCTTGGCTGGGAGGCTGTAGAAAGGGCGCTGGCCTTTGAGCCTCTGGTAGCACTCAATAATGATGTGAAGCGTGCCAGAAAGGCAGTCATAGCGGCCTATATTGCTCAGACTAAAAAGGCTGGCGTGTTGGTTAATGACTTTGGCAACGAGATTGCCTTGGCTGCTGATGATAAAGAGCAGCTAGCTCATATCCTGCAGGGTGCTGAAGCCTTAGCCTTGCGCTCACTGATGACCGCTCTCAAAGGTGATGTGCTGTTGCTCCAGCATGACGGCCTGACATGCAAGACTAAGCCAAACAAGGCAGATTTAGAGAATCGGATACTGTCCGAAACTGGCTTCCGGCTAACCCTTGAAATTGACCAGCTCTGAAGTAGCTACGAGAAACAAGGGAAAATCTCTGTAAGCCGCGTGGTTACTGGCTTGTAGAGGTTTTTTCCTTGTCTTTATCGAGGTTAATATTAACTCCCTTCCTCCTCTTCCTCTCCTCTTTGCTCCTTCTTCCTCGTCATCCTTCCTCTGCACACACCTCGCGGCGCATAGCAGTTCTTAATTTAATCATCTTCATTGCTTAGTTATGGGGATTGATTTACCGACTCGAGGCCTTTCAATCTGCACACTCAATCCTGATTACTTCGATTAAATATCATCGCATTTCAACTAGATCCGAGTCAGACCAACAGATCAGTTTCACCCTATCCAGTCCTTACCAAAGGGTAGAACTTGTCCTGCCCAAAAGGCACAACTTGTTCTCTACCTGATAAACGTCAAGTTCTGGATGGGGCCAACAACTGGAAAGAGTCGTCCTGAGTGTCAAAAACAACACACTGGACCAGCACCAGATAAAAATCATGCCTGCACTGTGCAGTGATCAGTGAGACCAATACGTCAAACTGAAACCAATCATTTTATAAAAGTAGTTGACCTCATTATTAAACTCATTATGATGTGCACGTGGACATGAGTTCACTAATGAGGATTAAACCATGCTTGTTACTTTAAATATCCCTGATGATCTGGTTGCAGCTTTAATTGCTCAATCCAAAGAAGCCGGCACCACTCCGGTAGAGGCTTTCATTGAAGAACTTCTGCGCGATGCTCTTGAGCAGCCTGCAGCTGAAAGCACTCTTGTAGAAACCACTCTTCATGAGGCTATACAAGGGCTAGATAAAATTCCCTCAGGAGAGGAGTTCTTTCTTGAGGATGTGCTGGATTCGCAGGCTTGGAGTGCTATGTCTAATGGTGAACGCAAGTCTCTTGGACGCCGTTTTAGAAAGGCAGTCGAAAGCAAGGGCTTGGCTGAGTGGCAGCGCCGTAACTATGCCAACAAAGCTGTTTATAAGAGGACATAAGTGTAGAGAGTTGTCAGTCCGATGCTGCGAACACCGGACTGACTATCACACGGTGAAGCCTTAGGAGGAAACGCCATGCAATCCAACTTTACCACTGCTGCTGCTCAATCTTCGAAAGAGACGACATATTCTGTACGTTTGCTTGATAACGACTACAGCACATTGCTAAGTGCTCCTCTTTCTGAGGAGTCTTGGAATGACGATATTGAGCGACTGAAAATCATCGGCAAGCAAATGGGTGCTAGCCAGTTGGTTATCTCACTGCTGTAAGCCCATAAGCCCCGCCACTGTGCGGGGTTTTTTACTTTCTAACGGTTAGTTTTGCGACCAGTACGCGTACGCGCGAGGCATTAACTGTTTTTAACAAACGTCCCACATTTCGTGCATACGAAGGCAGTAGCCTAGGGCAGGATTCGCAAGCGGCTGGCCTTTGCCGCCAACGAGTGCAAATAGCACCGTTAAATACCCATTTTGGGGGGAATTAAGTCCCTCACATCTGAGGGATTATCCGGTAGGCCCTAATTGTGTCCCTGGAACACTTTTAACCCTGACAGCAGGCTGGAGCAGGGGCGTATCATTTTGGGTATTTAAAAATTAGTGATACGAATTAGGCCTATTAACTAGCCTGAAAGCCCCGCCAGTACGAGCATCTTTGCTCACATCAATGTTGCATCTGAAGTAGACTTAAAAAATACTGGACAAAAGAACAGATTAGTTCTAATTTGCCATTATTAAGTTATAACGTTGCTAGGTGCCTTTATGAGTACGAGTTCGAGTACGAGCCCTAAGGTGCGCGGGAGACAGCACAAGCCGACCCGCTCAGAAGTGGCCGCAGCCTGGGAACGCATCCGTTCCGCAGCCGACCAGGGAGACGTTCAAGCATCGGCCTTGCTGATTGCCTTGGCTGAGAACCTGCCTGTGCTGCAAGTGGAGGCCCGCTAATGCTGACTGCAACCATCGTGGGTAGCCTGTCGGGTGGTTTGCAGTTCGACGAGACAGGGCAGCGCTACTGCACCATTTACAGCGATCAGGCAAACCGAGCCGTCCGTGCTCTGATCCGCAATGACAAGCAAGCTGCACTAATCAGCAGACTGGCTAAACATTCAAGGCTGACAGCATCCGGCCTACTCCGCAGCAAGGGCGCAATCGGCAACGGTGGCAAGGCCCTGGCATTCCTGACGATCATCGTCCAACAGATCCAAATCCATGAGGTAGCCCAATGAGTACAGAACCTGACATCGACACATTGAACGAAGAAATCGAGCGCTTACGGCAGAAGAATGCCGAGCTGCTTAACGAATCCAAGAAGGCCAAAGCCCGTACAAGTGAACTGGAGAGCGCCTTGCAAGCGGCTAACGGCAAGCTGATGGATCTGGAGCTAAACAAGCCAGTAGAGGCCATGCTCAAGGATCTATTCATTGTCTCGCCACGTCTGGCCCGTATGGAGCTAGAGGAGCACTACCAGTTCGTTCTTGGTGAAGACGGCAAGATTCAGATGCAGGACAAGCAAGGCAAGCCGGTCGAAGTCCAGCTAGACGACGAGGAAGCTATCCGACCCGCCCAGTTCACAGCTAAGGACATCGAGTCAGCATTGGTAAAGACAGGCAAATTTGACCGCATCCTGATTGGCTCTAGAGCCTCTGGTGGTGGTGCTGTCGGTGTGAAGTCTGGATCAGGCTATACACCTAAACCAGCAGTCGCTAATGAACCCAAGCCAGCTAGTCCGTTTGGTCTACGGTAATGCTATATTGTAGCTAGGGAGTTTTAACTACTCTCTAGCCAGTACCTTTGCCCTGTGGGCATCCCGCAATACCCCGGCCTGTGGCCAATCCTGTAACACCTCTAGCCTGTGGCTACCCTTCCGCGAAGTCTGTGACCCGCGAATCAAACTCTATGATTCGAGGCTATATCCTCATGGCTACTACACGTCTATCTGACGTTATCGTTCCATCTGCTTTTACTGACTATGTTGTCCAGAACACGATGGAGAAGACCGCCCTAGTCGCCTCTGGTGTTGCTGTAAAGAACAACGTCATTACCGCGCAGCTCACAGCAGGGGCTGACAGCTACACCGTTCCTTTCTGGCTGGACCTGGGCAACGATGAAGCCGACATCGTGACAGATGACCCTGACCAGCATTCCACGCCTAAGAAGATCAACACCGGCAAACAGCTCATCCGTAAGGCATTCCTGCACCAGTCCTGGTCCGCGATGAACCTTGCTTCTGAGCTGGCTGGATCTGACGCAATTGCCCGTATTCAGTCCCGCGTAACCGCGTATTGGGAACGCCAACTGCAGCGTCGAATCATTGCCTCACTGTCGGGTGTGATGAACGACAACATTGCCAACGATGGCGGCGACATGGTGCTGGATATAAGTGGCACGACTGCTTCTACCTTCAGTCCTGAAGCGGTGATCGATGCTGCCGGGACTATGGGCGATGCAATGGATTCAGTCACCGCTATTGCCATGCACTCGGATCTGTACCGGGAAGCGCTCAAGCAGGACCTGATCGACTTTATCCCGCTAAGCCAGCAGAACATGCGGATGCCCACCTACCGCGGCCTTGCTGTGGTGGTAGATGACGCCCTAGTCGCTACCGGTGGCGTTTATACCTCGATCCTGTTCGGCGCCGGTGCAGTGGCGTATGGCCTGACCGCTCCGCGAGTCGCTGAGGCTACCGAGGTCGAAAGTATCGCTAGTGCCGGTAATGGTGGCGGTCAACAGATCCTGCATAGCCGCATAAACCTCTCTATTCACCCTGCCGGGTTCTCCTGGGTTGAGGGCACGATCGCTAGCGAAAGCCCCAGCACTAACGAGCTTTCTGGCGGTACACATTGGGA
>NZ_BDAE01000052.1 GCF_002091675.1 Pseudomonas luteola NBRC 103146 | reverse complement strand
CCAGGAGGCATTGCTATGTCCGAAGAAGATCGCGGCAAACATCTTGGCCGCATGGATAACGGAATTACTGATTGCGGGCTGATTGTCATGTCCCGCTGGGATCAACCTGACTGGGACGACAACAAGGAGGATCGAGACAGATTTATTAGAGAACTGCGCAGTCGAGGGTTTAGCCATAAGAAGCTTGACCGTTATGAGAACGACCCTATGCCGCAGTGGGTAGGCGAATCTGAGTGCGGAAATGATGACTGCCAGTGCCACAAATGGATAAACAAAGCTTAGGGAGGAACACCCATGGGCGCATTACCAAAGATTGAAATTACAGAAGACGTGCATGACAAGGTATCTGAAGAGAAAATGGCAGCCCTTCTTGGGATCACCAAGAAAGCGCTTCAGCGGAGGCGTGAGCGAGGAACAATACCTGCTGACGTTTGGATAAAGATGAACAGTCGGATCATCTACAGCTTGCGGAGATATGATGAATGGCTAGAAAGCAGATGGAGTTGCCGCGAGGTGTCGAGTTCGTCGGTGAAAAAATCAGAATCCGGTTCCAGTGGAACAAGCGGCGGTGCTGCGAAACGCTCCCCTACCCTCAAACCGCGAAAGGGATCGCGGCAGCAGCAGGTTTACGTATTCAGGTAGTCCAACTGGATAAGCTTGGTGTCCTTACCCCAGAAAAGTACCTTGAGCTATTTCCTAACTCACGTCAGACACCCACGACAGAGGTGCCTACCTTCTTCGAGTACGCTCAGGGATGGCTGGATAGTCTTCAGATAGTGGAAGGCACCCGGAAGAATTACCGATCTACGCTTCAGACCTATTGGGCAGACTGCCTCGCCCCGAAGCGCATGGACGAGATAACGCCTGCCTACCTTCGAAAAGTTACAACTGAAATCAACTGGCCGTCCCCTTCCAGGCGCAAGGCGGCGGTCATGTTGATCACCAGTATATTCAATCAGGCACTCAAGGAAGAGGTCATCCTCCGCAACCCGGCTTTATCCATCCCAGCTACGCGAGTACCAAAGCGTGACGTGGATCCATTCACCCGGGAAGAAGCCGACCTGATCATATCGAAGCTATACGAGATCACTGCCGGCCTTCAGCAGATATACGCCTGTTTCTTCGAATTTGCTTTCTACACCGGCATGCGCCCGGGCGAGACAATGGCCCTGCGCTGGAACGAGATAGATTTCAGGAAGAAAACCGCCAGGGTATGCCGCATTCAGTCACTCGGTCAGATCCGCGAGAGGACAAAAACGAAGGTCACTCGGGAAGTTCTATTGAACGATCGCGCACTTCAGGCACTCGAACGAGCCAGGACTTTAACTTTCGCACGCTCCGATTATGTGTTCGCACCGGAGGGAAGTGGCGACAGAGCGAGCCTGTACATACGGTCCGAGACTGGACCGAAGCGGTATTGGTTGAGTGCCCTGCGTAAATTGGGCATTAGGGAGAGGCGGACTTATGACACTCGCCACACCTACGCAACCATGTGTTTGATGGCTGGAATGAACCCGGCCTTTATCGCTGCCCAGCTTGGGCATAGTGTGCAAGTTCTGCTTTCGACCTACGCGAAATGGATCAGCTCATCGTCCGATTGGACCGAGCTGGAGAAGCTGGAGAAAGCACAAAATGGTACAGAATTGGTACAAGCAAAACTGCGATAGCGTCAAATCCCAGATTTTATGCGGGGTGCAAGGCTAATGTGTGGAATTGCTGGAGAATTACGTTTCGATAATCGTCCTGTCACCCTGGCCACGCTGGAACGGGTCACCCATCGCCTCGCTCAACGCGGCCCCGACGCCTGGGGCTTTCATAGCCAAGGCCCTGTTGCGCTAGGCCACCGACGCCTGAAAATCATGGATCTGGCAGAAGCCTCTGGTCAGCCCATGATTGACTCGGACACGGGCCTGTCGATGGTTTTCAACGGCGCCATCTACAACTACCCAGAGCTACGCAGCGAGCTGGAGGCCAAGGGTTATCGCTTCCATTCTGGCGGCGATACCGAAATTCTGCTCAAGGCCTATCACGCCTGGGGCAAGGAGATGCTGCCCAAACTCAACGGCATGTTCGTCTTCGCTATTTGGGATCGCGATAAGCAGCAAATGTTCATTGCACGCGATCGCCTAGGCATCAAGCCCTTGTACCTGAGTCAGACCAATGAACGCCTGCGCTTTGCTTCAAGCCTGCCCGCCCTGCTTGAAGCAGATGATATCGATACCTCTCTCGATCCCGTCGCGCTGAACTACTACCTCAACTTCCATGCTGTTGTACCAGCGCCCCGCACCATCCTGAACGGCGTAAAAAAGATGCCGCCAGCCACCTGGATGGTCATTGACGCCAACGGCAAAACCGAACAGCAAACCTGGTGGACGCTGAATTACGGCCCAACTGCCGATGAAGCCAACTACACCATGGAAGACTGGAGCGGCGAAGTCCTGAACAGCTTGCGCGATGCTGTCTCGATTCGACAGCGGGCAGCCCGCGATGTAGGTGTGCTGCTGTCTGGCGGTGTGGACTCAAGCCTGCTGGTCGGCTTGCTGCACGAGTCCGGGGTACGCGATCTGCTGACCTTCTCCATCGGGTTTGAAGATGCAGGTGGAGAGCGTGGGGATGAGTTTCAGTATTCAGACCTGATCGCTCAGCGCTACGGTACACGGCATCACAGGCTGCGCATCAACGAATCTGAAATCATTGAGCAATTGCCCGCCGCGTTCAGAGCCATGAGCGAGCCGATGGTAAGCCATGACTGTATCGCCTTCTACCTCCTGTCGCGTGAAGTGTCCAAGCATTGCAAGGTTGTACAGAGTGGCCAAGGTGCGGACGAGCTTTTTGCAGGCTACCACTGGTATCCACAGGTTGATGGTGCGGCAGATCCGTTTACAGCTTACCGAGCCGCTTTCTTCGATCGTGACTATGCTGAATACGCAGCTACTGTTCAGGACAGCCGCCGTCTGGATCACGACGCTGCAGGTGATTTCGTTCGTCAGCACTTTGCACAACCTGGCGCAGTAGCTGGCGTTGATAAGGCGCTACGCCTGGACAGCACTGTGATGCTGGTAGACGACCCGGTCAAACGAGTCGACAACATGACCATGGCATGGGGCCTGGAAGCGCGCGTTCCTTTCCTTGACTATAAGCTGGCGGAACTGTCTGCCCGTATTCCGGCGCAGTTCAAGCTGGGAGACGGCGGCAAACACGTCCTCAAGGAAGCAGCTCGCAAGGTGATTCCGGCAGAAGTCATTGACCGCCCCAAAGGCTATTTCCCGGTACCGGGCCTGAAGCATCTGCAAGGTAATACCCTGACCTGGGTACGTGAGTTGCTGCTTGATCCCAGCCAGGATCGCCAGCTATTCAATACTGCAGAAATCGATCGACTCCTGAAGAACCCTGACGACCAGATTACACCGCTACGGGGCTCCAAGCTCTGGCAGCTCGCCGCCCTTAATTTGTGGCTGAGTGAACATGGCCTATAAGTGTTGGAGTATTGCACGATGAAAGCCGCCTACTATAACAATCAGCGTCTTCAAAGGGCTCAGACGCCCAATTATGAGCGTCTACAGGCCCAGATGACTGGGGCTGAACGGGCCACGTGCCAATCCGTTTGCCTGCATTGCGGATGGGGTCGAATTCTAATCGGCCATACGTTCTCCGACGCATCGGTATTGGCTAAGGAACTTCTCAAGGAAGAGGCCGGCGAGCGAGACATCGCCCTATACGTGGCTGCGCCTCAGCAGGTACTGGCCTATGCACCGCAACAGCTTTTCCTGGATCCATCCGACACGTTGCGGCTGTGGTTCACCGACTATCGCCCCGCACATGCGCCCTTCCGCGGCTTTCGTATTCGCCGGGCCTTTAGCGAAAGCGACTGGAGCGAGATCAATCGTCTCTACCAGACGCGCCATATGCTGCCCGTGGATATCGAAAAACTCACGCCCCGACACAAGGGTGGGCCGGTCTACTGGCTGGCAGAAGATCAGGACACGGGCGCCATTATCGGCTCGGTCATGGGGCTGAACCACGCTAAGGCATTCAACGATCCTGAGGGTGGTTCAAGTCTCTGGTGTCTGGCCGTAGCGCCTGACTGCCCTCGCCCGGGCGTGGGAGAAGCTCTGGTTCGTCACCTGATTGAGCACTACGCCAGCCGCGGCCTGGCGTTCCTGGACCTGTCGGTCATGCATGACAATAGTCAAGCCAAGCGTCTTTACGACAAGCTGGGCTTTCGGGAACTCCAGACCTTTACCGTCAAGCGCAAGAACGCAATCAACCAGACCCTTTTCCTCGGCCCTGGCCCTGAAGCAGGGCTTAATCCCTATGCCAAGATCATCGTAGATGAGGCTCAACGCCGCGGGATCGATGTACAAGTAGATAATGCCCAGGCTGGTCTTTTTACCCTCATACAGGGGGGCCGCCGAATCCGCTGCCGCGAATCACTGTCGGACCTGACCAGCGCTGTCACCATGACACTTTGTCAGGATAAGACCCTCACAATCCGGACACTCAAGGAAGCAGGATTACGGGTTCCTGATCAGTGTCTAGCCAGTGAAGATGAAGAAAACGAAACCTTTCTTGCCAAGCACGGCGCCTTGGTTGTAAAGCCGGTCAACGGTGAGCAGGGCAAAGGCGTCGCCGTAGATGTACGTGATCCTGAGCACCTGAAAGCCGCGATTGCCCAAGCTCGTCGCTACGACGATAACGTGCTGCTCGAAAGCTACCATGCAGGTCTTGACCTGCGCATTGTTGTCATTGGTCATGAAGTCGTGGCGGCCGCTATACGGCGTCCTGCCGAGGTCATTGGTGACGGTCGTCGAAACATTCATGAGTTGATCGAACACCAGAGCCGCCGCCGCCAGGCAGCAACCGGAGGCGAAAGTCGGATACCTCTGGATGAAGAAACCGAGCGCGCGATCAAGTCTGCCGGCTACAGTTATGACACGGTCCTACCAGAAGGCACCCGCCTGTTTGTCCGCAAGACAGCAAATCTTCATACCGGGGGCACGCTGGAAGATGTTACCGATATTCTTCACCCTGAACTGGCGCAAGCCGCAGTAGCTGCTGCCAAGGCCTTGGATATTCCAGTGACAGGCATGGATCTATTGGTACCGGCTGCTGATCAAAGTGAATACGTAATCATTGAAGCCAATGAGCGGCCGGGCTTGGCCAACCATGAACCCCGCCCTACGGCGGAGCGCTTCATTGATCTGTTGTTTCCCCTGTCTCGAGAGGTGCCCGCTTGAATAAGCTGCCGACACCGGATCTGGATTATCTGCGCCGTGTCCTGCTGGAAATGCTCGCCATTCCAAGCCCGACAGGCTTTACAGACACAATCGTCATGTACGTGGCCGAGCGCTTGAGTGAAATCGGCATTCCCTACGAGCTGACACGACGAGGAACGATTCGTGCCACACTCAAAGGACGTAAGGAAAGCCCCGACCGAGCGGTTTCCGCTCACTTGGATACGATCGGTGCCATTGTCAGGGAAATCAAGGATAACGGCCGTCTGAGCCTGGCGGCGGTAGGCCATTGGTCCAGCCGTTTTGCCGAAGGAAGCCGGGTCAGCATCTTTACCGACAACGGAACCCTACGTGGCAGCGTACTACCTCTGCTCGCCTCTGGGCATGCCTTCAATACCGAAGTCGACAAGATGCCCGTCAGCTGGGATCACATCGAGCTACGCCTAGACGCTACCACCAAAAGCCGTTCAGAGACGGAATACCTGGGTGTACGCGTAGGAGACTTCGTAGCTTTTGATCCGTTACCGGAGTTCACGGAGAGCGGCTACATCAGTGCTCGTCACCTGGATGACAAGGCAGGTGTAGCCGCTCTGCTAACGGCGCTCAAGATGATTCAGGAAGCCGGGATCGTACCCCCCATAGACTGCCATCCTCTCTTTACCATCACGGAAGAAGTAGGGTCTGGCGCGGCGGGTGCATTGCCTTGGGATGTCAGTGAGTTTGTCGGTATCGATATCGCTCCGGTTGCTCCCGGGCAACAGTCCGATGAGCATCGGGTCAGTGTCGCCCTGCAGGACTCAAGCGGCCCTTACGATTATCACTTGTCACGCCATCTGCTGCGTATCGCAGAGCGAAACAGCATTCCGGTCAGGCGTGACCTGTTCCGCTACTACTACAGCGATGCCCACTCCGCTATCAACGCAGGGCAT
Source organism: Pseudomonas luteola NBRC 103146 (assembly GCF_002091675.1). GTDB lineage: Bacteria > Pseudomonadota > Gammaproteobacteria > Pseudomonadales > Pseudomonadaceae > Chryseomonas > Chryseomonas luteola. The sequence goes on along the minus strand of NZ_BDAE01000052.1, from coordinate 2,495 downwards.
GACATCCGGATTGCGCTTCTGGCCTTTGGCTGTGATGCCACCCACGGCTATGAGCGGACGCACATTGTCAGTCTGGCAGCACTAAGCCAGCTCTTGGTGGGTTATATGACCAGCCCGCCCGTGTTCGATAGTGACGCAGCGCCAGCAGATAATTCCGTTGACCGCTTTACGCATCAGCTCGATTTGGAAGAGACGCATCAGGACAACCAGACGCATCTGCCTCACATCGAGGAATTAATCAAAGAGGGCGGGAAAACATAGGGACCGATAACGCCGCCCCGCTGGGCGGCGTCCTCTCGCCAACTGGCCAAGCTGTACGTTAGCATCGCTGCCCGCTTCAGGAACTGCCGCCATGCTCATACCCTACGACATGCTCAACCCCGATACGCTAGGCAACCTTCTCGAAGACTTTGTTACGCGAGAAGGAACGGATAACGGTGATGAAACACCTCTGGAGACGCGTGTAGCACGTGCACGTCGGGCGCTGGAAAATGGAGAAGCCGTTATTGTATTCGAGCCGGACAGCGGCCAGTGCCAGCTGATGCTCAGACGGGACGTTCCCAAGGAATGGCTAAACACTCCAGATGAAGAGGCACTTTCCTGACAGGCTTGAATATTCAGTGCACTGACAATTTCGGCCCTATTACTAACACCGCCACGCCCAGCAGACACAGTGCAGCCCCTGCCAGATCGGTCCAGGCGGGTCTGGTTTTTTCAACCAGGCCCAACCAGGCCAGCGATGCCACGATATAAATCCCACCGTAAGCAGCATAGGCTCTGCCAGCGTAAGCCGCCTCCACACGTGTAAGCACAAGCGCAAACAGGGTAAGCGATAAAAGCCCTGGGAGCAGCCACAGCGGACTCTTGCCCAGTCTTAGCCATAACCAGAATGTGTAGCAGCCGGCGATCTCAAAACAGGCAGCTAAGGCGAACCAGAAATAATTAAGCATGATATTTACACTTAGCCGTCCTGGCGGAACGGCAATGCGTCCGTAGCGGCCTGCGCATAACGCCTGATGCCTTCGCGCTCCTGATTTAGAAACTCGCTCACGGCCTCACGAAGCCCAGGGTGTACCAGATAGTGCCATGAATGGGTAAAAACCGGCTCAAATCCCCGAACCAGCTTGTGCTCTCCTTGCGCGCCCGCATCAAAGCGGGTCAGCCCTTCACTAATGGCATGATCAATCCCCTGATAGAAACATGTCTCAAAATGCAGCCGGTCAAACTCGGCCAGACAGCCCCAGTAACGTCCGTAAAGGGTCTTTTCATCGCACAGGTAAAATGCCATGGCCACGGGTCGGCTCTCCTGACGAGCCAACACAACGCGAATGGCCTCAGGCATGCGCTCAGCCAGTTCGCTGAAGAACTCACGGGTCAGGTAGGGATCCTGCCCTCTTACGGCGTACGTATTGGCATAACAGGCATAGACAAAATCCCACTCCTGCTCAGTAAGCGACCCGCCCTCTCGCCATTCAAAATCGATACCCTGCCCTGCAACTTGCTCACGCTCCTTGCGAAGCTGCTTGCGCTTACGTGACGCCAGCGCATCCAGGAAGTCCTGAAAATCCCGATACCCTCTGTTGTGCCAATGAAACTGACACCCAAGCCGTTCGAGCCAGCCTTCTTGATCAGTCAACAAGTGATCTGTCGCTTCGTTGGTAAAATTGACATGCAGACTCGAAAGTCCGCGGCCCTCCAGCTTGCTGGTCACTACATGCAGTAGCTCCTCACAAGCTGTACGCTCCCCTAGCAGACGAGCGCCTCCTACCGGGGAAAAGGGAACAGCGGCAAGAAGCTTCGGGTAATAATCAATACCCGCACGGTGGCAGGCATCAGCCCAGGCCCAATCAAATACGTACTCTCCATAGGAGTGGTACTTTATGTAGGCAGGCATGGCCGCTCTCAACGTACCCTCTAGATCACGCACAATATAGTGCGCAGGCTTCCAGCCTGTACGACGCCCTACGCTTCCACTGATCTCCAGAGCATGTAGAAATTCATGCCGCATAAACGGCTGGTTATCCGGTAACAGCGCATTCCACGCCTGCGCAGGCAGCTCGGACAGGTTATCTAGCCGCTCGATAATCACTGATATCCCCTGTTGATTCACTGGCCTATCGGGCAAGACCTGATTCGAATAGTGACCTATTGTTTAGTCTGCTTAAACAGGTTTATTCGTCAGTCAGCCTCGTACGGCTGATATGACCGCTAAAAGGACAAAATTGCAGGCGAAAAAAAACCGCCTATAAAGGCGGTTTTATAAAGATGGCGTCCCCTAGGGGACTCGAACCCCTGTTACCGCCGTGAAAGGGCGGTGTCCTAGGCCACTAGACGAAGGGGACAAAAACCTTCGATTGAAACCAGCACTTGCTGGCCCTAGAAATTTGGTGGAGCTAGACGGGATCGAACCGTCGGCCTCTTGCATGCCATGCAAGCGCTCTCCCAGCTGAGCTATAGCCCCGTAACACAGTGCCACTTTAAACAAGTAGCTATAT
>NZ_BDAE01000051.1 GCF_002091675.1 Pseudomonas luteola NBRC 103146 | reverse complement strand
CATCTACTTTGGGCTGTTTACAGGATTTTTTTGTACTCAAGCAGGCAAACCATTCTCTCTGTGCCAAGGCTTATAGAGATAAATGCAAACTTTTCTGTCGAGTGGTACCAGCTTCGCTTATAAAACAGAGCCTTTGAGTCTGTGCAAAACGAAAACTCGGTATATAACCAAGCAGCTAAATATTTATGTTCCCCCATTTCGCGCCTACAGGCGCGGGGGGGCCCAAAAAGGGGACCATGTAATGATTAAGCTGCTTGCTAGTTATTGCGCCCTTCCAGTCATTGCACGCCGCATAAACCTCAGTGCTTTCCTATCTGTATACAACGGCGTCGTTTCACTCCTTCACGGCGCAGCCTACCGGCATGCCTCGCAAGCGAGACATCATAGTTAACAAAGAGACGATCTATATTCAGTCGAAAAATCAGCGCAGAATCAGCAAAACAACCGAAGAGAACATTCCATGCCTGTAAATGCTGCTGTATTGGCTGATAAACAGCTATCCAAACTACAACAGCTGCCTCCTTCCTACTGGACGCCAGGGGAGCCAGAAAAAACTGATGGTTTTGTCTGGCTTACTCTGGAGAGACGGTATTGGAAAAGCATTGAACGATGGACCGTCTTAGGCCTTTACGATAAAGGTAGCTGGTATGAGCTTATCGACCTTGATGACGGATCTGGTGAACCTGAAATTGACCAGATTGATGACAGAATTTTGTCTTGGGCTTCTGTCGATAGGACAATGAGCGTGGCTGCTTTGTTGCTCAATGAGCCTTCCCCCGATCTTAGTAAGCCTGAACCGCTGACTTACATCGATTGACCCTGGCTGAATCAATCTGAGTCAGGGTATTCCTGTCGTGCATGCAGAACGTTTACGACTTCTACTGTTCCAGCTGTTACACGGTAGACCAAGATGTAGTTTGGATGAGCTACGACTTCACGCGTTCCAGGAACACGCCCAGCTCGGTAAAGGTAGGGATGCTCAGCTGCAGGAAGAATTGCGCTTTCTAGTCTAGCTAGCATGTCGCTAGCGGCAGTTGGATTTTGCTCAGCGATATAGCGAATGATCTTAGCCAGATTGTTACGGGCAGTAGTACGCCAGTGAATAGGTAACATGGGGTGGTTCCAATGAGTGACTAAGCCTCTATCGGGCTGTCACGACCTCAGCGGAGCAAGCCTTAGGCCGAATAGGCTGCGATATAGGCTTCTACCTGGGCTCTTGAAGAAGATACATACGAGCACGAGCCAAAGTCACCGGTAATAAGGCTTCTGGCTGTTCTATCCTCAAGTTTTTCCTCCTGTAAGGCCCCCCATTGACCGTTCGGAAGCTGGAGTAAAAGCCAGGATGATGCATATTCCTCCCGCACCATTTCCCTTGCGATTGAGCATATATTGAATTCCGCCGATCCTGTCATGCTTTCTACCATTTTCCTTAACGTTTACGTGCGGCCTCGATAATACCTTGCATGTCTGCCATGACCTGATCATGAGGAATAGTCGGCTTAGCATCAGACAATGAGGCTTCTACCTGACGGCGGAACCAAGCGTCATAGCTGGCTGCCTGTTCCTCAGTTTCGAACTCAGACACGATAGGGGATAGTTGAGCTGCCATGATGTAGATCTCTAACTGGATACCCTCAGTCTAACTGATTTAGTCTGCCAAGCTAGACAGCTTGTCGTCCTCTCTTCATATAAACCGGAGTGTTTATGGAAAGAAACTATAAAAAATACGTTGAAGACGTTACCGAAGACATCAAAAAGTGTATTGAGGATATGGCGTGCCAACCAATCTTATTTGTAGGTTCTGGTTTAACCAGAAGGCACCTAAACGGTCCTGGTTGGGAAGCATTATTGAAGTATCTTGCTGATCAGTGCCCTGATATTGACCGTAATTTTGCCTACTATAAGCAGCGGCACCATGAATATGTTGATATAGGCACAGTGTTCGCTGAAAAATATAATGACTGGGCTTGGACGAAAGGCGAACCGCCATTTCCAGAGCATTTGTATGAAGACGGAAACCCGCCTGATATATATCTAAAGTATACTATTTCAAAATTCTTTGAAAGACTTCTAGAAGAAGAAGAGCTTATGAAGCTAGAGGAAATAGAACTTCTTCAAAGAATAAGACCGCACTCAATTATAACAACTAATTACGATAGGCTATTGGAAAAAATATTTCCTGAATATACCTCTATCATAGGTCAAAAAATACTTTACGCAAACCATTCAAGTGTGGGTGAAATATTTAAGATTCATGGCTGTGCTTCGGAGCCAGATAGTATTGTCATTACGAGAGAGGACTATAACGAGTTCATAAGAAGAAAGAAGTATTTAAGTGCTAAGCTGCTAACCTTCTTTGCTGAGCATCCTTTAATTTTTATAGGCTATGGTGCAGAAGATCCTAATATTAAAGCTATTCTAGCCGATATAGATGAAATATTGTCTGAGGACGGTAAATTAATACCGAACATATACATATTAGAGCGTGACGAGTCAGATTTGACTGAGCAATATCCTCGTAGAGAACGCCTAATCCGTGTCTCTGAGCATCGTGGAGTGATTATTAAAAGTATAGTTGCTGGAGACTTCTCGTGGGTTTATTCAGCTTTTGGTGCTCATGGTGCTCTTAATAATGTCGATCCGAGGCTGCTCAGAGCCCTTCTAGCAAGAACTTATGAACTTGTCAGATCTGATATTCCAAGAAACCCTGTTCAGGTTGACTACAAGGTTTTAGCTAATGTTACCGAAGAAAAAGGAGCACTAGCTAAACTGTATGGAATTTCTGATAGCTCAGATGGTTTAGCTTTTAATCTTAACTACCCATATACATTAACTGCCATTGGGCAAGCATTAGGGTACAATTTCTGGCATAAATGCGACAGAATGTTGAAATTAATAAAGGATGAGACTGGGGTCGACTTAAAGTCTTTTGATAATAAGTATCACTGCGCAATAATGAACGGAGACGAAGTTCAGACACATCGTTATTCTGAGTGTTTTAAAGAGCTTCTAGAAAAAGTTAGAAGTGGTGAAGATTTTAGGAGCGAAGTTATAGCAGAGGCTAAATCAAAAGCTAATTGATATTTAAAAAGCTTTCCTCTGTTAGGATTTTCCATTCAAAGTAATTGGCTTTCGGCTACCCGATAAGCGAAAGCCAGGCTAATTTGACTCGTATTTTTTGCTCTCTTGTGTTCCTATCAATTCTTTTACCCGACACTAGACACCAGACAAAACCCTACAGTGCCCGACATGCCTAGCCTAACCCTTGGAAGAATGGCCAAACTCTATGGTTTACATAGATCAAGTCTTTACCAGGCTGTAGCTGAAGGGCGCGTTTCTTCTGGACATGATGGTAAAGGTCAACGAGTAATAGACCTAGCTGAGATGATTCGTGTCTATGGAGAGCCTCCTGCATCTACCCGACACCCAATACCTAATAACCCGACATCCAGCACAGCCCAGCCCGACACCATCCAGACACCCGACATAGCAGCTCTTATCGAGGAGTTAAAAGCATTACGTGGGGAGATAGCAGAGCTGCGAGAAACGATGAAGTTTTTAGAGCATAAACCTAACTCTATTGAATCTGGAAAAAAACCGGAGTCAGAAGATAACTGGGCTAATGATCTAATAGATTCATTACGTCAGCGAAGCAACTTTAAGCTTTAAAATTATAACTAACATCATTTTCATTACTTTCAATCCATCTAGCCGGGAGCCAATATGAATGAGCTCGAAGTCCAGCCAGATCTACAATCCAAACGTTCTGAGGATTTCTACTCAGCGTCAGTTTTAGCCAATGCCCGCCAACGTGAATGCCCTGATTGTGGTGGGCCATTAGTACGGCGTAATAGCGTTAGGCAAAGCGCAATATTGCGAGAAATTAGTTTTAAATGTGAAAACTTCCTTTGTGGGGCAACCTTCAAAGGATATGAAGAGATTGTTTATCGTTTAAGGGTTCCAGACCCCTGTAATCCTCTAGTAAAACTTCCTGTTTGTCCTTCTAGGAAACATGCCACACCTAAACATACGGGAAAGCCAGTTAAAGGAGCTTGCCCTGAGTGTGGCGATAAAATAAGACAGATCCTTGTTCCAACTGACAATCCTTACACCTATGTCCTATATCTGCATTGCTCGCGTAACGAGTGCTCTTGGAGTGCAGAGGGTCAAGCCAGTCTTGAGTATAAGTCGAAAAAGGAGTTGTTAGTTGTAAGCGAACCGGTTACAAGCCCAGCTACATGAATTAAATATTTGTCTCCGGGAGTATTAAGCGAGTTTCACTCGTTACTTCTGGAGATACTTTATGTCCCGCCATTCGTTTCAACACCTCACCACTATCACGCCTGGTAATCGCCTATTACGGGTAAAAACCGTCCAGGACAAAACAGGCATGTCCCGTCCCGCCATCTATGCCGCGATTCGTAGGGGTACTTTCCCTGCTCCTTTGCCGATTGGATCGCAGTCTGTCGCTTGGCTTGAAGCTGAGGTAGACGCCTGGATCCAGGCCCGTCTAGACGCCCGTAATACCGCCTTAGCCATTTCTTAACTTCATCTTGTAAATCCGAGTTTTACAACTCGTGCTACGAGAGAAAAAGAGGGAAAGCTGGGAAATTAGCGGCAGTTGTGACGCGAAATCCTGTTTTCGGTCACCGGAAAAGCAGAAATGGCCGCGACCAAACAAGTGATCAGGAAAGCCTCGAGATATGACTGGAGAAACCCTGCTTAAACGCGCCGAGGTGCTCAAGTGCCTTGGTATCAGCGCAAAGACCCTAAGAGCCATCATCCGAAGTGGTGATTTAGCTGCACCGGTAACGCTTCCGGGAGGTGGTCGTCGTTATCTCCAAAGCAGCGTTGATGCTTTCTTAAAGGGGCTGCTTGAACAGCATGTTCTGGAGTCTGGTTTAGCCGAAGCCGATCAGGCAGACGGCAACTAAGCATCCCTTACCTGCTTCTCCTAGCGGTGATGTGGCAGTCCTCAGAGAGGCGGGCAAGGGAGCATTTCTGGATAAGGGTGCGTGGGGACAAGCCTTTAACCAACCAAAGGAAACAAATGATGAAATTAGCAAAGCAAATAAGCATCGAGGTCAATGGCAAGACCTTCAAGGTGAGCCGCTTCAATCTGAGTCGTGAGGAAGCCATTGCCCTACATCAGGGGCTTGGTCGCGCAGTGGGCTTGGAACCGCCTAAATCGCAGGAGATAGGCGTTTTTAAGGTTGAGACCGAAACCGAGCCGGCACCTTTTAAGGGGCATGGCCACAAGCTGACCGATAACGGTCGGGTTCTCACCGAATTCTGAGTACAAAAGCCCCTGCTAGGCGTAATGGCAGGGCTTTTGGAGGACACCGCATGTATCACGAGCGTGGATCAAAGCCGACGCCTTTCTACAGCTTCTGCGCGGATCGCTTCCCCACCACAATCGACTCTCTAACGTATTTCTTTAAGCACGCTCAGGCTGCTGCTGCAGAAATTGGGGGAAAGCTAGACCAACTGCCTCACCTGGATGGTGAGCGGCATTACTTGTCCGATTTAGAAGGAAAGGCTGATCAACGACATTACTACGTAGGCAGTGTAGACCAAGATAAAGACGGCACAGTTTGGCCTTGCGTAACGTTCGGTACCTTCAAAGATGGTGGCCGAACTGCCCTTTGGAAACCGCGTAACTTGGCCTGGACTATGTTCCAGGGAGAGCCTCACAGGCCTGCAGTTAGTGATGAGCAGCATGCTGAATATGCAAGACAAGCAGAGGCTGTAAAGGCTAAAGCAGAGGCTGCCAAAGCGTTCCAGGAGGCTCAAGCAGAAGAGGGCCAGCGCGCAGCAGCTCAGGCAGCTTGTGAGGCTTGGCAAGTTGCCCAAGCCTGCACTGTTCACGGCTACCTCACACTCAAGAATATTGCCGCCTATGGTCTTCGCCTAGCGACGGCTAATCGCAAGGCCAGACTTTGGCATAAGGATGAAGGTCGCTGGATCGAAGAGGCGACAGTTGTTCGTGCAGGAGATCTATTGATCCCTGCGTTTGATACTGATGGTCAACTGGTCAACCTACAGCGGATCGACAGTACAGGTAAAAAACGCTTCGTAATGGGCGGTAAGGTAAAGGGCACTTTCTTCCGCATTGAAGGTAATGAGCCCGTTTGGCTGGTGGAAGGGTATGCCACAGGGTCAACTGTTCGTGCCGCTACCGGTTGTGCCGCAATCGTAGCATTTAGCGCTGGGAATCTTCCTGCCGTAGCCAAGCCGCTTGCTGGCCAGCTACAGGCTGTGGCTGCAGACAATGATGAGAGCGGAGCAGGCCTTAAAGGGGCCGAGCTAACGGGACTCCCTCATGTTATGCCTCCTACTGTTGGCCAGGATTGGAATGATTTTGCTGCGGCTCATGGCTTGGCAGCTGTGGCAACAGAGTTGAGCAAGCTTCAGTTGCAGAAGTCCCAATTCGTGAGCGTTGACTTCCCAGACTTGAGCGCTAAGGGCAATCCGCTAAATACGTTACAGAACTTGGAGGCGCTATTAGCAGCGCTGCATATCGAGGCACGCTACAACCTGGTCTCGAAGTCCATAGAGATCCAGGTACCGGGGCTTATCGCTACCGTTGATAACCGAGCCAATGTTGCGTTGACCGAATTGAGCAGCCATGCCGCTCGGCACCGCATGCCTCGTGAAAGCCTAATGGACTACATCAAGGCGATTGCAGACCGGCGCTCCTACTCTCCGATTGCAGAGTGGATCTGTTCTAAGTCTTGGGATGGACGTGATCGAGTATCTACGCTTATCGCCAGCCTAGAAACTGAGAATAACCAGCTTAGAGACGTCTTGGTAAAGCGCTGGCTCATCAGTGCTGTAGCGGCAGCTATGCGCCCTAATGGTATGTGGTCGAAAGGCGTCCTCACGCTTCAGGGTGAGCAAAATCTAGGAAAGACATCCTGGTTTCGGGCGTTAGTACCGGCCGAGCTGCGGCATTTACTCCGAGAGGGGCTATGCCTGGACGCGCAGAACAAAGATAGCGTGATGACTGCTGTTTCCCATTGGCTAGTTGAGCTAGGCGAACTAGAGGCCACACTGCGCCGTGATATGGAGGCCCTGAAGGCTTTCATCACCCAAACGGTTGACCGGCTGCGTCGCCCTTATGACCGGGTCGACTCTGAATTCCCACGCCGTACCGTCTTCTGCGCTTCGGTGAACTCTGATCGCTTCCTAAAGGATGCCACCGGCAATACACGCTTTTGGGTACTGCGTTGCCTGCGAATCAATCATGCCCATGGACTCGATATGCAGCAGGTATGGGCTCAGGTCTTTGAGCAGTACTACCAAGCCGGGGAACAGTGGCATCTCACCGAGTGGGAGGAGGAGCTACTAGCCCAATCGAATGATCGATTCAGGGAAGTCAGCCCAATTGAGGAGCTAATTCCTAAGCGCTTTGACCTGAAAACGGATCCGCGTCAGTGGATCACAGCAGCCGAAGTACTTTTGCTTTTGGGCTACGACAAGCCATCCAGGGCGCAGCAGATCGAGACTGGCCATGCCCTTAGAAACCTCAATATTCCGTCTCGCATCAAGCAGGGCCGGAGCTTGTACCACTTACCACACGCCAAGATTGGCAATTGACTAAAACAGCGAGAAACCTATGCAAGCCGCTATAGAGCACACGTCACTTTCACCTAAAGTACAAGAAGTCCTAGCGTCCTTTAACGAGGAACGTGATGAGTATCTGGACCTGCAAAAGCAATTCAGTGAAGTGTTTCAGGAAACTAACCGCTTAGAAATGACTGCTGCCGCATTCGAGGCCGATGCTGAAAAAGCTAATGCTGCCTGGAAAGAGATGGCAAAAGCACGTAAAGCTGATCAACGTAAAATTAACGCGGAGATCGAGCGCAGCGTACAGCTGAAGCAGGACGCGGAAAAATTCAGCCGCACAGCCGCTGTACGAAAGGAGCTTCATGGTGAGTTTGTTATCAAGCTTTCGGAAGCTCGTTTTTATCTAGCTCAGAGGGTAGAGCCGGTTAACCGGGTCTATCGAGGCGAGCGTATGAATCAGCTATTAGCTACTGAAGGATTCGTAGATCTCCTGCATGAACTATATAAGCTTCATTCAGAAAACTTTTTCAGCCTTTTAAACAACTCTGCTGAGTCTTGGGAAAGGGCGCTGGCTGGGGCTACATTTGAGGAGCGCAAAAAGACTTCGGATCTCGCCTTTGTTGAGATGTTAGAGAGACACTTCCATAAACCAAGCATTAACACTAAACCTTGGCATATCGTCAGTCTTCCAGGAGCAGTAAAAGGGGAAATTATTGCCCAAACAGCGGGAGCTTTAGCCAAACTCAAAAAGAATGGAGGAGAGTTACCGCTTGAAGCTTTAGGACCAGGTGCAATTCCCTCGGCTCCTGCTCAAGGCTTGAAGAGGGTTCAATAATGGGCAAGTGGATAGGCGTTGATCTCGACGGGACGCTTGCCGAGAGCAATGGGAAACCCGAAGGCACAATTGGGAAACCGCTCAAGCCTATGCTCGATAGAGTGCAGGAGTGGGTTCAGGCGGGGCAGGAAGTGCGAATCTTCACTGCTCGAGCAGACTCCCCCCTGGAGCGGCTGAAAATTCAGCGTTGGCTGGAGAAATACGGCTTAGGGAATCTAGCAGTTACCAACAAGAAAGATTGGGAAATGCAGGAGCTTTGGGATGACCGCGCTATTCGTATGAAGCCCAATAAGGGCGAACCCTGCGGAGAATGTGAGGGTAAATCCAAATTCTCTTATTCATGCTGCTATTGAATCAAAGTGCTTAACTACAAAAAGCCGCCTAGAGCGGCTTTTTTGTGCTCGCCTTTATAAGTCCTTAGAAGCTGTTAAGAGAGGCGAAGTCCTTATGTTTCGTTGGTCATAAACCCGCAGCAGCTTTGCTGCTGTAGCGCTACCTGCACATTACATGACGGAAGTAGAGACTAGCACCCGGCGCGCGCAGTTGTCCCCCCACGACGCCTGGGGGCTAAATAGGTCGTTTTTTCTGCACTTCTGCACCCTATTCAAAGCCGCAGCCTGCCTGGGGTGCAGGCCATAAAACGATCTCAAAAAACCCTGCAAAACCCTGCACCTAGGGGGCTTTTCAGGAAGGGGATTTATGAGGCTTTTGGCGAGGCCTTTGGTCTTTTCCAAATTCGCTGGAAAAACACTGTGCTCACACGGCTTCACTTGTCTTGGCAATGCACTTTCATTCCGTGCTTTTTGAGACCAGCAAGCCTTTTGAGGAAGAGGTGGATTGAAAAGGTGGATAGGTGGATAGGTGGATAGGAGGTGGATTGAAACTAGCTTAATCCACCTAGGCTGAAAGCCTTTATCCATGGGGCTTTGAGTGATTTAGGTGGATATAGGTGGATTCAAAGTATTAACAAAGGCAGAGCTATAAGGGGGAGGCTATTGGAGCCTATAGGTAGGTATTTATAGAAGTTCATCCACCCAATCCACCTAGGTGACCTTCCTGTGTAGCTAAAAGCCGCGCCGCGCCTTGCTTACAGGGGAGGTGGATTGAAAGGGTGGATTCCATCCTGTTTTGCTCTGCTAGCCCAGAAATGGGCCGTATTAAGAACAGACCTGCCAGGCATAAAAACTGGTGTCATAAATTACTGAATAGGGTTTTATGGCACCATGGTTCATATAGAACCGTTTTATGACACCAGAGACGTGCACCATGAGCCGTATTTTTGGATACGCGAGGGTATCAACTGCTGAGCAACATACAGAGAACCAACTGAAGGCACTCGAAGCTGCAGGATATGAGTTACCACCTCACCGCTATTTTGAGGAGCGGATCTCTGGGCGAGTAAAGGCGATGGATCGGCCAAAGTTCAAAGAGATGGTAAACAAGCTTGAGCCAGGAGACAGCGTGGTTGTCTTAAAGCTGGATCGCCTAGGCCGAAACGCTAGTGACATCCTAGATACGGTCAATCTGCTGCAAGATATGGGCGTAAAAGTTCTGCTCTTGGATCATCACGCTGGAGACCTCACTAGCTCAACTGGGCGGCTTTGGTTAACCATGCTCGCGGCCTTTGCTCAGTTCGAGAGTGACCGAATTCGTGAGCGGACCTTAGAGGGACTTGCACGGTCAAGCAAAAAGCCAGGACGGCCTCCTGCAGATAAAACCTCGGCAGCAATTCAGCGATGTCGTGCCAAAGGGTTTAGCCAATCGGAAACGAGCAAGGCCACAGGGTTTTCCCTTTCGACTGTCAAAAGGTACTGGATATCTGCTGCCTCTGGTCAAACCAATCCATAAAGTTACCTTTTCGCTTGCGTGACCACTCACGCACAATTAACATGTGACCACTCACGGTAATTCATATGATTTCCGAGAACGAAAAAAAGTTGGCTAGGGATCGCCAAGCCCGCCGACGTGAAAAGATGGAAAAAAATGGTTTTAAGCGGACAACAGTATGGATTCATGTTGAAAGCGAGCAACAAGGAAAAGAGGCAGCCACTCAAGGTGAAGCGTTTGAGCCTATCAAGCCAGGCGTGAGAGATGCCGCTAGTTGGGCACTTGGATGGATAGCTGAAAAGGAAAGGGGCAAAAGCCAGTAGCAAGAAGGTGCTTGGCAGGTGCGCTAACACCTACCAAGCGATTACACGGCGAAATCTTGAAGGAGCCCGCCATGCAACATGTAAAGAATACACGACAAGCAGCAGAAGCGTACGCCTGGCTGCAGCAAGGCCGTACTGTACGAATTCGTGCGATTAATTGTCGTGATTTAGTCCGACATGCTCAGGCACTGGCTAGGGTTGAGCAATACGCTAAGTTGGGGAGAGCTGCATGAGCTATAGCAGCTGCTATCTACTGACAGAGGAACAATACAACAAGCTTGAACGGGTAAAACTCTCCCTGGATAGCCTGACAGACCTGACTCTTAACTCTAGAAAAGGGATGATGCTTCGTGCTGAGGCCGTTGGTGAATTAATTTCACTACTAACGGAAGAGGTGAGCATCGCTCTTAAAGACGTCCCTTTTGGCTCAGGAATACCTCAGACGTGAAGGAAAGGAAGCTTGAGATTCTTTGATTCCTAAATGACCGTTCGTCGTAAATTTTAATATAGTAGGGCATAACGCTTCGCTTCCCTTAGCGTGCAGTCATTTATAGCCATGTTTTTTTTGTGGTTTAAGCAAAAGTTTTAAACATCTTCTATTTTTCGTTTTCATGAATGAAAAAAGATAGATTCGATAAACTTCTTGCTTTGTAACAGAACGAGATGAGTTGATTCGGTAAAATTAAAATCACACGAAATCACACGAAATCACACGATTTTGAACCGAATTGAACGGTATCTTGAACTTGCAAGGCGAAGCGAAGCACAATATTGTTAACGGTAGAAACGACAAAGCCCCGCTAAGCGGGGCTTTGAAGAGTACGAGGCGCCTGCCAGCGCTGCGTACTTCTAGGTCTCGGGAAATTCGGTTTTGACGGGCCGGAAGACGAGACCTGTTAGCCCTAATTCTGGCCTTTCTTTTAAAGGCTTTCAAGGCTTCCAGGATCTCATCCCGAGTTTGATCGAGTGACAGCGCGTAACGTGCTGTTTGGATGAGCTTAGAAAAATCATGGAAGTTGTACGTGGTTACGGTGCTTTGGAGTCATGCGTATGAGCATGTCATCCATAAGCACACTGATGCAGCATCGCCCTCGCCGTAAAAGTTTCCCAACTGGTTCGCCTGAAGCTGGGTTCTATTCGCCTGTTTCCCTGCAAGGTAGCCGAGTTCTCCCTAAATCAGCTAAAAAGCGCTTACCTGGACTCTCTGAAAAGCAGGCCAAAACGTTTCTAGGTACAGCCGTTGAGCGAGTGAAGACAGAGGCTCGGGAACGCCATGGCAAGTGGCTTCGTCGATTTGATTGTCTGCATCTCTCTGGTCGTCGTACCCGGCAAGAACGCTGGAATAGCTTCGCAGCCATCATGGGGCCTGCTTTGGCAAGAGTTGATCTGGCAACCATGGTGCTTGGTTATGTAAACGACAATGGCGAGTTCCGCCTAAATCGTCAGCGAGGCCTGTCGGAAGACAGCGGTATTTCAGAAAGCGCTGTATCCCGAGTGCTCTCTTCGCTAGAAGAGGCTCAATACATTCGACGTAAGCAAAGACGGCTATTTCATAATGGCCAACGCTGGATCACGCGTACGATGATCATTTTAAGGCCCCGCCTGTTCATCGATCTTGGCCTGGCTCATCAGTTGGCTCAAGCCCGCACCCGCAAAAAAGAGAAACGCCGTCTACAGCTGGCTGAGTTTGCTCGTCGAAAGCTGCAGCAGGTACGGCAGATTGCTGCCAATAGCCAAGCCAAGCAGGCGCGCCGTCGCAGCTTTCAAGCACGTGAACGGCTGGCTGAAGAGCTATTGCAAAATGAGCAGAGAGTTCAGGCTAATCGCAACATAGCCGCCCTTATTTGCACGCTGCATGAACAGAATCCTCACCTAAGCGATGATGAAGTTCGGCGAAGGGTACAAGCACTAAGATAAATAGCTCCTAAAACGCACCGTCTCCTTGGCGGGGCCTTCGCTCGACCATTTTCCTACCTAGCTCCAAAACCCTACCGAAACGCGCTGAAATCTCTTTAAACGG
>NZ_BDAE01000050.1 GCF_002091675.1 Pseudomonas luteola NBRC 103146 | reverse complement strand
TTTGAACATCTTGGATAAGCGTTACGCAGAGAACTCTTTAAGAAAGAAGTCTAGATAGTGTGCCTCGATAGGTGCATGAGGTGCGAGGCATTTCACAAGAGTAAGACGGAATGCTCTACCACAAACGATTGAAGCTGACTCAGTTCTAATTTTGAAGCCGCTAAAAGGAACGGCTTTTAAACCGATCAGTCATTACCCTAGCTGCTATCTACCAGAAATGCTTAGCGCATAGAGAGCAGCTGGTTGATGAATTTACAAATACAGGGTTTCTAAATGGCTTTTTTCTCAAACAAAAGCAAAGTGGTAAGCATTAACGCAAGACGCTGCGCCAAAAGCCCTACCCAAATACATAGTGTTGAGGGGGATCGTAAGAACTCAGGAAACCAACCGCTATCCAGTCATAATCAGCACATAGGATTCTTTGGAATTTAGAAGCCGCTCGGGCTTGACCGCAATAGTCGCAACAGCCTATGGCTTACCACTGGGTTGCTTCTTTTCCTTTGATGACCGTCAGCCTTATGAAGGCCTCGTCATTGTCCATTCATTGGTCTTCCTAGCCGATGCCTTTCCGCATGGTCTTATGGTTTTTGTCGATTATCGTACTGTCCCTCTCTTACCAGGAGCAGATCCAAGCGCTCTTTCGACTAAAAATCTGCTAACCGTTAAAAAGGCTGGAAGAGCAACACTATTACGATATCAACTCCGCTATGACTGTAACGCTGGAATTACTGCTTATTTATGTGTTGTCCATGTTCTTTTTGGACAGATTATTCAGGTGTCTAAATATCCTGTCAGAGCAGGCGCTAACCCGATCCTCCCCTATTGACGCACTACGAGGCGTACTCTCTACTACTGTGGTCTGCTGCCACTTTATGGTGACCTACCAATGGAAGACCACTGGTGAATGGGCAGGCTCAGACAGCAGTGCGCTCCTGAACAATATGGGGGCGGTTCCCGTCACGCTCTTTTTCATGATTACAGGCTTTCTATTCTTTGGAAAAATTTATCAGCGCAAGCCTGACTGGCCACATATATTCCAGTCTCGATTCTGGAGAATCATGCCATTGTACGCATTCGTCGTGGCAGTAGTCGTATTTATCAGCTTGTATCGAACCGGATTTGATCTGGTATCGCTTACTCAACTGGCCAAGGAAAGTCTGAGATGGGTTGTTTTTCTTGGTGCCTCTTTTAATGGCTTTCAAGAGAGTCGCATCATTACGGCCGGCGTCCAGTGGACGTTGAAATATGAATGGTTCTTTTATCTAGCCCTTCCTGTTCTCGCAGCGCTGGTCAACCGCGAAAACTATGGCCGCTACCTTGCCCTATCTCTCATCGTGGTAGTAGCTGCATTACCTGCAGCACAATTGGAAGTGTTAAAGCTCCATTTCTTGCTATTTTTTATTGCCGGATTTATCCCCGTGCTGATCAAGCGACACCGGCCAGCATGGATTGATTATCTAAAGAAACCTGTTTATGGCGCTCTGGCAATAGCTCTCATTGCATATAGCATGACAATGCCGGATTACTTTTCTGTACCTCAGATTTTGCTTCTTAGCATAGCGTTCGCCATTATTGCACTGGGTAACGATCTATTTGGATTATTAAGTAGTTACGGTTTGAAGGCTTTAGGTGAAATTAGCTACAGCGTTTATTTGATTCACGGGCTGGTGCTATATAGCCTCTTTTCTTGGTTACAGGTCTATCCTTTTATAGACAGCAATGTTTCCCACTACATTATGCTTCTGCCTTTGGTGCTGGTATTGGTATGCGGGCTTTCCCTGTTAACTTTCCTGGGAATAGAAAAGCCTTTCATGTTGAAGCCGAGAAAAGGCGTAAACACCATACCGCCTCTCTAAAAAGATCTGGGTGTCATAGTTTCAACTATGACACCCATGTTTTCAATAATTTAAAATCCCTAACAAACCAGAACGATTTCTAGATACTGTTTTGGCTTTAATTCTGAACATATCATTTGATCGAATGCTCTCATGCACCTAGAAGAAAATGAGACCCGATAAAGTGGGCTTTAAAAATCTTCCGTTAATCAAGCAAAAAGAAATTCTCTGGATGAAGCCAAAGCGATGTTTGCACCTAAACTTCCTTTAAATCATACGGATAAAAAGGCTCTACTGGAAAATGCAAGAATACTATGAGTTTTACTTTCAATCACTAATAAGTCCCCACCAGATGGCAAAGTATATCAGTCCCAACATGTCCAAAAATTTACATAGCCTTTACCTGGAACGGGTATCGTCTTTACAACAGAAAGGCTTTAATGCGAGGGCAAGCGAACGATCCGTTGTTTAGTTTGTAACACGTCATCAGCCACCCCAGAAGCAGTGATTTCCCCCGTTGCTGCTTTTTTACTGGGGTGGTCTTTTTCAGGACGCACCAATCAAACGCGCGCGATCAAAGTAGCGTGAAGTGGCTAACGTTTGGTTAAGATCAGGCGTGCAAAGCTAGCTGCCAAACAGCGGCCTTACCGCAGTAAGGCGGAAACCGTTTGCCTTTAACGATGGGCGAGGCCGTGCGAGGAGCACCTATAACTGTCCAGATGCCACTTTCTGGACACGTCTGACCTGTTGTGCACTGGGTACCGATAGGGGTGATAGTAGGCATATCTACTACTTCTGCAGTATTACTTCTCATGACAATACAAACGTAGCTGACTATGGTCTGTTGAGGTTAACGCAGCGCTGTTGTTTTGCAACTAGCTTATATCGGCTGGCCTACCAAAGATGACTAACGGCATGACTATATATAAATGAGGACGATCTCCATGACTCCGCTACGCTTATTAGAGTGAAAGTCAACCAGAAAACCGTTACAGGCTATTTAAAGCAAGTCAATATCACACTGATATCACAGCATTGATCATCTAGTTATATAAATAAGGCACCTCATGCCTCAAATCAGTGCTGGCTATAGGATGGGCTTAGGATTGGAGCTGCTATAGCAGAAAATAGTACTTGAGAAAGATACGATTACTTTTAGCAAAAGGCTCTGTTGAGCACGACTGCTTACCTGTGACCGAGTAATATTGCGTTATGATCTTCGATAGACCTTTATCTGAAATTCCTAAAGCCAACGACACCTCTTCGCTAGTCTAGTAAGCGGTTTTATTTTTACTGTATAAATTTCTTACATCGATCCTATCTCAAGAACTAAGTCATGAGATTTGGGTTCGATATGACCTCTTCGCAGATCATCCCAGCGATCGCTGTCTCTGGTTTGCTTGCGCGTTTACCAGACGTATCAAGGCTCACTTATGCTTCATGTGCGACAACTTCATAAAAGCTACCCCACCCCTCAGGGCATTCTGCCGGTACTTCGAGGTATAGATTTAGATCTGCAGCGTGGTGGCAGTCTGGCTCTTATGGGCGAGTCGGGAAGTGGTAAAAGCACACTCCTTCATCTTATCGCTGGACTCGACAAGGCAGATAGTGGCCGCATCGATATCGATGGAAAGGCATTACACTCACTTAACGAACAAGCGCTGGCTGACTGGCGTCGCTGTGAGATTGGCCTGATTTTTCAGCAGTTCAACCTCATCGGCAGTCTGACGGTAGAGGATAATCTAGCTTTTCAGGCGCGGCTTGCGGGACGGCACAATCCATTGTGGCAGGCCCAGCTTGCCGAGCAACTGGGTCTGAGCGAGTTATTGCAACGGTACCCAGAGCAGCTTTCGGGAGGACAACAACAGCGTGTGGCATTGGGTCGAGCCCTGGCATCACGTCCGGCGCTAGTACTGGCTGATGAACCGACCGGTAACCTGGACGAGGTAACTAGCGCCCAAGTACTCAAGCTGTTGCTGGATCTGGTAGACCGTAGTGGCTGTACGCTGCTGATGGTTACTCATAGCCCACAGGTAGCGGCACAGTTGCAGCAACGCGTCGTGTTGCGGGCAGGCCAAATTGCTACCCCTATTGGAAGCTGACCATGGGTGTCGTGTATTGGTCTGTGCGCAGCCTAATCAGCCACTGGCGAAAACACCCCGTGCAGTTTTTCAGTCTATTTACCGGGCTCTGGCTAGCCACGGCATTATTGACTGGCGTTCAGGCGCTTAACAGTCAGGCAAGGCAAAGCTATGCGCAGGCCAGTCAGCTCATTGGCGGTTTACCTCAAGCGACACTTTCTGCACGTAATGGCGGACTTATTTCTCAGGAAAGCTTTCTTGCGTTACGCCGACAGGGATGGCCCGTGTCACCAATGTTACAAGGCAGCGCCATTATTCAAGGTCAAACACGCCGTCTGCAAATCATGGGTATCGAACCAGTGAGCCTGCCGGTGGGCTCGTCCATAGCGGGCGAACCGACCGAAACACAGGACTTGATGGCGTTTATTAGTCCACCTGGGCAAACCTGGGTTGCTAACCAAACACTACATGAGTTGAACCTGCAGGAGGGTGAGCAGCCTTACCTGGTTAATGGGCAACGCCTCCCGCCAATAACAGGTAAGTCAGGCATGGCTCCCGGCATGTTGCTAGTCGACATCGGAGTAGCCCAGCGGCTACTTGAGGCACCGGACCAACTCTCACGTCTTGTTTTCCCAGCAGATTTTCAGAAACCCCTTCCTTCTCCGTGGAATGAACGATTGCAATGGCAGCCCCATTCAAATGAAAACGACCCGGGCCAGCTCACCGAAAGTTTCCACCTCAACCTAATGGCGCTTGGGCTGCTAGCCTTTGCAGTTGGATTATTTATTGTACACGCGGCTATCGGGCTGGCCTTGGAGCAACGAAGACCCTTATTGCGTACATTGCGCGCCAGCGGTGTAAGTGTTCAAAAACTCCTGATAGCGCTGACTGGAGAACTGATAGCGCTCGCGTTGCTAGGGGGGCTGGCAGGTATTGTTAGCGGCTACGTACTGGCCAGCCTACTCTTACCGGACGTGGCAGCCAGCTTACGAGGTTTATATGGTGCTGAGGTGGCCGGAGAGCTCTCTCTCAATCCAATCTGGTGGCTAGGTAGCCTGGGACTTAGCCTTCTGGGTGCGCTGTTGGCGGGCGCAAACAGTTTATGGCGCGCCGCTCGGTTGCCATTGCTAGGACTCGCCAATAGCGAGGCTTGGCATCAGGCCCACCGTGCTTGGCTAAAACGCCAAGGATGGATCGCCGCTCTTGCAGCAGTGGTTGCCTTCATTGCCTGGCTGACAGGCAATAGCCTGGCGGCAGGTTTCATCATGATGGGCAGCCTACTGCTCGCGGCAGCTCTAGGTCTGCCGGTAGCGCTCAGCGGCCTGCTAAGACTAGCACCTGCCTCCATGCGGTCACCATTACTGGGCTGGTTTATTGCCGACTGCCGACAACAGTTACCTGGCCTGAGTCTGGCCCTCATGGCTTTGTTGTTAGCCCTTGCCGCTAATATTGGTGCCGGCAGTATGACAGAAGGGTTTCGGCATACCTTTGGTGTCTGGCTGGATCAGCGCCTTTCTGCCGAACTTTATATCCGCCCAGCTAGCCCGGATCAGGTGCAAGAGATGGCTAACTGGCTAACAGCGCGTCCTGAAGTTGATCGTGTTTTGGCAGGTCTTGAGCTTGAAACGCAATTGGGTGGTTGGCCTTTGACCATTGCAGGCGTAGAGGATGATGAGCTTTACCGCAACCATTGGCCCTTACTAGAGGCACGAGCAGGTAACCCTTGGGACGCACTCTTCAAGGGCGATAGCGTCATGCTTAGTGAACAACTGGCTCGGCATTTGAACATTGAAATAGGCGACACGGTAAAACTACCGGCAGCCGAAGGAGCTTGGCTTGCCAAGATCGTGGGTATCTACGCGGATTATGGAAACCCTCGTGGCCATGTTCTGGTAGATGCTAAGGTAATGAAAGCCCATTGGCCCAACCTGCCGGTAAGCCGTTATGCGCTGCGTATGGAGCCTTCCGCCGTTGGCAACCTGAAACAGGCCATCAAGGATACGTTTGCTCTCGATGACTCCCGTCTTGTGGATCAGGTACAGCTCAAACAATGGGCAACACAGGTGTTTGAGCGCACGTTCAGTGCAACCTCGGCCCTTAATACGCTGACGCTGGGCGTAGCAGGTGTTGCGCTCTTTATTGCTTTATTAACGCAAAGCCAGAGCCGCCTTGGGCAACTCGCGCCGTTATGGGCTATGGGGGTTACGCGGCGCCAGCTGATGCTGCTTAACGTAGGTCAGACGTGGCTGCTAACACTGCTAACATTGCTCCTGGCGATTCCGCTGGGCATTCTGCTGGCATGGTGCCTGGTAGCCGTGATTAATGTTCAGGCCTTTGGGTGGCGTTTGCCACTTCAGGTTTTTCCGGATCAGCTGATGCGTCTGGCAGGACTCGCTCTACTGGCTACCTGGCTGGCCTCAGCTTGGCCTCTCTGGACCCTGTGGCGGAGCCGCCCGGTTGACTTGCTGAGGGTACTGTCCGATGAACGCTAGGATTGGCTGTCTGGTTGTAGGCCTTTTTGTCCTAGGCGGATGCGATGATTCTTCATCCAAAGGACAAGGCTTTGCCGGTCTGGGCCAGGAAAGCAAGGGCTTTGCTCAGGTCGTACCGGGCAGGGTGTTCTCTTTTCCAGCCGATCATGGCGCTCATCCTGATTTTCGTATCGAGTGGTGGTATGTCACTGCCAACCTAAAGGACGCTGCCGGCAATGACTATGGCGTGCAATGGACGCTTTTTCGTAGTGCCATGCGTCCCGCAGCCGACCAGCCCGGCTGGGACAACGGGAATCTGTGGTTAGGTCACGCGGGACTGACTACCCGCACGCAGCAATTCCATGCCCAGACACAGGCGCGAGGGGGCGTTGGACAGGCCGGCGTGACAGCTGAACCCTTTGCTGCCTGGATTGATGATTGGTCAATGCAAGGCGAAGCATCGTCAGATCTTAAAGTGCAGGCCCGTGGCGATACGTTCTCTTATCAGCTCCAGTTGACGTCAGATCAGCCACTTGTGCTCCAAGGGGACCAAGGCTTGAGTCGCAAGTCAGCCAGAGGCCAAGCGTCTTATTACTACAGCCAACCTTTTTTCCGCGCACAGGGTGTATTGAAAATCGAGGGCAAACCCGTGGCCGTAAGCGGCACGGCCTGGCTTGATCGCGAATGGAGTAGTCAGCCGCTCTCGGAAGATCAGCACGGATGGGACTGGTTTTCGCTACACCTGCAGGATGGTCGACAACTCATGGTGTTCCGCTTGCGACAGGCAGATGGCGATAATTACCTGAGCGGTACCTGGATAAACGCCGACGGCCAGACCGAACCCCTGCAAAGAGACGAAATCGAGTTGGAAGCCTTGGATGAACATTTGATCGCGGGGCGGAAAATTCCAACGCGCTGGTCTTTGTCCCTAATCAAACGCGGGCTTAACATTGAGGTGTCAGCCATTAATCCCAACGCCTGGATGGATGTGGGAACACCCTATTGGGAAGGGCCCGTACGCGTACAAGGCAGCGAAACCGGAATCGGCTATCTGGAAATGACAGGTTACTGAGCCTGCGTTGATAGCAACGCAGGCTCAGTCCGATCAGCTTACTGCCAATCGGTCCAGGTCTAGCATGTCCAAGGTCTGATCAAGTTGGTAAACCGAATTGGGATAAGCAACGCCCATCTCCACGAAGTGAGGGTTCTCTTTGAGGCGCTGACTGAAATAGGTATCGGAAGTATCGTAGATCCAGGAGTTTGATTGGGATTGAGATTCCGGAAAGTCATCATAACTTCCCTTTCGCCTGTCCAGTACGCGGTGGAGGTTGTCCCGTAACAACAGTAGGCTTTTATTTGGCATGTTATTGATCCAGGTGACAAAGGCCTGCTGGTCCTGGTTATCCTGCAGATCAAGTCCCTTGAGTTCGGCGTAGCGTGAGAGCAACGGCAGGACGTTATAACCGTCTCCGCTCTGGTCTGAAAGTGCTTTTGCCGCCGCCTCATCAAGCCTAGCGTGAGTTAAAAATTGGCTGGTTTCCGGCGTTTGAAAGCGATTGGCCATTTCATGGTGTTTGATAACGTCACGAGTGCCCAATGTGATGGTCGAAAGCAGCACTACACCAAGGCCGATTGGGCCAAAAACAGTGCCTGTGCCCAAGGCTGATGTCACTCCTCCTGCTGCGGATAATGTATAGAGTGACGCTCCCACCGTATCGCCAGACTCCGCCGCCTTGCCTGCGTTGACCAGATCAAACAGCGAGCTGGCAACGCCCAAAACTTTTACCGCAGGACGAGAGCTACCGCCGGCCAATGTGTTTACCCAACCATCCTTGGGTATCTTACCCATGCCGATCAAGAGTTCGGTCGTCTTTTGGGCCGTGCCGGCAGCGTCAAGACAGACCTTAAGGATGGCTTCGGGGCTCTGGTGTTTATGTAACGCAACCCCGGAGCTTGCCAGTACGGCAGCGGCACCGGCCGCCCCGATCATCCTCAAGGTTTGGCCAGCGCGCGTCTGATTATCAAAGGTCCTGACACCATTGGTTGATTTGATATCATCCAACTTGAGATTGAAGCGAGCGAGACGGTCGGTAATCTGCTCGGCTGTTTCGCCGGGCCTCGGCAATGCCTCTTTCAAGGCATCAATAGCCTTATTGAGATCCTTGTCTGGTATACCAAACAGAGCAGCTACTGGGCCTTTTTTGAGCCCTTCCAGTTTGTTGAGGGCATTTTGCAGGCTGGCAGCATCTCCCGCCTTTACATTCTGAAACTCTGGCATCACCTTGTGCCGTAGAACCTGCGTAGCCACTTCCTCAAGAAACTTTCGACCACGATCCGTTGTTTTGCCAAACTGCCCAATCAGCTTCCATTGATCCAGATCGTTTGTCAGTTCCGGATATTGGGCCACCGCAGAACTCATGGCTGTAATTGCGTCGGGATTATCCAGTGTCCTGCGGATTTGGTCCTCGATCGCCTTGCGGTCACCTTTAAAGTCTGCCGGAAGATTTTGCAGCGCCTGTAGCTGGTATAAGAGATCACGCCCGTCCTCAGCAACCTGATCTTTTAGCGCCTGGGTCTGCTCTTCCCACTCGGGCGGGCGCGAGTCAAGATAATCCTGGATGGCGTTATCCCGCTGCTCAGTGGTCATGACAGTGCCCCCATTCAGGGTGAGCCAATTGAGCTCTTCCATCTGTTTTCCATACGCCTGCAGATCATCCGTAACCTTTTTCTGGAACTGATCCAGGCCTGGCAGGATATCGCCCTCTAAAACATAGCGTGTGTCGTCTTGGCCCACAAAACTCAGCACCTGCAGCGGATAAGCTGGACTTGCTCCTTCGGCAATGCTCTGCACAGTTCCGGTCCGCTCGTAAAGTCCGAGCTCGAACAAACGCTTAATGGTCTCCTCAGCACCAGGCTGACCGGCAATGCGTCCGGTTACGTTGACCAGATGATACGCCCCTGACGAGCCTACCATGGGCGGGACTGGATTATCGCTGGGCTCGAGCAATACCTTTTCCAGTCCGGGAATTGCCGCTTCGACGACCTTTGCCGCAAGATGCGGGTCAAGGTTTTGTGTCATGTTATCCAGTCGTTCGAATACAATTTTCATCGGTACGAGCTGGCCAGACTGGTTATCCTGCTGATTCAAGGCGTCAAGCGCGTATTGCCCTGCACTTTGGAAGATCTCATGGCCTGTTGATGACTGCAACAAAACCTCTTTTACATCAGGTGTAACGGTGGAGTAAGCCTTTCCTAGTGTCTCCAATGCGGCAACAGGATTCGGCGATGCGTTAATCTGCTGAACAATCTCCCTGACCTGCGCTTCCACGTCCGGACCCTTGTGGCTGGAAGGCGTCAGCACCAACCCCATCTGTTCGGCACCCTGCTCTATCGCTATCTGAGCCGGCCCGCTGTCCGTCCAGTCATGATCAAATAACCATTGCGCAGAGTCGTTACGCTCAGCGGCTGGCAAAGCGGACAAAAACGTTTGCACGTCTTGTTTCAGTTGTTCGGTCTCTACTGCGTAATCGATCGCGCCGTCTGCAGTGTTAGCGTGTTCGATGGCATTACCTCGAGACTGCAGGTTTTCAAGGAACAGTGTTTTGCCATCAGGCTGTACGGCCAGCTGCTCTGGTGCTGGAGGAGGTAAAAAGACCACATCACCGGCGTGAATGTGATCAATATCAGAAATCTGCGGATTATGTTGGGCTGCCTCGTGCAGTGAGACGTAATGCTTTTTGGCGATACCCGTCATGGTGTCACCCGGCTCTACAACTACCTTTTGCTGCTGCAGGTGCGACTCAGGGAGTCTTGGTGCCTCCCCTTCAGGGCGCGGCGTTTCCTGGGAACGCTTGATAAACGCGCTAAATGAATGAAGTGCGGTGCGGAAGTTACTGCGAGAGGTTCCGGCATTATCGATCGGCATCGCCATGGCGTAATGTCCTCGGTAGGCTTCGGTCGTCAGCCTGACCAAGGATGCTTGGCTTAGATGAAAAGCACATGACACGTTAACGCCAAGCTGAAGTAACCATGTTTACGGCTCCATAAGGAACAATAACCTCTACACGTTAATACTCCGTCAGGATAAAAGGCTTATAGCCAGAAAATCATCATTGACCGATTGCTTAATACAGTAAAACAACAAGAATCCGTCAGGTCATGAAATTACTTTGCCATTAATTTATTTTCATGATATTCGGCCGACGAATGGTAATGCGCGTTTTAACCAATAAAAACCTTATAAAAATCAGTCGCTTAAATTATCAAATAAAGCCTTATCTGGCTTTGTTTCAATTCATGTCAATGTTTTGGCATATCGCTTGTATAGCTCAGTACGCAGAGCACAGAGCGCGCTCCGCTTGGCAGTAGCCTAGCCAATTCTTTTTAATTCTGAGCCTCCGCCTGATCTTGCAGTACAGGAAATGGTCGCGGTTGGTCACAGCAGTCTGGTGATACCAATGTTTTTTTCGAAACTGTTAAAGAAAAGCCTTCCCCTAGCAGCCGCCTTGGCGCTTGGAACCACTTATGTACAAGCCGAACCGGTCGATCTGGTTAGTCTGAACCTGTCCGGTGCGGGATTTGCCCCCCATGTTCTACCTGGAATCAATGGCACCAACTACATCTTCCCGGTGGAATCCTATTTCCAGCAGTGGAGCGCCAGGGGTATCAAGACATTCCGCTTCCCCATTATCTGGGAGCGCCTGCAACCCAAGCTGGGTGGCCCGCTGGATCCAGCCTATGTTGCGTTGATCGACCGTACCTTTGGGTATGCGCAAAAGCACAACATCAAGATCATTCTGGACCTGCATAACTATGCACGCTATCGCGGCCAGGTGATTGGC
>NZ_BDAE01000049.1 GCF_002091675.1 Pseudomonas luteola NBRC 103146 | reverse complement strand
GGACAGGTCTGCCTCGCCTGTTTGATAGGCCCAAGTATCAACAGCGTAACGTGATCGAACGGCTATTCGGTTGGTTAAAGGAAAAGCGTCGGCTCTGTACTCGCTTTGACAAGCTGGCTAGCAGCTTCAAGGCCATGGTTACGCTGGCCTGTATCGAGCGATGCATGCGGGCCGACTTTTCAGACAAACCCTAGCTCTACATTGGGGCAATCGAGTGAGTAGCTCTCGCCGGGGATAAATCCGTGGGTACGATACGTTAGAAGCAAAACTCCAGTTCCTGTCTCTGTAACAGCAACCATGCCTGCTTTTTGCGCATCCGGGTTGCTATTAAATGCAGTGATGAACCGCTCACGATGATTTCTAAAACGTAGGCACACATCGTAGAATTGATCCAGCGGTTTAAGATTTATGGGATCCTTTCGCTCGAATTTGGGACTGAAAATCCTATACAAACGGCCAATCTGAGTGGAAAAATCAATCCAGGAATTGTCATCGGCCATCCTCATTGGAATTTTATGAAAGAATTTTGAGGGAATTCGGCGGCCTGTGCTTGTATCGAAAATCTCATATCTTACATTTGTAGCATAATACTCATAATTCTGAAACGTTATGGCCTTGTCAAACTTCTCTGCTGCCAATCGAGTGCATCCCTGAATAATTGTTAGGGATGTAACGGCAAGCATGAGTGCTGTTTTGCGCATGGTCTTCTCTAACTAATACTCAAATTTATTCATAGTAGAGTGGCTTTAGGAATTACCTACGGCCAGGAGATATTATTTTAAAAAAATATAACGGGAGTAAGCGAACTGTTTACTGTATATAACGTAACTTCTGAGCTGATACCACATCTTTAGTTATGAGAGGCTTCATTTGCGAGATTACTGGTAACAAGACCAAGCCTGAAAATTCTAAAGATCCCCTCTAGACTGCAAGGAAGGTCTAGACAGGTAGATAGCCCAAGGACAAAGCGTCGCAAAATTGTGGATGCGGCTGCTGGATTGATCGTACATGTGGCCTCTGTACGGAAAAGACGGGACGGCCTGGCAAATCGACTTCTCAGACCGAACATAATCTCCAAGAAAGCGATCAAGTAGGCCGTTTATCCTGCGAAATCAGACGCTTGGGATTACAAATCGCAGTACAACTATCGACAGGATATAAGCAGGCGACTAGGATTATGTCGAATACATCACGCTTTTAGACCACTCAGGAAGAGTCATCATGTTTAAGAAAACGATGCTGTGTTCAGCGGCCCTTGCTGTTGCGCTGCTGTCCGGTTGTGCATCCGTACCCATGGAATCTGCTGATAAGGACCAGGCGCTTAAAACATTCCCAACACCACCGGCCGATCAGGCAGGCTTGTATATCTTCCGCGACTCCTCGATGGGGCCAGCGCTTAAAAAGACGGTAAAGATTGATAATCAAGTAGTAGGTGAGACTGCGACTAAGACCTATTTTTACCGACTGATGAACCCTGGCTCGCATGTATTGGCCACCGAGTCCGAGTTTGGTGATAACACGCTAACGATCAACGCGCTTGCTGGTAAGAACTACTATGTACGTCAGTCTATCAAGATGGGCGTTTTTGTAGGTGGTGCAAAACTTGAGCAAGTATCTGAGACAGAAGGTCAGCAGGGCGTTCAAGCCTCTAAGCTAGCCCGCTGATTTAGCTAGGCCGCGGCGCCTGCAACTGGGCAGGCGCCTTCTGAATGACAAGCCCTGAGCCTTCAGACCTTGCCATTCCACCTCCAATTAGCCTGACTTTCCGCCTCATAGGTGTCTCTAATAGCCTCGGCCAAGGTCTCTGGATCAACTGATAGGCTGTACTGAGGAGATTTCAACCACTCCTCTAACGCACATCTAATGTTATCCATATCAGTAATATCTGTTTCAAATTCATCAGGCCTGAACAAAGTACAGTCGTGAGCATCCATGGTCGGACTTAGATCTTGCGAGTCGAACATGTATAGCTCGCCGTCAATGCTACCCATAACCAACTCACCAGTTGAGTAACCAATAGTAGTTCCGGGAGGCTGCGTTCTTAACAGGTCAGCCACTTGATACCAAACAGCAAGCATGCTCTGGAAAGAGTCTTCCTCACACTCAAAGACACTGTAGGAAATAGGATGATGATAATGGGGCAAAAGGGACAGCTGACACATGCTCTTCTCCTTAAATGAACTGATAATTATACGTTCTTATGGACGTATTTTACAGCATTTAAGGTGTAAAGATGCCTTTTAGAAGTAGCCAATTTCCACTTATGGGCATCCGATGTATTGAGGGCTAGTGCAATAGGGTCTCTGTGTTGGAGCGCTATCGGGAAGGCTGAGAGCCAGAAGCATTGAGAGGAAGTTCAGCACTTAGCAGAGTAGACGCAGCAGCAAGAGCATACTCATTCAGTACCCAGCCAGCCCATCGTTCTACACGTGGCAGGCATGAGGCAAGTGACGCTCGGTAGTCGCTAATGAACGGACTGTCATCGATATCATGTGCCCGGTCCCCTAGCAGCATGACATCTGGCTGACCGTCATTGAGATCAAGTAGCTGCCCGGTAGAAAGCCTTACAAATACGTGCTCGAAGTTGCCTACCAAGGTTCCTCCGAATAAAGTCCTGGCCATCAGCGCTGCAAATTTGCAGCTACCAGCTCGGTCAAGTGTTGGAGCTAAACCCCTTTCCTTCTGACGTTCCTCCCAGAGCTTATCCATAGCTTCTTGAGCTAACGCTAAGGTTGATCCATTAAGCTCAAGCCTGGCGGGGTAACACCGCTTAAGGCTTTCTTTACTCATATACCTCAAAACTTGTTCCTGTTATTGAGAGCTCGAAGCGGTAAACAGAAGTAATCGAGAAGTATATCCGGCCATTTCCCGTACTGGTCAGGTATTGGCAGGAAGCATTGGGGGAGTTGTAACAACTCATACCCTGTTGTGCCTTAAACTAAACAATGTTCTTAATTGGAAGGGTCAGATTCATGCGATGGAATTTTAGGGTTATGCGCCACGCACCTACTCCCGAAAGCAACGAGGAGTTTTTAGCTATACATGAGGTTTACTATTCTGATGACCATACCGAAGAGACTGAAGAGCAAATGGCCAAGCTTGGCTATACCAGTAACCCTGTATCGGTTACAGGTGAATCAGTAGAATCCTTGCGCTGGACACTTACGCGGATGCTTGAAGCTTTAGATAAGCCCGTTCTGCCTTACAAAGAGGAAGAGTGAGGCAATTATCAGATTACTGACCTTATACCCCCTTTGCTAATACCGGATCTTGGGGGCAGCGGCATGATGCTTTAGTTACCTACGAAGCCAATAGGTTGTCATCACTGCTTCGGGTATTTGACCAAGCTCATCGACCAGTCAGCTTCCCCTAGGTCAAGGCTTTCCAAAACGGCTTGGGCGGCTTCGAGAGTAAACTTAAAAGCAAGCTCGGCTTTATCTGTAAACTGCAGTTGCCGTGGGTCGTCGTTTGCCATCCAAAGACCTACTCCCATATCAACCTCTATTGCATAAGTTGGGGAGCTAGAAGCTAGAGCATTTCGTGCAGCCATGCGCCAGGTCGAAAACCTCTTATCCGGGATGCTGTGCAGGGGCACAATCGATAATGCCTCCTTCAATAAGCAAGCCAGGCTTTCAGTAGACTCTGACCGAGATTCTGGTGAGCGTTTACTGACGCAGGTCATTTGAAGATCCTTTGCTCTATGAGCATGCAAGCTTTACCAAAGCAGTATTAATAACATACTATTCTTCTTATTGTGATTTAGTTCACATTTCATAGCAAGTCTATCAATGGGCCTGATTAAGCCTTTTATCGGTCAACCATGAGATCTTTTATGACCCTTGTAGAACGGTTCTTGGACGCTGTTATAGATGGCCATCTTGGCAAAGGCTTAGTAGTAACCAGGCAGGAGTTTATCGACCATTTCCCGAAAGACCGAGTTGGAACTACAGGCTGCTTTCTCTCTAATTCTGAGATTCACACAGGCCAGGCACATAGTCCACATTATGAACCTTTGACCTTACGCGTAACGCAAGGTGTCTATAGAGTATTGCCTAATGTTCTTGAAGCGAGAATGAGAACCCGAGGCCTTCTGTAAGCCCAGCTTCTAAGAGCGAAGCTCGATCTATTCTAGTGCGTCGCTCTTTTCTTCCTGCTGCCGGCGAGCTTCTTTTTCAAGCTCAGCCTTAAAGGCCTTATCAAGAAGGTTAGGCCGCTTCTTCCAAGCTCTACGATCAGGTTTGGGCTGAGCGGCATAAGTCACCACTTCCCCACCATAGACTTGCTCAAAGCGATTAACCTGACTATCAAGGTAGTTGCGTAATTCGTCTTTGGTCATTTGCCGATATTTTCCGTGTTGGAATTTAATATGTCGGCCTAAGATTGGGTTTTCTTGAGGAATCTCAAGCTTTTCTGACCAGTTCGCATGAGCCCTTAACCTTTGTGTAGTAAAACCCAGAGTATTCAACCTTTTTTAAGAGCTTCGCGGTAAAGACTCGCCAGCTTTCTTCCAGCCTGATCAGCTTTTTTTGAGATCGCGCTATTACGAATACCTCGATGTTGGTCAAGCAAGACCTCGCCTTGTGCGATGGCCAGTCCTAATGTTGACCGTGCCCCGCCTGGCTCACTAACAGAGAAGACCATGTAACCTCCATTGGCACACCGGTAGATATAGCCAGAGCTACCTACACAATGCTTGAGTTCAAACCCTTCTATGATTAAGGCCCTGGCATTTGTTATAGGCGTAAAGACAATGTCTCCTATAACTGTTTCAGGCAGCTTTGAGCTCCATTCATAATCTCCCCCTCTCTCAAGCTGGTCATCAAGCTCTTCAAGCGCCAGCCGTAAGTGCCATTCATTTGAGCGACGCAGAAGCTGTGACCAGGTGCACCTCTTTGTTGGATAGCCATGATCAAACCCTTCGGCATCCAAGTAATCTAGGGTTGAAACCAAATATCCGTCGTTCTGGTTTATCCAAGGCCTGACAACTGCAAACCCCTCCTCCTTCCAGACTCTGGCGGATTCAAGTAGATATGCTCTTATAAACCGCTGAATAGCTTCAGAGATGCCGTACGCATCAAAGATGTAAGCCCAGCGCACGAGTTTCATATAAGCCAAAACTGGTGCTTTAATGTTTACACTGGCCAAAGCGATGTTTGTCATCATCGCCTGAGATTTTTGCCCGCCGTTTAACCAGTTGGCCAAGATCATAGGTGAAGCTTTCAACATCCAGCGCCAGGCTCTGACGTTATCAAAGCTTCTTACCCGGTTTCTACCAATTGAGATCGGCCGGCGGTCAAGCTTGGTAGAACTGCGCCCATCTCTAACCCACAGCTTACGAGAGAAAAGATCATCCATCTCCCAGTAGGCAGGGTTGATATGAGGAAGGATAGGTAGGAGATTGCGATGCTCGCGCGCAACCTTCAAAAAACCAGCTCGATACCGCGCATATTTCAGATATTCAGTAAAAGATACCTGCCTGAAGTCGATTACCAGGACTGCCGACATTAAGGTAGAGTCGTAAACATGATCAAAAAATGCCGCACGTAACGCCCTGGCCCCGGCCTCCATAGAAGGTGATTTCAAAAGTCCATCTATATGGGACCATTTACCTTTTCTATCCTTGGATTCCGTATAGCGGCCAAGATAGAACTCTTTAAGCTTGCCACGCATTTTGTAGGGCGGCAGGCATTTAAAGTCTGGACTTTCTCCTCGTCCTAGTGATTCCGGAAGATCTTTATAACCTGCAGCATCCAGTACCTTATCCAAAGCAAGTGAGACGACTTGGCGCCACCAGGTTAACGAATTGGTCTTGGCTATAGGGTAAAAAGGAATTTCAGGCCAGCCTTGTATCTCACTAACCTCCTTCCAACGCTCCTCAGCCAAGTCAAATTCAAGCGTTGATATAGAGCTGTCCGCCAAGCGTTTAATACGCCAGAGATTGCATATAGTGAGCTGGTTAGCATCAACGTCTTCATGGACGCGGCAGAGTCGAAAGATATTATGTTTGATAGCCAGATCCTTGGCAGCTCGATAGATCTTTGCGGTCTCCGCATTACCAAACGGTGGCTTGCGAGGCGGTTTTAATTGTGACTGGCCAAGAGCTTCCCTTACGAACGGCAATTTCTCAATCGTACAGTTGCTCGAACTGATAGCTGATGAAAGTACATTCTGAATATCAACGGTCATGATTAAGGCTTAACCCGCGAGACGGACGAGTGTCTCATTGCATTATCTCGAACAAGCTACTGTGATCTGTGTATTACCGGGCGAGTAATACGGATGCTCAATGTTCCACCCAAGGCCATTCTCATTGACCATCCCAAACCCATATCCATACGCTTGGTAACAGAATCGTGAGCCGCAGGTTAAGCGATAAGTATCTTGAGTATAATTTGGGGGATTACCAGGATCTCCCATCGAGCAGTAGTAGTTGACGGTACTGACAATGGTATCGATCTTCATGAATGTCTGTGGCTTGGACCAAATCCCGCTCTGGCAAGTTAGCATGGCTCCGTCGTTCTTGAAGCCAGTTGCTCCGCGTCCAGGGCAGGCTGCCCCCTCAATTGCATTTGGAAGAGAAACCTCAGGAGGTGAGCTAGGCATTGCCAGTGACAAAAGTCCTCCAGCCAAAGCCGACTCGCTTAGAAAAAGCAGTCCGATGGTTAGGAAAAGGTGATTTATCACAGGCGCCATTACCTTAATATAATTCTAATAGAATAACATTATGTATAGGTAATTTACCCTTTCCTTAAACCGTACGTAAGGTATTTTTGCCAATCATCTGCTAAAGGCACAAAGTTCCGGATAGCCCTGTCACATTAGCGCCCCCCTTTATCCCCATGAAGTGATGACAATAGTCCGCTGACGGTCATCCTTTGCACCTTGACAATGGACCCTTATTTTATGGGTCGGCGCCTTGAACATTAGACGGAGCATCACCAGCCATAACGAAGCTTTTGGGCGTGCGCTTGCTGAATTACGCAAAAGCAAAAAGCTTTCTCAAGAGCGGCTGGGTTTTGAAGCAGACATGGATCGGTCATTCATCAGCTTGATGGAGCGAGGCAAGCGCTCCCCAACGCTGGACACACTTGTCAGCTTGTGCGCTGTGCTTGAGATTTCCCTATCCGATTTTGCTGCACTTATTGAAGCTCGCCAGCAGGAGCTATTTACCTGCTCAGGCGATGAGAAAAGCAGCTAGCCTCTAATTCACCTAAATCAGCTGGCTAGATTAAAGCCTGATTTCTTTGTCTTCTTTATGAAAAGTGTTGATTTTATCAATTACAAAAGAATACATTTTCCAGATGTTAAATAAACCGTCAGTGATCTTATGAGGTTGGGTGACAGCTTCTGCAGAATAACCGTTGCTTGCCCAGGCAAAGACATCCTTCTGTATGTAGACGAAACACAATGCGATGCCGCTCGCTTCACGCTGATATGCAACGATCAAGCATTTACCTCAACGGTAAACTCAAAGCTGTTTGCTAATGCTAAGCATATTGTCAGCGCTAGTATCAGCGATCTTTCCGCCCTAGCTGAACGGCTTACAGCATTCCAGGATCGCCCAGCGGATCTCTTGCGTATCATTGCTGAGGCCAAACATCTCATTGTGCGGCTACGGCGCCATAAAAAAATCTCCAAGGCCCAGGCTCGTAATCTTTACCGAGCAATGCAGATGTTTAACGAATCCACTTCGTTGGATGATTTTCCAGAAGCTATTCTTGAGATGCTTTATGGAGATGACTGGACTGATCACTATCCACGTCAAGCAGCCAAGGATTACGCCTTAGTATTAGCTGCTCTTGTTGACCTCCAGAAGAGCCTACGAGAACACGACTAGCTAGCTGTTTTCGTCGGCAATTTCATTAAAGACTCACCCCTACTCGCCCAGTGCGCTAGCTCATAAGTACGTTTGTCGAGACGTGCAATCACATCAGAGCCTTCTAACTCAAAATATTCAGCGACCGACTTGGCACCAGAATCAACCCACCATTTGCCTGTTGTGTGATGCACTGTTAGAAGCTGAAGCGTCGGACACTCGATCGCTGACACGTATATAAAGGTTAATCTATCGCCAAGCTGTATCGGTATCGGAGGTATGTCAATAGACATAAAAACTGATCGGCTTTCCTCTGTTTCAAGGTGCAGGCCGTAATGACCGTTACTCTCTCCCGCAAACATGACGATGCCGCTCTTTTCAAGGAAGAAGAGCATGGTCCTATCATGTTGCAACGGAACCTGGATGAATTCATCGTCATTAGGTCGCCCTATACTGACGGCATCCGCAGAGTCTGAGACTGGAAGCAACGCTCCGATGCGCCTCAAACGCTTCTGGATATCAACCGCCTCTTTGTACCGTAAGCATCTTGCTCGCTTCCATGCTGGGGGATTTATTGCCAAAAACTGGTGAGCACTCATCGACTATCCGACAGTGGGTAAGAAAACATTCGGACTATAGTCTACAGACAGGAGGCTGTCCGATTTTATCCAGCGCTATCAAAAATACTCTGATGTACTTCTCGGGTTGTATACAGTTTGACGGTCTCAAACACAGGGCTGTCTGCGTACTGCTGGTCTGAGCGCCTCTTCTGAATCCGTGGCTCAAACGAGCGTGGTGGTTGTATACGCTGGGGTGAACCACACCAGAACAATGGAAGGGAGGTTTTAATTTTCTTTTTGATTTTTTCGCCGTGTTCATCCAACCAGGCGAAATTAACATAGAAGATGCTGTCACCCCGGTAGATATAAGCAAGACGAGGACGGGGGCTCAGCCCAGCTAGATAGTGGAAGCGGTTGACGTCTCGCTGTACTGCGAGAGCAAGTGTATCTTGAGCTTCAAGGGCATGCTCAAGTTGCTCGCGAGCATACTCAAGTGATTTAACGCTGATGATACGTTGAGTGGCGCGCGCAAACGTTACAAATCGAGGCACCGGCGTCATACATCCTTCCAGAAGTAAGGGCCTGATCGCATACCTTATCTGAATACGAGGTACACCCAGAGTCGCAGTAACCGCCTTCCAGATAGTGTCCGCAGGGCGAAGTCGAGTCCAGTAGACTAGAGAACTGCCACCAATCTCTTGCCCTTCTGGCATTCGCTCAAGGTCACTAAGCTTTGTCGAGCGTAGCAAATGGCTGACTTGATCAAGATGCAGTCTCGCTGCATTTGCTGCCTGGACATACTCAGAAGCGCCAGATGGAAGATACACGACCCCTATTAGGCGAAAAGACTCTTCATCGTCAGACTCTAGCGAGCACAATGCTCTACTAAGACTTCCCGGAACTGGCATCCTGGATTCAAAGCTATTAGTCTCCTGCTGTCCATGGAGCCAACCTCCAGTGTGATGCTCGGCAATTTCTGCATAGAGAACGTCATGTGCACGCCGCCACTCTTCCAGGGCAAGCTTAAGCGCCTTGATGTGAGCAAGGAGGCTATTAATGCTTACGGATGCGGGGCGTCCATTTGCTGCCATAGTAGCTGTAGGGCCTGATGCGTGATAAAAATCGTGGTGTATCATTCAATATGCAGAAGCATAACATCTGCATCATGGGAATTCCTTTTATGTCCATCACACATATTCTCTGTGTTGACCTCGAAGCTACGTGTGATGAAGGAGACGCAGGGCAAGCCTTTATTCCACTGATGGAAACCATCGAACTTGGCGCAGTCATGTTGGACATTCGCACCGCCCAACCTACTGGAGAATTTGCGACTTTCATTCGACCACAGGTTGCTCCTGTACTGAGTCCCTTCTGCAAGCGGCTAACCCATATCGAACAGGCGAATGTCGACAGGGCCCCTACCTATCCTGAAGTTGCCTCACCTCTTGACCAATTTTTGGATCATTACGGTGATCGCTGGCTTTGGTGTTCATGGGGTAATTATGACAATCAGCAACTCATAAAGGATGCTGCCAGGCTCAACACTGATCCCCTATTGCCACCCGATAGGCATATCAACCTCAAGAAGCCTTTCGCCAAGTATAAAAAAATGAAAATGGTGGGCTTGAAGCGGGCCGTAGAGATGCTGGGGCTGGAATGGGAAGGCCAGCATCATCGCGGGATTGATGATGCACGTAATCTAGCGCGTATCGTTGCCCATATGATCAAAGAAGATGTTTTCCCTCTACCTAGTGCTTGAAGAGCTGGCCGGCCAGCAACCTATTTTTCTCAGCGATTATTGAGGGTCTCTATGAGCGATGAGCATATGGATGCATACACTGAGCATTGTCAGGCCCTTCAAGAAACAGGCTTCTGGGGAAAACAAGGGGCTGGCGCTCTAGTTCTGTCGCGTAAAACCGGCAGGCTTCTGATACAACAGCGCTCGGAACTCGTGCTAGAGCCCTTAACATGGGGAACATGGGGTGGCGCTGTTGACCCAGAAGAAAGCCCTGTTGAAGCCCTTATACGAGAACTCAAAGAGGAAGGCGTGCTGCTGGATCCACAAGGTAGTGATGTTTACCCTGCCTTCGTGTTTCGTCATCCTTCAGGTTTCACCTACCATAACTTTATAGTTGTCGTTGATGATGAGTTTGATCCAATGATCACTGATGAAACGCACGCATATCAGTGGACTACTGAAGCAAGCTTGCCTACCCCTCTTCATCCTGGGCTATCACTGCTGTTGTCAGATCCAAACACGATCGAGCTCATCGAATCTCTTAGACCACAACGTCACTACATTGAGTATGAAGGCCCCTCGCTCTGAGTGTTTTACAGCCGCAGAGTGCCTCCGCAAAACTCAGGCCGTTTTTTCTTTGTTTTATCATCGTGTATCTCATTGCAAAGAGGGGTATGATTTTTCCTTCACGGCTACACGGCTTTGTTACCCATGTTTTCTCTTGAACAACTCATAAACAAGGCTCAACAGCGCCTTGTTAAATGCGGTGAGGCGGTAACGCTCATAGTCACAAATGAGCATACAGACCTTACTGAGCGCCAAAATCTCACTGCGCAGCTAAACCTTCTGGCTGAACGAATAACGCTGTCAGGTCTTCTTGCAACCGAGGCCTATGAGAAGGGCGACCATCAGACTCTTTCCAATGCCTCAGCCCTACTCACTCAATTGCTGTCCTTAGCAGATATGTCTCTTCCAGCTATAGAAGCTCGACTCGGAAAAGGAGCACATCATGGATGATCACCCTAAAGAAATGTCTCGGCGCAACAGCCAAGTATCAATAGATCTTTCAGATTTAACTAATCAATTAGAAAGCGGACTCAAAGACCTAGAAGCCCATTATGGGCGTGTGGAAGTGAGGCCCATAAGCGCAACTGCAGCAGACGCAATTCTTGAGCCTCTTAAGCCAAAACCAAGCATCCTAGATAGTCTTTATGTCCAACATCATTTTGCAGAAGAACGAGCCAAGTGGAATCGCCTGGCTAAGCTGGCTCCAATCAGGTATGTATTGACTCAAATAGGCGAGGAACGTAGCGAGAAAGTGGCTACGTTTATGAGCAAGGCCGTGGGTTTACCATCACTGCTTGATCATTTAACTGCCAAGAACAGTTTGCTTTTCAAGGCCGGCTCAGGTCTAGCGACATATGGGGGCTTCAAGTTACTAGCACCAGACTTCGTTAACAACCTTCTGCACAATGTTGAAAACATGACCGGCCTCTCTCATGCACATGCAGCCATGGGAACTGGTTTGTTGATGGTGATTGCGGCTCACAGCGTTTACGCGCAGATCCAAAGTGCCCTGTTACGACAAAGCCTTACGATTCATGACAAGGTATCGCCAGCAATTGCGGAAAAGGCAAACCGTATGCGTACTGCCCTTGGGGATGGCTGGAAATCTTGGCTGCCCAAAGCTGTATGGCTGGGCTTGGATAAAATCTTTAACCCTCACCCATCGCTTTCGGAGAGAACACTCAACACTCTCTGGACAGGTAAACTCTCTGGGCCCGCTTATGAGGCTATACCAAAAGCTGAGCGCGAGGCAGTTGAAGCCGTAACCAAAAATCTTACTGATCGTTTTTCTTTCAGCCCTACGACTGCGCCAAGCATTGCTGCAGAATTGCTGGCCAACGAGGAGCCTAATCCCAATCGCCTGATCAGCATCCTCAATACTCGACGATTTCCCCAAGAATGGGTTAGCCGATACGGCTTTGATCCCACACTCTGTACCGAGCCAAGGCTACCTACTCCAGTTAGTTATCCTGAAACCATCGAGCCTGGCATGTAGACAGGCGTCGCAACAAAAGGAACATCCCACTTTATTGCTGTCCTCGCACGCCAGGGCCCGGTCAGCAAATGGAGCCATAGAGCATTGGAATAGGGCTGCGCCCAGGTTAACGCCCCAGATTTTTCCTAGGGGCCTATAAGGGTTACTTTTATTCCAGGCGAGATAATGCCTGCTGTCAATCTCAAAGACTCTTGAGGCTTAAATAATGGATTTCAATTGGACTATTCGGCATTTCTCTACAAATCCAGAAGTGGATCCTTCATACGAGCGCACAATGAAAGCCGCTCATACACTTGCCAGCTTACTGTTAGCCCAGGCCAAGGGCTCTTATGTTGACCTTGGTGACAATGAAATATTGTTTATCGGGCCATACAAGGACCAACTTGAGCTGTACATTAGCCATGATTTTGCTAACGACATCGAGCCAGAAGAGTGTCAAGCATTCGTCTTGAACGAAGCTGAGTATTTGCAAGTTCTGGAAAACGAAGAGTTCACGGCGCGCATAGAAAAATGGTTGGCTAGCCCCGTGTTCTTGCTAGCCTCCCCCAAGGATTTACCTGAGCGTATTGCTATGCATACAGAGGCTATGATGACCTCACATGAGGAGTTTATCGCTTCATACTTTGCAAATGATTGGCCTAGTTTTGGCTAACATATTTTGATGATATGGACGTCAAGAGGAATGTTCCAGACTGCTCTATATCGGGTAATTACGATCTATAATTTGCATAGTGATTGCTAGTACGTTGACTATCTTAAAAACCGTTACCTTTACAGGAATGAGTAAGGTGAAAGAGTGACATGTCTGCACTAGAGTTTGGCTGGTGCTGCACTGGCATCATTGGAGTTCTGATTTTCTTTTACAAACTAGGCCGCAAGTCAGGTATACGTTCTGAAGAGGAACGTATCATCGAGCTCAAGCTAAGGGCTGGAGCAAAGGGACTGGTCGAATACAGTGATTACTTAAGGAACTCCTCTAAGCATATCAAGCGGGTGGATTACCTTAGAGAACAAGGGTACGGAGATAGTAAAAACTGGGAAGTCGGAGTGGATGAGAGGGATCAACAAAGATAAGAACTGCGCCATATGCTCAGCCTGCCTAATGTCCTTTCTTCCAGAGCCGAGATAAA
>NZ_BDAE01000048.1 GCF_002091675.1 Pseudomonas luteola NBRC 103146 | reverse complement strand
GTTCTTGATCTTGGGTTGTTAGGCCGGCATAATAGCCGGCCTGATTTAAGTTACAGGCCAGTAGCTCAATTGGCAGAGCGGCGGTCTCCAAAACCGCAGGTTGGGGGTTCGATTCCCTCCTGGCCTGCCAGATTTAATCTGGCATTTCCTGACAGGATTTCAATTGATGAGCGTCAAGGCGGAAGCCAAAGAGTCACGCTTCGATGCGATGAAGTGGCTTGTGGTCGTCTTGCTGGTAGCAGTAGGTGTTGTTGCTAACCACTACTACTCAGCCCAGCCGATCCTGTATCGCGTTATCGGTTTGCTGGTTCTGGGTGCTGTAGCTGCTTTCGTTGCATTACAGACTGTCAAAGGGCAAGCGTTTTTCACGCTGCTCAAAGAGGCGCGCACCGAGATTCGTAAGGTTGTCTGGCCTAGTAGGCAAGAGACAACTCAGACCACATTGATTGTGGTTGCAGTAGTGCTGGTCATGGCGCTGCTGCTATGGGGATTAGATTCCCTGCTCGGATGGCTTGTTTCCATGATCGTAGGTTAAGGGTTCGCCGTGGCTAAGCGTTGGTACGTAGTGCATGCATACTCGGGTTACGAGAAGCATGTCATGCGCTCTTTGATTGAGCGCGTCAAGCTTGCCGGAATGGAAGATGAGTTCGGCGATATTCTGGTTCCCACTGAAGAAGTAGTGGAAATGCGTAATGGCCAGAAGCGCAAAAGCGAACGTAAATTCTTTCCAGGTTATGTGCTCGTTCAGATGGAAATGAACGAAGGTACTTGGCACCTCGTTAAAGATACCCCGCGGGTTATGGGTTTTATTGGTGGGACGGCTGATAAGCCAGCACCGATTACTGATCGTGAGGCAGAGGCGATTCTTCGTCGTGTTTCCGATAGTAGTGATAAGCCCAAGCCGAAAACACTGTTTGAGCCAGGTGAGACTGTTCGTGTTATCGATGGTCCGTTTGCTGACTTCAATGGTGTTGTCGAAGAAGTGAATTACGAAAAAAGCCGGATTCAAGTGGCTGTCCTGATTTTTGGACGTTCTACGCCGGTTGAGCTGGAATTCAGTCAGGTCGAAAAAGTCGTCTAACTGATGCCTGGTCCCATACCCCGCAGTTTAGGCTGCGGGGTTTTGTCGTCAGTGGGATAAGGTGAATCAAACCGGGGAGCCTTAAGGCGTTAGACCCGTCATTGGAGTAGCAAATGGCTAAGAAAATCCAAGCTTATATCAAGCTGCAAGTTAAAGCGGCCCAAGCTAACCCAAGCCCGCCAGTAGGTCCGGCGCTGGGTCAGCATGGCGTGAACATCATGGAATTCTGTAAGGCATTCAACGCCCG
Organism: Pseudomonas luteola NBRC 103146; assembly: GCF_002091675.1. Lineage (GTDB taxonomy): Bacteria > Pseudomonadota > Gammaproteobacteria > Pseudomonadales > Pseudomonadaceae > Chryseomonas > Chryseomonas luteola. The sequence goes on along the minus strand of NZ_BDAE01000048.1, from coordinate 13,941 downwards.
TACCCAAGGTATGGAACCAGGTCTGCCTACTCCGGTAATTATTACCGTTTACAGTGACCGTAGCTTCACGTTTGAGACCAAGAGTACTCCTGCTTCCGTTCTTCTGAAGAAGGCTGCGGGCATTCAGAGCGGTTCTAGCCGTCCTAACTCTCAGAAAGTAGGCACCGTAACGCGTGCTCAGCTTGAAGAGATTGCTAAGACCAAGAATGCTGATCTGACTGCTGCTGATATGGATGCAGCTGTACGTACTATCGCTGGCTCTGCGCGTAGCATGGGCCTCAATGTGGAGGGCGTGTAATGGCCAAGCTCACTAAGCGTCAAAAGGCTATTGCTGCCAAGATTGAAGCAGGCAAGCAGTACAGCTTTGAAGAGGCTGCTGCGCTTCTGTCTCAGCTGTCCACTGTCAAGTTCAAAGAGTCGGTAGACGTTTCAGTTAATCTGGGCGTTGATCCTCGTAAATCTGACCAGGTTGTTCGTGGTGCTACCGTTCTGCCAAACGGTACTGGCAAGAGCGTCCGTGTAGCCGTGTTTACTCAGGGCCCCAATGCTGAAGCAGCGCTGGCTGCTGGTGCAGAAAAAGTGGGTATGGACGACTTGGCTGCCGAGATGAAAGCTGGCGATCTGAGCTATGACGTCGTGATTGCTTCTCCAGATGCAATGCGCGTAGTAGGTCAGTTGGGTCAGATCCTTGGTCCTCGTGGTCTGATGCCTAACCCCAAAGTTGGCACTGTGACTCCGGACGTTGCTACTGCAGTCAAGAACGCAAAGGCCGGTCAGGTTCGTTTCCGTACCGACAAGAACGGCATCATCCATGCCTCCGTTGGCAAGGTTGATTTCGAACCCGTTAAGCTCAAGCAGAACGTTGAAGCGCTGCTGGCTGACCTGAAGAGACTCAAGCCGTCTACTTCCAAAGGTATTTATGTCAAGCGCGTGACTCTGAGCACCACTATGGGCCCAGGTCTGCAGATTGATCAGGCTTCCTTGGAAGCCTAAGTGATTCGAGCGAAGCACTGCTTCGCTCTCTTATTGGGGTCCCTGCCTGGCGGGGGCTGTCCAAGACCGTAGGTGACGAAAGTCTTAAATTAAGCCTACGCAGATGGTGCTCCCGATTCGGTTACCGAGTCAGACACCAAAACGACGTCCGGCTTAGGTTGGGCGATACGGTAACATCCAGGAGTAAAACCCGTGGCAATTAAACTCGAAGACAAGAAGGCTATCGTCGCTGAAGTCAACGAGGCTGCCCAAAGTGCCCTGTCTGCTGTCGTGGCTGATGCCCGTGGCGTGACAGTAGGTGCAATGACCGGACTCCGTAAAGAGGCCCGTGCGGCTGGTGTTTACGTGAAAGTTGTGCGTAACACACTGCTGCGTCGCGCTGTTGAAGGTACTTCGTTTGACGTACTGAACGACGCGTTCAAAGGCCCGACCCTGATTGCTTTTTCCACTGAACATCCGGGCGCTGCTGCTCGCATTTTCAAGGAATTCGCCAAGGGTCAGGACAAGTTCGAGATCAAGGCAGCCGCGTTTGAAGGCAAGCTGATCCCAGCTAACCAGATCGACGTACTGGCAACTCTGCCAACCTACGACGAAGCTGTGTCCCAGCTGATGAGCGTTATCCAGGGCGCAACCAGCAAGCTGGCTCGTACTCTGGCAGCTATTCGCGACCAGAAAGAATCTGCTGCAGCCTAAGGCTAAGCATCTACTTTCTCGCTTTTTTGTTTAATTCTAGTGGCTACGAAGCCCCTAAACGATACAGGAATTAGAGTCATGGCTCTGACCAACGAAGATATCATCAACGCCGTATCCGAAATGTCCGTCATGCAAGTGGTCGAACTGATCAAGGCGATGGAAGAGAAGTTCGGTGTAACTGCTGCTGCCGCTGTAGCTGCTGGCCCGGCTGCTGCCGCTCCTGCTGCTGAAGAGCAGACTGAATTCACTATCATGTTGACCGAGGCTGGCGACAAGAAAGTGAACGTCATTAAGGTCGTTCGTGAATTGACTGGTCTGGGCCTGAAAGAAGCCAAGGCAGTTGTTGACGGCGCTCCTGGCGTTGTTAAAGAGGGCGTTTCCAAAGAGGAAGCCGAGGCTGCCAAGAAGTCTCTGGAAGAAGCTGGCGCCAAGGTCGAGCTCAAGTAAGCTCAGACATTGCGTCTACAGCCTGAGCGTTAAAGTTCGGCTGATGGCTGGTGGCAATAGCCACCGGCCTTTTTCTGTTTCGATGCAGCCCGGTCGGGCTTGTGATCAAATAGAAATAAAGAAGGCCATCATAGGTGATGGCGCAAACGATAACGTTTGCAAGATTTTCCGGCTGCTCCCGTCGGAGAGGCCAAACAAGCAGGTGACCAAGCTGGGGAACGCTGATGGCTTACTCATACACTGAGAAAAAACGTATCCGCAAGGACTTTAGCAAGTTGCCGCACGTTATGGACGTGCCGTATCTATTGGCTATCCAGCTGGATTCGTATCGCGAATTCCTGCAGGCGGGCGCAGGCAAAGATCAGCTCCGCGATATCGGTCTGCACGCGGCCTTCAAGTCCGTTTTCCCGATTATCAGTTATTCCGGCAATGCTGCCTTGGAATATGTCGGTTATCGCCTTGGCGAGCCGGCGTTCGATGTTAAAGAGTGTGTTCTGCGCGGCGTGACATTTGCTGTTCCGCTGCGAGTAAAAGTGCGCCTGATTATTTTTGATCGTGAGTCGTCCAACAAGGCGATCAAAGACATCAAGGAGCAAGAAGTTTACATGGGGGAAATTCCCCTGATGACAGAAAACGGCACCTTCATTATCAATGGTACCGAGCGTGTCATCGTTTCCCAGTTGCACCGTTCTCCTGGTGTCTTCTTCGATCACGACCGTGGTAAGACCCACAGCTCCGGTAAGCTGCTGTATTCCGCTCGTATTATTCCTTACCGTGGTTCTTGGTTAGACTTCGAGTTTGACCCCAAGGACAGCGTATTCGTTCGTATCGACCGTCGCCGCAAGCTACCTGCGACCGTTCTGCTGCGCGCGCTTGGTTACGGTACTGAAGAAGTGCTGGATATGTTCTACGACACCAACGTATTCCACATCAAGGGTGAAACCTTGAATCTGGAATTGGTGCCGCAGCGTCTGCGTGGCGAAATTGCCAGCTTTGATATTAAGGACAATGCAGGCAAGGTGATTGTAGAGCAGGGACGTCGTGTTACTGCGCGCCATATCAATCAGCTTGAAAAATCAGGTATTACCGAGCTGGAAGTGCCATTCGATTATGTTATTGGCCGTACTACTGCCAAGGCGATCGTGCATCCTGCTACTGGTGAAATTATTGCCGAGTGCAATACCGAGTTAACCCTCGATATGCTGGCAAAAATTGCAAAGGCAAATGTCGTCCGCATCGAAACGTTGTACACCAACGACATTGACTGTGGTCCGTTTGTTTCCGATACGCTGAAGATCGATTCCACAACCAATCAACTCGAAGCATTGGTTGAAATCTATCGTATGATGCGTCCAGGCGAGCCTCCAACCAAGGAAGCTGCCGAGACACTATTTAACAACCTGTTCTTCAGCGCCGAGCGTTACGATCTATCTGCCGTTGGCCGTATGAAGTTCAACCGTCGTATCGGCCGTGACGAAATCGAAGGCCAGGGTGTACTGAGCCGCGAAGACATCGTTGACGTGCTCAGAACGCTGGTAGATATTCGAAACGGTAAAGGTATCGTCGATGATATCGATCACTTAGGTAACCGCCGTGTACGTTGCGTAGGTGAGATGGCTGAGAATCAGTTCCGTGTTGGCCTAGTGCGTGTTGAGCGCGCGGTCAAGGAACGTCTATCGATGGCCGAAAGTGAAGGACTGATGCCGCAAGACCTGATCAATGCAAAGCCGGTGGCTGCTGCGATCAAGGAGTTTTTCGGATCGAGCCAGTTGTCTCAGTTCATGGACCAGAACAACCCGCTTTCTGAGATCACGCACAAGCGTCGTGTCTCAGCACTCGGCCCGGGTGGTTTAACACGGGAGCGTGCGGGCTTTGAGGTTCGTGACGTTCACCCGACTCATTATGGTCGCGTATGTCCGATTGAGACACCAGAAGGCCCGAACATTGGTCTGATCAACTCGCTGGCAACCTATGCACGCACGAACCAGTATGGTTTCCTGGAAAGTCCTTATCGCGTAGTCAAGGATGCCGTGGCCTCTGATGATATTGTGTTCCTGTCAGCGATCGAAGAAGCCAACCATGTAATCGCTCAGGCCTCTGCGGCTCTGGACGAAAATAACCGACTGGTCGATGAGCTTGTAGCGGTACGCCATCAGAACGAATTCACGGTTAAGAGCCCGGAAGACGTAACTCTGATGGATGTGTCACCCAAGCAGGTGGTTTCCGTTGCTGCTTCGCTGATTCCTTTCCTCGAGCACGATGATGCGAACCGTGCCCTTATGGGTTCGAACATGCAGCGTCAGGCTGTTCCGACTCTGCGTTCGGACAAGCCGCTAGTCGGAACGGGTATGGAGCGTAACGTAGCACGCGACTCTGGTGTTTGTGTTGTGGCACGTCGAGGCGGTGTAATCGACTCCGTTGACGCAAGCCGTATCGTGGTGCGCGTTGCTAATGCCGAAGTTGAAACGGGCGAGGCGGGTGTAGATATCTACAACCTGACCAAATATACCCGCTCCAACCAGAACACCTGCATTAACCAGCGTCCGCTGGTAAATAAGGGTGACGTCATTGCGCGTGGCGACATCCTGGCTGATGGCCCGTCTACCGATATGGGTGAGCTGGCACTAGGTCAGAATATGCGTGTTGCGTTTATGACCTGGAACGGCTTCAACTTCGAAGACTCGATCCTGTTGTCTGAGCGCGTTGTGCAGGAAGACCGCTTTACTACGATCCACATTCAGGAGCTGACCTGTGTGGCTCGTGATACAAAGCTCGGCCCAGAAGAAATCACTTCTGATATCCCGAACGTAGGTGAGGCAGCGCTTAACAAGCTCGATGAAGCCGGTATTGTTTACGTTGGTGCCGAGGTGCAGGCAGGTGACATTCTGGTCGGTAAGGTAACGCCGAAAGGTGAAACCCAGCTGACTCCAGAAGAAAAGTTGCTACGTGCCATCTTTGGTGAAAAGGCGTCCGATGTTAAGGATACTTCCCTGCGCGTACCAACGGGTACCAAGGGTACGGTCATTGATGTACAGGTCTTTACCCGTGACGGGGTAGAGCGTGACTCTCGTGCATTGGCAATCGAGAAGTCCCAGCTCGACGAGATTCGCAAGGACCTCAATGAGGAGTTCCGTATCGTTGAAGGTGCCACCTTCGAGCGTCTGCGTCAGGCGCTTGTAGGTCAGGTTGCGGATGGCGGACCGAATGTCAAAAAGGGTTCTGTCATTACTGACGAATACCTGGATGGTCTGGAGCGTGGCCAGTGGTTCAAGCTGCGTATGGCAGAAGATGCGCAAAACGAGCAGTTGGAAAAGGCTCAAGCCTATCTATCTGATCGCCGTCAGCTCTTGGACGACAAGTTCGAGGACAAGAAGCGCAAGCTGCAGCAAGGCGATGACCTGGCACCTGGCGTCCTGAAGATCGTGAAGGTTTACCTGGCAATCCGTCGCCGTATCCAGCCTGGTGACAAGATGGCAGGTCGTCACGGTAACAAAGGTGTGGTATCGGTCATCATGCCGGTTGAGGACATGCCTTACGATGAGACGGGTACTCCGGTTGACATCGTATTGAACCCGCTGGGTGTTCCGTCACGGATGAACGTTGGTCAGATTCTTGAAACGCACCTAGGCCTTGCTGCCAAGGGGTTGGGCGAGAAGATCAATCGCATGCTTGAAGAGCAACGCAAAGTAGCTGAGCTGCGTAGTTTCCTGCATGAGCTCTATAACGAGATCGGTGGCCGCCAGGAAAACCTGGATGAACTGAGCGACGAAGAAGTGTTGCGTTTGGCTAAAAACCTGCGTGGTGGCGTGCCGATGGCTACGCCGGTCTTCGATGGTGCTAAGGAACGTGAAATCAAGGCTATGCTGAAGCTGGCTGATCTGCCCGAAAGTGGTCAGATGCGCCTGTTTGACGGCCGTACCGGTAATCAGTTCGAGCGTCCGGTTACTGTCGGCTACATGTATATGCTGAAGCTCAACCACCTGGTCGATGACAAGATGCATGCCCGTTCCACAGGATCGTATAGCCTGGTTACTCAGCAGCCGCTGGGTGGTAAGGCGCAGTTCGGTGGACAGCGTTTCGGAGAGATGGAGGTCTGGGCGCTGGAAGCTTATGGTGCCGCCTACACCCTTCAGGAAATGCTGACGGTCAAGTCGGACGATGTGAATGGCCGGACCAAGATGTACAAGAACATCGTGGACGGAGATCATCGTATGGAGGCCGGTATGCCGGAGTCCTTCAACGTACTGATCAAGGAAATTCGCTCGCTCGGTATCGATATCGAATTGGAAACCGAATAACACGCGACGCCAAGAAGGCATGGCCGTCAAGGCGGTCATGCCTGGTCCGTGAGGAGGAAAGGCCTTGAAAGACTTGCTGAATCTGTTGAAAAACCAGGGTCAACTCGAAGAGTTCGATGCCATTCGTATCGGTCTGGCCTCGCCCGAGATGATCCGTTCCTGGTCCTTTGGCGAAGTGAAGAAGCCCGAGACCATCAATTACCGTACGTTCAAGCCTGAGCGTGATGGTCTTTTCTGTGCCAAGATCTTTGGTCCAGTAAAGGACTACGAGTGCCTGTGCGGAAAGTACAAGCGCCTTAAGCACCGTGGCGTTATTTGTGAAAAGTGTGGTGTAGAAGTTGCGCTGGCTAAAGTGCGTCGTGAGCGCATGGGTCATATTGAGTTGGCGTCCCCAGTTGCACACATTTGGTTTCTAAAGTCACTGCCGTCCCGTATCGGCCTGCTGCTGGACATGACTCTGCGGGATATCGAGCGAGTGCTCTATTTCGAGAGCTACGTTGTCATCGATCCGGGCATGACCACGCTTGAAAAATATCAGCTGCTCAATGACGAGCAGTACTTTGAAGCTCTTGAAGAGTTCGGTGACGATTTTGATGCCCGCATGGGCGCTGAAGCGGTTTTCGAATTGCTGGGCGGTATTGATCTGGAGCACGAAATTGGCCGCCTGCGCGAAGAAATTCCGCAAACCAATTCTGAAACCAAGATCAAGAAGCTATCCAAGCGCTTGAAGCTGATGGAGGCCTTCCAGGGCTCCGGCAATAAGCCTGAATGGATGGTCATGACGGTGCTGCCCGTTCTGCCTCCAGATCTGCGTCCGCTAGTTCCGCTAGATGGCGGTCGTTTTGCAACGTCTGATCTAAACGATCTTTATCGTCGCGTTATCAACCGTAATAACCGACTGAAGCGCCTGCTTGATCTGTCTGCGCCCGATATTATCGTGCGTAACGAAAAGCGGATGCTGCAGGAGGCGGTTGACGCACTGCTGGATAATGGCCGTCGCGGTCGCGCAATCACGGGCTCTAACAAGCGTCCGCTGAAATCGCTGGCTGATATGATCAAGGGTAAGCAGGGCCGCTTCCGTCAAAACCTGCTGGGTAAGCGCGTGGATTATTCAGGCCGTTCGGTTATTACCGTAGGTCCGACCTTGCGTCTGCATCAGTGCGGTCTGCCCAAGAAAATGGCGTTGGAGCTATTCAAGCCATTTATCTTTGGCAAGCTGGAAGCTCGCGGTATGGCGACTACCATCAAGGCCGCCAAGAAAATGGTTGAGCGTGAGCTGCCTGAGGTCTGGGACGTTCTCGCCGAGGTCATTCGCGAACACCCTGTATTGCTGAACCGTGCTCCGACGTTGCACCGTTTGGGTATTCAGGCGTTCGAGCCTGTGCTCATTGAAGGCAAGGCGATTCAGTTGCACCCATTGGTGTGTGCGGCTTATAACGCTGACTTCGATGGTGACCAGATGGCTGTCCACGTGCCGCTGACACTGGAAGCTCAGCTGGAAGCTCGCGCATTGATGATGTCGACCAACAACATCCTGTCGCCTGCTAATGGTGAGCCGATTATCGTACCGTCGCAGGACGTGGTGCTGGGCCTCTATTACATGACGCGCGAGGCGGTGAACGCCAAGGGTGAAGGTCGTGTATTTGCTGACCTGCAGGAAGTCGATCGCGTATTCCGCGCTGGCGAAGCTGCGCTGCATGCCAAGATCAAGGTTCGTATCAATGAAAAGGTGAAGCAGAAGGACGGCTCTGTCGTTAGCAACACCCGTATCGTTGATACGACAGTAGGTCGTGCCTTGCTGTTCCAGGTGGTTCCTGCCGGTTTGCCGTTCGATGTCGTAAACCAGTCCATGAAGAAAAAGGCGATCTCCAAACTGATCAACCATTGCTATCGCGTGGTAGGTCTAAAGGATACCGTCATTTTTGCAGACCAACTCATGTACACCGGTTTCGCCTATTCGACCTTGTCGGGCGTTTCCATTGGCGTGAACGACTTCGTTATTCCTGACGAAAAGGCTCGTATCATTGATGCCGCTACGTCTGAAGTAAAAGAGATCGAAAGCCAGTATGCCTCTGGTCTGGTTACTCAGGGTGAGAAGTACAACAAGGTGATCGACCTTTGGTCGAAGGCTAACGACGAAGTATCCAAGGCGATGATGACCAATCTCTCGAAGGAGAAGGTGATCGATCGTGAGGGTAAGGAAGTTGATCAGGAGTCATTTAACTCCATGTATATGATGGCTGACTCAGGTGCACGGGGCTCCGCTGCACAGATTCGTCAGTTAGCCGGTATGCGTGGTTTGATGGCTAAGCCTGATGGCTCCATCATCGAGACGCCTATTACTGCGAACTTCCGTGAAGGTCTGAACGTACTCCAGTACTTCATTTCCACGCACGGTGCACGTAAAGGCTTGGCGGATACTGCCTTGAAAACTGCGAACTCAGGTTACCTGACTCGCCGTCTGGTTGACGTTGCGCAAGACTTGGTTGTAACCGAAGTCGACTGTGGTACCGAGCATGGTCTGGTTATGACGCCGCACATCGAAGGTGGCGACGTGGTCGAGCCGTTGGGCGAGCGCGTCCTTGGTCGGACCATTGCACGTGATGTCTTCAAGCCCGGTGCGGATGACGAGGTCATTGTTCCTGCAGGCACTCTGGTAGATGAGCGTTGGGTTGAGTTCCTCGAGCTGAATAGCGTAGACGAGGTAGTGGTTCGCTCTCCAATTACCTGTGAAACACGTCATGGTATCTGTGCCAAGTGCTACGGCCGTGATCTGGCTCGCGGACATCAGGTTAATATCGGTGAGGCGGTTGGCGTTATTGCTGCTCAGTCGATCGGTGAGCCTGGTACACAGCTGACCATGCGTACGTTCCACATTGGTGGCGCGGCCAGCCGTACATCCGCAGCGGACAATGTTCAGGTGAAGAACGGCGGTACCATCCGTCTACATAACCTGAAACACGTTGAGCGCGCTGACGGTGCGTTGGTTGCTGTATCCCGTTCCGGTGAGCTGGCTATCGCGGATGACTTTGGTCGTGAACGTGAGCGCTATCGTCTGCCGTACGGTGCAGTAATCTCTGTCAAGGAAGGTGACAAGGTTGAGCCGGGTGCTGTGGTGGCCAAGTGGGATCCGCATACCCACCCGATCGTAACCGAGATGGACGGTACCGTAGCCTTTGTTGGCATGGAAGAAGGTATCACGATCAAGCGTCAGACCGATGAGTTGACAGGTTTGACCAATATCGAAGTATTGGATATCAAAGACCGTCCAAGCTCCGGTAAAGACATTCGTCCGGCTGTGAAGTTGATTGATGCAAATGGTCGCGACTTACTGTTGCCAGGTACTGACGTACCAGCCCAGTACTTCCTGCCGCCTAATGCACTGGTTAACCTGAACGATGGTGCCAAGGTTCATGTGGGTGACGTCATTGCACGTATCCCGCAGGAAACATCGAAGACCCGAGATATTACGGGTGGTCTGCCGCGTGTGGCTGACCTGTTCGAAGCGCGTCGTCCAAAAGAGCCGGCTATTCTTGCGGAAATCAGCGGTACGATTTCTTTTGGTAAGGAAACAAAAGGCAAGCGTCGTTTGGTAATTACGCCTACCGACGGTAGTGAACCGTACGAAGAGCTGATTCCTAAGTGGCGTCACCTTAACGTCTTTGAGGGCGAGCAGGTGAGTCGCGGTGAGGTTATCTCCGATGGCCCAAGCAATCCGCATGACATCCTTCGGTTGTTAGGCGTAAGTGCGCTGGCAAAATACATCGTGAATGAGATTCAGGATGTATATCGTCTGCAAGGCGTGAAGATCAACGACAAGCACATTGAGACCATCCTGCGCCAGATGCTGCGCAAGGTGGAGGTGAGTGAAGTTGGTGATTCAAGCTTCATCAAGGGTGATCAGATGGAGTTGACTCAGGTGCTGGAAGAAAATGAGCGCCTGGTTGCAGAAGATAAGTTCATTTCCAAGTACGAGCGTGTGCTGCTGGGTATCACGAAGGCATCCTTGTCAACGGAATCCTTTATTTCGGCAGCTTCCTTCCAGGAGACAACGCGCGTTCTTACTGAGGCGGCGGTAACAGGTAAGCGTGACTTCCTGCGTGGCCTGAAGGAGAACGTGGTTGTGGGTCGTCTGATCCCGGCGGGTACTGGTCTGGCTTATCACAGCGAGCGCAAGCGTCAGCGGGAAATTGGCAAGCCTCAGCGTGTGAGTGCGAGCGAGGCGGAAGCTGCGCTGACCGAAGCGTTGAACTCAAGTGGTAGCTAAGCAGTAAATCAAACGAAGCCTTGGCCGAGTGGTCAGGGCTTCGTATTGACGGTACGGGAGAACCTCTTTAGACTTTCGTACCCCGAAAATTGGCAGGGCCCATGGTCCTGCCATTTCGTTTGTGTCGTAAGACAATCAGTGGAGCTATAGATGGCAACTATCAACCAGCTGGTGCGTAAGCCGCGCAAGCGTCTCGTCGAAAAGAGCGACGTGCCTGCGCTGCAAAACTGCCCGCAACGTCGTGGTGTTTGCACCCGCGTATATACAACTACCCCTAAGAAGCCTAACTCGGCACTGCGTAAAGTATGTCGTGTACGTTTGACAAACGGCTTCGAAGTGACTTCCTACATTGGTGGTGAAGGTCACAACTTGCAAGAGCACAGCGTGGTGCTGATCCGTGGCGGTCGTGTAAAGGACCTTCCGGGTGTGCGCTACCACACTGTACGCGGCTCTCTGGACACTTCTGGTGTTAAAGACCGTAAGCAGGGTCGTTCTAAGTACGGCGCGAAGCGTCCGAAGTAATCTATTCTTTTTGTTCGAGTCGATAAGAGTAAGGTCAGGCGTAACCTGCTTGTTGCAGTCCTGAGCTAACCTGAAGACCGTTTTGAGGGCTTATCAATGCCAAGACGTCGTGTAGCGGCCAAGCGCGAAATACTTGACGATCCAAAATATGGAAGCCAGATCCTGGCCAAGTTCATGAACCACGTGATGGAAAGCGGCAAGAAAGCCGTTGCTGAGCGTATCGTTTATGGTGCTCTGGACAAGGTCAAAGAGCGTTCCAAGAATGCCGACCCCCTGGAAGTTTTCGAAAAAGCGCTCGACGCCATCGCTCCGCTGGTCGAAGTGAAGTCCCGCCGTGTAGGCGGTGCTACCTACCAGGTGCCGGTCGAAGTTCGTCCGTCCCGTCGTAACGCTCTGGCCATGCGCTGGCTTGTGGACTCTGCGCGTAAGCGTGGTGAGAAGTCCATGGCTCTGCGCCTGGCGGGAGAGCTCATGGATGCATTCGAAGGCAAGGGCGCCGCAGTCAAGAAGCGCGAAGACGTGCATCGCATGGCAGAGGCCAACAAGGCCTTCTCGCACTACCGCTTCTAATCAAGCGAGGACCTTATCGTGGCTCGTACTACCTCAATTAATCGCTACCGTAATATCGGTATCTGCGCCCACGTGGACGCAGGTAAAACGACTACCACGGAGCGTATTCTGTTCTACACCGGCGTGAACCATAAGATGGGTGAGGTTCATGACGGCGCAGCTACCATGGACTGGATGGTTCAGGAGCAGGAGCGTGGTATTACCATTACTTCTGCTGCTACCACAGCGTTCTGGTCCGGCTCCACTAAGCAGTATGACAAGTACCGCGTAAACATTATTGATACCCCTGGTCACGTTGACTTCACTATTGAAGTTGAGCGTTCCTTGCGTGTGCTGGACGGTGCTGTTGTTGTTTTCTGCGGTACTTCGGGTGTTGAGCCTCAGTCTGAAACTGTATGGCGTCAGGCTAACAAGTACGGTGTTCCGCGCATTGTCTACGTCAACAAGATGGACCGTGCTGGTGCCAACTTCCTGCGTGTTGTTGAGCAGATCAAAAAGCGTCTAGGTCATACACCTGTCCCGGTTCAGCTGGCTATCGGTGCTGAAGATAACTTTCAGGGTCAGATTGACCTTCTGAAAATGAAAGCGATCTTCTGGAACGATGATGACCAGGGCATGACCTATCGCGAGGAAGAAATTCCTGCAGAGCTTCAGGACTTGGCCGACGAGTGGCGCTCCAACATGGTTGAAGCAGCTGCTGAAGCTAACGAAGAGCTGATGAACAAATACCTGGAAGAAGGTGAGCTGTCGATCGAAGAGATCAAGGCTGGCCTGCGTCAGCGTACTATCGCATGCGAAATCGTTCCGGCTGTGTGTGGTTCCTCCTTCAAGAACAAGGGCGTTCCACTGGTTCTTGATGCCGTGATTGACTTCCTGCCAGCTCCGACAGAAATTCCTGCGATCAAAGGTGTCCATCCGGACAACGAGGAGCAGGAAGATGAGCGTCATGCTAATGACGAAGAGCCCTTCTCTGCTCTAGCGTTCAAGATTGCCACCGACCCGTTTGTAGGTACGCTGACTTTTGCGCGCGTTTATTCTGGTGTTCTGAATTCCGGTGATTCGGTTCTGAACTCTGTGAAGGGTAAGAAAGAGCGTGTGGGTCGTATGGTGCAGATGCATGCGAACACCCGTGAAGAGATCAAGGAAGTTCGTGCAGGTGACATTGCTGCTCTGATTGGTATGAAGGATGTTACTACGGGCGATACTCTTTGCTCGCTAGAGAAGCCGATTATCCTTGAGCGTATGGACTTCCCTGAGCCGGTAATTTCGGTTGCGGTTGAGCCGAAGACCAAGGCTGACCAAGAGAAAATGGGTATTGCATTGGGCAAGCTAGCCCAGGAAGACCCGTCTTTCCGAGTTAAGACCGACGAAGAATCTGGCCAAACCATTATTTCCGGTATGGGTGAGCTGCACCTGGATATTCTGGTTGACCGTATGAAGCGCGAGTTTGGGGTTGAGGCTAACATCGGCAAGCCTCAGGTAGCCTACCGTGAAACTATCCGGAACAAGTGCGAAATCGAAGGTAAGTTCGTTCGCCAGTCCGGTGGTCGTGGTCAGTTCGGTCACTGCTGGATTCGTTTCGCCCCGGCTGACGAAGGTCAGGAAGGTCTCGAATTTACCAGTGAGGTAGTAGGTGGTGTGATTCCGAAAGAATACATCCCTGCTATTCAGAAGGGCATCGAAGAGCAGATGAAAAACGGTATTGTTGCCGGTTATCCGCTGCTTGGCTTGAAAGCAACTGTATTCGACGGCTCTTATCACGACGTCGACTCCAACGAAATGGCGTTCAAAATCGCTGCTTCGATGGCGACCAAGCAGTTGACCCAGAAGGGTGGTGCTGTTCTGCTTGAGCCAATCATGAAGGTCGAGGTGGTAACGCCTGAAGACTACATGGGCGACGTAATGGGTGACCTGAACCGTCGTCGCGGCCTGATCCAGGGTATGGAAGATACTGTATCCGGTAAGGTGATTCGTGCTGAAGTTCCGCTGGGCGAGATGTTTGGCTACGCTACTGATGTGCGTTCCATGTCTCAAGGTCGTGCTAGCTACTCCATGGAGTTCGCCAAGTACGCTGAAGCGCCATCGAACATCGCCGAAGCTATTATCAAGAAACAAGCTTAATAAACGCTTTCTAGTAGGGGTTTATACTCG
>NZ_BDAE01000047.1 GCF_002091675.1 Pseudomonas luteola NBRC 103146 | reverse complement strand
CCTTCGGGTGTCAGGCGAGCTTTCAGGTCCAATGTATGTTTGCTGCCGCGCTCGGGGCCTGCATTGCCTATTCTCCAGCCAGCCAACACGCTTTCGAATAGACACTGCTGTTGCTCGGCGGACGCTACGCTTCGAATGACATTGAGAATACTGAAATGATTCTGGGGAATTTGAGCCAGTGCTGGATCAGCCTTGGCAATGATCTTGAAGATTTCAGCGATCGTCACAAAGGAAACCTGAGGGCCTCCAAAGGCTCTGGGAACGAATACGCTGCCCAGACCGCTGGTAGTAAAACGCTCGATTTCGGCCCAGGGAAGTTTGCGCTCCTGGTCACGCAGCGATGCTTCTTGCGCAGCGAAACGGGCTAGCTCATGAGCAGCAGCAATGGCTTCGGCGTCGGTAGTGAGAATACGGGCAGGGTAGACGGGTGGAGCTACATCCTGATCGTTATCAAGAAGGGTATCTGGCTTGAGCATACGGCCTCGCAATGAGCAATGCCGGCCAGATCCAGAGCGGAGCCGGACCGACAGATGGAAAGTCAGTGCAGGTCCGGTGATCCGGTAAATAGACGTTAAAGGAATTTAAAAAAAGTTATAAATACTTTCTAGCTATAAGCTTAGAGCGAGCTTAAGGGCAGAAAGCTCGTTACTCGGGCTGTAAGGTCAGGAGCGCGTCTACAAGCGACTCAGCCAGATATTCCACCGAGAAAACACCACCATAGGTCCAGGTTGAGCGGACCGTAGCGAATCGTCGTGCTTGCACGAAGGGCATCGCCTGCCAGAGGCGGGTAGGAAAGAGTTTGTCCTCCTGGGAGAACGGCTCGATATGGAGCACAGCGCCTTCACGTATCTTTCCCAAGTCACTGATAGGTTTCTGTGTAATACCCCAGGCGGTAGCGGGTAAAGGGTAGGCAGGCTGAAGATGCAGTAGGTTCATGGCATATTGGGGCATGGAGTTGTCGCCATACACATAAGCCACCGCCGGCGTAGAAAAGCGAATCACCGTGACCTTCGGAGGTTCGCCATTGAAGTGCTCAAGCAGCCGCTGCCGTAGTTCAGCAATATGGCGATCCATTTCCGCCAAGCGCTGCTGCGCCTGATCGAGGCGATTAAACTGCCTGGCCAGTGTCAGATAATTTTGCCGTGCGGTTTCGTAATTGTTGTGATCCTGTCGATAGCTGTCGAATGACTCTACCGGAGCGATTTGCTCAAGCTTGTCACGCAAATCTCCGAGGGCCGGGCTGGAGATGATCAGGTCTGGCTTGAGTTCGGCCAAGAGCTCAAGATTGGGTTCGACACGGCTTCCGGCATTGAGAACCGATGACGGCAAAGCAGGGCGCACGACCCACACCTTGTAGTCATCGGCGTCCGCTACCGCCAAGGGCGTGATCCCCATTTCGACCAAATGCTCAGCCGCTTCCCAGGTGAGCGCGACTACCCGCTGCGGTATTTCGGCTGCGTGAGCGAGTGCAGAGCCGATCATCAAGAGTCCGGTTAGGACCCAACGGAGCAGGCTGGGACTGATTTTATGCTTGAGCAACCCTACGCGCCTCGCTGTCTGGCTAACAAAATAATGAAATAGACTCCACACAGAACGGACGCCACGATGCCTACCGGCATCTGGAGGGGATAGATCATGACTCGGCCTATCCAGTCAGCGACAAGCATCAATACGCTGCCCAGCGTGGCAGCGAGTAAGAGCTGAGGCAGTACTTTCCTGGCACCCAGGATGGCTGCAATATGCGGTGCCAGCAGGCCCAGAAAGGCGACTGGCCCCATTACGCTGGTCACGAGCGCACACATCAGCGAAACCAGAACCAGTAGCACGATACGTAGGCGCGTTAGATTCAGGCCGCGACCAAGGGCCACGCCGTCACCTATCGAAATCAGCGACAGGCCTCGATGGAACAGTAGACTGACCCCTCCGATAAGCAGAACGCCTATGCAAAGTCCGACAGACTGGCTGGCCGACACCCGGTAGGTCGAACCCGCCAACCAGCCCATGATGGCGAAGGAGTCTGCTGTCCCCTTGGCCAGGGCAAATTGAAGGATGGCGTCCAGCAATGCCATCAGGGAGATACCTACTAATGCCAGCATGCCCGGTGCATACTGGTGCCGGCGACCAAACACAAGCAGCACAGCCAAGACCAGCATGCTCCCAGCGAAAGCCGCCAATGGCCCGCCTGCAGTCTGGATAGTCCCACCCATGACAAACGCACTTATGAGAAGGGCAAGCGTTGCCCCGGCGGAAAGGCCAAGAATGTCCGGACTCGCCAAGGGGTTGCGCAGCAGACGTTGAAGAATGGCACCTGCAATCGCCAGTCCGAATCCTGCCGAGGCGGCCGTTAGCGTCCGCGGCCAGCGAAAGGACCAGACGAGGGAGGAGGGCCAGTTCAACTGCCAGCCTTGGGCGCCCGGCGCTAGGCATAGGGTCAGTAACGCAATCACCAGGGCAATGCCCAAAATAAGTACCCAGCCTGATGTGGTGATTCTTCTGTCGCTATTGCCCGGGAGCGTCAGTCCAGGCTGATCTTCTGCCGACATTTTGCGGCGCGAAAGCCATAAGAGTGCCGGTGCACCTATCAATGCGGCCGCTGCTCCGCTGGGAATCAGGTTGATCGTCCATTGACTGGCGAGCACAGCCAGTGCATCGGTTGTCAGCAGTAGAACAGCTCCCAGCAGCGTGCTGTATAGCAGTTCATCAAAGGCGGTACGAGCGCCGAACAATCGCGCAAGATTAGGTGTGAGCAGACCAATGAATCCAATCAGGCCGACCGCGGTAATGGAAACAGATGTGAGCCACAGTGAGGCGAGAAACAGCATCAACATAATCGGCCATAAACTCATGCCGCGTGCTTGTGCGCCTTCACTGCCCAGGCGCAGCAGGGTCAACGGTCGCTGGGCAAAGGCCAGGACAAGCAGACCGACCGCCAGCTTGGGCAGCAGCCAGATGACCCATTGCCAGTCCATTTGCGCCAGATCGCCAGCCCCCCAGAGGAAAAGATTCCGGGCGTACTGATCGTTGAGCAATACGAGCCCCGAGGCCAGCGCTCCTAGAAGAAGATTCATGGCCATACCGGCCAAAACGATTGGAAGACCAGCAATACCAGATCGCCCTGCAATCAACAGGACAATGCCTACTGCAGCCATTGCGCCCAGTAGCGCGGCCCATTCACCATGATCGGCAGCCAGGGTTGGTGCAATCAGCGTGGCACAAACCAGTCCCAACCATGCCCCTGAGGCCGACCCGATAGTCATGGGTGAAACCAGACGATTTTGTGTCAATTGCTGAAGAAGACTGCCTGATAAGCCCAACGCTGCCCCAACCAGAAGACCCATAACAACCCGTGGAAGCGCAGAGTCACGAAATTGCAGCAGCGTGAAGTCTTGGCTGGAGGCATCGAACAATGCATGCCACTGCTGACCTAACGACAGCGGTGAAGCAATCTGCAGGTGTACGAGCAGTACCAGAAGCAATGACAGTAGCGTGAGCGGATAACGCAGAAGACCTGGTGCAGTAGATAACATGGTTCTGGACGGGACGCCCGTCCCGGTGCGGGTAACGTGCATCTTCAGGCGACAACCGCAATCTTGCGCTGCGCCGCAGGCTGCTCAATGAGTTGAATATCGATCTCGTACAGCTCGGATAGCAAACGACTGGACAACAAGGCCTGTGGCGTCCCGTCAAAGAACAGCCGACCCTGCTTGAGGGCAACGATACGGTCGGCATAACGTGTAGCCAGATTGATGTCGTGCAGAATGACGACAATTCCGCGTCCGGTCTTCTGGTTCAGCTCATGTAAAAGGCCCATCAGCTCATACTGATGGGAGAGGTCCAGGGCCGATGTGGGTTCATCTAGCAGAATCAGTGGCGATTCTTGGGCCAATAGCATCGCAATCCAGGCCCGTTGCCGTTCGCCGCCGGAAAGGGTGTCGGTCAGGTGATCGGCATAATGTGCCACATCGGTTTGTTGCATGGCTCGCTCGATGATCGTCAGATCTTCACGCTGCCAGCGGCCTAACAGACCGCGCCAGGGAAAACGGCCCAGGCGCACCAGTTCACGTACTGTAAGCCCGGCGACTTCCGGCAACCGCTGAGGCAGAAAGGCAATCAGCCGCGCAAATTCCCGCTGGCTCAACCGTGCGATGGGCTGGTCGTCCAGCTCGATCCTGCCACTGTCGGGCATGGTCTGACGCGCCAGCAGGTTCATCAATGTCGACTTGCCGGAACCGTTATGCCCTAGGATGACTGTCAGCTCATTTCCGGCAAGCCGCAGCTGGTCCAGACTCAGAATGAGTCGTCCGCCGCGGTTGACGCGGATATCAGTGAGTTGCAGCTTCAAGGGTTAACTCCTGTCGTAAACGGGCAATGCGCTCTTCCTGCTTGAGCTTGGGGCAGGTGCTGCATAATTCGCCATCTGCGCGGCGGAAGTGTTGGCAGCAGACCTTGCGTCCAAGCGCCAGCCGCTCTTGTCCGTCGTCAAGCGCAATGCAGATCAGCTCGCTGTTGTCCTTGAGGCCCAGCGCTTCTAGCCACATACCTTCCAGCACACGCATACGGGTGTTGCATAGCGTTTCGCGCAGGTTGTTCTGCACATAGAGAAGGGCTGCCAGCACACAGTCTGCTGCCAGACGGCGGGCCATTTTCGGGTTGAGCTTGAAAACCGTGCCTGCTTCTTCCAGCTGCCGTTCGCAAAGGTTCTGTAATTGCTTGGCGGCGACACGAATCAACGTGTCCTGGTCGGCGATATAGGGACAATGATCATGCAGGTAAAACCCTGCCACGAACCCGTGGTGTACGCGCTGGGCAAACTGATCGAGAGAAGGAGCACATCGACCGAGGTGGACACCCAGAATCGTCAGGTAGATCGGCTGCCAGACCATAAGCGTCCAGCTACGCGCTGACCAGTAATGGGGGCCGGCCTCCGGATGGGCCTGCTGCCAATGGTCATAAAGCGCTGCAATGCGCACATGGTTTTCGGCACTGCCGCAGGCGAGGTCATCCGGGCCTGCAGGGCCTATCGTTCCCTTGAGCCCTAAATAGGAAAGGGCGGAAAGATCCAGCAGGCGGGTAAGATCGGTCTTTACCTGAATCGTCATACGTCGGACCCAGAACGAGGTTGGATGTCATCTCCCGAACGTCTGGTTCGGCCGTTCGGGAGGACATGCTCGGAAATGCCGATTTAAACACTTAAATACAAATGCATCAAATTATCATTAGCAATCCAGGTGTCACATTTCGCTAGATTGCGATGAGCGGAACAGGGTGAGCGGTGGCAGAGGTTTGCCACCGCCTCAAGCATTTACGCTTTGACCGCTGTTGCAGCCTTGTTGGGCGCTTTAACCAGTAGCGGAAAGAGAACCGCCGTAAGCAGCAGGCCGGCTGCACCTACCCAGAACGGCGT
The DNA here is from genome assembly GCF_002091675.1 of Pseudomonas luteola NBRC 103146. GTDB lineage: Bacteria > Pseudomonadota > Gammaproteobacteria > Pseudomonadales > Pseudomonadaceae > Chryseomonas > Chryseomonas luteola. Next base: position 10,575 of record NZ_BDAE01000047.1, on the reverse strand, counting down.
AGAAAGCGTGAAATGACTGACGAGAAGCCCAGCGCCATAGGATGAACACATGACACCCAGACTTTGGAAAAAATTGACCTTGCTGAAGTCCACAGCATACGCCTCGGGCTTGCTCATCTCGAACATGAGCGCATCCAGGCGCACCGTGACCTGATACAAGGCCCAGCCGAACAGCAGACGGCCTCCTAGGATGGCCACTTCGTTTTCAAAGCCCTGAATGAAAATACCGCAGACGCCAAGCAGCAGGGCGGACAGGATACCTTCCCAGGCCTGGCCTTGTTGGCTGGCTCGCTTGCTCCACCAGAGTGCAACTAGCGCTACAGCGCCTGGCAGCGAATAGACGAAGCCGGTGACGAGCTCATTTTCCATAGCGGAAACCTCTTGCCAGTACACCGAGAAGAACGGTCGAATGACATAGGCACTGAAGTAGAACAGCAACATGATCAGACAGAGCTTGTAAATGATCAGGTGGCTACCTGGTTTGGCGATAGGCACTTCGGTTGCAGGCTGTTCAGGGGTTTCGCTGGAGGCTGGAGCTTCTCCCGAAGCGGGAGGTTTGTCTCGCATCAGACGCATACAGATCGCCATCTGAATGAAGTCGCCCAGCGCCATGATCAGGAACACCTCGCCCATTTCCAGCGCCTGGAGAACCAGCCCGCCCACAGCGGCGCCAAAGATGGCTCCGAAATGCACCACAACCGACAATGTGCCAATGGTTCGCGTGTGGCTTTCCTTGGCTTCCAGACTCATCACATAGGGATACATCAAGAGATAGCTGCCCTTGAAGACCACCATGCCTAGCGAGACAACCCAGAACAAGGGCAGGGAGTCGATGGTATAGCAGCATACGCTGAGCAGCCCCGCAGCCAGCTGTGTCCAGATCAGGATCCGGATAGGATGCACGCGCTTGGCCAGTTTGGCCCAGAGAGGAAAGGCAAACATGACAACAACGCAAATAGCAGCCAGGTAGGCACCGACCTGCTCGGGACGAGGATCGTCAAAACGGCTAGCAAAGTATTGCGGATAAAAGGGAATGAGCATGTTATCGCCAATAACTGCCAGGGCCGTCATGGCAATGAGGCAAAAACGTAAATTCATAGCGAACGGGCTCAGCCAGCTGAAAAGGCCGCAAATCATGCATGCGGATCAACAAGAAAGCGACTGTTTGGTTAAATAGCAGTTTGTTAAATATCCCGTATAACAAGGAGGCCTAATAATCGGCTTCAAGGATATGGCTTGGAGAAAAGGACAGGAGTAAGAGAGCTTCCAAGTCTCCTACTCCTCTTTGGGTCAACATATTAGATAGCTATCATCTGAGGCTGTGTGTGCCTTAGCATATGGTCAAGTACAATCCGGCCGATGCCATTTTGATATAACCATAAACCATTGGTTTGCCCATCAAAACTGGGCTCTCCACCTAGCTTAGGACCGCGAGGTACAAATCCGGAGGCGAGGCCTATGCCATACATGCCAGGCAAATGCGTTCCGCCAGCAGCTAGAATGCGACAGTTATTGTCAACCATAGGCTGTCGTGGTCCAGTTTCAGTCAAAAGTTGTATCCGCTTCCCTTGTGCAGTGAATACCGGCAAGGTTCGAGGCCGATAACCAAAGGCGGGCACAATAACTGTTGCACGATCAAGCCGAGCGCGAACATCGTCAACTGTCATATCTGACAATGAGCAGAGCTCTAACCGATCCTCCCTTTGCGTGTCTCCCAAGCCAAGTGTTCTCCTCAACAGTTCACGCGCAGCCATTCGAAGTCCTGCCAGTCGGTATATCCTTCCTGTTGTTGGACAGATATCTGCCTCGCCAAACTCCTGATAGCCATCCGCATACGCTGAAGCTTGATCCGGATAAAACACTCTTGGCGGGCGTTTGTACATCACGCTTACTGCTTGCTTATCGAAATCGAGTCCTGCTTCCAAGAGAAGGTGTGCAGCGGTTAGTGCACTATGCGAGCTGCCAATAAGTACCACCCGAGGTCTCGTTGCCTGCTTGAGGCGAGCCATAACAGTTTGTAGTCCGTCATGACTGAAGAGTTCGCTAGTTAAAATACATTTTTCAGCGTAGGTATCATGCAACTGCAGTTCCGGTTTGACAAAGCGTGAAAGCGTTTCATCACGCTCTTGGTAGCCGCCCATTGCAAAGACAACGCTTCGACTGCTGCGAGTCGTTCCGTCTGCCAGTTCGACAATAAAATCATTTGTATCGCGTACGACGATGCGAGCAGCACGCTGCTTCAAAAGTAGTTCGCTGCGGGGATGTGTTCTGATGGCATTCTCCATAACTTGCCCCATGGCATTCAAAAAGCGTCCGCCTACCTGAAGCGGTATTGATCCGGAACCATACAATCTTACGGCCTCAGCTTCAGGGCTATTGGTCAGTATGGAAAGGGGATTGTTTGCACCTTCAAGACACTCTAATAACACGCTGGCTGATGTGTCTGACGAGATAGCGTGATCACCAAGACTGCCGCTGCCAATACTGGATTGAGCCTCGATCCATGCAACGCCTTGATTTAGTAACTCAATGTGCTCGTTATGCTGCATAGCACATACCAAAGGTCCAAGACCTGCAGGTCCAGCGCCAATTACGATGCTAGCTAATGGGTTAGTCATTTTTGTTCTCCAGCCAGGCACAAGCAGCGCGATCAAGGTAAAAACGGCAATCGGGATGTCCTTGAAGGCTTGATGCCGGGCATTTTTCAGTTCTAGGCCCTAGTAGAGCCGCCTCTACAGCAGCACGTTTTTTAAGACCGGACGCTATTACACGTATGTGCCGAGCACTATTAAGAATACTTAGGCCAAGCGTAACACCGTGGGTGGGGATCCACTCAGAATCATGGCCTGCAGGTTGAGTTGTTTTAGCAAGCTCTACACAGCGAGATTCACAGTCAAAGGGACTGTTGGGCTCATTGAAACCTAAGTGGCCATTCTCTCCAATACCATGCAGGACGAGGTCAATTCCTCCACGTGAGGTGATTGCACATTCATATTGAGCGAGTTCTTCTGGCCTTTCCTGCCCGGTCAGCATGTTGGCCTGAAGACCAAGCGGCTCAATAAGCGCTTCACTAAGAAGTTTTCTGAAAATCCCGACATCTTTAGGGCGATGCGCGACATATTCATCCATCTGGAAAAAGCGTAGCCTTTGCCATTCAATCGATCTGAAATATTTCGTTCGCAACAACTCATAAAGCCGAACGGGAGTCTTGCCTGCTGAAAAAACAACCACAGGATTAGGACGTAGAGCTAATAAATTCTTCAGGTCTTCTACCAGATCCAAAGCAACTCGATTACTCAGAGCCTCATAATTTTCATCAACCGTTATCCAGGCAGGTGAGGAACTAGTGGATATGGCATGCAGCTTATTCGGGTTTCGTGCAACCTTGATAAGTCCCTCGTTGATCGTTATTGAGCAATCAGAGACGCCATATAGCGCTACGATTCCAGGTCCGTTGTTAACGATGCAGGAACGGTTGGCTGCCCCTATTTTTCCTGCCCCTCGGATTACACATCCCTCAAGGTCGTCCGAAAAACCCAATCGATTACCTTTATGTGATGACAAACCATTAAATAAAGGCATTTTATGAAACGCATTCAAATCTGCGAGGTGCTCTAAAGAGCAGACCAGTATGTTACCCTCTTTGGATACAGCGATAAGCGCATCGGATAAGTCCTCTACTTGAAGAGAATAGGGCGGCTCACAAAGAATCGTGCACCGGGCAGCACCTTGCACGGAAATGTCCCCTGAACACGCATTTTCTGCTTTATCTTTTGGAAAATGGCTGCCTAGCGCTGAAAAGTTACCAACATCATCCCAGGTGAATAAGCCACGTACAAACATCAGCTGAGGGTCGTGGCTTGCTCGTGAAGAGCAAGCCAGGCGCTCCATCAAGCCACGATCGAGATCTTGAGCTGGAAGCTGGCTGAACAGTGATGCCAGCATTTTTGCATCATCCAATACATCCGGTAATCGAAAACGATTAAATATGTCGCAGTGATCAGATGCATGCTTTTGACAGGCCTCAAAAAAGACGTCAGCATTCCATGCAAAGACGCCAGTGTTCCAATCATGCCGTCCCTCTTGGACCAAGCGTTGGGCGGTTTCAAGAGAAGGTTTCTCTAGGTAGGCTTCTCCTTGGAATACCCACTCGCCTAAAGTAGTTGGCAGGCCTAGTGTCATGTATCCGTATTGAGTGCATGGAGAGATGGCCGGTACGCCTAAGGCAATAATATGTTTTCCCGCCTGAGCTGCCGTGAAACAGCTCTTGAGCGCATCATGATATTGCTCGATTCCGGCTATCGTATTGTCAGCGGCAACCATCAATATCGTGGCCTGAGGAATGAAATGTTCGATGTACGCTGTGGCATAGCCCGTAATAGGCAGGGTATTACGCTCTTCAGGCGCGACGATAAGACGATCAGGCGTAAGGCCAGGTAAGTGCTCAAGCGCTAACGACTCGAACCCTTTAGCCACATTTACAAAAATATGCCCCTTAGGTAGCCAGGGCGGCAAGCGATCCCATGTCATCTGGAGCATAGTTTTATTTGCATGCAACAGTGCTACAAACTGCTTAGGCCGTACGGAACTGCTTATAGGCCACAACCTGGATCCTGTGCCTCCTGCCAGGATTAGAACAGTTGCACGGCTTACATCAAACAAGACATCGTCTATCTGATAAGTCTGTTTTTCTGGTTGCATAAAGGCGTCCCTTCACTAGTGACCCCCTTAGGCTAGACACGAAAATAACGGCTACAAGATAAATATTACAAGATGCGTATTAGATCAAACTTGTCGCCTAAAGCTGGAAGCCGTTTAGGATCTTGACAGAGGTGACAAGTTGACTAGTTACAGCCGACACTCGATAAGGTAACGTTAATACTATTGACGCCTGAACTTGCTCAAGAACCGTTGCGTCCGCTCTTCCTGGGGATTGGCAAACAGCGCCTTGGCTTCTCCTTGTTCAACGATCACGCCCTGATCGACAAACAGCACGCGATGCGCCACGTCACGGGCAAAGCTCATCTCATGCGTCACGATCACCATGGTCCGCTGCTCATTGGCCAAGTCACGAATGACCGTCAGCACCTCACCGACCAGCTCAGGATCAAGGGCTGACGTGGGCTCATCGAAGAGAATAACCTCGGGCTGCATCGCCAGCGCACGGGCAATGGCAACGCGCTGCTGCTGTCCGCCGGATAGCCGTCTGGGATACGCATCTTCCTTGCCCGCCAAGCCTACTTTCGCCAGTAATGCCCGGCCCCGGGCTTCGGCGGATTCCCTGGCCTCCCGTTTGACCACAATCGGCCCTTCAATCACGTTTTCCAGAGCCGTACGATGAGGAAAAAGGTTAAAACTCTGAAATACGAAGCCGGCACGTTGGCGGAGCGCCCGAATCTGGCTCTGCTGCGAGTTCAGGCTCTGACTTGCATCAATAGCGATATCCGCAACGCGGATACGGCCTCTATCGGGCGTTTCAAGAAGATTCAGGCAACGAAGCAGGGTGGTCTTGCCGGAGCCACTGGGGCCAATAATGGCAACGACTTCGCCCGCTGCTACATCCAGATTGATCCCCTTGAGCACCGGCTGGCCATTGAATGACTTGGTCAGGTTACGTACTTCAATCATGACTCAACGCTCCTGATCATGCCGGTTTACCCGATTTTCCAGCGTGTTCTGCAACGCCGCCAGGGTGCTGGCCAGAACCCAGTAGATCAATGCGGCCGTTAGATACATGCTAAAGATTTCAAAGGTACGCGCCGTAATGAGCTGCGCTTGGCGAAACATCTCTGGGACCTGAATGGTAGCCGCAAGAGAGGTATCTTTTACCAGCGAAATGAAGCTGTTACCTAAAGGTGGGAGCGCCGTACGGGCTGCTTGAGGAAGGATGGTCCTACGCAGGGTCTGTGCCCGTGTCATGCCAATGCTGGCAGCCGCCTCCCATTGTCCTCGGTCAATCGAGGCAATGGCTGCCCTCAGAATTTCACAGATGTAAGCGGCCATATTCAGCGAAAAACCCACGAGCGCAGCGGGCAGAGGATCTAGCTGAATGCCCAGCTCAGGCAAGCCGTAATAGATCATGAACAGCTGCACAAGCAGTGGGGTGCCTCGAAAGAAAGACACGTATACCCGCGCTACTGCACGCACTACCATGTTTTGGCTAAGCCGCATCAGCGCCAGAAAGAACCCGAGCACCAGCCCGAAAAACATGCCGCCCAGACTGAGTAGTACAGTCCAGACAGCACCTTTGAGCAGAAACGGAAGCGAATCCAGTATCAGTTGAAGGCTGGATTCGCTCATTGAGTGACGTCAGCCTTGAACCACTTCTGTGAGAGCTTGGCCAGCGTGCCATCAGCTTTCATCTTGGCAATGGCCTGGTCGATGGCGGCATGGAATTCGGGATTTCCCTTGCGCTCGGCCACGCCCGACTCCTGACGATTGAACGGTTCGCCTGCTGGTACAAACTGGTTACCGGTTTTGGCAGCCATTTCAAAGGCGGCCAGTCGGTCTACCAGAACGGCATCGATCCGACCTACACGCAGGTCCTGAAACTTGGTTGGGTCGTCTTCATAAGTGCGAACATCAGCCTGTGGTACGTTTTCCTTGAGCCATTGCTCATAATTGGTACCAAGACCAACACCCACCTTCTTGTTGGCCAAGTCTTCCGGCTTCTTGATGGTGTCCTGCTCGTTCTTGCGAGTCATTGCCTGGACACCGGAGACCGTATAGGGCGTCGAAAAATCATATTTTTTCTTGCGCTCTTCGCTAATGGTGACCTGATTGATCACCACATCCAGACGCTTGGAATCCAACGCGGCCAATAAACCATCCCATTTGCCCGGCTGGATTTTTGGCTGTACGCCCATTTCTTTGGCCAGCGCCTGGGCAAACTCGACTTCAAAACCGGTCAGCTTGCCATTTTCATCCTGGTAACTGAAAGGAGGGTAAGTACCCTCAAGCCCAATCACCAGCGTACCGCGCTGCTTGACTTCCTTTAACAGGTCTTCTGCATAGGCATTAACGGAGATACCGAGTGCCAGAGCCAGGCTTGCAAACGTGAAATAACGACGCAGAGCGGTTCTCATGTTCTTATTCCATAATGTAAGGATCTAGAACTATAAGATTACACAAGTGGGCTAATAAAATAGCTTCCGGCGCTATAGATATAGCAAAAAGCTTTAATCAGGAAATTAGCGTGCGGCTGATCAGGTGCAGCCGCAGCGGGAGAAGTACCGTTTAACTCAAGAGCAATCAGCCAAGATTGGCTTCCAGCTCAACCGCTTTCTCAGTCTCTTCCGAGATTTTCTGTCTGATGCCGCGCGCCAGTTCGAGAAAATCGTCACGCTGCATGTCCAGCGATGCCAGAGCACATTCCAGGTCTTGCTTAACTGTCATTTCCGCTTGATCAAGCGACATAATGCAACCTCAGTCCTTTTCCTGTTTGGATATACAGTATTCCAAGCGAAGCGGTACGACAAGCAAAAACAGGATAGACGGTCTTCGGTTTTTTAACTGTGCGAGTCTTCGCACTCCTATTTCTGGTACGGCGCAGCAGGTCAAAAGGGCGTTGATCAAACCATGAGCCGTAGTCGCTGTCTTGCATAAAAGCCGTCCCATAAACTCTGCGGAGAGACAGTACGATGTCATTCAGAGCAAGACCTGTTCATGAACGTAGAGGACTGCTCAGAGCAACTCTGCTGGTCAGTGCCCAGTTGTTACTAATGGGAATAGAGTCAGCCAAGGCTCAGGAATCTTGGGATTCGGGGGACGGCGGCGTTTCAACGTTCTATCGGTGGGATAAACCTATTCCAACCGCTGCAGGTGAGTTGCTGCGCAGTGAGCCACTTCCCCCACAAAATCGGTTGGAGGATGCAGAAGGGCAGTTTCGTATTCTTTACACGTCAGTGAGCGGTCTGGACAGCTCGCCCATTACGGTCTCTGGTCAGTTGTTCGTTCCCAAAGGGCAACCGCCTGAGGGAGGGTGGCCGTTGCTGGCGTGGGCTCATGGAACAGTAGGCGTAGCCGATGTCTGCGCGCCGTCCTGGAATGAAGCACCAACCGTTTACAAAGATTACTTGAATCGCTGGCTTAAGCAGGGTTACGCCATTGTCGCGACGGATTATGAGGGGCTTGGCACGCCCGGTTTGCATCCCTACCTGACCAAGCGCTCCGAGGCCTACGGTGTGCTCGATAGTATCCGCGCCGTTACGGATGGACGATATCCCATCGCCAACAAGGTGATCGTGGCAGGACAGTCCCAAGGGGGCGGAGCGGCCTTTGCGACGGCCGGATTTGCCAAGGAGTATGCGCCGGAGCTGGATATCAAGGGCACGATAGTCACAGGTATACCGTATCTGACGGAAAGAACGATGACCGTCTCGGGGGTAGATCCTAACCAGGTGGATCCCGGCATTGCCTATATGTTTTACGTAGCGCTGGTTGCCCATCAGAGGCAGCCAGTAACCGATGCTTCGACGCTGTTTACGCCAAAAGCCATGCCGTTATTCGAAAAGGCCGCCCGCTTGTGTGTGGGCACCTTGGCACGAGAGGTCATGCAGGCGGGCCTCACTCAGGCTAATACGGTTCAACCCGAGGCGGTAAAGACGATGGCCAAGATTCTTTTGCCTCAATATCGCTTCAATACCTTGAAGCTGGACCAGCCCTTGTTTGTCGGAACCGGCGATGCGGACCGGGATGTTCGTCCGGAGGGGCAGCAGCTACTGGTTCAGGAGGCCTGCAATGCCGGTACGACAATTGAGACTCATGTATATAAGGGCGAAAGCCACTCAGGGGCTTGGCTGGTCTCTCAAAAGGATGCATTGAGCTTTGCTCACAAAGTCATGACAGACGAGCCCATTGTCTCTACATGCCCTGCCAAAAGCACAACCTCTCCCTAAATTACGACCTGTTTTTATCCAATAACGGCATCAGGTCTTCTGCTTATGAAATTAGTTTTCATGATCAATTGATAAAACCTCGCTTCGGTGTATGTTGCTTTCAAAAACCAGGCAAGGGAATCGCTGTGAAGCCTCACCATGCTGCATCTGAACAAGTCAATGGACTCGGAAAGGGTCTCGGTTCGTTAGCGGGTACTGTCTCTACCCAAGAAGTTGCCGCCTCGGGGTGGGATATCTTGAAGGAGGACGTGAGTCTGCCTGTTGCGGTACTGCGGGAGCAGCGTATCGAGCATAACCTGCAGTGGATGAAGCAGTTCATGGAGCGATACGGCGTACAGCTTGCGCCGCATGGTAAAACCACCATGAGCCCGGCATTGTTCAAGCGGCAAATGGAGGCGGGGGCTTGGGGTATTACGCTCGCCACTGCACCACAGGTTCGCGTAGCGTTTACCCACGGGATACGGCGTGTGCTAATGGCCAATCAGCTGGTTGGCAAAGCCAATATGGCCCTGATTGCCGATCTGCAAGAGGCCGATCCCGGTTTCAGCTTTTGTTGTGTGGTTGATTCCTCTCAAAACGTCGAAAGCCTAGGACGTTATTTCAGTGAGAGAGGTCAACGCCTTCGGGTTTTACTCGAATATGGCGTATCAGGCGGTCGTACTGGCGTGCGTAATGAGGAGCAGGAAAGGGCAGTGCGAGACGCCATTTCACGCTGGCCGCAGGCACTGGCCCTGGTAGGGATTGAGGTCTACGAGGGGGTCCTGAAAGAGGAGGCCGAAATCCGTGATTTTCTTAAGCAAACCGTAGCAAGGACGCGTGCCATAGCTGATGAAAGCGGGTTTGCCGAGCCTCGCATTATCCTATCAGGCGCTGGGTCTGCCTGGTTCGATCTGGTTGCCGAGGAGTTTGCGCTTCCTCAGACGGGGCTGCCTTTGGATATTGTGTTACGCCCCGGCTGCTATCTCACCCATGACGTAGGTATCTACAAAGCGGCCGAGGCACGTATTCAAGCCAATAACCCTGTTGCACAGGAAATGCAGCGCAGCCTTCTGCCAGCCTTGCAACTTTGGGCCTATGTGCAATCACGACCCGAGCCGGGCCGCGCCATCATTGCACTGGGCAAGCGTGATGCGGCGTTCGATGCCGGTTTCCCTGTTCCCACGCTGCATTTTCGGCCCGGTCATTCCGCCTCTCCAATGGAGGCGCCTGCAGCCTGGAAGATCAGCGCCATGATGGATCAGCATGCCTTTATGGACGTACCACCCGAGGCGGATCTGCAGGTAGGGGACATGCTGTGTTTCGATATTTCTCATCCATGTCTCACGTTCGATAAATGGAAGCAGCTCCTCCTGGTAGATGAGCAATACCGCGTCACCGGAGCTGTTGCCACCTACTTCTAACAATGACGTTATGCCGTCCAGCCATGGACGGATTCAGGCACGAGGAATGCTCGATGACGCCTTCTACCGGGTTCTGGCTTCTGATCTATGCCGTAGTGGCCATCATTGCGTTGATTGTCTTGATTGCGCGGTATCGGCTGAATCCCTTTATCGTGATTATCCTGGTATCGGTAGGACTGGCTCTGGTCGCCGGTATGCCAGCCAATACGATTGTTGCTTCTTATGAGGCCGGCGTCGGTAAGACGCTTGGGCATATCGCCCTGGTCGTGGCATTGGGC
>NZ_BDAE01000046.1 GCF_002091675.1 Pseudomonas luteola NBRC 103146 | reverse complement strand
TGAAGGATGACTAGTGGGCACCTGTTAGGTGGAGTTCATCCCTTAAATCGTTATGATTCATAACTATATGGTTCCGGTCCGCAATTATTTTGGACCCATTGAGGCCGTTGGGCTTGAGAGGGTCAAAATTTAGGTGTTTGCGGACCGGAAATAGGGCTGCAACCCGCATGAATGCTGGTTTTGTCTCGGGACTTAAAATCCCTCGGAGGAAACTCCGTGCCGGTTCGATTCCGGCTCCGGGCACCAGTTGTAATAAGGGCTTGACTTGATTGGTCAGGCCCTTATTTTTTAGGCAAGGTCTGGCTGCTTTATAGTGGCAATCGGCCTACTATCTGCTCAAACATTCTTTTATTCGTGAAGTAACCCTTTGAAAAGCGCCAGGCAATGGGCTTTCCTTCGTCTGTTTTCAGTGTAATTGAAAACACCGTTGAATCTAGCGCCCTTGCTAACAACGCGTAGTCTTTCAGGCTTATTCTTACAATCGGTATGTCTGGAATGATCACGGCAAGTCGATCCCGCTTTGGTTATGCGAGTTATCGGCCTGTGTTGGCTATTCTTCAGTCTCAATCAATAGTTTTTACAGCTACGGCATGCCAAAAGTGATCTTTGATCAAGTGTCCAGGTGATGGCTTGCTTTCAAGTTGTGCTGCGTGAAAACCACTAGGTAGCTAGACTGATTAGCTTGGTGTGGAGGGCTAATATTTTTAGGTATGGCCTAATGCTTGGTTGTATAGCTAATCATTTTCTGAAAGCATATATATTCTTTGTTGCTCCAGTGATCCTTCATCGATTAATTGAAAAGTGCATAGGCCTGCCATCGTTCGGTAGGATATATAATTCGATGCTGTAGCTTACTGGCTCATCCGAACCATGTGGCCCTTGGTATGGGTCACCACTGTTAAAGGAGGCGCCATGCCCACTATTACTCTTCCCGACGGTAGCCAACGTTTATTCGATCATCCTGTTACAGTCACAGAGGTCGCTCAGTCTATAGGCGCTGGATTAGCGAAAGCTACTCTGGCAGGCAAAGTAGATGGACGTCTGGTGGATGCTTGCGACGTTATTGATCATGACGCGTCCCTGCAAATTATTACACCTAAAGATGAAGAGGGTTTGGAGATCATCCGTCACTCTTGTGCTCATCTGGTTGGTCATGCTGTAAAGCAGCTGTTCCCGACAGCGAAGATGGTAATTGGTCCTGTTATTAATGAGGGATTCTATTACGACATCTCGTATGAGCGCCCTTTTACGCTGGATGATCTGGCTGCTATCGAGACGCGGATGCGTGAGTTGATCGATAAGGACTACGACGTCATCAAGCGTATGACTCCGCGAGAGCAGGTTATCGAGACGTTTAAAGCGAGAGGGGAAGATTACAAGCTCCGCTTGATTGAAGATATGCCTGATGAAAAGGCAATGGGGTTGTATCATCATGAAGAGTATGTGGACATGTGTCGTGGTCCGCATGTGCCCAATACCCGATTTTTGAAGGCATTTAAGCTAACGAAGCTGTCTGGTGCCTACTGGCGTGGCGACTCCAAAAACGAACAGCTGCAGCGTATCTATGGTACGGCTTGGGCCGATAAAAAGCAGCTGGCAGCTTATATTCAGCGCATTGAAGAAGCTGAAAAACGTGACCACCGCAAGCTGGGCAAGCGGCTGGATCTCTTCCATACTCAGGAAGAGGCGCCAGGAATGGTGTTCTGGCATCCTAACGGCTGGACTGTTTATCAGGCGCTTGAGCAGTACATGCGCCGTATTCAGCATGAGAACGGCTACTCCGAAATCCGTACGCCACAAGTTGTGGATCGTTCCCTTTGGGAAAAGTCCGGCCACTGGGCTAACTATGCCGACAATATGTTTACGACTGAATCGGAAAGTCGTGACTATGCTATCAAGCCAATGAACTGCCCGTGTCACGTGCAGGTGTTTAATCAGGGGCTCAAGAGTTACAAGGAGCTGCCTCTTCGTCTGGCAGAGTTCGGCGCTTGTCACCGTAATGAGCCATCAGGCTCTTTACATGGCATTATGCGTGTCAGAGGGTTTACTCAAGATGACGCCCACATTTTCTGCACAGAAGACCAAATGCAGGAAGAGGCGGCTGCTTTCATTAAGCTTACTTTGGCGGTTTACGCTGATTTCGGATTCACTGATATACAACTGAAGCTTTCTACCCGTCCTGAAAAGCGTGTTGGATCAGATGACTTGTGGGATCAGGCAGAATCAGCATTAGCTGCGGCGCTTGATCGTGCAGGGCTGGCCTATGACTTGCAGCCGGGAGAAGGGGCATTCTACGGTCCAAAAATTGAATTTTCTTTGAAGGACTGTCTGGGTCGAGTATGGCAATGCGGTACGCTACAGCTTGATTTTAATTTGCCGTCTCGTCTCGGGGCTGAATACGTCAGTGAAGATAATAGCCGTAAGCACCCAGTAATGCTGCATCGTGCTATCCTTGGTTCCTTTGAGCGATTCATCGGTATTTTGATTGAGCATTACGAGGGATCTTTCCCGGCGTGGCTTGCTCCAACTCAGGCAGTGGTCATGAATATCACTGACAAACAGGCCGATTTCGCTAACGAAGTGGTGCAAATTCTTGATCAAAGCGGTTTCCGAGCTAAAGCTGACTTGAGAAACGAGAAAATCGGCTTTAAAATTCGGGAGCATACTTTGCTCAAGGTTCCCTATCTTCTTGTTATAGGCGATCGGGAAGTTGAATCAAGAGCCGTGGCTGTACGCACGCGTGAAGGTGCTGATCTGGGCTCAATGCCTATTGCGGACTTCAAGGAGCTTCTAGCTCAAGCAGTTGCTCGTCGCGGTCGACAAGAATTGGAGTAATGACTATTAAGCGTGAAATGAGACAGGATAAGCGAACTCAACCCAAGGCTCCGATCAACGAGAATATCTCGGCTCGTGAAGTCCGGTTGATTGGTGCTGACGGCCAACAGATTGGCGTCGTCTCGATTGATGAAGCGCTACGCGCTGCTGATGAAGCCAAGCTGGACTTGGTGGAAATTTCCGCCGATGCAGTACCTCCTGTGTGCCGCATCATGGATTATGGCAAGCATCTTTTCGAGAAGAAGAAGCAGACCGCAGCAGCGAAAAAGAACCAAAAACAGGTTCAGGTAAAAGAAATCAAGTTTCGTCCAGGGACGGAAGAAGGGGATTACCAGGTAAAACTACGCAACCTGGTACGTTTCCTTAATGAGGGGGACAAGGCCAAGGTATCCTTGCGGTTCCGTGGTCGTGAGATGGCCCACCAGGAGCTGGGTATGGAGCTGTTAAAGCGGGTCGAGGCTGACCTTGCTGAATTCGGTGCCGTAGAACAGCATCCTAAGATGGAAGGACGCCAGCTAATTATGGTCATCGCCCCCAAAAAGAAAAAGTAACCACCAGGGCACTGGCAGGCCTTGCGGTTATGCGTAATCACCCAATGCGGAGTATATGAACATGCCAAAGATGAAAACCAAAAGTGGCGCAGCGAAGCGTTTTAAAAAGACCGCTTCCGGCTACAAGCACAAGCACGCGTTCAAGAGTCACATCTTGACCAAAATGACCACCAAGCGTAAGCGCCAGCTGCGTGGTACATCTCTGATGCACCCGTCTGACGTTCAAAAAGTTGAGCGCATGCTGCGCGTTCGTTAATCGGTCACAAGGTAAAGGTATAACTCATGGCTCGTGTTAAGCGTGGCGTAATTGCCCGTCGTCGTCATAAAAAAATTCTGAAACTGGCTAAAGGTTACTACGGTGCTCGCTCTCGCGTGTTCCGTGTTGCCAAGCAGGCTGTGATCAAGGCAGGCCAATACGCCTATCGTGACCGCCGTCAGCGCAAGCGTCAGTTCCGCGCCCTATGGATCGCTCGTATTAATGCTGGTGCTCGTATGAACGGTCTGTCTTACAGCCGTTTCATCGCTGGCTTGAAGAAAGCGGCCATTGAGATCGACCGTAAGGTTCTGGCCGATCTGGCGGTAAATGAAAAAGTAGCGTTCGCTGCGATTGTCGAGAAAGCTAAAGCTTCTTTGGCTTAAGCCCTGCGTCAATCAGGGCCTTGGCCCGACAGTAACGTCACCAGTAGGGGAAGGGCCTAAAGCTCTTCCCCTATTTTGTATCTGGAGTCAGTGAATGGAAAACCTGGAGGCACTGGTCAGCCAAGCGTTGGAGGCCGTGCAGCAAACTGAAGACACGACTGTTCTTGAACAGCTACGGGTTGGCTACCTAGGAAAAAAAGGTGAGCTTACCCAGGTCATGAAGACGCTGGGCAATCTGCCTGCAGAAGAGCGGCCGAAAGTCGGTGCGCTGATCAATGCGGCTAAAGAGCGTGTGCAAGATGCGCTTAACGCCCGCAAACAGTTTTTAGAAGAATCCGCTTTGGCTGAAAAATTAGCAGCGGAGCGGGTTGACGTAACGTTGCCTGGCAGAGGGCAAACGACGGGTGGTTTGCACCCTATCACCCGTACTTTGGAACGTATCGAGCGACTTTTTACAGGTATTGGTTACAGCGTGGCTGAGGGCCCTGAAATCGAAGACGACTACCATAACTTCGAGGCGCTTAATATTCCAGGTCACCACCCGGCTCGTGCTATGCACGATACGTTTTATTTTAATGCTACACGTCTACTGCGTACGCATACCTCACCCGTGCAGATTCGTGTCATGGAGCAGCAGCAGCCTCCGATTCGTATCATCTGCCCAGGCCGAGTTTATCGCTGCGATTCCGATCAGACGCACTCGCCGATGTTTCATCAGGTAGAAGGGCTTGTGATTGATGAGAAGGTCAGCTTTGCCGACCTCAAGAGCACGATAGTGGGTTTTCTGCGCGAGTTTTTTGAAGAAGACCTAGAGGTCCGCTTCAGACCCTCTTATTTTCCATTCACTGAGCCTTCTGCAGAAGTCGACATCCGTCGACATGTCAATAAAGACGGCCAGCTGACCCCAAGCTGGCTTGAAGTTTTAGGTTGCGGAATGGTGCACCCTAACGTGTTGCAAATGGCGGGTATCGATCCTGAGAAATATCAGGGCTTCGCGTTTGGTATGGGCGTTGAGCGCCTAGCCATGCTGCGTTACGGCGTAAATGACTTACGGCTGTTCTTCGATAACGACCTGCGCTTCCTGGCGCAATTCCGCTAGCTTTAATAGGGGGCACAATGAAATTCAGTGAACAGTGGTTGAGATCTTGGGTAAGTCCACCGGCTTCTCGGGACGATTTAGTCGCTCAGTTATCCATGGCAGGTCTTGAAGTGGACGACGTCGAGCCGGTGGCCGGGCAGTTCAGTGGTGTGGTAGTAGGGGAGGTGCTCGCTACTGAGCGGCATCCTGACGCTGATAAGCTGAATGTATGCCGTGTTAGTAATGGCCAGGAAGAGTTTCAGGTCGTATGCGGTGCGCCAAATGTGTGTGCTGGTCTGAAGATTCCCTTCGCTATGATTGGCGCCAAGCTGCCAGGTGATTTCACTATAAAGAAAGCCAAGCTGCGCGGCGTTGAGTCTCAAGGCATGCTTTGTTCTGCTAGTGAGTTGAGCGTATCAGATGATAATGCAGGTCTGATGGAACTGCCGTCAGATGCACCGGTAGGCAAGGATTTCCGTGATTACTTTGGGTTGGACGACGTTTCTATAGACGTTGATCTAACGCCTAATCGCGGCGATTGTTTATCAATCGCCGGCCTCGCTCGTGAAGTTGGTGCGCTCTATGGCGTCCCGGTGCATGCACTTGATGTTTCTCCTGCACAAGTAAGTATAGAAGATGTGCTCCCAATTGAGGTTGTTGAGCCTTCTGCTTGCCCTCGTTATGTAGGGCGTGTGCTAAAAAATGTTGACCTCTCTCGCCCTGCGCCACAATGGATGGTAGAGCGCCTGCGGCGATCCGGGATTCGTAGCATTGATGCTGCAGTCGATGTAACTAATTACGTTATGCTTGAGCTTGGGCAGCCTATGCATGCTTTTGATCTCAACGAGATCAAGGGCGGCATTCGTGTTCGCTTAGCGCAGCCCGACGAGAAGCTAGTTCTGTTAGATGGCCAAGAGATTACTCTTCGCCCGGATACGTTAGTTATCGCCGACCATGAGCGCGCGCTAGCTATAGCTGGGATCATGGGGGGGAAATACAGTGGTGTAAGCGCCACTACCGCGGATCTGTTCCTGGAAAGCGCCTTCTTCGATCCTATTGCTGTTGCTGGTAAGGCACGCTCCTATGGTCTTCACACTGACTCTTCGCACCGCTTTGAGCGCGGAGTAGACTTTGATCTTCCTCGTCGTGCAATGGAGCGCGCTACAGCCCTACTGGTAGATATTGTCGGCGGCGAACCAGGTCCGGTGATAGAGATAGCAAGTGCTCAACATTTGCCTGTTAAAACCCCTATTACTTTGCGTAGTGAGCGCATCGAGCAAGTGCTAGGTCTGCGTCTTGAGAGTGATGAAGTTGAGCGCCTGTTGGAAGGTCTTGCATTGACCATTGAGTCTACTGATGAAAACCACTGGAAAATTGGCGTTCCTAGCCATCGTTTCGACATAGCAATCGAAGTCGATTTGATAGAAGAATTGGCGCGCCTTTACGGATATAACCGCCTTCCGACTCGTTTTCCACAAGCACGCTTGGCTCCAAAAGGATATGCCGAGGCGCGTACTGGCCTTTCGCAATTTCGACACCAGCTGGTTGCTCGGGGTTATCAGGAAGCTATTACTTTTAGTTTCATAGACGAAAAGACATTCAAGCTATTCTCGCCAACGCTTGATCCAGTATTGTTGGCTAATCCGATTTCTCAAGATATGGTTGCTATGCGCGCTTCGCTTTGGCCGGGCTTGGTCAAGGCTCTGCAGCACAATCTTAATCGCCAGCAGAGTCGGGTGCGCTTGTTTGAGTCAGGGCTTCGTTTTGTCGGTTCACTAGATGATTTGGCGCAAGAGCGTGTCTTGGCTGGTTTGATTTCGGGGCCACGCTCTCCAGAAAGCTGGAGCGCTGGTTCTGAGCGTGTAGATTTTTTCGATATCAAAGGCGATGTTGAATCGCTGTTAGGTTGCGATGAGGGTGCAGGTGATTTTACCTTTGTCGCGGCAGAGCATCCTGCGCTGCATCCTGGACAGACTGCACGCATTGAGCGTGACGGCCGGCTGGTGGGTTATGTGGGAGCATTACATCCCGAGCTATTAAAAGCTTTGGATTTAGATCAATCTGTTTATGTATTTGAAGTGTTGCTATGTGAGGCGGAGCAGAGATGCCTACCGCGTTTCCAAGAGCTGTCACGTTATCCAGAAGTACGCAGAGACTTGGCAATTCTAGTGAATATAGAGGTATCTTCGGCGGATGTTTTGTCGATTGTACGGGACAAGGCTGGTGAGTATCTGGTTGATTTAAGACTGTTTGACGTATATCAAGGTAAGGGCATTGATCCGCTTAGAAAAAGTCTTGCAGTTGGCTTGACCTGGCAGCATCCATCACGCACTCTTACTGATGAAGAAATCAACGAAACGACACAGAAAATCCTCGTTTCCCTGGAAGAAAGGTTCAACGCCACATTAAGGAAATAGCGTATGGGGGCTCTGACGAAAGCTGAGTTGGCTGAACGTCTCTATGAGGAGCTTGGTCTGAATAAGCGTGAGGCCAAGGAGCTAGTGGAGTTGTTTTTCGAAGAAATTCGAAATGCTTTAGAGCAGAACGAGCAGGTTAAGCTATCAGGTTTTGGTAACTTTGATTTGCGAGACAAGCGTCAGCGCCCCGGACGCAATCCTAAAACAGGTGAAGAGATACCAATCACGGCACGCCGTGTGGTGACTTTCCGTCCTGGGCAAAAACTTAAGGCCAGGGTAGAAGCGTATGCTGGAACCAAGCCATAATAATGAATTACCTGCTATACCGGGTAAGCGATACTTCACTATTGGTGAGGTAAGTGACCTCTGTTTGGTAAAGCCCCATGTCCTTAGGTACTGGGAGCAGGAGTTTCCTCAGCTTAACCCGGTAAAAAGGCGAGGCAATCGTCGTTATTACCAGCGACAAGATGTCATTATGATCCGTCAGATCAGGGCTTTGCTTTATGACCAAGGTTTTACCATAGGCGGGGCTCGTCTAAGGTTGTCGAGTGATGATGCTAAGGATGATACTACCCAGTATCGCCAGCTAATAAAGCAAATGATTAGCGAATTAGAGGACGTTTTGGGAGTTCTTCAAAAATAATTTAAAAAAACCTTCCATTTATCAAAACCTTAGCTTATGATGTTCGCCATCTCGAAAGGGATGCAGTCGGGGCGTAGCGCAGCCTGGTAGCGCACTTGCATGGGGTGCAAGGGGTCGAGTGTTCGAATCACTCCGTCCCGACCAATAAACATCAGCATTAGAGGCCGGTTACAGATACCCGGCCTTTTTTGTGTGCGTGACTTTTGCGTGACTTCTCATGATTTCATGCCTGCTTCCTCTTCAAAATCGTAAGGACCGGACCGCGTGAGTCGGTTGCCGATACTTTGTTGGCTGCGTCAATCAGTTGTCCTAACTCCGCGCCGGAATAGTGACTGGTGATGCTGCCGTTCTTGTGGCCCAATAGTGCCTTGCGATCTTCTTCGGTTACGCCTGCTGCCCTAAGCCGTCTGCCAAAACTATGCTTAAGATCATGCACGCGGATTGACCGAAACCCAGGGTGAGCACTGGTCTTGTGTAAAGGAGAATAACGGGTCCGGCATCTTTGGCTTTATCGGCCAAGCCAGCGGGACTACGTTCACGGACAACAACATAGCCCCCGAGAAGGATGACACACCGCCTACTGGTGAGAATCCTTTTGCCAATGGCAACTATCCGGGTGTGGTCGGGTATTACCAGCAGCGCTTGGTCTTTGCAGCCAGTAACGCCAACCCGCAGACGGTATGGATGAGCAAGACCGGCGCATTCCATAACTTCGGATACTCAACGCCTACCAAGGACGACGACGCGATTACGGTCACCATTGCTTCCCGGCAGGTGAATCGTATTCGTCATCTGGTGCCGCTGCGAGAGCTCCTGGTCTTGACCTCTGGAGCAGAGTGGACCTTGTCTGGTGATGCAGGCGGGTTAACGCCTACGAATATTCAGGCCAACGTCCAGAGCTATATCGGGGCAAGCACGGTGCCACCCGCGGTGTATGGCAATACCGCGTTGTACGTCCAGTCTCGCGGGCAGAAGCTTGCCGACCTTGCCTACTCTTACACCTCGGATGGATTCCAGGGGCAGGACCTGACGGTGCTGTCCTCTCATCTCGTGCGCGGGTATGAGATCCAGGATATGGCCCTTGCCCAGGTGCCAAACAGCTGCGCCTGGATGGTCAGAAGTGACGGTGCATTGCTGGGATTTACCTATCTTCCGACTCAGGAGGTCTACAGCTGGCACCGTCATGATACGGACGGCTCATACGAGGCTGTAGCAAGCGTTCCTGAAGGCGATGAGGATGCTTTGTATGTGGTGGTGCGCCGGACGGTAAACGGCGTATCCAGGCGCTATATAGAGCGTTTCGAATCACGGCAGCTTTCGGTCTATGGGCTGGACTTCAACAACGGTCCCTATGACCAGCTGTTTCGTTCGTTCTTCGTTGACTCTGGCCTGACCTTTGATAACCGAGGCGACCCAGAGGCAATTGTCGTTATTCGAGATGACGGGGTGTATACCTATCCGAACGAGCTGACCATCACATGCGTGGTTCCTTCATACGGCCCGCAGGATGTGGGTGTGACGTTCTTTCTGGAAGGGGAGGACGGTGCACGGTTGTATTTCGATATCACTCGTTATGTCTCAGGCACAGAGCTGAAGGGTATCCCTAAATCACTGGTTCCTGAGTCGCTTCGGGGTATCCCAGCAGCCAAGTGGGGTAAGTGTGCTTCCAACGCCATTGGTGGGCTTAGCCACCTGGAAGGAAAGACCGTAAGCATTCTTGCAGATGGTCATGTTTTACCTCCGGCCATAGTTAAGAACGGCTTTGTTCCGCTGGCCGTGCCTACTGTCCTGGCTCACATCGGCCTTCCGTTTGTGAGTGACTTCGAAACCCTTGACCTTACGAACACCCAGCAACCTTCGTTCTTAGGCAATAAGAAGCGCATCAATGATGTGGAGATTCTTTGTGAGGAGAGTCGCGGCATCTTCGCAGGATCTGATCCTGATCATTTGTACGAGTACAAGCAGCGAAGTACGGAAAACTACAGTGAGCCTACCCAGCTTCTGACGGGGCGCGCTCAGATATCGATATCGCCAAAGTGGGATTCAGCCGGGCGGATATTCATTCGCCAGACCGACCCTTTACCTCTAACCATCCTCGGAGTGCTGCTTAATGTCCAGGCAGGTGGCTAACCTCGTACCGGTTGAGGAATGGCACATCCGTGATCTGTTGTCCGATCTGCGGGAGGCTGACCGCCTGGAGCTAGAAGCCTTGCGGGGATGGACGGCAGAAGAGGAGCTGCGCGAGGCAGTACGAATCACGTCTCATGCCAGAACCTGCATAGCAGAAGGTCAGGTTGTCGCCATCTTTGGCGATTCCAAGCATGACGAGTTTATTGGCATTCCCTGGATGGTTTCATCCAATGCCATAACTCGCCACGCTCGGGCCTTCCTGGCCTGCTGTTATGAGGTAATCCAGGACATGCGGACCCGTCATAACTACCTCGTCAACTTCGCAGACACACGTAATAACATAGCTATTCGCTGGCTCAAGTGGTGCGGCTTTGAGTTCTTCAACGCCATTCCATACGGGCGGAGCGGGGAGCTATTTCACCCGTTCATGATGGAGGGCACCGCATGTGCGGACCAGCAGCAATTCTCCCAGCGTTAGCCGTAGGCTCTGGTGTGCTGGGAGCGGTTAATTCTATCGGCCAAGCCAACGCAGCCGCAGCAACTGCAAAGCGGCAAGCGGGATACCTGAATACTCAGGCCGCTCAGACTATCGAGCAAGGCGGCTATCAATCCGACCAAGCCCTGACCCAAGGTCAGCACGTAATCGGAGCACAGCGCGCAGCTTACGGCGGTGGAAACATCGACGTTAACTCAGGTTCAGCCCTCCGGGTTCAGGAGTCCGCTCAGACCCTTTCCGAGGAGGACGCCCAGAACATCCGCCTTAATGCGGCTCGTCAGGCATGGGGCTATCAGACTCAGGCAAAGGAAGTGGTCAACCAGGCCAAACAGCAGAAGAAGAGTGCGGCCATGTCGGCGGTCGGATCTCTTTTAACTGCCGGTGCCGGTGCTTATTCGCTCTATGGCTCGCTCGGATCAGCAGGCAGTGGCCTATCCCTTCAAGGGCAAAAGACAGCCCTAACCAAAAACGCAGCATTCGTACGGAATATGTAGCATGGCAAGAGTCCCGGTATATCAGCGACAGGTAGCGCCTGAAGTCGCCCAGGCTCCGCGCGCCTTGAATGGTGGCGGGGGCATTGACGGCTTGGCTCAGGGTTTAGGGAGTGTCACCAACGCCCTGACCAAAATCGTACAGGATGAGCAGGACAAGGCTGACCATGCCGCGCTACTGGATGCTGATAATCAGCTGACCCAGTGGCAGAACAACACTTTCTATAACCAGGAAAGCGGCATTTACACCAAGAAGGGTAAGAATGCCTTCGGTGTGGCAGGCCAGACGCTTCAGTCTTTCGACGAATTCCAGCAGCAGATTGGTGCCAATCTGACTACTGATCGCCAGCGGCAGAAATTTGCTGAGATGGTGATGAACCGTAAGAACCAGATGACGGTTGATCTGGATCGATACGAGTACGCCGAACAGCAGCGGTACAAGAACGACGTTGACCAGTCGGCCATTGCTCTTTCCCAGGACAGTGCGGCGCTTAACTTCAACGACCCGTCCAAGGTCGGCATGTACCGTGACAAGGCACTTGCTGTGGTACAGGCCCAGGCTGAACGTTTGGGGTGGTCGCAGGAAGAAACCCAGCTGCAGATGCTCGGAACCAGCTCAAAGCTGCTGACCGGTGTGATCGGTCGCATGGCTGAGCAAAACCCTCACGCAGCCAAACAATACCTAGAACAGTCCCGTTCCGGTATCACGGCAGACGACCAACTCAGGATTGGTAACACTATTGATCGTGAGATCAAACAACGAGAGGCTGAGGCAAGGCAGCAGCAAGCGCTTGCTAAAATGGAGCTATCCAGTCGGGTATCGGATGCAACCAGCGCTTATATGGCTGGGTTTGATTATGCCAACCCTCCGAGTCGTGCCGAATTTGTAGCCGCCCACGGAGCAGAGAAAGGAAACGAGGCCTACTCGCAGTTCCAAAAGCTCCAGGGTGTAGGTCTATCAATGCGCGAACTGGCTACGGCAAGTCCTGAAGAAGCAAGCCAGATCCTTAGCCGTTATCAACCGGCACCGGGTGGCGTGGCATCCGAAGGGTTCCGGCAAGACGCTCATGTCTATGGCTCCCTATTGAATTCTGCCAACCGCCTGATGAAGGCTCGTCAGGATGACCCTGCAAGCTATGTCACGACCTACAGTCCGCAGGTTCAGCAAGCCTTCGCAGTCGCTCAGCAGGTGGGAACGCCTGAAGCCTATCAAGCCTATGCCAAGGCATCTCTGGCTGAGCAGCAGCGTCTTGGGGTACAGAACCCTAAGCTACTACCAGACGCCCAGGCCGATCAGATCATCTCGCAGTTCGGAGAGGTAAGTGATGGGGGTAATAACTCATCCAAGCTGATCCAGAATCTACAAGCTCAGTGGGGCAGTAACTGGCCGCAGGTCTACTCCCAGCTTCAGAAGAAGCTTCCGGGTGCTGCGCTGGTGATTGGCTCCGGCGTGGATGCCGCAACGTCCAACACCCTGGCTCGTATTGCGCCGCTCAAGACTGACCAGTTGCGTGAAGGTCTGGACAGTGGGGATCTCAAGGATGCCAAGGAGAACCTGAACGAGCGCCTATCTGACTTCCGCACCACGCTATCTCATCAGGTGGGTGGAGAGCGGACATTCTCAACCATGTACGAACAGGCAGAGCGATTGGCTTATACGTACATGGGGCAGGGGATGAAAGCAAAGGATGCAGTCGAGAAGGCTATCGCTCCCCTGGTGGATGACAAGTACACCCTGAAAGGTACGTACCGCGTACCAAAGTCTCTGGATGCCGATACGATCGATCACGGGGCAACGGTCGCCAAGCAGGAGCTGAACCTTGATGAAGTGCAGTTCACCGTACCCAAAGGGCTGGACCCGCAGTTTGCCAAGGAGCGCGTGAAAGGTGCGCTTGATCGTGAAGGGTATTGGGTGACGACTCCTGATGAGAAGGGACTTGCTCTTTACTTTGGTGGTGAGGCTGTGCTCGACAAGTCAGGCAAACCGATTACCCGATCATTCGAAGATCTGGCCGGACAAGCAGCCAAGAACCCGACAACGATTCAGCGTCTCCTGAAAGGCTTCCAGCCCATACCGCGAGCCGAGCAGGCACCCGCTGCACCGCAACCCTATATGCCGTGGCTTAATCAATGACGATATACACTGACGGACTGGTTACCCGCCCTGACCGCAACCTGCTGGATGATGTCGCCAGCGGTACGTGGGAAGCGGCGGGCGCGGCCTTTCAACAGGCGTGGTTTGAGAACCCAACCACAGCGCTCAGGCGCATGGGGGAATTGAACGAGGCTGAACAGGGCCGCATTACCCAGAATGCTTATCCTGCCTACAATATCCCCGAACAGCGGGAGGCTCCGGCTACTCCCTTGCTGTCTGCCGAGGATGCACGCAAGCGAGTGCAGGAAGCAGGCGTCAAGCTCAATATCGAAGATGCCGGTATCCGTGAGGGTGCGCTCGATATCCTCATCCGCCGCAAGCAGGAAGAACGCCAGCGGCAGATGGTGATGGATAGCGCACCGGGTTCCTCGGTTCCGCTTCAGCTGTTGGCAGGGTTTGCGGCTTCGGCTATTGACCCAATCAACGTGGCTTCTGCCTTTATCCCGGTTGTCGGTGAGGCGCGCTATGCCTCGCTTTTAGCCAGGGCAGGCACTTCAACAGCGTCCCGGTTTGCGGCGCGTGCCCAGGTCGGGGCGATTGAAGGCGCGGTGGGTTCTGCCTTGGTGGAGCCTATTGTCCTGGCTGCCTCTGCTCAGGATCAGGCCGACTATGGAATCAAGGACAGTCTGCTTAACATTGCCTTCGGGTCGGTGCTGGGTGGTGGGCTCCATGGGGCAGGCGGGTATCTGTCAGATGTTCGTCGCGGAAACCTGCTGGATGAGGTGAAAGCAGAGGGCAGGCCAGAGGTAGCAACACCTGCTGCCGACGCTGCTCCGGTTCCAACCGAAGCACCCCGCATGACGTTGGCCCAGGCCATTGCTCGTGGCGATGACAACCCCATGGTTGCACTGCGTACCGCCTTGGAACGCGGCATTCAGCTTGACCGGGAGAACATCCGCACTGCCGCACAGGCTCAGGCCCGCGATGAGTTGATGCCTGATATCCGTGCTCAGATCGAAGAAGTTGCCAGCGGTCGCATTCCTAACGTTGCCGACATCCGTGCCGAACAGGCTCAGATCCAGCAGCAGATGGATGCCCTAGACGGCACCTTCAAACAGCGGGCCAAGGAGTTTCAGGGCCAACGCCAGAGTCGAAAGAAAGCCGAGCAGTCGGCCCGTCAGGCTATCGCTCAGGAGCGCGAGCAGCTCCAGACCCGCTATGACGAGATATCCCAATCACTGGATGTTAACCGCCAGTCTGAGATTGGTCGTCGTGAGCGCAACGCCCTGAACCGTGGTGAGATCCCGGAACGCTTCCAGGAATCTATCAACCAGCGCGCGGAGCAGATCGCTAGAGGTTTTGACCTGACCGGCACCGCTCGTGCTGTAGCTGAGAATGCGCCCTGGCAGGTGCGCCAATCAGCCTTACGTGCCGCAGTGGCCCAGGCGGTAACCGGACGCGATATTGACGTTCAAGCCCTATTTGACCTTCCCGACCCGCTCAAGCGTGATGCCGCTTTGGCCCAGCTGAAGAAGCCATCTGCACCACGAACTGATCGGGAGGGTGAGCAATCTAGTGCCCGTATGGAGCAGCTTTCGAAGGCTCCCGATGGAACCGAACTGGCTGATGCCGAGAAGCTTTTGAATGGTGAACTGGCCTTGACCCAAGAGGCCGCAAGACAGGCCGGACTTGACCTTGACCAATTCATGGCCGAGGCCAATGCCCAGGCTGCCGATTCCCTTTCCTATGCCGCTGCCTACCGTGCTGCCGCAGTTTGTCAGTTGAGGACCTAATGGCTGCTCAAGAATGTATCGATATCATCCAGGGTGCGGCCAAGGCTGCTGGACGTGAACTCAACCTGGAAGAGTTGACCGAAGTCTTGGAAGACCTTCAGAGCAGGCAGAAATCCTTGATGGCTGCCGATACCATGCTCAGCCTGGAAGAGGCCGCCTTGCGTGCAGCTGACGAACTGGGTAATCAGGTCAAGCTGTCTGCCGTCATTGAGCAGCGTAACGCTGCCTTAAATGCCAGACGGCGTGCAGAACTGGTGGGTTATATCCGCGGCACATGGAAAGACCGTCCAGACCTTGGCCTTGAGTCCTTCCTTGTCGGGACAAACGTCACCCGTACCGGTGCCCGTCGATCTGTCGCAGCAGAGCAGAGACAATCAGCCCAGGCCTACACCGCTGGCTTTCTGAATGACATTGAGAAGGGAGGGCTACTGCCGTTCCTGACTCGTGGCGACCTGGACGACGATATAGCCGATGCTCTATGGCGGATGGGTATGGATCGTCCGCTGGATGGTATCGGCAAAGAGGCTATTGATATTGCCCGCATCATGCAGAAGTACCAGGAAGCGGCGCGGGTAGATGCCAATCGGGCAGGGGCATTCATAGGAAAACTGCCGGGGTATGTGGTCCGTCAATCCCATGATTCCTACAAGTTGGAACGAGCAGGGTTCGCTCAATGGCGTGACGAGATCATGCCTTTGCTGGATGAGCGCACCTTTGATGGCGTGGCTGATCGTAATCAATTCCTGCTTCGCGCCTATAACGGTCTGGTCTCAGGGGTACACCTAAAGAACACGCCCACCGACAAAGCGGCAGGCTTCAAGGGGCCGCGCAACCTTGCCAAGAAAGTGAGCGCCGAGCGTACTTTACACTTCCGCGATGGGGTTGCCTGGAATGCCTATAACAAGATTTATGGCACTGGATCGCTGCGTGAAGCCTTCTTAGGCGGCCTGAACCAGATGGGTGAGTCAACCGGCTTGATGCGTCGTCTAGGCACAAACCCAGAGGCCAACTGGAATTCTGTTCTGGATGAGCTTCAGAAAGACTTTCTCGAAGATCCAGTGAAATTAAAGAAATTCGAGACGGATCGTCGTGGAATGCTTAGAACTCGCTTTGCTGAGGTGGACGGATCAGCCAGAATTGCCGTCAACCAGGTGGGCGCTCGGGTGGCATCCAACGTCCGTGCTTGGCAGTCGATGGCAAAACTTGGTGGTGCGGTGGTCTCTGCTTTGACTGATATCCCGGTTGCCGCCAGTGAGTTCCGCTACCAGGGCAAGGGCATGCTTTCGTCTCTTGGCGACATCATGGGTGGCTTGTTTCAAGGCAGGAAAAGTGCCGAGCAAAGGGAGATTCTGTCCAGCATCGGGGTGTTCTTCGATAACGTCAGGGGTGAGGTAGTTAGTCGGTTCTCAGCTGATGACACCCTGGGCGGGAAGATGAGCCGCGCGCAGCACATGTTCTTCAAGCTCAATGGCCTCCAGTGGTGGACCGATACCATGCGGTCTACTGCATCCCTGATGATGAGCCACCATCTGGCCTACAACCGTTCGCTTGACTGGGAAAAGATGAACCCTGACCTGCGCCGGACGCTTGAGCTGTTTGATATTGATTCGGGCAAGTGGGATCTCTTGAGAGACACACCCACTTCACATGCGGACGGGCGGGAGTACATGACCACTCAGGGCATCGACGATATTCCTGATGAAAGCCTTGCCTCCTATCTCGAAGCACGTGACCGGGTAGTGAACCCCCAGGCTATAGAAGAACTGCGTGAAGAGCTTCGCGGTAACCTGCGCAGCTATATCACCGACCGTGGCAGCTATGCGGTGATCGAACCTGATGCCCGTACCCGAGCAATCATGCGGCGCGGCACACAGCCTGGAACCATTGCCGGTGAACTCCTGCGATTCGTTGGTCAGTTCAAAGCTTTTCCTGTTGCCATCCTACAGAAGACGGTAGGCCGTGAGCTGTACGGACGGGGGTACACCCCAAGCGCTTACGGCTCGGCCCCAGGCCGTGAACTCGTCAATGCCATGCGCAACGGTAATGGTGAGAAGCTTGGTATGGCTCAGCTGATGCTGTGGACCACGCTGTTTGGCTATGGAGCTATGTCGGCCAAGGACATGCTGAAGGGCAAGAATCCCCGTGATCCTGAAGACCCCAAGACCTGGGTGGCGGCAATGCTCCAGGGTGGGGCCATGGGGATTTATGGTGATTTCATCTTTGGTGAGTCCAGCCGGTTCGGCGGTACCCTGACCAGCTCGCTTGCCGGGCCGGTGCTAGGCGGAGTGGACCAGCTGAATGATCTGTTCCAAAGGGCCAAGAATGGTGACGACCTTGCTGCTTCTTCTCTACGCGCTGCATTGAACAACACACCATTCATGAACCTGTTCTATACCCGAATGGCAGCTGACTACCTCTTCCTTTATAGCGTGCAGGAGGCCGTGAATCCGGGGGCATTGAAACGCATGGAGCGGCGAACGGAGAAGGAGAATGCTCAAAGCTTCCTGCTTGCACCATCTCAGCATTATCTCGACCCACTAGTGTGGTGAATCACAAGTACGTTTAATTAGTTTCTACGAAAAGCTCGTGCTGCTCTACCTACCGAAGCCAGGATTTCACCAGCGCTCCTACTCCAGCGGAAGGGCCTCGGGTTCTGGTTGTAAGTAGCCAGGTAATGGTTAATAGACTGCTCAGGATCGCTTACGCTGGTATGTGATTGCCGCTTGATCCATCTCTGGCTAAGGGTCGAGAAGAAACGTTCTACCAAGTTTAGCCAGGAAGCCGAGGTTGGGGTGAAATGCACCTGATAACGAGGGTGTGCGGCTAGCCAGGCCTTTACCTGATCGGTTTTATGCACCGCATAGTTGTCCATGATCAAGTGAACCGGTAGGTCCGTACAGATCTCTTCATCAATAGCCTTCAAAAACTCCACAAACTCAGCGCTACGATGACGACGCTTGAGACGCCCGATCACTTCGCCTGTGGCAATATCCAGCGCAGCAAACAATGACGTTGTGCCAAAGCGCTGATAGTCATGTGTTCGAGTTACCGGATGGCCTGGTGCCAAAGGCAGACCTGGCTGGGTTCGATCCAGGGCCTGGATCTGGCTTTTCTCATCAATACACAGCACCAGAGCCTTATCCGGTGGGTTCAGGTATAGCCCAACGATGTCATGAACTTTATCGACGAAGGCCGGATCGGTTGAGAGTTTGAACGTCTGCTCAAGGTGAGGCTTAAGGCCAAAGGCTCGCCAGATACGTTGCACACTGGCCATGGAAATATCGGTAGCCTTGCCCATGCGGCGCGAACTCCAGTGGCTGGCATCCTCAGGCTTGGTTTGCCGGACCCGATCAACAACCTCCTGAACCTTCTCGTCACTGATACTGCGGGGTCGCCCAGATCTGGGCTCATCATTAAGCCCCTCAAGTCCCCATTGTGAAAAGCGAAGACGCCACCGCGATACGGTCTGAGCAGTAATACCCAGGCGCCTGGCAATCGATGAGCCGGGTTCACCGCTAGCGCAAGAAAGGATGATTTCAGCGCGTAGTTTTGAATCCGCAGGACCTTTACGCTGAGCCCTTCGACGGCTGAGCTCGGCCTGTTCTCATCGCATGCCTCCTTGAGTCAGTTTTGAATACTCACTCTGCAGACCATAAACCCTTTCTCCCTGGGACCAAACACCTAGTAGCTTAGTTCTATATAAGGTCTTGCTTTGGCGAATATCATGTGTCGCCTATGCTGCGGGCGTGTAATACAAATGCGCTGTTCCAATTTAGTAAAATGCATAGATAATGCATAAATGCAGTGCCTTTAATGATGCGCTTTAGGGGGTGCTTTCTGCGCTAGGCCTTAATGAATGTTGATAAATAGATAACTGATCCGGAGTTTGCTCTCAAA
>NZ_BDAE01000045.1 GCF_002091675.1 Pseudomonas luteola NBRC 103146 | reverse complement strand
AAATGCGTACTTTGGTGGCTCTTAGCACTGTCCGTAATCCTTGTTCCCAGCCTACTAGCTATACCCGCTTGACGGCTTGGCCGCACTTAAGGTCATCTGCATCGGGGTGGCAATGGAAAAGTGTTAATCTGGTATCGCATATTTCAGTGTGCATACTCAATACTGTTTCGTCTCTCCGAATACGGACTCTCAACACGTATATCCCGCGACAAAGTAAAGTGCTGCGCTATGATCGCGCTCTTACTTCGCCTGTAGCGCTGGCGGCGCAACTATTGAAACCCTAAGAGAGTAGTGCAGAGTCAGGCCACTCCAGAATAGAAGCGCTACGCGCTTCCCGCTTGTACCCCCGCCCGATTGGGCGAGGGTTTACGCGGAATTCTGCTTAGCGTTAGAGTGATTTATCTGGGTCCGGATCCTCATTTTGCAGTGCAGCATCACGATTAAACACTGCCTGCGGATAGCTATTTTGCAAGTCGCGCAGGTCCTTTACTGCATGGGTCAGCCAGGCCTGAGCAAAAGCGGGTCTACTCTCAAACATCCTTGCCATCTTCATATCGACGAAGCGTGACATTTCGCTGCAAAACGCTTCCTGAGATTCAGGCGTAGACATTCGCTCGATCGCACGTTCAATCGAATCCAGGTAGTTGTCATCAGTACTGCCGTAATGCATAACCTTTTGAGCTACCCAGTCATAATTAGGGCGTATGTTTTGCGTTGACAAAAACTGCACATCCCAGACGTCCCTTGCTTTAAGCCGGTCGCGCAAGCCTAGAGCTACTAACTTATCTGAGTAAATTTCTTCTCGGCTTTCCGCCATGATTACAATGCCTTGCAGCCCCTGCTGGTGACTATAGGGACTAGTAATGACATGAGGGCGATAATCTAGCGACGGGATATTGCATATTTCAAAATTTATCCGCTGCTTTTGGCTCTCCCATGGGAGTTTAATCTTGAAGCACCAGCGTTTAACGCCAACCGCCTCTGATAGCTGCCTATTGGGCTCAATCCCAGACTCAAAGGATAAACCGTAACGGTTCTGCATTGTCGACTGCAGGATTTTTTCAAGCTGACTTAAATCAAGCGGCTCCGGATCTCCAGCCCCACAAACAAAATCCAAGTCTTCTGAAAGCCGGTTTCCCTGATAGCACATCCGTAATGCCGTTCCACCCTGAAATATCAGCCGGTCAGCTAGATCAGTGTTGGATAGCGCCTGCAGGATCTCATAATGAAGTAGCTCCTTTACGATAACAGGCTGAGCATGTCGGTTCTCCGTAAGAGCCATAGCCCTTTCGATATGTTCTTGCAGACTAATCGTCAAAGCCTGAGCTCCGTACTACTGAATAATCTTCGGTTCGCTCGTGCTCCGGGCGAACAAGGTCAAGGTTTCGGTTTAGGGCCTTTAGGTCAGCCAAGGCAAGTTGAGGGCTAGCGACACGCACTCCACGTTCCTGATCAAAGCGTGTGCCGTTAAGACGTTCCAGGAAGGAATTACTATTGAATACACGATTGAACTCTATAGTACCTAATACGGTCTCAATGACCGCTGCTCGACCAGTTGTGACAAACGTATATCGATTAGGAATCTGGCTTACCCAGTCATGCTCGTGCAAGACAGACTCTAGCGATAGATAAAAGGGCGAATCAGGTCGCATCAGGGCGGCCAGGTGGTATAACGCATGGAAAGGCGGCTTAACCTTGGGATTAAGGTAAAACATCCTTCCGGCCCGTTTGATACCTAGTAGCTCGCCGTTTCTTTGAAGAAAAGCGGCGGTATTGCGCTCATTAAATCCTGTGATACGCGCCATGCTTCGGATGTTGAATACCCATACCTGTTTTGCAGCAAACGCATCAAGTGCCTTATTTACAGCAATATGGATGTTCACTCTCATAAAAAGGCCCCCGAAACACACAAAGTATACTACCGCAATTAATCTAGCATTTGTAAATCTAAGGTAAACATTTCTTGTAGTAGATCTGTTGGTATTTCTGGTATTTCTAATTTGCTAATATTGACAGTACTTGATTATTAACAACTACTCTCTTCGTCAACCCGTCATACAGGATCAGAAAATGAATATTCGCAGCTACACCGCTCAGCTAGGTAAGGATACGGCTGGTAAGGATGTCTGCGTTTTACTAATTCTTGACGGAGTGACTGCTATAACGCTGGCACCAAAACAAGAGATGCAAGCAAGCCTTACTTTGGCAGGCCTTCATCTAAAGTCTGAGGCTCACGATTTTCTTTTTGAAAAGCCTGCACAAGACATCGTAAATGCTCTGAAAAAAGGACTTCCTCTGGTGGTCAAGCACACGGCAAGCAACTACGAATCGGCCATCAAGGTCACACTATAATTAATAGGTACACCTACCATGCGCAAACCAAAGCCAAGCATTCTGCAAACGCTGGGAGTTGCCTCGGTCACTAGCTTTTGGCACGGAATGCCCACGATCAAACGCTCCATCCAGGCAGCCATGGTTGCCAGTTTGGTTGGAATAACAGTTACCCATGCAGTCAATGAAGATCGCACCTCGGATCTACTGTTAGCGCAGCGATCTACAGGAAGTCTTACGCTTCATGATGCAAGCCTGGGCCGAGTCTCTGACCTTGCTCTAGCACTGGACACTCAAGCAGGCACTACCGGCTATTTCCTGCGCGATGCTTTTGAGCTTGATACAGAATTCAAACAGGCTATCGAGCGCCAGATTTCGAGCATCATCTATCACGTAGAGTCTTCAGGCTCATGGGATATGTACGTTGCGACCGACATGGCCCAACTTTATCTATCTGACGACATGTTTGACCGCCAGGTAGCTAATGCAGTGCTGGGCTATCTCCAGCGGCACGAGGGCCGGGCTGCCGTTGATTTAACCAAACCAAGTCAATACACCCGTATACATGCTGCTGATCTTGAAGCTGACCGTCAGATTTTCATGATGGCAGATGCAATGGCCGAAGCCCAACGCGCTGGCGGACGCATGCCGATTACGCGCCAGTCTTCACTTAAGGCATTGAACAGCTTTGCTGCCGAGCCTGAACGGCTGCTCGCATCGTTTAATGTCGCTCGTGGCAATGAGCTTCCCGGTATGCTTAATGTTGGCCCATTGGCACAAGCTGCTCTGCAGGTTGAGATTGCTCGCCTATCACTCACTAGCCTGGTAGGCCAGATGCTC
Organism: Pseudomonas luteola NBRC 103146; assembly: GCF_002091675.1. Taxonomy (GTDB): domain Bacteria; phylum Pseudomonadota; class Gammaproteobacteria; order Pseudomonadales; family Pseudomonadaceae; genus Chryseomonas; species Chryseomonas luteola. Next base: position 16,103 of record NZ_BDAE01000045.1, on the reverse strand, counting down.
AACATGCCGGAGGTCATTCAAAACCCAGCGTGGGAAGCGATCAACCTTGGCCATCGACTAAATTGCCCTGTCGAGCTTAACAATAAGTACAGCGGGACCCTTCGCACTCATTATCAGCCAAGAGAAAGCAGCCCTACTCGTGAAATGCTAAGCACTCCTATTCGTTCAGGTATCGATTTTAGTGAACAAGGGGGCTTTGCTCTTTTTGGCCGCGGTGTCGTACTCACCCAAGTCCCGATGGTGGATGCATCTCTGGTTAAGTTACCAGAAGTCCGTTATACCATTGACCAGGTACTCGAAACGCAGCGCCAGCTGGAAGAAGAGCCCATTTACGACATGGATTTTAGAATGTCCGTCTGATCTGGCTAAACCAAAAAGGGTCGCTCAATGCGACCCTTTTTGTATGTTCACTGCCTGAGAATCAACCACTGGTAACAAACCGGTTTGATGACCATTTTGATGGATCAGATCCTTGGGCGGATAGTTGCTTCCACCTATGTAGGCAGCGCTCAATTTTGGTTTCCGCATCAGGCTGGATGACGAAACAGCGTCTATTGCGCCCCCCCTGGCCGTCCCAATAGCCATTGATTGACAGTAGGGCTTTAGATAGATACTGGCAATAAGGGCCTTTTATCAGGATCTCCTGCTCACTGATCATCAGGGTGTAACCTGGCGCCATTTTTTCGAAAACTGTCATGATCCTACTTCGCTCAGCGTTCCTCTGAGCAACAAGCTTCATGTAACCAGCCACAAGGCCAGGGTACATACCTGCTTCAAGCCGCTCAATCATAGCCTCTTCCGTCAAACCAAACGCCGCGGCTTGAATCCGGGCGATGCAATGCAAATGCTTAGCCTCAGACATCAGTCTGCTCCTGGATGAAAAGATCATCTAGCAAGGAGACGTCGTCGTATTCGAAGCTCCTAATATAACTAGCTCCTCCATCAAGCCTGACAGGAATTTTAGTCGGCTCTTTTGGATCTGGTTTACCAGAAATCGTGCCCGAAACACTTCCTTTACCAACAGGCACACGTACCCGGGCGCCCTTGCGGTAAGCCTGCGCTATAACCTTCGCAAGTGCTTTGCAACTGTTCTCGTGCTCTTTAAGAGCCTTATTGATCGCAGCTAGGTTTTCCGGGCCAACGGTTCTAATCATGAACTGTGCTCTGTATTTTATTTCCGCATATGCATAAGAATACACTTATAAGGCTTCAGGTGCTATTAAGCCAAATCTATTTTTATTAGTTTTTATGGGTATGTTTTTCTATCATAATGCTATTTTTGTAGATTAAGGGGTTTAGCAGTGACCAGAACCGAACCCTCATGGGTTTTCAACCTTGCTAATGGTCAGGCCCTGCCAAAACACAGAGAGGTCAACCCATCGCAATTTGATATCCCTCATGGCCACCAGTCCCTATTTCCCGTTAGAGTTTCTGACAAGGTCCTGTATCTAAGCTTTATTGATCAGCCTACGCCCACTTACTTTCTTTGTCCGGATCGCGGTCCTGCACAGCAATTGGATACTCAGAAGACAGAGCGGCAGCTCCTCGCTGGGCTTCTCTGTAATCTGTCCGGCAGAATCAATGCTATTACTATTTTCGGCCGCATCATGAAGTTTCCTGAGTACTTGCATGAGCCGGCTATCGATTATCTGGCCGGACATAAAGAGCTGCTGGCCAGGATTTATCAAGGAAACTTGCATGAGGCGCTCAAGAGCTTAAATCAATCCCTTGGCGCAATTACTCAGCGGGCAATGATAGTAGCCAAGATCGCATCTGAGCTAGTCAAAGCCGCTCCGGCTGATCGGCAGAAGATCATCAGTAATTATCGCAGAGACTATCCAGAGGCCTGGCTTGAGCAAGCAAGAAGCAGGGCAACTGCAATTGAGGAAGAGCAACACCAGTCTGCTTCTGAAGCGGATCCGGAATTTAAGTTCGAATTCTAAAATAAAGGGGCTTGTAAGCCCCTTTTTTATATACCGTTCTGGGCCAGGCGCCAGTAGTACTTTGCAAAGATCCAGTCTGCTATATTCGTGGGTGGATTCAGGTCAGGCCCTCCCCCCTCCGCAATTACTTCTAGATTTAGAGGCACCTCTATGTTCCAGACTAACGCGCGGGGATACTTCTCTTCCGGCACTTTGTAGAGATCAAATCGGAGCTGCTTACCACGATAACGCTCTGCAAACCGCTCAAGGGTTACCGTTTTGTTGTTCACATTGGCCATTGTTACGATCTGGCGAGTACGGCCCTCACCTTCGTAAAGATACACCAGTAAGTATTCACGCTGGCCTTTATCAATATAGCCACGCCGGGTAGTTCCTTGTTCATAGCTTGATTCGTTTCCCCTCAGGGCTCGATACGTCCAGAAGCTTGCCTTACCAGCCATCTCTATCCTGTACTTAACCTCTTGTAGACCTGATGCTTTACCAAATGGCGTACCTGCTAAGCACCACAGGGCTACTAATACCGCGCCAAAAAAGCAGAGGCATATAGCCAGGCGGATCTTAAGACTGGCTTCCCGAAACGGACTTAATAATGTGAGCAGTTCCCAGTTCATGACCGCTTACTTAAAGCGTACGGTCTGAGTGAAGTCGCCAGCGGTCAAGACAACAGCGTTACCTTTCACCGTTGCGATAACAGGAAGCGGTTTGCCATCAATGCCAGGCACCTGCATTCCTATAGGAGCCCCGGAACGGATGTATTTACCATTGATAAAGGCGCCACCACTTGCAAGAGCGCTAACCCGTACTGACATCAAGCGAGCCTGCACTTGCTGCTTAAGGGCGACAAGACGCTCCGTTTCTCTGGTGTCGCTCTCCTTACCATCCTGGGATTGGTCGCTTACCCACATTTGTTCGAGCGCAGTAATATCAGGCGCGCTGACTATGCTTTCAGCCGGCGGTGAAGCCATGGCCGCCGGTAAGGCGAGGTTATTGTCAGCTACTTCTACTGGCGGAGCAGCGTCAGTTACATAGCCCTTGATAGGCAGGTGTGAAAAGCGGCTTGATAGATTTGGCGCTCCATAGAGGGCCACCAGTACTGCTGCGCCTGCTAAGCAGACATTAAGCAGTAATACATGATTATGTGTGAGTGTTCCGCCGGAAAAGTTAGCGATACTGCCCTTCATTTAACTTTCTCTCCTAACAAGCACACATAAGCCGCCAAGGTTGGCAGTGGGTTGCCCTTCCCGTGAGCTGATTTCAATTCGATTTAGTTCGATATCATGCCTGATAAGGCTGTTGATTCCCTGGAGAAGCTCCTTCATCGAATCAGCTGTAACGGCTAGTCCCGGTCCATTTCCGCCCGACACGCAGGTACGCATCAGCCCGACCGGAACTCCCTGATAACTCACAGACTCAATTCTGTCGCTACGCAGTGTATTGATGTCATACCGGAGCGGGCCTTTATTTAGTCGTAAGGACTGGCCGATCTCTACTAAATCCTGACTCTTAGGGTCAGCGTCTTCTAAAAACTCACTCTGCCAGCGCTTTTGGACTGGCAGCAAAGCTTGATAGGCAGCCTTCCAGGTACGAAGATTCTCAAGCGCTTTGCTTTGTGCTTCTGCTGCGACAGCTATTCCAGTTGAGATTTTCCATCCACCGACTGCCATAGAGATCAACACAACAGCTGCGGTAACAAATCCGACCGTACGATCATTGGACATTCCAGACTCCCTCAATTTCTATCGTCCGAACGTCCCCTGTGGTCTTCACCTCACCAGCTCGTAACCACATTCCATAGCCGGAGGCCTGGGCTAACTCAGTGAGGAGTTGCTTCCCATAAAGCCGGTCTGGCAACGTGCCCGTACCTTTGATTGTCAGGTCCATCTCAAAGTCTGTAGCGCGCCCTGCCAGCCCTGCGCCCTTGGCGCCTTCGTCATATACGGCAATACGCTTTACGACTGCGCCACTTTTTAGAGCCGCTGAAGCCAATGTCGTCCAGTGGGCGATCAGATCCTTCTGATTAGGGGTTTTATCTAGCATTTGTTGTTGACGCGAAAGGGTATCCAGCATTGCTGTTCCACGCTGATAGACATCTGCCACATCAGCCACTTCCGCTACGTAATTGCGCTGTAACGTCTGGTACTTCATCCACTGGTACGCAATCGGGGCTGCTCCAAGCGCTGCACCAGCAACTAAACCAATTAGAGGAATGGTGAGAGTCCGTAGTTTGTTTTCTTCTTTACTGGCCGGTACAACATTGCGCAGACGCAATTTACCTATGTTTAAGTGAGTGTCATTGACCTCTATTACGTCGTAGACATCCTTAACAGCGTCAGTCAAATCAAGCGGGTACGCCCAATAGACAGGTAGGTTGTGATCGAGCTGATAATTGCTGTGCTCAAGCACGTCATTAAGAGCAAGCCTGAACTGAGTTCCAAAGTCATAAGCCCGCATAGCAGGCAGACGCTTATCAAAGACGCTTACAACGCGACCCTGCTTAACCATGAAGAATTCAAGGTTCGTCTCAGAATCGCCCTCTGCTCCACCAATGAACAGAAAATCATCTTTCAATCTACGCATGTAGTGGAGATAAACATCCAGCATCAAGTAAAACTTGATCTTTGGCTGTGCTTTTACCTCACTAAGGATTTCTTGCGGCACGCCCACATGAAGGCGAGTAGCCTCTCCAACTAGCCTGAAGTTCGCAGGCCTTGCTGAAAGCATTTCCATGTCGCCAAAAACAGGAGACTCACCATCAAGCGAGATGTAAGCAGCTTCCCCAGCAAGAAAGATCTTTTCTCCAGTCCGGTATTCAGACCTTACCAACTCATGCACTTCTGAGACAACGCGCATGTTTACTCCTTATTTCAAGCTGCTCGAAAGCGTACCGCTAACCAGCGTAATCACTTCAAACATGTAGGCGATAATAGGTAGTGCAGCTGTTGCAGCGACTAGAACCAGTACAAACACTCGGGATAGCTCTACTAGACGATCAATGATCGTCTCGGCATCTTCGAGCATATAAATGCTTGCTGAAGTTAGCTGATCGTCGGTCTGCATGGACTTTTCTGAAATCTGGAGCGCGACCTGCAGCAACATGGGCCATTCGTGCCTAGGATCATCAGCATTAAGGCGCCTTGGATCACACGCAGCGCCAAGCCCTCGTCCCATCGAAATATCCCGTTGGTACAACTCAACGCCCGGCCTGAACGCTAAGGGCATTGACTTCATAGTGATACCGATGGCTTTGGGCATATCGGCATAGCCAGCACGCCACATAAGCGCCATGTAGCGGGCCCATAAAGCAAAATCGATATTCTTCAGAGCGTTACCAATAAAGGGAACCTTTAGCACGGCCCTGTAGAGGGAGATTCGACCCTGTGGGGTCTTGGACCATAACGCTATACCTACGATACTCAGTAGCAATATAACCAGGAGCATCAAGCCCCAGGTATGAAAGAAGTTAGCGAGGCCAACCATGATATCCATCAAAAATGCTCGATGAACTGGGCGACCAGGTGGCTGCAGTTTGGATGAGGTCTCACTAAGCGTTGGTATCACGCCCATAACGAACCCAACAAAAACTGTTATCCCAAAGAAGAACATCATTGCCGGCTGCATCAGCTTGCTGGATGTCTTCTTCATACGCAGCCGCATGGCAAGGGTATCGCGTATCTCGAAAAGTACTGACTCCATCTTGCCTGACTGCTCGCCTACAACAATGGCTGAAATCAGCTCTTCAGGCAGGAGTCCGCTGCAGGCATGAGAAAGGTAACGACCCCGCTCAACCATAACGGCCATCTCTTCAATCTTTTCTTTTTGCTTGGGCAACAAACGAGAAAGTTGACGCAGAGAATCGGGTAGCGGCAGTCCGGATCCAATCAAGGCGCCGAGATTACGAACAAAACTGATCTGCTCTCTGAGCGTAAGCATCTTAACCTTGGTGGCCATCAAGCGCTTACCCCTTCAAGATCTATAAACCCAGCATGCAACGCCTTGATAGCCTGTTGCTCAAGGGTAAACGCCTGGGTTTTCTCAACCTCTTCGAAATCTTTCGTGCGAAGCAAAGCCCTCACTTTTTTAGTGAAGTCTAGAATTCCGTGGATTGGGTAGACGCCGACATAACCTGTACTGGAGCAACGGTCACACTTGTGATCAGGATATTTATGAGGTGTCTTTGCAAATCTGATGGAATCCTTATGGATAGTCATCTCATCTACATTCAGGCCACGCAGAGCCATGCTGTAGCGAAACATCGACCACTCGTCCTCTGTAGGCTCACGTTGCTCAGAGCACACTGGGCAAAGCTTTGGCACCAGACGCTGCGTGATGATCATGACCAAGGCACTAAGCAAATCATGCTGGCGATCTTCTGACATAAGGTGCGCAAGGCTTGTATACGCCTCAACAGGATCGGTCGCGTGAAAGGTTGATAGAACCAGGTGGCCTGTCAGCGCGGCACGGGTAGCTGTCTCAGCACTTTCTTTGGAGCGAATCTCCGAAAACAGGATGACGTCTGGGTCATGACGTAGAAAGCCTTCAAGATACTTCTCATAGACTTTTGCGCTGGGCAGACTGAACTGCTCCACACCAATGATGGTGCGCTCCTTGGGATCCTCCAGCGAGAGTCGCTTGACCCGATCCCCATACAGATCGTAGTGCTTACTCAGGAACGCCGCGAGCGTAGTGGACTTTCCTGAGTTTGTGGGTCCTACAAGAAGCAGAATTCCCTTTTTGACATGTAGTGCAGAGACGAGATGCTGCTTGATCTCATCTGTGAAGCTCAGCGTATCAATATCAATGTAGCCATCACCGGTATTTTGTTCCAGATAGCGCATTGAAATAGAAAGGAGCTGATCGTCCTCATGATATGCCATTGCCGCATCGCCAGGAATGAAGCTACACCGCATTTCAAATGATGAGGACTGTCCTTTGTAAACCATTCGCCCCGTTTCAGGCTGCATCAGGCGGGCGCCTGATGAGTTCGCCTTACTCTGCTGCATCAAGAAGTTTGAAACTGCAATCCGCTCCTGCATGCTAAGTCTATAGCTATGAAGACGAACACCATTTTCGCGGTAATGAATCTCCCCTTCCCCTGTAGAAAGCACCTTCAACGAAAGGTCAGATGCCTTGCGGGTAACCCCGTTTTCCAGCATGTCTACAGCAAGAGATCGCTCGGTACTCCGATTACGCTCCGCATAAAACAGCTTGCCCGTATTCGTGCCGCCCTCAATTGCACTGTTTTCCTTTTTAAGCTGGCGAAGGGGCGCAATAACATCATCTCGGCGGCCAAAGCCGAAAAGCAGGGGATGAGGACTATTATCAACTTTAAGAGCGTTGGCCAGAGGGCTTTGTCTTGTCTCGTTCGTGCCGCGCTGGCGGTAGCGCAAGAACTCTTCGTACGTAGCAAATACCAAAACGCTCCGCCCATTGGGCAGCCTGGCCAGAAGTGCATCGATCTTCTCACACTCGATACGGACTTCTTCTATGTCTTCAATGATGTTATGCGGAGTTAAATAGTCGCCAAGCTTGCTATAGAAAGGAAGCCGATCCTTTATCGCCAGCACCTCAATCTGATGTCGCTGAAGTGTTGGATACAGCTTGGTCAGATAGGTGAAATAAGGAGTTTTACTATTTGGCTGAGACGGCGCGTCATTAACTTGCTGCCGAGTAAGATAACCAAGCTCAATAATAATCTCCCCCGTCATGCGCTTGCCGTCGGGGTTTATTCTGGCTACGTTGCAGGCGTACTCGTGGAGGACCCTTGGGACATCACCGCTCCACCCCCAACCTTTAAGCAACTCGACCGCTTTAACATGAAATTGAGGAGCTCTCTCGAAAGCAGACATCAGGGGACCCTTAATTCTCTAGCAATGCTCAGGCCTGTTCCGTTAGCGTGTTTGACTGACGCCCGAGGTGAGGATGAGACGAGTGCAATATGTTTTGGTGAAACGTAAGTGAGGACGGTAGCGTTGCCCCAGTCACTGAATTGGTCAGAGCAATCCATTGGCGTTTGCTGAAGCATGACAACGGGATAATTACAGGTTGTGCTGAAGCACATTTCAGCTGTCCCATCCCCTGCATAACAGACCGAAGCCCCTTGGCCGACCAGCAAATTCCCGTGCGGAAATGTTGCCTTCTCAACGACGTTGTAGCCTCTAGCGATCTTTTGCAACGTAATGTCCATACGCAGCACTTCATCGGTCAATGTCTGCAGGAATATCTCCCGCGTCTCGATCAGGTCATAAACGACACCGGAAACCGGTCCACACCAGGTTGCCGCAGTCGTGATGTCATGATCAGGATCGCATCGGTTATTCGATGCGTCCGACGGTGACCAGGTTGATAAGCTTCCAAACTTCGGATCGACTGCAAAGACAAGGGCTCGATCGAAGATGTAGCTCCCATCATTGACCTTGCCCTGGCTAGCTATATGGACACGTGCATCATCCACGGCCTTCACCTTGAAGCCTTCATCGCCTGACTGGACCAGATCATCAAGTGACGCAGTCCCAAGGTTACTTGTCCGGATCATGCGCATACGAAGCGCTTCGCTAGATACGCCAACGTAATAGGCATCCAGATGCGCTTGGCTCTCATAAAAACTTTCCTGAAGTATCGCTACCTGCCCTGCCATTACTGACAGAACCGCAGCGAATACCAGAGCGAGAACAAAGACAAACATGGATGCCGTCCGCCTTCGTTACAGGTCGTAAACCAGAGTCATGGTCGCGTGGTTTCCGCCAGAGACAGCAGAGTAACGAACTACACCTGTGGTACGGGCGGTTTCACCATTGAAGGTGCCAGCCTCACGCTGCTCGAAAATGTACTGAACCAGTTCAGTCGGAACGTTGGTGTATTGAACGCCCATTTGACGATTGCTAATAGCTACCAGGGAAACGGTACTATCGTTAATGGTGTAGGTCCCTGAACCGCCGGCAGTCGGAGCCGTCGTGATCTGAACTGCATCAGACATGGGACGAACCCCAGAAGTAGCGTAACGCGAAGCGTACGTAGTGGAGATCAGGCCACTGACTTTGTCACCTACGATGATTGCGTCAAGGAGCGTATTGCCTGATGCCGTTAGAGGGTTCCCTGTAACAGCCAGCGGAGCTCGCATTGTCTGATTCATGAGCGAAGCTGAATGAACGATGTTTTCGGCTAGGGCCATGTATTTACGCGCATTGGCTTGGCTGGTGATCATATTGTTAATGATCGGGTATAAGATCGCTGCAATGATCCCGATAATAATGATGGTGATCAGCATTTCGATCAGCGTAAAGCCCTTTTGAAAGACGTTACGCTGAGTTTTCGTTTGGGTTTGGCTACTGCTTAAAGCCAGCATGGGTACATCCTCAGGGTGTGGTTTGAGTGAAACACTTTTAAAAAATGGTGTTTGGTCAGCTATACGGCTGGCATCAGAAGGTGATCCAGATATCGTTGGCCGCTGATCCTGTTGGCGCAGAGCCAGCACTTACTGACTTATTGATACGGATTGCACCATAGTGCGGCTCGGCATTCGGGCCATTGGTGCCTAAGGGGTCATAGTCTCTACAGTACTGAATCGCGCCACCCCACGGCGTAGTGCCATATTCGGCTTGGGGTAAGGCAATTTTGGTTAGTACGTCTACGTTGGCGGCACCTAGGTTGTACCAGCCATCCCGGCAACCCATGTTTGAGGCAGGGTTAGCCCCAGCAAGAGTGATAGCTGAGGCGCCTGGGTAAAAATTCGTATGATCAGCAGGAGAGGCGCTGAGTCTCATTAAATTGAAGTAACGCAGCAGCTCGCTTTGAATCCTTCTCATGCGCTCAGCCGTGATATCCAGCCGGTTACGCTGAAGTGATAGGGTTGAGACAAATATTGCCCCTGTGTCCGGATCGGTAGTCGTCCAAGTGCCTCGATTAGCAGCTGTGAGTACGGGACTTGCGCCAGGGATGCTAAGTGACGGATTAGGGTTACATGTACTACCTGAGCGAGTGCAAGACGTCATATAGATAACGCCAAGCTGATAGGTAAGTGTTGCAGCTGGCCCAGTAGAGCGAAACAGCGGACTCGTTTCAGTAAGGCCTGTCAGACGCTGATAGACCCGCACGTTTTCACCAGGCGACCCATCATTATCCATGACGGCCGGATCCACGCGATTGCGGCGCATGTTGTCCAAGAGACTTAAGTCAGCTGAAGTTGTGCTTGCCACATTGACTGGCGCACTGATAACACCGCCTGAGCCGGAATACGGCGCTGGCAGCTGACCCAGCGGGCTTTGGGTAGCCGCCCAGGTTTCCATAGCAGTCGCAATTGAGGCATTGATTGACTTCTGCCGCGTCTGGTACTCCATCTGCGATAAAGCACCTAACATTGGAAAAAGGGCAGCCATAACCGACGCCAATATTCCAATAATAATTACGGAGATGAGCAGCTCGATAATCGTAAAGCCACTCTGCCTATTCCTGACCATCAACAAAAACCCGCCATGTTTTGCTTTAGGGTACACAGTAAAAAACACTAATGCAATCTGAGCGGGCATTTGTAGATAGCTGGAGCTTCCTAAAAACTGGCCAATTGACTACCATTAACGGATTACGTAGACCGCTGCTAGCAATGGAGTCAGTTATGCGATCTCAATTCAGTTTGAATGACAAAGACGTACGCGTCATCTTCAACGACGCTACGACCAGCACTGACCCATCACTGCTGCGTAGCCATATCTATAGATTCGTTGAGTACCGCAAGGAAATGGCTCTGGCCATCAACGCCTTGAATGCGAAAAATCAGGATCTACTTAAGATGGTGGATGCCGCTAGAACAATTCTTAATGAAGATCGTTCTACGGGTCTGCTTGGTATCCTGGCCAACAAACAGCTCATTACAAAATTGCGTGAGCAGCTCGAAGATCAGCTTCGCGCTAACGTCGAGCTAGTCGCTAGCAATGAAAAAGTCCGCTCCGATCTTGCCAATATTCAACGAAGCTCCGGTGAGCTTCCCAAGCTACGTGAGCAAGTGAAAACGCTTACTCATTCGCTCGCCACGCTTACAGCCCAACATGAAAGTACTCTTGTTGACCTCAATGCAGCGAGGTATGAAAAGGAAGTCGCTGAAGCTGCCGGTCAAGCTATGCCAGTCGTAAGTCCTGAGCTACTGGCTACCGTTGAGAATCAGCAGAAGCAAATTGAGTCTCTGAATCAACAGCTTTCAGCCGCTCGGGCTGAACTGGAGGCAGGCCAACATCATCAACGGGCTGAAGCAGCTATCCATCGTGCCGATAATTCCGATGACTTTGCAGAAGTGCGCCAGATGTTTGAAGGCCAGGTACACAGCTACCTTCAAATGATTCAAAAGCTCAAAGGCGAAGCCCGAACTAGAGAAGCTGCACTTACTGAACTGAGTGGAACGGTTCAATCACTGCAAAAGGAGCTTGAAGAGGCAGAGCGCGCAGTAGAGAGTGAACGCCTTATTTCCAAGGGCCTACAGGGGAAAATAACTGAGCTTGAGGATCAGCTCTCTAGCAGCCACGATCAAGTTAACTCGTATGAATCTGCCTTGAGTGAAAGTCGGATTGCTGAGCAGACAATGCGCAGCCAGCTATCGGACATGAGAGATCTGCTGGAAGAGTCAGAACGTCAGGCCAGTAGCTTTCAGTCTGAACTCTCTGAGTTGAATCAACGCCTTGATGCGTTGAAAAGTGAGTTAGGCAGCGCAAATCAGCAGAACGCTTTGCTTCGTCAGGAAACTACCAGGCTTACAGGTGAGTTACAGGTTTCAAATCAGACTGTAGCCACCCAGCAAACCCAGATCCAGGCATTAGGCGAAACGCTGGATGATCGCGAAAGTACTATTCAAGCCTTAACTGAAAAGCAGTCACATCTAGCAAGCTCATTGGCATCCAAATCAAACGAGCTGAACCTGGCTAACGCGGCCAATACAGATTATCAAAACCGCATTGAGTCATATGTTCGCCAGGTCGACCAGATTACGGCTCGCCTAGACGAAACTGTGAGTGAATTCCAGCAGGAGCAAAGCCAGCTCAATTCTGTCATTGCCGAACAATCAGGTGTAATCGAGCGGGCCAATCAGCACATTGTTCATCTTGAAAAGGTCAATGAAAGTCTCTCCAGAGAGCTGACAGACGCTCAATCCAGGGCCACTCATCAATTCGCGACTATCAAGGGACTACACGGCGCTCTGAAAAACATTTCGCTTGAGCGCCAGCGTTTGCAAGCTATCGCTTCCCACGCGAGTCTCACCATGGCAAGTTCCAGCATGGACAACGCTGAACTCAAGAAGACGGTGGCAGATCTGCTGCGTAAGGTCTCGGCCCTAACCTCTCAGCTGGCTACCTCCAAGAAGGTCATTCATCTGGAAGGAACTGGCTCACGTCGCGATCTCATCAACGAGCAACAAGCCATCATTGAGGCTGACCTGCACGTAAGCCTTGATAATCTGGGCGGAAGTAACGAACATTCAGGCATGTCCAACTAAAAATGCTGGTTATTTTTTGATCAGCTAACGCCATTGCGAGGGGGGATAAGTCCCCCCTTCTTTAATCACAGGGTTTTCCACAGAAAGTGTGGATAAAATGAAAGACAATCCAGTAGATCTCATTGCAGAAACTATCCTTCAGGGAGAGCTGTTGCCTGCAGAGCCGTCCGTGACCTGTGATGACCCGCTTCAACGCGAGAAGAATGCCGTCATGGCATTTCTGTATCGTTGGCGTAATTCACCCCACACGCTTCGCCGTTATCAGACAGAAATATCGAGACTGTGGCTATGGTCTGCAGAACATGATCTTCTAATATCTCAGCTCACCAGTTTGCATCTGGATCTTTACGAAGACTTTCTCCGTGATCCTGTCCCTCATGATAAATGGTGTTCAGGCGCGCCCTACCCTAAGTCATCACCTAAGTGGCGTCCCTTTGTGTCGGGCCTTTCGCTTACCTCGATACAAAATGCCTTCAACGCAATCCGAGCACTCATGACAGCCTGGCTGAAGTCAGGCTATATCTCATCCGACCCCATGGCTCTTAAGGCGAAAATAAGCGCCTCCATGGAGGACGGCATAAGCCGGTCACCAACGGCGCCTGTTGAGTCAGCTGATAAGTGGTTTGACGACCTGATGGCCCCAGCCATCAAACAAGCCCTATCGCTCATGCCGCAAGACACACCCGCTGAATTTCAGAAAGCTGAACAATATCGGCTTATCATTCGGACCCTGACCGTCACAGGTGCACGCGTCAGTGAGCTGGTGAGCGCCAGCCAATCGCAGATTTATGAGGACCGCTCCGGTTGGTGGATCAGGCTACGAGGGAAAGGGGGCAAGATTCGTAATGTGCCACTTCCCACCGACTACGTAACTGAAGTCCTGATGCCATGGCGTATCAATCACAGCCTGCCGGCCGCTCCTCTCCAGGAAGAGAGTACGCCTCTATGCCCGCCACGGATTTGGATAAGCGGAAAGAAAGGTTTAACGAGCCGCATGGTGCTCATGATCGTGAAAGATGTAGCCGCCATGGCCACGGAGCTATTACCGCCAGAAGCTCAGCGCGCCAGTAAACTCCTGCCTAGAGCAAGTAACCACTGGTTTCGACATACCTTTATTACTGCCTTGATCGATCGTGATGTCCCTACAAAGACCATCATGCTCACGGTAGGCCAGTCTTCTGAGCAGACGCTTCGCACTTATGATCATAAGAAAGACCAGGACCGGCACGATGACGTAACACGTGTTGTGGCTAATCTTTAAGGAAGGCGCGTCATGAACACCCCTTACTCTCTCGACACGCTTTATAGCGGCGATTATTCGAAAAAGGATCTTCACCGCTTGCTTAAGGATCAGGGAAGCGTGCAGGCCAGAGGTGTGATTATTCGTTTGAACGAGCGTGGCACGGAATCCTGTCTCATGCTTGACTCCTATTCTCGCCGCGAAACGCTAGTGGGCACATGTCGCTCCAATCAATTCCTGATGATCCCTGCGTTTCACTGGAGGATCCTCGCCAACCAATACGGCATAGAGGTAATCGAGTCTAACGAGATACCCGCTTCTCGTAAGCCTGCCGATCTTTATGCTGTAGCGCGAAGCGCATGGGCAAGTCAGGTCAAAGCAGGTCAAACCTCATCTCAACCAGGCTAAGCTAGGTACGCTCTATTGGCCCGAGTCCGCTCGGGCAGACTGCCTATACTATATATACTATGAGCATTGGCTGACCCAGAATATGCACCGGCAAGCCTATATAGTCCTCTAATTGGCCTGAGTGCCGCCTGAGGCTAATTGAGATTATGGCCAAACTCACGTGTCAGTAGTTTGGCTTTCCAAAGAGCTTCAAGGTTTTCAATTTCTGTCTTACCAGCCGCAGAAGACGCTACCTCCAATATCGACACCTGAAAGTCGAACTCTTTTAGCTTTTTAAGCCCTTGATTACCTCCGTGGCCTGTCTTTAGATAATCCTGCCACCGCCCCCAGAAACCTAAGTCCCCATACGCTGCGCCAACGTATAGTTTTTCGCTGTTTCGGCAAGCCAGCACGTAAACGCCAGATACCTTAGACAAAACCAGTCTCCAGGACATTGGTACAGTGTCTAACGCATTAATACGCCATATGAAGGAAACGAAGCCGGGAAAGGGCGCATCATGCGCAGAACGTCTTAGTTCGAGTACCTCTTTGTTATTTTTAGCTGATGGCTTCTGACGCCAAACTATGTGGGCGTTACCCCATTCAATTACCAGCCGACCTGCATAGTCCCTAAGAGGCTCACAGAGCTTCAGATCATAGAGATGTTTTCCGCTCGCATCTTCACCAGTTGAGGGATCAATCAGTTTTGCCGGTGCTCTTCCTACTCCATCTTTACGAAAAATACCTACAAATAACGTCTCGCCCAAAGGCGTCACCACAAAAGAGGCAATCCATACGTATTTTTCAAAGACAGGCTTTCTTTGGATGGATTGATAGAGATTGAATTGGTCAGGTTTCGAAGCCCATAAATCGTAAGGACTAAGTCCTTTAATCGCTCGGCTGTCTTGATGTCTAACGAGACAAACCTGCTTTACATCAAGGCCAGCTTGTTCCAATAAATGATTAAGCTTGAACATCTGGGCTCTCTTTCATGAGCGATCGTAAAACCTTCATCATTAGCGGATCCGGATTAGGCCTGGAGTCAGTCAGAGAAGGCCGCGGCTAAAGTTGAAGCGATCATATAGGAACCGCTGCCGGCGCTCATCGGTAACATAATCATTCTTGAAATGCGGGACCGTTCGTGCCGTAAGCGGGGATGCCTGGCGAGCTCACCCAAATTAGCAAAGCGAGTCCCGGAACGGTTTCTAGAGTTTGTTGATAAGTTCTTGAGTGGACAGTATTCGTTGCTGCCCATTACGGATCATCGCAACTGCCAACCACTGAACTAGCTTGTGTCCGATGCCCAGGTCGATCCACAGTCCTGGCGCCTCCGTGCGACCAAACCAAGCCTCGGCCGCCTCAAGCAGGAAGTCTAGATGGCGCGCGCGTTCCAACGAGGAGGAGGTTTATCGTGCACAGCGCCACGAAGGCTGTCGGCCCCCCTGGTAGCAGCGGTCTTATGCTTGGAAGGAGCGGGTCGACATGGTCGAATAGCACGGGCGGCAGATAGCTTTGCGTCCCGTTGAACGGGTTGTAGGTGTTCAGCATTACCTTTGCGACGATCCCGCCGATCTGCATGTCGATCCGCGAACTGGCAGGATAGCGACCGATGCTCTGATTAGCCATCCTAATCCTTCCACACTTGAAGGACTAGTCATGAACACCATATCTGTCAGCCGTCAGCCTTGAAACAAAGGAAAACTGGTCGGACAGAAAACCCCACCCCGACTGAGAGATATCTGGGCCATCCGAGTAAGGCTTAAAATTGCGGAAAGAAACCGAGATATGGCTCTCTTCGATCTGGCCATCGACCGCAAGCTTCTAGCCTGCGACTTAACCAAACCCCGCATCCGCAATGTCGTTCATGGCGAGCACGTATCATAACGAGCTATGGTGATGCAGCAGAAAACGCAGCGGCCTGTGCAGTTTGAGATCACTGAGCAAACACGGTCTGCTCTCGCGGCCTGGATACATCAGTCCGAGCATTGAGGTCGATGATGCCTTGGAGATGGCGGAAAAGACTGAGGTTTGACCATGCATAGCGGCGGTCGAAATCAGG
>NZ_BDAE01000044.1 GCF_002091675.1 Pseudomonas luteola NBRC 103146 | reverse complement strand
GCACCCTGGTGACACCTGCCGGCGCATACTGCCGCTGCGAGGGGGCCTCTGGCCACGCTAGCTTCATCCATAAAGCCGTATCCGCGTTCAGAGCTACCGGGTTCCGCTCAAGGTGCTCACCTACTAGGGCAGTATCCAGATACTGATGTGGGCTGCTTAGATCAGCTGATCAAATATCATTTGCACGGATAAAGCTTTGCAGCAGAGCGGATCACCATTGTGCTTTCATTCTCAGCAAGCAACTCTTGATGGGCGTTTCCATAAGCAACAATACTTTTTACGTAATCCAGATTGCTAATTTTGGGCATGCAAACGCTGCTATTGTGCATCGCCTCTTGTATCCGGAACATATATCTCATCCCCCGCATGAACCCCATGCATTCACCCGCTTGAGATGTCTCAAATGCATTAGCCGGCTGTGTGGGATTATCGACTAGTCTGATGAACACACTACAAATCCGAATCAGTTTATAACCATCATCAGGTACAGAGTGGGCTAGGGTAGGTAATAGCAAGAGTACTCCCACTAAAGGTCACTGCCTCCAGATCTTTAGTTTACTCATTATTGGGGGATTCCTTTAGCTTATTCGAGCTAGGTTTAAAGGGCGGAATATTCAGTGCGTTGCGCAGGCTCCGTACACGGCTAGGGGATGCGCTGTATTTGGTAGCAAGGGTGTAATCACTTGCTGTACCCAGCTCACGTTTAAGCTCATCAATAGCAGGGTCAATCCTTACAAAGGCGGCTATCGATCTTTCTTTGCGAGCTTTATAAAGGGCGTAATCAGGCACACCATACTCTCGGGCAAGATCAGAGTCAGGGACTTTCCCAAGCTTCAGGATGAGCTCTTCTGGCAGCTCATCATTATACTTTGATCGTTTAGAGCAGCGGGGGATACCTAGACTGGTACGTTTAGCCCATACACCTTTACGGTTAAGCCCTAGTTTTGAGGCAACTGAGGCGTCAGATTCAACGCCTAATAGTGCTAATGACTCAGCAGTCCATGAGAATTCAACAGACCTGTCTGACGAAACCATGCTTACCTGGCGCCTAGGTATACCAAATTGCTCACGCTTTCGCTGTACGGTCATACTCGACACACCTAGGCGTCGGGCGATGCTTGCATCCGTTGCCTTTCCCAGCAGGGCAAGTATTTCTTCTGTCCAGCGATCGTTATTTTTTGAGTTTCTGATTTGAGCCATATAAAGACACGTATTAGCTAATCAACCAAACGTATAGATTCTTGTTTGATAAAAGGATGTTAAGTACTAAGCATGCTTGGGTTACAGGCTTAGCTGATGAGAGTGATGTTATTTCCGATTAAGGCATTAATCGGAAATAACTAAATGTTCGGGCCGGGCGGCTCATGGTTATCAACAGTCCGCTCATGCTGACAGGAGCAAGCCTGGCTCACTCGGCTAGGTTGATCATGATCAAACAGCGGCAAGCTCCAGTTACGATCGGTTGAGACAAGAAATCTTCGCTCAATCTTAAACTCCTGTGCCCAGTGCTCAGGAATCTCTCGGCTACGCAATATAGCCATTACCCTATTTGGATCCGGTTCTTGCAAAAGCATTTCGATCGCCACGGTGTCAGCCATACCGATGCGATACTGTTGAGTTAGCTCCCTGACTATACTCTGAAATGCGTATTGTTGAGGCTGGGTGAGCAGGTCTGTAGTAAAAAGCCTTGCCAACTCGCCTTGCTTGAGTGACTTCAACTGCTGCAAGGTTTGCTTCTCAAAAAGGGGCAGGCTGTTATGTAGCTTATCATTCACCCATCCGATTACGCTCACCGCCCAATTGGCCCAGCCCCCTTGCAGCTTGCTCTGCCAACGTTCAAGGGTGTATTTGTTCTGATCAAAGTTTGCCGCCCTTCGCCCGGCCAGGTTGACTGAAAATAGCCGGTAAGCTGACAGTGCCGAGATCCCTATCATTGCAGTAGTCAGCGCTTGGGAATCTGATTGGCTAAGGGCCGGATAAAAAGAGGTGCCGAGTTCGAAGACATGGCTCGCAATAGTGTCAAATATAGGAAGGTTATGCATCTTCGCAGCAACCATCCCTATAAGGCCGATACCGACGACTGATTTCCTTAATTCGAAGAGGGTACAGATTCCGAGTTTGCTCGCAGCTATATCGGCGAGTTTGTCATAGTGCTTCCAACTACGGATCGATGGGACTTTGTCAGTCAACGACTCAAAAGCCGCGTGCTCAGCCGCCCGGAGACGGAAGATTTCCTTTTCGAGCCCGGCTTTGTGGTAATCGATTGCCTCTCCAGCATCTCTTTGGATTTGGTTTACTGCAGTATAGGTATCCCGCGCTTCATCCATCAGCTGTGCGTAGAGTTGCCCGGTCAACCGTGCGCCTTCGAGCATCAATACATCAAATTCAGTATCAATTTCCGAAATAGTCTTTCTCACGCCATCAAGGAAGGATCGAAGCGTTCCTGTAGGTTTAGCCTTTCGTCTCACTGATAGGACTCCAGGATGACTTTGAGCTCATCTAGGGTTCTTTCAGCGTTAACAAGATGCTTGTTAAGTAGGCGCTGACAGTCCACAAGTCGATGATCTTGCGTCTGGTAGAAGTGAAGCAAGAGATTGCTGGACTTGTTAAGCCTATCTGTTATCAGTTCAAGCACCCTGGTAATTTCAAGGCCGTCTTCAGCTCCGATCCTTGCTCGGTACGTCTGCGTTAGCTGGACGAATTCTCCGCACCTCCCCATAGCCTGCTCGGTTCGTTCAACCAAGCTTTCTAATGCCATTGGGCCTGAAATTTCGTCCATGCAAGGCATAGTATTCATCCTGACAGGTAATAATCCCACACATATTCTTTTGAATATACTGTGGTAAACATCCTTTTATTTTATCAAAATCTACTTGATGCCTGCCACAAAACTTATGAACACGAGCAGTATGCGCAAACTAACTTTAGCTTGCTCTCGCACCCATTACCGAACCCAGAAGGGGCATGGATTCAGGCTGAACCCCTTTTGACAGTATAAAAGAGTCGCTCAGAAGGGCTGCGGGCTTCACTTCATGAGTTACAAATATCGCTTACATGGGTTGCTAAGGGATAAAAGCAAACTCTTGATTAAGTCTAAGCCTCGTGTAGCTTTGATGAAGGTTTGGCTGCGCCGGCGATCGTCCATAGAGCTATCACGAACTGACATGATATTGAGGTGCCGACTCCTACAGATGTATCAGCTCAAGCGCAGCGTTACATCACACTGAAAGATTCGATCCAGAGCTTCATAGGTAGCCTGATATGTACCAGGACATCTAGATTCACTTGGCCCGGCTACATTGATCACCTCAGGAGCTTCCTGAGTAAGCCAATCCAGGACTTCGTAGAACTGCGATTTATTATCTGCAGCTAGCTGATAAACCTTTACGGGCTTGGCCAGCTTTTCTGCAAGGGTGTAGGTCAACAAAGACCCACCAATAAGCGGCCCCATCATAAAAATTACGGTTGCATCACTGGACTCGATATTACGTCGTGTCCTCTGCCGATACCCAGTTGACTCAGTCTCTAGCAGGTTGTAGCGACTATCGATACTTCCATCGGTGCTGATCCTGCCCCTAGGGCACCAGCCACCATGGGCGATGCCATGATCAATGGCCCAGTCCAATCCAGCTCGATCGGCTCCGGTTTGACCACCTGAAATTATCTTTGCAATAGACCAAGGCCAAGATGCGCGTTTCGTATCCATCATTAAGAACAGTACTCAGATACGGTCGATTTGTAGGTTGATTATGGCCTAGATCGCCTAGCTACGGTGAACAGACATAGGCGCCCTATTAGTGAATATCTCATTTCTGATAAGTATGGTTATCAGAAATACAGCAGATAGATCCATTACATATGTAATAGGTATATGCATTACATGAGTCTCTAGCTTGAGCTTCTTTCAAGCTATGCTAAGGAGTCAGGCTATGAGTAATAAAGATACGTATGTACGGAGGCCCTACCAACATTTTTATGCGGTCTCTGTGATGGAAAAACGTGACTGCTAGAGATACAATGACCACATCGTAAACATTGAAAACAGGTGTTTTATGTCAGTTCCAGTCACGGCACGCGTTGAAAAAGATCTTGCTGAAAAACTGCAGAAACTAGCTGACGCAACGGATCGGGATAGAAGCTTCCATATTGAACGAGCACTTCGTCTCTATGTGGAACAAGAGTTATGGCATGTAGAGGCTATTCAAGAAGGCATCGCAGATGCTGACGCTGGAAATCTTGTTGATCTGACCGATATTCAGAGTGGATGGATTGGACGTGCCAAGGCTAAAAATAACTCAGAAAGCAATTCAGGATCTTGAGGAGGCGCTTACTCGCGTAATCGGTACAGAAGCCAAGCAAAACAAAGCACATGATGTGCTTGCTATGGCCAATACCCTCTCAAGAGCTCCCTATTTAGGATCGCCCTCTCCAATCTATGGAGTTCGGGAGCTCACAATGCATGAGGTACAACGCGTCGTTGCGTACCGCTTTAAAGCAGGCGAACTGCAAATCTTAAGGTTCATACCAGACAACACAGATAGGCCTGGATGACGCTAATGTCATCCTCCTCTCTAGAGTTCTGGCATCAGTGGTTTTAACGGGATGCGAAACAGAGGCAAATCGGACAGGTATGGACGGCTGGGACAGGCGTAATGTCAGGGCCATCTAGCCAGCAGCAGTCTAAAATGTAGCTAATAAAGGACACCTTTATCAGTCCAAGCATGTAGCTATACACCAGTGCTCTGATGGATTGCTCGTGGTTACTCTGGCGCTCAGCTCCCATATAGAGCTGGCGTTAACAATTAAAGAGCAATGAGTATCAGACAGCTGTTCAGACTGCTGTCCGCTAAGTGCGCAGTACTTATGGCGCCCTAAACTCAGCCGGTCATCATTTGTCGTGTTCGGTTTCTGAGCAAGCGAGTATTGAGTGTAAAACCCTGCCACCATCTCTTTCCATGTGCCGTTGATACACTCCATTGGCCGTCCAACCTGGCTATATGCTTTACTTCCAGTTCCTGGACATGGAGTGCCTTCAACCGCATAGATGATTGACATACCTGGAGGGCCTGAGTCGCCCTTCAAAAGGTCAGCTTGAGCGTGGGACATTAAAACAGGCCCAGCTAAAGCTATGCGCCAGGCAACCGTCATCATCTTTCGTCTATAGATCATTTTGATGACCCTATTCCCCAAATAGCGTTATGTAAAAATCTCCACCGTATGGGTTTGAATAGGGCTCAGAGACAACCGTGAAGGTCGTTCCAGGGGCAACCCAAAAACCCACTACACATGTTCTTGCGCCATTGGTGGCATTATCAGCATGGTGTGCCACCCCTACTCCATTGCTAGCAGCAATCAGAGAACATGAGTTACCGCAGGCTTGCTTGAAGCATGGATTGGTAGGATCGCCAGTATGTGCATTTCCACCAAAGGCATTAACAAAGATTGGACCTGGTCGATCATTCACGCCTGTGTATGTTTTGCGAACTAAGCTCTGGTAGTAGTAATGACCGTTGAACGTGGAGCTACTCCAGCGTCCGGACTCACACATAAGAGCCTTACCTGTGGTCGTCAGCGCTGCCGCCCCATTACCTGGACAACTCTCACCTATATTGGCATACGGGAGAGTCATCGATGGCTGAGTCGTCCCGCTGTTTAACAGATCTGCGGCCCCTGCAGAACCTGATAAAGCAAGTAGAAACAGAAGACAGTGGGTATAGTACTTCATAGCCAGCCCGTATTTTTTAGCTATTACTATAGTAAAATGACACATAGTATCTTACGGAACTATTCTCCCGTGTGATATTACTTTTCTAGCTAAAATGACTCTGAGAAGCTGAGTGTCTGAATTTGATTGATCTTAGAGACTTCAAAAGCATAATGTTTTATCAGTCTAGAGTCAGATCAGCCCCTCGCGATATAAAATGAGCCTCCTGATCCTCCGTCGCCCCATACCCGTATGAGATACCCATGATGAGCAAGCAATACAGCCCTGAAACCTACGATGCCGTCATGAGCCTCTTAAAAAACGGTGATACTCCATCATGGCGAAAAGTACGGGAGATAACAGGCCATGGCGCCAGTAACGCTATTGTTAGGGAAGTCCGCCAAATAATGTCTGAGCTTGCCGAGCGTAGCGCCGGCGGGGACTATCCAAAAGCAGCGCAGGATGCCTTTTGGAATCTTTGGATGAATATCAAAGAAATTGCACTCAGTGAGTTTAGCCAGGAGCGCGATCAATTTCGCAGTGAAGCTGAAGATGCGAAAAAAGCTGCCCAGGAAACTATGGAACTCCTTGAGAGAGCTCAAGAAAGGCAGGCAGAGCGCGAAGATCAGATTATTCTCATGCGTGAACAACTTAACCAAGCTGCTCAGCGTGAGGCGCAGCTAATAGCGCAGCTCGCTCATGCAAACGGTCGGATCGACCAAGAGTTGTCTCGCATGGAAGAGCTACGTACGGCGCATAAGGCCGAAATAGCCACGCATGACAGAGAAAGGGTTGAATGGCAGGCCAAATTAGAGGCTGAGACCGAGCAACGCCATAAGGTGGTTGCTGATATTACATTGGAGCATCAACGCAAGGTTGAGCGCCTTGAGCTTGAACTACACAATGAACAGGCTCGCTATAATGATGATACCGCTCGCTTTTTACGTCAGATTGACGAAGAGCGCGTACTGCACAGAAAAGCAGAGAAGGAAGCTCAAGAGGTTTGGCATAAACTAAGTGCGCAGTTATCCCAAGTCAACCAAGAGAAAGCGCATCTTGCTGGCCAGTTACAGGTTATGCAGAAAGAAATGGATAAAGTCTCTCTGAAAAATGAATCGCTTGAGGCCAAGAACGACGCGCTTCACACGGAAATAAGCAAGCTTAACGCCCTCCTCACTGAGCAAACCGCCCTACTTCATCAGGCTCAGCTAAAGGTCGTGAGCCTGACAGATAATGTAACTCACCAAGAGGCGGATGCATGAAGCCGTACGAGGCCAGAGGCAACTACCAGTAAGCTAAAGCAAGAGGCTGAACAAGATGTCTGGACGTCAAATTATCATCAGCGAAGAGCATCTTAAGGAGCTGATCCAGCAGCTCCAGCTTCGAGCATCGAACCTGGCAGATTCTGATGAGGATGAGAACCGGCGCCTGCAGGTACTCACCCAAAGCACACAAGCACTACTAGCCGATCACAGCCCTCCTACTTCACAGCCTCATGATCAGCACCCAAAGCTTCAAGCCCTGGCTAGCCGAGTCCTCAATGGATTCAGTGATTATTACAGAACCAAAGGGCTTGAAGAACTCGTTGCAGAAGGCATCAATGAAGATCGAGAAAAAATTGAATGTCTGACGCTAAGCTTGATTGGGGCAATGGACGTAATTGCTGCTTCCCGGGATGTAGCCGCTTCGTACAGCGATCTAGCTTCTTCAACTCCCGAAGAGGTCACTCTTGGCGCCAGACAGTTACTACCCCTTGTGGAGGCATTGTCCAAGTATGATGATGATCTTAGTAGCTCTACCCTTAACGGAGAGAGTGAACGGTGTCTACAGGCCACTGAGTTGATAAACGCAGCTGGCAAAGCACTGGGAAACCCTGCTAAAGGTATTGAGTGGTTTTATCAGTACAAGCATGTCCAACATAGCGGCCTTTCTGCTAGTGAGCTAGTAAGAGTCGGACGTGCTTCTACGGTTTTAGGCCTTATTAATTCACAGCTGATAAGTCATCCCGATTTACCGTGTCGGTGATCAAGCGAAGGAAAATAAAGCGGCTAAGCACCCGCAAACACAGAGAATAAAGATTGGAAGGTCTCGGCCAAGTCTTTCCAGCTCAGATTCAGTAAGCCGCTCCCACTGGTTTAAAAGAATCTTTCGAAACATACTGACTCACCCTGTAGGTGTTTGGATATCGGACCACATCATAATGAAAGCGAGGGAGAGCATCCACTTTCCATGAAAGCTAGCGAGTATTGTTGACGACACCAAATTTATAGCCGCGAATCATATCTACGGTCTGTTGTACACGCCCTGGAAGAGGGGCAAAATTCGGCGCCAGCTGCTTAAGTTATCCCTTAGTAACCGTGATGAAGTGCTCGGAAAGGTCAGGATCTGCTAGGCCTTGTCTGAAATTAGATTTCGGTTCTGGAATCTCTCATTTAAGCGAATGACAACCGATAAAAGTACGTTATGACCTAGATGAATAATCATGCGAAAGGAAATCGCATCTTCTCCACTGGTCGCCAGGGTAGGCTCGTACCTTGGCGACGTAGCCATGAAATGATATTAATATGATGTCAAGCCCCATTTCGAGTGGAGAAGTCAAACGATGACATATAATCCCGAAATACACGTTTTTACTAAAGAACAGCTGGATGAACACGACCTGAATATAGCAAGCAAAGTTCATCAGGCGACTGTCGCTAGTGTAGTTCGCCAACTCAATAGAAAGAGTCCTGGGCAGCTGCTGAACAGCTCACGAGATAACGGCAAGAGTTTACTTTGGGATGATGAAAAGCTTAAGAAGGTTCTAGCTCATATCGAAGATAGCTAGTGCACTAAAGAACTCCCGTGGTGACGGGCGGTGGGCCTGCAACTCTGTTTATCAGAAGGCCCTTTAACAACCGATACAGATTTGCATCTACCTCCTAGCACTTTTCCTCGAACAGTTAGGTTCCGGCGTTGTACGAGAAAGTTCCTCCGCATGCCACACACGTGTGGCTGTTCTCAGACCCGGAACGGCATGCGTCTGGATCGCCCTCGTTTTGAGCTCGTGTATGTCAGAGCCGAAGTGGCGTGTTACGTTCGGAGAGGGAGAATGCGTAACAGGGCAGATACTGCTCTTCATTCCCAGAGACTTCAAGGTGGCGGATTGCATAGCGTTAGACCTGAGCGATTCGATCATATGAATAATTATACGTCTTCGAGAGCGTATATTCATTCATTAAATCTATCACTCTTAGTCCCCACTGCGCAGACTGGGCAGTGCTAAATCATTGATGACGCTTTGAGTGCTAATGACCTTATGGCCTTTACCGGGGGCTCTAATTTGTCACCCTCAACAACGAGGCCTTCTCCCTTTTACTGGCGACAATGGAGAGTGTGTTGAATACAGTCGGCCGGAACTGCTTAAGCTTCATCCATCACATCGACACTCCCCCTCTAACGCCCACGCCTGCTCTACTGTGATCTGCTTGATGGAGCACCCCTTCTGAGCATGTAGTACAACTGATCGCGCATCATCGTCCGATGCATATCGATCGATAATAGTCTGAAGAGGCTGTGAGCACTTACCGCAAACGATAACTGTCGCAGGTTCGTTTCTTTGGATGATTGGCTTCATAGTTTCTTCGGGGCCAGCTTTGGAGTTTTCTGCAGATATCAGCTAGACCCCTAATATAGATTAAAGGCCAGATTACGGAAGGCTTGAAACTCATCCAGTCTGAGCTATAGCAGCGCTTGCGCGGCGCGATTTTTAGCCCAGGCCACTGCCGCAACGATTACATCACCATGGCAAGCTTTTGGTTTGCAAAAGCAGGCAAGACGTTTTCCATCAAGGTTGAGTAGGTCGGTCGAGGTCACTTCACCATTCAGTATCTGGCGCCAGAGATATTCACGATACTGAGCAATAACCTGGTCACGGTCGCCGTCCTTTCCGATCTGGTAGGGGTTGCCCCAACGACTACCTCGGCCAATATAGATGTCGAATGGCTGATGGTACTTATTGACTACTGTGCACATGCTTCATTGACGCGATGACTGATTCAAAGGGGCTAGAACCGATTGAGCTAGCGCCCCTATTTTAAGTCGGTACGGCAGGCCGAGACCAGGATGGACGTCGCTACAAATCCGCCAAACAAGGCAGAGGGAATCCAGGGTACGGCATGGTGAGGGAATAATAGACTCACGATCATAAGAAGCGCGGGTACAAACAGGGCCATGGCCACGTTATACAGGCAGTGCTTATTGCTTATCCTTCGCAAGAGAACCTTCATGTCTGTATTAGGCATTCTTTTCGTCCTGGTTTGGCTTACATGACCAAGGACCAAGTGTGCCTAAAGCAGTTCATGTCTTCTTACCAGACTATGAGCTGCTCCTCATTGATGTAGGGCGCAAGCTTCCTAGGTGCGCTGATTGCAAAGCGCTATAATCAAGCCTGGCCTGATAGATCTATAGTGAGGAAAGCCCATTGCGGTTCTATGACGCAATCGTCGCGCTCGCGCTTGTAGCCGAAATACACGGTACTGATCGAGCAGTGGCAGATGCAGCTAAACGATATTCCAAAACGTTACCCAGGCGCTATAGGCAACACATGTTCGACATCATGAATAGCCCTTCCCCTTTGCGCCATATGAAGGTCTTTGTAAGAACATTACCAGATGACATCATCTCTGCCCTGAATCAACCTGAATGAGCTCAGCACGCTATCGCTGAGTTTTAGGTATTCCTTAACTCTCAGCTCTCTTACTACAAAAGTCGATCACCTCGCCTCCTGCAAAAAAGACGTGTTGACTGGTAACGGTTGATATCTTATCTTTTAACGACATTGTGAATGTCTCCTGTGAGGAGAGCAGAGAAGACCGCGAATCTAATCTGCTAAGAAAAACCGCCTTGCTAGGGCGGTTTTTTTTGCCCTCAAAAAAAATCTTTTAATCCTTCAATATGTCTGGCCCCTAAGGTGACTTGATGCACTTTAAGGCAGCAGTGCTTTACCTGCAGTTTCCAGCTTTACGGTAACCTGCAGCCTGAGCCTCTGATTCGGAGCTAAACGCTACTTGATTCTTTTCCGATACGTTATCGTAGCTCGGGCATCCCTGAGGCAGATGATAGATATGGCTGCTCTTATTCCCAATTATCTTGCTGCCAGCCACAGGTGCCGATTCAACTTCAGGTAATGTCTTTGTTGATCTAGTGGTACGAGCTGGGATAGGACTGACGATGCCATCGCCAACCGGCTTATACCCCTGTACCCACTTTCGCTCACCAGTTACGAAAGGATTGTGGTGCCCCATGATGCTGGAGATACGATTATCACGCTCTTTTTCCCATGCGGTAACCGGGAATTGCCTATCCCATGCCATCAGAAGCTGCTGTTGTTGGCGCGACATGGAAAGGTCAAAGCGATCATACATATAGAACGTCGTTCGGGCCGTCAGGCCTTTAACCTCATCTCGCGGCTCAGCAGACCGGCCGGCAAAATCTACTCTGGTCTTACACTGGCCATATTGAGGCGCTACGCCAGTAACCATGCCATACTGATAGTTGCTACGGTCGCCATTAACCTCTCCTACCGAGGGATAGAGGTTGTAGAGGTCTGCTTCCATCGCACGGAAAACAGGATCATCAGATACGCAGTTCTTGCGACCCCCGTTCTGCCAACACTGGCGCTGATGGCCAAAGATCCAGGCAGGGACGATATGCTCCCACTCCACCCGTTCGGCCCGGTTCTGTTGAGAGCGTGTCTGATAGCCGCAGGAGGCAAAGTCAATACGCCCTCCGGACTTACCTGTCCATTGCCAATGGCATCCGCAGTAGAGCTCACCCTGAACACTATTAGTCTGATCGAAATAGATCTTCTCTTTCGCTACTACCTTAGCCTGGGCGAATGTAGCAGGTGGTTCAGCCTGCGCAGAAAAAGACAGCATAACCGATAGCGCCAGCAGAGCTCTTTTCATAGGGACATCATGGTAGGAAAAGGGGGGCATTATAGGCAGTATCTAACGGATGGCGCCTGTTGATTGCCAAAGCGCATTCATATGAAGAAATTGAAAGAGTGATCTGTATAGAGGTTGGTCATTAACTGATCAAAGCAGGTGTTTAATTGAGGTAGCCACGTCAGAAATAGGAAAATTACAAGACGTTGGCCTAAAAGAGACGACTACAGGCATGAGGAGGTCAGAACACCTGTAGCCGTCTCCACGACGGGTATTGCATTACCACAGACCTTAATCAGGAAATCCTTCTCCTACTTTCAAAATAGACATCTTCTGACGGTCTGCAAAGTCTTTCACTTACATTTTATAGAGACCGAGGACGGCAATAGAAAGCATTCTCCTTCCCCGCCTGGAGAATGCTGCCTGAGCGTGGCGAGAGTCTGAGAACATGGCCAATCGTCAGCAGGAATAATTTTTATTAAAGTTTGGTAAACCTAGGTCGTTAACTGAATAGTTACACCCTTCTCCATTGCTCCCTGTGTGACAAAGCAATGGATGCTGATGGATTCAGCCCTGCCATCCGAAGAGGCAGCAGGATAGTAACCTTATGAGATTACTATCCTGCTATTTTTTCGCATCGTTTATAGCTATTGCTGAGTTACCATGCTAAGCCGCTAAAGCTTGCTATCAAGCTGCCTCGACTATTTCCTCTGCCAGCCCTTTCAAAAAGTCTTCAACCTGGCGCAAATAAGCGATAGTAGATGGGATGTCTACTATGCCTGCCTCATCCACCTGCAAATAGTTTCCCGCTGCAAGTGCCATGGTCTTGCCTTCATGGTATTTAACCTTGGAGAACTCAATACCCTGGGCTTTGGCAGCCTGGATCACTCGCCTTGCCCACTGGGATCGTACTACTTTACGTTGTGAATCATCCTTGACCGATATTCTTATTTGAAGCTCCTTTTGGTTAAGCTGCAGATATCGCTTGGATACCAATTCATCGCCATGGCCACCCCACCAGAAGGCCATATATTGATGGGGAATCTGATCCCATTTGCCTTTGCCTAACTCGGCCTGTACGTGTTTGAAGAAACCAATCCATGCATGCTTGTCCCAACTTTCATAAGAGTTGGTCAAGTAGCCTTGTACACCCTCCTCAATTCCACTCAGATAGGCGTAGAAGTCTAGAAAGATCTCATTACTAACGCCATTTCTAATCCCTTCAGCTAAAACAGCGAGGAAATCTCCACGTGTAAAAACCTCATAGAGATTCTTCAGCACTGATGCGTAAGACGACTGATCGTGGGTTTTAAAATAGATCGGGACGACTGTATGAGTCTCTGGAGGGTATTTTTTGGTAATCAGCTCAAGATAGGTTGCCAGCTGGTGCTTGCTGTTCTTAGAGGTGGTCTTGTCTTCAATTAAAATTACATACTTGTCATTGATAGTGCACAAGACATCAATGCGCTTAAATTGACGCTCTACCTTAACGCTATGAATCACCTCGGGGACGCTGGATAAGCGCTTACGCAGTAGAGCGGTTACCAGCCCTTGGCCGCAGGCGTAGAGAGCCGGGTCCACCTGTTCGTACTTAGGAGACGCCCATGAGAGAAGCCAGCAGATAAAGGCGTCCTGAGACAATTCTTTTGTAGCAAATGAATAAAGGTTCGGCTTCATAAAGTTGGGCATTCCAGCTACTGCTTATGAATATGTGTTTGAGGCAGGGCAGCTTAGAGAATGGCCAAATTGCTTTGGCCACAATCCTGGCAGCCGGTCATAAGACGAGACGGATGGACTAGATCTCTAGGGCAGGGACGAGGCCTTGCGCCTCTTCTGCAACGATGTCTTCATAGACTCTTTTCAGAATGTCTTTGTATTCATTCGGGTCATCATTGTCCCATCCCTCATAGGTACTAAACGTAGTCAGGGCTTCAAAGAATGATTCGAACGATTGATACTGGCTGATACTCTCGCCCTCAAGCATCTCCAATATGAAATTTTTTGCCTCTGCGTCGGTGGGCTCGCGAGTCTCAGCGGGTAGCATGCCCCCAGAAAGGCTCAATACCTCAGCAACGTCCAGCTCAAGGTGGGAGTCAATCAGTAAGAGGCCCTGGTGGTTATAAGCGCCAATACAAAGCTCGTTTACGATCACCACCTGGTCGTCGCGAATACTGTCGATCGCCATACCGCTGTCTTCTGCCAGACTTTCCATGAAGCTCTGGTGGGCAGCATCGCGGTTTTCGGCGGCAATTAAATCCACCATATCTTCATCATCATCAAGCAGCCGGCCAGTGAACACATAGAGCTGATGTCCTGGACTCTGAGTGAAGGTGTCAATGCCCCCCACATCATTGAGTAATCCAACAAATTCAGCCTGGGTAATCATGACTGTTGACTTGGTTGAATCATGCTTAGCGAAGTCACCGGTACTAAACGATCGGATGAACTCTTCTTGAGCCTCCTGCAGCGTTTGAGCCACAACACCTTTTCGGTAGGTCTGCTTGCTATCAGCAAGATGGCCTTCGAAATGAAAGAGGCGATTGTTCGCGTTTAAACAAGTGACATCAAGCAGACCGCTTGTATCAAAGACGCCGATTCGCTGGTCATGCGTGTATACGATCTTTTGCTCGACCTGATCGGCATTCAACTCGTTTTCGGCAGCTAGTAATTGGGCAAATCGCTCTTGTGCGCAACCCGCATCAATGGAGGCGACGATTTTAAGGGTGTCTTCACTATCCCCAAGCAGACGACCTGTAACGACATACAGGGACTTTCCAGGGAGAACAGTACCTTTATGTTTGGGAGAACGCATAGATTACCTATCCATATTGGTTTTAATGCATGTTATATTATCGTATATACAATATGAATAGGTGATTTCATGTATCTTTTGACCCGTGTCATTGGTAAACAGCCCTCTCCTTTCGCGCCACAACGTAACCACAGCGTAAGCCTGGATAACTCAGAAGCGACACAGCGATCAGTCGGTACTAATGACGCCCTCCTGCGCCTCGATGCTTTGAGGGAGGTTGTTCAGTCAGTGAATGTAGTAAGACGCCTGAGTGCTCCTGTAGAGCCCTCTCCGGTCTCCGATGCGGATGCAGAGTGGTATGCCCTCACCTTGCCGACTTGTGAAAGAGGGTGAGGAGGATGCGAAAACCACAGGCCTATGCGCCTACAACTGCTGCTCAACACCGCTCACAGATCGTGAAGCTGCTTCATGCAAATAGTCGCTCTCGTAACCTCTGGGACGTTTTTAGCGACTTTGTTGAAATGGGCGCTTTGGCTTTTGCCAACAAGGTTGATCTTGCTCAGTTTGACGAGCGTGAGAACCGATATCTCAGGATCGTCAAACGCTACAGCCCTGAAGAAGTTAGCCGGTTTTGCGAGATGCTGGCGCACCTTACAAATGCTATGCATTTAGGTCCTGACGATGTACTGGGGAAGGTTTTCAGTGAGTTAGAGCTAGGCAATAGCGCTAGGGGCCAGTTTTTTACCCCTTATGAAGTTTGTCGCCTCATGGCACAAATGAAATTCAGGGATGCTGGTGAGCTACAACAGGTAATTAACCAACGCGGTTACGTGACGGTCCATGAGCCGGCGTGCGGTGCTGGCGCCATGATCATCGCGATGGCTGATACCTTCCATCATATGGGCATCAATTATCAGCAAAACCTTCATGTCGTTGCTCAGGACGTCGACTCCCGGGCGGTACACATGGCATATCTTCAACTTACCCTGATGCACGTCCCTGCCATCATTATTTTGGGTAATACGCTTACTCTTGAGCAGCGTGAGGTGTGGTACACCCCGGCGCATGTACTGGGGAATTGGAAACGAAAGCTTTCCCAGGGCTACCTTGAAGGTAGCGAGCTTGATCCAGCTAACCTTCGTAAAAGTACATCCGAAGATCTAATCGAACAGATGGGCTTGTTATTCCCGACAGAGGCTGAAGTTTGCGAAGAGCTACCAATGCTTGACGCCTATGGCACCTGATCACCCAAAGAGAATTCCCATGAATGGATACATCTGTGTGTTCGTAGAATGGCGAAGCGCGAAGCCAGTCGCGCTTCATTATGTAACTCGCCCTTTCCCAGGCCATCCTGACTTTGAGAGCCAAGTACGCGCCCTAGAGTCGTTTCGCTCACATGAGTTGACGCCTTTCAAAAAAGGCCGTGTACCCAAAGGGTCACCAGACCGGTTCAGTTTCAAGCATCTGGATGAATTTGAAACGGAGCTTGCTGTATATCGAGAAAGCAATATTGATATCTATGAGGCCCTACCTCTTCATCAGTACGACTCGACATGGGACTTCTTTGTAGCGATCGCCTTCGATATAAATACAAATAGGTTTAAGCCAGAAAGCTATCGTAGCGGTAACCTTGAGATATCCAGCTCATCCCCTACGGCTGTTGATGTTGTGAGGAGGTAGGGATAGCTGATATTGCTTAGAAATGAATGTTGGAACGCGTCAACGCTCCCTTCCTGATTAATAAAATACGTCCCTATCAGTAATCTCATCTAGCCTACTGGCAAGCCAGTGTATTCAAGGCTCCGGCGCCCAGGATGATTCTGCCTCACCGGGAACAGCAACTATCGAGTCGAAAGCCTCTTCAGCGATGAGTACCTCCTGGTCGTTTAACAGAGCAAAATGACTCTGCCGCTTCGTTTTCGAAACCTTTCCGCCATTCTGATAAAGCACAGCGATCAGCAGCTCAAGATCCCGATTACTTAAATCAAGCTCTGTGTTGAGCCTTTCTTTCAAAGCATCTCGGGCAACCAGATATGTAAGCTCATCATGTAACAACGTACTCAGTACGAGCTCAGCACTGCTATTAAGCGGCGCCTGCTGCTCAGTCAAATCGAGGTGGGTAAACAGGTGCGTATTGTCACGGACGAGTTCAGGCGGCTCTCCCAGGTAGTTCTGCTCATATTGGATAGCAGACATTAGCCTTGTCGATAGGCTATCCAAGCTCTGTATGTAGGCCTCAAGCTTGGTCTGCAGACCGGCAGAGAGCGGCAGGATAATCCCTTTTACACGTAGCCCCTCACTTGCCAACACATCCTGCATCAAGAACCGCGAAAGGCGCCCATTGCCGTCCATAAAGGGATGTATATAAATAAAGCTATGTGCAATGGCATTAGCTTTCACGATAGCTGGCGCATTACTAGTCTGGATACGTTCATGCATCTCAAACCATCGTTCCATAAGCTCAGGCACTCGCTCTGGGGGCGGCGGTAAAAGGTTAATGAAGTCCCCTCGCCCTAGCCAGTTTTGCTCATAGCGAAATGCCCCAACAGATGGGTCAGGCCTGTCTTTGCCAACTGCTATACGGTGGATATCAAGAAGCATTTCCTCTGTCAGAACTCTAGTGCCGGCATGCTCCAGAAGTCTGATAAATCGGTGGATCCGATCCGGAGCAGCCCTCTCCTGCTCAATCGCATAGGAGCTGCGGGTCTCTGAGGTCATGATATACAGTGCAGCGCGAGCCAGAGCAGCTGTAGGAAAGCCAGCTATCTCATCATGCATCCGCTGCTGTATTGCGTCGTTTGTGAGCGTATCCGGCACGCTTGCTCGCTCAATCAGGACTGACAGCCTAGGCGTACCGAACAAGTTGTCCCTTACTTTATAGCGACGTACATTTTGAGAAGGACCGACAAAATAACGCTCTGCTGGAATGAGATCCTCATAGGGCACATTGGCAAGCGCATCATCCAGGGCCAGACGGTGCCCAGCTACTTCCTCACAGATAAACCATAGTCGCCGCAGATAGCCACTGGATGGTTTCTCTTTAAGCGCCTGTGTCAGCTCATCGCGTATCTCTTGGATCTGAAAGGCTCTTTCAAGGCAACTCAGGTTTACACCTTCATGGGTTAAGGCAAACACCATATGCTCAATGGCGGCCGGCTGGCGCGCGTAGCTGCGAGGGAATACCTCGATGTCATAACCTGCGCCACGTGTAAAAGCCTGTCTGGGGCCCAGCTGAGCTACCCGTGCCAGTGCTGGAATATTCAGGCCGTAAGTATGTTGCAGCCAGGCGTAGCCAAGATACTCGATAGTTTTCTTCATGCACGGATTTCTTATAGTTTGCGCAGAATTTTTATATTTCTGCGCAAAAAGGTATGAATTCTTATAGTCATGAAGCCTCTGGCTTACGTCAATAGGAAATCATCCTAATAGATGACCTGTGTACAATCTGGAAGCCATTCGTTTCAGCTAGCAGCGCTCAACAGAATGAGCAGCTGTACCGGCAGCTGAATTCATGGTTCTTACCGATCTACATCGTAGGTCGCTACACCTTCTCCTACCTGTATCCAATCAGCTTCTGGAAGCCCAGGTCTGCTTATTGCGACGGTTACGGTCTGGCTCTCACCTGGCTCGGCCGGAAGCAGAGCAGCATGCCGAAAAGGTGTGTAATCAGGTGGCCGCATATAAGAGTTAGCCGAACGATGAAACTCCCAAAGACCATACTTGCCCGAGCTGCCGACTGAGCGCTCCAAATTGATCGTCACGCCATTTTTGAGACGGATTATGAGCATGGGACTATCTCTTAAAAGGAGCAGTTTAGTCCCTAACAACAGGTATGGCTGACTTAA
The DNA here is from genome assembly GCF_002091675.1 of Pseudomonas luteola NBRC 103146. GTDB lineage: Bacteria > Pseudomonadota > Gammaproteobacteria > Pseudomonadales > Pseudomonadaceae > Chryseomonas > Chryseomonas luteola. Next base: position 1,250 of record NZ_BDAE01000044.1, on the reverse strand, counting down.
GTGGGTTTCTCGACCCTTAGCCAGAGATGGATCAAGAGGCAATCACATACCAGAGTAAGCGATCTTGAGCAGTCTATTAATCATTACCTAGCTACTTACAACCAGAACCTGAGGCCCTTCCGCTGGAGTAGGAGCGCCGGTGAAATCCTGGCTTCGGTAGGTCGAGCAGCACGAGCTTTTTGTAGGAACTATTAAACGTACTTGTGATTCACCACACTAGAAGTTACCTGAGAAGTATGCAACAAACCGACATAGCTTAGGTAAGGAGCTATGCAGCAAACCTATAGGTTCGTTGCATAGTTAAAGTCGGCATGATGGGCAAGAATTTTGCAATTTCGTTTGATACCTTGTTGAGGCCCCATCCTAGCGCTACCAAATCTTCCACCAAGGTTTGGCTTTCCGGTGAGGGATAGCCACATCAGAACCAGGAGTGCTAGTGAGTTCATCGCCGAGATGAAGGAAGGTACACAGGGGCCGCTGATTTGTTATCCATGGACAGAATCCAAAGCTCTCCTCTAGAGCCTCCACAGCCAACCGCATAGTTAAATGGTCTTCCATAACAATCATCTGGCGATTATTGATATAAAGGACCTTAGCTCTCTCCTCCTCAGGAAGGTCATCATCCTCTTCCTCATAGTAATAGTCTGCCGTAAGCCACTTATGCTCGAATGGCTGCGGATCACCGTACTCAATGACATCTTCGCCTTGTACTTGAAATCTTGAACGCTTCAGAACACCGTTTTCGATGATGGCAAAGCCATGGGTGTCGCTCGTACTATAAATACAGAATGCTACAACAAGTTCTGGGTTACCCAGAGCAGCCAGATCAATGCCAATGCCTTTGGAGGGGTTTTCTAACACAGGATGCACAAGATCAGAGTTGGAAATGACCCAAACGTCATCGTAACGTTCAACAAGCGTATTATAGGGCTTGCGAGTGTCAAGATGACTAACTTGAAGGTTGGTTATTTCTCGCTTGAAAAGTCTTTGAACAACCTCTTCCGGTGATAATGCGGTTTTATTGCGAAAAACAATTGCGCCTTGTGACATTCCCATTCTTAGTCCCTGAAATAAATGTTTATGCTTATAAAAGTATTGTGTTAGGAGCTTTGTTAACGGCAATTGAGTAGCCGAATGACGTAGACTTTAGTGGCTAAGCTTAATTTCTCTGCTAAGACCTCAATCAAATTCGCCTTGATGCCAGCTTTTGGCCAGTCGGATCATTAGGGTTTGTCTGAAAAGTCGCGCTT
>NZ_BDAE01000043.1 GCF_002091675.1 Pseudomonas luteola NBRC 103146 | reverse complement strand
AAGGGCGTCTGTCAGACCCATCGCGAAAGCTTAGCGGCAGAGATGCTGGAGTCGCGCTTGAGCTTCGGCAATATCGAGAACAACTTGGTGTTCAACTTCCTGGATTACTTGTTGTGGCTTGAGCATGAAGCAAGCGAACCTGTGAAATCTTACGAATTCACTTTCCGTAGTTCGGTGGAGCATTACTACCCGCAGAAGCCTCTGCAAGGCATTGCCCCGCTCGCGCCGAAAGACCTCAACTCATTCGGTAATCTATGTCTGATTAGTCATGAGAAAAACTCTCGCCTAAGCAATTTTACGCCTGGGCAGAAAAGGGAGTTCTATCAAAAAAACACTCTTGACAGCGTTAAACAGCACCTGATGATGAAGGCCGAACCTTGGGATGCCTTTGCCATACGTGAGCATTACCAGCAAATGATGAACGTACTGCTGAAGAGCCTCGCCAGCAAGCACGAGACCAAGTAAACCTTGCAGGATGTACCTGATGACTCAACGACCTCGCTCCGAACGCCGCACCCAGAACCGAGTTGTGGCCTTGTTTACGGACAAAACACGGCCTGATTGCCTCGGCTACAACTACCTGGGCGACTGGGGCAAGCGTGGGCAAAACCGCAACATTGAAGCTGAGCTGCTGCAGGCTAACCTGAAACAGCGCGGCTACTCCGATGCGCAAATATCGGCAGCGTGGCAAAAGCTGATGGATGCGGCGGATACCACTGGTATCACACTGTATCAGGCCAATATGCGTACCTATCGGTTACTGCGTTACGGTGTGCCGGTGCAGGTAGCTATTGGTCAGAGTCATGAGACAGTCCATCTAATTGATTGGGAACATCCTGAGCGCAATGATTTTGCCATCGCTGAGGAAGTAACCTTGCGCGGTGGCCACGAGCGCCGCCCTGATTTGGTGATTTACCTGAATGGTATTGCTATCGGTGTGATTGAGCTGAAGCGTAGCTCAGTTGACGTGGCCGACGGCATCAACCAACTGATCACCAACCAGGAGGAAATCTTCAACCTGGGCTTCTTTAGTACCGTGCAGATGGTTTTTGCTGGCAGCGACTCACAGGGCCTGCGCTATGGTACCGCCACCACTCGCGCCGAGTTTTTTGTCGAGTGGAAAGCTGCTGCGGTAAACCCTGAGCCAAGTGAAGTGAATACTCAGCGTGAGATGCCCGCGAATTATCATTTATTGCCTGGGGCAGAGGTGGGGCAATCGGGTTATTTGCTGGATAACCCGTTGGCTCAGATGTGCGAGAAGTCGCGCCTGCTGGATTTGATCCGTAATTTCATTATCTTCGATGCAGGCATCAAGAAGGTACCGCGCCTTCATCAATACGCCGCAGTTAAGGCTGCACAAGAGCGAATTCGGCGTAAAGAAGGTGGGGTGATTTGGCACACCCAGGGTAGTGGCAAAAGCATTCTGATGGTGTTGATTGCCAAGTGGTTGCTGGAGCATGATCCGGATGCGCGCATTCTGGTGATTACGGATCGCGACGAGCTGGATAAGCAAATCTCCGGGGTGATGCGCAATGCCGGTGTCATCGGCCCCGATTCACCTTCGCCGCGTATCACTTCTCGCGCTGATCTAGTTCAGAAGTTGTCTGCTACTACGCCACGTCTGTTATGTGCGTTGCTGCATAAGTTCGAGCCTGATCTAAGCGTGCCGCCTCCGCCCATGCACGGTAGCTTTTATGTTTTCGTGGATGAATGCCACCGCACCCAGGGTGGTGACATGAACCGGCAAATGAAGCAGTGGCTGGCTAATGCCCTTTTCATTGGCTTTACCGGTACACCCTTGCTGCGCAAAGACAAGCAGACTACACGCGATGTGTTCGGCACCTATATCCACACCTACAAATTCCATGAGGCTGTGGCGGACAAGGTGGTGCTGGATCTGAAGTATGAGGCGCGTGATGTGCCGCAGCGTTTGACGTCGCAAAAGGCTATCGACGCTTGGTTTGAGCAAAAAACCAAAGGGTTGAACAACTACCAGAAGTCGATCCTCCGTAAACGCTGGGCCACCATGGAAGCATTGATGAGTGCCGGCGAGCGCAAGCAGCGCATCATCGCCAGCATCATTGAGGACTTCAGCCTGAAGCCACGGCTAAACAACGACCGGGGGACAGCCATTTTGGTGGCAGCAAGCATCTACGATGCCTGCCATTACTTCCGCTTGTTTCAAGCCACCTCGTTCGGCCCTTACTGTGGCATCGTGACATCCTATGAACCAAACCATAACTCCATCTCTCGTGAGCCGGCGCAGAGTGATGAGCGATACAAGTTCGATACCTATACGCAGTACGTCTTGAAGCAAGGTCAAACCACTACGGCTTACGAAGAAGAGACCAAACGTCGCTTTATCGAGGAGCCGGCCAGTTTGAAGCTGCTCATTGTAGTGAGCAAGCTGCTAACTGGTTTCGATGCTCCCAGTTGCTCATATATCTACCTGGATAACGAGCTGCGAGATCACAACCTATTCCAGGCAATTTGCCGCACTAACCGACTCGATGGTGATGATAAAGACTTTGGCTATATCGTCGACTTCAAGGAGCTTTTTGGTGATGTGCAAGATGCCATTTCGGTATACACCTCCGATGAACTGGACATCGACACCGGCGGCGGTGGTAGCAACAACGTTGAGTTGAAGAACTGGCTGGTCGAAGGCAAGAAGCAGCTAGATGCTGCCCGCGAGGCTCTGAGTTATCTATGTTCTCCTGTCGCGCCGCCGCGTGAAGTTGAGCAGTTTATCTACTATTTCTGTGGAATAGCCTCCGATGCTAACAGCCTAGAAGAGACTGAAGCGCTGCGGATTTCCTTCTATAAGGCAGTGGCTTCATTTGTGCGAGCATTTGCCGACTTGGCGCAGAACCTGACTGACGCGGGTTACTCTGCTGCAGAAGCAGAGAGGTTGCAGGCAGAAGTGCAATTTTATGCCGATTTGCGTGAGGCTATCAAAAAGCACTCTGGCGAAGAGCTTAATATCAAGCCATTCGAAGCGGATATGCGGCACCTGCTCAACACCTATATCCAGGCCGATCACGCCGACGCGATGAGCACGGTTGATAATTTCTCGTTGGTTGAACTGATCATTCAAACCGGCGTTCACGATGCTATTGCCAAGAAGCTAAATTCCAAAGGCAAACTCTCCAAGAATGCAATCGCAGAAGGTATTATCAACAACGTTCGCAAGACCATTATTCGCGATCAGCTCACGGACCCACAGTTCTACAAGAAAATGTCGACGCTGTTAGAGGATCTGATCAAGCAGAGCCGTAATGATGCGGCGGCCTATGAGGAGTTTCTGCGTAAGGCCGAGGCGCTCGTTAGGCAAATAGCGCAGAACGGATCGAGAAGCTCGCCCGAGGCGCTCGTTGGCCATCCAGAAGCCGTAGTTCTGTTCAACAACCTCGACAGCATTGCGACTACCAGCTTCGAGTGTCCGCATGACGAAGATGAAAAAGTCAGGCTAGCTTTAAAGATTGATGAGGCTATTCGCCATAACGCTCCTGCGTCATGGCGGGGAGACGATGCTCGCGAAAAGCAAGTATTGAACGCATTGTTCCCTCTTTTAGGTCGAGACCGGGAAGCCACTGTCGCAATCTTCGAAATTATCAAGAATCAGCAGGGTTACTGATGAACGAGACCATTGAGCTAGGCGACATTTCCATATCGGTGTCGCGTAAAAATATCAAGAACGTCCATCTGAGCGTTCACCCACCGGAGGGACGAGTAACGTTAGCTGCACCAGCCAGTACGCGGCTTGACGTCGCTCGCGCCTATGCAATATCTAAACTGGGTTGGATCCGTGAACAGCAGAGATTGCTGTTGGCCCAGGCTCGTGAGTCACCTCGTCAGTTTGTAGAAAGAGAGAGCCATTATGTATGGGGGCGGCGCTACTTGTTGGTGGTTGCATACCAAGACACCAAGCCTTCTGTTGTTTTAGACCATAAGCGAATTATGCTAATTGTGCGTCCCGGTAGCGACATGCAAACGCGCGCAGATGTTGTGTATGAGTGGCAAAAGCGGCAGATGCACGAAGTGGTCCCCGCATTTATTACCAAATGGGAGCGTAAGCTAGGGGTAAAAGTCTCAAGCTATTTCCTCCAGCGGATGAAAACCAAGTGGGGAAGTTGTAACCACCGGGTAGGTAATATTCGTTTAAATACTGAATTGGTGAAAAAGCCAAAAGATTTACTCGAGTACGTTATTGTTCATGAAATGGTACACCTGCTTGAGCCAACCCATAGCGAGCGCTTTATTTCGATACTGGGAGAGTATTATCCAAACTGGCGTGAGGCTCGAGCTGAATTAAATGCGTTGCCCTTAGCAGCGCAAGCTTGGAAAGATTAAAAGCTTGCCAACTACGGCATGCACTCGACTAAGCAATCTTATTTGCTAGACATAGCCAAGGCCATCTTGTCATGGCACGCCGTCACTATAAATCCGCAAGCTGCAAAGCTTAGCGGACGTCTAGAGAGCCGGCTGCATTAACCATCTATTGGTCCTGAGCTGACCGGCTGCTTAAGAGACGCTGCAGCGTCCCAGCGACACGTGGTGCTAGCAGTTTATTGTCAGCACTCTCGTGAGACAGATAGAGGTGTCTGATGACCAAACAACGTCGTTCCTTTTCCGCCGAATTTAAACGCGAGGCCGCAGGCCTTGTGCTCGATCAAGGCTATAGCCATATCGAAGCCAGTCGTTCGCTTGGGGTAGTCGAGTCCGCGTTGCGTCGCTGGGTTAGTCAACTCCAGCAGGAGCGCAACGGCGTGATGCCTGAGCAGCAGAAAATTCAGGAACTGGAAGCTCGAATCGCTCGTCTTGAGCGGGAGAAATCCATTTTAAAAAAGCTACCGCGCTCTTGATGTCGGAAGAGCACGAGCGCACGCGCTGATTAATCAGCTGAGCGCCCAAGAGCCGGTCGATTGGCTTTGCACAATCTTTGACATTACTCGCTCGTGTTACTACTTCCACCGCCTCAGGCGCCGAACTCCGGACGTTGAGCGGTTTCGGTTGCGCAGTCGGGTCAAAGAACTGTTTACGCAAAGTCGAAGCGCCGCCAGTAGTCGCAGCATGGTGTCGATGATGCAGGAAGACGGTGAGCAAATCGGGCGGTTCAAGGTGCGTGGCCTGATGTGGGAACTGGAGTTGGTTAGCAAACAACTTGGATCACATGCCTATAAACAAGCGACGGTTGAGCGGCCTGACATTCCGAACATCTTGAATTGAGAATTTGATGTGCCAGCGCCGAATCAGGTCTGGTGTGGTGACATCACCTACATCTGGGCTCAAGGGAAATGGCATTACCTAGCTGTCGTTTTGGATCTCTACGCACGACGAATTGTGGGTTGGGCGCTGTCAAACAAGACGGATGCTAATCTGGTCATCAAGGCACTGGATATGGCTTACGAACAGCGTGGCAGGCCTCAAGGGCTGCTGTTTCACTCGGATCAGGGCTCCCAATATAGCAGCCGCCAGTTTTGCCAACGGCCCTGGCGTTACCGCATGCGCCAAAGCATGCGCCGTCGTGGAAACTGTTGGGATAATGCACCGATGGAGCGTGTGTTTCGCAGCTTGAAAACTGAATGGATACCGACTGTGGCTACATGACAGCTCAAGAAGCGCACCGTGATATCAGTTATTACCTGATGCATCGGTATAATTGGATCAGACCGCACCAATTCAACAACGGACTGGCCCCAGCTCAGGCCGAGAAAAAACTTAACGCAGTGTCCGGGATTAGTTGACCACTACAATCCTTTTAATTTATTCGCTCTGATAGTTCGGCCTAACTCTGCTCTGCCCCACTCAATTCCAGGAGCGAGCTCTAGAAGACAACCTCATCTGCTCCTACACAGAGCGGCTTCTGCCAGGCTATTCGTTATAAATAATGTTTTGAAGTAAGTCACAAAAGACTTTAAAGGTGTTTATAAATAACGTACCATTGGTCTATACACTGTATATGTATACAGTTATTTATGATTGACGTTAATTAGACAGAGCAGTGTCTGCTGCTACACCAGGGTTACGAAAATGAAGTACGTACCTATAAAGTCAGGTCTCATTGGCAACGCTGTCCAGCTTTTTGGCATAATAGCTCCGGGACAGCCTCAGCCATGAAATGTCCATGCTGCCGGGAAAAGCTCCGGATCCGCACGACCACCGAAGAAGCGCCGTGCTTCAAGAACCTGTGGTACGAGTGCTCCAACTTCAGCTGCGGCGCTACCTTCAAGGGACACCAGACGATTGTTCATCAGATCAGGGCGTCTGGCCTTGAGAAGCCTTTCATGGTGGTACCCATGGCCTCCTCGGCTAGAGCGTTAAAGCCTCGACTCGTTCAGGCCACAAACGCGCCTGTGCCTCACGAGCTATCGGCAACCAGGCCGCAGTCATGACAGGCCTTTCTATCCCAGTTTAGCGCTATCACTAATACCAGCCCAAAGGATTTGATGGGTTTGGGCATGTTTTGCCCGTTGTACAAGGAACGGTATGCCATCCGCCATTTACACCGCTGCCGGCATCATGCAGCACACCAGCAGGAAACGTCGTGCACCGGCTGATTCGCCGGCTGCTGCGTTTTACCTGCCGGTGTCCAAGCGGGGCAAACCGTTACCTGACCGGGACAAGACGAATGTCGCTAGGCTGTCCGATGATCAGCGGCGGACGTTTCTGGGCGAAGCCGCAAGACGCGTAAAAGTAGAAGCCAGCGAGCGTAAAGGGCGATGGCTGCGCTCTCTTGATTGCGTTCACCTTTCCGGCCGCCGTGTCAGGCAGGAAGTCTGGAGCAAGCTTGCGGCAATCATCGAACCCATCATGGCCCGCGTTGATATCGCTACCCTGGTGCTTGGCTGGATGGATAACGAAGGCCAATTCCACCTCAACCTGCAGAACGGTATCGCGGTAGATGCCGAGATCCACCAGTGCGCCCTTTCGCGAGTGCTAAAACGCCTGGAAAAAGCGCGCTACATTCGCCGCGAGCAGAAGCGACTGTTTCATGATGGCAAGCGTTGGATCACCCGCACCATGATTATCTTGCGGGAGCGTTTGTTTATCGAACTGGGCCTGGTTCACCAACTCAAGCAGGCTCGGGAGCGCAAGAAAGAGAAGCGCCGCCTAAAGCTCAAGGAGATCCAGCGTCGAGCCCAGCAAAAGGCACTACAGCAGGCCGAAGCCGCTATGGCCAAACAAGCCCGCCGTCGTGACTTCCAGACACGTGAGCGAATCGCTATAGAAAACCGGCAGCACGAGCAGCAGGTTGAACTCAACCGCAGGAGAGCCGAGCTGGCTGTTCAACTGCATCAGCAAAACCCCAGCCTGACAGGCAGTGCCCTTACCCAGGCGGTAGACGCCCTCCTTCGACGATAGCCCTCCCTTCAAACGTACCGCTTCCCTGCGGGGCCTCTGCTCGTCTGTACCCCTGTCGTTACCCTCCTGCCGTCCTGAAACCTCTCAAAACGCCTCAGATTCGCCCCAAACAGCTCTCGCTTTCGAATGCGCAATCCGTGATTAAGATGCATCGATCGGTTCGCCCCGTTGCTGGTTTGAATTAAATGCAAAAAAAAGTATGCAGTGGTACCCGCTTCGCTTAAAGAACAGAGCCTTTAAGCGCTGTGCATCATCCAGGCACGGTGTCAGGCCAGGCTCCTCTGTATTGATGCTCCCCGACTTCGCGCCTACAGGCGCGCGGGGTCCCCTGGGTTCTCCCTAAAGCAGAAGAGCTGCTTGGAAGTCTTAGCGCCCTTCCAGCGGCTGCACGCCGCAAGCGTCGTTTAGCCGCTTCACGGCGCGCCGTTGGCTTCGTCTCGCAAGCGAGCCGGGGTAATCAGTGACGGAGGTGGCTGTAAGCCTTTCACTCGCTCCAAACGGAGCGCTCTGACAGAAGAGCGCAGCGCTCAAGGCAGGTAAAAGCGGGAGCAGGCCGTGTGGGCGCGCAGGGGGCCGTGGTAAAGGGGACCTCTGCAGGGTTTTGCAGGGTTTTCTCAAGGCTGAAAACGCCGCGAAGCCCCCGCCATGGGCGGCGTAAAAGTCTATGCAGGGGTGCAGAAAAAGCGACCTATTTAGCCCGCAGGCGTGGTGGGGGGACGACTGCGCGCGCCAGGTGCTGAGCTATAGTCGTTATTAGGTTTGTTACGTACGGTTGGGCAGCAATAACCCTGTTAACCATCAGCTATCTGTACTTTATTTTTTCTATCAATGATTCATACGAGGCGCTGCTTAATGCCCCGCAGTCACGCCAGATTTCTAAATGCTCCTGAACAGTAGGAGTCATTCCGGCAGGGTCCTTTGCCCAACGCTCAAAAAGAGCAGTTGTAATGTCTCGTAGTAGATAACCGTCATTAATAGGAGCTCGTGCAGAATCCAATGCATCACCTACTACCAAAGCGATATAGCCTGCTTTTGGGGCACGTCTTAAAAGCACAGCTAACAAATCCTGTTGCCGGTCCGTCATGGGTAAGGGCATGTCTTTCACCAGATACTGCAGCTAGGAATGTTTACCCTAGGGCTCAATTTAGGACGTAAATAGCTGCCGCGGAAAACTTCATATAAATATGACTCACTGTTTCTTACAGGCAACAAAAAACCCGCCGAAGCGGGTTCTTGTTGATCATACTCAACGTCCTGTCGAGCTGCCATCCAGGCGATGATCAATCATCCTTGATCTCTCTGAGCACATCCTGTGCTGCAGTTGATAGGTGTAGATTACGGGCTTTACTGAGGGTGCAATAGAGCAGCTTGCCGCTATGCCGTGTAAGCCTTTAGCTATCCTTAAGGAGTTAACCTGAGTTTCTGCACGTGGCGATACGTGCATGTACTCCCTGCCTAGCTATTTTACTCAATACGCATTACGCGAAGTGGCTTTACGTTCTTTTTCGCAAGAGTAACTTACGCAAGTTAAGTATATTACGTAAGTTACTTGACTCAGTCGGTCATTGCCTTTCTGAGATTGTGTTGAATCGTACCTGTCAAAGGTTCACATACATGCTAGGCAGCTAGAAAAAATTAGCTATCGAGGATGCTGTCTCGACGCAATCAAAATGCCAGGCATAATGAAAAGCATAGACAGCCGCACGCCCATAGCCTTTCTGAAGATAAGCAACATACATAACTTAAGTAAGTTATGTATGTTGCTTAAGTTATGTAATCTATTAAGGCTTATGAGCTCTGCCAATTCATCGATTTAATATCCGGAATTAAGAGCAGCTAACAAACCCAACAATGAGCGTAGGCAGCGAGCAAGGGTAGGAAATTTCAGTGAGTATCAAGCTTGTGCTTGCCTATATCAGCTAACCAGAAATGGGCCTTGTTCGCGGTTCTAAATACGACACGTTTCTGCGTAGCCTTTTCCTCCACCAAGGTTTTCAAAGAGGAGGACTGAAATAAGTTACATAAGTTATGCCTTCGTGTATTCTTATGTAACTTACATAATAGAGGGCTTGGGAATGGATGCTTCGATGATCCTTTTGCTTGGTGGGGAAAAGGGTGGAAGTGGAAAGAGCTGCTTGGCACAAAATTTAGCTGTATGGCTACAGGCTCAAGGCGGCGACGTTTTACTGCTAGATGCAGACCCTCAAGGTACTACAGCAGATTGGGCTGCTGAAAGGCAAAATGCAGGTGATCTACCAGCTATTCCTGTAGTTCAAGCACACGGGAATATAAGGCAAACCTTGATGGATCTTCGACGTCGCTATAGGCAAATCGTAGTTGATGCAGGTGGAGCAGATTCTGAAGCTCTTAGATCTGCGATGACCGTAGCTACGCATATGCTGATTCCGTTTCGTCCCAAGCGAAGAGATTTAAAGACTTTGCCTAAGGTTGAAAACCTAGCCCGGCTAGCTATCGCAGTGAACCCAAACCTAACAGTTCGGGCTGTGATTACCCAAGCTCCCTCACTTCCTAGCCAGGTGCAAAGAATTCTTGATGCGAAGGATGCTTGCTCTTCATTTGGTATCGAGCCTCTACAAGCAATCACAACTGCCAGGAATGTTTATGACGATGCTGATGAGAATGGAAGCTCTGTGCTGGAGTCATGCAATGACACAAAAGCAGTAGAAGAAATTGAAAGCCTGGCAAGAGAGCTATGGGGTAATCAGTCATGGGCCTAAAAGACTTAAGGAAGCCAGCAGTCCCTCTTGTTAAAGACGAAAAATTAGGTAGCGATGAGGCAGCAGAGGCGTTCATCTCTGGTGCGCCTGTCTCGACGGCTCCTGCTGTACCTAAAAAGAAAAAGAAATCGCAAGCGGTCTTTGTCCGTACAACCTTTAGCCTTTCCAAAAAGGTAAACAAAGACATCGATAAATTATCGTTGCTTCCAAGAGATTTTAGAGTTTCAAGAAGCGACGTTGTGAGGGCTGGGATTTTGGCTCTATCCCAGCTAGAACAGGCAGAAGTCCTAGCTCTCCTAGAAAAAGCAAAGAACGAAAACGTTACATAAGTTAAATAACTTATGTAAGTTATTCGCTAAAGCAAGCTGTATCCCGCATCATGACTGGGCTACAGCCGAGCGAATCGACTGTTGTACCAAAGAATTTGGTGTGCTAATTTCGCCTCCAATTTCCATTGGCTGAAGGTTCATGAGGACCTATATCGATTAAGTAGCCATTACAAATACAAATAAAAAAGCCCCGGCTTGTAGGCCGGGGCTTTGAAAAAGATATTGAGCAGCGAGTTTTCTTGGCGGATCGCGCGCTACTCAACACACAGTGAGCAGATTATGGCTTTCACTGCGCGCCTGCGCAACCAGAAAATGTGCCATTTATCGTATGCTCACCGCCGGCGGGGCGGTGAGTCATGCCGTTAAAACAGGGCACGCTACAGCGACAGCATGATGCTCCAGGCTCAGGCTTTTATGCGCCTTTCGCCGGAAAGCCATCATCGCCTTCAAAGATCGCCTCGCGTAATCCCGGCAAGCTTTCCGAAAAGCAAGCTCAAACGTTCCTGGGCGAAGCCGCACGACGTATCCGTACCGAATGTAAAACACGGGCAGGCACCTGGCTCTGGCGTCTGGACCGGATTCATAAAAGCGGTTGCCGCACCAAACAGCAACGTTGGGATGCCCTAGCCGCCATTGCTGAGTCGCTCATGTCACGGGTTGATCTGGCCACACTGGTTCTGGGCTGGATGGACAGCAACGGTGACTTCCGTCTGAACCGGCAACGTCGCCTGGTCGATGATGGTGGTCTGACAGATTGTCGTGTCTCTCGCACACTTAAAGCGCTCGAGGAGGCAGGCTATATACGGCGTAAGCAGCGCCGCCTGTTCAAGGATGGGGTGCGCTGGATGACACGCACCATGATCCATCTACGCCCGCGGCTGTTTATCGATCTGGGGCTTGGCCATCTCCTGTCGGCCGCCCGCACCCGCAAAAAGAACGAACGCACCCGCAAGCTGGGCGCCGTTAAACAGAGGCAGCAGATGGAAGCGCTCCAGGCGCTAACCCATCATCACCAGAAGCAACAACGCAAGCGCGCTGCCCAGGCCCGAGAGGGGAGGGTACTGGCTGCCCAATACGCAGCGCTCAGCGTAGCCGACCGGAGACAACAAGCGGTATCGCTGCTTGAGCTCAAGGCGCAATACCCCGACCTGTCCGATCAGGACATTCTTACTCTGCTTCGCCAACAAGCCGGCTAATCGCTCGGCCTGATCCCCTATTGCCAACCCAGGCAAATTACGCTGAAAACGCCCTTAGCGAGCCTCTGAGTGGCCCTTTCTCTTCTGCATAGGACGCTATTTACCTCGATATTGAGCAAGGAATGCAAAAGGCTCTGAGGTGCTTCATCTGTTCTTTAAGCTTTCTGCAAAATTTTAGGTCGAGTGGTACCACAGCTTTGCTGTAAGAAAGCCTTAAAGAACAGTGCAGATCGAAAGCACCTTTCATGACCACACTATTTCAAAAGGATCCCCAACTTCCACGCGTTGCGTGGTGGGGACCCCAATGCCTTCGGCGACCAGGGGGATGATCCCCCTGGACCCCACATTTCTAACACCAAGGGCTACGCGCCCTTGTCATCCGCGTCGGGGATCGCCCCGAACGCTCGGGGGATGGTGACCAGGAGCCGTCACCATCCCCACTCGCAAGGCTTTCTCTTAAGGTCGTGGCATCAAGGGAAATACGGCCGTTGGCCGGTCCTACGGACGCGGAACCCCAGCAGAGCCGGGGCCCCCCGCCATTTCCCTTGACGCCACCGATTTAAACGCCGGGTAATCCGCTAAATGCTGCGCTTGAGCGGAAAAACAGGAGTCCTGCGGCGGTTGGCGATAAACTATCCCGGCGACCTGACAGGCTGTTTGCTTTTCCAAGCCAGGTGCAATCTATAGCCGTGCAGCTTGCTAGGACTGCTCAGGCTATACCTCCGTAGTACCGACAAGGAGTGTCTGCTTTAAATGGCTCAGCTTTTCCCCGCTCGTTCATCCTGCCGTTTCGATACCTCTGGTGAGCGCCGTCTCGCTGAGCGACTCGAAAAAAAACTCGAAGACGACTACCTCTGCTGGTTTAACGTACCGGTGGGTCACAAGGCGCTGCAGCCTGACTTTATCGTCATGCACCCCCGCCGCGGGATCTTAGTCCTGGAGGTCAAGGACTGGAAGCTGGAAACCATCCAGAGTATGGACCGCGGACAGGCCTCCATTCTTGAAGATGGCCGTTTGAAGAAGGTGGCCAACCCCTTGCTTCAGGCGCGGGTCTACGCGATGGAAATCGTATCGATGCTGGGCAAAGATCCTGCACTAAAGCAGGATGCGAGTTCACCGCATGCCGGAAAGCTCTTGATGCCGTTTGGCTGGGGTGTTGTCTTAACGCGTATCACCCGTAAGCAGTTCGAGCAAACCGATCTGGCTGAGGTACTGGATCCCCAGCGTGTGGTCTTTCAGGATGAGATGACCGAGTCGGTAGACGCTGAAGATTTTCAGCAGCAACTCTGGGACATGTTTCCACACGTGTTCCCGTGTCATCTGTCACTGCCGCAGATCGATCGGGTGCGTTATCACCTGTATCCGGAAGTGCGGGTCAATGCCGAGCCTGGCCAGTTTGGCTTGTTTGCTCAGGAGGATGCGCCGCTTCCTACCCTGCTCAAGGTGATGGACCTGCAGCAGGAGCAGCTGGCCCGCTCGCTAGGGGAAGGTCATCGGGTTATTCATGGGGTGGCCGGCAGTGGCAAAACCATGATCCTGGGGTATCGCTGCATGCACCTGGCCAAGGCGTCTACCAAACCGGTCCTAGTGCTCTGCTACAACAAGTCACTGGCCGGGCGGCTACGTCAGGTAATGGAAGAGAAAGGGCTGGGCGAAAAGGTCAGCGTGCGTAACTTCCATGCCTGGTGTTCCGACATGCTGACGGCCTATCATCTGGATCGCCCAGAGCGAGGCCTGTCCGTTGACAAGGCAATGCCTCAGATGGTCCAGAGCACGATCGACGGCGTAGACAGTGGCCAGATTCCGCGTGCACAGTATGCGGCGGTGCTGATTGATGAAGGACATGATTTCCAGCCGGAGTGGTTCAAACTGGTTGTACAGATGATTGATCCGGAAACCAATTCGCTTCTGGTCCTGTATGACGATGCCCAGGCGATCTACCGCGGTAAAACGGGTAAGGGTGGACTGGATTTCAGCTTTGCCAGCGTGGGTATTCAGGCCCAGGGGCGAACCACGATCCTAAAGCTCAACTACCGCAACACCATTGAGGTGCTGTCGGTAGCTCGCGGGTTTGCGACCGAGCTCCTGAGCGGCCGTGAAGCCGCTGAAGATGGCGTACCTGTGCTGGTACCGGAGAGCGCCGGACGACGAGGCGCCTTTCCTGAGCTTATTCGCTGTGATTCTGCCTGGCAGGAATGGAATTGCCTGGTTGAGCGGATACGGGATGAGCAAGGCAAGGGCAGGGCGCTGAGCGATATGGCCGTGATCTACCGCACCACCAGCCAGGGTAAGGAAATCGAGCGGGTCCTGGCCCAGGCGGATATCCCTTACCAGTCGGGTGTGTCCTCCAGCAAACGCGGCGCACTGTATGGCGAGAAAGACTCGGTCAAGGTGGTCAGCATGCATTCGAGCAAAGGGCTGGAGTTTGGCCTGGTAATGATTCCGTGCCTGGGTGAGCTGCCTAAGAAAGGCGAGCCGGAAGCCGATGAGGCACGCCTGCTCTACGTCGCCATGACCCGAGCCATTGACCGTCTGGTGATGACCTACCGTGAGCCTTCCGACTTCACTCGGCGGGTACAGGAAGCTATCAGCAGTGTTCGTCAAAGCCTAGAGATAGCCTAACGTTACGCTGCTGCATACGGAAATTGCACGGCCTATTGAGAGTAGAGGTACTAAACGGTATCTGGTCATCTAACAGATATTTAGCCGCTAAAGAATAATGTAGCGCTTTTAGGTTACACCTATTGCTAAGCCATCGCTGCCGCTGAGATAGAAGTCCACTCTATCAATGAGGCCTGCTATATTGGTGTATAGGTTTTCAATATCTCGAGGTTACGAAAAATGGATAGCGGAACTTATTGGCTGATAGGACAAGGTGTTGTTTTATTCCTGGTGATTGCTTTTATGGCAAGCCATTCCACCAGCAAATCTAAGCCTAAATAGTAGCCAGCGATATTACCAACACTTTAAGCGGCTGGTTTATTCGAGCGGTTGACGCATATCTGAGCTTAACTCTTAATGCTTCTCCATTGTTTACTGATGTGATCATTCCTACATCAGCTTTTAGCTATAGTTAACTTTTCTTCCCATAGCTACCAGCCTCTGACTAGACCTGACAAACTCCCTGCAAAGTCCTGACAAATAGCCTGCATAGCAGTAGATAGGGCTGAAATTCCTGACAAATCCCCTACAAACTCCTGACATATTCCCTACATTAATTCTTATTCTGCCTTTCGGGGTTTTCAGGCTTGTTTTACAGGCACGCTATGGATGTATACACATCCGGTGCCAAAGGGGACCCCCTTTGAAACCCAGGATCTACGATCCGGAGGCATTCTCTTTGCTGGCAAAAAGAATGCTTATAGAAAGCAACAAATCATAAGTAGTTAGAACATCCGACTTATTTAATTGGAAGAAGATAAGAGCAGCTTGAATGTTTATTTCATAACGAGGAAGATCGAAACGCAGTTATATGACTGATTGATTCGCTTAAGAAACAAAATCTAAAATCGGAATGCAGGTTCGATCCTAGTCTCTATTTTTCGATAATTTGATTTAGCAATCAGAATTTAGGCTGAGACTTGTTTATCACGTCCTGGTCATGGCGAGTGGCATCCAGCTGGGTTACACAAAATCAGTTCCGAAGGGTGATGGCTGTAATCGTTTTGAGAGTTGTTCATCACGCGCTTGGATGCGGCCTCCAGCCCGTTTTGGGAGTTGTTCATCACGCGCCTGGGTGCGGCCTCCAGCCCGTTTTGGGAGTTGTTCATCACGCGCCTGGGTGCGGCCTCCAGCCCGTTTTGGGAGTTGTTCATCACGCGCCTGGGTGCGGCCTCCAGCCTATTTTGAGAGTTGTTCATCACGCTGCCTAGAGCGTCTCGATCCTGTTTTAGAGGGCTTTTCGTTATGCCTCATTAATCGACGGCGGCCTCATAAAATCCGATCTTTGATCCGGGCAAGATAGATGAAGTTGACTAACCGTAACGCCGGTCAGTTAACTTCATGTCTTGTCATTCACACAGGGAGATACAGCTGCTGTCTGGACGTCATCTTGTACGTTTGGCTTTTTTAGCAATGTTCAGTTGTTCTGCCAGTAAGTAATAACTTTCTTGAATGCATCACACCAAAAGCGCTCACGATCAATAAAGACCGCTCCGCACTCCGTCGCCATCTTAAAGAATCCCTGACCAGGCATCAGATCACCGCTTTTATGGACGACAAGGACAGTCAAGAATCCACGTCCCGCCTTGTATTCTTCTTTCGATATTTCGTCTAACATTACGCTTAGTCTTGGATCGTTAGCCTCAAGTGAAATAGGCAGCTGCGCTACAAGATCACCATAAGTAATAGTTTGGGCTGCGCGTCTTTTGGCGTGTCTAACTAAAATTCCTCGAGCAGTTTCTTTTGCTGTATTCCAATCTGACACTGGAGCTCTCCTTTTAAGGCTACTCACCTTGTTCTTTACGATCTAATGCTTCCATTCGCTCAGCCTCATCAATCATGCGATCCAGCATGGCGATAAGCGCGTTGCAATCGATTTCTACGAAATCGCTTTCCTTCTGGCTCAGAATACGTTCGACAAAATCTTTACTGTAATCATCAATCGCTAAATGATCAGAAACGTCGAGCTGATTTTTCTGAGAAGAATTAGTTTTTTTGCTATCAGCGGCTAGCTGTTTTCCTTCGTTATAATTCTTATCGACTGTCAAAGCTAGTTCTCCATGAAATCATGAGTTTTATGAGTCATTAAATTAGGGCTTTACATGCCTAAAACGCTGGATCACTCCTCGCCTAAAATAGATTGTCATCTTAGGCTATTCTTGGATCTGCAGATCTGGAGGGAAGCTTTAAAAAAATCTTTATAGGATTATCTAATTAATCATTAGCGAATAACTTCAAGTTGCTCTCCCAGATTCGAATTGATCCTTGTCCTGCCTTTAGTAGTAGGCGAATCGGACGGTTATATTCTGGCCAACATGGAGTACGGTAAAATTCCTTCGGACCAATACCTCCATTCATGAGATAGCGTGGCCGCGGGTATCCTGGTTTCCCTCGTACAAGCCAAGCCAAGCTGTCGTGTGGAGCTTCGAAATTAGTCCAGTTACCACCAAATCCATGGCCAGGCTGGATAATAGCAATACAGCTAGGCGCTATTTCATTAGCCGTGTAAAGCGCCTCGTAAGTAGCCACCCCGTCTGCACATATATAGAGGAGACTAAACCGTTTAGGGCCATGGTTATCCGGCATGACGTCTAGTCTTTGAAAAACAATCCAGTAGCAAAAGGGTTCAGGTTCTTGATTTGAAAAGCGAAAGCGATTCTTCTTAACAGATAAAAATAGAGGTATTGGCCGACAGGCTAAGAGCTCTTGTTCTGTAACATCACGGATCGCTATAGGTTTATAGCCTCGAAAGCCACGTTGAGTTAATGCTTTGCTTAGTTCCTCTCGGCTGTATCCATAATCTACGTATACAAAACTGTAAAAGTTGCCTGCTAGATATTTAACTGGATCGCCATCAACACCTGCAGCGGGATAGTAAACTGACCGGTAAAGAATAGATTTGAGAGGGAACTCGTTATATAAAATAGATAATCTATTTAACTCTATTAGCCATTCAGGCTCTTCCATATAAGGTAACTGCTCAATCAAAATTCGATTTTCCTTGAATGAGAGGGCAGTACAAGGCAAAGGTAGCGACAGTAAATTCAATCCTAGAACCTAATATGGCTCTAGGATTTTTATATTTTATTTTTTTAACCAAGCACTAGACTTTTCTTTGCTATTCTTCTTTTTTGTTTTAACTATTTCAAATTTTTCCAAAATTGGAAGAATATAGTTTATGACACGGGTTTTACGGTGTTCGCGAGAAACCACACATAGAGATTTTGCTTCTTTTTCTTTATTGCTTGATCCAATCTCAACTCGGTTCTCTTCTCCGTAAATTTTATTTTCATGAAGATATTGAATTACAGCTTCGAATGCTGATCGCCACAAGACGATAGGGCTTCCGCCATTGGTTATTATTACTACACGATCATTTTTAACTGTATGGATTGTAAATGGCACATTTTTATCTGGGGTATTTAGCCCGGTAAGATTTTTAATATCAGACCAAACCTTATTAAGTACTTCTGCAGTGTTCATCTATATATCTCCAAAGGACTACACATATGCCATAAAAAGATGATTATAAATATCCTCTTTTTGGCAAAATATTATTAAGGGAGCTCAAGCCAATAAGGCTTTACTCAGTTTAAGAAAATCATCTGGCCAGTAACACAAGAGACGAGGGGTTAGGCTGTCTTTATGCGGCCGGCAGGCTTGTAAGTGAAGAAGCCAGTTTTTGTTGATGCCTTTTATTCCATCTGCAGCGCCAATCAGTGCGCCTGTAATACAGGCATTGGTATCGGTATCACCGCCCTGAAGAGCCGATTCGACAACAGCTTTCTCTACGCCATGGCCTGCCATGAGATGGCAGAAAGCGTTCTGTAAGGCAATGAGTACCCAGCCCATATGCTCCATATAGTCTTCTGGCATATACCCGTCTTCGGCAGACAGAAGACATTCCTTAACAATCTCTGCGGATGGGCTGTGGTCCAGCACATCCATAGCGGCCTCAAACATTTCCTTTCGCGTATATCCTTGAACACCTGCAGCAATCGCAGCGGCATAAGCAGCATTGGCCTCCAGACACACCGGATGCGGGTGGGTTAGCAAGGCATCCTGTCGAGCCCAGGCGGCAGCAAGGTCAGGACGACCGCAAGCCGCAATACCTATGGGTGCAACACGCATCAATGCACCATTGGCTTGGCTATTTGGTGATGCAGCTAATCGGCATGCTTCAGCTACTGAAAGATCAGGATGCCGAAGAGGGCCCAGTAAGGCCTGACGTATGGTGTTTCCCACATCAAAAGGCGATGAGTGAACCCATTCAACATAAGCTTTAGCCGCTGCCTCTACGTTGTAGGTGCCGCTACTAACGAGGCTTCGCGCTAAGGCTAGAGCGAGCTCTCCATCATCGGTAGGCTGACCCGCCTGGATATTCCAGGCACCGCCGTCTTCCATGATCAGGGGCTGAGTCTCACAGCGCAGCGCGATTCGCGCCGAGCTCATGAATTCAACCTGCGCACCTAAATTGTCACCAGCCAGAAGGCCAGCCAAGCAGCCTTGCGCTCGTTGCATCATCGTTAGCCGAGGAAACGTAGGCGATCCTATGGGGCGGCGAGAAGATGTTGTAGGTGTGCTGTAAACTTGATTCCAAGGGCGCTGTAACAACTCGGCACAGGCATCAGGCGCTCCGCCAAAGCAATGGACCGAGACCCTTTCCATATCTTGATAATTCACCTCATAGCCATGCTGGTCCACCAGTACGCCGCCGGCTCCACGTAGTAGGGCATGGCCACCTGCTACATCATGAGCAGACAGACCTACTAGCGATACCCCGCAAATACCATCACCTGCTGCTGCTCGAGCTAGGCGATAGGCAATGCTAGGCATAGCGATAAAGCGCGCCGGCTCGCATAGCTCAGCATTGACATAAGGTTTTTTAGCGGCTGCAGCGCTAAGAAAGATAATGCTGTCATGTCCCAGCTCACGCTTGGAAAGATTAACTTTAAGCGGTTCGCGATTGCGTAATAGATAGGGCAAGCCTTCAGCCCAGGCAATGCAGTCCTTACCACGGTCAGGGCTAATAGGCGCATAGACAACGCCTAGTACTGGTACCTGGTGATACAACAGGGCTACCGAAATAGAACTACCTGGTAATCCATAAAGAAAGTCACGGGTACCGTCATGTGGATCTACTACCCAGCAATAAGGGTTGCCGCTTAGATGGGGCAGTGTTTCTTCACCCCAGAAATCGGCTTCTAGTAACTCAGGCAGCTCCTCTTGAAAGAAAACCTCAAGCTCCTCATCAATTTCAGCCTTATCGTCCATACCGCGAGGACCGCCGTCACGTTGCCATTCCTCAATTAGTCGTTCGCCTGCAGTTTCGACTAGAGCAATTACCTTATCCAGGAGCTCTGATAGATCCTGTCTTTGCACGGTATATTCCTTCCCTATAATTAGTACGCCGGTATTTTGCTAATAGAGCCTATATACAATAAGCGTTGTATATATCGATAAATACAAATTCCGGGCGATAGACACCAATCAAACAAAATATTAAGTTTTTTGCAAAATAAACTGACTAACTAATAATTAGAGGGATTTTATTTATGCCATTTGTATGTCAGGTCGCTATCGTCTGGATAAGACGGAGCCCATTCCGTATCTTTCCAGCGAGGAGAGTTTAAATTCCAGGGCGGAGAGAATTTGGAAGGCTTTCTAGGAGTACGTTTATTATAGACCCAATAAGGATTACCAGCCTGCTGAAGCTGCTGCATGAGCTTAAAAGCAGCTGCAGTAGTTAAACGATACTGATCCGATAGAAATTCGTGACCGTCGCAGGGACTATCTTTATGAAACACCCACCAATAGTACTTATAAGCATATACGTTTTGATGTAATCCACTTGCGTAGGACTGCCATTTGTAAGCAGGAATCTCAAGCCTATCGGCTTCTAGCTCTTTGAAACTAGGTATTCTCACTTACGTAATCCCTACTACTGAATTATTAGCTTTCATTCGTAAAGTAATAATCAAGAAATTTGATAAACTTTTTATTCTCCTTAAAGTAATTCGTAATTAATTTTATATGGATTAACCTTTAGATTGTAAGGTTACTACGAAGCCACGTCTGCGAATTTCTCCAATTAAATCGTCAAGGGAAAAGTATTGAAGCGAGTTCCTAATGGATTCCTGTGCTTTCTCATTTGTATGAGGATGGAGTTCTGCGCTTTTTTCCTTGGTTTGAGAAAAGAAATCTTGAATTTTTTTAGCCGTAATGGGGGTAGGGCGGGCGCTGTACTTTTTCTCGCGCTCCATTTCATAGCGTTGGGTCATTACGGCCGAGATGCCTAAGGCAGCTGCCAGTTCTGTTTGCGTCATTCCTTTCTCTACACGTGCACGGCGCAGTTCAGCATGAAAGATATCTGAATTAGGGTCTAGATTGTACATTTATATGCTCTCATACCTTTTAGGGAGGATCCTTTAGCTTGCACATACTATAATAGGTGTGATCGGATTTGTAAAGATGCATCTTCATGCATCTTAAGAGATCTCTACACAGCTTCTGATGTCATAAAAGGTATGGGTATGGCTTTATCAAGCACCTATGCCATCAAACCAGAAGTGGTTTAATGGCATAGGTGCCAATCCGATTGGCGGCTATACATGTGATAATGTCCTTTATCATTTATTTTATGGCTGGTGTTTGGTCTGTTGGGGCCGCGACGCGGTTAATGGAGCCTCCATACAGACGCCCTATTAAAAATAAGGAATTGATAGAAAATGAAAGCGCCTGCGTTGATTGAAACGGTGACCCTGCCTGCGCTGGTCGAGGCGGCCGGTCGCGGCGCGCAGATGCGCTTTGTCGATTTCTTTACCGCCAATATCCGTAACCCCCACACCCGCCGCGCCTATGGCCGCGCCGTCGGTGAATTTCTGGCCTGGTGTGAGACGGTCGGAGTGGCGTCGATGGGCGAGATCCAACCGCTGCATGTGTCGGCCTGGATTGAGTGGCAGACCCAGACCCTCTCGGCGTCCACGGTCAAGCAGCGCCTGGCCGCCCTGCGGCACCTGTTTGACTGGCTAGTCACCGGGCAGGTGATTCCTACCAACCCGGCGGCCTCGGTGCGTGGGCCCAGCCACAGCGCCCGGCAGGGCAAGACGCCGGTCTTGGCTCCCACCGAAGCCCGTGCGCTGCTGGACAGCATCGACGTGAGTACGCCGATCGGGCTTAGGGATCGCGCCTTGATTGGGCTGATGGTGTTTTCCTTTGCCCGCGTCGGTGCTGCCCTGGCCATGAAGGTGGAAGACGTGTACCGGCAGCAGTACCGGCTGTGGGTGCGACTGCGCGAGAAAGGCGGCAAGCGGCACGAGATGCCCTGCCATCACTCCCTCGAGGAATATCTGCACGCCTACCTAGTGGGCACCGGCATCGAGGCGGATCCCAAGGGGCCGTTGTTCCGGACCATTGCGCGTGGCACCGGGCAGCTGAGCCGCAATGCCCTGCCGCAGGCCAATGCCCATGCCATGGTGCGCCGGCGGGCGCTCGCCGCCGGGATCGAGACGCCGATTGGCAACCACACCTTTCGCGCCACTGGCATTACCGCCTACCTGAAGAATGGCGGCACGCTGGAAAACGCGGCAGCCATGGCCAATCACTCCTCGACCCGAACTACCCAGCTCTATGACCGGCGGCGGGACGACATCAGCCTCGATGAGGTTGAGCGGATATATATATAGATATGCACCCCACCCCTATGGGGAATACTTCGCATAATCCTTACTTACGTTAAATTTTTTGATCTGATTACACGGTAGTAAGGTTGCTGTTCGTAGCTTGGGGTAGTGCTCTAAGTGTCTAGCCCCAAGAAAAACTCATATGATATTTCGCTGAATTATACTCTCTGGCGAAAATCTGTGATTCTTCCAATGGCAATCAACAGACCTGAAGTGACTAAGGTGGGTTTTGGAGTGCCATCGCTTATGGGCTGGGTATGTGTATTTAGGTTACTCCTCTCTAGTCGCAAAAAGCATGGAGCATCGAACAGGCAGTCAGTACCAGAGATTTAGCGGGTCATGAAAGGTAGGCCCGTTACGCTGAACGAGGCGTAACGCTGTACCCGAGATTTCTTATCTTCTTGAGTGAGGCAGAAAGCGATTCTCTAGCCCTATTAGGCGAGAATAGATAGAGTTAATAGTTAATCGCGGATAAGCCTCGCCTCTCTAAAATTATTGCAGAACCTCTCTATAGCATTGGTGCTAAGCGTATTTTCCGTGCGCACTAATACCCCATACCTACGTGATTACTGTTTACCCTAGCTAGGATGATCAATGGCTATCAAGAAATCTGACCTTTACTCCTCCTTATGGGCCTCGTGTGATGCGCTGCGTGGGGGGATGGATGCCAGCCAGTACAAGGACTACGTCCTGTTCATGCTGTTTATCAAGTACATCTCTGATAAGTACGGCATGTCGGATGATTTTGCACCACCAGTAACTATCCCAGTGGGTGCTAGCTTTAAGGACATGATCGCTCTTAAGGGTAAGCCAGACATAGGCGACAAGATTAACAAGCAGATCATACAACCGCTGATCGAAGCCAACACCCGGCTTGCTCGCAGTGATTTCCCTGATTTCAACGACCCGAGCAAGCTTGGCGATGGACAGGACATGGTGGATCGGCTGACGAACCTAATAGCCATCTTCGAGAAACCGGAATTAAATTTCTCGAAAAATCGTGCCGACAACGACGACATCCTTGGCGACGCTTATGAATACCTAATGCGTCACTTCGCTACTCAGAGCGGCAAGAGCAAGGGCCAGTTCTATACGCCATCCGAGGTCAGCCGGATCATCGCGCAAGTCATAGGCGTCAGCCCAGCCAATGCCTTAGCGTCCACCACGGTTTATGACCCTACCTGCGGCTCGGGATCGCTTTTGCTGAAAGTGGCCGACCAGGCGGGTAAGCACATCACGTTGGAAGGGCAGGAGATGGACGTGACCACCGCCGGTCTCGCCCGCATGAATATGATCCTGCACAACTTTCCGACCGCTAACATCTTGCAGGGAAACACGCTGTCCTCGCCGAAGTTCAAAGACGGTGAAAACCTGCGTACATACGACTATGTAGTGGCCAACCCACCGTTCTCGGTCAAGACGTGGAGCGTTGGCTTAACACCTAGCAACGATCTATACCAGCGTTTTGCCTGGGGCGAGCCGCCAGCCAAACAGGGCGACTACGCGTTTCTATTGCATATCATCCGCTCGCTTAAAAGCACTGGCAAAGGAGCCTGCATCCTGCCGCACGGCGTATTGTTTCGTGGCAACGCCGAGGCGGCTATACGTGAAAAGCTGGTGCGCTCGGGCTTCCTCAAAGCAATCATAGGACTGCCGGCTAACCTGTTTTTCGGAACAGGAATTCCCGCCTGCATTCTCGTGCTCGATAAGGAAAATGCCAGCGCTCGAAAAGGCATATTTATGATCGATGCATCCAAAGGATTCTTGAAGGACGGCCCGAAAAATCGCCTGCGCGACCAGGACGTACATAGGATCGTCGATACCTTCAAGCGAATGGTCGAAGTTCCACGCTACGCTCGTATGGTCTCTTTTGACGAGATCAGCGATCTGAAGAACGACTTCAACCTAAACCTGCCGCGCTATATCGACAGCAGCGAGCCGGAGGATATTCAGGATATCGACGGTCATCTGCGCGGCGGCATCCCCGGGCGTGACATCGACGCCTTCGATAGCTACTGGCAGGTGATGCCAGCCCTGCGCACGGCCCTGTTCAAACCCGCCAACCACGCCGGTTATTTTGAGCTGGTCAGCCCCGAGGTGAAGTCGGTGATCTTCGGCCACCCGCAGTTCACTGCATTCAAGGCGGCTGTGGATACGCTGTTCAATCAGTGGCTGGCTAGCAGCACGCTGCAGCTGAAAGGTTTTGCTGCGGATGCGGCGAGCAGCCATCCCAAGGAGTTGATCTTCAACCTTTCGGAAGAGCTGCTTAGCGTCTTTGCCAAAGCACCCTTGCTCGACCATTACGACATCTACCAGCACCTGATGGACTACTGGGCCGAGACCATGCAGGACGACTGCTACCTGATCAGCGCCGACGGCTGGAAGGCTGGCGCGACGGTGCGTGAGATTCAAAAGGTCAAGGATAAGAACAACAAGCTGGTCTGGGCGGAGAAGCACGACTACAGCCAAGGTAAGCGCCGCTTCAAGTCTGACCTGATTCCGGTTGAGCTGCTGGTTGCCCGCTACTTCAGCGCAGAGCGCAGTGCCATTGAAGGGCTGGAAACTGAGTTGGCCAGCGTCGAGCAAAGCCTGAGCGAGCTGCTCGAAGAGCACAGCGGCGAAGATGGCTCACTGAGCGAAGTGATCGAAGGCGAGGGCGACAAGCAGAAGGTCACCGCCAAAGCCATCAAGGCCCGCCAACGCGAGATTGATAACGACCCGGACTATGAGGATGAGCTCAGGGTGCTGACTGAGTATGCCGGCCTGCTCGACCAGCAAAGCACCCTCAAAGCCAAGCTGAAAAAGACCGAAGAAGACCTCGATAACAAGATCCACGCCAAATACCCACAGCTGAGCGAAGCCGAGATCAAGACCCTGGTGGTCGACGATAAGTGGCTGGCCACCTTGGCCGTTGCCGTACAAGGCGAACTGGATCGTGTGTCGCAAACCCTGACCGGGCGTATTCGTGAACTGAGTGAGCGCTATGCCAGGCCGTTGCCGCAGCTCATTGATGAGGTCGCCACCTTTGCCAGCCGCGTGGACGAACATCTGAAAAAGATGGGGGCGGTATGGCAGTGAAGTTGGGCTACAAGCAGACGGAGATCGGGGTTATTCCGGAGGAGTGGGAGGTAAAGCAGCTCGGTGCAATGTGCATTGCTGTACTTGATTGTGATCACTCGACCCCTGTTTGGACTAAGACGGGTACGGTCGTGATTCGAAATCAGAACATTCGAAACGGCAAGCTTGACCTATCAGAGGCCAGCTTCACTGATGAAAAACATTTCGCTGAGAGAACAAGGCGAGCCGTTCCGACGTTTGGAGATTTAGTGATTACCCGCGAGGCTCCAATGGGACTTGTGTGCATGATCCCTGAAGGACTGAGATGCTGTCTGGGTCAACGAATGGTATTGCTTCGTCTCAATCGCGTCGAATTCAACAGCACCTATGCTCTATACGCTCTACTAAGCGAAGGCGTTCAGCGTTCAATTTCTGTTGCAGGAGGAACAGGGTCCACGGTCAGTAACCTAAGAATCCCAGCTCTAAAGCAACTTCAGATTCTTGTTCCTGACTTGCCCGAACAGCGTGCCATCGCGACGGCGTTGAGTGATGTGGATGCGCTGCTGGGTGCGCTGGAGCGGCTTATCGCCAAGAAGCGCGACCTAAAACAGGCCGCCATGCAACAACTCCTCACCGGTCAAACCCGTCTACCCGGTTTCGATGGCGAGTGGGGGGTGATGCAGTTGGGAGAAGTGGCGACTTTTCTCAAAGGCAAGGGTCTACCCAAGAGCGCGCTTGTTCCTGACGGTTCAGATCCTTGTATTCACTACGGTGAGCTGTTCACTAAGTACCCAGAGACGATTGGCGAAATATTTAGCCGTACCAATGGTATGGAAGATTCTTTCCGATCTGTTGCAAACGACGTGTTAATGCCCACTTCGGATGTCACACCCAGAGGTTTGGCAAAAGCAAGCTGCGTCATTATTGATGGCGTCATCCTTGGTGGAGACATTCTTGTGATTCGCTCGGATAAGCAGCGAGTATTTGGGCCTTTCTTGAGTTACATCATTCGCCGCGAGGAGAGCCAAGTCCTTCGATTGGTTACCGGGTCGACGGTTTATCACCTCTATGGCTCGGATATGAAGAAGTTCATTTTTTCGCTGCCCTCCCTCTCCGAACAAACCGCCATCGCCACGGTGCTGTCCGATATGGACGCCGAGCTGGTCGCGCTGGAGCAGCGTCTGGCCAAAACCCGCGCCCTTAAGCAAGGCATGATGCAAGAACTTCTCACCGGAAGGACGCGCCTGGTATGACCAACCTGAGCATGGACGCAAATCAAGTACCGCAGGCTAGTGAACTCTCCAGCACCATTATCAGCGTGTCTGACTTGCTCATGGACCCAGCGCTGGAAATTCCCCAGTACCAGCGCCCGTACAAATGGACCGGCAAGCATATCAACCAGCTGTTCTCCGATATCATTATCCATAAGGACAAGTCGGCCTACCGCTTGGGCACCATCGTGTTTCACCGGGAGGGTGGGAAAAAGAACATCGTTGATGGCCAGCAGCGCGCTATCAGTCTGTTGCTGGCTGCCCGTGCGTTGATTCAGCGGTGCAAGGCGAAAGCGCTTGAGCGTAAAGACCTGCAGGAGCGGTTACTCAAGCTTGAGCCGGTAATGGTCAACCCCAGCTTTACCAGTGAAATCTCGCATAAAAACATCCACAGCAATTACCTTGAGGTGGCCCGCATTGTTTCCCGGGCGGACTTTTCCGAGGCGCATATCGACTTCTTTTTGAACAAGTGTCAGGTCGTGGCAGTGGAGCTGGCGGATGTGTCGGAGGCCTTCCAGTTTTTCGACTCGCAGAATGCGCGGGGCCGCGATCTGGAACCGCATGATCTGCTCAAGGCCTACCACCTGCGGGAGTTCAGCCCACGTGACGAGCCATTGAAGGTGGCTACTGTGGCTCGTTGGGAAAACAGTGATACCAAGGAGCTGGCCACGCTGTTCTCGCAGTACCTGTACCGCATCCGCAATTGGTCGAAAGGGGTGTCGGCGCGTTACTTCAGCAAGGATGACAGCGACCTATTCAAGGGCGTGAATATCGATACGGTGGCCAGCTACCCCTACGTGGAGCAGCTGCGCATCGCTCACCACTTCGTTGACCACTACAACGGGCAATACGAGCGCCAGATCGACTCGCAGGAGATGGGTTTTCCCTTCCACCTGGACCAGATCATCATCAATGGTCGGCGCTTCTTCGAGCTGATCAGTCATTACCAGAGCAAGGTAGCTCGGATCAGCTCCGAGTCCTGGAGCGGCCACGAGCTGGTCGGCGCTGAGGGCTTGGATGGTTTCGCGAAAGAAATTATGAAAACCATTAACTCTTACCCGGCGAGAACCCGCACGGGTGATTGCTATGTGCGTGCTATGTTCGATTGTCTGTTGATCTACTACATCGACAAGTTCGACCACGCGGAGCTGTCGCGTGCCATCGAGAAGATATTCATCTGGGCCTATAGCCTGCGTCTGCAGATGCAGGTGGTGCAGCTGGCCAGCATGGACAACTACGTGCTGGCGAACAATCTGTTCAGGCTGATCAAAGATGCGACCCGCCCGGCTGATTTTATCAATCACCCGCTTAAATCACTCACTGGCAGCAGTTCGACCAAGACTGGGGCAATCGAGGCGCTGTTTAAAGCGATGAAATACTATGAGTGAGGCCATCACCCAGCTGTCCATCCAGCGGCTGCTCAGTGGGAATGTTGAGTATGTGATCCCGATGTATCAGCGCAATTACGCCTGGGAAGAGGGTGAGATCACCCAACTGATTCAGGACGTGATCGACTACCTGCCGAAACAAGATAAGCCAGCACGCAATTACTATATTGGCAGCCTGGTGGTGTATGAGCGACTGGATGCCAAAACACCGGTCTTCGAGACCATCGATGGTCAGCAGCGCCTGACAACGCTGTCGTTACTGACGTCTTATCTAAAGAACACCAAGGCCGTCGATCTCGCCTGGTATTCAAGCCTGAGTCTGCACTTCGATAGTCGCGAGCATTCGCGGGCGACCTTTGCGGCCATCTTCGAGGGTCGCTTCAAGGATGATCCTGGCGAGGTGCTGACTGAAAAGCAGATCAACACCGGCATCCTCAATGGTTACCGGCTGATCCAGAAGGTCTTGCCGCAGAAGCTCAAGGAGAATGGGGTTTCAGCGCAGCAATTTGCAGAATTCCTGTTTCGCTACGTACAAATCATGCGCGTGAAGGTGCCGCCGGATACGGACCTGAACCATTACTTTGAAAT
Source organism: Pseudomonas luteola NBRC 103146 (assembly GCF_002091675.1). Lineage (GTDB taxonomy): Bacteria > Pseudomonadota > Gammaproteobacteria > Pseudomonadales > Pseudomonadaceae > Chryseomonas > Chryseomonas luteola. Next base: position 913 of record NZ_BDAE01000043.1, on the reverse strand, counting down.
CATGAACAACCGCGGTGAGCAGCTAGAAAAGCATGAGGTGCTCAAGGCGCGGATGATGGAGAAGTTGCAGGGCTGCCAGCAGAGCCAGAATTGCCTGCACACCGTATGGGAAGCCTGCGCAAATATGGAGCGCTACGTGCAGATGGGCTTCACGCCTGGCCAGCGCAGCAGCATTTTTGGTGAAAAGGATTGGGGCCGGTTTGAGCTAGCTAACTTTGATGAGCTGACGGTTGCGCTGCACCGTACACAAGAGGTGGCCTACAAGGAGGGTGCTTCGTTGTCCCTTAAGGACATCATTGAGGGACCTCCGCTTAATGCGGAAAAGCCCGATAGCGGCGAAGAAGCGCCCGAGCGGTTTAATACAGTCATTAACTTCCCCAACTTTTTGCTGCATGTGCTGCGTGTCGATACGCAAGAGGACATTCCCCTGGATGACAAGCGTCTGCTTGATACCTTTGAGGCTCATGTTTTGAAGCAGTCTGACCCGGCCGTTGCGGTGAAGCGTTTTACCTTCAGCCTGCTGCGCTGCAAGTACCTGTTTGACCAGTATGTGATCAAACGCGAGTTCATCAAGGGTGCTGATGGTTGGAGCCTAAAGCGCCTCAAGTGGAACGATAGCGGTGGGCGTATTCGGGCGGGACGAGGGAGTTATGTAAATACCTTCGGCGAGGAAGAGGGCAGCGAAGGTGTCAATCGTCGCATCTTGATGCTGCTTTCAGCGTTTCATGTATCTACGCCAACCATGGTTTACAAGCATTGGCTGAATGCGGCGCTGCATTACCTGTTTCACGCTAATCAGGTTGAGGCGCAGGCCTATCTGCAGCATATGGAGTCCGTCGCCAAGGCCTTTGTTTTTGACCGCTTTCTGGCTCTAGAAGCGGGCTTGGAATACTCTGCAATAATCTACGAGAAC
>NZ_BDAE01000042.1 GCF_002091675.1 Pseudomonas luteola NBRC 103146 | reverse complement strand
TGCCAAGTGCCGGTTGCAGCCTAAGAAGTTGGAAGCCTCGCCCGCCTGGGTGGGGAGCAGTCACTTGATAGTCTCCATCCCAACTCCACTGCGTCTCGCCACAGGCTTTTGAGCCATGGATATGAAGAGGCGTCTACTGGAGAGAAGAAAGTATCTCTTGCCAGGTCTGGCCAAGAACGGGATATGTCGCGTAGGCCTGCTTGACGGTGAGTACTAGATTAGCTCTGACCCTTACTTGATCTACAAGCGTTTCACCAGGTTTGAGCACCCGGCCAGCGTCCTCTGCGCCAAGAGCCAGATTGGTAGATATGAGCTGATATAGACAAAAAGCCTGCAAGCAGGCTTTTTGTCATAGTCCTATGAATCAAATTCTGATTCCGTTTGCCGAGGCATATTGCGTCGCGGCGGGGATAGTTTCGATGGTTTGTTTAGCAATAGAGTTGTAAGCATCGCTTAACCAGCTCGGCATCATATCGTTCATGTATTCAAACGTATCAGAACCTGCAACCTGGAACGCCGTGTCGAGAGCTTCGCGAGGGATACCGGTCCCATACTTGGCGAGGCTTTCAGCTACAGTACGGACACCCGGCCCCATCAATTTGGCGATATTGCCTGCTACTGGAACCATTCCGATAGCTGCGGAGGCATAATCGAAGCCTTCCATATCAGTACCGTCCAGCTTTTTCCCGGTCAGCAACATACCCAAGCTAATAACGTTGCCTACGACTGGCATGGAGGTCACCAAGGTCTGGCCAACCTTTGACTTGAACATACTTTTTGCAAAACCAAGCAGAGCGGAGTCGCTCGCTGTAAAAACCTTGAAGGTCTTGTCCTGAGCCAGATCCGATAGATCATCTTTCAGCGCTGCCAAAATCGCAGAGTCGGAAGAAGTTTTGACTACTGTAACGCCTGACTTGGAACCCTGAGGCGACCAGTTAGAAAGCGCTACCGGTTGAGTCGCAGATCGGGCATTTGCAACGTACTCAGAAGGTGCGAATGCGAAAGGAGCTGAAGAAAGGTTAGCTACCTGGATACGTCCATTCAAAGAACCGTCAGAGGTAGTTTTAGCCGCAACTGACGGGCCGAGAATTGAATACTGTAGTGGATCTGTCGTAGCAGCCGCTGCCCTTGAGGGGGCTTCCATTGCAGGCGAAGTGAGCCAGTCATTCAAACTAGCCTCTAAAGCCTGCGGGTTGTTCAGGATCGGCGGATTGCTAAATGGATTATCACTACTAAAGCCAAGCTGACTCATGGCTCCAGAGGCCTGAGAAAGCTGAGGGGCCAGCTTGGCTTTCAGTGTGCTCTCAATCATATCTGTAGCACTATTGAACCCGGCCTTCATCAAGCTATCCGCCGAGATCATCTGTGGGCTAAAGCCTGCGGCTGTCAGACGGCTTACCTGCTCTGCAGAAAGATTGCTATAGAGCGACTGGTTGAACGATCCGTCTCGTACAGCTTGCAGGGTCCACAAGGCCATCTGCAGATCTTTGTCGCGGCCATTTGAAAAGGTGACATAGCCAGCAGTGGATTGAGGAGCGGACTTCATTAGGTTTCGGTAAACAGAGGCCATTTTTCCAGGCCATACCTTTTCGGGGCTAATCAACTGAAGTGGCTCATTAGCAGCTGGGCGCTCGTCACCGAATTTCAGGCAATAACCATTGAATGAGAAGTTAGCAATCTGTCCCGGTTGAATCAGGTAGCTTTTCTGTAAGGCAGAATTGGAAGGCTTTGACGTTGAGGCCTTGAAGCCGCCTCTTTCAATCAGATCAACGTAAGAAACAAGGTCAGTCAGCGCAGTTGAGAATGCGAGGAATTGTTCTTGCGTGTAGTGAGTGCCAGCAGCCTTCATTGCATCACGTGTTTCATGAAAGCGACCTAAACGGCGCTGATACTCGGGCTGGGTATATCCGATCTTGCCGCTTTGAGCTGCCTGAACAATTGCAGCTGCCCGCTGAGCTTCAGCCAAGTCGGCAGCATTCAATGGCCCCTTGAATGACGACTTATTGAAACTAAGCGCATCGGTAAGCCCTTTAGGCATAGAGCTGGGCATAGATGGCATTTGTAATCCGCCCATAGCTGCACAACCCCCTAGTTGGGCAGCGATCAGGGCTGCTGCCAGAACTTTAATCACGCCACGCTGAAACTGCATCCCGAACCCCTTAGGTTTATGGTATCTTCAGCTAAAGATAAGTTATATTTCCATATATACATTAGCAAAGCGGAACGGATGGAACAATAGAGTTTTAGCTTCCGCATCCACACTGCTTCGCTAAAAATTGGTCACATTCAGGGCAATCGAATGACTCGCACTTTTAGTACCAAGAAGATCTATGTCGGCTTAGCCGCCCTTTTATTAAGCGCTGTTTCATACGCTCAGGAAACTACGGGCTGCGGGCAGCCAGCAGACTATTCATGGATTAGCGAGGCCCTGCTGAAACACTCTGGGCAGGCTAGTAAGATTGTGTCGGTTAAGCCTGCTGGCGCTCTAGGGCTTTGTGAGTTACGTAGCGATAGCGGCCCGGTGCTCTATAGCGTCCCAGGTACACGTAAGGTGATGGTTGGCCAGCTATACAGTTTTACTAATAGCGAGATCATCGACCTTACTCAGCTCAGTAACCAGGAGCAAACCCGAGCGTTACTCAGCGAAGTAAAACCCGAGGATTACATCGCTTACACACCAAGCGGGCCGGTAACAGCCACCATGTATGTACTTGTTGATGCGGATTGCCAGTTCTGCCACAAGATGCATGAGCAAATTTCGCAGCTGAACCAAAGGGGAATCGAGGTTCGATACCTACCGTTTGTACGAGGAGGCCGCAAAGGAGCCGCCTGGTCAACCATGAGTGGTGTGTGGTGCGCGAAGGATAGAAAGCAAGCAATGGATCTTGCTTACCAAAGCAAGAGTATTCCCGCGGCTGCAGAGTGCGAACCGATATTGGAAAAGTATCAGACGTTTGGACGCAAGATCATGCTGCAGGGCACCCCTTTCACAGTGTTTGCAGACGGTTCTACCCTGGCAAGATATAGCCCATTAAGTGAGATCGCTGAAAAGGCTCTAGCCGCTGCATCCGAGGTCAACCATGCGCAAGCCCGTTGATGCCAAGACGATGGACTATCTAGCTCGCCGGCCAGCCGCTATGAGTAAGTACATCGCCACGGGTGTAGCTCCTATTCTAGCCGAGCCAGATTCACCGCTGATTCGGCTATTAAAATCAATTGCTCCGAAAGATCGCGCCCATATCACCGCCCTCAGGATTACTCCTGATCTGGGGTACACAGGTGTCCATCCATTTCACAATGCGGCGCAAGCGCTAGCATGGCTTGTGCCTACTCAGCCTGCAGCTCATCATCCAAGTCAGTCTTATCAAATTAATGGGTTTAAGAAAGTGCTTACGATTGATGACCTTTCTGTCCTCGCTAAAATTCCAGATGCTATCTCTGCCGAATGGTGGCGTCTTCACTTAGTAGTACAGCTTATAACGGTTGACCTCCCATCACTAGAATACAACGTGATCTAATAATAAAGGCGTTTGATCTTTTGGTTTATCAATGCAGCTTATAACTACAATATTTATAGCCACTTTTGATATTCCTAGAAAGCTTGAGCTTTTCACTATTTCTCATAGATAAAAATGGTCCAACTTACTCACATTACTAGCCCTAAAAATGCTCTTAGTATGATAGCTATGAAAAGCTATTGCTCATATAGAAACCCGGGAAGTTATGATGCCGGAATGAACTTCCTAGGTGTTCTTGGAGAGTATCCTAATACTCAACCAACAAGAGGGGCTAGAATGACTTGTGAATGGCTTGGTTCTGTTTCACAGCCTTTACGATACGACGTACATAACCACCATACACCTGATGTCTTATTCGATTTTAATGGATCTGGAAAACATTTTAGAAATAACGACCCAAGATATTTTTTGCCTTATGGTTCGAAAGGGTTGATAGTTAAAAAAATTGAGCTGGAAGATAATTACGATAGGGAGTCTTTAGTCCAATGGTGGGTTACATTCGAAGGTAATATTTACCCTTACCTCTATAAAACAGGCCTATTTCAAAATTACTTACTTAGAAGAGCACTGAATCATTTGCACGAAACAAATGAAAAACTCCGAAGCCGACTGGTAAAGATTTCTGTACTACGAGGAATGTAAATCGCAGTATGTCAATATCACTGTAGACGTCTTTCCAGCACTACTCATCCCAACGCGCAAGGTATTGCCATTAACTGCAAGACTCCTAACCAGGCAAACATATGCCTTACGCGCTCCTGCAGCGTCAAGCCTCCACGTCATCTGCACGGCTAATCTCTTAAAATTGAGGCTGCAAAAAAAAAGCCCGCCATAAGCGGGCATTTCGAATCAAACTTGATCAGAAGTTGAAATTGAATTCATCATCAGCTGACTCTGGTGCCGGCTCAGGCTTTGTTATGGGCTTAGGTGTAACCGATACCTCAGCTGAACGCTGCGGAATTTGATCCTCAACTACAGGCAGCCCCGAATCAAAGCCTGGGATCTCTCCATACCCATCATCGTTGTTTGATAAGGTGGGCTGAGGGCTATAAAAGTCATCCGCTTGCTCATAGCCTTCTGAATCAGTTGCACCTGTTTCTTCTGCTGTAAAACCAGGCATGTCAGCATATTGCACCGCGGCTTCGGCTTGAGGAGATACAAAATCCTCAGCGACTGCATAGCCATCGTCCTCTTCCGACTCGCTCTGTTTCCTCATTTCTACACTGGGCTCCGAGGTATCGGTGAACCCTGGCATTTCGTCTAGGGGATCCGGCTCGTTCGAGAAATGCGCATCACTTGTCAGAGGACTCTGCACATTAGCTTCTGCAAATAGTTCACGTAGAGACTCCGTTGCGGTCTTTTCCGCGTCATTGTCCTCATCTATTGCATGACTTAGCTCAGCTTCTTCTGCCGCTAGGCTAGCTGCAACCGAAGCCGGGCTTACTTCAGCCGCCGGCGCAACCGCTGCTACGGCTACCGCCTCGACATCACGGCGTACCCGGCGCTCCATGATCAGGTCAGTATCGGCTACCTGGGTAACAAAGAACTGCATACCTTGCTGCTCAAGCTTGCTTAGCAGTTCTTCACGCTGCGTGTCTGACATGCGCTCGGCGCCGTCGATACAAACGATACCCAGCTCCCCTGCGCCGGCCGCTGCTACTTGAATGGCTAATTGCAGGCGTTCGCCATCCGATAGATTGTCCAGAGGAAGGCCATTTAAAAGAATCCGATCATCTTCGATGCTGAGACCTTTGATAGGGATCTGAGCACGCTCAGTAAGCTCAGCGGGGAATGCACTTAGCCGCTTCTTTGCCTTTGCAATGGACGACTCGGTATCACGCAGCTGCTTTGCCTGCTCCTCAAGGTCTTTCATCTGATCATATTGGCCAAGGATAGTGCGCTGCTCATCCAGTCGATTCAGGCTATCTTGAAGTCTATCTGTGTCCTGCCTGGGATTCCCAGCCAACCAATCATGATGCTCAGACACCTTAGCTTCGCTCTGTCTCAGGCGAGTGGTAAGCTGCTCAAGCTCAGCCTGAAGGTTAGCTATTTGAGCGTTGACCTGCTGAATTTGGTTTTCGATTCCACCCTTGGCGCGCTCCACTTTCGCCAGGTTGGATTGGACTTCATCTACAAGTCTATTGTGCTGCTGAATCTGCGCCAGCTCTCTAGCAAGATCAGCTGAAGAGATCCCACGAACACTTTCTGGATCAAATTCCTGAGGAATCATCTTCTCAATGGCTTTGACCTGGCCCTCTACCTGGTCTGCTTTGATTTTGGATTCGCTAAGCTTCTTGTTGACCAGTTTCATGGCGGCCATCACAAGCTCGATACCCTTAATATCGTTGCGATCGGCCAAAGATGAAAAATCCAGTGAATCCCCAACCAGCGTCTTTAGCTCATCGAGTGCTACTGGAACTGGGAACGCATCTGCCAACATGCGAATCTTTCGCTCTTCGTTGGCCTGCAGGAACTCAACGGGGTTAAGGGCGATTGCCGGCGCCAGACGAGAAAGAAAATCCGCAGGTTTGGACATAAGGGAGCCGTCTGGCTTTCTCACCGTCGGCTTAGATAGTCCATCAGGAGTAATTTCACGGCTGATCTGGTGCCCATCGTCCAGGACGATAAGTAGTTCACCGCGCTCAGTACCTTGGCGCAACATCTCAGACCGGCGACTTTTACCAAATGCAGCACTTACTGCATCCAGTACCGATGTCTTACCTGAAGCCATTCGGCCTGAGAGCTGGAGGCCCTCTCCATTTAATGGAAGCTCAAGTTCTTCAATGGCCAGCACATCGCGGATACGGATATGGGCAATTTTGCGGCGTTCGTTTTCGCTCATGGTCTGGCCTTAGAAATTGAAGTCAAATTCGAAGTCTTCAAGCTCGATGCTTGGCGCTTCGGTAGCTAATGGTTGTGTAGTCAGTTTGCCTAACGGGGTTACATGCGCGCCTGGAAGGGGACGCCCGGCTTTCTCGGCATATTCAAATAATGATTCGACTATTGGGTTTTCACCTTCCCCATATAGCCACGTACGGGCGGCACGAATAGCCTCAGGCTCTAGCTCATTCAGGAATCGGCTAGTAATACCTTCAGTTTCCTGAGCGTTACGCGACTCAGCTGGATTGACTGGAATCTTCCACCGGTTGGCTAGTTCCAGATCATTGGGAGCAACCAGCAGTACCCTTTCCTTACCACGAGTGATGCCAACGTAAGCAAGGCGTCGCTCGGCTTCCATATTAACTGGTCGGTCTGGAAGCATATGAGGGAACTGTCCTTCGACCAGGCCTGGGATAATCACCAGCGGCCATTCCATGCCCTTAGCTTTATGGATGGACTTGATGAGCAGAGGATCCTTCATCAGCTCGGGCATTTCGACCTGCTCCATGCGCTCAGAGAACGTATCGAGCATCGACTCAACACTGTCATAGCGCGACACTTCACGAATCATCAGGTTGATTACGTTCAGCCGGTCATTACGTTTGAGCGGGTCACTGATACGGCGCTGCACGTCACCACGCCAGTCCAACTCGTTCCAGATCAGTGTGGCGACATCAGCCATGCTGTTGTCGGGACGGGCTAGTTTCTCTAAAAGGTCGGCCCGCTTACGTAGGCTCGTCACCTGAAATGGACGAAGGCCATCAGTGTTACCTACGAGTCGTAGTGCGCCTGGCACGTCCTGAAGGGAGGCGTTAGCCAAGGAGTCAGACATACGGGAGATGAATTTACGAGGCAGGAACATGCCGGGCGAGCCAAGCATGGATGCAAGCATTTCCTGCTTTCCTTCCGGGCCACAGGCTTCAAACATCTCAGCATCACTCATGATTGCGTAAGCATTGATCGCCTTGACCTCAGGCATGCTTAGAATGCCGCGGCCTTCGATGATATAGGGGATGCGCTCCCTAATAAGTTGCATCTCAAGTGGCGCTGCGACCTCATAAGTCCTAACAAGCACCACGGCCTCACGCATTTGCCGGCCTTCGTCCTTCCAGTCCTTAAGATCCTTGAGCACAGCCTGAGGCCAGTAGCGATCACCGCCCTTGGTGGAAGCCATACGCAGAGCAATGGTGGATCGAGGCGTGCTGACATTCGAGATGCATAGCTTTCTGGGACGATCTGTATTGTTGCGAATCAGGCTATTAGCTGCGACCGCGATTTCGTGGCCGTATCGAAACGTCTTTGAAAGTTGGTAACGCGTAACGCTCTGCTCCCCAAGCTTGATCTCAAGTCCACGAGTCATGTACTCAAGATTGGCGCCGCGCCAGTCATAGATGCACTGGTCTTCGTCACCTACAACAAATAGTTTGCCGCGTGATCCCAAAAGGGTAAGGAGAATTACCTGTTGGGCATCATCTACGTCCTGGTACTCATCAACGATGATATGGGCAAACTCATTACCAGCCCAGGCGCGGGCTTCAGGGGAGTCTTCAAAAAGCCTGGCCAGGTCATAGATGAGATCATCGAACGTCCGGAGGTTCTCTTCTCGCCGGATTCGCTCATGGGCCAGAATGCCTTTGGCTACCTCTTCGTCTTCTTCAGCAAAACCCAATAAAACGGTGTGATCGGTAATCTCTTCGAATCTCACAAGGCCTGCCTTAGCCTTGGTTAAGGCTTGACGTAGAGTATCAACCTTCAGAGTGTCAACATCCCAGGGATTACCACCTTCCGCATCAGCAAGCGCTTTACGAGCTAGCATGCTCGCTGTGCTCTCTTCCGTAATCAGCTCGCGCTCTGGAAGCATTTTTTCTTCCTGTGCGACGGTAAGGACTTCATTAGCGAAGCTATGAATCGTCCGGAACTGAAGCTTGTCAGTACCACGTACGTCGAGGGCACTAAGACGGTTATTTACTTCTTTGGCAGCATCGACACTGAAGGTTAGCCCCAAGATGGAGTCTGGCCTGTTGCCACGCTTAAGAAGAACACCGCAGTAGCCGATGACCATCTTCGTTTTGCCGGAGCCTGGGGCTGCCGACACGATAGCGTGCTCTGCATCATGCGTTGCCGCTAAGACTTGCTCTTCAGAGAAGCCTTCAAGCCAAGGATACTGATCGGTCAAAGCGCTCACTTCGTCTGCTCCCATTGAAGTATGCTTTTGTATCTATCATAGTAAATTATAGCACGAATGGACTCTCCGGGGTAGATATGCGTTTTATTGAAGTAGCGGTCTTCTGCCCAGTTGATACGGCTTTTACCTATATGTGGCCCGAGCAGCTTGGAGATCTCCCGGCCCCAGGCTGCCGAGTACTTGTCCCCTTTTGGACGTCGAACGGTTATGGGACTGACGCTAGGTCCCAAGGCTGAGGTCCCTTGTGAACAAGCTAGTAAAGTCAGACCAGTTGAATCCTTATTGGATAGGGCTCCGTTATGGGATGAGGCATCCTGGCAAACCTGGCGGTGGCTGTGGTGTAACGGCGCCGTCGATGGAAGTCTGGCAGCAGCGCCAGCTCAATCCGGTGCAGCTGCAGTTTCCATCGATGCTTCCAAAGATGTGGAGCGGTGGTGACGTCCAGGAGTGGCTCGAAGCGCAAGGCAGCATCTACAGCTGGCTTCTAGACCTGATGAGTCGATGGCGCCAGCACCAGGCAATGGCCCTTTAGCTTTGCCGTCTGACCTGAAAATGATCCTCTGTGACGATGATGTCCACGTAATCATTCTGGATCCTCGTTTGAGTCATTGCGGCTGGGTCATGCGTCGGCACCCAGCCAGCGGACTTGTCTCTGTCAGACAGGCCACGGTTGCCGAGATCATGCAGGCCAAAACTAGGCTCAGGCTAAATCTCAACGTGTACAGAGAGGAACAGTTTTGACTGATCTGTCAGTAAAGATGGGTGTGCTGGCGCCGAGTCTCGTGGAACAGCTCAAGCCCTATGGACTCAAGCTCGACCAGGTGCAGAGCCTGCAGGATCTGAATCATGCCATTACCCGGCTGTATCTTGCTGAGGTGCTGACCGAGACTGAGAAAGAACGAGCACGCAAGCGACTCATGAAGCGCATCACTGATGCTGTGAAGGAGGTACAGAGGCAATGACTTCAGAAGAACGCTCTCCCCTGATCAACTGCCTGGACAGGTCCTTTCGCGTGATGCCTCTCTGGGCTCAGGCAGCATGTAAACATTCGATGGCTGCGCCAGAGATCAATCCAAAAACAGGCAAGTCTTTCACTAGCTTTCGGGTAGTTATCAGCATGGCCGCGGACGAAACTCTGGAGACACTAAGGGATGACTTCGAGAGCAATGGGGATCTACTGCCAGAGGAGCGAGGCCTTTCCAGCTGAGCCTGATCAGGCTTAGCACTTAAAGCATCAGCGGGGCTCCAACTGCAGTACATACGTCAGAACTCGATGGTAATGACCAAGAAGCCGAAGCATCCAATCACCCTGATGGAAGTCGTCGCCTGGTTCATTGCGGCTGGACTCATCTATATGTACTACTTGGTATACACCGGGCAGTACTAAGAGATCAGATGCATTTTAAGTGCAGGTTCAGTGTAAGCTATGCACTAGAAATACATTAAATATACATCGACCATACATCTACCATAATGCTAGTATGCTTCCCACACATCAACCAGCTGCCACGGGAGGCGTCCATGATTGTGCAAGTAGCCCACGTCAAAGGTGGGATTGGAAAGTCCACGCTTGCCCTCAACCTTGCGGTGAGTCGAGCGCGGCAAGGGCGCAAAGTCTGGCTGATCGATGCAGACAGACGCCCCTCCTCTATCAAAGCTTTAACCCTGCGTAATGATTCAGGCGTTGAGCCGGGAATTATCGTAGGCCATTACCCAGACGGGAAAGAATTGCGGACTCAGGTCAAGCTCCAGCGCGACATGTTTGATGACATCGTCATCGATTCAGGTGGCCAGGACTCCTCGAGCATTCGTGCAGCGCTCTTGCTTGCTGATGTTCTGCTGATCCCTAACTCGGTTGCTGCCGTCGAGACCTGGGCCCTTGAGGAAATGCATGCGCTGCTCGAGGAGGCCTTGAGCGTCCGTGATGAGGAGTTGCGCGTTCACTGCATCCTCAACAACGCAAAGCCCGGTTTCTCAAACGCTCGAAACCTGAGTGCTCAGCGAGTCGTACAGCATTTCCCACTCTTCCCCCAGGACGACCTTGTCATTGTGAAGCGCGATGCATTTGCTGATGCGTTCGGACTCGGCCTTTGCGTGGATGAGCTGGAGAAGCCAGACCCGAAGGCGAGCGCCGAGCTGAAAGCCCTTATGAATTTGATTTATGGAGATGAAGATGGCCAAACAGCTGCCTAACAACCTACCGCCGAGCATGCGTAACAAGCCAGCCTCAAGCGAGGCAGCTGCCGAAGCATTTGTTGAGGCTGCCCCAGACGCCATGACCAGGAAGCCGGCCAAGAAGAAGCAGCCGGTTACCATGCTCTATCCAATGGAGCTGCTCGAGCAGATCGACAGGTACGCAGAGCGTAGGGGTATGACCCGGACTACGTGGGTACAGCAGGTACTGCGAGATGAAGTAGAGCGTCTGGCGAAGGCCGACTGAGCGAATCAAAGAAGCTGGCCAGCGCGGTGGTCGAAGACCGCGCTGGCCTGTAACACACAAAGACCCTGCGAGAGGTTTTTATATGTCACATGCGGATCATACCGTAGTACTCAACACGTCCATAAAAAAAGTTTCTGATATGCCGTACTGGGTACTGATCAACTATCTGGCCAGCCTTTCCCCCAGGTTCAGGCTTGTACTACTAGCTCATTTGGCAAGAGGTCGAGCATGAGCCAGGAGACGATAACGGAGATGACCCGGTTGCTTGCTGCAGCCAGAGTGTATGTTGAGCTGTATGCCTGTCGTACTGACAGTTCAGCGGCTCAGGATCTTGCGGCCAGGATCGCTGCAGTGCTTTCCATACAGAGCGATTCAGTAAGCAATTGCGAAAGTTACGGATGTATTGATTATATATAATCAATACATTGCTAATGTATGGTGAATGCACTTCAGACATTGGATATGCATTCACCATACATCAAATATGCATTAATAGGGTTGCAGTCATGCCATACGCCTATAGGTACGAAGCCGTGCGGTTAAAGAGGCTCGTCTGCAGAAATGAGCCATTCTGGCCCTACTTAAGCGAAGCCTTAACGCTAAAGCTATACAACGGCGTGATGTATCGAGGCTTCAATGCTTCTCGTGTGATTGATGAAATTGCGCTTCTCGAGGGAGCCACTTCGTCAAGGCAAACCAACACTAAGCCAGCGACTCAATTTAAAGGCCCTCACCTTGGTAGATTCTGGCACAAGCACTGGACTGATTCAGCGTTTATCAATAAGAACTTGGACATTCATTGGTTCGGGCCGCATGCTGAAAAAAAAGAGCTTCTTAAGAGAGAGATCGAAAAGGCGTGCAAGACTCTTGGCAAGGATTCAGTAGACGATCTGGTGGAAGATGAAATCCAAGGCCTAGCTAGTCTAGTTTCCCATTCTGTGGTCCATAACGGATATGCAAGCCGCAGGGCCAGGAATGCTTTAACTGGTGAGTGGCTTATCTACTACATCCACAATGGTCAGAACTACTACCTAGACATCGCTGTGCATTGTAGCCGACAGGATGAGCCCGCTCTTCTAGAGCGGCTACGGGCTAGCTGCGAATGGGAGTTCCCATTCGCTTTTAGCTGAACTGCTCTATGTATGTATGTCAAACACAAACATAAGGTTTGTGTTTGTGTTTTCGAAGACAAACATCGGAGCCCTCAATGCCTTGCTACATGCTGTATGACCAGGACCGCAAACCGGTAGGCCACATGTGCGGCCAGCTTGGCAAGCACTGCGTTGAGTGCGGAGCGGTCGGTACCAACCTGTGTGACTACGTAGTTGAAAAGCGGAGCAAGACGTGTGACCGGCCATTGTGCGACTACCACGCGCGGGAAGTTGGTCCGGATCGGCATTACTGCCCAGGACATTATGGTTTGCAACGGAAGGTTGGAGAGCAGCTCAGCCTGGAAGGCTTTGGCATGCATAACGATGCCTAATCGATGCATGTCAAATACATTACTAATGTATAGGTAATGTATAGCATGCATCCATAAGATGCTAAATAGATATAACCCCGACGCGGAGGGTGAGAACGCGCCGGGGTGCAACACACGAACAACCTTTGCCCGAGGCATGTCACGCTTGGATTATAGCGGGCACCCAGGATTTAAGCCCGCTATAGTCGAGTTACCATTTAAATGGGAGCGGTGCCGAAGGAGGGGGTGTGGTGATATCAAGAAGTGGAGGAAACTCAAGCGGCTTTTCATGAGGAGCATATGGTTTAGTCCCAAGTCCCCACAGCGAGTCTATGTTCCGCAGATATGTAATAACTCGGTGCTCTTCAGCCGCGATCAAACCGTGCAGTTCAGTTTGATGTGTAGGGTCCATAGGAGATCTGTCGAACATACCGACCTCAGCCTGCCAGTAGTCGCCGTGGCTAGCATTAGCAGCAATATGAGTAATCTGGTCGATGTAGTTTTGCGTGTCTGCGTCGCTGCCATGCCAGTAAAATTTGGCGGCAACGATAACTGTAAGAAAGCCCTTACGCTCACCAATAAATTGGACAGGTGAAAGTAGTCCCGCCATGTAAATCTGCTCAATGACCTCAATTACACGAGTGTCATGATCCTCATCCCAGATAACTGCAAAATCATGTATCTGAGGTATATCTAAACGTGTTCGTGTTACATCAAGCCACTCTACTGAGCGGAACACTGAATAATGAGCGCCTCGGCCTAGATTACCGACTGGAGCGGGCTCGTCATAAAGGCATGAGAATAGAGTGGAATACGCAGGCGTAGTCATGCGAAGTTCTCCGATTTCGTCAGATGAAGTGGTTTTCGTCCACACGTGATCCAGCTTTCGGCCAGGTCACAGGTTCAGACCAAAGACTATCATGCCTTTTTGAAAAGTCTAAATACTCCAGGCACAAAAAAGCCCTATTAGGGGGCTTCTCCGTTGAGACTTGATTACCCAACGATACGCGGCATAGCGCATCCACGAGCTTTACAGTCTTCCAGCAAGCGCTCTTCTTCAAGCTTGTACTGACGCTGACGTTCGTCCAGGCTTTCTTTCGAATGCTTGTTTACGATCTTTGAGCGGTCTACGTTTCTAAGGCTGATCATTCAGTCCTCCTTACGCCGGTAACGTAACATCGTGATTCGCATAATAAGCAGTACGCATGTGGTACCGCTCATGTCTGAAATCTGCATCTTCGAATCTGATTGGTTGATCGTTGGCTACAGAGTAACCCATAACAACCAACAGCTCGTCGAAGAGCTCATCAAATTTGTCCACTATTACCTTCATTAGAGCACAGTATGGATGATTTGGATCCAGCTCATCCAAGAATACTATGTGCTCATCATTCAGTATCCGTCTGGGCCGGTGGTAAACGACCACCCCTGGTTTATGTGGCAGTTCAGCTTCTACATGGCTTTCGGGTCTGACGAAAAACCAACACCATATATAAGCAGCAGCACTAATGATGTATCGGCTGAACCTCAGCTTTACTGAGGCCTTGGTCTGCCTGATGGCATCGACTAGATCGAATGCTGCGTCAACTGCCCCACCTCGATTGGCAACAATCAATATCTCGATTTGATCGCCATGAACTGCGTTATTTAACACGCCGATAATGGGATTTACATTATCGAAATCAACGTACTTTTCCAATCGAAGCTGGTGGTCTGCCATGTCCACATACCTAAAGAACGAGGGCTTATCATAGTGTAAATCCCCTCTTCAAGCACGAACCCTTGCAAGGTCACCTTGCCGGTAATCTTGATGATCTGATTACCTTTTAATGTATGCCTGATGTACTTTAGATGCATGATAGATGTATAAATTACATCAGATATAAATAACCTAAGGAAGCATAATGACTTTCATGGAATGGCTGCCCAAGAACTCATCCGAACTAGCCGCTTGGATTCAGGCAATAGGATCGATTGGAGCTATCTGTGTCGCTGTTGCGATACCTGCTGTTACCAGTGCGAGACAGAGGAGAGCCGCCAATAAGAAACGTGAAGCAAGGGCCAAGAACATAGCCGTGGTGATGTTTCCAATCTTGATGGACTTGTCTCGATCCCTAGCGTGTTTTTGTGAAAGGCACGATCCGCAAAACAAAATGGGGACGGTGCTCTTCAATACAGATCCGGACGAAGGAGATTTTCAAAAGCACATTCCTCAATTGATGAGCTATGCGCCTGTACTGGATGACATGCCAGAGACCTTGGCTGAACCGATTAGGGTGCTTATGAAACAATTAATCATTTTGGAGAACACTATAAAATCGATCCCTGGAGCCGAGCATGTAGGATTGCAAAGCCTGAGCAAAGACCAAATAGCCGAACTGCGAGAAGAAGCTAAGAGAGTCTTTGATGTTATTCGTGGAGCTAGCAGGGCCGTAATCGAGGCTGCAGCCTAGGGTTAATTATCGACCGAGGGAATGCAATGAGTAAAAAAAACCAACTCACGAAACTTGTCGATAACCCAACCGTTACAGCAATCTTCAACTCTGGGTTAAGCGCTCTGCCTTTTGGCGGTCTAGTCGCATCAATCATGGGCACAGATGCTGCCGGCCGGCAAATGGATATGGTCCATAGAGCTGCTATTCGGATGCAGACTGACCTCCAGAACCACATCAATAGCCAAAAGCGCATTACTAACGAGCAGCTGAAGATGATCCAAGAAGTTACGTTAGCTGTGAGAGAGAGCTCATCGGAGGCCAAAACTGAATACCTGATTAACGCCTTCAGAAACACTTTGGAAAACGGCTCGACACTTGGAGATTATCAAGCCATTCAACTAGGCAGGTTCATCAGAGACATCTCCGCTGATGAGATCGCTTTCCTCATTGAGGCTAAATCTGAAAAGTACTCGGAAGGCATCAGGAACGCAGGCCCAACTGAGCCTACCAATAATGGTTTCTTGTTAGTACGTGACCCAGAAGCCAAGCTGATTTTTATGAGCCTCATCCGCTTAGGATTACTGGAAGAATCCAGGCCAAACTCTATAGGTGGATCCCCTTATGCTCTCAACAGCTGGGCTATCCACCTTCTGGATTTACTAATGCCTAAGGCATGGGAAAAATCATCAGATATAGATTCGTAAATAGTGGCCAGATGTATAACTAATGCATGAGGAATGCATGGTTTTTATCAATTGATTTTAGCTAAATAAGGATATTCTGATGACACTCATGGAGTGGATAGCAAAGCTCAACCCTTCTGAGCAGGCGGCTTGGGTGCAGGCGGTGGGATCGGTAGGCGCTATCCTGGTAGCAGTGGCTGTGCCTGCTGTAGCAGGTTGGAGACAGAGGAAAGCAAAGAAAGAAGAGCGTATACAGAAAGGACGCAATTCAATCTTGGTTATCTATCCGCATCTAAAGCAGCTCCAAGGATCTCTAGCAACGTTTGTCATGATGCACGACCCAGATCTGAACAGTGATGACGACCTTATTAATAATGACCCGCATGAAGGAGACTTCCAGAAAGCTATCCCAAATATCATGGCGTCTGTTCCGAGCCTGGGAGACATGCCTGACAATGTTGCTGAAGCGTTGCGAGATCTTATAACGGGCTTAATCGATCTTGATCAATGGATGCAGAGCATACCTGCCATGCAGAAATCAGGTTTTCATTCTTACTGGATCAACAACAAGGAGTTCATGCGTGAGGATGCGATGCAGCTAAAGCAGCTGGCTGACAAGGCTATTGATGCGGCTTCAAAAGAACTACGCATAAAGAACTAATAGGCATCGATCTTCCTTCTGAAATCTGCCATCGCTTGTGAGAGACGCCCCGTTTCGTCGTAACTAAAAATTGCATCGTCACAGGCGTCGCAATAGTCGCCTGTCATACCTTTGATAAGAGTCGTCTGACCTTTGTAGCTATATGGCAGATCACGCGTGTCATGCACCAGGTCCGCCTGGCCGCACATGGGGCATCTCATCACTTCACTCCTTGTATTCATCTGGATAATTATAAATGCATCTGATGTAATCTTAATACATAACAGATGTATTATTGATGCATGAATGATGTACTAAATACATCAAACAACTAAGGAAAGAATATGACGCTGATGGAAATATGGCCCAAGAATTCGTCTGAATGGGCCTCCTGGATTCAAGCAATAGGATCGATCGGAGCCATTGCGGTGGCATTGGCAGTGCCTGCAGTGACTAGCTGGAGACAGCGAAAGAATCGCAGAGCTGAAAAGACAGAATCCGCACGCAACGCTGTTTTAGGAGTATATCCAGCCCTCCTGGCTCTTGAGCGTTCATTGGAAGCTCACGTAGATATCCGCGACCAAGGCGGTGACTCATCAGTAGTCGTCACGGATGACCCCTATGACGGCAGTTATAAGTATCACTTCCCACAAGTAGTAGGCGCTGGTCCAATGCTTAACAGCCTACCTTCAGGTGTGGCTATTCCTCTGAGAGCACTGATCGCAGAAATTATTGATCTCCAGCATCATCTCCAAGGCGTTGGGGTGCTTGTAGATTATTGGTCTGACAGTAATTTCAAACAGCACGAAATCGAGATGAAAGAGAAGGTCGAAAAGCTGCAGGAATTAACCACTGCAGCTCTTGACGCAGCTCAGAATGAGCTACAAGGGAAGGACAGAGTGGTACCCAAGTGACGGCCTATCGGCCTATATCTACGTGAACCGGAAGCCTATCCTGACTTTTTTCCGGTTAGTTCGTTTATAGCCGGCATGCTTATTGGCATCTTTCTCATATTTTCATAGAGAATTTCCTCTAAAGGACGCTCATGCCCGAGCGCGAGAATATTCTTAGCGGCATTAATGTCGCGATCATGGATGACACTGCATTCCATGCAAGTCCATTCTCTTATACGTAACCCATTTACACCTTTTGGTCCGTACAGGGAACCGCAAGACGAACAGGTACGGGTGGTGTACCTCTCTTTTACTATTTTGAAAACGATGCCTGCGTGAGCGCATTTATAGGTCAACATCGTTCTTAACATGGACCATCCCGCGTCATACACGGACATAGCCAGCTTTCCATTTGCGAGTTTTGTGGGACTTATGTCGCCCACTACAACCGTACCGTAGCTATTTACTATTTCCCGACTGAACTTGTGTAGTGCGTCAGCACGGCGATTAGCTATCTTACGGTGTATGGCTTTGGATTTATCTCTCCTGCCAGCTCGTTGTGCCTTATGTAACTTTTCATCAAGCTGTTTATAAAAGCGACCATTTTCAAGCTGTCGGCCATCAGAACAGGTGGCAGTTGTTTTTAGGCCAAGATCGATTCCCACAGAACCTTGTCCTGATGAAGGACTTACTTCTACCTCAACAGCGACGTTGAAGTACCAGCGGCCTCGAACATCCTCACTAAAAGTCGCTGAAAGAAATTTGTATTTGCTTAGGCCGTAACTGTCCCATACTTTGAAGTAATGCCCGTGATAAAGGACTTAGCCATTAATCCATTTTGCTGAATTAGTTTTGATTGGTATCCAGACCAATGATCTGCGGCTACCGGAAGATTTTCACCAGCCAAGTTTTGCTTTTTTTGCTTTGATCCGACTTTGTACATATGACTGGCCAACACACTGAATAGTATGCCCTGCTAACCCGAGGGCCTTTGATGAACCATTGGTATATCTCTGCAGATCGTAGGCAGAGAGGAAGACACCTTTTTCCCTAATCGCGCGACTACTCAACTCGTTGAGATAATTCCAAACTAAGTTGACGCCCTTAGCCATCTTACTGAGCAAAGGAGCATGCTTGTCTCGGACTCGAACCCTTAGGGTCTTGACGTATGCCCTTTCAGCCTCAATCTTTACTCAGTCAGCGTACGAAGGAAATGGCTGCGTCTTACAAGGCTTTCCCCTATCACTTCAACAGCACGCATCAAGTTGATCCGGTGCTCCTGAGTAATATGGCTGATTCCTTCTTCCGGTATATCACTTTGCGCAACTAATTCTGCAATGCTCTGTAATGCATGCCCTGCGTATAGGATTAAATCTGCGTTACGTTCTATCAATGCAGGATCGTGCTGGGCCATAGTCGAGAGCTCCTTCCGTTATGGAGCTACCACGAACCGTCGCCAAACGATTATGGAGGCAGCTGTACGCAGGTTGGCGAACCGGGACGAAAGGAGCCCGGCATACCCGAAGGGATCCCCTGCACAGCTGCCATGACAAAAATGCAGACACAAAAAAGCGCGAGCATGGTCTATGGGCGCTTGTGCGCTTGTGCGCTTTTCGTTGTCGGGTTGCCAAACTCGTTCGCTGAATTTGCAGCGAAAGATCAAGATACTGAGGCGCTGAAGATGGCGACGCCAGGACCGGCACCGAAGTTGTATTTCGCGTAGATGGCGAAGGCGTTTTTAAACGTTGATCCGTTCAGCTGCGGGCTGTGTGGAGCAAAGATGGTGTACACGGCAGCGATCAGCGGGCTGACGGTAAAGGGGCTGATGACCCATGCCCACGCGATTGCGCGGATGAGGTACGTGAAACCGTGATGCGGGGAAGGTACGTCCGCAGTGCAGGTTTAGGGCTAAAAATTACTTCCCGATCAGCAGTTTACAGCGAAAGCTGCTTGAATTTGCTATCCGGTCTCTGACTCTCCCAGGCCAATCGTGCCGTAACATTCTTGCCTGACGCCTCTCTTGATGTGTAGGTATCTTTGTAATTCCTACACATCAAGCCAAAAAACGAATCGTTGCTGGTTACAATCAATTAAATTGTGGTTTTTTTTGGGTTTTGAAGAGCAGGGGTCTCACACTGATTAGAGTATGGGGTTAGTACTTGGGGTTAGGGATTAGCCAAAAAGTCTTACAAGTCCCGTCACGCTTCGCTTCCCGTCAATCATGCTGCTCACGAAACTACGGGAAGCGTTCATGAAACTACGGTAGGCGTACATAAAACTACGGCATGCGTACACATAACTACGGAGGCGCTCATGTAACTACGGGTCTCGCTCACGAAACTACGTTGGCGCTCACGAAACTACGCTGGCCTGTGGTTAATCACCCGTTTTTTTGTTTATATCCTGTTATTTTCCTGTGTTAAAGCTGTAGACAACTTTTTGATGTTCCGTCTGGAGCACGCATAACTACTGGGCTTTGGGCTTTTTAGGAACTCAAAGTCCTCTAAGGCTACCGCTCAAGAGAAAATTGTGGGTTTTGGCCGTAGTTTTCTGAGCGCCTGGTTGCTGACGTCGAGTTCATATGTGAACCGATCCTTAGGGTTATGCCTCCAAGGACCGATATTTTGTATTTTATGCCGTAGTTTTCTGTGCGTTTTGACTCCGTGTAGCCATTTTGTTGGGCTGATGACCTCAAATTTGCAGTGGCGCCCGTAGTTTTGTGAGCGCTAGGTCTGTTTCTTCCTGTTGTTTCTGCTTACTTAGCGCTTGATAGTGCTTGGCCCTGCTTTAAGTGACCGTAGTTTTGTGAGCGCTCGGTCAGGCCCCTGATAACCCCGTAGTTTCTTGTGCGTATTCATAGCCCTCCCCTGCTCTAAGAGCTACGCAGTATCTAGTCCGTAGTTTTGTGAGCGCCCCTAATGACGTGATAATCCGGTAGTTTTGTGTGCGCATACATTTTAGCCGTAGTTTTGTGTACGCCTACTTTGCTCATGCGTCACTTGGTCATTGCATCGAGCGTCTTGCATTAGGAGCCGTAGTTTCGTGTGCGCTATGAGCCGAAAGGCGCGCAGTAGAGAGGGTTCTAAATAGATATTCCGTAGTTTTGTGTACAAGCTGGGCTGAGTTTTTAATGACTTAGCAGACGCTTAAGCCGGCTATAGCAGAACGTTTTGGGCTGTACCTATCCAAGTCTTGTCATTTAAGGTGATTCAAGCGCTCACGAAACTACGGACTCCCAAACAAGAAATCCCTAGGCCCTAGCTTCTTATGACTAATCGTTCTCAAATTACGCAGGAAAGCTAGTGCTCGGGCATATACCATTCAAGAACCAGTGAATCGAACTCCGCATGGAATCCTATGACAAGGCCTGCCGCTAACGAGATGGAATTAGAATTCAAGCTAACAAGTCCCGATCCGGTGAAAGATGTCGTTGGAACTCGGCGTAACTACCTTAAGCAGAAGTTTGATCTAGAATCGGCCCAGGGCATCCTTCCATTCACCAACGAAAAGTACTACGAGCAGTCAAACCCTATCCTCAGGAGCGGTCTGTTTAGCGCCAATAAACTAGGGGGAGAATTTCGCGAGTGGACAGAGGTTTTTGTCTTTGGAACCGGTACGATCCAATACAAGGGCCCAGCTTTAACAGTTGATCATGAGCATGTCCTGGCTCGTCTGTTGCTCCTCGCCAGAGGTAAGTCATTAACCAAGCCAGTAAACGTTCAAAAATCCAAGATTCTTGAATGGCTTGAGCTAAGTGATGCTGGTGAAAACCGCAAGAGAGTACAGCGCCTTCTGGATGACCTGGAGGAAGGTCAAATCAGAATTTCGTGCAAGTCGGCCTTGAGCCGTTTGTATTTCCTTCTCACCAGCCCAATGACCGGTGACCTGCCCGACGGCAAGTTCTTTCGCCAATACATTGATAACCTGTACGGGCCGCAACTTAAGATGATTGCAGCTGCGCTGGAAGCTGATGAGGAAGTGCAGATCACTATGCAGTTCATCAAAAGCCAGACAGTCAATAATCATACCGGACGGATGCTTATCAATCTGGATCCGGTAACCGCGGTTTTCTTTGACGGGGTCAACACGACCCTTTTGCCCTTTGAGATCTACTCAAAGCTGGACAGGTTTGGGAAAAAGATACTGCCCTTCATTGCCTCTCACCGGGACGGTGTTTATCCGATCAAGCTTGAGAACTACTTTATCTATATCGGATCGATTTCCGTATATGAAAAGGTGAAGCGACGCTTTAAATCGGATTTCAAAAAGAACCTTATCCATTACGAGGCTGAAGGTTGGATCGAAAAAGGCTGGGAGCTCTACCGTAACGACAAAAACGAGGAGATGGTTTCCGGGCTTAAGCTTCATCCGTCGTTACGTGTACGGTCTGCACTCGATCTACCCGTGATCGATGTTTCGGAGTAAAGGCGCCCACTCAGTCAGCTCTTAATAGGCTGAGAAGATCCAAAAGGCTCTGGCCGGTGAATGTGATAGCCCTGGAAAGCGTCGACGCCGTAGCGGGTTAATCGATCCATATGTGCCTGGCTTTCAACACACTCGGCAATAACGGTCATCTTGCGGTTTTGTGCGAGTGCAATGACAGCCTCCAGGATATCCGGAGATGCATGCTCATGACAGATAGTCTTGCTCAGTTTGAGCGCTGACCATGGCATCTCCAAAAGGCTTAGCGCTGAGGCGCCTTCGCCGAAGTCATCTAAGTATACTGGGATCCCGGCTGCAACCAACATATCGATAGCCAGCCCTACTTTCTTAAAATCAATAATCTGAGCTGTTTCAGTCACTTCGATAGCAATGTTTGTCCGCCCTTTGATAATGGAAATCGCTTCAAGCAATGTGCCCGAGTCAGTGATGGACTGATTACTGAAATTGACCGTATGAAGCGGATCATTCGGCCCCACTGTTTCGATAATTCGCTTGAGTAGCATAAGATCAAAATCCTTTGAGAGCCGAAGCTGCTCAATCATGATCATTGCGGCGCCTACTGACTGGCCTTTTACCCGGGATAGAACTTCAAAATGATGTTGGCCATCCAGGTACTGAATACGCTGGCGGTATAGCTGTATGACGTTGTCCAATGGGTTACCGAGTAATAGTTCACCCACAAGCCCAGTTACCTGCCAGTCGCTTCGAACCGAGTCAAAAACCATCAAGTCTTGACCTCTGTTTTTAGCAAAATCCCGCGTAAACCCTCGCCCATTCGGCCGGGGATGTAAGCGGAAAGCGCGCAGAGCTTCTAATCCGGCGTGGCCT
>NZ_BDAE01000041.1 GCF_002091675.1 Pseudomonas luteola NBRC 103146 | reverse complement strand
CTTCGCCCGACAGGGAGGGGAGCAGTCACGTCGTGGTGATTCGTTTCAAGTGTATGTTCAAGGTGGAAATCTCATTCTTCGAGCTGTTCCAAATGGTGATGGTGTCATAAGCGGAAAGCCGAAGGTAATAGTGATACGCTGCCAATTATCGACATCAACAGCAAAGCACTATGAAAGCATGATTGACATCCTCCAGATGAAATAAGGTAATAAAGGGTTATAATCATTCATGTACATAAATCGCCGTGTTGAGCAAATGTCACGGTGGGAATGCGATGTCAATAATTCAACAAATACATAAAGAAGCCAAAAATGATAAAAAAGACAAATGACCAAATAATACTTGAACAAATTCTTAAAGATAAAAAAAGTGAGCTTGGCATTGCCATAAAGAATTCTGAGTTCTTTGAACTGTACTCGGCTTCTGAGATTCTTAAAGACTACGATGTAACATATGATGATATTGAATATGGCATAGTAGGTAATGGCGGTGACGGTGGCATTGATTCTATTTTTACATTTGTCAACGGTGAACTACAAAAGGAAGATACTCAGCTTAACACACAAGTGAGGAAAAATTATATTGAGCTTGTGATAGTTCAATCTAAGACATCTCCAACGTTCAAAGAAGATGCGATAATTAAATTTCGAGAAACCATTCAAGATTTGTTTGATTTAGATAATCATCTCAATGATTTTAAGAAACGCTACAATTCTCTTTTGCTAGAAAAAGTAAGCATATTTAGAAATGCATACTCGAAGCTAGCCAAAACATTTCCAACTGTTCTGATAAAGTTTTTCTATGTTACTCAAGGCGTCGAAGCTGAAATACATCAAAATGTCCTTGATAAATCCGATAAACTCCGGGGTGATATACATAAATTATTTAGTGGCTCAGGCTTTGAATTTTCTTTCATTGGAGCAGCAAACTTATTAGAGATGAGCAGGAATATACCTGCGAGTTCACGTACGTTAGAAATATCAGAGCAACCGATTAGCACATCAGCAGGTAGCTATATATGTCTAGCCTCATTAACAAAATATTATGAATTCATCAGTGACAATGGTGCGCTAGCTAGAAGTATTTTCGAATCAAATGTACGCGACTATCAAGGGAGTGTAACGGTAAATACCGGAATACGCCTGACACTTCAAAATATTAATTCGGATGATTTCTGGTATTTAAACAATGGCGTCACCATTATCACCCCTAAAGCTGTCAGTGCAGGAAAACAGTTAACCATAGAAGATCCACAAATTGTAAATGGCCTCCAAACCTCACATGAAATATATCGGCACTTCTCTAGCGCTGAGAATGCTAAGGATGATAAACGCTCTATTCTGATTAGGATAATCTGTGAAGAAAATGAAGAAGCGCGTGATAGGATTATTCGCGCAACTAATAGTCAGACAGCCATCCTACCCGCTTCACTTAGAAGCTCTGATGAAATACATAGGAACATTGAAGATTATTTGAAAGCTAATGATTTCTATTATGATAGGAAGAAAAATTTCTACAAAAATCTTGGGAAGCCATCATCTAAAATAATTAGCATCGCATATCTGGCACAGGCGATGATGACAGTCATACTGTTCAGGCCAGATAGTGCAAGAGCGCGCCCCTCAACACTTATTAATTCTGATGTTGAATACAAAAAAATATTCAGTCTTGATATCAGTATCGATACATATTTGAAAGTAATACTTATCTTAAAAGCCACTGAGATTTTTTTGAAAGTTGGAGCAGAGCAATACTCCCTTGATCCAAAAACAATGACAAACATAAAATATTATGTCGCTATGGTTGCGGCCATAAAATATTTAAATACCAAAGATGACATTCTGCTGGCATTATCTGCGGCCAATCAAATCACCATTGATGACGCTATTCTTAATGAAAGCCTTGGTATTGTATTAGATCACTATAACAAGTTAGGGGGAGACGATCAGGTAGCTAAAGGTCCATTTTTAACACCAGCTATTTTAGCTACTCTATAGAACGACAAGTTATGACAGACGAAAGGGATATCCTCTGCAGTCTTTGCAATTGTTGATAGAATTTGTAGCGTACACTTTATAGTACGAAATCGTAGATCAGCCGCGCCTGTCTTGTTCGTGTATGGGTTTTGATGCACCCGCATGAGTGATGGGCCGCCGCTGGCATTATCTACCGCTTTAGGGGGGCCGATATCCATGCGTTTTAATGCAGCATAGAGTGCCCGGCTCAGCTCATTACCCAAGCACCTCGTTGACTCTGGCGCCTTTGAAGCTCGCAGAAAGGGGATTCAGCTTGATTGGGAAGTCGTATTCCAAGCTCATGAAGTCATTCTCAACATGACTGATCGGCCTCAAGGCCTCACTATTGTGGCGCCTGATGTCATTGGGGATCAGATAGAGACGCTACACCTCTGGCAGCGATATAGCCTGCGTGTACAAACCTGGATCGATGCTAGCGTTCGCGTCATTGTCCCATTGCAGTGTGGGAATCTGTCAGCCGGTGAAATGCTTGAGCTGGCCAAGAGAATTTTTCAGCGTGATCGTTTTACGGCAGGTATTCCATCTAACCTTGATGCAATGAGCCCTAACGACTGTGCGACGCTTTTTCATCACGACTTTCATATCCTAGGCCGAGTGGCTATCAATGAAGAGTTGCAACTCAAGCTGGATTCTTTGCTGGCCAATAATCCCTCAGCTCGGTATACGGCAGATGCTAACTGGATGCGCTCGCGCATCTCCAAGATCGCTAAGGCAGTACCTCAAATTCATGATCCGTTAAAGCACCGGTTTGCATCACGGAGAACCAGAGCGGTACGAGCCGTCTTGCAAGAAGAGGCGTATAGCTACTTTGAAAGATTCCTGAACTCAGTTGTTCAATGATAGAAAGAGATAAATTACTAGGATGATTTTTTAAGACTGCTACATGAAAAAGCTTTGTTCGTTGATTTCACTTACCTTGATAGCCTTGCTGCTGATAATCGCGTCCTTAAGAGTAAATGCGCTTAGGTTCGAGCCATGGTTCGGTTTTGGCCCTCGTGAGGTTGCTCACCTCATTGGCTATCCTGGGGTTGTTATTGGTCTATGGCTTCTGCTTATCTGTTTTTCTCACGTACAGGCTGCCTGCACTCACCTCTTACTTATGCTGGGAAAGCGTTTAGACGTGTACCACCTGCAGGCTGACATCATAGACTCGATGATTCGTACTGGAAGCGTTTCCATTAAATCCATCTTGCACTTTGTCGCTATCGCCAGCCTTGTTATGTCCATTTGTTTTGAGTGCATCTGGCAGCCATGCATTTCCGTCTACGGAGCTCCAGGACGGGGATTTATACAGTTCCCACAGGTACTTTGCGATGCTGTCGGCATTTCCCTAGCCGTAGCAATTGTCTGGCTTATGGCTGGCAAAAAACTGATGAACATGAATGCCAACATTTGGATTGCATTCCCAAATCGCTCACAACCCCTTTGACATGTTGATAATTAATTAAGGAAAGCTCCGTGCGTCTCATCAGCAATCAGGATGCATCATCTAATCATTTAAGGCAGATCCTTACTATTGTTGCTAATGCGCAACGCGTCGTACTTGTATCCGGCTGGATCAAGCATGAGGGAATCGACTTGCTAATGAGCTCACTCAAGGCTGCTCTTGAACGGGGAGCTTCGGTAACCCTTTTTACCAATGCCGAGCACACCCAAGAAGACTCTCTCACAAAGCTAAAGTCATTGAATGGGCTCAATCATGTGATTGTTCCTAAATCACTCATTTATCTGCATACGAAGCTGTACTACGTCGAAGACAATAAGGGTTTCAAAGCCATTATCGGCTCTGCAAACATCACCAAAGATGCACTTCGGAAGAATGAGGAGTTGTCGGTTTATATTGAAGGCGCGTTGGACTGTGATGAGCATCAGCAGTTAAAGGCTTACCTAAGCCATCTGGATGAGCTGGAAAGAAAAGTCAGGGGGGAAATAGAGATTGTACGGTCAAACAATATCTAATTGATCGGCGGCCACAAAGGCAACTTTGCCCAGTTCCGGTTTGCGTATGGGGCAGGTGGGTCACGTCGTGTGTACACACTGTGACTCTACTATCCGCTGCTCTGAAAAGAAGTCTGACCGTTATCTGGTCCTATTATCTGCTTATGGTTTGCTAGACAAGCCTGCTATCGCTGTTAGCAAGCCAAGCTTGCTCTTAGGCGCTAGTGGCGGGTTAGGGATACACGGCACCTCAGTAACCCTAACCAATAGTTTAGAATTTATTAGGTATTGTATTTTTTAGAGCGTAGCAAGTTTGCCATGTAGCTTTTGATTCAGGTTCAGTCTTTCATTCAGAATCTACTTCAGAGATCACACTCTACTAAGCTGTGTTAAACATCAAGTCTCCTGCGCGTAGGCGCTTTGTAGAGGCCCATGTAACTATTTGGGTCTACCGTATACCCTAACTGACCGCTATCGGCTACGAGCGGTCATCGATTAGTGATCTAAGCTTGCCCAGACACAGTTCACTGCAATAACTTTGGGCTAGTAATGCCGTAAAGAGCCGTCTTCATTGATCAAGCGTTCGCCCCTCGTATTCTCTACCAAGCGAACAAACCAAAACCAGCAATCCTCGCGGACATGTGGTAGAGCATCAATAATTTGGAGAACCTCTCCCCGCGAGTAAGCTCTAAGCATGTCTGCAACGTAACGCAGGTTGTGCCATTTCGGCGAACAAGCGAGGACGCGCTTGATAAGCTCCTCATGCACGGCACGATGCAGAGGATTCGCCGTCGCAGCTAGTCGATACAGCAATGTATCTTGGTCGATGTCGCCCGATGCAATGCACTGTCGGAGAGCATCGATGGGAAATTGATCGAAACCCTCGGCGAATACTTGTGGAATGAGCGCCGCGAGCGTAGGCACTGCCAGCATGCGATTCAGCAGCGGAGCGCTGTAAACAGCCACTCCTTTTAATGCCTTGAGCACCGATGCTGCACGCTCGTCGTCGAGAGCATGCACTATATAGTCGATTGCTAACTCTGGCGAAAGGGCCAATAGCTCGGGCGTGAAATGATCCTCCCATTGGTTAACTACACTATGATGTGCGATCCAATCGGAAAAAGGACGTTCGATGCCATCGGTCGTCTTTACGCCGAGCACGATGCCAGATCTCTTCTGCCAGTCCTGATAAAGTAAAAGTGCTTGGCGGAGGTGATATCCCGAAAGTGCGTGGGGCTGTTCCGCGATGAATTTTACGATATGGAGAACTCCTACTGGATAGACTCGCGCAATAGCGTTGAGAACATCTTCCATTGCCTTCGGCTGCATAGGGCTGCCCAGCCGACGCCAGACCTCGTCGATGAGCGTAACCGGAGCGCTCGGAAGCCAACGCATGTAGGTAAGTGTAGGGATGCGGTGGATACCCGCGAATGATAAAGGCAACTGTCTGATCATCTCAGGCAGGATGTCCTCGCCATGACGCGCTATTAGTATCCGCCAGCCAGCCGCGTCATGACCAGCGGTAATCCAAGTCCTGGCTGTTTCGTCATCAATTTCAAGTGATAACTCCTTGGCAAGTCTGTGATGATGAGGGGCGCCAGTTAGTAAAGCCACGCGCTGAAAGCGGGACACCCACGGCGAGCCACGTTCCACGACAGCAAAGCCGAGCAATTCTTGCGCACGTGGGCCCATGGACGGAAATCGGGAAAGTAGAAGATCGAACACGTCATCACCACCGCAGCCGACAAGCACTCGGTTGAGTTCGAACCACCCGCTTGAATTTTGGTCTACGACGGATTCGACCAACCGTTCGTATTCGATAGCAATGACTCTGGCCAGGGCTCTGTTGCCTCGCCTTGCTGCGGCGGGCCGAAGTAACCAAGCGTGCGAAGCGACGAGAGTGTCTAGATGCGGGCGAACCCATTGCGGTACATCGCTACAACAGCCAAGCGCGGTTGCAGCCGCCTCCGCCCAACCTATTCGGCCATCAGCAGCAACTTGCTCTAGCCAAAGACTCCATTCCGGCCCTCCACCCTCAGCAATTACATCAAGTACGAGGCTGCTGTTTGGTGCGCCTAGCCAGTCGGCGAGCGTAGCGCGCTGCATATACAGAGCTTTGGGACGGAGCGCCTGTTTCCATTCGGATGGATACATGCTTGATCGTTCAAGATCAGCCAGTACCTCCAGAGCGGGACGAAGAAATTCCGGGTGCCCCCCTTCGAGTGCCGCAATAGCGGCACGATTGCGCACAGCTAAGCGAGAATCTGCCAGAGCCCTAGAGAGCGCTTCTGTTAGGGCGGGAATAGGGCGTTCTTCACCGCGGCTTACGTCGAGTGCAGCGGCCAGCACAATATCATCGCTAACCGCTGCATTAACGTCGCTCTCTGCGGCGCGTCCACCCGACTGGATGGCCAGGGCATAGCTCTCGCGTGTCCGGAGCAGGCCTACAGCACGCTTGGCGACAGCGTCGCCTAGCAGACCGCGTCCTGTGAGCCAGCTCCAGTAAAGTTCGTGAAAGGGAATTGCCTGACCGTCGCGCTCGAGAATAGTGCCTAGGCTCCTAAGAAGCCTGGCCGGGTCAGTAATGCCCACCTTCGTTGCCCGAGTTTGGAGCTCATCCATGAGACGACCAAAAGATCGCGTACCGGCCAAAGATAGGTCGGCTGCGGCTCCGGCGAGTATTTCTGTGAAGCGCTCGGGTAGCCCGCGCATGAGATGATCGTGGAATTGACGTAGGAGATCTCCGGTCGTCGTAGAGCGCGCGTTCGAAAGAACGTGGATGGCAAGAAGCAGGGGGAGTCGCAGAAGGTCAATTACCGAATTAGATGGAAGCGCTTCGCCTGGGGTTGCCGCTGCGACTGTACGCATCACCCGGTCCGGTGGGAGCAGCTCAAGAGTCCACTGCTTAAGGGTGCTGTCGTCGATGTCAGCAAATTTAGCCGTCGCAACTAGGCGTACGCTCCGCAGAGCGCGAAGCGCACGTCGCTTCTCACCTACCTGCCCCGCGCCTGCAAGATCTGACCAACTGTCGACGAAAACGCAGACTCGTGGGTCCTGAAGCAGAGTAGTTAGTTTAACGCCTGGAGCCGCCTCCGTGATCATTTCCTCTAAGTCTTGCCAGCCTGCCGCATGTCCTGCTGGGAGATACAGCGGGATGATCGTGTCGGCTGCGAGCAATTTGTTTGCTGCGTGCCAGAGAGCATGCGTTTTCCCTGAGCCAGGCTGGCCGACGATCAGGTGTTTTTTTTCCGGCAACGCAATGAGATCTGATAACGATGCGCTCGTGGGAGCTCCGTTGAACTTGATCTCGCTGAGACGTGGCTCCATTAAGAATGCTTCTACAAGGGCGTCTTTGGCTTCAGCCTTGGCTCCAGGAAATAGCAGGTCGATGGAAGGCGGCGCGCCAGTATCAATTAACGACTCTGCTAGGTCGCGCAATTCGTCAATGGACAGAGCCGTGCTCGGTCCATTGACGTGCTCAGGCAATAAGCCTACGGCGACACTTGAGGGAATGGCTAATGAGGTTGCGCGTTCAAGACAATCCTGAAGTTGTTTTCCGTTTAAGCTACGTGGAGCCGGTCCTAGCGCACACGCAACGGCATCTCGGAACACGGCATCGTATGCGCGATATGCCATATCTGCGGTCGACCGGAACTGTTCCCGGCGACTCACGATAGCTCGTCGATTGCTCTCCTCAAGAGATTGCCAATCCTGTGCGCCGCATGCAAAGACCATAGGACTAAGTAGCTCAGATCTAAGCTGCTCGGGAACGCTATTTGTGACAAAGGCTCGAAGCTCCTCAGAAAGCGTGCGCTGAAGAAGAGCTGCACGAAGCTCCCGAACGTCCCCACCGGAAGCAGCCGCTTCCCAAGCGGTCAGGCCAGCGACCCCGGAAGGCAACGCATCCTTTCGTTCCTTTCCGATGCGCGATGTCGTCAAAAATACAAACCTTACTTCGCGACCACGATTGCAGGCACGTAGCCTGTGCAGAGATTCAATGGCGGCCAGCACATCTGGCGAGTTCAGTGTTACAGCACCAGACTCACGCGTGTCCTTAACCTGCGTGGCCCTCAGAACATCCTCCTTCCCCGGCTCACGGAGAAGCTCGGTGAAGTCCTCGGCGACCTCTAGGTAGAGTTCATCGTCTTCCCTCAGCTCCAACCATGCGGTTGCCGAAGCGTGGAGTTGGTAGACATATCCACGAAGCGACGCAGTTGCTTGCCGCATCACATCTTCTGGCGGAATGCTCCAAAGCTGGGAGGGGTCTCCGAAGACAGAAATAGGTGTGGTCGACATAGACTTGGCTCTGGGTAAGGCAGCGGAATAATGGGAACTGCGCAGTATCGAAGTGGCTAGATACTAATCCAAGTGTGGGCTCTCAACTAGCAAGTCGCCGCCCTAAATGCTTGGTCGACGAGCTCCGTGCCCGTGCCACCCTCCTAATCGCTGAACACGGAGAATTCTGAGTCTGCGAGTTTATGTGCGCCTTGACGTCAATCAGTCCCAGATCAGCCGCTACTTGGCGCAGCTACGAACAGCCGGCCTGTTGCTTGATCGCAGGCAAGGACGGTGGGTGTACTACCGGCCCAATCCCGACCTCCTAGAGTGGTTCAGAGACGTGCTTCGCATTACGTCAGAAGGCAAAGCTGCCTGGTTGAGCGAAAGCACGGCCCGCCTAAGCATGATGAATGGACGCCCAAGCGCGCCACCAGTTGCTGCTAATTTTGCCGGGGCTTTGAGATGGTCGCCCCAGCTGCTGTACCCTTATCTTGGTCATCTGGCAGCGCCGAGGCTTGGAGGCAAGATCCGCTTCTGGTCCGATTTCAGCCGGTCGCCACCAATTGCCGGCGTAAAGCAAACATTGAGCAGTTCCTCTCACAGCCTCTCTTTCGCCTAGAAACGTGTATATGTGGTTATAGCCAGCCTGGGCAAATATTCAGTATGATCAGGCAGAACAGTTAATCGGGAAAAAGAGTATGGGACTCAAAGAAGATCAGGAGTTTTCCCGCACGGCCTGTGAGCGCTTAATTATAAGGTTTCCTGCGAATCTCCTGAAGAAAGAGTCCGCAATAGCAGATCGCCTCAGCCAGGTGAAACTATCGCCCTTTAAGAAGCTGGAGGCCGTCTATGAGCTTCTTGGCGAGATAGGTGCACACATAGCGCCTTCAACGCCCTGCAAGAAAGGTTGCTCATCCTGTTGCCACTACGGGGTCACTGTTTCTGATGTTGAAGTCCAATACATAGAGGCACGTACAAGGCACAAAAGATTGAAGCAGATGCTGCCAAATGAAGATTTCCATGGGCAGGCGTGTCCTTTCCTCAAGGAAAACTCCTGCAGTATCTATTTAGCTAGGCCATTCGTTTGTCGTCGGCATCATTCACTAGCACCGACTCCTGAATGGTGTGCTCCCGATAAGTCAGCTGCCGGTGATTTTGCTCGGCTTGAATCCAGTGAGCTTAAAAAAGCTTTTGACGCCCTACGTGTAGGCAGCCCAGTTTGGGATATCCGACAAGTTTTCAGGAGCCAATAAGCCTTGAAGTCCGTATAGAAGAGTCGAAATGTTCACTTCCAAGAGCATCTCAGCGGCGCTTGCTTGAAATCGTTTCTGGTATTGGCTACCGGAAGCGGTCATCTGAGATAGGCCGCTTCCAGCCAAAAGAAGCGAATTGAACGCGTCCAGGAAATTAGGGGCGACTCAGTACTGACACGGCTGCTGGCACAGCGGGCGACTGGTGTTGCACCAGTAAATGACGGCAAAATTTACGCAGGGTGAGGGTACAAACGCTTACGATTAGAGCCACCCTCCTTCTGTTTCAGAGAAGAAGGATGGCTGGATTAACGTTAGTGGCCTTCAGCGATCAGTCGCCCACGAGATCCTCGAAGTGGCCCTCGCAATAATAGGTTGATCCCACCGAGTGGGTGGCAGGTTCTTCACAGTAATCGCACGGGTAGCCAACCAAGTCAGCATTAAGCTGACAATTGGGACAGAGGCATTCGACCTCGTCAAATTCGGCATCAACGAACTCGTAGTCTTCTAACGAGAAATTGCACCCGCATTCACTGCAGGTGAGATTGTCGTTTGGCGCTTCTGCATCGACAAATTTAGCACTCAGGGAAAAAGGCTTCATGCTTGCGTCTCCCACTGACTAAGCATTTCCCGGGCCGTAGGGTGCCCCTGCGCTTCCGCCTGCTTGAGAAGCTCACAAGCAAGCTCTACGTTCTGCTCAACTCCTAGGCCAATTACCAGGCACCGCGCCTGGTTAACCAGCCCAGTGACAGAGCCCATTCGGGCAGCTTTAGAGAAAAGTAGCCACGCCAGACTATGATTTGACGCGTCACACTGGCCGTTGAACTCTATGGAACCAAGCACATTGAATGCATCTCCGCACCCATGTGCAGCGGACATTTCGAGCCAGTACCGGGCTTCAAACAGGTCAGCAGGTGTACCATCACCATTGAGATAGATGAGCCCTAGGTTCATAGCCGCATCGGCATCGCCCGCTTTAGCCGCTATGCGGAACAACCGCCGTGCCTTCACCAGATTTTGGTCAACGCCATTGCCATGGAGGAAGCAAAGTCCCAGGTTGTAAATGGGCAGGAGATGGTTGAGCTCGCGCGCTGAGCGTGCTGCCTTACGGTACAGGCCAAAGGTTTGGGAAGTAGATGCGCCGCCATTCTGATGATCGAGTATTGTCGCTACCGTATTAATGCTGTGATCATCGTCCAGATAACTGGCCTGCAACAGCAGCTCTATGGCGCGATCTCGGTCTGCAGGGACTCCATTGCCATTGAGGTAGATCATACCTAGGCAACCGATAGAAGCGGCGATGCCTCCCTGAGCAGCCAGCTCGAAATGTCGAATGGAGTCTGGAATACTTTTGGCGAAATTTTTAGCACCTTCCAGGTACATCTGCCCCAAATTGTGGTGAGCAGTAACTACCCCGAGGTTAGCTGCACGCTGATACAGGTCAGCTGCTGCGGTGAAATCCTGATCGCGGCCTAACCCTTCGCTGTACATCCAGCCAAGGTTGAACGCGGCCATTGGGTGCCCACTTAGCTGAGCTTTATGAAGGAGTTCAAAGGCTGTCTCGTAGTCCTTTTTCCAAAGCGCCGAAAGCGCTCTGTGGTACGAGTTATCTTCTGGCAGGCGGCCGGTGGCATCATCGGCAATTGAATTATCCGCATCTCGCTGGATAATCCAGGCCGGGGTGAAAACATCCCGGCAGAGCCAGAACGGTACAGGTGAGCGGTTACAAACGGCCCATTTGCCATCCCCCAGAGGCTTGATATAGGGCTCAGTGTCGAAGTAACTGTCGCGCCACAAACCATCGATCTTAGCCTTGCTGAGCTTGTGTTTGAGCGCGGCTTGCCAGATCTCAATTCGTTCTGCTGGGCTGAGCTTGAAGGCCACAGGAAGCGGCCAGCGCCAGAGCTCTGCCGGCATTGAGATGCCATAAGCCAGCTTCACTGCTGAAGACAGCTTTTCGAATGTCGTGCTGCTGAAGGGGATTGGGGAGTGCTTGAGCAAGGCGACAAGTCGATTGCTGTGCCTGTCGGCAATAGCGTTTGACACAAGCTCTCGCACAGCGCTGAGGCTATCGTCGAAATCCGGATGGTTTTGCTTTAGGTACAGCTGAAGGGCTTTGACGAAGGGGCTGAACTGATCTTTGTCGATCATGGCTAACTCCGATATCTACTCCCACCCCAAATATCGAGTTAGAACCATAGCAACGCGAGAGCTGTGCAAGCTCAGATGCTGGTGTGGAGAAGGCGATTCGGCTGGGGCGGGTTGCCCAGGCTCACCTTAGGCTCTTCGAGCCGCTTAGCCAAGAATATAGACTAGGGCATATTTTTCCGTGAGGCAAGCGGAGGGATAGGAAGCGGTGTCAGCTTATAGGCCCTTTTAAAGCATGGCTGACAGGAGTGCTGCCAGATGAAACAAAGACACCTGGCTTGGCTGCAGCATTGAAGGCCGTCTTGCTGGTAGTGCAAGGCAAGCGATTTAGCCGCGCGCACTTATCAAGCGCCTGCCCTTTTCAGCACTTTCATGAGCCATTACCGAAATGGGGCGGATTTATTTTGTCTGTTCCACTAAGGTACCTCAGCGGTAACGGCGAACAGCTAACGTCTGAGTGTGGCGATAAATAGGCAGGGAGACAGTTCTGGTTGCCAATGTGGTCCAATGCGTCAACGATACAGGTTTGGATGAGTTAACCTTAGAGCAGAAAGCCCGGGACAGCAGAGCCTCGATGCTTTACCACTTGTACCAATCCCTTTCGTGTGATGTTGAAGTCTTGAATAGCGCCGATACTTTTAAGATCAGCCAGGCCAGCCTTAAGGCGTGTCTTGAAGCTTCCCTTCTGAGCGGCTCCAGATCCGCATAAGGTCATGATGCGCTCGATCGTAATGTCTTCTGGATCAGAATGACTGCAGTACCATCCATGTAACCACAACGCGATTGGCTTGCCTCTTAACGCGTCTCGCTGGCGCCAGTTGATCTGAGTCCAGCCATGGCTGTACAGAGACAGCAGGTTTTGGTCCATCTGAACGACGTATTCTTGAGTAACAGTGTCTCTCCATACCTTTAGCAGGTTAGAAGCATATGTGTACCGGTCCTCAAGGGTAATCTTGATGGAGCACGCGACCATGCGGTCAATGGATTCACTCAACCACCGATAATGGTCTCCGCCATTTGGCCGGCCTAAGTAGGAAAGTACGTTGTTTGCTTTGAAAAAGATCTTATCGCCTTGGGGAAGATGCCGGGAGATATGAACCAGCGTTTCCCAGACGTCCAAGTCTGACTGATCAAGCTGCATGCCCGTGTATTGGATGCGAAACCCATCGTTCTGCTCAACGACCTCACCTTTGAGGTATCGCCGAGTCTTCCCTTGGATGGCCGCAAACAATGCTCCCCTGAGAATCGCGTTAGGAACCCCCCTAACGGCCTCGCTCCATTCAGGTAGAGACTTGGTTACATCTTCCTGTTCGATAGGTGGGAGAAGATCGCCTTGGGCAAATTCAAAGTTTGCTTCCTTGGCAGCCTGAGCTCGGCGCTCCATCTGCTTTACCCTGTCGAGGGCACTCGTCATAGGATCTTCCCGTTATTTCCTGATCACAAAGGACGCGTTGTGTTATGCCTTATGATTACCGATAGAACAACGGGTTACATAAGCGGATCCATTAACTGATTAAAGGTTCCCTAGCGTCTTGGAATAGTTTAGTTTTGAGATTACTATAATGTAATTGGCACAGCAAGCAGCGAAGGTTATGCGCTTTACTTCACTCATCATGCAAGGATTGATCCTACTGTCATTGATAGGCATCAATGCGCAAACCTACCTCTCAAGAGAGACCTTGTCTGAGGTTTCAAAAAGCATTGCCAATGCGCAACAGCAGCCTGTGCAAATCCAGCCGACTGTGCAGGATATACCTGACTATGTTCGCGCGAAGCTAGACAAGGTCCAAACGCTCGAAGCTCAGAACGCAGCGCTCAAAGCCATCGTCGCTACGCTCAACTTCTCAGGTAAGGAAGATGATCAAAGCCGCATGGATACTATGCTTCCGCCTCTTCCGACATCTCTCGGACCCGGACCTGGAATTGAAGGGTTACCAAGTCCACCGCCCTCGCTCAAGTCGATGTTTAGCCCACCACAAGGTCCGACAGCTGACTCATCTGTAGCTGGGGCTGCTGCCCCGAAAGTAGCCTCATCCAAAACCAGTTCGCAAAACGGCCAGCAAATCATAACGCCTATCCGCTTCCAGCCTAATGGTTCACTTGTCTACCTGGCTATGGACGGGGTGATCCGGGTCGTTCATGTGAACAGTCAAGTTTATGGCGTTAACGGCAAGTACCTTGGCGAGAAGGCCGGTAAGGCCGAATTTGAAATTCAGGGCAAGCGCTTTGTGCTGCCATTAATTACCGAACACAGTTAAGCAGTCTGGAGAAACCCGGTGAAGAAGTACGCAATGCTTTCCGCCCTGTTGTTTTTGGGTGCGTGCGCCCAGCAAAAGCCGCAACCGGTAGATAACCTATCAAATGATCCGTCCCTCGCTCGGCTGGCTGCCGCTGCTGAATTGGCCCAGCGAGATCTTGAACGCCTGTCCCGCGCTGAAAATGCCATAGCTGACCAAAAGCGCACGCCCTTGGATCGTCAGCGTGAGGCTGTTGCTCGGTCAGCTACCGTCCCGGGTTTTGAGCGCACAACGAGTGAGGTCTTCACATTGCCTTACCCTAAGGCAATCGAGCGTATTGCTGCTCTGGCCGGCTACCGCTTCACTTCAGCCGTGACTCTTCCAAGCAACCCGGTCATGGTCAATGTAGAGGGCGGTGGTCGTACCCTGCAGGAAGTGATGCAGCAGGTGATGGATCAGGTCCCCTCTGACATGCGAGTTCATGTTTATTCGGCCACCAAGACCATTGTTCTGGCAGCAAGAACTTGAGGGGACAGCATATGAAATTTTCAACTGTCGCCTTTTCGTTGTTGTTTATCTTATCTGCCCACTCTGCATTGGCCGCTTCTCAGGAAACGGCTGTTTCAGCGGATGAGGCTATGGCCGAGATCAAACAGAAGGCGAGGGAAACGCCTACTGCCGATATGAGTGATGACAAGCGCGCTGAGCTGACAAAGCAGCAGCTTATGTCTGAAGCTGGACACAATTATGGCGTGCAGCTCGGTCGATATAACCACTGGCTGGCGCTTATCGATGCGATGGATAGAACGGCTATCAAATTAGATCAGGCCTTCCCTTTTGGTCGCTTGTACCTTCGTAATGGCACCCTTCAGCCGCCCATTCTAGACGCAGGCGAAGACTATCGTTCAATCGAGGATGAGGGGCGCCTGCGGCGCCTGGTCAAGCAGAACTACCGTACGCTGGTTCAAGCCCGTTTCAAGAACGCCCCGATGACCTGGCGCGACTTTATGCTGCCAGACGACCTTGCTAAGCCACCACTACCGCGCGAGACGATGCTTCCCCAAAACAGTACACAGACTGAGCTTTGGGATAGAGCTATGCGGTCAGGTATGGAACAAGGCCGGCAGATGGCAAGAGATGAATGTGACTTGCGCACCGAAGCACTCCAGCGTGCTTTCCGCGGCTTGCTCCTATACCGATTCCTGGCGCGTCAGGGCATGGTTGAGCCGCCAAAGGTTATCGAGCGCAAGCCTGGTGAGGTCATTACCAATCAAAAGGGTGATGAGCTGCTGGTAGGCGTTCAAGAAGAAGTTATCTCCCAGGACGCATACTTTGTAGCAGAGCCCGGGCGATGGAAGCCTATCGACTATGGTTTCGTCGAGCCTGGAGAGCGCCGATGACCGACATTGATGTCGATATGAGGGCCCGGCAAGCCTTTCTGGAGATGGTTTCAGAAACTGCCCCTGACATCGCCCATAAATATAAAGGTCTGGTCACGGCTGAAGTCGGTGCTGACCTTTTCCGAAATGAGGCAACCGAGGATATCTATGTCCCATCGAGCAGTTCGGGCTATAGGCTTCCAGCTTCGCTTCGCAGCAAAGACGATGTTAATCAGCTCTTGGCGTTCGCCTACGAGAATGATGTAAACGACATCAAGTTTGGAGATGGCGAGGCGATCAGTGTCCGCGTTCACGGAAAGATCTTTAGGCTAAGTGAGCGCAAGCTGGCTAACGAAGAGCTGCGTAGCATCATGACCGTGCTCTATGAAGACTCGTCTTCTATTGTGACATCGGTACTAGGCGGGGACCGAAAGGACTTTGCGTATACAGTGCGTCAGGGCAGCGTCATGGTATCGCGCTGGCGGGTATCGGTTACTTTGCGAACTACCTATGCAGGAATTGGCTTTCGAGTCACTTGCCGAAAGATTAGTGTCGTCCCGCCAGATCCTGAAGATGTCCGTCTCGAAGCTGACGTGATTGACTCGTTCATGAACCTTGACCGAGGCATGATCCTGGTAACAGGCCCAACAGGTTCTGGTAAATCAACAACGCTCGCCGCACTGACCAAGAATCGCCTACGGTCTCCTATTCATAGCGACCATCTTATAACCATTGAGGCGCCTGTCGAGTATTTGCATGACACCTATGCAACCCCGTTTTCGGAGGTTACGCAGTGGGAAGTGCCGCGCATGCTTCATTCATTCGCCTATGCCGTTGAGACCTCCCTTCGAAACGATCCAGATCTGGTCATGATTGGTGAGTTACGTGACCGTGAAACGATGAGGGCTGGCATCGAGGTATGCCTCACAGGCCATGGCATGTTTGGCACGCTACATACCAGTTCAGCTGTTCAGACGGTAACCCGATTTTTGCAGTCATTTTCTGCAGAAGAGGTGCCAGCTGTTCAGTATGACCTCGTAGACAACCTTCATATGATCCTCAGTCAGCTGCTGCGCGCCGGTCCGGATGGTCGCCGGGTTGCTCTACGCGAGCGTCTTCATTTTGATGGGCAGATCAAGGATCAACTCAGGTCAGCTAAGAACCTTACACAGAAGCTGCGGGAAATCATGGAGCGATATGGCCGGCTGATGGTGGAGGAGGCTGAGGAAAAATATAGAGAGGGGCTCTTGACCAAGGAAGAGCTCGATCGAATCCGTTACATGGATGCTAAAGAGCGAAGTGATGCAAGTGAATGATATTGATGTAAGTGCTGATGCGTCTGCCTATGTCCGTGCCTGTGGTGAGCCTGAAGCTTTAGGGCATCACCCAGCTTGGATCCCACTCTTGATTGCAGGCGGCTTTCTCCAGGTCATACCCATTCAGATCGCCTGTGGGATAGGCATTGTGTTCATCATTTACGCCAAGAGAAAAAACTGCACCATATTTGACCTGCTAAGACGGATCCGCCGCATGATTGCCGGAAAAGTCCGTAAACCGTTTAGGAGCTGCTGATGAAACGTCTACCCATTGTTGCCGGCGCTCTGCTGTTATGTGGCTTTTCACATCTACAGGCCGGTGAGTTTATCGTTCATGATGCAGTTGTAGTAACAGACGGTTCTACACGGTTAGTCAACTGCCAGAATACTCGCGGGCTTTTCGTGCTCAGTCGGCCACTCCACCAGGTAGACGCTTATGTCGTGAAAACAGACATTGCACGCTCTCGCTTGAGTGATGCACTAGAGCGGATATTACCGCCTGGCTGGACGGTTCGATACTCATCGCCAAATGTGGAAGGGGAGTTGGTTAACTTACGAGTACAATCATATTGGGCCGATGCGCTCAAAGTACTGACTCAAGATTTCAACCTGTTCACTATTGTTGATGGTGAACGCCAGGAGGTTATCGTTGGCCGTCTCTGAGTTGGTGACCTATTCAGCCGTGCAGTGTTCGGTCGCGGTGCCCGAGATCCACTTCGTTAGGCGGCCACGGCAGGTGCATGACGACGCCCTCTGTATTCTCTCGTTAATTGGGCCTGCTCAGGCCCATTATGCGTTTGTTTCTTTCTTGGAACGGGAAGGGGGTCTTCTATTCTGGAACGAGACCATGGCCCTCAAGCTTGAGCTTACCCGAGGTAATTTTATCAAGCTGCGGTCTCATTTGCTTTGGCGTAAATATTTCTTTATCACGCCAGCGGGCATGGTCCCAGCCTTGGAAGATATGGACGCAGCGGTATACGTACCCTATGAAAATTTTGCGTCCCGCTTCTCAATGAGAATTTTTGAACCTACTTAAGTAAAGCACTTATAGTTGTGTATACTATTGAGTAGATGAAAATTCATGAAAGGAGACGTCATGCCAAGTGCTGAGATCGAGTCAGGTAAGCGAGCCGGCCAAGTGTGGCCGCCACAGGATCGTGCGGTTACAGGCGATGATGTCCACGAGTTTCTGGATCGCTTTAGACTAGATATTAACCTGATGGAGGCAGTGTTTGCCATTCCTTCTCGTCGTGCCTGGTATCAGTTGGCTAAAGAGCCTAACAAGCCGGTTAATATCGCTCAGGCCATCCTGATTCGCTTCTTCTCTGTATATCCGCATCTTCTGCCCTTTTACAGCGAAGAGAGTGCTGAGCAGTTACGCGAGCGCCTTAATCTCTCTCCTGCCGCCTTTGGCCTTCTGGTCGGGCGTCAAGAGATCAGTGTCCGTCAGTGGAGCGAGGAGCGTGAGCCGCATAAGGTTGTTGGCCATCTGCTTTACCTCATTCGCCGCTGCTTGACTCTAATTGAAGGCAATGACCCGGTGTTGAACGGGGAGGAGATGCTAGCAGACATCGTTCGCTTCAGCTTCCTTGAGTGGACATTGCGTGGTGAGTCGCCTTCCCAGCGTCGCTCTGAAGGCCCTGCAACTAATATTGCTCTGTTCCGTGAGGTACTAAACCTGGTGCCCCATAACAGTCTTGCTCGGGCGACCGAGGGCTTTGATTTGGGCGATGAGGCTATCAAGCCCAAGCTGAGCACATCTAAAGCTCCTGCTAAGGCTGATGAACTAACAGTGACTGCAGAAGAGCGCCGTATTGCGACACAAAGTGTTCGAGACCGCCGTAAAGCTGGCCGGGCATTGAAGGATATCGCTCCGACATTCAAGCTCTGATGCTGGAGGATATGGCTATGTTTCGTGCAGATTATGGTTATCTTGATTTGGGCACTCCAGATGGCAATCTCGCCTTTCGCGACGAGATCACTGGGTGGTTGCAAGAAATTGGTAATCAAGCGATCGAGCGCGGCTATGCAGTGAGCATGGATATCGCTGCCAAGAACCCACCGCTTAGCTCAAAAGCAGCGGGCACCGTTGCGCTGTACCTGGTTTCAGAATCGAATCCTGACTATGGCGCAACCCTAGTAGTTACTCATCGCGAGATCAAGAATACCTTTATGCCGGGCCGGGCCGATGGTGTGCATATACATGCTCAGGCACGCTTGCTCAAAGAGGGTCGCTGGGTTAGCGTCAACTACAAGGCTGACCCTGTGCCCCTGATCTCGACCGAAGACGCGGCTGTCCTTGATCTGCTCAAGAAGCTGCTTACTCGCACTACACCCAACTATCCTGCGGCAGATGCGTTCTAGTATCCCTGCTGATACTCGTCTGGTTTTCCCTGAGTCGCTTCGAGAGCCTTTAATAGAGGCCTTGAGCGACCTTTTTATTCCCAGTTGGCCGGATACTGCTGTTCCCATCGAGCCGTTCGCTCACAGTATCGCCCAAGTTGTGGACGCTCTATTGCGTGGAAAGTCTAGAGTTGGGCTCCGCGACTTTCCGCCTAGTCTTATAGACAGGCTGATTGAAAACAGCCACCGAGCCAGCGAGCGGATCACCCAGGGTACTCGACGTAGCTCAGATCAGGATGGATATAGCTACCGTTTGGTTGTGCTGGGTAATAGGGTAGGGGCCGTTATGCTGATTGACGTTACGTCGTCCAGGCCTGATGACGAGCCGTGCATATTTGCATCGATCGCAACGCTTTTCTCGCCTGAGGAGTTTGATCGTGAACGCAGAGCTATCCAGCGTATCGAGTATGACCCTCAAGGTTTGACTCAAGCGCTAGCCAAAGAGATGGCGCCTAATACTCCTGTACGCGACCAGTCACTCGATTACAACCTTGAGTTTGATCTTCCTGCTCCAAGACCACGTTAAGCGTGACAGCAGGCAAGCTCGCGCATATCATTTTCTGCGTTTAACGCATATGGATGGACACGATGCTTTCCGCCCCTGCCTATCATAAGGGTGATCTAAGACGCATGCTGATAGTGCTTGCGGCTATCGAAACCCTGGAAGAGCCGTCATTCGCTGGAGTAGCAGAAGCTACTGGGCTCGACTTTAAAACAGTCAATGATTTGCTCGCAAAAGCGCAAGAGCAGGCGGGCGTTGTTATCGAGAAAACAAAAATTTCTCATCGGCACGTCAGATATGCCATTACTGACTGGGGACCGGTTATCAAGAAGAGCGGGGCAATTATGGCATTCAAGGGAGAGCTCGGATCGGTTGAAACGTCAGTAAGCCGAAATCGATCTCTTCGTAAATCCAATGAGAAGGGTGCATGAGCATGGCAATGACTTCTCAGCAGCAGGTCGAGTACTTGATAGGCCAGGTTAATGCTTTAGTGGGTCAAATCAAGCTGGCAAAAAACTCTAAAGGTGAGTTGGGCCGTATCCAGGCGGCTGAGCAACTTGGTCATCTTAGGGGATACCTGACCTCTCTGGAACATGGTGGCCTAATCTTGCAACAGGATGGCGGGCGCCTGCACGCAGCTCTGGATCGGTACGCTCACTTTCTTAAGGGGCATGCCTGAGTCGACAGAGGACACGCTACAGGTCTGCAAAACACTTCGAGGATAAAGTCGCGTGAACCAAGGTTTCATTTTGACCCGGCACTGGCGCGATACCTCGGCGGGTACTGAAGTTGAGTTTTGGCTAGCCACTGACATGGGGCCGCTTCGGGTCCGCATACCACACCAACCTTCCGTTGCTTTCATACCAGCTGAACATCGTGAAAGGGCTCTGCCTATTATTCAGCGTGAGGATGGAGCTGAGCTGCGGCCGCTTAATTTGTGCGATTTCAGGCACCGGCCTGTGCAGGGCCTATATTGCCAGCAGTATCGACAGCTTTTGAACCTCGCCTCTCAGCTCAGAGACGCTGGGATTGATGTGTACGAGTCGGATATACGCCCTCATGAGCGCTATCTGATGGAGCGCTTTATTACTGCCCCCGTGTCTTTCAGCGGCATCGCCGATCATCAGGGGCTGCGTGATACTCAAATGAAGCCGGCGCCGAATTATCGACCTCAGCTTAAGCTTGTTTCGTTGGACATTGAGACTACTGCTTATGGCGAGTTGTACTGCATTGGTCTCGAAGGGTGCGGCCAGCGCCAGGTTTATATGCTGGGTCCAGCTAATGGCAATAGCGATGGCCTGGACTTCAAGCTTGAATATTGTGATACCAGGGCGCAGCTTCTTGAGCGGCTCAATCAATGGATGGTTGAGCATGATCCGGATGCCATTATTGGATGGAATGTCATTCAGTTTGACTTGCGGGTACTTCAGGAGCATGCCAAAAAACTTAAGGTTCCTCTTCTGTTAGGGCGAGGTAGTCAAGAAATTGAGTGGCGTGAGCATGGCGCCAACAGTAAGCACTATTTTGCTTGTGCGCCTGGGCGGCTCTTGATTGATGGTGTAGAGGCGCTGCGCTCAGCCTTTTGGAACTTCCCATCATTTAGTCTTGAGAACGTCGCTCAGACACTTTTGGGCGAGGGGAAGGATATCGATAATCCTTACTCCCGTATGGCCTCGATCAACCGCATGTTTGCGGAGGACAAGCCAGCGCTAGCACGCTACAACATCAAGGACTGCATACTAGTAACCCGGATCTTTGAGAAAACTGAGATTTTGACGTTCCTGCTGGAGCGCGCCAGCGTTACCGGTTTACCTGCAGATAGACATGGCGGATCAGTTGCAGCCTTTACGCATCTGTATA
Source organism: Pseudomonas luteola NBRC 103146 (assembly GCF_002091675.1). Taxonomy (GTDB): domain Bacteria; phylum Pseudomonadota; class Gammaproteobacteria; order Pseudomonadales; family Pseudomonadaceae; genus Chryseomonas; species Chryseomonas luteola. The sequence goes on along the minus strand of NZ_BDAE01000041.1, from coordinate 1,809 downwards.
TGCCTCTTATGCATAGACAAGGTTATGTTGCACCCAACCTCGGTGAGCGTGCACCTGAAGCGAGCCCTGGTGGGTTCGTCATGGACTCTCGGCCTGGCCTTTATGATTCAGTGCTTGTGCTTGATTATAAAAGCCTCTATCCCTCGATTATCCGCACCTTTCTTATCGATCCGGTAGGCCTGGTCGAGGGCTTGCGCCACCCGGATGATGCTGACTCGGTTCCGGGCTTTAGGGGCGGGCGCTTCTCCAGAACGAAGTACTGTCTTCCGTCCATTGTTGAGCGGGTTTGGAATGGTCGTGAGACGGCCAAGCGGGAGGGTAATAAGCCCCTTTCTCAGGCACTTAAGATCATCATGAATGCCTTTTATGGTGTGCTTGGATCTAGTGGTTGTAGGTTCTTTGACCCTCGACTTGCCTCCTCTATCACCATGCGCGGGCACGAGATTATGCATAAAACTCGTGAGCTGATTGAGGCACAAGGCTATCGCGTTATTTACGGTGATACCGACTCCACCTTTGTTTGGCTTGGAAAAGCTCACAGCGAAGCTGATGCATCTCAGATTGGCCAGTCACTGGTGAGGCTGGTTAATCAGTGGTGGCGTGAACATCTGGCTCAAGAGCTTCGGTTGGAGAGCGCCCTTGAGCTTCAGTTCGAGTCACACTTTTGCCGCTTCCTGATGCCTACCATTCGTGGCGCTGAGGAGGGCAGTAAAAAACGATATGCAGGTATGATTCGCCGAGATGATGGTCAAGAGGAGATGGTTTTCAAAGGCCTTGAGACGGTCCGGACTGACTGGTCCCCCCTTGCTCAGCAGTTTCAAAGAGAGCTATATCTTCTCATCTTCAAGGGGCAGCCCTATGAGGCCTATGTGCGTGATTATGTCCAGCGGACCTTGGCTGGTGAGCTGGATCATCTCCTGATTTTCCGTAAGCGGCTACGCCGTCGGCTGGATGACTATCAGCGTAATGTACCCCCTCATGTTCGGGCTGCGCGAATTGCGGATGCATATAATGATCAGCAGGGGCGGCCGCGGCAGTATCAGCGGGGAGGTTGGATCAAATACCAAATGACGGTAGCAGGGCCTGAGCCGATGGAGGTCAGGACAGCTGCGATCGATTACGACCATTACATCAAGCGGCAGCTTGAGCCCGTAGCAGACGCAATACTGCCCTTTGTAAATGACCGTTTCGCAAGGCTGATCGATGCCCAGCTGAATTTGTTTTAAGGCTTTCTCGCCCATTCCCGATCAAAAACACGGTTGAACGAGTTCTGTACCTGGTTAAGCAGAGATAAAGAAAGCGGTCGATCGTACAGATTTACGAATTAGCCCCATAGGTCCATATGCAAGCGTTGGTAAGACTTCCGGATGGCACAGGGCAGACGCTCAAAGTTGAAGGTATGAAAGATGCCTGTAGGCAAGCCTAGCTTATAGGAGCCAAAAGCCTGGTCTGTATGGACGAAGAGACCTGGACATTTACCGAAAGGCGCGAAAGGCCCCGTACTTTTAGTGCGGGGATGGATAGCTCGGGCAGCGAAGCGGCCCTACAATCACCGTATCCATATCTATTGATGACGTAATGCTACATACCAAGACTCTTAAAGTTCGAGTTCGAGACAAGCATGCTCCTTTGCTTCGGCAGATGGCGCGTAGCGTTAATTTTGTCTGGAACTACGTAAACGAACTTAGTCAGCGCTACATTCGTGAGCGCGGAGGGTTCTTGTCGGCGTATGACTTGCAGAAGTACACGAACGGATGCGCTAAAGAACTAGGGCTACATAGCCAGACCGTACAGTGCGTCAGTAAGGAA
>NZ_BDAE01000040.1 GCF_002091675.1 Pseudomonas luteola NBRC 103146 | reverse complement strand
GAAGAGCCGCTTTGAGGGCAGGATTTTTGTAAGCTTGAGACAAGGCCTTGCACTGATCCTCTGCAAACACAATCAAGCCACGCTCTTTGATATCAGTGCGCAGTTGTTCCGGTAGAGCTGACAGGATGGCAGGCAGTCCTCGCTGAACCGTAGTGAGCAAATCACGTATGGTCTGAGCTTTACGTTCGGTTGTTAGGCCTTCGTTTATAACATCTGCAAATCTTACTAAATCAAGGTAAATAGGCTCGGACAGAGAATACAACCTGGTCAGGTCAGCGGTGAGTCCATGCACCTCAATTGTACGGCGTGTCCAGCGGGCTGGGTTATAAAGCGCTAGAAGAGTAAAGAGGGAACTGGAATATTGCCAACTTCGATACTCCTCAAACTGGTCAAGGAGCTTTGGATATCTGGCAAAGGCATCAAAGCCATGTTTTGAGAGAAGTGCTCTAGCTTTCGGATCCTCGCATGCAATAGCAAATAGTGAATACGTTTGGTGCTTAAGCCATAAGCCTGATTTGTCAACGCGGCCGCTGGCATCAAACTGCAGTATGAGAGCTTTATATGCCAGCATGAAATCGGCCGAAATACGATACAGCTCTGAAAGGTCAGTGTGACCTCCACGAAGCTTAAGGTAGCTGGGCGCTTGGAGGCTAAAATCGTTCCTGTGTAATGCAATAAGTTTATGAAAAGCCCCTATGTATGCACCTCGGCGCTTATCTCCCTCGTAGTGGTGAAAGATGGAGTCAATCAATTGCGCCCATGAGGCCTCGCTCTTGAAAGCATCCATTCCTAGGCGCATCATCTTCTTACGCAGATCAGGTTGAAGTGCTGCTGCGATCCTCGACAGCGCAGGCAATATGTATGACAGCGCAGTGCGTATGGTGGCCGGTGACCACGGCCAACTTGATGGATTAGCGCTGTATCGATCGACCCCAGCAGCAATATCTAGTGCAAGCTTTCTAGAGAGACGAGTAGCGTGATCAAGCCGTATCCTTTCGCACCTTGGATCAGGCCTAACGGTAATCACAAGGTCACCTGTTCGTAATGCGCGGCGTCTTCAAAAGAAGATCGTAATCCTCCGAAAACTTGCTCTACCCAACCCTCCATCTGGTGTTCAAAAGTTATTGTCCGTGCGAAGTTGATGTACTTCTGAGTAGTGGAAAAGTTCGCGTGTCCCATAAGCGCCATCAGCCTGTACTGGATGAAACCTAGGGGCATCTGTTTTTCCAGCATAAATTTGGCAAGAGCAGTTGCGAACGTTGCACGTAAATCATGAAAGGAGCGGTTGAAGGTGATGTCTGAATGCTTGAGCTCCTTCGCTACATACGAAGTGACGTTGGTGATGGAGGCACTGTTGATGGCCTTCCCGGAGCGATTCAGAAAGAGCGGGCGAGCCTGATGGGTGCCACTGGCTAAGTCCCATAAACCTGCGCGGTGCAAGCGTTCAGGAGAGTTCTTGAACTGCCAGAGAGACTCCATTAGGCGTAACGGTACGACGATCCTTCTTTCCTTGTTGAATTTACCCAGCACCTTTACTTCAAAAAACGCCTTCCCAGACAAGGTGGGATTCACAACAATATTCTCAGCTAACGTGGCGATTTCCTTAGCCCTTAATCCACATGCATAGGCCAGTTCCGCCCACAGCCTGCGGCTGCTTAGTCTCATATAGTGAGTATTCAACATCCAGCGCAGCTCAGTTGCATTAAACGGAGTCAATGCTGCGCTATGAGCTTCCTGCTTTGATCGGTAACGTTTAGGGATAACCAGATCTGAAGTCTGAATAAGCAAAGCCTTCTCATTCAAAGCACTACTGAAAAGAAGGTCGAAATCACCATCCTGACGATGCTTTTTAATGGCGATAAACTTGTACTTAAAGGGAACACGCTCGATTCTGCGAGTTGTTAAAGCCCACTCATAAAACTGGCGGATATGGCTGAGATAAAGATTAGCGGTATCCCTGGATATTTCGTTGTTACTGATGCGCTCGATAAGAGCCATTCGGTAGCGATACGGAGGAAGCCAGGCCTTGGCTTTTTCACTATCAGGAGCAGCATATATTTCACGCCAGTCTGCATTGGCTTTGACTAACCAGGCTAGGAAGCCACGTAAGGAATTAGCAATGCTATACAGCGTTTCTAAGGTTACTCCACCCAATAAATTTCTTCTGCCACCTCTCTTAGGGGGCAGAAATTTGCCCCTATACCGATGCTCCAGGAAAAGATTCATCTCCAGGCTATCGGGAACTCTTGTTAAGCAGAACAACAAAGGAAAGCGATCTACGATATGGTCACGATGGTAGTTCACGTTTCGGAGCTTGGTAGAGTCAAACTGAGCGACAGCTTCAGCTCTCACCTCGAAGTAAGGCAGGTCGCCTAAGTTGATAGAAACCTTGTAGAGCCTAACTCCGCAGTTACCTGGATCCTCAGCGCTATCTGCAATTCTCTCCTTAATCGACTGCGTGTTCTTCATGAAGCCCACCCAATGGTCTTTAACGGTTCGAGAAGCCCATACATTAGTTGCAACCTGACACAGCATCCTTACAAAGACGTAACAGGACGCGCTGTACAGGCAGATGCAGTTAGTTCATAAATCGTGTAGATGAGATTACAAACCTTGTACCCATTAAAGTTAACAATGTTTCAGCGGTATAAGCTTGTCCAAGCTCTTTTTTCAGGTAGTTGCGGATATAGCGCTTGCACTGATCTAGAGGCGCTTTTTTCATCATTTGCTGACATTTTCGGTCATTATCAGGCAACGTAGCGACCGTTCTGCCGCCAATGAGATTCACCATATAGTTGTTGGAAAGCCCTGGTGAAGCGACCCAGATCTTAAGAGGTAATCCACTCACTTTCTTGTACGCGCCCAGTGCTTTGATCATTTGCGCGTTATATTTTTCAATGATTGGATTTTCCAGCAAGGTATTGCTATGCATGATGTGCAGCGTGGGCACAGGCAATCCTTCCCTCATCAATTCCTGCATTGCTTTCAACGCTAATGCCAGCGTCACGCAGCTATCTTTGCCAAACGAGCAGGCAACTACTAACTGCTTTCCATTGATTACCTGATATTTAATAGCGTGGACCGCATTCTCAATTTTTTCCTCAAGCGTGTACTTTCGAATGACATCTTGGGCCATGGGATAAGCATTAAGCTCAGAAACTTGAAGTAAAGCGGTCATAGCTATGTCCTACTGATGGCACTGAAACGTGCAAAGACAGGTAAAGAGTGTTGCGATTGGTGAAATATACGCTCTTAAGAACGTATAAACAAGCATAAATAGTTTTTATCATTATCCTTCAGCATGCTGCTCCCTAAGCCCGACCTTTTGATTTTCTAAAGTCTGGCTTAGAAAAATCACTCGTTCGCTTTTGGCAGTGATAAATCTAAGTCAAAGCTTAGATTTTGATTGCTTATAGAGTGCCTCAGTCTTAATCTAAGCTATGACTTAGATTAGGTATGGCATATGAATTTGGTACGCGTTACCAATCCTGAGGCTATCGGCATGGTTGTCAGGAGTACTCGAAAAGCCCAGTCAGTGCGGCAGGATGATTTAGCCCAGGTAGTAGGCGCGAGCCATGTACTGTTACGGGATATCGAGTATGGAAAGCCGACAGTTAATATCGGTAAGGTTCTTGAGGTGCTAGAAGAGTTAGGTATTCACATATACCTGGATGTGCCCAAGCCATGAGCATGCTAAACCTCTGGTTCAACGATGAGCTGATCGGTGAGCTTGTAGAGGTGAATAATGTCTGGTCATTTACCTACAGCGATTACTGGGTAGCTAGGAAGGATGCCTTCGACCTGTCACCTAGCTTGAGTAAAGCCCACCGCACCATTGTTGACGGTAGTACTGAGCGTCCCGTTCAGTGGTTTTTTGACAACCTGCTGCCGGAAGAGGATGCCCGTACGCTTATGGCGCGCGATGCAAAAATCGAGGCAGCCAATGCGTTTGGTCTTTTAGCATGGTATGGAGCGGAGTCAGCTGGTGCGCTTACTTTATTACCTCCTGACCAGGTAGCTACAGAAGGTGACGTGCGCCGATTGCATGAAGCCGAACTATCGGAACGAATCAGGAGGCTACCTCAACTATCACTGTCAGCCCAGGCGCCCAAACGGATGTCATTAGCTGGAGCACAGCACAAGCTTGCTGTTGTGCTAGAGAGGGGAGAACTGTTTGAGCCTGAAGGCGCCAGAGCCTCTACTCATATTTTGAAGCCGGACCATCCAAATAATGAGCTATACGAGCACAGCGTAGCCAATGAGTGGTTTGTCATGCGCTTGGCCGAGCGGACTGGCTTATCCGTGCCGAGAGTAGAGATGCGGCATGTACCTGAAGCGGTATATCTGGTCGAGAGATTTGACCGCCACCATAACGGGGTAGAAATTTACCGTCGGCATGTGCTCGATGCCTGTCAGCTCATGTCATTGGACAGACACTTTAAATACAGCGAGGCAACCTTCGATACGCTCAAGAAGTTGATCAACTACTGTCGTGAGCGGCTGGTAACAAGGCAAGCGCTGTTTCGCTGGCTCCTGTTCAATACATTGGTAGGGAATGGTGACGCTCATATGAAGAATCTGAGCTTCTTCGTGGACGACGGGGTTATCAAGTTGACGCCCCATTATGACTTGCTGAGCACCACTGTTTATGCGGCAGGCAATAACTGGCTCGACTGCGAATTATCATGGCCACTTAACGAGCTGCGACTGTTTAGAGATATGAGCCGTGGTGCGGTGAGGCAAATGGCCCAGGCCATTGGGATCCCAAAACGAATGTGCGATTCAATACTCAACGAAATGTTAAGCGGCATCGGCTGCGCTGCTGATGACCTCTTAAAAGAAGCTGAAGGGCAGGCAACATCAGGTGAACTGAGGTTACTTAGAAAGATACGGCACGGGCCTATTGCGGATATGCTTAGGCTCTTAAGTTAGGCTCGCTCTCGACATAATTCGCTGCGTGAATTAGCTCGGCTCGTTTATCCAGGCAGAGCGCGATAATGAGAGCAAGCGCAGAAATGATGGACGCCGCAGCGAATATGGCACCTGCATCGAACGGGCCTTGGAGTCCCATAGCTAGCCAGGCGGCGGCCACTATACCTAACATAAGCCCCACACCTTTCCACCTACGTCGTGTGAAGTGAGGGTTGGGCCCGATCCACTCGTAGTAGATCAGCCATGCGCAGACGAGGCTAATATAGGCCATGATCATGAATATGACTCCGACCAGGGTATAGAGCTTTCCAGCCAGAGCAAGGCTCACTGACGCAGCGATTTCTGCAAGTCCTAACAGTCCGGACAGCAAAGATATAGGCAAAAGTACAAGCAGGGCCCACATAAAAAGAGTGATGCGCTTTAATGTCGATACCATGACGAGCTTCCGCTTACTGCGAATCTGATTCAGCTGGCCGGCAGAGTGCTGTGTCTGCTGAGTGTTGATAGTAAGCCTGGTTGGCCGGGGTGAGCACATAACAAAGAGGTTCTATCTCTCCTTGATCGTTTATGTAACCTATATGCTTATCTACTAGGCTCAACGCATCGTACACCTGGTCAAGTCCTTCTTTCATAGACAAACCCTGCTCTAGACAACATCACACTGCCCATAATCATCCTTGCCGTATATACCTGCTGCCAACATCCTCAGCACATCCATCGCAAGGAGTACTGGGAGGATATAGACGCTTCTCGTAGCTTGAACAAGCGCTTCTACATCATCAAGGATGAATGGCCTGGACCTTACGCGGAAGTCAATCACATTGAACCGGTCACAAGTAATGTGGTTTCGAAACGAGTCTACCCCTTCCCGCTCCACCGCATCATTCTGCGGACTTCCGCAGAAGTCCAAGAGAGTCTGCAAGTCGTTGCCACACAAGGACTTTTCCTCTCTTTGACGTTCTGCCGTAGTCCACTGCGATCCGCCTACAGCCGGGACTTTTAAGTCCACAAACAAGTCCATTTTTGCGGGCGCGGCTGATTCCGGATTGTTGATGGAGGGGCGAGGTCGACGTGACCAGCATCTGGTTCCTGACTCATGTTCAGGAGCAAGAGCATGGCACTCTCAGACCTGGCCGTTCGACAGGCCAAGGCAACTGGCAAGGCATACACCCTCCCTGACTTGGATGGCCTCTCCCTGGCCGTCACGGCTGCAGGGGGCAGGACTTGGCACTTCCGCTACTACTGGGCGGGCAAGCAGAAGCGGATGTCGCTCGGCACCTACCCGGAGGTGACGCTTCGCGAGGCCCGCAGCCTACGCGACGAAGCGCGCGCCCTGCTGGCCAAAGGCACCAATCCTCGCGTTCACCGCAAGCAGAAGCGCACTGCTGTCCGGCTCGCCGACGAAAACACCTTCGAGGCGGTGTATCGCAAGTGGCTCAAGCATCGCGGGCTCAGCCTCAAGGAAGGCCGGCAGACGACCCTCTCGATACTTCCACGGATCTTCGACAAGGATGTGTTGCCCACCTTGGGCAAGCGGTCGATCTATGAGATCAAGCGTCCCGACCTCTTGGAGGTGATCGCCAAGATCGAGAAGCGCAGGGCACTCTCCGTCGCCGAGAAAGTCAGGACGTGGTTCAACCAACTGTTTCGCTACGCGCTGGTGATCGTGCCGGGCCTGGAGCAGAACCCCGCCTCCGATCTCGATGTGGTGGCGCTGCCGCTGCCACCCGTCAACCACAACCCGTTCCTGCGCATGGCCGAGCTGCCGAAGCTGTTGCAGCGGCTGCGCAGCTATCGCGGCAGGCGGCAGACCCAGCTCGGGCTGCGGCTATTGCTGCTGACCGGCGTGCGAACCGGAGAGCTGCGACAGGCGACGCCGGATCAATTCGATCTGGACCGCGGGCTGTGGATCATCCCGCCCGACGTCGTGAAGCAACTCCAGTTGGATATGCGCAAGAAGCGGCAGCAGCCGAAGGACATCCCGCCCTACATCGTGCCGCTGCCGATTCAGGCCATGGAGATCGTCCGGCACCTGCTGGATGAGTTCAAGCCGGCCCAGCGCTACCTGTTCCGGCACGACAGCGACTTGAAGAAGCGCATCAGCGAGAACACACTCAATGGTGCGCTCAAGCGCATGGGCTATCAGGAACGCCTGACCGGACACGGTATTCGCGGCACGTTGTCCACTGCGCTCAACGAGATCGGCTACCCGAAGGTCTGGGTGGATGCACAGCTCTCGCATGTCGATCCCAACAAAGTCAGCGCGACCTACAACCATGCCGAGTACGTGGAGCAGCGTCGCCGCATGATGCAGGACTGGGCCGATCGGCTCGACCTCTTCGAGCAGAACCAGGTCGAGGCGGCCAGCATGCCGCTCACCGTGCATCTGGAAGGCGTGCCCGCGTTCCCGAATGAGCAAACCGCAAGCGCACCCTCCACGCCGGTTGCCGCTTCGCCAATCCTGCTCGTGACGAAGCCCGGCGACGCCATGCCGTTGGTTTCTGCCGCCGCACATCGGCTGCCGGCGGTTCCGCCCCCTCGATCGGCCGCGCCGCTTGTGCCTTCGGACATTCAGCGCGAGAGGATGGAACTGTTCGATGTCTTCGAAGCGCCGCACAACCTTCCCGTCGCTGCGTTTGCCAAGATGGCGGGCAAGTCCCGCAGGTGGATCAGCTACGAGATCAAGGCGGGCAACTTGCTGGCGTTGAACGTGGGCAACCGCGGCCAACGCGTGCCGGATTGGCATCTCCACCCACTCAAACACGAGCTGATCCAGTCCGTCCTCAAGCTGACCAGGGGTGCGGACCCCTGGCAGATCTACCATGCACTGCTGCAACCGCGCTCGATGCTGCGGGGGCATTCGGCACTGGAGGGCGTGACGGCCAGCAATCTCGACAAGCTCGTCATGGCAGTGAGCACAGCCGTGAAGGAAAGCGAGTGGTCCCCGCAGCAGGCGAGGTTGGCCTGAGCGGCGCGCGGCGAACACCGGCCTCTCGGGCTTGGCATGCCTCCCGGTAAGATGCCGATCGAACTGCGCGTCGAGAATGCAGACTCTGATCGCTCATACCACCAGTCTGATTGATCTTGGTTAGTAATTCAGGCAACGTGATCGAGCCAACGGCGGAACTCGACCCTGAAGAGACATTGGCCTTCCCGATCTCGCCGCCCTGAAGCTGCCGGTCGGACAACCTCGCTGTCACCCGTAGTAGGCCCCGCGACGGAGGGCACATGGCGGCGGGCAGCCATCAAGGCGATTGAGGCACGGAGCACGGCCTGAGACCGTGCGGGCTCGCCCCACCGGGAGCCCAACGTGCGAGCCACGGCGCAGCAACCCCAGCGGGCGCCGGATGGCGCGCCGCTGCACTACGAGCGCCACCGCCCGGAGCAGACCACGCTATACCGCCTGGTGCAGCATCACGCGGCCAGCTTCATCGCGCACATCGAGGCTACCACGGGCGCCGAGTTGCCGCGATTCATCAAGGACGAGTTCGACGCCTTCCTCGAGTGCGGCATCCTGGCCCACGGCTTCTTACGCCTGCGCTGCGGCGAGTGCGGCCACGACAAGCTGCTGGCGTTCAGCTGCAAGCGGCGGGGGTTGCAGCCCGTCATGCGGTGCGCGGCGGATGTCGCAAATCGCGGCGCACCTGGTGGACCACGTCATCCCCCATGTGCCGGTGCGGCAGTGGGTGCTGTCGCTGCCGATCCCGCCGCGCGTGCTGCTGGCCGCACAGCCCGAGTTGGTCACGCCGGTGCTGCAGGTGGTGCAGCGCGTGCTCACGCGACATCTGCTGGACGCTGCCGGGCTCGAGGCCGACGAAGGCGATGGCGGCGCGGTCACGCTGATACAATGCATTGGGTCGGCCGCGAACCTCAACATACATCTTCACGGCCTGCTGCTGGACGGGGTGTACCGGCCTGGTGCCGATGGCTTGCCGCAGTTCGTCGAAGTGGGCTCGCCCACCGACGACGAGGTGCATGAGCTGTTGCAGATCATCATCGCCCGACTGATCAAGATGCTCACGCGCCGGGGTGTGCTGGTCGAGGACATGGGGCGGACCTAGCTGGCCGAGCCGGATACCGACGGCGAGGAGGCGCGCACGCTGCGGCCGCTGCAGGCGGCAGCGGTCACTTACCGCATTGCCTTCGCCCCCCGCGCCGGACAGAAGGTGCTGACGCTCAGGGGCGCGACGCCACGCGAGACCACCCGCGCCAGGCCCTGTGCACCGACATCGACGGATTCAGCCTGCACGCCGCGGTGCGAGTCGAGGCACATGACCGCAAGCGGCTGGAACAGCTGTGCCGCTACATCACCCGGCCGGCGCTGTCCGACGAACGGTCCAGCTCAACGCCGCGGGGCAGGTGGACCTCAAGCTTAAGACGCCGTGGCGCGACGGCACCACGCACTTGGTCATGAGCCAGCTTGAGTTCATGCAGCGGCTTGCGGCGCTGGTGCCGCGGCCGCGGCTGCACCTCATCCGGTTCCACGGCGTGCTGGCCCCGAACGCGAAGCTGCGCCCTCTGGTAGTGCCGCACGGCCCACCGGCGCAAGCACAGGTGGCCACCGAGGCTGCAGCCGTTGCCGAGCGCGAAGTCGAGACTGTCCAGGCCGGGCCGCACCGCATCGGCTGGGCGCGGCTTCTCAAGCGCGTCTTCGACATCGACATGCAGCACTGCCCGAACTGCGGCCCCGGGGAACTGTAGATCATCGCAGCCATCCTCGAGCGGCAGGTCATCGAGAAGATCCTCACCCACCTGGGGCTGGATCCGCAGCCGCCTCCCAGGGGCCGCGCGCGCGAGGCGGGGCAAGACTGAAGCCACCTGGGCCGCGCCGGCCGCCATAAACACCTGCCCCTGGGCTGCAACGCCAAACCGCAGCCGGGGTGGCGTCGCGCGCCCCGTCAGCGCGGCGCCATCGGAATCAGGGTCAACCCTGAGAACGAGTTCGCCAGCGAGTGTCATGAGCGCTGAAGGGCCTACCAAAGCAGCCATGCGCGACGTCACGGTCGCCAAATCCAGGCACCTCAGACCGCCGCAGGACCGCCACAGGTCAACCTGGAGGGCGTTTGAAAACACTATGCGCTGTGCCCACGCGATAGGACACGATCCACCTGCGCGCTTGGGCCTGGTGAAGATCGCCAGGGATTCGCCTGTCGGTGACCATAAGCCATCGGTGAAAGCCGTTGAAACGGGAACAGAAGCCACTATCCTGAGGATGTCAAGAACTGCGGGCGCGTTCTTCTTGTCAGCTATATTAGCTTGAACGCGCCCGCTTCTTCATGAGCGCTCGAAGCCGCATTGCGCGGGGTTTATGTAAATCACTATCGAAAGGAGAGACACCATGAACTTTGACCTCAAGAAACTCGCCCCCTGGAACTGGTTCAAGAAGGAACAGCAAGAGGCTCAGCAAAGCGCCGGCAACCTTCCCATCGCTCGGTCGCAGGCTCCGGGCACCCTGTCCAGCTTGCCAAGCACCGACCCGCTTCTCCAGTTGCATCGCGAAGTCGATCGGCTGTTCGACGAAGCCTTCCGGGGTTTCGGCCTCAGCTTCCCGCGCCTGAGCCTGCCTGCGTCTGCGCCGTCGTTGCTGCCCCAGTGGCAAGGTGTGCTGCGGCCGTCGCTCGATATTCAGGAGACTGACAAGCAGTACGTCATCACGCTGGAAGTGCCAGGCGTCGAGGAGAAAGACATTCAGCTCACCCTGGATGACGATGTGCTCTGGGTGCGTGGCGAAAAGCGTCAGGAATCGAAACGCAATGATGCGCAGTACCACTTCGTGGAGCGCAGCTACGGCAGCTTCCAGCGCGCCCTGAACCTGCCGGCCGACGCCAACCAGGACGCCATCAAGGCCTCGTTCAAAAATGGTGTGCTGACCATCACGCTCGACAAGCGCGAGCAGCCGGCTGGCAGCGGCGCCCGCCAGATTCCTATCCAGAATTGAAGGATGAGTCGATCCAGCGCCACCGCGGTTGGCGCTTTTTTTAATGTCACCTTTTAACTGCGCCCTGTGGGGCTGGAGTCCATCAAGATGTCCAAAAATGCCTGCCAAGTCTGCGGCCAACCCGCTACCGTGCGCGTGGAGGCCAGCCTCAATGGTCGCCGCACCACCATGCTGTTGTGCGACGAGCACTACCGCCAACTGGTGCGCCAGCAGAAGCGCACCATTTCCCCGCTGGAGTCGCTGTTCGGCTCACGCAGCGGTCTGTTCGAGGATTTCCTCGGCAGCGACTTCTTCCGCCTGGGCGGTGACGGCCTGGCGCCGGCAGCGGCAGACGACGATGATGTCGTAGACGCCAGTTTCGGTGCGCCAGCCACCGCCGAGGGTGAACGCGCCGCGCCGCGTCGCCGCGCCTCCGGCCTTGCTGGTCGCATCAGCGAGCAGTCCGAGGCCTTGCTGCAGGATGCTGCCCGTCTGGCCGCCGAGTTCGGTCGCCCCGAGGTCGATACCGAGCACCTGTTGCTGGCGCTGGCCGACAGCGACGTGGTCAAGACGGTGCTGAGCCAATTCAAGATCAAGCCGGAAGACCTGCGCCGCCAGATCGAAGCCGAGGCCAAGCGTGGCGACAAGCCCTTCGAAGGTGAGATTGGCGTCTCCCCGCGCGTCAAGGATGCGCTTTCGCGGGCCTTCGTGGCCTCCAACGAACTGGGGCATTCCTATGTCGGTCCTGAGCATCTGCTCATCGGCCTGGCCGAGGAAGGGGAAGGTCTGGCCGCCAACTTGCTGCGTCGCTATGGGCTCACCCCCCAGGCCTTGCGTCAGCAGGTGAGCAAGGTGGTGGGCAAAGGCGCTGAAGACGGCCGTGCCGAAGCCCCCACCAACACGCCGGAGCTGGACAAGTATTCGCGTGACCTGACCAAGATGGCGCGTGAGGGCAAGCTCGACCCGGTGATTGGCCGTGCCCAGGAAATCGAAACCACCATCGAGGTGCTGGCGCGCCGCAAGAAGAACAACCCGGTGCTGATCGGCGAACCGGGCGTGGGCAAGACCGCCATTGCGGAAGGTCTGGCGCAGCGCATGGTGGCGGGCGAAGTGCCGGAGACACTGCGCGACAAGCGTCTGGTCGAGCTAAACATCAATTCGCTGGTCGCCGGTGCCAAGTACCGTGGCGAGTTCGAGGAGCGTGTGCAGAAGGTGCTCAAGGAAGTCACCGAGCACCAGGGTGAACTCATATTGTTCATCGACGAGGTGCATACCATCGTCGGTGCCGGTCAAGGCGGCGGTGAAGGTGGGCTGGACATCGCCAACGTCTTCAAGCCGATGATGGCGCGCGGCGAGCTCAACCTGATCGGCGCTACCACGCTCAACGAATACCAGAAGTACATTGAGAAAGATGCAGCGCTGGAACGGCGCTTCCAGCCGGTGATGGTGCCCGAGCCCACGGTGGCCCAGGCCATCATGATCCTGCGCGGCCTGCGCGACACCTTCGAGGCGCACCACAAGGTCAGCATCTCCGACGAGGCCATTCTGGCCGCCGCCGAGTTGTCGGACCGTTACATCACCGCGCGCTTCCTGCCGGACAAGGCCATCGACCTGCTCGACCAGGCCGCAGCCCGCGTCAAGCTGTCGGCCACCGCGCGGCCGGTGGAGGTGCAGGAACTCGAGTCCGAGCTGCACCAGTTGCGCCGCGAACAGGACTCTGCCGCCTCGCGCAAGCAGTATGACAAGGCGGCGGAGCTGGGCAAACGCATCGAAGCCAAGGAAGCTGAACTCAAGACCCGGCAGGAGGCCTGGGAGCGCGAGCGCGCCTCCGGCAGCGCCGAAGTCAAGGCCGAGCATGTGGCGCAGATCGTCTCGCGGCTGACCGGCATCCCCGTCAACGAACTCACCGCCGAGGAGCGCGAGAAGCTGCTGCACCTGGAGCAGCGCCTGCACCAGCGCCTGATTGGGCAGGACGAGGCGGTGCGCGCGGTGTCCGACGCCGTTCGTCTGGCGCGGGCTGGCCTGCGCGAAGGCGGAAAGCCGGTCGCCACCTTCCTGTTCCTGGGCCCCACCGGCGTAGGCAAGACCGAGCTGGCCAAGGCACTTGCCGAGTCCATCTATGGCGACGAGGACGCCCTGCTGCGCATCGACATGTCCGAGTACGGCGAGCGCCACACCGTGGCACGCCTGGTTGGCGCGCCCCCAGGGTATGTGGGCTACGACGAGGGTGGCCAGCTTACCGAGAAGGTGCGCCGCCGGCCCTACAGCGTGGTGCTGCTCGACGAGATCGAGAAGGCCCACCCGGATGTCTACAACGTGCTGCTGCAGGTGTTCGACGATGGCCGACTCACCGATGGCAAGGGCCGCGTGGTGGACTTCACCAACACCATCATCATCGCCACCTCGAATCTGGGCTCCAACATCATCCAGCGCAACCTGAGCAAGCGTGGTGAATCACTTGAGTCCTACGAGAAGACCAAGACCGAGGTGATGGACGTGTTGCGCGGCCACTTCCGGCCGGAGTTCCTCAACCGCATCGACGAGATCATCGTCTTCCACGCTCTGGGCAAGGACGAGATCCGCCATGTGGTGGGCCTGCAACTCGACCGGGTTGCGAAGAATGCCGCCACGCAAGGGGTGACGCTGACCTTCGACGAGACCCTCATCGACCATCTGGCCGAAGAAGGCTACAAGCCGGAATTCGGCGCCCGCGAACTCAAGCGGCAGATCCGCACCCAGGTGGAAACCCTGCTGGCGCGCGAAATGCTGGGCGGCGGCGTGCACTCGGGCGATCACGTTCGGGTGCGCTGGGATGCCACTGCCGAGCGGGTGGTGATAGAGCCAGTACCAGCGGAGGTTGCAGAACAAGCCGCCGATGCCAAGGCAGAAACGGAGCCCGAGGCTTCTGCCAGTCAGGCCGATGAGCGGGACGGCGGCACCAAAAAACCAGCAACACAATCTCGCCGCACTCGCAAGAAGAAGCCAGAGGAACCGGCAGACTGATCGTGAGCAGGCAATTGACAGACTTAGCAGTGCGGAGCTGATCAAAGCGATTCTTTATTGGTTCTGCATTGTTATATCGCCATTTCGCTATCGGAGCAGGCGGAATGGTGTTCATCGAATCGCTCATTGTCCAAACTGGAGGCTTTAACCATGTTCAGAAAATCCGTGTTGGCCACACTCATGGCTGCCACTCTATCGATCCCTGTGATGTCAGTGAGCCATGCGCAGACCACTCCGGTTGCGCCGAATGCGGCAGAAACGGTACCGGGGACACCCGATGAGGCACAAAAAAAGGCCGACGATGCTCGGAAAACCTTGATCCAGGAAGCGATGGATGCCTTGGCCGAGACCATCAAAGCGCTCGATTTCTTGGAAAAGAACGAGACCAAGGAGGCGCTCGACGCCATGGCGAAAGCGACCGGCAAGCTCGAAATCATTCTCGCTCGAGATTCTGCATTGGCCTTTGCGCCCATTGATGTCTCGGTGACGGCGAAGGACTTGCTGAGTGATCCGGAAACGATTCGGGATATCGTGAAAGCAGCACGTTCTGCGCTGGGAGACGGCAAAGTGCAACAGGCTCGTCTCCTCATCGCTCCGTTGGCTAGTGAAATCAGTATCGAGACCACCGGCTTGCCAATGGCCACTTATCCAGGGGCTATCAAAAAAGCGGCTTCACTGGCTGGTAAGGGGCAAACAGCCGAAGCAAAACTTGTTCTCGCTCGGGCGCTCAACACCTTGGTTGTCAAGGCCGAAGTGATCCCGATCCCCCTCCTGAACGCCGAGATTCTCCTGGGCGAGGCGCAGAAGCTTGCGGAGAAGGCCGGTCGGAGCGACGAGGAAAATACCCGTTTGGCGCAATTGCTCCAATCTGCTTCAAAGGAGATCGAGCTTGCCGAGGCCCTGGGTTACGGTGGCAAGCAGGATATCACGAAATATATGAGCCAGATCAAGGAAATCGAAAAACGCTCAGCCGGTGGCAAGAGCGGCACGGGATGGTTTGACGGTATCCGCGAGACGCTTTCAAAACTGCGTTCCGGCTCCTGATAGAGACTCAAGCGCGGAGATAGGGGTGTCTCCGCACTTGATTTTGGCTCACGCCAAACCCCTCAATGCAATTCAACACACAGTACGAGGAATTCATCATGACTGACGAAAAAATGAAATCTGACCAAACCGTCACCGAGGTCGGCCAGGGTACTACCAATGAGGCGCACGATTCGGCGCTGGTGCCTGCTGGCGCCGAAGCCAAAGAGGCGCTTGAAAGCGTTGAGCGTGAATCAGAAGAAAAACGCAAGGCGCTCATTCAGGAAGCTTTTGACGCACTCGCGCAAACCCGCGATGCCGTGAAGCTGCTGGGTGAAGGCAAGAACAAGGAAGCGCTGGACCTGTTGACCCTGGTAACAGGCAAGCTCGATCTCGTCATCGCTCGCGAGCCATCCCTGGCGCTGGCCCCGATCGATATCCAGGCGTCCGTGGTGAATGTAATGGGGTCGGCCAGCATGCTGGAGTTGCTCGTCGAGGATGCACGCTCGGCACTGCGCGCCGGGCGGGTTCAGGAGGCAAGAGCCCTTCTGTCCAATCTGGCCAGCGAGATCGTGATCGAGACCACCCAACTGCCGATGGCGACCTATCCAGCGGCGATCAAGCTGGCTGCTCGACACATCGATGAGGGTAAACCCGATGAGGCGAAACTGGTTCTGATGGCTGCCCTGGGTAGCCTGGTCATCTCGCGTCAGGTAATGCCCTTGCCCCTGATCAATGCCAGAAGCCTACTCAAGCGTGCAGAAAGCCTGGCTGAGAAGGCCGACCGTAGCACGGACGAAGAACAGGAACTTGCCGCGGTACTTGATGGCGCGGCAGCCCAGATCCGGCGCGCGGAGATTCTGGGTTATGGCACCCGCGATGAGGTCAAGGCGCTTCAGTCGCATATCCGGGAACTGAAACGCAAAACCGAAGGCGGCCGCTCTGGGAAGAAGTGGTTCGAAGAGGCCAAGGCATCGCTCCAGCGATTGTTCAAGTCCTTCGAGAAAGCTGGCTCAGGAACTGAAAAAGCGGGGGGTTAAGCCATGAACACCCTGCAAGACGCTCCTACAACCGACACTGCTTCAACGTCGGAGGCAGGACAAACTGAGTCATATCCTAGCCTTCTCAATACCAACTGGAAGTGGGTGGCGCTACGCGCGGCGTTGGCCCTGGTGTTCGGCGTGATCGCCTTGTTCTCACCGCTATCGGCAGTCTACGCGCTGACCTTCGTGTTTGGCGCCTATGCTTTGCTCGATGGCGTGACGTCGATCGTGATGGGCGTGAAAAATGCCCGCAACAAGGTTGAACGCTGGTGGTCCCTGGTGCTTCGGGGGGTACTTGGCGTTTTTGCTGGTGTTGCGGTGGTGCTGGTGCCGTGGGCGGCAGCCGTGGCCCTGGTGATCTTCAACTGGGTGATGCTGTCGCTGTGGTCGATCAGCACCGGCGTGATGGAGGTGGCTGCTGGGCGCCGCCTGCGTCAGGAGCAGGCGAAGGGCAGCGGCTGGCTCATGGCCAGCGGCGTTATCAGCGTCGTTCTCGGTGCCGCTGTGCCGGTGGTGCTCATCATCAATCCGGCAGCAAGCATGGTCGCGATGGGCCTGATGATGGGGGTTTATGCGCTGATGGCGGCTGGCCTGTTGATGGGGCTTGCGCTCACCTTGCGAAAGGTCGGCGATACGCGGTCGGCCTGACGTTTGCTGTTAATCGGGCCAGCGCCGAGCGCTGGCCCGATCACTCGGCTGCGTTTGCGTCGGACGCTGGATAGAACAAATTGAAATCATAAGGAAAAGACGACCATGAAAATCGTACCGTCCCTCATGGGCTCCACTCACCTCACTGCAGCAGATTGGGTCGCGCTCCTGGAGTCACTGCTGCGCAAGGAAGTGGTGCCGCTGCTCGATAAGCGCGGTGCTGCCGACAGCACGCTGCATGCAACCCTGAGTCAGCAGAAGCGTGGCGGCGACCTGTTTGTGATCTCGCTTCGCTTGAGCCTGCCGGGCAAGAAAATCGTCGTGGTTCAGGGGCAGGGGAGCGATCCCAGGCAAGCTGCCACACAGGCGGTGGAGCGCCTGTTTCGCGAAACCAAGCGCCATTTCGATCGGTTGAGCGGGCAACACCAGTACAAACGCAAAGCCCGTAGACAATTGCTCAAGCAACTCAAGGCCAAAATCGATGCCTTGCCAGAAGCGCTCAACACCGAAGGCAAGGCCGGCATCGAGCCATTGCTTGAGCGCCTGGAGGCCGCTGCGCGCCGTGAACTTGCCTACCTGCGCGCGGTGGGCGACCTGCCCATGGACTACCCGACGGTGCAGGATGTCGTGGATGAAGCCGTAGCGGCCGCTCGCGTGTCTTGGGTTTCGGGCCGTGATGAAGACGCGGTCTACCGGCAACTGCTCAAGAATCTTTTCAAGGCGATTGACCGGGAAGTGGCGGCCAGCCGCGTCTACCAGCAGAGCGATCCCCTGGACGCGCCAGCGCCTGCGGACGCCATGCAGCAGGCGGAGTCCATGGTCGAGGAGGAAATCTACGAGTACTACCAGCCTGACGAGGAACTCAGTCTGGCCGACGTGCTACCGGCTGAAGCATTCGATCCTGCAGCCTCCGAGCCAAGCCAGGCCGAGATCGATGGGGCCAGCGAACAGACGTTTGCATTCGAAGTGTTCAAGGATCTCCCGGTTGGATGGCGCCGCTCGCTGCTGCTTGCCGGGCTCGACGCGATGAACGCGGCGGCGATCGCGGAGATACTGGATACTACTGAGGAGAGCGCGCAACAGTGGGTGATGCAAGCCAGTTCCTTCGTTCACGCACGCCTGGCGGATGCAGGGGTCATCGGCACGGAAGCGGGTCAGGTCTCGGTGTTTGCCGTGTTGCGGGCACTGCGTTGAGCGTCACCAGCGCCATGACTGCGCCAGTGGCGTCGCTGTTGGCCAGGATGGCCCGTGATGTCTGACAGCATCGCGCTATGGAGTACACTGATTTCCGGCGCCGTGGCGCTGGCTGGCATTGGCCATGCGCTGGTGTACAAGCGCGACCCGAGGTCAGCGACTCTGTGGGTGCTGGTGATCGGCATGCTCCCCTTGCTGGGCACGCTGCTGTACCTGCTGTTCGGCATCAACCGCTACCAGCGGCGTGCGCGCCGCTGGCGTACTGACGTCCCGGATAAAGGTGCAGATACTCCTATCCCCAAGGCTCCGGAGCCGTTACAGGGCCTGGCTGCTCTTGGGCGGCAAGCGACCCGCCTGCCGCTGACCTCGGGCAACCGCATCGAGCCCTTGGTCAACGGCGACCAGGCCTACCCAGCCATGCTAGAGGCTATTCGACAGGCCAGCCATAGTGTGGCCTTGACGACCTACATCTTTGATGGTGAGGACATTGGCGAGGCATTCGTTTCGGCGCTGGTGGACGCCCATCGCCGCGGCGTGCAGGTGCGCGTGCTTATTGATGATGTGGATGTGCGCCTGTCACGGCGATCTGCCTACGCCCCCCTAAAGCGGGCTGGTGTGCCGGTTGCGGCGTTCAATGCCACGCTGATACCCGCCCGCTTGCACGCGGTGAATCTGCGCAACCATCGCAAGATCCTCGTGATCGATGGGCAGACCGGGTTCACCGGCGGTACCAACATTTGCCGGCCTTACTGGCGGCCAGACGCGCCCGAACTGGCCTTTCGTGACCTGCACTTTCGCATCGAAGGCCCGGTGTTGGCTCATCTGAGCGATTGCTTCGCACGAGACTGGTGCGACACGACCGGCGAAACACTGGATCGGTCATTCTGGGGTGAGCGACCAAAGCGGCTGCCTTCAGGCGGAATTTTGGCCCGCGGCATCGAAGCGGGGCCTGATGAGTCCATCGACCGGCTGCGCTGGGTGTTCATGGGGGCGCTGGCCTCGGCGCGTCACTCGGTGCGCATCTGGACGCCGTATTTCGTGCCCGACCAGGCCATCATCGCGGCCATTGCCACCGCCGCCTTGCGTGGCGTGCAAATCGACATCCTGACGCCGGCGCAGAATGACCATGCCTTCGTGCAGTGGGCCGCGCAAGCTCATTACTGGCAGGTGCTGGAGCACGGCGCGCGGGTGTATCAGCGCTCCGGGCCTTTCGACCACAGCAAGCTGATGGTCGTGGACGAAGCCTGGGTCTGTCTCGGCTCGGCTAACTGGGATGCACGCAGCCTGCGGCTGAACTTCGAGTTCAACGTCGAGGTGTATGACGAGGCACTGAGTCGCAGGTTGGCCGATCTGTTCGACCACGCCAAGTCGCAGAGCGTGCGAGTGACGCGCGCGCAGCTGGCCCGCCGGCCCTTGGTGGTCAAACTGCGCGACGGCTTTGCGCGGCTGTTTACACCCGTTCTTTAAGCAAAACCTTATAGACCGCCCGCATGCTGCCGCGGTCCTGTGAAACTAAGAGAGACTCTTCCCATGACGCTGCTCGAACTCAACACCTTCAACGAAATCGCGCTGTTGATCGGCTTGGCCACGGCGCTCGGGATCATTGGCATGGTTCTTCGGCAGCCGATGATCGTGGCCTTCATTGCGGCGGGCCTTCTGGCGGGGCCGGACGTGCTGAACATCGTCCGCTCGACCGAGGCGGTCTCGCTGCTGAGTCAGATCTCCATCGCGGTGCTGCTGTTTCTCGTCGGGCTCAAACTCGACACCGGGCTTGTCCGCAGCCTGGGGCGTGTGGCGGTGGCTACCGGTCTTGGGCAGGTCGCGTTCACGTCTGCGATCGGCTTTGTGCTGTGCCTCGCCATGGGGCTCGACTGGTTGACATCGCTTTACGTCGCGGTAGCGCTGACGTTTTCTTCCACGATCATCATCGTGAAGTTGTTGTCCGACAAGCGAGAGGTCGAATCGCTGCACGGAAAAATCGCGCTGGGTTTTCTGATCGTGCAGGATCTGTTCGTTGTCTTCGCCATGGTCGTTGTTTCGACGTTTGGCCTCAACAGGCCAGAAGCCCATGGCGAAGCCGTTCTGTCGAGCCTCCTCATCGGCACGCTGGGACTAATCGTCCTAGCCTGGGTATTCACTCGCCACCTGGCCGAACCACTAATGCGCATCATCAGCCGTTCCTGGGAATTACTGATTATCTTTGCGGTAGCTTGGGCGGCCGGACTTGCAGCGATGGCCGACTTCATAGGGCTTGGCAAGGAGCTAGGCGGATTGTTGGCAGGCGTGACACTCGCCTCCACACCGGTACGCGACCTGCTCGTGGCCAGACTGGCGCCGCTGCGCGACTTCCTGCTGCTGTTTTTCTTTCTTTCTCTCGGTGCCGGAATGGATCTGAGCTCGCTTGGCGAGCAGGTAGGACCAGCGATAGTTCTCTCGATTTTCGTGCTTGTCGGTAATCCGCTTATCGTGCTCGCCATCATGGGGTTCATGGGGTACCGCAAACGCACGGGTTTTCTGGCGGGGCTGACCGTGGCGCAGATCTCGAGTTCAGTTTGATCTTCATGGCGATGGGTATCTCGCTGGGGCATGTCGGGCCCGAAGCAATGGGGCTTGTCACGCTCGTTGGGCTGGTGACAATAACCCTATCTGTTTACATGATCACCTGGTCACACAAGCTCTATGAAGTGTGTGCGCCGTTCCTCACGGTGTTTGAAAGGCGCAATCCTTTCCGTGAGATCGCTGAGGACACGCCGGGCGCTGAAACGCGTTCACACAGTGTTCTTGTGCTGGGCCTTGGCCAATTCGGACTGCGAGTCGCAAGTGGTCTGAAGGCTGCCGGCTTGCGCCCGCTCGGCATAAACTTCAACCCCGAAGCAGTCAGGTCTGCGCGAGACGCAGGCTTCGATGCGATTCAGGGTGATGCTCATGACCCCGAATTTCTCTCTCATCTGCCTCTTTCGAGTTTTATTGCCGGGATCTCAGCCACTCCACGGATTACCGAGGTACTGACCGAAGCAGATGGCCACGCTGCTGCAACGACGGCGTTGCGCAGGCTGGGTTTCGAAGCCTCATTGCTGTGACGGTTGAGGAGCTGGAGCGTTCGGACCGCTACCGCGCACTCGGGGCAGACCTGATTCTTGCCCCGTTCGAAGATGCCGCCGATGTTTCGGTCAATCGTCTCCTGGACATGCTGCGTGCACGAAGCACCAGTGCTGTAAATTGAGGTATAACAATCAAGAGAGCGCATGGACTCACCTGATTAGTCATGAAGCTCAGCCATACCGCGGTGAACCGCCCCGGGAATCCCGGAGACTCGTTGGTGTGAGTCACGCCGCCATGGCGAGCTCACGGTTCTGGTGATAGTAGGCCGCTTCGGCTTCCGCGGGTGGGATGTTCCCGATCGGCCCCAGCAGACGCTTGTGATTGAACCAGTCGACCCACTCCAGGGTCGCCAGCTCGACCGCTTCACGGTTCGGCCAGGAGCGTCGATGGATCACCTCGGCCTTGTACAGGCCGTTGATCGTCTCGGCGAGTGCATTGACCCAGTGAAAACCTGCTAAGGTGTTACCGTTGAGAGGAAGACACCATGAGTACGTTGATGGACGAAGAGATCAAGCGTTGGACGGCCAAGCGCAAGACGGCGTTGGTGCTGGAGATCATCCAGGGCAAGACCAGCGTGTCGGAGGCGAGCAGGACCTATGACCTGCCGCCGTCGGAGATCGAGGCCTGGTTGGAGGATGGTCGCAAGGGCATGGAGAACGCCTTGAAGGCCAACCCGCAGGACGTGCGTGAGCAGTACGAGCGCCAGCTGAAGGATCTGCAGGAGGCCTACGGCGAGGCGATGCTGGAGCTGCGTGCCCGAAAAAAAATGCAGTCCCTGCTGGGCGAGGACGAAAAGTGATCGAGACGATCCGCCAGGGACTGCAAGCCGACGGCATCACCGTCTCGATCAGCAAACTGTGCCGGTGGTTCGACGTGCCCCGGCGCAGCGTGTACTACCGGCCTGTGAAGGCCCCACCGATGCTGCAGGATCGCTTCGTGGCACCGGTCAAGGCCATGATCGAGGAGAACCCATCGTTTGGATACCGCACGGTGGCGCACCTGCTGGGGTTCAACAAGAACACCGTGCAGCGCATCTTCCAGCTCAAGGGCTGGCAGGTGCGCAAGCGAGCGGTGGGCTTCAGGCCCCGGATCCAGGCGCTGCCCTCGGTGGCCGCGGCCCCCAACGAGCGATGGGCCACCGACATGTGCCGGGTGTGGGCCGGGCGGGATGGCTGGACCACGATGGCGCTGGTGATCGACTGCCACAGCCGCGAACTGCTGGGCTGGCACCTGTCACGCAGCGGGAAGTCCAAGACGGCCGAGCCGGCCCTGGAGCAGGCCCTGATCGCGCGCTTCGGCACGCTGGGCCGTGTACCGACGCCGTTCCTGCTGCGTTCGGACAATGGGCTGGTCTTCACCAGCCGCAGCTTCACGGCGCTGGTGCGAAGCTACGGGCTGCGTCAGGAGTTCATCACGCCGCACAGTCCTGAGCAGAACGGCCTGGTCGAGCGGGTGATCCGCACGCTCAAGGAGCAATGCCTGCATCGGCACCGCTTCGAATCGCTGCAGCATGCCAGTCGCCTGATCGCAGACTGGATCCACTTCTACAACCACCGGCGCCCGTACCAGGCGTTCAACATGAAGACCCCCGCTGAGGCATTCGCATTCGCGGCCTGACCTGTGCAGGTTCTGCTGGGTCATTACAGGAGTTCACAAAATGAAGGAAACCATACAAATCGCCTGCCCGAACTGCCACAGCCTGAACCGGGTGCCCGCAGACCGTCTGGCCGATCAGCCCAACTGTGGGCGGTGCCAGCGCCCGCTGTTTGCCGCCAAACCGGTGGATCTCGATGCGGAGAGTTTCACCCGCCATGTCGAGCGCAGTGACCTGCCTGTGCTGGTGGATTTCTGGGCGCCATGGTGCGGCCCCTGCAAGATGATGGCGCTGCCGTTCGAGCAGGCCGCTAAACAGCTCGAGCCACGCGTGCGACTGGCCAAGCTCAATACCGAGGCTGAACAGGGTCTGGCTGCGCGCTATGGCATTCGCAGCATTCCCACCATGATCCTGTTTCACGGTGGCCGTGAAATCGCCCGTCAGAGCGGAGCGTTGGGGGCGCAGGACATCGTGCGCTGGGCGGCCTCGCAATTGCCTCGATGATGCAGAAGTCATCGAGCTGTTTCGCAAAATGCCCGGTTTCACTGAAACCATAAGAGAATAAAACTCATGCAGAAAGAACCTGAGCACTCAAGCCTTGACGAGATGCGCTCACAATGGCGCTTGATGACGTTCTATGAGCGCTTCGAGCAAGTCATTACCGTCACACTTTCGGGTGTCATTGCGGTGGTGATCGTGATCTCGCTAATTCAATTGATCCGCATCGTATTCACTCTGCTTATCACCGATGCACTCGATCCACTGGATCATTCGGTCTTTCAACTGGTGTTCGGTTCCATCATGACCTTGCTGATTGCAATGGAGTTCAAGCACTCCATCGTGAAGGTGGCGATGCGCAAAGAGAGCATCATTCAGGTCAAGACCGTTTTGCTGATCGCGCTGCTCGCGTTGGCCCGCAAGTTCATTATCCTCGACCCCGGTATCGACCCCGCCAAACTGGCCGCGCTGGCGGGAACGGTGCTGGCCTTGGGGGCAACATACTGGCTCATGCGAGAACGGGATGACCGGCAGGACCACTAAGCCGGCGGCGCAACGACGAACGGTCAAGCCCCAGGTTGCAGGGTGACTGCGACCTCACGGGTGTCTTCTCCGCGGCGCACGGTCAACCGCACCGTGTCGCCCACCTTGAAGTCGTCCAGGCGCGCCAGCAAGGCGGGGGTAGAGTTGACGGCTTTGCCTTCGACCGCCGTGATCACGTCGCCGCCAATCAAGCCCTCAGCTCCTATCCGGACACCGGTCAGACCAGCCTTCTCCGCCGCGGAGCCCGGTGCGATGCGCAGCACAAAAACACCCCGGATACCGGTCACGCCGGCGAGCCGTTGATTCAGCCCTTCATCCACCTCAATGCCTAGCGCCGGGCGAATGTAGCGCCCCGTCTTGATAACTTGCGGCACCACGCGCATGACCGTGTCCACGGGTACCGCAAAAC
>NZ_BDAE01000039.1 GCF_002091675.1 Pseudomonas luteola NBRC 103146 | reverse complement strand
GGGTGGTCTTTTTTGTGGACATGATGGATGTCTCTTATCTATGGGATAGGCCGGGTCACAGGCAAAAGCGACCCCATCGGCACGTGTCAGCACGCGTGCCATGAGGTCTCCATTAGGTATCAGCGCTGCTTGAAGCGGTCGATTACAACGGCCAGCAGCAGAATCGTTCCACGGATGACGTATTGGTAGAACGTGTCGATATTTTTGAGGTTCATGGCGTTCTCGATCACTGCCAGGATCAGCACGCCAGCAATGACGTGACGAATCATGCCGATACCACCGGCCAACGACACCCCTCCCAACACACATGCCGAGATCACGGTCAGCTCGAACCCCTGCCCTATCATCGGCTGGCCGGAGGTCATACGCGACGCCAGAACCACGCCCGCTAACGCACCGATCACACCCTGCATGGCAAAGATGATGATCTTGGTACGATCAACGTGTACACCCGCCAGCAAGGCGGCTTCTTCGTTACCACCGATAGCCAGCGTGTTGCGTCCGAACGTGGTGTAGTTGAGGAGCCAGCCAAAGAACAGGATGCATACCAGTGTGATCAGAATCGGCACCGGAACACCAAACATCTGACCATTACCAAAGATAAAGAACTTCTCTTCCATTACGCCTACGGCCTTGCCGTTGGAAAAGATGTAACCCAGTCCGCGCACAATCTGCATGGTCGCCAAGGTTGTGATCAAGGCATTGATCTTGAGTTTGGCAATGACCAGCCCATTGATGAGTCCTACGCACAACCCCATTGCCAGTGCAGCGGTTACCCCTAGCGCCACGCTATTGAATTCGCGCATTACTACCGCTGCGACGACGCCCGCACAGGCAATGACCGAGCCTACAGACAGGTCAAAATGCCCAGATGCCAGACAGAACAACATGGTGCAGGCGACGATCCCCGTTGTGG
The DNA here is from genome assembly GCF_002091675.1 of Pseudomonas luteola NBRC 103146. GTDB lineage: Bacteria > Pseudomonadota > Gammaproteobacteria > Pseudomonadales > Pseudomonadaceae > Chryseomonas > Chryseomonas luteola. The sequence continues at coordinate 23,897 of NZ_BDAE01000039.1, read as the reverse complement.
AGATTGCCAGCCCTAGCCCTCGCATGTTGAGCGGCGAAAGAAAGTTATCGATAAACAAGGTACAGAGAACAAAGATCGCCAGGGCCGCCAGCATCATCGCCCAGTCATCAATAAAACGGCGAGTATCAAAGCTACGGCGCGGTGCCGCCAAGGCGTTGTTTTGCGTGGACATGGAACACCTCAATTGTTTTTGTATTTCGAAGCCTTCAAGGCAACGCAGGCTTGTTACATATCAGGCGCGTGTACGGGGCAATGCGAGCTCCAGCAAACGCTCTTCGGTCGCCTCGGCACGTGCCAGCTCACCCGTTACAGCTCCTTCACTCATGACCATGATGCGGTCCGCACCCCCCATGACTTCCATGAGATCGCTCGACACCACAATCACTGCAATGCCTTTAGCCGCCAGCGAGTGAATGATCTGGTAGATTTCGGATTTCGCACCGATATCGATACCGCGTGTAGGTTCGTCCAGCAGCAACACCTTCATGGGCATGGACAGCCAGCGCCCCAGGATGGCCTTCTGCTGGTTACCGCCCGAAAGGTTTTTGATCTTCTGATAAGGCGTAGGTGTTTTTACATTCAATGCGCGGATCTGCTTTTCAGCGTTTTCCTTTTCCCAGCGGCTTTGAAGCAGGCAGCTCCAGGTTGCATGCCGCGGACGTGCGCTGATATTGATGTTTTCAGCCACGCTGCCCAGCGGAACGATGCCTTCTTTCTTGCGATCCTCGGGACAGAGCAGAATGCCAGCAGCGATGGCATCACGCGGGTTGCGAAGCGTCAGCGCCTCGCCCTTGAGCTTGATCACGCCCGCACTGTGCCGTTCAAGACCTGATAGCAGGCGGAGCAACTCGGTACGCCCTGCTCCAACCAGCCCGAAGAGCCCAAGGATTTCACCCTGGCAAACCTCAAAGCTGACTGGCTGCTGCAGACCACGCCCCATCAGGCCGGATACGTTCAAACAACCTTCGCCCTTTTCACGGGGACGATAGTCATAGATATCGTCCAGACTACGTCCTACCATGCAGGTGATCAGCTGATCCGGCGTGGTTTCACTCATGCGCTCGAATGTGCGCACATGACGTCCATCCTTGAAGATCGTGACGGCATCGCAGATATGGAAGACTTCTTCCATTCGGTGCGAAACATAAAGAATGACTTTTCCCTCATCGCGCAAACGCGCAATGATTGCCATCAGCCGCTCGGTTTCACGGGCAGACAGGCTGCTGGTGGGCTCATCGAATGCAATTACATGGGCGCCACGAGACAAGGACTTGGCAATTTCCACCAACTGCCGTTGTCCTAGGGACAGACGCCCGACGCGCGTATTCGGATCGATTTCCTCCGCTAGGCCTTTCAGCAATTGCAGAGCCTGTTGACGAAGACGCCCACGGTTAACAATGCCGTAGCGGGCCGGCAAGTGACCTAGAAACAGGTTCTCAGCAACAGTCATTTCCGGAACGAGTTGAAGTTCCTGGTGAATCACGGCTACGCCATTACGGATACTGTCCGCCGTGTTCTTGAAGACCATGTCACGATCACCAATGCGCAGATGACCGCTACTGGGCTGGTAATAGCCACCCAGAATCTTGAGCAATGTTGACTTGCCTGCACCGTTTTCCCCCATCAGGGCATGTACGGAGCCGGGGCGAGCCGTGAAGTTGATGTCGGACAGCGCCTTAACGCCAGGAAACGTCTTACCAATGCCCTGGAACGCAAGGCTTTCGCCCTGCACCGACTGCTGTAATGCTTCCATATCACCTCCTAAAGCGACGCCATAGAGGCGTCGCAAGGTTGCAAGGAGTCCGTCAGGCGGACCGGATAATGCAGGAGACGGTTATTTCCAGAGCCCGATCTTTTCGAGTTCCTGTTGGAAGTTTTCGCGTGTGATCAGCGTAACCTTGTCCATGGCGGTGTACTTGGGCGGCTCTTTACCGGTAGTCACCCATTCGTACATCATGGTGGCGGTCTGATAGCCCTCTTCGTGTGGGCTGGGAAGCATCGAGCCGAAGAATCCGCTGTTGGGCTTTTTCAACTCACCGATAGCATCTGTACCATTGATGCCGATTCCGATCACGTTTTCAGCACTAAAACCGGCACTTTCAGTCGCCCTCACACCACCCAGCACTGTGTTGTCATTCATACCACCTACGATCAGGTGCTTGGCGCTACCCGGTAGCTTGACGAGTGCGGAGCTGGTGGCATCCATGCTGCCGGGGACATCCAGCGTCTTTTGCGGCGCATAAATGATGTGGTCCTCTGGCAGACCGGCGTCACGCAACGCCTTTACAGAGCCGTCGGTACGCTGCTTTCCGGTATCCAGCTCATTGAAGGTGTTGATGACCGCGTAGGTTTCATCCCACTTCCAGTTGCGCTTCTTGGCTTCAGCGGCCATTGCCTCGCCCTGTTGACGCCCTACATCAAAGGCGGCCATGCCCAGGTAAGGCACGTCTTCCATGAACTTTCCGTCGGAGCCGACAAAGCGATCATCCACGGCCATGACTTTCAAGCCATTGATCTTGGACTTGGCCACGATGGCTGGGCCGAGGGAAACATCAGGCGGACAAATAACAAAGCCTTTAGCACCGTTAGCCGCCAGGCTATCGATAGCGGAAAGCGTTTTTTCACCATCAGGTACAGCAATCTTGAGGAGGGTAAAGCCTTTGTCTTTCGCAGCTTTTTCTGCAAAAGCCCATTCGGTTTGGAACCAAGGCTCTTCAGGTTGCTTGACGAGAAAACCGATCTTTACTTCTTCGGCATGGGCGACCGAAGCCGCAGATAACGAAAGGCCCAGCGCACCAGCTGCCAAGGCAGATTTCACCAGGGAAGAAATCCCACGGCCACGAAACATAGCTACCTCCTTATTTTTATTGAATAGCTAGCGTGTACTGCATCAAATTGTGCTGACACCTGACTGATGTAATAAGACAGGCCAGGCGAAACAGTCATATCATAATATGATTGGACTCGATCGACTGCAACTCTTCCTTGAGCAATCGAAAAAAGAGAAGCGCTGGATCACAAATCGAGTCGCTTAACGTCAACCCATGAAGCGATGGCACGGCATCCCGGCCACATCCACACGCGCATAAAGCACAGAACCATCCAGAGGCTGATCACCTGCCGCACTCGTGACATAGAGCGTCTTGAGGTCGTGTCCGCCAAACACACAACTGGTGGGCCGGGACACCGGTAGCTCTATAATCGTGTCGACGCAACCGTCTGGAGCAAATCGAATCAGACAGTGGCCATCCCAGCGCGCATTCCAGACATATCCCTGCGAATCCATGGCAGACCCATCCGGATGACCACGCTCATGGGCCTGCGCCCAAACTGTTCTTTCGCCAAGCCCCTTGGCACCAATAGTATGACGGTAGATCACGCTTTCCAGCGTATCGGCGGTGTAAACGCAATCCCCCTCTGTACTCCAGAGTAGCGTGTTGGCAATGCCGATATCGCTGGCCAGACGAGTGACCTTCGCATCAGGACCGATATGAAACAATCCACCTGAACGACGGGTGATCGGCAGGTCTTCGCCCTGCTCGCCTATATTGTTCTGCATGCTGCCCAACCACAGATTCCCTGCCGCGTCGCAGCGCGCCTCATTGGCGCGGTTCCCTTCAATAGGATCCGGTACGCAGAACAGTGAAAGTGAAGGTGCATGCGGTGGTGATTCCAGGTCCAGGCGGTGAACACCACTGACCATGGTCAGCAACGCATCTCCGCGTATCGTGGGAATAAAGGCCGAAACAGGCTCGGTCACCTGCCATTCAGAGTAATGCCCCCCCTCCAGTCGACAGGCTTTCTTACCCACGATATCCACCCAGTACAACGCCTGGGTGGGCTCATCCCAAAAAGGACCTTCCGCTAATTTAAATCGATGGGATATAACCGGTTGCCACTCCATAAAGCATCCTTATTTGTAGTTATGAATGCACAGCTCACGCTAACTACTAGCCTGAGCATATTTAGAAATCGTGACAGCAGCCTTGTCGATCAACGTCATGCACGCCCAAACGCCCCGAGAGGAATCTCGCGCAGCAATGGCATCCGCCAGCTCCTTGTGCAAGGGCAGCGTTCGTTGCAACTCTGAAGGATCGACAGACGAAATCTGAAAGGAAACGGCAAGCAAGGCGCCTAGCGCGGGCACCATTTGCTCGATGAACTGGTTGTGACTGGCCGCCAGGACGCACTCATGGAAGTGCTGGTCGGCACTGTTGTAATTTCCACCTGAAAGCGAAGCTTCCAACGCTGTATAGGCTGCCTGGACGCGCCTGATCTGCTCAGGTGTTGCACGCTCGCAAGCCCAGCGCACAGCCACTGGCTCAATAGCACGCCGTAAATCAAGCAGATCCTTGACGAAATTCTCGGGCAAACCGCCACGACTCAACCATGCCACCACCTGGGGATCGAAGAGATTCCACCGATTTAGGGGTAATACACGGCTTCCCACCTTGGGGCCCACCTCGATCATCCCCTTGGCGACCAGTGTCTTGATGGCCTCCCGCACGACCGTTCGACTGACACCCAACTCCTCACCAAGATCCGCCTCGACTTTCAGCGCATCCCCAGGCTTGAATTGCCCGGAAGCGATCAAGCTACCCAGTTTATCTACGGCTGATGCGTGAAAATTATTCGACATTCAGACCTCGCCCTCGCCTGCTCTGACCTACAAGCATCTTAACGACTGTTGAAGGCCGTTGCTCGATCAGCGCAAAGACGTATTGTTATTGATAGAAAGCGCTCTAATCATCATATGATTAGACAAGGCAACTGAAAAGAAAAATAAGGAGGGCGGTTATTGCGCACAGCTGTGCAGCTGCCAATCAGCCGCACAGATGCTAGAGAAAACTATCAGACGTTAAGACGGAACCACACCCCGCCCCATTGCTCTGCTTCGCATTTAGCTTCCTGCTCGTTGTTGAACTCCGAAATGATTCCTCCATGTGCATAAACCACAGCCCATGCCTCCTGCACAGTTTTCTGAATGATAGATACGAATGAAACAGGCTCTTCTGGGGATACTGATGTCTGGATGCTTTCCATTTTTTGCTCATCCTTTGAATTTTATTATTGCAGCCCTTTCCTCATCCTTTTGTAGAAAGGACTACTGGATGCACGCTGAACAATATTCTTTGACAAGCAGGTCAGAACAACACATACAGACAAGCGCTGCAGTACAACTAGGACCTACGTCACGCTGTAGAAATGAAATACGTTAATTAATTCAATCTTAAGCGTGAAAAATTGTGACAGACAGACGAGCGGTAGCAAAGTGCCTTCATGGCAAAAGACTATTGCTAAACGCGAGAATATCTGCCCGTAAAAGCAGCAAATTCGAGAAGTTGATTAGAGAGTCAAGCTGAACGCTTTAAGAATGGAGGTGGCCCTACCAGCCACACCCCGGCACACGATGTCACCGCTACGGCTGCTTCCTTCCGGACCTGACCGGGTTCACGGCTGATCGTTGCGGGGGGACCGGCAGGACCACCATAACGAACGTCACCAACAGGTGAGGCGCATCATTCTACTCACTTGAGCAGAAGTTACAAGCTTTTCAGTCATTTAGCGGATAATTAATAAGATGGCGCCTTCTGGATGGAGGGCGCCGTCTTATTTTCAGCTCACCTCGAAGCTGGCCAGACGATCAAGCAGAGCCTGCTCATCCAGTACCGTAACACCTAGCTCGGTTGCCTTGGTCAGCTTTGATCCAGCGCCCGGACCTGCTACGACACATGTGGTTTTGGCAGATACCGATCCGGAAACCTTAGCGCCAAGCGCCTCGAGCTTTTCCTTGGCTACATCTCGACTCATCGCCTCTAGCGTTCCTGTCAGCACCCACGTCTGACCTGCTAGCGGCAACCCTTCCACTTGTGTCCTTTCGCTTTCCCAATGCATGCCAAATTCGCGCAGCTGTACCTCAATCATTCGCGCGCGCTCTGCATGTTCAGCCTGACTGAAGAAATCGCGCACGGCATTCTTGGCTCTTTCGTTCAAGCCCTTCATGGCGCTCAGATCCAGCCAGTCGGCAGTAATCAACGCTTCCAGCGTCTTGAAGTGACCGGCGAGATTTTTAGCGCCGGTTGCCGCTACATAAGGAATACCCAGCTTCTCGATGAAATCGGCAAACGTGGCGTAGCCAGCGAACTCAGGATGAAGCTCACCCTCCTCCTGAACCTGCACGCCATTACGCAACAAATCACCAATGACATTCTGGTTGTGCTCTTCCTCGAAGAAGTTATGGATCTCGTACGCGACCTCATAACCAATATCGGGTAAGTAGATCAGCACTTCCGGCAAGGCCCGCTGAATACGCTCCAGACTCCCGAACGTACGTGCCAGCAGCTTGGCAGTTTCCTCGCCGACATCGGGGATGCCCAAGGCAAAAATGAAACGTGCCAGCACAGGCGCTCGGCTGTTCGCGATAGCGCTGAGCAGGTTTCTGGTCGAGATTTCCGCAAACCCCTCCAGCTGGATGACCTGCTCAAAGGTCAACGCATACAGATCAGCCGGTGACTTGACCATACCCCGGTCTACCAGCTGCTCAATAATCTTGTCGCCCAGCCCATCGATTTCCATCGCACGGCGTGACGCAAAATGAATGATGGACTGCTTGAGCTGCGCCTGACAGACCAGGCGACCTACGCAGCGATAGACAGCGCCCACGCTGACCGATTCTCGTCCCTTGCCTCGCTTGACGAGCTGTGTCCGTTCCACTTCCGAGCCACAGACGGGACAATGGGTCGGCACCGCCACAGGCCGCGCATCTGCTGGACGACGCTCAAGCACCACCTGCATGACCTGAGGAATAACATCGCCTGCACGGCGGATGATGACAGTATCGCCAATCATCACGCCCAGCCTTTCGACCTCATCCATATTGTGCAGGGTTGCATTGGTGACCGTAACGCCGCCCACTTGAACCGGCTTGAGACGAGCAACAGGCGTGATGGCGCCCGTACGGCCCACCTGAAACTCGACGTTGGTAAGCTCCGTCAGCTCCTCACGGGCTGGAAACTTGTGGGCAATTGCCCAGCGCGGCTCTCTGGCCCGGAAGCCCAGCTCCTTTTGCCAGTCGATACGGTTAACCTTGAAGACGACGCCATCGATTTCATAAGCGAGCCCATCACGTCGCTCGCCAATATCATGGTAGTAATCACGGCACGCCTGAGCACCTTTGGCCAGCTTCAGCTCCTTGCTGATTGGAATGCCCCACTTGCGAACCGACTGCAAGATCTCGTATTGAGTAGTTGGCAGCGTTCCGCCCTCTACCCGCCCGTAGCCGTAACAGCAGAATTCGAGCGGGCGCTTGGCAGTAATACTGGAGTCGAGCTGGCGCAAACTGCCTGCGGCGGCATTACGTGGGTTCGCAAAGGTCTTTCCACCAGCCTCCATGGCGCGCTCATTCAAGGCTTCGAAACCGGCCTTGGACATAAAGACTTCGCCCCGCACCTCGAGCACCTCCGGCCAACCACTGCCTTGAAGCTTGAGCGGGACGTTGCGGATAGTACGTACGTTGGCGGTGATGTCCTCGCCTGTCGTGCCGTCACCACGGGTCGCCCCGCGAACAAGCACGCCCCGCTCATACAGCAGGCTTACCGCCAGACCGTCGAGCTTGGGCTCACAGGTGTATTCAATTTCTGCCGTCTGGCTGAAAAGATTGTTACCGTTATGACTGCCAAGCTCATCAGCCAGTCCGTCCCGTACGCGGCGATCAAATTCGAGCAAATCCTTTTCTTCAAAGGCATTCCCCAAACTTAGCATGGGGACTTCATGGCGAATCGTCCCGAAAGCCGACAGGGCGGAGCCACTTACCCGCTGCGTGGGAGAGTCAGGCGTAATCAGCTCAGGGTGCTCGGCCTCAAGCGCCTTGAGCTCACGAAACAGCCGATCGTATTCGGCATCCGGAACACTGGGTTCATCCAGAACATAGTAACGGTAATTATGCGCATCGATTTCGCTGCGCAAAGAAGCGATCCGCTCGGCGGCATCTTGGGCTTGGGTCATGCTGTTCTCTCTCTAGCACCAAGGCTGGACGTCATGTCCAGCAACAGGCAGAAACAAAAAGAGCAGCATAAGCTGCTCTTTAATCGACTCTGAAATCGGCTCAGCGTTTCTGAGTCAGGCTCTTGCGTTCGAAGTCGATAATACGCTGGCGGTAGTGCTCGATGGTCTGTGCCGTCATGACGCTACGCTGCTCGTCCTTCAATTCGCCGTTAAGCTCGGAGGCCAGCTTGCGAGCGGCTGCCACCATCACTTCAAACGCCTGCTTGGGATGCCGTGGGCCAGGCAGACCTAAAAAGAAACTTACAGCCGGCGTGCGGAAGCTATCGATGTTATCCAGATCGAACGTACCTGGCCGTACGGCATTGGCCATAGAGAAAAGCACTTCGCCGTTGCCGGACATACTCTCGTGGCGATGGAAGATATCCATGTCACCAAAGCGCAGACCACTTTCCAGAATATTCTGCAACAGAGCCGGACCGCGAAAGCCGTTTTCATCACGTGAAATCACGTTGATGACCAACACCTCTTCTACGGGCGGCAGCTCCTTGCGATCTTTGCGCGGCTCTTCCATCGCAGACAGGTCCGGCTCGGCATCGACGATGTCCTTGCGGGCCTTGCCTTTGCTACGAGCCGGTGCCTCATCGTCATCCGCCAGGGCACTGAACTGGGGCTCGGCGCCACCCAGCTCCAGCTCTTCCGCAACAGGCTCTTCGCGGCGCTTGCGAGCAACACGACTTGGGCGAGGCGCTTCTTCCTCGCTATCAAAAGACGGCTCCTTATGTTCGACCACACGAGACGGCCCTAGTAGTTCTGAACTACCGCCCTCATCGGACTGGCCGGAGAGATTGTTGTCCAGGCGAAACTTGAGTTTCCCTTTCCCGCTCATCCGTCGCCAGCCATCGAAAAGTATGCCGGCGATTACGATAATGCCGATGATGATCAGCCATTCGCGCAGACCGATATCCATGTAAGACGCATACCTCTGTCAAAAATCAACTTCGCGCTCGCCATTTGCCCATGCATAGCAAAATGCCAAACGCCCAAAAACGGGCATAAACTAGCACGCCCGCCACCAACTTTACACCGTCTGTCGTATCAAGCTTCAGCCAAAGCAACAGCTTCTTCGACATCGACGGCCACCAAACGCGAACAGCCCGGTTCGTGCATCGTCACGCCCATCAGCTGATCGGCCATTTCCATGGCGATCTTGTTGTGTGTGATATAGATGAACTGCACTTTTTCGGACATTTCCTTCACCAGCCGCGCGTAGCGGCCAACGTTGGCATCGTCCAGAGGCGCATCCACTTCGTCAAGCATGCAGAATGGCGCTGGATTGAGCTGAAAAATCGCAAAAACCAACGCGATTGCCGTCAATGCCTTCTCACCACCCGACAAAAGATGAATCGTGCTGTTCTTCTTGCCCGGCGGACGCGCCATGATCGCAACCCCGGTATCGAGTAAATCTTCTCCCGTAAGTTCCAGATAGGCGTGTCCGCCGCCAAAAACTTTTGGAAACAGGGCCTGAAGGCCATTATTGATCTGATCGAATGTTTCCTTGAAACGATTGCGCGTTTCACGGTCGATCTTGCGAATCACGTTTTCGAGCGTTTCCAAGGCCTCAACAAGATCATCGTTTTGCGCATCCAGATAGCGCTTGCGCTCGGATTGCTGCTGGTACTCCTCGATGGCTGCCAGGTTAATGGCACCCAGGCGTTGAATACGCGCATTCAGCGCCTCCAACTGGGTCTCCCATGCCGATTCAGTGGCATCCTCAGGCAATGTAGCCACTACGGTCTGCAGGTCATACCCCTCTTCATGCAGCTGCTCCTGAAGGGTTTTACGGCGCACGGACAGCCCCTGCCACTCAAGCCGCTGCTGCTCCACCTGACTGCGCACCACCTGCGCCTGCTGCTCGGCCTGGGTACGGCGGCGCTCGGACTCACGCAGCTCACGATCCGCCTCCTCCAGAGCCATGCGCGCGCCTCGCAGCTCCTCATCGACGCTCATGCGGCGCTCAAGCAGCTCTTCGAGTTTCAACCTGAGCTCCTCAATTGGCGCGGAGCCTTCCTCAAGGTTGAGGCTGAGCTGTTCACGCCGCTCGTCGAGCCGAGCCGCCTGGAGCAGCAGACGCTCCAGTGCCTGCTGAGTAGAGTCATGCTGGGCTTTGAGCGACCCCAGCCTTACAGCCAGCTGATGAGCCTGCTCCTTATGCTGCCTCGCCTCCTGACGAGCCCGATCCAGCCGCTCGCGTAGCGTCTCGCGCTGAGCGATCAACAGGTCGCGGCGCTCGGTATCGGCAGCCATGGCATCCAATGCATCCTGAAGGCTCAGTCGTGCCTCACCAATCTGCTCGGTCTCGATAGCGCGTTGCTCTGCCATTTCAACCCGCTCTTCTTCAAGCCGCTTTCGGCGCAGTCCAAGCTGCTCGGCCTTGGCCTGCCGTGCCGACAGCTGAGCCCTGACTTCACCCTGGCGGCGGCTCTCCTCCTGAGATCGACGGCGGACCGTTTCGCGGTTGCGCTCTAGCTCTGCCAACTGCTCCTGCGCCTGCTCAAACGCCTTCTGCCCCTCACTCAACCGGTGTTCCAGCTGAGTACGCTCAGCGTGTAAACACTCAAGCTCCTGGCCGCGCGCCAGCACACCGCTTTCCGCCTCGCTGGAGCGCTGTATTCGCAAAAAGTGACGGGATACCCAATACCCGTCTCGACTGACAAGGCTCTGCCCATCAGCAAGCCTCTGCCGCTGCGCCAGTGCGTCCTCAAGGGTCTCCACTGGAAATACATTGCCCAGCCAGGGCGACAGATCATGTAGGGCTTCGACTTTATCCAACAAGCTCCCTGGCGTTGCAGGCGCTACATGCCCAGGTGTTACCAGGCGCAGCTCGCCCTGCTCGAATGCAGCCAGGTCGAGACCGGAGAGATCATCCAGGCAAACCGCCTGCAAATCAGCGCCCAACACCGTTTCAACGGCTCTCTCCCAGCCTGACTCAACCCGAACACCCTCGGCCAGGCGGCTACGCTCATGCAGATCATGCAGACGCATCCAGTCATCCGCCCCTTTTCCGGGATCGAGCGCAGCCTGCTGCAAGGCCTCCAGCGAGACAATACGACCTTCCAGACGCTGCAGCTCACCTTGCGCTGTGGTCTGTTGGGTGGTTACAGCCTGAAGCTGCTCTCGACTGATAGCCAGCTGCTCGTTGGCCTCTATTTCTTCCTGGACGAGGTCCTCAAGAATCAACTCGATTCCAGCTAGCTCTTCGCTGAGCTCGAGCAACGCTGCGTCTTCAGGATCCGCTGCCAGTTGCGTCAGCTCATCACGCAGTCGTCGCTCGCGCTCCATGAGCCGTTCCAGGCTTTGTTCCAAGTGACGGATACGGGACTGTTGAACATCAGCCTCACGCTGAGGCGCTGCACTGTGCTGGTTGAAACTGTCCCATTGCTGCTGCCACGCTTGCATGGCCTGCTCGGATGCCTCCAGCGTCAGGGCAGATTCTTCAGCAGAAGCTGCGCTCATTTCCTGCTCGGGCTCCAGTATGGCCAGCTCTTCGGCTAAGGTAGCAAGAAGCGCCTGGTCATTACCCAAATGTGCGGCGGTTTCTTCCCGAGAGCGCTCGGCTTCACGCAGATCATCCTGCAGCTGACGCAAGCGCTGCTGGCCGTGCTGAATGCTCTGCTCGATCCGCGCAATGTCTCCACCAACCGAATAAAAGCGCCCCTGCACCTGATTGAACCGCTCGGACAAATCATGATGGCTGTCTCGCAGCCGCTCAATGCTGGCATCAGCGCTGCGCTGCTCAGCAACCAACGCTTCGAGCGCTACCTCCTGGTTGCCAATGACGCGCTCACGCTGCTGCACCAGCTCATCCAGATCGCGCCAACGAAGTGCTCCCAGCTGGGCACGAAGCTGGCGCTCTTCCGCCTTGTACTCCTGATATTTCTCGGCAGCCTGCGCCTGTCGGTGCAACCGTTCGAGCTGCCGTTCAAGCTCTTCACGCAGGTCCGTCAGGCGTGCCAGGTTTTCCTGGGTACGGCGAATACGGCTTTCCGTTTCACGACGGCGCTCCTTGTACTTGGAGATTCCCGCTGCTTCTTCGATGTAATTGCGCAAATCCTCTGGACGAGCCTCGATCAGCTTGGAAATCATCCCCTGCTCGATGATCGAATAACTGCGCGGGCCAAGCCCTGTGCCCAAAAAGATATCAGTGATGTCGCGACGACGGCATTTGGTACCGTTGAGAAAATAGGTATTCTGCCCGTCCCGAGTTACCCGTCGGCGAATGGAAATTTCCGCATAGCTGGCATACTCACCGACTAGGGAGTTGTCCGAATTATCGAAAATCAGCTCGATTGAAGCCTGGGTAACCGGTTTGCGGCTGTTCGAGCCGTTGAAGATGACATCGGTCATCGACTCGCCGCGCAAGTTCTTTGCCGAGCTTTCGCCCATGACCCAGCGCACGGCGTCGATGATATTCGATTTGCCGCATCCGTTCGGCCCTACGACTGCCGACATATTGCTGGGGAAATTAACGGTTGTCGGGTCTACAAATGATTTGAAGCCCGCCAACTTGATGGATTTTAGCCGCATGCGCCCTTCCTTCGCGTGCCTTCATTACCGGCATGGCGAGAAGACACAAGGGTGCGATTTTAACATTAGAAGGAGTCTATGCCATGGCCGACGCTCAGCGCCTGCGCCGACGTCTGGAGATCATCATCTTCCACTCCAACACCGCTCCGGGACGTTGGTTCGACGAAGCCCTCCTGTTTACCATCCTAGCCAGCCTGGTGGTGGTCATGCTTGATAGCGTGGCGGAGATCCATGCTAAATATGACGAAATATTGTCCCTGTGTGAATGGGCGTTTACCGTCCTGTTCACCATCGAATACCTGCTAAGGCTATACAGCGCACGAAAACCTGCGAAGTATGCCTTCAGCTTTTTCGGCATCGTGGACTTGCTGGCGATACTGCCCAGCTTTATTGCGCTCTTTGTGCCTAGCGCTCAATACCTGCTGGTGATCCGTATCCTGCGCCTGCTCAGGATATTCAGGATTCTAAAGCTGCGTCAGTACCTGAATCAGGCCAACTTTCTGGTGACGGCATTAAGAGGTAGTCGGCAAAAGATCATTGTCTTCCTGCTCAGTGTTCTGACGATGGTGACGCTATTCGGCTCACTGATGTACGTAGTGGAAGGACCGGAAAATGGCTACACCAGCATTCCCAAAAGTATCTATTGGGCAATCGTGACGCTGACAACGGTAGGATTTGGCGACATGGTCCCGCAAACTGCTCTAGGTCAAGCCATCGCCAGCATCGTCATGATCAGTGGCTACTCGATCATTGCAGTACCCACCGGTATCTTTACCGCTGAGCTATCCAATGCCATTCGAGGCGAGAACAGTATCCACAAGCCGTGCGGGGCGTGTGGCAAGGAACTCCACGAAGCACAGGCCTCGTTTTGCAGCCGCTGTGGAAACTCGCTTTATAAACGAACGGTAATACCGGAATAATGTGGCCTTTCCAGAGCAGGACGCTCTGATAACAACCGATAAGAGACATCACCATGATAAAAAAGCTCTTCGCTCCGCTACTGGCGGCCAGCCTGCTCCTGGGAGGTGCTGCGAATGCAGCGCCCCTGCTGAACGTTTCCTATGACGTGATGCGAGACTTCTACAAGGAATACAACCCGGCTTTCCAAAAGCACTGGAAAGAGACCCATGACCAGAATATAACCATTCAGATGTCTCATGGTGGCTCCAGCAAACAGGCCCGCGCCGTCATTGATGGCCTACCTGCGGATGTCATCACCATGAACCAGGCCACCGACATTAACGCCCTGGCCGACAATGGCGGGCTGATCCCCAAGAACTGGGCCGAGCGCCTACCGAATAACAGCGCTCCATTCACCTCCGCTACCGTCTTTATCGTTCGCAAAGGCAACCCAAAGGGCATCAAGGACTGGCCTGACCTGGTCAAAGAGGGTACGGAAGTCATCATTCCAAACCCCAAAGTCACAGGTAACGGACGTTACTCCTACCTGTCCGCCTGGGGATACGTTTTGAAAACCGGAGGCGACGAGGCCAAGGCCAAAGCCTTTGTGGGCGAGCTGTTCAAGCATGTTCCAGTTCTGGATACAGGCGGTCGCGCTGCTACCACGACCTTCATGCAAAATCAGATTGGCGATGTGCTGCTGACCTTTGAAAACGAGGCCGAAATGATTGCGCGCGAATTTGGTCGCGGTAACTTCGAGGTGATCTATCCCAGCGTATCGGCTGAAGCCGAGCCACCCGTCACGGTGGTCGACAAGGTCGTTGACAAGAAAGGCTCACGCGAAGTGGCTGAGGGATATCTCAAGTATCTCTGGTCGGAAGAAGGTCAGAGTATCGCAGCCGACAACTATCTGCGTCCACGCAATGTAGAGATTCTGGCGCAGTATCAGGACCGCTTCCCGAAAGTGGACTTCTTCTCAGTCGAGCAATTGTTTGGTGACTGGCGGACCGTACAGAAAACACACTTTGCCGATGGCGGCGTCTTTGACCAGATCTATACCCCGCACTAACTAACAGGCGGCATAAAAAGGCGGCTCGTAGCCGCCTTATTTTTCGCAAAACCCTATCAGTAATAGGCGTTTTCGCGATTGCTATGATCGGTTACGTCACGAACGCCTTTCAGGTCCGGGATACGCTCGATCAAGGTACGCTCAACACCATCCTTGAGCGTCAGGTCAACCTGACCGCAGCCCTGGCAGCCGCCACCAAAACGCAACACGGCAACCCCGTCTTCTACCACCTCAACCAGACTCACCATACCGCCGTGGCTGGCCAGACCGGGATTGATTTCAGTCTGCAGGTAATAATTGATGCGCTCGCTGATCGGGCTGTCTTCGCTTATCATCGGCACCTTGGCGTTGGGCGCCTTGATGGTCAGCTGACCACCCATGCGATCCTGGGCATAGTCGACGATGGCATCTTCCAGAAAGGGCTCGCTGATCGCATCGATCCAGGCGGTAAAGTCCTTCAGACCAAACGACGTATCTTCCGGCTTCTGCTCGCCCGGCTTGCAGTAGGCAATACAGGTCTCGGCGTACTGGGTTCCCGGCTGCGTAATGAAAATGCGAATGCCGATACCGGGAGTGTTTTGCTTTTCAAGCAGGCCAGCCAGGTAATCCTGGGCGGCTTCAGTAATGGTGATAGCGCTCATTTCTACTCCTCGCTTACCTGGGCGCAGTGTACGCCAGAGCGGCCTACGGTTAAAGACTTACTAGTTTAGTAGGATAAATGGCACCTGTGCTTGATTCTTTCAAGCCCGACCCGCCGATAAATCTTGGACAAAACTTTTACCAGACGTGGGAATCACATCTGGACAGGCCCCGACAGAGGGCCATCCCAGATGGACCGTGAAGCCTAAGAGGAATGCCCCATGCTGACCAACCAACCCTTTCTGACCGATATCGAAACCATTCGCCAACGAGCCCGCCAACACATTGAAGACGGCCCCATCACCGAGGGCTATAGCGCCGATCGCGAAACTGTTATCAAGCTCCTTAACGACTCACTTGCGACCGAGATCGTATGCACGCTGCGCTACAAGCGTCACTACTTCATGGCTACCGGTATCAAGGCTAGCGTTGCGGCTGCCGAATTTCAGGAGCATGCCGACCAGGAACAGGAGCACGCCGATCGTCTGGCCGAGCGTATCGTGCAGCTGGGCGGCGAGCCTGATTTCAACCCTGAGGGTCTGCTCACCCGCTCCCATGCCCAATATGCTGAAGGTCACGACCTGCGTGACATGATTAAGGAAGACCTGATTGCCGAGCGCATAGCCATCGATACCTATCGCGAGATCGTGCAGTACATCGGTGATAAAGATCCAACCACACGGCGCATCTTTGAAGACATCCTAGCCCAGGAAGAAGAACACGCCGATGACATGGCTGGCTTGCTGCAAGGCCTGGATTGATCAGCACCGCACATCAAAAGCCCGCTTGAAACAGCGGGCTTTTTTATCGCCTACTCATGCGCCCGAATAGACCGTAACCTGATTGCGGCCATTATGCTTGGACTGGTAGAGCGCCTGATCGGCATGCTCCAGTAATACCTCATGGCTCTCTACCGGCAGGCTCAGGTCGGCAATGCCGAGGCTGATCGTAAAGGTAATCTGCTTACCTTCGTGCTCCACCTTCAGTTGCTCAGCCTGCTGGCGCAAGCGTTCTGCAAATATCTGGGCGCCACTGGATGGCGTATCCGGCATCAGAATGACGAACTCCTCACCGCCATAGCGCCCCGCCCTGTCGGTTGCCCGAATATGGCCGTTAATCAGGTTAGCCAGAGCCTGGATGACCTTGTCGCCTCCCGGATGACCGTAGGTGTCGTTGATCTTCTTGAAATGATCGATATCAAGAATCACCAGCCCGACATTGCAGCGGTAGCGCAAATGACGCGCGAATTCATGCTTCAGGCATTCATCCCAGAAGCCACGATTGAACAGTCCGGTCAGCCGGTCGGTTCGTGACAACTGCTCCAGCTGACCATTGACCGACTGCAGCTGACGCGTGTTGGTCGCAACCCGTGTCACATCATAGATAATGATACCGATGTAACCCACTCCGCCTCGCGTGTCACGCAGCGGCAGAATAGTGACATTCTGGTACATGTAATCTTCCAGCCCTGTAATAGGCTGATAGTTCTTGAACTTGACCAGATAAGGCCGCTGCTCCCAGATGGTGAACATCGGCGTGCCCAGCATGGCCACACCTTCGACCTTGTAACGGAACCAGTCCTCGTCCATCTCTGGGAAAAGCGAGAATAGTAGCTTGCCCTGTGCATCACTCGGGACGATTCCCGAATGGTTTTCCATGAAACTGTTCCAGACTTCCACTTCATACTTGCGATTGATCACCAGCACACCGACATCGATGTGCTGCACGATATCCAGCATCCAGTGAAGATCGTCGAGTTCGATCGCCATGTATCAATCCATCATGTAATTGATTTTATTAGTAAGCCGCTTGACCGAGTCTTCGGTAAACAGCAGCAGCAAATCAAAATGTATGTCATGCCCTTCGAGGCTATAGCTCACCTCGACAGCCAGGGTCTTCTTCCAGCGCTGGCGATTGACCTGAATCAGATTCTCAAGCGCCGTGTGTTGCCCCAGGATCATCGGGTGCCCCTGCGAGAAGCGCACATCGATCTGCTCCGACAAACCACTCAGGCATGCCCCAATCAGGATGCTGGCCAAGTCGAGCAGCATCTCCATCTGATCATTGTTTTGCGTGCTGCCACTGCGGAGCAGCGTTACCATGTCCTTGACTTCCGAATCATGGAAAATCAGCAAGGCCTCGCCCGCAATGCCATTACCGATAAACCCCTGACAGACCGCTGTGACACGGCTGCCGCGCTGCACATCGGCCAGCGCCATATGCAGCTCGCCTACCTCAAGGATGTTGACGTTGGGAATCGGAAGCTGCACGAAGACGTTGAGCACCTTGGCCAACAACGCTGCCGCGCGACCAATGGATACGTTGACCACTTCGCGGAAGGCATCACGAAAGCTGACATCAGGATCGGGACGATCCTCCATGACGGCTTCCTTGTTGGGTGCAAATCCAAGCAAGCCATGCTGAAGCAGCAGTGCCTTGAGCTGCTCAGCGTCGGCTGGCTTTTTCAGAAACGCCAGTGCACCCAACTCCAGCACACGCCGTATGGCCTCTTCCTGAACGTCGCCAGAAACCACGATCACGTTGCACGTGATGTTTTCAGCCCGCATCGCCTCCAGCGTCTGATAGCCATCCATGACCGGCATGGTCAGGTCCAGTAACATGACCTGAACCTTGCCCTGACGCAGCACATTGAGCGCCTCACTCCCATTGGTCGCCTGTGTAATGTCCACAGACCACTCGGGAGGCAAGGCACGAATCAGCTGCTTTCGTGCCATGGCAGAATCATCACAAACCAGTAGCGGAGTCGCAGTCACAATCGATACTCGTTAAAAATGGAAGCGTTATTACTTGAAGATAGCTCATATATCAGATGACCAAAGCAGTCTTCGTGCCATCTGACAGCTTTGCTATCATCCCTTTTTTGTCGCTGTAATCTGGATACCTGCCCATGATCGATCGCGCCGCACGCTTCTCCGCCCTGCAAACCGCACTCAAGGAGCGCATCCTTACTCTGGACGGCGGTATGGGTACTATGATCCAGAGCTACAGACTAGAGGAGGCCGATTACCGGGGCGAACGCTTCGCTGACTGGCCCAGTGATGTCAAAGGCAACAACGACCTCCTGCTTCTGACTCGTCCAGATGTCATTCAAGCGATCGAAAAAGCCTATTTGGATGCAGGCGCCGATATCCTCGAAACCAACACGTTCAACGCCACGCGCGTTTCCCAAGCCGACTACGGTATGGAAGCGCTGGTGTATGAGCTAAACGTGGAAGGTGCACGGCTGGCGCGTCAAGTTGCTGACGCAAAGACAGCCGAAACGCCAGATAAACCACGGTTTGTTGCCGGCGTGCTTGGCCCAACCAGCCGCACTTGCTCCATCTCGCCAGACGTAAACAACCCCGGCTACCGGAATGTGACATTTGACGAACTGGTGGACAACTACACCGAGGCCACGCGCGGCCTGATCGAAGGTGGCGCGGACCTGATTCTGATCGAAACAATCTTCGACACCTTGAACGCCAAGGCGGCGATCTTTGCAGTACAGGGCGTATTCGAGGAAGTCGGCTTTGAATTGCCGATCATGATCTCCGGTACGATCACCGATGCCTCCGGCCGCACGTTGTCCGGCCAGACCACTGAGGCCTTCTGGAACTCGGTCCACCATGCGAAGCCCATCTCGGTCGGCCTCAACTGCGCGCTGGGTGCAAAAGAGCTGCGCCCCTATATAGAGGAATTGTCTGCCAAGGCCGAAACCCACGTTTCAGCCCACCCGAACGCTGGTTTGCCTAACGCCTTCGGTGAATACGATGAAACGCCTGCACAAATGGCTGAGGTGGTTGAAGAGTTTGCGGCCAGTGGCTTTTTGAATATCGTAGGCGGTTGCTGCGGCACCACGCCCGGCCATATCCAGGCGATTGCCGAGGCGGTAGCCAAATACCCGCCGCGCGCCCTACCAGAGATCCCGCGTGCTTGCCGCCTGTCCGGCCTTGAGCCATTCACCATTGATCGCACGTCCCTCTTCGTAAACGTAGGCGAGCGAACCAACATTACCGGTTCCGCCAAGTTTGCCCGTCTGATTCGCGAAGAGAACTATGCCGAGGCACTGGACGTAGCCCGCCAACAGGTAGAGGCCGGCGCCCAGGTCATCGATATCAACATGGACGAAGGCATGTTGGACTCGAAAGCGGCCATGGTCACTTTCCTGAACCTGATTGCCTCTGAACCGGACATCTCCCGTGTGCCGATCATGATTGACTCCTCCAAGTGGGATGTCATCGAGGCCGGTCTTAAGTGCATCCAGGGCAAGGGCATCGTCAACTCCATTTCCATGAAGGAGGGTGTCGACGCGTTCATCCACCACGCCAAGCTTTGCAAGCGTTACGGTGCGGCTGTGGTCGTCATGGCCTTCGATGAAGCGGGCCAGGCCGATACCGAAGCGCGCAAGAATGAAATCTGTGCCCGTTCCTATGACATTCTGGTCAACCAGGTAGGCTTCCCGCCGGAAGACATCATTTTCGACCCGAACATCTTTGCGGTCGCAACCGGCATCGAAGAGCACAACAACTACGCGGTGGATTTCATCAACGCGTGTGCCTTCATCCGAGACAACCTGCCCTACGCCCTCTCCTCCGGCGGCGTCTCTAACGTGTCCTTCTCGTTCCGCGGCAACAACCCGGTGCGTGAGGCCATCCACTCTGTCTTTCTGTATTACGCCATCAAGAACGGCCTGACGATGGGTATCGTCAACGCCGGTCAGCTGGAAATCTATGACGAGATTCCCAAGGAACTGCGTGATCGAGTCGAAGACGTTGTGCTTAACCGCACCCCCAATGGCACCGAAGCGCTACTGGCCATTGCCGACAAGTACAAGGGTGACGGCTCCGTCAAGGAAGTCGAAACAGAAGAATGGCGCAGCTACCCAGTAGACAAGCGTCTTGAGCATGCACTGGTCAAAGGCATCACGACCTTTATCGTTGAAGATACTGAAGAAGCCCGCCAGCAATGTACCCGCCCTATCGAGGTTATCGAAGGCCCGTTGATGTCCGGCATGAACGTCGTTGGTGACCTGTTCGGCTCCGGCAAAATGTTCCTGCCTCAGGTAGTCAAGTCCGCTCGCGTGATGAAGCAGGCTGTGGCTCATTTGATCCCCTTCATCGAAGCGGAAAAAGGTGACAAGCCCGAGGCCAAGGGCAAGATCCTCATGGCGACAGTAAAAGGCGACGTTCACGACATTGGCAAGAACATCGTGGGCGTGGTGCTGGGCTGTAACGGCTACGACATTGTTGACCTGGGCGTGATGGTGCCGGCAGAAAAAATCCTGCAAACCGCCATCGAGCAGAAGTGCGACATCATTGGCCTCTCCGGCCTGATTACGCCATCGCTGGACGAAATGGTCCACGTCGCCAAGGAAATGCAGCGTCAAGGCTTCAAACTCCCGCTGATGATTGGCGGTGCTACGACGTCCAAAGCCCATACGGCCGTCAAGATCGAGCCGCAGTACAAGAATGACGCCGTGGTCTATGTGACCGACGCGTCCCGTGCCGTGGGTGTAGCCACCCAGCTGCTCTCCAAGGAACTCAAGGCAGGCTTCGTCGAGAAAACCCGTACCGAATACGCTGAAGTGCGTGAGCGCACGGCCAACCGCAGCGCACGTATTGAGCGCCTGAGTTATGAGAAGGCCGTCGCCAACAAGCCGCAGTTCAACTGGCTGGGCTATCAGGCACCTAAACCCAGCTTTACCGGCGTCAAAGTGTTGGATGATATCGACCTGTCCGTACTGGCCGAGTACATCGACTGGACGCCCTTCTTTATTTCCTGGGACTTGGCAGGTAAATACCCCCGCATCCTGACCGACGAAGTAGTGGGCGAAGCCGCCACTGCCCTGTTCAACGACGCCCAGGCAATGCTGAAAAAGCTGATCGACGAAAAGCTCATCAAGGCGCGTGCTGTATTCGGCTTCTGGCCGGCCAATCAGATACGCAATGATGACCTGGAGGTCTACAGCGACTCCGGTGAAACTCTGGCAACGCTGCATCACCTGCGTCAGCAGACCATCAAGCCGGACGGCAAGCCCAACTTCTCCCTAGCCGACTTCGTGGCGCCCAAGGAAAGCGGCGTAACCGACTACATGGGCGGTTTTATTACTACTGCCGGTATCGGTGCTGAGGAGCTGGCAAAGAGCTACGAAGCCAAGGGTGACGATTACAACGCCATCATGGTCAAGGCACTGGCCGACCGTTTGGCCGAAGCCTGTGCCGAGTGGCTCCATGAGCGTGTGCGTAAGGAACATTGGGGTTACGCCAGTGACGAGCAACTCTCTAACGAGGAACTCATTAAAGAGCGCTACAAAGGCATCCGCCCTGCCCCCGGCTACCCGGCTTGCCCGGACCACACCGAAAAAGCCACGCTCTTCGCCCTGCTCGACCCAGAAGCACAGTTCAACCAGGCGGGCCGCAGCGGTGTATTCCTGACCGAACACTACGCCATGTTCCCCGCCGCAGCTGTGAGCGGCTGGTACTTCGCCCATCCGGAAGCGCAATACTTTGCCGTTGGCAAGATCGACAAGGATCAGGTGGAAAGCTACACGCAGCGTAAAGGCCAGGATCTCGCCGTCACCGAACGTTGGCTAGCCCCCAACCTGGGCTACGATAATTAACTAACCTGTAGGGTGGGTTACGCCGCTGGCTGGCCCACCTCTTCTCTCTTCAGATTCTACGTACCTGCCCATGACCACCGAAACGCCCTACCTGCTCGACCAACTCGAACTCGCCGACATGCTCGAAATCGACGGGCTCCATGCGGCCAACTTTACCTTGAACGATGATCTTCTCGACCAAGCCGATGCTGCCGCCGAAGCCGGTGAGTCTTTTGAAAGCGAAGAGATCGTCCTGACCATCGAGGCACTGGACGGACGTGAACGCAAGCGCTGGCAGTTCAGCTACAACAGCGCAATGGAGGCCGAGCACAACACGACGACAAACAGCTGGCTGATCGAGAACCATCGTCTCGTCTGTTTTGAAGCCATTGGTGCCGACTCGGAAGACGAGTAAAAAGCCGCTTAACCCCGATCCAATGGACTCAAGACGGCCAGCCCACCGCGATTAAGCACGTGGGTGTAGATCATGGTGGTTTTCACATCAGCGTGGCCCAGCAGCTCCTGCACCGTCCAAATATCCTGGCCACTCTCCAGCAGATGCGTGGCAAAGCTGTGGCGCAACGTATGGGGCGTAGCCAGCTTAACAATGCCTGCCACCTGAACAGCGCGTTTGAAGCCACGCTGAAGCCTTTGCTCATTGAAGTGATGACGTCTGAGGGCGCCACTGCGGGGATCAATCGATAAGCCAGAAGCCGGAAACACGTATTGCCAGCCCCACTCCCACGGTACTTTAGGATATTTGCGCGCCAGGGCATCAGGCAGATACACATCACCGCGCCCTTGTGCCACCTCATGCTGATGAAGATGTTTCACATGAGAAAGTTGCGCCTTGAGCGGCTCAATTAAGCGCATAGGTAACACCGTAACCCTGTCCTTCTGGCCTTTTCCGTCACGAATAAGGATTTCTCGCCGACCAAAGTCGATATCTTTAACGCGTAGCCTGACAGCCTCCATCAACCGCATCCCTGTGCCGTACAGCAAGCTTGAGATGAGTCACGGCTCGTCCTTCAGATTCGCCAGAATCTTCTGCACTTCCTCTTTTGATAACACCACAGGTAAACGACTTGGCTTTTTAGCGCGCACAACTTCACCCAGCCAGGGCAAGTCCTGCCGTAATACTTCTTTATAAAGAAACAGAAGCGCAGCCAGTGCCTGATTCTGGGTCGACGCAGCCACATCTTTATTGACAGCCAGATGAGATAAAAACGACTCAACCTCCGGTGCTCCCATTTTGACCGGATGTCGATAACCATGAAAACGAATGAATCGCTTGACCCACTCGCAATAGACGCGCTCCGTTCGGATCGAGTAATGTTTGAGCCTGATTTGCTCTCGCACTTGATCCAGCAGTCGTGGCTTCCCTTCCATGACGTATAACTCCTTTATACCGTCAGTGCCCCTCGGAAACGTCCACCCTAGACAGGAAGAATGAAGATGACAAGGAAGGTTATCCGTCAAACGCGTCCAGCGTGTTATCCGTCACATGACGTCTAATAATAGTTAGCCTAGGATTGTATCCGCTATGAAAAATTGGGTAGCCAATACAAAACTTAATACTCTACTAGACGACGGCTCTCGTAATTTAAATGGCGAGCAAGTCAGGCGGCTCCTAATAGAGTATTGCGAAAGATATCAAGAAATTTATCCTTTTGAGATTTTAGAAAAGCCACTTGCATATTTAACCCAGCACATATATTCAGATAAAAGCTACGAGATAGCTCATACAGAACTAAGCATTGCAGCTACAGAGTATTGCATCAGTCTTAACGAAGTTGCCGAAGCCCTTCTTGAGTTAATTGACACAAAGCATCCTACTATGGCACAGGCAAAGAAAGTCATTAACCATATTTTCGAGGCATACTCCTGCAATGAAAGCCCTGAAGAGTTCATCGAAAGAGAAGACGCATATTTATGCGAAAAGCTATCTTCCATCACGGGCTAACAACTGGTATATGGACTCTCCCCACAAGCAGTGAGGATAGCTTTTTCGATCCTGTCGTCAGCGCGGTTGCATTCGTATATCCGGCCTTTACTGGGCACTGCCCTGGCCATTCTGTAGTTCGCGCAGCAGGGGCCAAGCGT
>NZ_BDAE01000038.1 GCF_002091675.1 Pseudomonas luteola NBRC 103146 | reverse complement strand
AGAAAAGCATGGCGACGATCGCTATCGCATCGTGATCGCGGCTGCCGGTTTTGCCGAAGATGACCTTGAGCTTGAAGTGGAGCGGGGCGTGTTGACCGTGAAGAGCGGTCGTCGCGAGAAGAGCGCCGACAGCGTGACCTACCTGCACCAGGGCATCGCCCAGCGTGCCTTCAAGCTGTCCTTCCGCCTGGCTGATCACATTGAGGTGAAGGGCGCGAGCTTGAAGAATGGCTTGCTCAACATCGATCTGGTACGTGACGTACCGGAAGAGGCCAAGCCCAAGCGCATCGCTATCAATGGCCAGTTGAGTGCCGACGAAAAGCCTGCGCTGGAAGGGCAAGCCGCCTAAGCGCAGCGGCGATAAGGCACTAGAGAAAGGGGATGTCATGAACATCCCCTTTTTGTATGGGGCTTCTTAAAAGACCCTGTTTCCATTTGGTGCGTCTTTATCGGCATGCTCAGCCGCGATAGACGCAGGCAATAAAAAGCCCCGATTGCTCGGGGCTTAGGGTCGGGCAGAAAGAGAGGGAAACTGCCAGACCCGCCTTATTATCGACCGGGAATATGCAGACTTGAATAGCGGCAGGATGCCAGCGCCTTTAGCTTGCGCTGGCTGCGTTTGCCTTCAAGAATGTAAGTAAAGCCGATAGCCATCAGCAATACACCCTCGATAACGATTTGAAGGTCCTCTGGCGCAAAAAACAGGCAGAAGGAGCCAGCAACAAAGAGTATCAGGCCGAGACAGTAGAACACTTTTCTATCCTTAGGCAGCGTCTTAGGCTACTCACGAATGAGTGCGGCAGCTCACGTTGCTGCCTGGTATCTACGGTATCGGCTAACTCCGGTTAGCCTTTAGTCTGAAATGAGCGGTAATTGCATAGTGCGAATAATGCCCAGTTGCTGATGGAAAGGTCAGCCTTCGGTAACATCCAAGAGGCGCTGAAGCCCTTCAAGATCGTCGTCAGACAGCTTGCCTTTAACATCGCAGGCCCTGTATTCCACGCGCTGGCCGGACGCAACATACTCCAGCGCTTCCCGGGTCACGGGCGTCGTGAAGTCTTCGCCGTAGATATCACGAAAGGTGTTGAGCTTGTATTTGCCTTCCATTTCATAGAAGACCTTGCCGTCAATCGTCCAGCGAGCAAAGCGGCAATCACCAAAGCGGGCTTCGTTGCCAATGCTGGACAGCTTGGCAATGTATGTTGTGATCTTACCGCCTGAGCTTGTTGTCGCCTGGCTAGCCGATACGGTAAATACCAGATCGTTGGCAGATTTATCACCCGTCCAGATTACGGAGCGCCGCTCTCTGAACTCGTCATTCTCATCCGTCAGCTCACCTGCATGGACGGCCAGGGAAGCCAGGCATCCTGCTATGGCGAGTAACCAAGCCTTGTATTTCATTATCCAACCATGTCGTTAGTAGCGCCTGCCATGGTGCAGACTGTGGAACATTAAAAATATCAAAATGCCATTGTATCGCCTTATTTCTAACAGTAGCTGATTTTAGGCAATAAAAAAGGGCTAGCCGTTTGGCTAGCCCTTTATGCTTGGTGGAGGCGGGGGGATTTGAACCCCCGTCCGCCAGCTCTCCGCTCTTGGCGCTACATGCTTAGCCCAATCTACTAGAGTTAACCCTTAGCGGCCCGATGGGCAGGGCGCTTGGGGCGATCTGTATAAGTTTTAGCCGTTACGTCTACAGCGAACTTGGCGGCGATCCTGTTCTGTCTGACAGTCGTTTCGGGTTTACAGGCATCCCCTAGCGACTGCTAGCCGCGTTAAGCAGCTAGAGCGTAGTTGTCGTCGTTGGCAACTATAAGTTTGCAGCAGCTAATTTACGAGGTCTGCTACCAGCTCGGCATGCTCCTCAAGTTTTGTTACCGGCGTCGAATCCTAATCGCCCCCTTGATGAGTATTGCTCACTGTATAAATGAACAGCCGAGTTGTCAAGTGCCTGATAGTAAAAGGCAGAATCTGAAGAAAGCGGGCTTTCCTCTTTCGGCACTTACATAGATGGGGGAGGCGATTCGTTTGTTCAAGGGCAGGTGAAGTTTTATTTTCACCCTATGGTTTGGCGTGGCTACCGACTCGCTGCCAGAACTGTTTTGTAGTGGCGACAGGCTACTTTTATACGGTTGGTTAGGGAGTCGCCCCGGCCTCCAGTAGGTCATACCGCTTATGACCCTTATGGAGTAACCCGCATGACTCAGACGAACAAACCTCTGGCGGTGGTAACAGGTGCCTCGAATGGCATAGGGCTGGAGCTGGCACGGCAATTCGCTCAGAACGGCTTCGACCTGCTTATCGCGTCGCGGGGCAAAGGCCTGGATGAGGCCCGGCAGACATTGCAGGCCCTAGGCGCTCAGGTCGAGTGTGCGGCGGTTGACCTCGCAACCTATGAAGGAGTAGAGCAGCTTTATTCGGCGTTTCGTGCATTGAACCGCCCAGTTGATGCGATTGCCATCAATGCGGGTGTAGGCGTTGGCGGCAGTTTCGTACCGGATACCGAGGCGGAGACGACACTGGAGAGCGAACTTAACCTCATTCAGATCAATGTGGTGTCTGTAGTACACCTTGCCAAGTTATTCAGTCGGGACATGGTGGCTCAAGGGCGAGGTCGTATGCTTTTAACCTCTTCGATTTCAGGAACCTCACCTGTTCCGTTCGAGGCGGTATACGGAGCGTCCAAGGCCTTTGTGCGGTCGTTTGGAAATGCCATTGGCAATGAGATGAAGGGAACCGGTGTGAGCGTAACGGTATTGATGCCGGGACCGACCGAAACCAACTTTTTCCACCGGGCCGGTGAGGACGATACTCAGGTAGGCTCAGGCAAGAAGAATGATCCTGCATTGGTGGCGCAGCAGGGATTCAATGCCTTGATGGCCGGGCAAGCCGAGGTCTACGGGGGCGGGCCGGAAGTTGAGCAGGAAGGCGAAGGTCCCAATCGCACCGAGTCTGAGCAGGAAAAAGCTGAGCGTCATCGCCAGATGTCTGAGCCAGGCTCGGCTTAGCCGTTTAGCTTAGTAGCCGTCCCGCCTTGTCCGAGAACCTTTCCAGGCAGTGCCTGAGCCACACTGCCGTTGCGCAAGGTAATAGCACGAGCGGACGATGAGCAGATAGCATCTTATTAGGTGAGGTCTTTTGGCGCAGACGGCCAAGCCTGAAGACTGCTGGATGATCGATCCGTGTTCTGTCGCCGAGGCTGACCGGATGCGCCCTCTCTTTTGTAAATCCAGAACGACATCAGTGTCACAACGATGCAGAGCGGGAGCCATATAGGGTTCTGGGTATAACACCACGTATAGGTACTGCAGGCGTAAAGCCCTTCGTAGGGCATTGCCAGGGCAACCAAGCCAAGGGAGGTAAGCCAGAGGGCGAGAGTGTTCATAGGATTGCCGCTACTTCCATGTGGGGACGGACACGCTGACAGCGCGTTCTGGTATGACCGTAAACGCAAAATTAGTTCAGGCCGCTAGCGTGAAATGCTTCTGATAGACGTTTTTATGGCTGGAAGCGGCCGAGTGCCGGAAATCAGGCGTTTTTTCAGGCATGGTGCTTGCTATACCAATGTAAGGATGAGCAGGCACTGGCGCTTAAAGAAAAAAGCCTCGACGAGTCGAGGCTTAAAGACCATGGAGACAAGCAGAAGTAGGGGTGAACTGCTTGCTAAAAGGTTATCGGAGCTTTTCCGGCGTGCTTTAAGCCAAGCTGATGGATGGTTTGAAATTCTCGGGAAGTCCTTGAATTTATCAGCTATTACTTGAAAGGTGCAGGCTTTGCCCCGCCCGTTCGCAGTGCTGACAAAGGAGTGTCACTGAGGTTGTGCTGAACGTTCACCTAGATGCTCAAGATGATAGGTAAGTATTCATGACTGACAGGATATTGGTTGTGTATAGCCAGGCCCTGGCCTCTGTTTTTGGAGCAGCCCTGAAGCTAGGTGTTGATACCGACACCATTGCAGAGCAGGCCAAGCTCGATGTCATCAGCTCAGACAAGTGGGTTTCGGCTGATCTTGTCGGGGATGTGCAGATGGCCATCGAGGATGCGTTAGTCGTTGCGAAGGTTGTAGGTCGCAAGCGCTAAACGCTTCTGGTGTGCCTCAGGTGATAGCTGGCTATTTATTAAGGAGTGAACGTTCAAAGCTGCACGGGCAGTTCAAGAGAGTTCTCATGCGCAAAGAGTTTGCAGTTCTATTGCTGGCATCGTCGTTATCCTGGTCTGTTCATGCCGAGCTTACACGCGCGGATCAGTCGCTTTACAACACCCAGCCTCAAAAGGCCAATACGAGCCAGAATCTGAGCAAGGCCGATCTTGCCTGGCATGCTAGCAAGACATTTGGCTTTGATTGCCCTGAAGTCGTCAAACATAAGCCAATGCTGGGCAGCCACCATTCAATCATCACCTGTAGCACCGGCGCTCGGCTCAAGGTCCATCCATTATCGGATAGTCGGCCTGTCATGACTCTGGTAGTCAGCTCGTTCTGATCGGGACTTTTCGGCACTCTTGGCTAGAGCGTGACTCCAATCTTCAGAACGTACTGTTGTTCATACGGAGCGACAGCTGTTGGATAGAGGTTGTCCATCGGGCAACCCTAATGCTTGGAGGAAACAAGATGGCTGCCGATTACAGTCAAGGGCGCTACCTGGTATTTGGATATGGCGACAAAGCCGTTCAGATTGGTCTGATTGACAATGACGGCTTTGTACGCGCTTCGGATGATCAGGATAGGTTGATCTACCGCATCGAGGGCGAGCAGGTGTATGACATGGACGACAATTACCTGGCAGACATTGACGAAGGCACAGCGGTAACAGCCAAGGGTGAGCGCCTGTTTACCATCCAGGCAGAATAAGGCGGGGCTGTTGTAAACGCCCCGGCAGTGGATAATCAACCTTTCTTGAAGTGCAGCTCGTAGTCAGGATCGACAAGGGGCTGCAATCCACTGGCTTTGATCAGCTCGAATGAAGCATTGGAGCTGATGTACTTGATGAACTGGCGGGCCTCTTCAGGATGGGGCGTGTCAGGTGCCATGCAGGCGGTGTATAGCGTCATCTTCTGCGCCTGATCGGGTATGAGTCCTACGATATCGACGCCCTGCAAAGGACTCAACTCGCTGACCTGTTCCAGACCGATTTCCGCCTCACCCCGGGCAATGGCGTCGCCCACTGACTCGTTCGTGATTCTTTTCAACTTGGGCGCAATTCGCTCCTTGATACCCATGAGGTTGAACAGAACATTTTCCAAATACAAACCGCTAGCACTCTCGGAGTAGGCAATTGATTTGGCATCCAGCAGAATCTGTTTGAATTCTTCCATGCTTGTCATGGCCGGATGGCTTTGGCCGTGGGGGACAGCAAGCGCAATATAGGACTTTCCGAAATCAGCGCAGCTGTCTGGATCGATATGACCCTGCTGCTGCAGTTTGGAAATGGCCATGCGGTCCAGCAAAAAGACATCGGCCCGCTCACCTTCGGCCAGTCGACTAGGAATGGTGGTGGCATCGTTGCCACGTGCCGGCGCTACATGGCTGACAAGCTTTCTGCCAAAGGTTTCTTCATAAACAGGGCCGATTTTTTCGACAACGTCCAGAGCGCCCTTAGCGCAAAACAACTGAAGTGCAGGGGAAGGTTGCGGCACAGGGCGAGCGGCCGCATGCACAGAAAGGCTCGCCGCGGTCAGGGCGAGCAGGAAAGCGGAAAAGATATTTTTCATAAGCCGAGCTGACCCCGCCGAGCGCAGGGCAGGATCGCTTCCTTTACAGGTAAACACAACCGGAGGCGGGATATTACGTGAACAGGGCGCTTATGTGGGAGGCAAAGGACGAGGTGTACGGCAAAATGCTGCCAAAAACATTAAGGCCATAAACAACAAAACCCGCACAAGGCGGGCTTTGCTGGTCTAAACAGAGTTAGACCGGGATACTGGTCGGAGCGACTGGATTCGAACCAGCGACCTTCTCGTCCCGAACGAGACGCGCTACCAAGCTGCGCTACGCTCCGAAAGATGGCGCGCATTTTACCTAAAAACTTTTTAGAGACAAGGTTTTAGGTGAAATTTTTTGCGTACCCTCTGCAAAATTTTACAGTTCCTTGATGGTGCGGACCTGATCTTTATTGATGCGGGCAGGCTTGCCGTCCAGTTGTTCGAACTCATAGAAGCCCGAGTCATCATCGTACTTGGGTGTATCTACCGCCTGGATCTCACGCCCGTCGTTCAACGTGATTACTGAAGGCGTAGAGCAACCGGCCAGGACGGTAAAACCAAAAGCCAGCAAGCAGGCAGGTAGAATCCGGGTTCTCATGTGCAGTCTCCTTTTAAACGCACGTTTAACGACATTCTGACCTGTCACTTCCCGCCAGGTTCCGATGAAAGGGCAAGCAGGCTGTGTTCATCATTTACATTGGCGAGACGCTGATCATGCTCTGCAATCATGAGCGCCCGGGCACCCAATGGAATGAATACACCCCGGGGGCTGCGCTCGCCTGCCTGCCAGGCTTCTTCCACTCGATCTTTCAAGCGGGTAGGAATAAGTGAAAACAAGGGCTCCCAGAAATTTCCCTGACGCACCATGACTGGAGCATCAGGTGCCTCCTGTGCGCAGCGGTGTAGCTGGACAAGCAGGTCACGATCAATGCGCGGAGCATCGCACGGCAGAAGGATCAGCCAGCGATGACGAGCTGCCCTGAGCCCTGCACGGATACCGGCCAGCGGGCCGGGAAAGTCGGGCTCGGCATCATTGACGATCTGATCGGCGTACCGGGCGTAGCGCTCGGCATTACGGTTACAGGAAATAATGAGGTCATCGGTCAGGGGGCGGACCACCCTGTGCATATGCTCGATCAGCGGAAGGCCATGCCATTCCACCAGGCCTTTATCCCTTCCACCCATACGCTGACCACGGCCACCGGCAAGCAGAAGAATGGAGCAGTCGGAAAGGCGTTTGGTCATGGGAACGTCCAGGCTCGAATACGGGCCGTCAGTGTAGCGCGGCTTGGCTCTATGTGGCGGGGCGACGGTTTGTCTCTGTCTGGATCGCTACGTGGTAGTCCTGCCTGTGATATAAAAATGTCTCTTACCTGCCGTTTTGGATGATTGTTATGAGCTCTAAGGCCGATGCGGTCTTTGTACCGCTGAATATTGCCGTTCTGACTGTCAGTGATACCCGTACCTTCGAAACCGATACATCGGGACAGTTGCTGGTTGACCGTCTGACCGAGGCGGGACATTTTCTGGCTGCACGCGTACTGCTCAAGGATGATCTCTACAAAATCCGCGCTCAGGTAGCCAACTGGATTGCGGATGATACCGTCCAGGTCGTTGTCATCACCGGGGGCACCGGTTTTACCGGCCGCGACAGCACACCGGAAGCGGTAGCCTGCCTGCTGGACAAGCAGGTCGATGGTTTTGGTGAATATTTCCGTCAGATCTCTGCGACAGACATCGGTACGTCCACGGTTCAGTCCCGTGCGCTGGCAGGTTTGGCCAACGGTACGCTGGTCTGCTGCCTGCCGGGTTCGACGGGTGCCTGCCGTACAGGTTGGGACGGCATTCTGGCTGAGCAGCTGGACAACCGTCATCGTCCCTGCAATTTTGTGCCGCATCTGAAGAAGGCCGAACCCTGCGGACCGCGCGGATGAGTCTGTTACCTATTGAAGAGGCATTGGCCCGTCTCCTGTCGATGGCTGATGCCGACGCGATCACCGAAACGCAACGTGTGTCTCTGGCGGAGGCCGAGGGGCGCGTTCTGGCCCGGTCCGTGATAGCGGAGCTCGACCTGCCGCCATGGTCCAACAGTGCCATGGACGGATACGCGCTGCGCTTTGAGGATCTTCAGGGCGAACCGCTGCCTGTC
Organism: Pseudomonas luteola NBRC 103146; assembly: GCF_002091675.1. Classification (GTDB taxonomy): domain Bacteria; phylum Pseudomonadota; class Gammaproteobacteria; order Pseudomonadales; family Pseudomonadaceae; genus Chryseomonas; species Chryseomonas luteola. The sequence continues at coordinate 18,542 of NZ_BDAE01000038.1, read as the reverse complement.
AGTCAGCGTATCTTTGCGGGGCAAAGCCCGCAGCCGCTTACGCCGGGCACCTGTGCACGCATCTTTACCGGGGCGCCCATGCCCGAAGGTGCCGATACGGTGGAGATGCAGGAGAACACAGAGGTCTTGGATGACGGCCGCATTCGCTTTGTAGAGACGCTCAAGGCAGGCAAAAACGTTCGCCTGAAGGGTAACGAGACGCGCCAGGGCGATACGGTACTGGACGCTGGCAAGCGACTGGGACCGATCGAGCTGGGTATTGCGGCGTCGTTGGGCTGCGCGGCTCTTGATGTGTTCAGGCGCCCCCGGGTAGCGATCCTGTCGACCGGCGATGAGCTGGTCGAGCCGGGTAAGCCATTGGGGCCAGGACAGATTTACAACAGTAACCGGACGGTGCTGGCGTCCTGGCTCAAGCGTCTGGGCTGCGAGGTGATCGATGCGGGCATCCTTCCGGATGATCTGGAGCGTACCCGTGAGCAATTAGCGCAGCTGCACTCGGCGGACCTGATCCTGTCGACCGGCGGCGTGTCGGTAGGCGAGGCGGACTTCCTGGGCCAGGCCTTGCGTGAGGCGGGTGAGCTGACCCTCTGGAAGCTGGCGCTCAAGCCAGGCAAGCCGCTCACTTGTGGTCGTTATAACGGCGTGCCGGTTATCGGGCTGCCAGGCAACCCAGCGTCTACATTGGTGACGTTCGGGCTGCTGGCGCGTCCTTATCTGCTGCGTCGGATGGGCGTTCAGGATGTTGATCCCCTCAAGCTGGAAGTGGCAGCAGGGTTTAATTGGACGCGCGTGGGCGAGCGACGCGAGTACCAGCGGGCGCGGCTTGAAAATGGCCGGGTCGTGCCTCATCGCGACCAGGGGTCCAATGTCCTGCGTACGGCGGCATGGGCTGACGGGTTGGTAGAGGTACGTGAAGGAAGAACCATCGCCGAAGGTGATCTTGTGGGCTTCATTCCCATGAGTGAGCTGATTGGCTGAAGTCTTGCCGACCTGGGAACGCATCGGCTTTCCCGGGTCGGTTTCAGAGCGGTTGCTTCATCACAAATCAAGTCGCTCCCAAGGAACGTGGACCCGTTGACGTAGTCCTACTGACACTCGACTTTGCTGGGTGCTCTGTTCATGAATGTTCCTGTCACCGTCTCCGATTCCAATGAAAAAACACTGCTGATTCTCAATGGTAATCAAGCCACCAATGACGATGTCCGCGCAGCGGTTGAGGCGCGACGTGCGACCGGCAAAACGGTCGATGTCCGGGTCACTTGGGAGAATGGCGATGCGGCCCGTTTTGTTGAGGAAGCAGTCGCTGCAGGTTATACGCATCTGGTAGCAGGCGGAGGCGACGGTACGCTCAAGCTGGTGGCCGAAGCCTTGGCTCGTACGCGCTCCGATGCGTCGTTGGCCCTGATGCCCCTGGGAACCGCCAATGACTTTGCCCGGGCGGCAGGTATTCCAGCTGATCCTGCCGAGGCACTGGCGCTACTGGATACGCCAGCGCAACCCATCGATCTGATCGAAGCAGACGGCGAGATGTTTCTCAATATGGCCACCGGCGGGTTTGGTTCACAAGTGACGGCAAATACGTCCTCGGAACTCAAGCGCGTACTGGGTGGCACGGCTTATCTGTTGACAGGCCTTACGCGCTTTGCGGAAGTGCGCTCCGCCTACGGTCGTTTCGAAGGGCCGGATTTTGAATGGGAAGGCGAGTTTCTGGCCATGGGGATTGGCAATGGCCGGCAGGCCGGCGGCGGCCATGTGCTGTGCCCGAATGCAGTCGTCAACGATGGCATGCTTGATCTGACTATTCTGCCCACGCCACAGGATCTGATGGGAACGTTGGGCTCCTGGTTTTCAGGCGGATTTGCCAGCGAGGATCTGTTCATTCGTACCCGGTTACCCTGGGTTGAGGTTTCCGCCAGCGAAGGGGTCGATATGAATCTGGACGGCGAACCCATGCACAGCAAAAAGGTACGTTTTGTGGTGCGCTCTGCCGCACTGAATGTCCACCTGCCAACGGATTCCATTCTGCTCGGGAATCCGTCGACCCTGCTGGTGACGTCCGACCCGGTTTCCTGATCCAGATCGTGCGCAAATGGGTTTCAGGCAGTAAGGTGGAAGGACGATCCTGGAGCCGAACATGGATATCTTAATCAATACCTCAATCGTGCTGGGCACCGTGGCCTTTATGGAGTGGTTTGCCTGGTACGCACATAAGTACATCATGCACGGCTGGGGATGGGGCTGGCACAAGTCCCATCATGAGCCGCGCACCGGTTGGTTCGAGAAAAACGACCTTTATGCCGTTGTATTCGCCGGCCTTGCTATCGCCCTGATTTATTTCGGCACGTCCGGTTATGGCCGGATCGAGTGGATTGGTGCCGGCATGACGGCGTACGGGCTGTTGTATTTCATCGCTCACGACGGCCTTGTCCATCAGCGCTGGCCTTTCAAATATGTCCCGCGTCGCGGATACCTGAAGCGGCTCTATCAGGCCCATCGCATGCATCATGCCGTGGATGGAAAGGAGGGATGTGTCTCGTTTGGTTTCCTGTATGCGCCATCAGTGACCGCGCTCAAGAAGCAGCTGCGTGATCTGCATGACGGCCCGCTCAAGAAGCGGCGGTTCGATCAGGAGTAAAGCACCACGCAAAAGCGCGCCATAAGGCGCGCTTTTTTATTCGGTTCAGAGGGTTCAAGCAGACAGGGGTTCGTATGCCGGAAACAACGAGTGGGCGAAGCGACTGTGATCGATTTCAGTGCGAAGCAGGGAAATGAATTCCTGGGCTTGCGTGCCCAGAAGACCGGCTTCGGCATTGCTCAAAACATGCTGCTGCTCTTCGGCTGACAGTGCCGTAAAAAGCTGCTGATGCGTTTGTTGACTGTAGCGATTCAGATCCGCAAGCCCGGCGCGTACCAGATCACGTAGCGGCTGGCGACCCTGAGGAAGTTTGGCGGGTGCATCGGTGAAAGGGTCTTGCAGACAATCCAGGTCGCCGTGCGCATAAGGCGACAACATATGCTGATCAATGAAAATAGGCAGATCGACCAGGGATTCACTGGTGCCCTGATTGGTCGTGGCAGTCAGGCGTCCGCAAGCTGCCTTGAGCAGCGCCCATTCGCTCTCGTTGAAAAATTCCGGTTTGTAGGTATGCGATCTGTCCGGACTGGCCGTAGTGTGTGCACTCGGCACAAGCGGGATGATCGAGAAGAGCGAGGTCGGTGCGTTTTGTAGATCTCTTGGAACAGCCGATTCCGTCTTGTGCATAAATATATCCCGTACTTGACTACTGTAGAGCGACTTAAAGTAGTCGCTTATGTCTGACCTGCTATACCACTGAAAAGTTTAGGTTTAGTGTCGCCGTGCGACGCCTTGTTTGTGACCAATTTCAGCAAAAGACGCAAGTCTTCATTTCGTAACGAGACACTACCGCCCGGTGCGTTCACCTACCGCGGACGGGTCCATAGATCGGCGGGGCGCGGACTAGAGCGGCCCGCCCGTGAAGCCAGTGCACGTAGGGCTCCTCTTATCACCAGGCGAAGCTTATCAACGGTGCTGGTTGATACCCGACTGTCCCAGGCGCTAGGGCCTCGTGCGTTAACTTTCAGACCAATTTCCCGATAAACGGCACGAGCGGTCGCAATCGACCAGGCTGAGCGCAGAGGCAGGTCGGCAATACCGGTAGCGGCTGAGTCATAGTAGGGTTCAGCCAGCGCGACCAGACGCTGCGCCAGGGTGGCCAGGCGGACACGATGCGCGGGATCAGCCAGTTCGGCGACGGGAATGCCTGCCTCATCGAGCCATTCCCTAGGAAGGTAGATTCGGCCTATGCGGGCGTCTTCCACAATGTCCCGTGCGATATTGGTCAGCTGAAACGCCATGCCTAAATCACAGGCGCGGTCGAGCGTGTCTTCGTCGCGCGCACCCATGAGCATTGCCATCATGACGCCTACCACGCCGGCGACGTGGTAGCAGTATTGGAGGGTATCGTCGAGGCGGTAGTAGACCCGTTCTTCAACATCCATGCGGAAACCCGCCAGATGCTCAAGAGGATAGCGCTCGGGAATGGCATGGCGCTGGATGACCTGCTGGAAGGCGGCAAAAGCCGGTTCGCTCATGGGCTCGCCTGTATAGGCACGGCGCGTCAGATCTTCAAGTTCCTGAAGACGGGCTTCGCTTGCCGTCCGGTCGCCTTCAACCTGTCCATGACCGTGGTCCTGGCCGTCCACCACATCGTCACAATGGCGGCACCAGGCGTAAAGCATCACGGCGCTTTGACGGGTTTGTTCGTCGAACAGTTTGGCCGCAGCGGCAAAGCTCTTGGAGCCGACGTTGATGGACTGCGTTGCGTGTTCGACGACTGCCGTATTCATATGGCTGCTCCAAGGTCCCCCAGAATCACGCTTGCGGTCGCTTTGGCCGAGCCGACTACACCAGGAATGCCTGCTCCCGGGTGGGTGCCGGCACCGACCAGATAAAGGTTGGGAATAGCGGCGTCTCGGTTATGCGGCCGGAACCAGGCGCTCTGGGTCAGGATTGGCTCTAGGGAGAAGGCTGAACCGACATATGCATTGAGTTCGGTGCGGAAATCCTCGGGTGTAAAAATCCGGCTGGTGACCAGGTCGCGATTCAGGTTAGGAATGTAATGCTTTTCCAGGTAGGCCAGAATGCGGTCCCGGTACTTCGGACCCTCTACCGACCAGTCTACCGGTGCATTGCCCAGGTGCGGGACAGGCGACAGCACATAGTGAGTACTACAGCCCTCGGGTGCCAGGGAGGGGTCGGTCACGCACGGGGAGTGCAGGTAGAGTGAGAAATCTTCAGGAACGCCTGGGCCGGAAAATAGCTCCTCGATCAGACCCTGATAACGGTTACCAAAACAGATCGTATGATGTTGAAGCTTCTGTTCTTCAGGGCGCTGGCGCAGGCCAAAGTACACCACGAACAGCGACATGCTGTGACGCTTCTTCTTGAGACGGTTCGCCTCGACGATACCGTGTACATGATGACCCAGCATCTTCTTGTAGGTGTGGATTACGTCGGCATTGGATGCAACCAGGTCGGCCTCGATCTGCTTGCCTTGGGCTGTAATGACACCTGTTACACGACAATTGTCGACCAGGATGCGCTCGACAGGCGTGTTAAGTTCTAATGTGCCGCCAATGTCTTGAAACAGCTTGGCCAGACCCTGGACCAGAGCGCCTGTACCGCCACGGGGAAACCACACGCCGCCTTGGCGCTCCAGAGCATGAATCAACGTATAGATGGACGAGGTAGCGAACGGGTTACCACCGACCAGCAGCGTATGAAAGGAGAGTGCCTGCCGAAGCTTGTCGTTGCGAACGAATTTGGAGACCTGATCGTACACACTGCGCCAGGCTTGAAGCTTCAGTAGCTGCGGACCGGCACGAACCATGTCGCGAAAGCTTAGAAACGGCACACTACCCAGCTTTACATACCCTTCTTCATAGACTGCGCGGGAATACGCTAAAAAGCGCTGGTAGCCCTCCACGTCGGCAGGGTCAAGTGACTTGATTTGGGCATCGAGCGTGGCTTGATCGTTGACATAGTCGAAGCGGGTGCCGTCTTCCCAGCACAGCTGGTAGAACGGATCGACGGGCAGTAGCTCGACATAGTCCGACAGTTTGCGCTCTGCCACAGTAAAGAGCTCTTCCAGGGCCGAGGGATCGGTAATGACCGTGGGGCCGGCATCGAAGGTAAAGCCTTTGTCCTCATAGACATAGGCGCGCCCGCCGGGTTTGTCCCGCTTTTCGAGTAGCGTGGTATGAATCCCGGAGGCCTGCAGGCGTATGGCCAGGGCCAGTCCGCCAAAACCGGCACCAACGACAACAGCCTGCCTGGAATTGGAAACGACGTCTGTATTCATGAGATGTCCTTAATCGGTCCGCCTGTTTGACCGGTGCGGCTGGCCAGTGCCGCCGTCAGTGCCTCGCGTAATGGAACCGGTGGCTTGCCTGTCAGAATGCGCAGCTTATCGCTGGGCTTCAACTGTCCGGCATAGAAACGCTGGATCAAGGGTTCCGGAAGACCGTAAAAGCGACGCATCACACGGTAGCGATGCTGAGGTTTGCCGGCCAGAAATAGCATGCGGTTGAGCAGGCGGAAAAATCCATAGGTTCGCCAGCGTTGCAGCGCATGCCGGCGAACCGTATCAACAAGGGTAGAGGTATCCAGACGGGGGCAGCCGGCAATAAGTTCCGCCAGTCGTACCGCCTCAGGTAATGAGTATCCTGTGGTGGCATGGAAGAGGCCGGCGGCGAGGCCAGTGGGCGGGATATCTCCCGCTTCAGCCCAGAACGCCTCTATGTCACCGCTCAGCGTAATGGGGAGCACGCCATGCTCTTCTCTGATCAGGGATTGAATCGTCCAGCCGTGATCCGCGGCGTAGCGGGCGATGTGGTCACGCAGCCGATCAGGGTCAAGGTTCTGTCCATCGGCATAGTAGGTGTCTTCGATCAGAACCCGGTCCTGAGTAAGCGGCAGGACGTAGATGAAACGGTAACCCTCCGTTTGTGGAACGGTGGCATCCATGATGATCGGACCGGAAAGCCCGTGGGGCTGCGCGAGCTGTAACTCCTGACCCAGAAACTTTTGAAAACCCAACCCCATGTGCGGGCTGGGGCGATGACCCCGGCCATCCAGAACTGCAGCCGCCTGAAACGCTTCGCCGTTGGCAAACCTGACCTCTGTGGGGCCAAGCGCGCTGACCGTAGCGTTCAGACGTACCGAATCACCCAGGCGCTCCATCAGAACGTCATGAAAGCGCTCGGCGCTGATAGAGGCGTAACCACTGCTCAGTGTCCGCTCAAGCCCAGGAAAAAATACCTGATACTCCGCCCAGCGATGGGCTACCAGCGGCTCGATCCAGGCGTGCTGCTCCGTTGTCAGGTCCGGCTCATGAAAGGACCAGGTGTGATTACCGCCCAGTCGGTCGCCTTGCTCGATGAGCAGGATGCGGAGCTCCGGACGTGTCTGGCGCAGTTTCAGGGCAATCAGCCCGTTGGCCAATCCACCTCCCGCCAGGATCAGGTCATAGGTATTCATGCGGGTCTCTCCAGGGCAACCTTGCTGAGTACGTCCTCAATAAGGTCAGCGGCTTTTTGTACGCCGCCGGCTGCCTGAACCCGAGGCTGAAAGGCCTGGGCCTTCCAACGAAAATGCGGCTCGGTCAGAAGGTGTTGCAGAGCGAGGGCCAATTTGCCGGAGGTCAGTCGCTTAGGGCTCAGGCGAAGGCCGACGCCGGCATGCTCGATGCGTGCAGCCACGCCGGGTTGATCGAAGGCAATTGGCAACGCCAGCATGGGCGTTCCTGCTTCCAGCGCATCGAGCACAGTGTTGAGACCGGCATGGGTAATGACCGCATCGGCCCACGCCAACGTGGCTCGCTGCGGTGCAAAGTCTGTAACCCAGTGAGCGCCAGCCTGCCTCAAGGCATCGCATTGCTGCAGGTTGAGGCCACCGCAGTGGGCGATGAGTAATTGCACATCAAGCGTTTTGCAGGCGCGTGCGATCCGTTCGAACAAGGTGAAACGTCCGCCTTGCAATGTCCCTAGCGATGCGAACACAAACGGTTTGTCGGTGCGGATCGGATAGCTCAGGGCAGGGTCTTGCGTTGCGGGTAGGCGTAGCGGGCCGACTTCGTGAAAGTGGGCTGGCAGCTCGGTACGGGGAAAGTCGAATCCCGGTACGCACTGGCTGATTTGAGCGTAAGGCGACAGGCAGTCGGCCAATGTTGACCGAGGCTCAAGACCAAAGGTTTTTGCGTATCGCTGGATGACACAGGCATGCTCGTGCATCAGGAGGTCATAGACCTGGGCACTGCCCTGATTGAGATGGCGACCTCGTGGCGATGTGTCGTATCCCCATGGCATGACGGGAAGAGGCACAAGCGGGTCCCGGTTGACCGGCAAGGCACAGGCTACCGAGACGTAGGGCAGGCGCAAATGCTCGGCTATAAGCCCCCCAGCGGCCTCCATCTGATCGGAGATTACGGCATCAACGGCCTGGTCACGCAGGATCTTCGGCGCCTCGCGACAAAACAACTCGGTGCTGCGAGCCATATCATGAATAACGCGCATCAGCCCAAGCGGGCCGCCTGGATTACCGGCCCGGCGAATCATGGTGTCCAGCGAGCCGGGCGGATGAGATTCAAGGCCTATCGGGTAAAAGCGGATGGCGTTGCTACGAAGCCGCTCGCCGACATCCGCCTGATGGAGCAGGCTGATCATGTGCCCTCGCGCCACCAGGGTTTCGGCAATCGCTTCCATTGCGCGAAGATGGCTTGAAAATGCAGGGGCGATGAGGGCGAAATGAGGCATTCAGGTCTCCGCGAGCGAAACGGGTCTTAACAAGCGGGCCTTGCGCAGCTCGGCCAGATTCGCCGAGCCGGTGCAGAAGCAGGCTACCTTCAGTTGCCGGATCATGACTTCGAAATGGTTCAGAACGGCTTCTGGAGACAGGGTTGCGCTATGCAGCACGGCGGCAGCCTGACCGACCACATCGGCGCCCAGGCGAATGGCTTTGGCCGCATCGGCGCCGTTGCGAATACCGCCCGAGGCAATGAGTGGAATGTCCGGGCATTGCTCACGGACCTGAGCAATCGCCTGGGCGGTTGGAATGCCCCAGTTGATAAAGGCCTGAGCAACCTGACGATCGAGGTCGTTATGGGCACGCTCGGCTTCGACAGCTGCCCAGCTGGTTCCTCCTGCGCCGGCTATGTCGATCACGGCGACACCCACCTCTGTCAGTTGCTGGGCGACATCGGCAGAAATGCCTGCGCCCACTTCCTTGATGACGATCGGAACGCCCAAATGTGTTACCAGATGTTCGATGGCAGCCAGGACGCCTTGCCAGTTGCGATCGCCGCCGGACTGTACCGCCTCCTGGAGTGGGTTGAGGTGAATGATCAAGGCGTCGGCCTGGATCATGTCGACTGCCCGACGGGCCTCGGTCACGCCATAACCCGCCACTAATTGAGCTGCACCAATATTGGCGAGAAGGGGAATGGACGGAGCCAGTTGCCGTAATTGACCGGTCAGTCCCTTGTCCCCACCGTTCTGGAGGGCAATGCGCTGCGAGCCTACTGCCAGCGCCAGGCCTAGCGTTTCCGCCGCTTCGGCAAGGTGCCGGTTGATGGTCTGTGCACGTTCCGGCCCGCCTGTCATGGAACTGATGAGAACAGGCGCCTTGAGCGGCTTGCCCAGCAGCGTGGTGGCAAGATCGATCTGGTTCAGGTGCAGCTCTGGCAGGGCACAGTGCTGGAATTGAATCTGCTCAAACCCAGTCGTGATACTGCTCAAGGCACGTGCAGGATCAAGGACGATATCCAAGTGATCGTTCTTGCGACTTGCCAATTCCCAATCAACCATGAGTTACCTTTTTCCTGTTGCCATCGACCTTTCGTCGGCTATTGTGGTCATGAGTACGTCAAGCGGCTCTGATCTGCAAGATCGGATCAGGGAAATTGTTGAGTCGCTGGTGTCGACCATTCGTCGGCTCGCTTACATGTGCTGGAGTATCTCGACTCATGGCAACGGTATTAGTGCCAAAACTTCCGAAGGAATGCGCTTTCGAGCTTGTAACAGAGCGTGCCCGTATCGATACCCGACTAGAGGAGCTGCTTCCGCCTGTCGAGAATGATGATCTGATCGCAGCCGCCATGCGTGAGGGTGCCCTGGCGCCCGGCAAGCGTATACGGCCATTGCTCATGCTGTTGGCTTCCCGGGATCTGGATGCCTTTTCGCCGGCTATTCTGGATCTGGGCTGCGCGGTCGAGATGGTGCATGCCGCCTCGCTGTTTCTGGACGATATGCCATGCATGGATAACGCCACGCTCAGGCGCGGTCGGCCTACCATTCATGTGCAGTTTGGTGAGGATGTCGCCGTTCTGGGAGCAGTAGCGCTGCTCAGCCATGCCTTTTGCGTCGTCGCCAGTACATCAGGTGTTGCGCCTGTCCTGCGTAATCAGATGGTGTGCATGCTGACATCCGCTGTAGGCTCGCAAGGGCTGGTGCGGGGGCAGTACCGTGATCTGCGCGAAGGAGCCAAAAGCCGCAGCGCGGAGGCTATTAACAGTACCAATCACCTTAAGACCGGACTCCTGTTCACGACAGCGCTGGACATGACGACTCTGGCCGTCAGTGCCAAGCCGTCGGTCCGGGAGGGGATGCATCGTTTTGCTACCGAATTGGGGCTGGCTTTCCAACTGCTTGATGACCTGCAGGACGGACATGGCCTGGGAAAAGATGCCCATCAGGATGACGGCAAGTCCACGCTGGTCGCGCTGCTGGGCCGTGAGTCGGTACAGGCGCAGCTCGAGAACCATCTGAGCACCGCACGCAATACGCTGGCAGGCATGGGGCTGATGGGAGGTGGGCTGGATCATATGCTGGACGCGCTGTTCGGGCAGCCCATCAGGTAAAGGCGCTTTGTAGAGAACTGCGGCGCAATCCGGCGTCTAAAGATACAGTTCAGTAAGCTACTGGAGTTTGCGCGATGCCAAAGTGGAAAATTACCTATACCAACAATGATGGCAACACGTCCGTCGTGGAAACTGAAGCCGAACAGAAACCGGATATGGAGCAAGCCGCTCAACTGGTACGGGACCAAGCGCTCGACAGTTATGACAGTTCCGATTTGCCCCAGGACTATGAGGCCCCCACGGTAGCGCTGCTGGAACGTTACGGCATCATGATTTCTGGCATTGCCCAAATGGATTGAAGAACCTCTGTTGAACGCTGCAGTAGCAGCGTTCCCAGGATCAGCCCAATGGCCAGATCCCACCATCGCCTACCACAAAGATCCTTCGGCCCGGCAGAGCCTTGATCTCCCATCCGCCGGTAAAGTCACCAAAGGCCGGTAGCAACAGCACATCATTATCCAGACAGAAGCAGGGCAGGCGCAGACGCTGGCGCCCCCGGCCGCTCAGACTGAACGCCGGATGGATATGGCCCGCCAGCACAACGTGGCTGGGGTGCGATTCCGGCTCATGCTGTAACGCCAATGGACCGATCAAAAGCGGCTCGGGCACTACGTTGATCTTGAGCGAGGCGGGCGGGTCCCCTGCACGTAGATCATGATTACCCCGAATCAGGGTGATGAGCAGCGATGGGTTTGCGTTACGCCATCGCGCCAACGCATTGAGCGTGGTCGGTGCATGGGATTCCGGTGCATGCAGGAAGTCGCCAAGAAAGTACAGGTGCTCGGTCGGGTAGGCTTCCAGCAGTGCATCCAGGCGAACCAGGTTGGTAGCAGTGGTTCCATGGGGTACTGGCTGCCCAAGGGCACGAAAGGCAGCGGCCTTGCCAAAATGGATATCGGCAATCAGCAGCGCCTTCTGCTCGGGCCAGTAGACGGCCTTGTCAGCCAGCAACCACACCTCAGTGCCGGCAAGGGATACGGGAATATGGGTACGCATGCACATGCAAGAACAGCGGAAAGCCTGCCACTTTAACAGCCTCGTTCCTGGGAACGTAGCCTGGGCAGACAACAGGCTGCCCGGCGTCTACAGGATGCCCAGCGATCTGAGGCAATCCCTACCCAGATCAATGCGCAAGTGCCGTTCCTGAGGGTTGGGCATGTCGATATTGAGCGCAAAGGTATAGACCAGCCCCTGTTTTTCAATCCAGCCGACCCACCAGCCAAGGTCAGGGTCTTGGTTCTGAACCCAACCGGTTTTACCGTACAGCGTCCAGTCTTTTCCCTGCTCCAGACAAATCAGGTCGCGTACCGTTGCCTGTACGGTTTCGGGCAGAGGCAAGCGTTCCTGTGCCAGGCGTGCCAAAAAGCGTACCTGCTCCAGGGCGCTGATCTTGAGCGGTCCGGCCAGCCAGAAATCGTCCACACTGTCGCCTACCTGCGCATTGCCATATTCGAGCCTGCGCACAAAGTCCTGCATGCGTTCAAGGCCGATACGTCGTGCCAGCTCTTGATAAACCGGTACGCTGGAGACCTTGATTGCATCACGTAGCCCCAGGTCACGCTGCCATTCAGGAAAGGGCTGCGGCTGCCCTCCATAGGGCAGTACCTCACTCACGTTACGAATGGTTGCGGTGGAAAGACCGATCAGGCTGTTGACGATCTTGAAGGTGGAATCGGGAACAAAACGGGTGTCTGCACGTGTCCGGTCATACCCGGTAAACGTATCTGCCGAGACATCGTAAAGCACGAATGTACCCTTGAGGTTGGCTCGCTTGAACAACTGGGCCAACGTGGGACTTTCCTGCCATTCGGGCGCACGCGCCTTGGCCGACAACAATAGCAGTAAGGCACTAAAAAGATTTTTCATATCAACTACTTATGAAGCAGTTGTCAATTTTACCGCGCCAATTAATTGTGTGATATTGCACTCATCCTTTATGCTGATAAAGCGTGAATTGCTACACAGTCTTTTGCCGTTTTGTACGAGGAAGCCCGGTTTTGGTCTGACGTGGAGCACGACCCTTGCGGCGAGCGGGCAGGTCTGACTCTCCTGCACCTAATCCCATGAAGTCATTTCCTTCGCCGGGCAGCTCGTAATCACGGGGTCCAGCAGCGTTTTCCAGATCTTGAACCATACGTGCAATCCGGTCCGCCAGTTTCTCTGAACTCATGCTTTCGCGATAACGCTCGACCAGAAGCGGAAAGCTGAAGGGAGTAGGGCGCTCAATGGCGTGCAGGTTGAGTTCAAGTGCCTGCATGCGATTCAGGGCTTTTTCCAGCCTTCGTACATCCAACTCCTGGCGCAGTACCTCTTGCTCAGCCTGGGTAAGCAGCAAGTTCTCGGGGTCGTATTGCTGGAACACCTGGAAAAAAAGGCTGCTGCTGGCCTGTAGCTGCCGGGTACTTTTTTGCGCGCCCGGGTAGCCGGTAAAGATAAGCCCTGAGATGCGGGCGATTTCGCGGAACCGTCGCTGCGCCAGTTCACTGGCGTTCAGGCTGGCAATGACATCGGCAAGAAGCGTCCCGGTGGAAAACAGCTCGGCATTCAGCTCTTCTTCCCAGTTCACCTTGCTAGGCGACAGCAGCTCAAAGCCGTAATCATTGATGGCAATGGAAAAGCTGATCGGTCGTTTCTGGGCGATGCGCCAGGCCAGAAGGCTCGCCAGGCCCAGGTGTGCATGTCGTCCTGCAAACGGATAGAGAAACAGGTGCCAGCCCTCTCGGGATTTCATCGTTTCCCCCAGCAAATGATTGCGGGTCGGCAGGGCAGACCACTGCTTCTGGACCTCCAGCAGCGGTTTGACCAGTTGCATTTCGGGAGAAGCGAACCGCGCCTGATCCGCCTCGGTAAGCTCATCAATGACGGCTTCGGCCATCTCGTCCGACAGCGGCATACGCATTCCGCTCCATCGTGGAATGGCCGCTTTCTTGCTACTTGCCCGCCGCACATACACTGTCATGTTTTCCACACGCACCAGCTCCAGCACGCGGCCAGCGAACAGGAAGTGATCACCGGGTTTCAGGCGGGCAATAAAACCTTCCTCGATACTGCCCAACTTGCCGCCACCGCCGCCCTTGGTCCAGAACTGCACCCGTAGGGCCGACTCGCTGACAATAGTGCCAATACCCATGCGATGCCGGCGGGCCAGTTGGCGGTCCGGTACGCGCCAGATACCGTGTTCATCCGGTTCTACACGGCGGTAGTCGGGATAGGCCGTGAGCGAGTGACCGCCGTGACGAACAAAGGCCAGGGACCATGCCCATTCCTCGTCCGTCAGTTCGCGATAAGCCCAGGCTGTACGGACCTCCTTGAGCAAGGCCTGCGGATCGAAACCGCCGCCCAACGCAATGGTGACGAGGTGTTGTACCAGTACATCCAATGGCTTGGGCGGCGCGCTGCGGGATTCGATTCGCCGGGCGGCCACGGCTTTCTGGGCCGCTGCCGCCTCGACCAGTTCCAGGCTATGTGTAGGCACCAGCGTGACGCGGGAGGGACGTCCCGGGGCATGGCCGCTTCGCCCGGCGCGCTGCAGCAGACGTGCAACGCCTTTGGGCGAGCCCACCTGTAGTACGCGCTCCACTGGCAGAAAATCCACACCCAGGTCCAGGCTGGAGGTGCAGATTACGGCCCGGAGCTTGCCTTCCTTGAGTCCCAGTTCAACCCAGTCACGCACTTCGCGGTCCAGAGAACCATGGTGCAAGGCAATCAGTCCCGCCCACTCGGGACGGGCCTCAAGCAGTGCCTGATACCAGATTTCGGCCTGCGCTCGGGTGTTCGTAAATATAAGCGTGGTTGCGCTGTGCTCGATCTCGTCTGCAACGTGGGGCACCATTCGTACTCCCAGGTGCCCAGCCCAGGGAAAGCGCTCCACACCTCGCTTGGGCAACAGCGTGTCTACCAGAAGGTCTTTGGCTAGCTTGCCCTGAACCAGCCGGCCTGGATGACCGGCCAACAGCACTTCCTGCGCATGGGGAAGATTACCCAGCGTGGCCGACAACCCCCAGATCACCAGTGCAGGGTTCCACTGGCGCAGCCGTGCAAGGGCCAGCTGGACTTGTGTGCCACGTTTGTTGCCCAGCAGCTCATGCCACTCATCAACCACGATCATACGCAGGCTGGAAAAAATCTCGCGGCTGTCTTCACGGCTGAGCATCAACGAGAGACTTTCCGGCGTGGTGACCAGCGCGGTAGGCTGACGGCGGCTCTGCCGGGCCCGCTCAGCACTGCTGGTATCGCCTGTGCGCAGGCCGACCGTCCAGTTGAGTTCCAGATCATTGACCGGGGCTTCCAATGCACGCTTTGTGTCTGCGGCCAGGGCTCGCATGGGGGTCAGCCACAGTACGCTCAGTGGCTCTACCGCCTGCTTGCGTTTGCTGGGTTCACCCTTGGCCGTTAGCGGTTTGTCCTTGGCAAAGCTGTTGAGTGCCGCGAGCCATACGGCGTAGGTTTTGCCGGATCCGGTGGTCGCATGGAGCAGGCCCGATTCGCCATGCTCGACCGCGCGCCAGACTTCATCCTGAAAGGGGAAGGGCGACCAGCCACGTTGAGCGAACCAGGCGGCACCCAGGCGGGGGGAAGAAATCGTATCGTCAGGCAACTGATGGACTCCGTCATGCTTATGCTTCGGAGTATCAAGCGGTAGGCAGGTTCCCTTTTTGACGTCCTTGAACGGCAGAGAGAAAGCCGCCACTCAAGGACATAGGGTCTATTTCAGATTGCCGCTCAAGAACTGCTTCAGGCGTTCGCTTTGTGGCTTGACCAGTACCTCAGCGGGTGCCCCCGCTTCTTCGACGCGGCCCTGATGCAGGAAAACGACCTGTGAGGACACCTGTCGCGCAAAGCCCATCTCGTGCGTCACCATCAGCATGGTACGGCCTTCCTCGGCCAGCGCCTGGATGACCTTGAGCACTTCGCCTACCAATTCTGGATCGAGTGCAGACGTGGGTTCGTCGAACAGCATGACTTCCGGTTCCATGGCCAGGGCTCGCGCAATGGCTACACGCTGCTGCTGGCCGCCTGAGAGAAACGACGGATACTGATCGGCGGCGCGTTGAGGAAGGCCTACCTTGTCGAGGTAAGCGCGAGCGCGCGCTTCGGCTTCCTGCTTGCCCAGGCCAAGTACGCGGCGAGGTGCCAGGGTAATGTTCTCCAGCACGGTCATATGGCTCCACAGGTTGAAGTGTTGGAACACCATGGCCAGCCGGGTGCGCAAGCGTTGCAGTTGAGCCTGATCCGCTACGCGCAGCCCATTCCCGTGCCGCTCCAGGCGAATGGGATTCCCATCCAGCGTCATGACACCGGCATCCGGCATTTCGAGAAAGTTGAGACACCGCAGAAAGGTACTCTTACCCGAGCCACTGGCACCGATCAGGCTGATCACATCGCCCGTCCGGGCCTGTAGCGAGACACCTTTGAGCACTTCGATATCGCCGTAACGCTTATGCAGCCCTTCGACGGTCAGCTTGTACATATGAAGTCCTTGTTCCAATCAAACGGCCGTGCTCCAGACATCGGAGCACGGCCACAAGGCGGCCCGTCTGCGCGGGCTCGCCGTGCATCAGAAACGAGCCTTACGGCGAAAGCAGATAGCCGCTGCGATAGGCTTCGGTGCCTGCCACGCGTGCGACCGCCATGCCGGCTGTGGCCATACGGCGGTTGGCGCAGGCATACAGGACACCTGACACCGAGCTGCGGATAGGCTCTACACGGTCGGCAATCGGGTCGATCACTTCAGCGATGACCTGTCCGGCTTCGATTACATCGCCTGGCTTTGCCATCAGGACCAGAACACCCCCTATGGGGCTATCAATGGGCTCTACTGCCGCCAGTGGCGTGGCAGGGAACGGCAGCTCCGGCAGTGCCGGCGCTTCGCCGGAGATGACGCCGTAGTGGGTCAGGTAGTCGAGAATGGCTTGGGCATCCTGTTCAGCCAGATCATGGGACACATCCATTTGGCCTCGCAGCTCGATCGTGACGGAAAAGCTGCCCATGGGAATGCGTTCACCGAACTGCTGATTCAGCTTCCACCACAGAAGCGTAAAGCACTCATCAAATGACTGACCGCCAGAGTCGGTGGCCAGCAGGCTGGCCTTGGAGCCCAGGTAACGGGCCAGGGGCTCTACCTGATCCCAGGCTTCCGGCGTGGTGTAGAGATGCTCTACCGCATCGAAATCGCAGTGCAGGTCGAGCACCATCTCGGCGTCACAGGCCAGTCGCTGTTGAACCAGCCGCTGAGACGTCAGCTGATTATTCGCGGTCTCACGCTCAAGTGTTGCCTTGAAGGCCTTGCGCACCAACGCCTGATTTTGTGCGGGGTCGTCGGTCAGGGTGCCTTCGATTTCAGCAATGACCTTGCTGGTCATGTCCAGGAAGCGACGGTTGAAGTTCTGCCCGGATTCCAGCTCATAGCGGCCCAGGTGAATATCCATGACCTGCTGATCCTGCCCGATAGGGTTGGCAACCGGAACCAGCACAATCTCGGCCTTCAAACGGCCTGCGTCTTCCAGTGTGCGGAGTTGATTCTTGAGTTTCCAGGCGACCAGCATGCCGGGCAGTTCGTCAGCATGCAGCGAGGACTGGATGTAGATCTTGCGGCCGCTGTCCTGCGGTCCGAAATGAAAGCTGTGGATCTTGCGATCGGTGCCGGGCACCGGAGAAATCAGGTTGTGTGTGGCGTGACGCATGAGGTAACTCCTAATGAATCAGCCCGCATCCCTGCGGGTCGTGGCATCCTGCATGAAGGGTCAGCGGGCCGGGCCAAGAAAGGCCAACCAGCGGCGCTCGGCCAGGCGAAACAGGCCAATGAGCGTGAAGGACAGAATGAGGTACAGAATCGCCGCAATACCAAAGGATTGAAAAGTCAGGAATGTCGCAGTGTTGGCATCACGAGCGACCTTGAGAATATCCGGGACGGTAGCCGTGAACGCCAGCGTCGTGGAATGCAGCATCAGAATGACTTCGTTGCTGTAGTAGGGAAGGGCGCGGCGTAGCGCAGACGGCATGATGACGTGAATGTACATCCGCCAGCCTGTCAGGCCGTAGGCCTTGGCTGCCTCGATCTCACCATGGGGAATATTGCGGATCGCACCTGCAAAGATCTCGGTGGTATAGGCGCAGGTGTTGAGAGCAAAAGCCAGAATGGTGCAATTCAGTGCATCCCTGAAGAACTCGTTCATCAGTGGCTGGTTGCGTACAGCTTCGATGCTGTAGATCCCGGTATAGCAGATCAGCAGCTGGAGATAGAGCGGCGTGCCTCGGAAAACATACGTATAGAACTGTATCGGCCAGCGAATGAGACGGTGGCGCGATAGTCGCGCAACGGAAAGCGGAAGCGATGCCACGAAGCCGATGGCGATCGAGGCCGTCAGCAACCACAGGGTCATCGCAAGACCCGACAAACCATAACCATCCGTCCAGAGGAAGGCGCGCCAGTACTCCTGCAGGATTTCGATCATCGTACAGCCTCCCGAACACCCGCAGAATAACGACGTTCCAGCCAGTTCAGAACCTGGTTGGTCAGTGCGGTAATCAGCAGATAGATCACGCCGCCCAGGATCAGAAAGTAGAACATCTTGTAGGTGGTCTTGCCGGCTTCCTGAGTCGCGGTGACGATATCGCTCAAGCCGATGATGGAGACCAGCGCTGTGGCCTTGAGCAGCACCTGCCAGTTATTGCCGATGCCAGGTAGGGCAAAGCGCATCATTTGCGGAAAGGTAATCCGAAAAAAGGTCTGCGTACGTGTCATGCCATATGCGGTAGCGGCCTCGATTTGCCCCCGCGGCACCGCCAGGATCGCCCCACGAAATGTTTCGGTGAAGTACGCGCCATAAATGAAACCCAGGGTCAGTACCCCGGCAGAAAGCGGATCAATTTCGATGTAGTCCCAATCCATGTAATCGGTGAACTCGCCCAGCCAGCTCTGCAGGCTGTAAAAGATCAGAAGCATGAGTACGAGATCAGGGACGCCCCGGATCAGCGTGGTATACAGGGCGGCCGGCAGGCGAAAGGCCTTGATGGGAGATAGTTTGGCCGTAGCGCCAAGCAGGCCCAGGATGACTGACACCACCAGCGACAGGACAGCCAGCTTCATGGTCATCCAGGTGCCTT
>NZ_BDAE01000037.1 GCF_002091675.1 Pseudomonas luteola NBRC 103146 | reverse complement strand
GATGGTCTGCATTGCCTTTCTCGTGGGGCTGCCCCTGTTTTTTGAAGTGGGCTTCGTGCTGCTGGTTCCTATCGCCTTTACCGTGGCCCGCCGTGTAGGTGTCTCTATCCTGATGGTAGGCCTGCCTATGGTAGCGGGGTTGTCGGTTGTGCATGCGCTCGTTCCGCCGCATCCTGCTGCCATGCTGGCCGTGCAGTCCTATCATGCCTCGGTAGGGCAGACGCTCTTCTATGCGGTTCTCGTAGGTATTCCGACGGCTATTCTTGCCGGACCGGTCTACGCCAGGTTCATCGTTCCAAAGATTCAGTTACCAGCCGAAAACCCACTGGCCGAGCAGTTTACCGAGCGTGAGCCTCGTAAACAGCTGCCTGGTTTTGGCGTCACAATCGGTACGATTATCCTGCCCGTTGTGCTGATGTTGATGGGTGGCTGGGCCAACCTGATTTCAACGCCGGGTAGCGTCTTCAATCAGTTTCTGCAATTTATCGGCAACTCCGTGATTGCACTGCTGGTTGCCACATTGGTGAGTTTTTGGACGTTAGGGCTGGCTCAAGGCTTCAACCGCGATGCGATCCTGAAATTTACCAATGAGTGCCTGGCTCCAACGGCCACGATCACATTACTGGTAGGCGCTGGTGG
Source organism: Pseudomonas luteola NBRC 103146 (assembly GCF_002091675.1). Lineage (GTDB taxonomy): Bacteria > Pseudomonadota > Gammaproteobacteria > Pseudomonadales > Pseudomonadaceae > Chryseomonas > Chryseomonas luteola. The sequence continues at coordinate 26,806 of NZ_BDAE01000037.1, read as the reverse complement.
AGGGCTCAACCGAATCCTTATCGATGCCGGTGTAACCACTGAAATCGTTGGACTGGCCCGGGAATTCAACCTGTCACCCCTGATGATGGGGTGGCTTTTTGCTGCGCTGATGCGCATTGCCACCGGCTCGGCCACGGTCGCCATGACCACGGCTTCAGGCATCGTCGCGCCTGTTGCGTTAGGGTTAGGCTATCCACACCCTGAACTGCTGGTTCTGGCTACCGGGGCAGGGTCGGTCATCTTTTCCCATGTAAATGACGGCGGGTTCTGGTTGATCAAGGAGTATTTCAACATGACGGTAACCCAGACGTTCAAGACGTGGACCGTATTGGAAACCTTGATTTCCATCATCGCCTTTCTTCTGACATTAGCGTTGGCGGCTGTACCGTAATGGATATTCTGTATCAAATCCGCGCACGTCTCGAGCATATGAGTGCAGGCGAACAACGTATCGCTCGTCTGATCCTGGAGGATGTGCCGTTCGCAGCCAGCGCCAGCCTGGACGAGCTGGCGACACGGGCTGAGGTCAGTAGTGCGACCTTGTCCCGCTTTGCCCGCAGCGCAGGGTGCAAGGACTTGCGGGACCTGCGCTTGCAGCTGGCTCAGGCCAGCGGTGTTGGAGCGCGGTTTCTGGGCCGAACACACGCACCGGAGCATTCTGCATTCTTTGGCAATATCGTCAGTGACATCGAAGCAACGCTTCGCCAGCATCTGGCCTGTTTCGATGAGCAAACCTTTGCACAGGCGGTTGCACTTGTTCATGAGGCACGCATGGTTTACGCCTTTGGTATGGGCGGTTGCTCCACGATCTTTTCGGATGAACTGCAGTACCGGCTGGTTCGGCTGGGATACCCCATAGCGGCTTATCACGATCCGGTTCTGATGCGCCTGACAGCGGCCACGTTGAGCCATGACCAGGTTGTAATTGCCTGCTCGATGACAGGCATAACGCCCGAACTCGTCGAGTCGTTGCGATTGGCCAAGGGGTACGGCGCTCGCATTCTGGCCATCGCACCCGAAACATCGTCGGTCTCCCAACTGGCCGATGTCGTACTGCCGCTGTTTCTGGCTGAAACAGACTTTATCTATAAACCTACCGCCGCCCGCTACGGAATGATGCTTGCCGTGGATATTCTGGCTACTGAGCTGGCATTGAGCGCACCTGAAGCGAATCAGGAACGCTTGCGGCGCATCAAGCTCGCCATGGACGACTACCGTGGCGGCGATGAGCGATTGCCGCTGGGAGACTAGCAATGCCAACCTACGATGCTCTTATCCGCAATGCACAGGTGATCGATGGCAGCAACTTGCCGGGTTATCAGGCGGATATCGCTATACAGAACGGTCGAATAGAACAGATAGGATGCATAAGTGGGGCAACGGCAACCCATGAGGTTGACGCCGCGGGGAGGGTGCTTTCACCGGGCTTCATTGATGTTCATACCCATGACGATACCGTGGTGATCCGTCAGCCGGAGATGCTGCCCAAGCTAAGCCAGGGTGTAACGACTGTTATCGTAGGTAATTGTGGCATCAGCGCTTCTCCCGTCAGCTTGAAAGGCGAGCCGCCAGATCCCATGAACCTGTTGGGGCCAGCAGCGGCCTTTGTCTATCCGACGTTCGCCGATTACAAGTCAGCCATCGAACAGGCGCATCCGGGGGTAAACGTTGCTGCCCTCGTTGGGCATACAGCACTGCGCAGCAACCATATGGATGACCTTTATCGTACGGCAACGCCTGGCGAAATTGCTGCCATGCGGGCTCAGCTACGTGAAAGTCTGGAGCAGGGCGCGCTGGGACTTTCCACAGGACTCGCTTATGCCTCGGCCTATGACGCAAGTACCGACGAAGTAATGGAACTGGCCTCAGAGCTGGACGCCTACGGAGCGGTATACACCACACATTTGCGTAGCGAATTCGAGCCTGTACTAGAGGCCTTGGACGAAGCGTTTCGTGTCGGTCGTCATGCGAAGGCGCCCGTTATCGTCTCGCACCTCAAATGTGCCGGTGCAGGCAATTGGGGACGTAGTCCACAGCTTCTGGCGGCGTTGGAGCAAGCAGCACGGGATCATCCAGTTGGGTGCGATTGTTATCCTTATTCGGCCAGTTCCTCAACGCTGGATCTCAAGCAGGTAACAGCTGATTTTCGCATCACCATTACCTGGTCTACACCCTATCCTGACGTGAGCGGCCGTGACCTGAGCGACATTGCAGCGGAGTGGGGCGTATCGCTACTGGATGCCGCTAAACATCTGCAGCCAGCCGGCGCGGTGTATTACGGAATGGATGAAAACGATGTGAGGCGTATTCTGACTCATCCGCTGTCGATGATCGGGTCAGACGGTCTACCCGAAGACCCATTCCCGCACCCTCGCTTGTGGGGCGCTTTTCCGCGAGTACTGGGGCATTTCAGTCGAGACGTGGGCCTGTTTCCCCTGCATACCGCGGTGCACAAGATGACCGGGCTTTCAGCGGCCCGTTTTGGACTCCACGAGCGCGGATTGATCAGAGAAGGTTATTGGGCGGATCTGGTCCTGTTCGATCCCAGAACCGTGCACGATGCCGCTGACTTCAAGACACCCAAGGTCGCTGCAGAAGGGATCGATGCGGTTTGGGTAAATGGAATCCTGTCGTATTCAGCTAAACAACTGACTCCCCATAGAAACGGTCGCTTCCTTTCCCGGCAAGGTGACCTGCGTACACACTTTAATTAGGAGGATGACATGTCAATCAAACGTTACGGTGTTGAGGGTGGTAGCGGGACAGGCGGGCAGCACCTGCCGTTTGCGCGCGCTGTTGAGGCTGATGGATGGCTCTACGTCTCGGGCCAGACCCCTATGGTCAACGGAGAAGTGGTCGAAGGCGGCATCGTCACTCAAACGCGCCAATGCCTGGATAACGTCATGGCCATTCTCAAGGAAGCCGGCTACGGCCCGGAGCATGTGGTGCGTTGCGGTGTATGGCTGGATGATCCTCGTGACTTCATGTCTTTCAACAGGATCTTCAAGGAATATTTTGGCGAGCATCCGCCTGCACGCGCCTGTGTAGTATCGAGCATGGTGATTGACTGCAAAGTCGAAGTGGATTGCGTCGCCTACAAAAAACCGGAATAAGGCCTCCGCTCCCGGGTCAGAGTGTTTGATCGCTCTGACTATAGGAATTCCATCATCATGCGTATGTTTTTTGCGTTGCCGTGCCCAGCCTCTGTGATTACACGTGTAGTCGCCTGGCGAAAGGAGCAGGGCATGGATGGGCGCCTGGTTCCTCCTGAAAATCTTCACATGACACTGGCTTTTCTGGGTGAAATTCCAGAAGAACAGATAGACGCGCTTATGGCTCTAGGCGATCACATACGCTTTGAGCCATGTACGGTCGTGCTTGATCGCGTCGAGCGTTGGCATCAGGGGCTTATCAGCATGATTGCATCCCAGACGCCAGTGCCGCTGGTTTCGCTGGTTGACGATCTAAACCTGGGACTGAAAAGTTTGGGCGTTCCGCTGGATCGCAGACCCTTTATCCCACACCTGACGGCTGCACGTAAAAGCCGCTGTCGGCCAAGTGGACTACCGTCATTGGCGTGGCCAGTAGAGCGCTTTGCCTTGTTTGTATCGGAAAGCGGCCAGGGAAGCGTGCAATACAGAGCTTTAAAAGAATGGACAGTAGCTGAAGGCAGTCCGGGAGAGTAGGGCGGTGACAGCTGCCGCCCATTACGCATTTTACTTTTTATGTAAACTTTATCTATTGCTGCTTGGCGAATATTTAAGCCTGGACATACTTGCTGAATACAGCGCTGTAGTCATGGGTCATATAAGTCTCCAGCATCAATGCATTCAGCGTGTCCAAGGTACCTGTGTATTGCTGGGTTATGTGTTCAGGCGATGCTGGGTTAGCAATCTTGTACATGGAGGCCGTCATATCCAGTACTTTTAGTGCATTGGCACGCTTGAGTTCTTCCAGGTGCTGAATCTTGCTGATTCCGATCAGAGACTTGTAGATGTCTTTGACCTGTTCAAGAAAGGTCTTTTTGATATCGATGCTGAAGGGTTTGCCACCTATGACGAATTTCAGCTCGACATCTAGATCCACCGTGCCGGCCGTTTCAATCATGACGCTCTGAATACGCTCGCTGAGGTAATCGTAGCGTTTGATAGTGCGCTTGGACGATACCGCAGATTCGCCGTCCACATGAATCAACGTCAGATTGGTAAAGCAGTATTCATCCTTTTTCGATTTGATCAGAAAGAAAATCTTTTCACCGTCCTCGTGAAAGAGATAGTCGTCCGCATCGACCTTGTCGAAGTCTGCTGGTTTGATAATCGATCCGATGTCGCTTAGTCCCAAAGCATCTGCTGCAAATCGTTTGAACATACCAGGCTTTCCTTGAGTGACAGGATAAGGCGCAACATCGAGGCTGCACGCACGCAGAAAAGGTTTACTGAACACGCAAAGTGAATTTCAGTTGGGCAGTTGTATCAGGCAGGAAGAAAAAGACAAGGCGTAGGAAGGCCCATTAACGAGGCAAGAAAATCTGTCTTGGCTTAACCGGATCCAGAGGAAGGTTTAAGACCCAAAACCCATAAAGGGGATAGAGGCGTCAGTGCTTGCTAATATCTAATTTAACATAATATACATTATGCGAAGTTATGTATTCTGGATATGGAGCCATGGGGCAGCGCCTTGAACGCTGCGAAACCCCATATGAGCTTTTTTGAGCTTTTTATGGCTCACTTCTTTATTGATCCTTTAAACGTCGCTGTTTACCAGACGCCGCTCGCTCCTGGTTGATGGCGTTGTAGTAAATGTCTTGCGTTGTACTCGCCTTGGCGTGGCCAAGATCTTCCTGCAGGTGTTTAAGTGGTCTGCTGGGTGCATCGTAGGTTGCGCTGGTGTGGCGTAACCAATGGGCGCTGGCTGCGCGCAGATTGGATACTTCGTCCTCGCTGCGACCTTCCTGTTTCATTCGTACAAGCGCCGTGTCGAAGCATTCCTGTACCAGGTTGCGAATCTGCCGATCGGTCAGGCCGCCTTGTCCATTATGTTTGGTCAGTAGCGGCGCAGGATCTCCGGCGTATGGCAGCGGCGTCAGATTGCGGAAGGCCCGGTAGCGCTTGAGATAGACCAGCATGTCATCACTGACCGAGATGCGACGCTCCTTGTTGCCCTTGCCAATTGCAACGTACCACCAGGAACCGTCAGGGTCTTTCTGAAAGACGTCCATGGTGGGAGACCAGCCGGGCCGCCCGGAAAGTTCGGAGATTCGCAGGTAGAGTGAAAACAGGGTCGCTATGATAAAGAGTGTACGCTCGTGCTTTTCAGGCTCCTCTGCAGCCATCCATTCCGCTGTTTCGATAACGAACTCCCATTGAAGGCGGTCAAGAACCTTGCCGCTGACAGCCTTGGCTTTCTTTTGAAAGAAGCGGCTCTTCTGCTTGATCGCTCGAAAGGGATTACCCACCAATACGTCCTGATCATTGAGGTAATCATAGAATGAGCTGCAGATTGCAAAGACTTGCTTGAGCGTACCCTGAGCCATTTCATAGCGTTCTGGGGTAGTGTCATCGTCGTCTCCTGTTTCGACAGCAAGCTTGCGTGAGGCTTTATCACCCTGAATCCCAAAGGGGCGCCACAACGGATTGGGCTCCATGCTGCCATCTTTCAGAATGAAGCGGCGACGAACAGAGGTGCCCACCCAGTCCTCGTCAGGCTCCTGACTGAATGCCAGGAACGCCTCGGCATCCTGGCGGCGGAGCGAAAGGATAGACCTCCCTTCCTTGATCCAGCTCCACAGAAGGAGACGTTCAACTTGGGTGCGATAGGCTTTGAATGTCGTTTCCCAGCCGGCATAAGAGCGCAAAAATTCACGCACATGAAAATAATCGCCTTTAGCCGGAATACCGGGCTCAAACCGTTTCAGGTAATTCAGGATAGACGTATGCTCTGCCTCGTAAGAGGTAGCATTAAGCCCAAGAAAACTGGCATAAGTGTCAAATAAAGGCTGGGGTTTAGACGAGAAAAGCATCGAAATAACACTGAAAAGGCAGGTTTCTTAGTATATCAATTTCCGATTATGGACGTAATCGGAAATTTGGCTTGTTTATAGGATTTTATAGAAGACACAAGCACTTACGAAAGCCGTCTCGTGCCGCTTCCAACGAACCGTTAAAGAACTAAGCTGTGTGAGATTGATCTCATTTTTATAGGCAAATGCCGTTCAGCTTTAAAGGTGGCTCGCCGTGGACTGGTTAGGTATTCATTTTCTCACAGATCTTCAGCAATCCGGCCTTTCGCCTGTCGAGCATAGCCACACTTTTCTATTGGTTGTCTTTTCCTATCTGATTGCAACTGCTGCCGGTTATACCGCGCTGAGCCTTGCTGATGTTGCGGTCGCGGATGATCGCCGAACGCGTATGCTGTGGCGCTGGATCGGTGCCTTTTGTTTGGGCGGCGGTATCTGGTCGATGCACTTCCTTGCCATGATGGCGTTCGTCATGCCGATTCCAGTGTATTACGACCATCGCCTCACGGCCCTTTCGCTGGTCATTGCTATCATGGCGTCCTTGCTGGCCATGGTCATGATTGGTCGCCCTGCTCTTACCGTCAGGCAATATATCGGCGCGGCGATCAGTATTGGCCTGGGGGTTACAGCCATGCATTACATTGGTATGGCCGCCATGCAATCTGCTGCAACGGCCTACTATGACCCTTGGTTATTCGTGCTTTCTATTGTGGTGTCGATGTTGGCCAGCCTCGGGTCAATGATGTTGATCTTGAAGCTACGCCAGCCGAACAACCCTGCTCCGCTCAAGTTGAAACTGGCGGCGAGTCTGGCGCTGGGTGCAGGTATTATCTCTATGCATTTCAGTGGTATGGCGGCCGTTACCTTTACCCTCCCCGCCGGCTCGACGTTTGACGCTGGTGCGCACGTTGACAATCACTCACCTTATCTAGGTATAGCGACGGCTTTTATTTCGCTGATTATTATCAGCTGCAGCCTGGTTGCGGTATGGGCAGGAAAGAAGCTGGAAAGCCAGCGTCGAGATCTTGAACGGGTCAACGCCCTGCTCCACGAACTCGATAGCACACAGGCTTCACTCCATAACGTCGCTCATTTCGATGCCCTTACAGGCCTGCACAATCGCTATTCCTTCAACAAGGAAATCCAGATGCGGCTGGATGAACACGTGGCCCAAGGCACTTCCATGGCCCTGCTGTTTCTGGATCTGGATAACTTCAAGCGGATCAATGATTCATTAGGTCATGATGCCGGTGATGAGTTGTTGCGTGTTGTGGCTCAGCGCCTGAAAAGTGCCTTGCGTGAGCGAGACCTGATCGCACGCCTGGGCGGTGATGAATTTTGCATTCTTGCCAACGTTGAAGAGAATTATGAGGCCGAGCTGTTGGGGCGCCGCATCCTGCAAAAGATGAAAGAGCCCATTATCCTGGCCGGTCGAAAAATGGTCATAACCACATCCATTGGGGCCAGCCTATTCCCGCAAGATGCAACGACCGGTGAAGATCTCATGAAGCATGCCGATCTGGCCTTGTATAAATCCAAGGCTAATGGTCGCAACATGCTGTATTTCTTTCAGGAACAGCTCAGGAGCAAAGCGTCACTTGAGCTAAAAATGGAGGAAGAACTGCGACAGGCATTAAGTCGTAATAATCTGACCGTGTATTACCAGCCCGTCTTTGACTTGAGTAGCGGCAAGGTTTGCCATGTAGAGGCATTGGTGCGCTGGCAGCACCCCGAACAAGGCCTGCTGCTGCCCGGTAACTTTATCGACATTGCGACAGCAAACGGGTTTATTGCTGATATTGACCGTTGGGTGATTCGCCGAGCCTGTCGTGATATCAAGAAACTGCATCGGCAAGGCTTCAAGATTGGAGTTGCGGTCAACTGCTGTGTACGCAGCCTGGAGCGTGAAACGCTCGTATCCAACGTTCAGGAAGCCTTGAGTCAGGCACGCCTGGAGCCCCAGTTTCTCGAACTTGAAGTAACCGAAAATGCGCTAATGGCCAACATTGACCAGGTTATCGGGCAGCTAAGGCAGTTGCGTGAGCTTGGCGTGCGGTTGTCCATTGACGACTTTGGTACAGGTTACTCATCACTGGCGTATCTGAGCCAGCTTCCCTTGGATGCTATCAAGGTGGACCGCTCGTTCATTCAGGATATTCCCAACAATGCGCGGGACCTTGACCTGGCGGAAGCCATCATCGCCATGGGACACAAGCTGCATCTGAAAGTCATTGCCGAAGGCGTGGAAACCCAGCAACAGATTACCTTTCTGATCGATAACCAGTGCGACCTTGCCCAGGGGTTTCTACCCAGTCGCCCTCTTCCCTTCGAAAAACTTCAGGCGTTCTTGCTTGATGAGATAGGCAACAACAACGCATTTTCTCATTCTCACCTCGCCTGAAATGACAAGGCCTGCTTAAAAGCAGGCCTTGTCTTGCTGGTTTCTGACTACGCGCGGCCAGTATCTGCACGTGCATAACCGTTACCGATATCGGCTCGCATATCAGCCGGTGTTTCAAAGTCGCTTGCGGCACCACGCATGTTGCTTATTGACTTTGGAAAGCCGGATCGATTGCTGTAATCACGTATAGGCATGTGTCGTGGACGATGGTGGCGCTCCGTGATGCCCCGTGTTGCCATGACATCGACCAACGCGGTAGCCAACACAACAGCCATCGCGATTTTCACGTTTCCCCGCTTGGGATTATCGGCATTCAGACCGGTCGCCAGTGTAGCCAGATCCAGGGCATCACCCGCTACACGGCTCCAGAGCGCAGGTGCAGGATTGTCACTCAGCGCGCCGACACCACTGACAATCTCACGCACCCCATAGGCACGAACAATATTCTCCGACCCTTCCATACCCAAGGCGCGGGTCAGTAGCCGTGGAGCAGCCAACTCCAGGAGACCAAGACCCAGGCTGTAAAAGCCGAGGCCACGGGCCAGCTTGTCTGAAGCGCCTAGTGATCGCTGGGGGGATGAAAATTTCTCAAGCATGGTCATAGCCGTCTCCCTCAAGGTTTCAGAACAACCTTGACGCAGTTGTCGAGTTTGTCCCGGAAGGTCTTATACATTTCCGGGCCCTGGTCGAGACTTACCGTATGGGTAATCACGAATGAGGGGTCGATCTGTCCGTCATCGATACGGCGCAGCAGGTCATCCGTCCAACGTTTGACATGCGTTTGCCCGGTGCGCATGGTAAGCCCCTTATTCATGAGCGCCCCCATGGGAATCTTATCGACCAATCCGCCGTAAACGCCCGGGATAGATAAAATGCCCGCCGGGCGACAGACATAGATCATCTCGCGTAATACATGAGGACGATCACTCTCCATCATGGTCGCCTGCTTGACCCGATCATAAACGGCATCCAGTGACCGCGTCGCATGGGACTCAAGGCCTACGGCATCAATGCATTTTTCAGGACCCTTACCGCGGGTAAGCTCGTTCAGACGCTCAACCACGCTCTCCTTGTCGAAGTTGATGGTTATCGCCCCGCCCGCTTCTGCCATAAGCAGTCGTTCAGGCACGTTATCGATCATCACGACCTGCTTGGCGCCCAGCAGTATGGCGCTGCGCACACAAAACTGACCCACCGGACCCGCCCCCCAGACCGCTACGGTATCAGTAGGCTGAATGTCACATTGCACCGCAGCTTGCCAACCCGTGGGGAAAATATCGCCCAAGAACAGTACCTGTTCGTCCGTAAGCGTGCTTGGAACCTTTACATGGGTAGAATCTGCAAACGGAACACGTACGTACTCGGCCTGCCCGCCTGCGTAACCGCCGGTTAGGTGCGAGTAACCAAAAAGGCCTGCTGTGGAGTGACCAAACACTTTGTCACCCAAGTCCTTACGGCGATTCGAGCGCTCGCAGACAGAGAAATTACCGCGTTTGCATTGCTCGCATTCGCCACAGGTAATGGTGAATGGCACGACGATGCGATCGCCTACCTTTAGCTCTTTGTTTTCCGAGCCGACCTCAACCACCTCTCCCATGAACTCATGACCCATGACATCGCCGCACTCCATGCCGGGAATGAAATGGTCATAGAGGTGAAGGTCGGAGCCGCAAATGGCGCAGCTCGTTGTCTTAATAATAGCGTCGCGTGGGTGTTCGATCTTGGGGTCCGGAACGGTGTCGTAGCGGATATCGTTTTTCCCGTGCCAACAGAGTGCTTTCATGCGCGTTCTTCCAACGTTGGTTGAAAAGTCCCGTCACCAACAGCGTGAAGGTCCCTCCTGTCTGGGACATGGGCGGGCTGTATGAATAAGGCCACTCCCTTGGCAGTGATGCTATTGGGACATCAGAACGCATAGGAAAAGTTCAAAGATTGCTCGGATCCTCAAACCAAACGGTAAGGAATAAAGATGACCTGCTGGTCATTCCCTTTTAAGAAACCTTATAGGGTTACTGTTAGAACTACTAATCGCGGGTAGCGTTCGGTTTCTCAGGAAGCGTACATTGATCATCCTTACAGCGTCTGGAGCCTTCCGGATGAGGAATCCAGGCCAGTTGCGGGCGAGCGCGCAAAAACAGGCGATAACCCAAATCAAACAACGGCCGCAGCGGCTTCCAGGCAAGAGGTGCTGCCCAACGGCCAAGCCCTGCCGCTCGCCAACTCCAATAGGTTGCATCCAGCCCCTTGACCCATTGCCCGTCGGCAAATCGGGCGTGCAACAGATCCCTGAATTGCTGTGATGACATGCCAGGTGCCGGTGCCTCGAAGGTTGGATCAGCTACGTCTGTAAATAAAAGACGTGCAGGGTCAGCATGTCGACGTAGATGTCGAATCTCACGGGCACACAGCGGACAGTCGCCATCGTAAAACAAGGTGAGCGGCCACGCGGGTTGCATATACTTCTCCAAAGGGTACGACCTGAAGAGGCCATACCCTTTCACTCGATCAGATAGGGCTATCGGTAGAGGGTTTTTCCCACAGATTGATTCCCCCTTCAACTGCATACTTATCGATTTCTGCCAGCTCCTCCGCGCTAAAGGACAGATTGCTCAAGGCTCCGATATTTTCCTGCAACTGTTCCGGACGACTCGCCCCAATCAGAGCCGAGGTGACACGCGGATCGCGTAGCGTCCAAGCCAGGGCAAGCTGAGCCAGACTCTGACCGCGACGCTGGGCAATCTCGTTCAGTGCGCGCGCCCGTGCGATGTTGTCATCGGACAGGTGCTCCGGTCGCAAGGAGGCACCGCCGGGGCGGTTCACCCGTGCATCCTCCGGTACGCCATTGAGGTATTTGCCGGTCAGCAAGCCTTGGGCCAACGGTGTAAATGCGATGACGCCTGCACCGACCTCATCAGTTGCGTCCAGCAGGTCTTTTTCGATCCAGCGATTGAACAGGTTGTAGGAAGGCTGATGGATGAGAAGAGGAACCTTCCACTCCTTGAGCAGCGCCGCCATCTCGCGTGTCTTGCCAGCCGAATAGGATGATATGCCAATGTATAGAGCCTTACCCTGCTGCACGGCCGTAGCCAATGCACTGGCGGTTTCCTCAAGTGGTGTGTTGGCATCGAAGCGGTGGGAGTAAAAGATGTCGACGTAATCCAGCCCCATACGCTTCAGGCTCTGATCAAGGCTTGCCAGGACGTACTTGCGTGAGCCGCCGCCCTGTCCATAAGGCCCTGGCCACATGTCCCAGCCGGCTTTGCTGGAAATGATCAGCTCGTCCCGATAGAGCTTGAAGTCTTCCCGCAGGATTCGGCCGAAGTTGGTTTCGGCGCTGCCGTAGGGGGGGCCATAGTTATTGGCAAGATCGAAATGGTTGATGCCAAAGTCGAACGCAGTACGCAACAGGGCCCGCTGGTTTTCAATCGGTGTGGTGTCACCGAAGTTGTGCCACAAGCCCAGGGACAGTGCAGGCAGGACCAGACCACTCTTGCCTACCCGGCGGTAAGGCATGGATTCGTATCGGTTGATGGCGGCCGTATAGCTCAAGGCGTTCTCCTCTCTTCTCTGTTGTGCTTATGCTTAGGTCTGCAACGGTTATACGACAACTTGACCATTCAGCAAAAGCTGCTTCTACATTCCGCAGGCTTGAATGAGAAATTGTCGAAAGGCTTCTGCCGCCGTCGGCAGTTCGGTATCCGGCCTCCAGATCAGCCCGAGCTCCATAGGCGGAACGGCATCATTGAGCGGGCGGACCTCGATCTTCTTGCCTTCAAGCGACCAGGTACGAAACACCATGTCCGATAGGATAGTCACGCCAAATCCATGGGCAACCAGGCCACGTACAGATTCCATGGAGGATGTTCGAAACGCGACCCTTGGTTCCAGACCGCGTGCCTGCCAATAGCGCTGGGTCGAGGCTTCGCCCTCTTCGACCGTCCCGAGGATATAGGCATGCTCGGCCACATCCTTGAGGGTAATGTCGGGTTTGGTCATCAGTGGGTGATGACTGGCCAGCCAGAGCTGGCGCCGTGATCGAATCAGAACATAATGCTCGAAACGGTCAATGGCCTCGCTGTTGGACACAATGATCAGGCCAAGATCCAGGCGTCCTTCCAGAACAGCCTGCTCGATGCTGGGCCGATCCATGTCCACTAGATCAATATCCACTTGTGGATAGCTGCGCTTGAAGCGAGCCAGCAGGCTGGGCAGAAAATACCCAAGCACTGCGTAGGTGGCTCCTACGCGCACCACTCCCTCCTGGGTATGACTCAAAAATAGGGGTTCCTTGAGTGCATCGTTCAGCGTATCGAGAATGTGCCGGGCATGCTGCAGGAACCGGTGCCCCTCTGCTGTCAGAGCAACCCCGTAGGGCTGTCGCTCAAACAGATTGACCCCCAGATTTTCCTCCAGTTGAGCCACTGCTGAGGTAATCGCGGACTGGGAAACATGGACATCCAATGCCGCCTTGGAGAAACGGCCCGTGGTGGCAGCCGCCACAAAGTAGCGTAGTTGACGCATCGAAATATCTTTGGAGCTGGCCATCTGATTTTCGAATACCTGAGTGCGGTTTTTAGAATTTTACGTTACCTGTACCCCTTCCTACACTCAAAAGCAAATGGGGCTTCGCTCGCCCCGATCCTGATGACAAAAACAATAAATCGAGGAATAGCGAATGAGTGCAGCCAACAAGACGTTGGATGAAAAGTACACGTTGGAAAGCGGGCGCATCCTGCTAACCGGTATCCAGGCGCTCGTTCGCCTACCCTTGATGCAACGGCAACGTGATCTTGCAGCAGGTTTGAATACTGCTGGGTTCATCTCGGGCTACCGTGGCTCGCCACTGGGCGGCCTGGACCAGGCTTTATGGAAGGCTCAGAGCCATCTCAAACAGCATCACGTTGTCTTTCAGCCCGGCCTGAACGAAGACCTGGCCGCTACGGCCGTCTGGGGATCACAGCAGGTCAACCTCTTCCAGGGTGCGCAATACGACGGCGTGTTTGGCATGTGGTATGGCAAAGGCCCAGGCGTTGACCGCTGTGGCGATGTCTTTCGCCACGCTAACGCTGCAGGCTCTTCACGCTTTGGCGGCGTGCTGGTTATCGCTGGTGACGACCATGGCGCTCGTTCTTCCACCCTGCCTCATCAGACCGAGCACATCTTCAAGGCCGTGATGATGCCGGTATTGTCTCCCTCCGGGGTGCAGGAATACCTCGATTTTGGTTTGCATGGCTGGGCCATGTCCCGCTATTCAGGCTGTTGGGTGGCCATGAAAGCCATTTCGGAAACCGTGGAAAGTGGCGCGGTGGTCGATGTCGACCCGCTTCGTGTACAGCCCAAGGTGCCTACCTATGAGCTCCCGGCGGATGGTCTCAACATCCGCTGGCCCGATCCGCCACTGGTGCAAGAGAAGCGCTTGCTGGAGCATAAGCTCTATGCCGCCCTCGCCTATGCGCGGGCCAACGGGCTCGACCGCATCACCCATGATTCTCCCAACGCCCGCATCGGTATCATCACGTCAGGCAAATCGTATCTGGAAGTCTGCCAAGCCCTGAAGATTCTAGGTATCGACGAAGACATGGCCCGGCAGATCGGCTTGCGCGTGTACAAGGTGGGCATGGTCTGGCCCCTGGAAGCCGAAGGCGTTCGGCATTTTGCCGACGGGCTGGAAGAAATCATCGTGGTGGAAGAAAAACGCCAGTTGATCGAATACCAGCTCAAAGAAGAGCTGTACAACTGGCGCGAGGATGTCCGTCCACGCATCGTGGGCAAGTTTGACGACAAGGGCGAATGGTCACTGCCCCATACGGACTGGCTGCTCCCGGCCACCAGTGACTTGACCCCAGCGCAGATTGCCCGTGCAGTGGCCAAGCGCATCCTGCAACGCCAATCCAATGGCCTGCTGCAGATGCGCCTGGCGGTGTTGGATGCTCAGTTGGCGGCTAAAGGCGGACTGGTCACCAAGATGGCGCGGATGCCCCATTACTGCCCTGGCTGTCCACACAACACTTCTACTCAGCTCCCGGAAGGCAGTCGCGCACTGGCCGGGATCGGTTGTCACTACATGGCAACCTGGATCTACCCTGAGCACACCCAGACATTCAGCCAGATGGGTGGTGAAGGTGTTGCCTGGGTAGGACAGGCACCGTTTACTCAGACAAAGCATGTGTTTGCGAACCTGGGCGATGGGACTTATTTCCACTCAGGGCTTCTAGCCATTCGCGCATCGGTCGCCGCGAAAGTACCGATTACCTACAAGATTCTCTACAACGATGCCGTGGCCATGACAGGTGGTCAGCCGGTAGACGGTACCTTGACCGTGCCGCAGATTTCTCAGCAGCTACGTGCTGAAGGTATCGAGCGCATCGTGGTCGTCACGGATGACCCGGATAAATACAAGCCAGTCAAAGGGCTTGCCGAGAATGTACCGGTCAAACACCGTGACGAGCTGGACGCTGTGCAGCTTGAGCTGCGAGAGCACCCGGGCGCATCCGTCATCATCTACGACCAGACCTGTGCCGCCGAGAAGCGGCGTCGCCGCAAGCGTGGTGCCTATCCTGATCCCGCTCGTCGCGTCGTGATCAACGAGGCCGTGTGTGAAAACTGCGGTGATTGCAGCAGCAAGTCCAATTGCATGTCCGTGGCTTCGGTCGAGACTGAGTTCGGACGCAAGCGCGAGATCGACCAATCCGCTTGCAACAAGGATTTCAGCTGTCTTTCAGGTTTCTGCCCGAGCTTTGTCACGGTGGAAGGCGGAAAGCTGCGCAAGGCCAAGGCGCTGGCGGAAGACCCTTCAGATAGCTGGGATCTGCCTGAGCCTGTACTGGCCTCGGTCAGCGAGCCTTACAGCATTCTGGTAACCGGTGTGGGCGGTACAGGAGTCGTCACGATCGGTGCCCTCCTGAGCATGGCGGCTTATCTTGAAAGCAAGGGAGTGCTGACGCTGGACATGGCGGGGCTGGCGCAGAAAGGTGGCGCAGTGTGGACCCATGTCCGTATCGCCGAGCGGCAGGAGCAGCTCTTTGCACCCCACATTGCCGAAGGTGAAACCAACCTGTTGTTAGGTGGCGATCTCATCGTCAGTGCCAATGCCGAGACGCTTGATAAGCTTCGCCAGGGCGTCACCCATGCGCTCGTCAACAGCCAGGAAAGCGTAACCAGCCACTTTGTTCGCACCTTTGCCCATCAGGCAAACAGTGGCGATGTTCACACCCATCCTGATCCTCAATTCCAGTCTACGGACATGGCCGCTCAGATCGCCGAAGCCGTAGGAACGGATCGTGCCTTTTTCCTCAATGCCAGCCGTATCGCTACTTCGCTGATGGGCGACTCGATTGCAACCAATACCTTTTTGATGGGAGTGGCCTATCAGAAAGGTTGGCTGCCGGTTAGCCAGGACTCGCTATTCCAGGCGATCGAAATGAATGGCGCTGCCGTCGAGCTGAACAAAAAAGCCTTCATCTGGGGCCGTCGAACTGCCGTTGACCAGGCGCGGGTCGAGCAGAAGGTCAAGGAAGGCTCCGTTGTTATCGCATCTCACCAGTTATCCAAAACCCTTGAAGAAGTGATTCTGCGGCGTGTGGATGACCTGACGGCGTACCAGAACACCGCCTATGCCGAGCGCTACCTCGCACGTCTTGAAAAGATCAAGGCGGCTGATACTGCCCTGATGGGACAAGCCGGAGAGTTGAGCGAGGCGGTTGCCCGCGCCTATTACAAAGTCCTGGCTATCAAGGACGAATACGAGGTGGCGCGTCTGTACACCGATGGCGACTTCCAACGCAAGATTGCTTCGATGTTTGAAGGAGACTACACGCTCAACTTCCATTTGGCTCCGCCTATCTTCAATAAATCCAAGGCTGGTGAGGGTCCGAAGAAGCAGCAGTTCGGACCGTGGATGATGAAAGGCTTCAGCGTGCTGGCGCGCCTGAAAGGTATCCGCAATACCTGGCTGGACCCCTTTGCCCGCACTGAAGACCGCAAGCGAGAGTTGAAGACGCTTAGGGAATACGAAGCCAACCTGGATGAAATCCTGCAGCGTCTGACGCCTGACAATTATTCCGTTGCGGTTGAGCTTGCCAAGTTGCCGCTGGACATCCGGGGGTTCGGCCCGGTGCAGGAGCGTTATCTGGCCACTGCCGAACGCAAGCGTGCCGAACTGCTGGCCCGCTTGAGGCAACAAGCCTCGTTTGTAGACGCTGCCGCTGAGGTACAGGAGACTCTGCAGCGCATTCGTACCACCCAGCTGTAAGCTGTTGAATCGAGCGGTTGCAGGGATGAGCCGCTCGCATCCCAAAGCAGCAGGTGACTTTATCAGTAGCACGGCAAAATGTTAACCTAATCACAATTCGCACGGTGCGAATCAAGGATGCCTGAAAGGATTAGTGATGTATCGTAAAGCAGTTGCGGCTGTCGGAATGGCCGTATTATTAAATGGATGCGCCTCTGGCTTGAACAGTTTTCAGAAGTCAGAGCTCGATCGGTACGAAGCACGCGGCCTGGTCGTTCAAGAAAAGAGTCCTGGTCTTGCAGCAGGCCTTGGCCTTCTTCCGGGAGGAGGTTCTTTCTATACCCGAGAATACGGCTTTGGGGTCGTGAATCTCCTGCTCTGGCCTCTTTCCATCATTTGGGACCCGGTTGGCGGCTACGATACAGCTAAGGTCATCAACTATCAGGCTACCA
Source organism: Pseudomonas luteola NBRC 103146 (assembly GCF_002091675.1). GTDB lineage: Bacteria > Pseudomonadota > Gammaproteobacteria > Pseudomonadales > Pseudomonadaceae > Chryseomonas > Chryseomonas luteola. Next base: position 9,707 of record NZ_BDAE01000037.1, on the reverse strand, counting down.
AGGCCAAGCTCGACGCTGAGCGTGACAAGGACCTAAATGCGCTTGATAGCCAGCTTCAGCTGGGTCAAATAGACATGACTCAATACACGCTGGAAAAGCGCAAGATCGAAAGCAAGTACAAGTAATTCCTCGTCGCTCCCGCTGACATCATAACCAGCGGGAGCGATACGCACTACGATGCCTTTCGCTGCGTCAGCTCCTCGATCATGATTTCCCGCATGCGAAATTTCTGAATCTTGCCCGTTACGGTCATGGGAAACTCGTCTACGAAGCGAACATGTTTCGGCACCTTGAAGTGTGCGATGTGGGCCTTGCAGAAGTTGCGAAGTACCTCCTCCTGCGGGCTATGCCCGTCATGCAACTTGACCCAGGCGACGATCTCCTCACCGTACTTGTCGTCAGGAATGCCAATCACCTGAACATCTGCCACTGACGGGTGACGGAATAGGAACTCTTCGATTTCACGTGGATATACGTTTTCACCACCCCGAATGATCATGTCCTTGCTGCGGCCCACGATCTGCACATAGCCCTGCTCGTCCATGCAGGCAAGGTCGCCCGTATGCATCCAGCGGGCACCGTCCAGCACGTCGGATGTGGCCTTTGGGTTTTCCCAATAGCCCAGCATCACGCTGTAGCCGCGTGTACATAACTCGCCTATCTGTCCACGAGGAACGATGCGGCCCTGCTCATCGACGATCTTGCTTTCCAAATGGGGCTGACTGCGGCCCACGGTGGTAACGCGTCGCTCCAGTTCATCGTCCGGGCCGGTCTGAAGGGAGACCGGACTGGTCTCGGTCATGCCATAGGCAATCTGCACTTCGCTCATGTGCATCTCGGTTATGACTCGGCGCATCACTTCGATCGGGCATGTCGATCCTGCCATGATGCCGCTGCGCAGGGAGGACAAGTCAAAACGCACACGTTCGGGATGATCAAGTTCGGCGATAAACATGGTGGGAACGCCATAGAGCACGGTGGCCTGCTCCTCCGAGACAGCGCTCAATGTTGCCAATGGCTCAAAAGATGGCGCTGGATAGATCATGGTGGAACCGTGGGTCAGGCAACCTAGATTACCCATGACCATACCGAAGCAGTGATACAGCGGTACGGGAATGACCAGACGATCCCGATCGGTCAGCCCAAGGCTTTCTCCCACCATGTAGCCGTTATTGAGAATGTTGTAATGACTCAGAGTGGCTCCCTTGGGAAAGCCTGTGGTGCCTGAGGTGTACTGGATATTGATAGGGTCATCGAACTGAAGTAGCGCGCTGCGCTCATGCACATCAGCCGTGCTCGTTTGCTTGGCGAAATTGGAAAGATCACTCCAACGCAGGAAACCGGCAGGTGCCGTTTCGCCCAGCGTGATTATGCCGTGCAGATCCGGAAGGTTTACACAGCGCACCCGCCCTGGGGGCTGGCTTTCAATATCAGGGAGAAGCTCGTTCAACATGGCGTGGTAGTCGCACGTCTTGAAGATATGCGCGCACACCAGCCAACGGCAGCCGGATTGCTTCAGCACATACTCCAGCTCACCTACCCGATATGCCGGGTTGATATTGACCAGAATGGCCCCGATTCTAGCGCTGGCAAACTGCGTGACGCACCATTCCATGCAGTTTGGTGCCCAGATACCCAGTCGGTCCCCCTGCTCTACACCCAATGCTACCAAGGCCCTGGCGCAACGCTCTACCTCCTTGGCCAACGCCTGCCAGGTCAGCCGTACATTATGGTGACGAACAATTAGCGCTTCGCGCTCAGGGTAACGGGCTACCGTAAGATCAAAGGCCTCTCCAATCGTCATGGCCAGTAAGGGCTTGTCTTGACGGCCCTGGGTATAGCTCGGTTGGTTCATGGCTTTCCCTTCTTGTCATTGTTGTGGGAGCTGCTGACTCATGTGGCTACCGCTAAAGCCTAGTTATCTTTACGTTAACGTAAAGGGCATGCCAAGTCGTTGTATCCAACCAGCACAGCCAAATTTCTGAAGAGGTGTCTGGCATGCTTGCGAGGTATTTGCATCTAGACGTTACCGAAGCGAGTTGACAGCTTCGCTGACCAGCTTTACGTTAACGTAAAGGTAATCCAGTTGAGTTTACATATGACGGCGAGTTACAGCATTTCCGATCTAGCCCGAGAGCTGGACATTACAACCCGAACCATTCGCTTCTATGAGGAGCAAGGCATGCTTACGCCCGAGCGGCGTGGTCAGGAGCGCATCTACTCGGCCAAGGATCGCGTCACGCTCAAGTTGATTCTGCGGGGTAAGCGAATCGGGTTTTCGCTGGCGGAGTGCCGGGAATTGATCGAATTGTATGACCCGAGTTCAGGTAACCAGAAGCAGCTCAATAGCATGCTGACCAAGATTGCGGAACGTCGCGAGCAGCTTGCACAGCAGCTGCTGGATATTCAACAGATGCAGCTCGAACTGGACACGGCTGAAGAACGCTGTCGTGCGGCGCTGGAGATGGCTAACGCAACGGCTTGATCCCCTTTTTGCTTCCACCAGACAAAAACAATCACAGGTGACCCCATGACATACCCCTCGCTCAACTTTGGCCTCGGCGAAACCATCGACATGCTGCGCGAGCAGGTGCAAAGCTTTGTCAGAGCGGAAATCGCACCCCGCGCAGAAGCCGTTGACCGTGAGAACACGTTTCCCCATGACCTTTGGCGCAAATTTGGCGACATGGGTCTTCTGGGTATCACAGTGAATGAAGAGTACGGCGGCTCGACATTGGGGTATCTGGCTCATGTAGTGGCCATGGAAGAAATCAGCCGAGGCTCGGCTTCTATCGCCCTCTCCTATGGTGCGCATTCGAACCTGTGCGTCAATCAAATCCACCGTAATGGGACGCCTGAGCAGAAAGCCAGATATCTGCCCAAGCTGGTATCAGGTGAGCATGTCGGCGCCCTGGCCATGAGCGAGCCGAATGCCGGTTCTGACGTGGTTTCCATGAAACTGCGTGCAGAGAAACAGGGTGACCGCTACATCCTCAACGGCACTAAAACCTGGATTACCAATGGACCAGATGCCAATACCTATGTGATCTATGCCAAGACTGACCTGGATAAAGGACCACACGGCATCACAGCATTCATCGTTGAACGTGACTGGAAAGGCTTCAGCCGCAGCAACAAGTTCGACAAGCTGGGTATGCGGGGCTCCAATACCTGCCAGCTCTTTTTCGATGGCGTCGAGGTGCCGGAAGAAAACATCCTTGGCGCCCTGAACGGCGGCGTAAAGGTACTTATGAGCGGGCTGGATTACGAACGTGTCGTACTCTCCGGCGGTCCTGTCGGCATCATGCAAGCCTGCATGGATGTCATTGTCCCCTACATTCACGACCGCAAGCAGTTTGGCCAGAGTATTGGCGAGTTCCAGCTGATCCAGGGCAAGGTGGCAGACATGTATACGCAGCTCAATGCCAGCCGGGCATACCTGTATGCCGTTACCCAAGCCTGTGATCGAGGGGAAACCACGCGCAAAGATGCCGCGGGCGTCATTCTCTATACGGCTGAGCGAGCAACCCAGATGGCGTTGGATGCTATCCAGATTCTGGGCGGCAATGGCTATATCAACGAATTCCCGACCGGCCGCCTCCTGCGCGATGCCAAGCTGTACGAAATTGGTGCGGGGACCAGCGAGATCCGGCGCATGTTGATCGGGCGCGAGTTGTTCAAGGAAACGATGTAACCCGCTTTTTATCCTGCGGACATTCCAACAACAACACTGAAGCGAGATCCGCCATGACCGTTCTAACCAGTCAGCTCGACCCCCGCTCGCCTGACTTTATCCGCAATCAAGACGCCATGCAGGCACAGGTGGCGAACCTGCACGCTCTGCTTGCCCACATCCAGCAAGGCGGCGGACCCAAGGCGCAGGAGCGTCATACCTCACGCGGCAAACTGCTAGTACGAGACCGCATTGATCACCTGCTCGACCTCAACTCGCCTTTTCTGGAGGTTGCCCAACTTGCCGCTCATGAGGTTTATGGCGAGGACGTACCGGCGGCTGGCGTGGTAGCCGGTATTGGCCGAGTCGAGGGCGTGGAGTGCATGATCATTGCCAACGATGCGACGGTCAAGGGAGGGACGTATTACCCCCTTACCGTCAAAAAGCACCTGCGTGCCCAAGCCATTGCCAAAGAGAACCGACTGCCATGCATCTACCTTGTGGATTCTGGCGGTGCCAACCTGCCCCGACAGGATGAGGTCTTTCCTGATCGCGAGCATTTCGGACGAATTTTCTTCAACCAGGCAACCATGAGCGCCCAAGGCATTCCGCAGATTGCGGTAGTGATGGGTTCTTGTACTGCCGGTGGCGCCTATGTGCCCGCCATGGCGGACGAAACCATCATGGTTCGCAACCAGGCCACCATCTTTCTGGCCGGTCCGCCCTTGGTTAAAGCCGCTACCGGTGAGGTAGTGACCGCTGAGGAACTGGGTGGCGCTGATGTACATTGCAAAGTGTCCGGCGTGGCGGATTACTACGCCGAGAATGATGAGCATGCCCTTGCTCTGGCGCGTCGCTGTATTGGCCATTTGAACTGGCGCAAACAGGGTCAGGTACAGATGCGCTCCCCTGTAGCACCTAAATACTCACCCGATGAGCTTTATGGGATTATCCCGGCAGATGCCAAACAGCCCTACGACGTTCGCGAAGTGATTGCGCGTCTGGTTGATGGTAGCGAATTCGATGAGTTCAAGGCGCTGTTCGGACCTACGCTGGTCTGCGGTTTTGCGCATTTACACGGCTACCCCGTAGCAGTTCTGGCCAATAACGGCATCCTGTTTGCCGAGGCGGCGCAAAAAGGCGCGCACTTCATCGAGCTGGCCTGTCAGCGAGGTATTCCACTGGTGTTTCTTCAAAACATCACGGGCTTCATGGTTGGCCAGAAATATGAAGCAGGCGGCATTGCCAAGCATGGGGCCAAGCTTGTGACCGCTGTCGCCTGCGCACAAGTCCCCAAGTTTACCGTGATCATTGGCGGCAGCTTTGGCGCGGGCAATTACGGCATGTGCGGCCGAGCCTATGATCCCCGCTTTCTCTGGACGTGGCCTAACGCCCGTATCGCGGTAATGGGCGGCGAACAGGCAGCCGGTGTACTGGTGCAGGTCAAGCGGGAACAGACCGAGCGGACAGGCGGAGCACTCAGCCTGGAAGAGGAAGCGGCCATCAAAGAGCCGATCCTGGAGCAGTACGACCGTCAGGGTCACCCCTACTATTCCAGCGCCCGATTATGGGATGACGGCGTGATCGATCCTGCCCAGACGCGTGAAGTACTAGCTCTGGCTATCTCCGCTTCTTTAAACGCACCTATTGAGCCGACCCGCTTTGGCGTGTTCCGCATGTAAGGAATCCCGCGATGACTTACCAGACCTTGCAACTTGACATCGACAGCCGCGGCGTTGCCACCTTGTGGCTGAACCGCCCGGAAAAAAACAATGCGTTCAATGCCGAGGTGATTGCCGAGCTCATTCACGCGTTGGAAGCAATTGGTTCTAATGAGGCCATCCGGTTTCTGATTCTGCGTGGACAGGGACGGCACTTTTCCGCAGGAGCAGACCTTGCCTGGATGCAGGCATCGGCCACCTTGAGCCTCAAGGAAAACCATGACGATGCACAACGACTAAGTCTTTTAATGGAAACACTTCATGCCCTACCCCAACCTACGTTGGCGGTCGTGCAGGGAGCGGCCTTTGGTGGAGCGCTTGGATTGATTGCCTGTTGCGACATGGCCATCGGTTCGCAGGATGCTGTGTTCTGTCTTTCTGAAGTCCGCATCGGTCTGGCTCCGGCAGTGATCAGCCCTTATGTCGTCCGGGCTATTGGCGAGCGAGCCACGCGCCGCTATGCCTTAACAGCCGAGCGCTTTTCCAGTGGTCGTGCGCAAGCCTTGGGACTATTGAATGAGACCTACCCGGCTGACCAGCTGGAAGCCGCCGTCAATGAGTGGAAAAACAATCTGCTCCTCAACAGCCCCGCAGCCCTTAAAGCCTGCAAGAGCTTGCTACACCAAGTGGGTACGGCTGCAAACCTGGATGATGCATTGAAAGGTTATACCCAGCACTTCATTGCATCAATGCGGGTAAGTCCAGAAGCACAGGAAGGGCTAAGCGCCTTTCTTGAAAAACGTATGCCCAGCTGGCAGGAGCCTTCCGTATGAGCATGTTAAAGCCTCTCGACACTCTCCTGATCGCCAATCGCGGCGAGATTGCCTGTCGTATCATGCGTACCGCCCAATCGCTAGGCATCCGAACGGTCGCCGTGCACAGCGAGATCGACATTACAGCCCGCCATGTTCGCGAAGCAGACCTGGCTGTTAACCTGGGTGGTAGTAAACCGGGCGAAAGCTATCTGTGTATCGACAAGATTATTGCAGCGGCCAAGCACAGCGGTGCCCAGGCCATCCATCCGGGGTATGGCTTTCTTTCCGAAAATGCAGCCTTTGCCCAAGCGATTGAAGAAGCAGGCCTGCTCTTTCTCGGCCCTCCCGCCTCCGCAATTGAGGCGATGGGTAGCAAGTCTGCCGCCAAGGCCCTGATGGAAACCGCCGGCGTGCCCCTGGTTCCCGGCTATCATGGCGAGGACCAGACGCTAGAAACATTCAGACAGGCCGCCGAGCAGATCGGCTATCCCGTTCTGCTGAAAGCGGCTGCCGGCGGTGGTGGCAAGGGCATGAAAATCGTTGAGCGAGAGGCCGATCTGGCTGATGCCCTGGCCTCGGCGCAGCGTGAAGCTCAATCTGCCTTTGGCGACGCCCGCATGCTGGTTGAAAAATACGTGCTCAAGCCTCGACATGTCGAAATACAAGTCTTTGCCGATCAGCACGGTCATTGCTTGTATCTGAACGAACGCGACTGTTCGATTCAGCGTCGCCATCAGAAAGTCATAGAAGAAGCCCCTGCCCCCGGACTTTCTCCTGCATTGCGTAAAGCCATGGGAGAAGCTGCCGTACGGGCTGCACAGGCGATCGGCTATGTCGGTGCCGGTACCGTCGAGTTTCTGTTGGACGACCGTGGCGAATTCTTCTTTATGGAGATGAACACGCGCTTACAGGTAGAGCATCCTGTGACAGAGGCTATCACCGGACTGGATCTTGTTGCTTGGCAGATTCGCATCGCCCGAGGTGAAGCCCTGCCCATCACTCAGGATCAGGTCCCGCTTGAAGGGCATGCTATTGAGGTACGCGTGTATGCAGAAGATCCTGGCAATGATTTCCTGCCCGCTACCGGTACCTTGCATCTCTATCAGGAACCCGCCAGTGGTCCAGGTCGCCGCATCGATAGTGGTGTAACCGAGGGTGATACAGTATCGCCCTTTTACGATCCCATGCTGGCCAAGATCATCGCTTGGGGCGAGAACCGCGAAGAAGCCAGACAACGTCTGCTCGCCATGCTGGAGCATACCCAGGTAGGTGGGCTGCGAACCAACCTGGCCTTTCTCAAGCGCGTGTTGGCTCACCCCGCCTTCGCGCGTGCTGAACTGGATACAGATTTCATTCCTCGGTATCGGAATGAATTACTGCCAGCCCCTGCAGAGCATAACAATGATTTCTGGCAAGCAGCTGTTCAAGGCTGGCTAGGCAGTGAGCCTCCGGTAGCAAGGGCTGATGACCCCAGCGCTCCCTGGGCATCGTTGCCCGGATGGCGAGCAGGCTTGCCGAATCGGCAGGCAGTAACGCTGATATGCAATGAAGAAAAACAGCGTGTTGTCTGGGATGGAAAAGATCGAAAGGTCAAGGCGCAGCACCGCGACGACAACCTCTATCTGGATTGGCAAGGCGAAACCCACACCCTTACCCGCTTCGATCCCATACAGGCCGCAACCAATAAAACGGCCCACTCAGGTGGGCTTACCGCTCCTATGAATGGCAGCATTGTGCGGATACTGGTAGAACCAGGTCAACGTGTTGAAGCCGGCACCCCGCTGGTGGTTCTGGAAGCCATGAAGATGGAACATACCATCCGGGCCCAGACTCCAGGCATGCTCAAGGCCATCCTTTACCATGAGGGTGACATGGTCAGCGAGGGTTCAACCTTGGTTGAAATGGAGGCTGATGATGCTGCCTGAGCGTGTTCGTCTGGTTGAGGTAGGCCCACGAGATGGCCTTCAGAATGAGACACAGCCGATTAGCCTGGAGGACAAGGTACGGCTGGTAAATGATTTGACTGACACTGGCCTTGATTACATCGAAGTGGGTAGTTTTGTTTCTCCCAGGTGGGTGCCGCAGATGGCAGGGAGTTCTGATCTATTTTTGAAGATCTTTAAAAGGGCTGGTATTACCTATAGTGCCTTGACGCCTAACATGATGGGTTTCGAAGCTGCCTTGAATGTAGGTGTGAAAGAAATAGCCATCTTTGCAGCAGCATCCGAGAGCTTTTCTCAACGTAATATCAACTGCTCTATCAATGAGAGCCTGCAGCGGTTTAAACCTGTAATGGAGGCTGCACGGCAGCATGGGATTAGCGTCCGTGGGTATGTTTCCTGCGTACTGGGGTGTCCTTATGAGGGCGACATTACGCCTGATCAAGTCTTATCAGTTGCACGTGAACTGATTGATATGGGATGCCGTGAAATTTCATTGGGTGACACGATAGGGATTGGTACACCGGGTGCTGTACGAACGCTCATAGGTAAGCTCTCCCAAGAGATTCCGTATGATCGACTGGCTGTGCATTTCCACGACACTTATGGCCAGGCATTGGCCAATATCTATGCTGCCCTGCTGGAGGGTGTCTCTGTGGTCGATAGCTCTGTTGCCGGCCTGGGAGGCTGTCCCTATGCAACGGGTGCAAGCGGTAATGTGGCCACAGAGGACGTGCTCCACATGCTCAACGGCCTTGGTATCCAGACTGGAGTAGATCTTTCTCGGCTGATTGCCGCAGGTCAACGAATCTGTGAGGTCCTAGGCCGCGATACAGGCTCTCGAGTCGCCAAGGCTTTTAAATAGCGCTCCTCCCCTACCGTTACGAGACTTTATAAGTACTCGTAACGGTTCATATGCAACGTACCCGCTTTTACCGGTCATGCTTCATAAGGTAAGCATCAACATCATGGAACAATGCCAGAGCTCTGGATACATTGGGCGTATTTCCTACCGTTCGATTACTGCTCGAAACGCTGATTACGATGCCGACGCGAATGCCCCGCTCCGCTGATCTGGAAGGAAAAGATGAAGCTGGAGCACTGGAGAAAATATTTGGTTAGACAGCGATTCATTTCTACGGCTGGTAATGCCCCTCTTCTCCTGGCATGAAAGCTACGTTTGTATGAAGCCAGCTTCTTAACGTAGCGTCTTTTCTGATGACTTGCTGCTTTTGCTTTTTATGGAGGTGTTTGAAAAGACTATATGGGCTGGTATTACTTAGGCACTACAAAAAGGGACGCACATGGCGTCCCTTTTCTAGGATCTGATGGCCGCTGTACTTAGGCAATCTGGCCTTCCAGCGCAGGCTTTTCATCAGCACTCAACTGGCCGTTGATAGCGATGCGCTTGGGCTTGGCCTCTTCCGGTACTTCACGTACCAGATCGATGTTGAGCAGGCCATTCTTCAAGCTCGCACCTTTCACCTCGATATGATCAGCCAGGCGGAAGGACAGCTTGAAGGCACACTGGGCGATGCCTTGGTGCAAGTAGGTCACGCTGTCGGCGCTCTTCTCACGGCGGCCGCTCTTCACGGTCAACACGCCCCGCTCCACTTCG
>NZ_BDAE01000036.1 GCF_002091675.1 Pseudomonas luteola NBRC 103146 | reverse complement strand
GCACTTGGCCCCTGCTGCGCGAACTACAGAATGGCCAGGGCAGTGTCCAGTAAAGGCCGGATATACGAATGCAGCCGCGCTGACGACAGGATCGAAAAAGCTATCCTCACTGCTTGTGGGGAGAGTCCATATACAGTTGTTAGGCGGTAACGGCAATGACATATGGGTGTTCGTTGAATTTTGTATTTCGAGAACGAAAATAAGCCCGATATGTCCGAGACTGAAGTTGTTTTTGAATGAAAGCACCATCAGTCATGATGCGATAGCTAGCTGATTCAAGAAATTTTATACCAAGCTCCTTTGCTTGCTCTTTAATTGTTCCCCAGGTATTTGCAGTTGGGGATATTAACATTTCATTTGGGGGGATTCCTGAGATTCCATCATCACTTTCTATATCACCATTGAAGGCTCTTTTAAGCGCGCCCGCTGATGGTGCCCAGATGATTAGCGTAATAATGGGTTCATCGGACGGGGAAAAGTCCTTCAGCGTATTAGATGTCATTAGAAATGCCGGGCCTGCCTGATATATGCGATCAGTAACTTTTACTGGCATTTCGGGTAATGTGCTAATTCCTTTTCCTAAATGTTTCCTTAATTCATTCCAGATCACGTTTTCTCCATAGGCTCAAGATTATATGCTGGAAAGAGGGGTTATAAAACACATATTTGATTCCACTCGGTTTTGCTCTTAAGCCTAACGTTGAAATTAAGGGGCGCCGGAACGGCGTCCGCTTGAATGACTCGTTAGATTCTTGAATGCATAGATCTATGGCAATTTGGGCAGAGAATGGCAATATTTGAGACGTTATCATCACCACCTTGTGAAAGTGGTTCAATATGATGAATCTCAAGGATGTTATTTTCGCCTGACTCAAAGCCACATACCTGGCAGTGATAAATATCTTTTCCGCTTCGTTCAAGCTCGCGCAATATTAGTGATCTAGGGCGTCTATTTAGCTTATTTCTCTCTATTCTTTTAATTCTAAATTCTTCTTCTGACTTCTTGATGTCTTCTACAACCTGTTCAGAAACATTGAACGCCTCAAGGAATTCTGAAAATATTAGAAGGCTAAGCTCTTTTCCAGATGAGGCCCTTTTATATTCAGTTATAAGTTCGAATTTCGGAGAGAATGCGGCGCCATTTGATTGGTTCCACCAATCAGGTTTTCTATCTTCGCTTACAAATATTAGGTTCTTTTTATGGTTCTCACCAATATTTAGAATTGTAAGCCAAACTATTAAGTCGCCGGCTGCGTTAGAGTCTTTGCCAGAGTCTTTATAGCCTGGCGCGATTTTGTGTTTGTTTCTTCGCTCTAGTTCTGATTTTACATAGTTGTCATTTTTTTCATGATGAACAATGTTCTCACTATTGAAGAACTTGCTGTACATCTGAACAACCGGATCATTCCATGACCACTCTTTAATGTTCTTTGCTAATTTTTTAACGGCGCCATTGTATGTTTCAGAAGCCTTTTCTAGCTTTCGCCTTTCTCGTTCAAGCTCTTTGAACTCTGGGGTGTCTTTCAAAATGGCTGCGTCAGGCAATTTCAATACGGTAACATTCCTGTCGCACACGGTTTTATATAGTTCAGCCAGTTTTTTATCTTTATTTGCAGCAAACTCCCTAGCCACATGCTTAGGCAAGAATAGCTGTTTCTTTTGACTTAATGTCTGATATACCTTTTCAATTTCGGCAACATCTTCATTTCTGAGTGTGTACGGTATTAGCAGTACATTTGTATCCAGTACAACGATGCAGTCGCTTACGTAGTCGGATAGTTTTCTAATTGAAGATGAAAAAATATGATCAGTACTTTCAAATTTTTCTTGGTACGACAGTGAGCTGTCCAAGTCTTCATCAACTGATGTTTGCTTTGCCATTGGAAACTCCATTTATGAGGCGCGGGCTTTTTTTGAATCTAACGCCGCATTCAGCGGCTTGTCCGCTGCAATGCTTTGTTAGGGCTTAGCTCCGAGTTGTTTACGAGCAGCTTTCCATCGATCAGAAATACATCTATCTTGTCTTGATTCATAAGATGAGCCAGAATATTAAATCCGTCTAACTTTGCTTCCAATAAATCAAATACCCTATCTTTTATTCGAGCAACAAAGCTAATATGTTTTTCTAATTGCTCACTCAAATCCCTGCGCTCATAGCCAGATAAATTCAAATCGCCTTCAATTTTTCGTTGCTGCTCGCTTGTAAAGTTGTCGAAAGCATTCAGCCGATACTCCATTAGGTCATCGAGCTCAAGCTTAACTCTATTTACAAAATCTCTATGCCTCTGAATATTGCTTTCAGAATAATTCCCACTTAGTACGACTTCACAAATCCTACCCGCCACCAAGCGTTCGAAAATAGAAAATACAGGATGAGCCAGAATTTTATTCTCGAAGAATTGATCGGGATTAAATCGCCGACCTTCATATGTAGTGAAATAGTAGTTAAAGCCTGTTGAATACTCCTTTGGCTCCGAATCTAAGAGTTCTTTAAACCTGTGCCTTTGAGAGACATACATTTCATAACAATCTTCGTTATTTTTTACTATCCGAGATAAATATACATCTCGCATCGATCTATCTAGCGAGATGTCAGGTATACTTCTGAAGCTGTCTTCTATCGTCTCTGATATTCTTTCAAATCGAGCTTGCTCTTCAAGAATCTGGTGATTCCTAATATCAGCACAAAGATGAGAAATGTAAGATAGATTGTTTTGAATTGCGCCATACAGACTTATACCTAGCAAAGTCGGCATTAGGTCTGCTTGATTATCTAGCTCAACCTTCTCTAAGCCTGCAACATCGCTAATTTTACCCCTCTCAATGCATGTAGATGTAAGCAGTCCCTTTAATTCCCCGCTATTAATAGTCATTAGCTCTCGCGAAGAGTCTTTCTTAAATATGACTCTATAAAATGAACCCTCCTCATCCCCTGCCGAGGATTTTTTTAACTTTTGACTAAAAGCCGAGACGAATGACGAATCTGACACCAGGATAGGATTCGGGATCAAATCAATGAGCTTCGGATTATTCTCAAAAATAACTTGAATATTTCTTGGTAAATCTTTCATGCACATTTTTTCCTGTAATCCTTGAGCCCTAACGTTTGGTTAAGGGGCGGGCTTTAGCCCGTCCCAGTGAGCGAAGCGATCGATTTGAACCGCTAGTTAGGCACTTTATTTGATATTCTGCCTTGTAATTGATGCAGTAAGAGCATGAATTATAGCGGCGCATTCTAATGTGCTTAGAAGATCATTTTCAGCAGCAACTTCAATCAGTGGCTGTAAATCGTGGAGTGGAAGCTCGCTTGAACCATGAGGGCTGAAACGGCCCGTTTCAGGATGGTCATAACGGCAGCGAATAGAGGTTTCTGTTTTGCTCCAACTGGATATTCCAACCTCGAAGCAGTGGCTGTTGTCTATTATTCGGGTCTTGCTGTGGTCGACATCCATGATGTTAATCTCAATGTGTATATATAGATTCTGGCTAAAGTGCTTAACGCTTGAGAAGTGGCGTCGGCTTGAATGAATGGTTAGCTCCCAGCTAAGGCCAATCATCCGGCAGGTCAAAAGTTTGCCCGAAAGCGACACCATCCTGCCATGTCATATGCCCGTCGACTCCGATGGCATGGGAGAATCGCAGCATGTCGCCTGGGACAGGCAATGTAGCCTATGGATTTAGGTACAGCGTTGCATGGCGGCTGGGCACGTTGTAGACGCACAGATTATCGAATAACCAGGCCCCACTAACACGCCGAAACTGTGGACCAGACTTTCCGACCCAAGCTCCGTTCGGAGCTCTATCGAGCCGCGGCTCTGCGTCCAAATTCTCCGTTGAAAGAATGATTTGCTCCTGGCCGAACAGGGCTTGCATTTCATCGAGTCGATCAAGGTGATGGCCCGAGAAATTGACCGCCACGACTAGCGGCTTATCTAAAGATCCGTATTTATTACCCTTGAAGGTGATCGCATCCTTGATGGGACTCCAAGAGTTGACCCAGCCAGCTTGACCGAACTGGGCCGCAAGAAGCCTACTCGCTTTTCCGCGCCGATCTGCCCGCAGAGGAAGAGCCTGAACCGATATCTCTAGACTCTCATGATTCAAAACTAGCGTCGGCATGGCATCGTGACCTGAAGCATCAATTTCAGCTTGAACTTCATCCGGGTCAAGTGAATTGAGCCAAGCGAGTGTCTTCCGAAGAATGCGGCGCCGGCGCGGTTGTGTCGATGGATATCCAGACGTCTTGACGATCACTCCGAAGTTCGCGTGCGAAGCAGTGGTGAACACATCAAGAGTAGTCGCAATTAGCGGCTGATTTGTCTGATCTGCGGAGTTTTCACTGGCGAGCACAGCCTCTAGGTAGAAGCTGTCTCCAACTGGCGTTGTCACCAGGAAATCAGGACGAGAGCTGGAGCCGTTAGGCAGTTCCGGATGAGGCGTCAGTAGAAACCCTTGCCTATGCAGAGCGGAGTACAAGAGAAGCTCGAATTCAGCAGACCTGAAATTACTGTTGTTGTTGCTGCGAAATCTACTAATCAAGTCATCCGGGTCTGGGTAGTTGCTTACTAAATTTTCGAGAAACTCTCTCGCACGGGCCATCTCAGATCGAGCAGACCGATTCAAGAACTCGAAGTCAGTCTCAATGCTCAGCTTCGGGCTTGCATCTGTTCTAGTGACGGCATCGAAGATCATATGTGGGTGCTAACTACTATTAGACGTCACGTGACGGATAACACGCTGGACGAGTCTGACGCATAACCTTCCCTGTCATTTCTATTTTCCTTTCTAAAACGGGCCTTTCCAAGGATCAGTGACGGTATAAGCACGTTATACATCATGCTCAGGGCGGCACGGCTGCGGGAGCAAATCGAGCTCAGACATTACTCGATTCGCATGGAGCGTGTCTATTACAGGTAGGTTTAATTTTCAAGCAGAAGAAACGAGACTCAGCTCATACTCCTTCGCTTACACTGATGCCTATGCCAGCACTTCATGTCATAAGCATGTAGCGTCTAAGGCCAATGCCTGCTTTTCGGTTTTCCTCAAAGCGCCAGCAAGGTATCAACCAGCCGCTCGCCTATAAGTAAGTCATGCCTACTGGTGGTGTGAACCGTCTTTCAAAAAGCCTGAGGGCAGACTTAAGGCGGAGGGCAAATCATCCATAAGACGGGTGTCTCCCCTCTTCCCAGCCGCTACCTTGGCGCACATTTTTAGTTTGGAAAAGTGTGCGTCTACACATGAAATCGAAAGCCCTGTTGTATTTGGCTGTGCTGTGGCTAGCCGCCTGCAAACCTGAAGCGCCTGTTCAGGCACCTGCAGCACCGCCGGTTGAGGTGGCGGTGGTAACGCTGAAGTCACAACCTGTCCCCCTGGTTGCCGAGCTTAACGGCAGAACCGTTGCCCATATGGAGGCTGAGGTTCGCCCACAGGTGTCAGGCATCATTACACAGCGTACCTTTGAAGAAGGAACACTCGTCAAGGCCGGGCAGGTTCTCTACCGAATCGAACAGGCGCCCTACCGTGCCTCGCTCAACCAGGCCAAGGCCTCGCTGGCTAATGCCCAGGCCACGTTGCAGGCCGCCAAGCTTAAAGCCGAACGCTACAGCGATCTAATCAAGATCGAAGCCGTCTCCCAGCAGGAGGCAGACGATGCCAAGGCCAGCTATCAACAAGCTCTGGCTACCATTGCCGAGCGCAAGGCGGCGGTTGAGTCTGCACAGATCGACTTGAATTTCACGCAGATCACGGCGCCTATTGCTGGGCGGATCAGCAAGAGCAGCATCACGCCGGGTGCTCTGGTAACTGCCAATCAGGAGACCGCGCTGGCGGTTATCCGTACGCTGGACCCTATCTACGTAGACATCACTCAATCCAGCGCCGCGCTGCTCAGGCTCAAGAAGGCCTTGGGCAATGGCGTAGCCGCTGGCAGCACCGATGTTAGCCTTCGCCTGGAGGACGGCTCGCTCTATCAACATTCAGGAGTGTTGAAATTTGCAGAGGTTGCCGTGGATCAGGAGACCGGCTCTGTCACGCTTCGCGCACTTTTCCCTAACGCTGAAGGGCTTCTTCTGCCCGGCATGTATGTGAGAGCCCTCTTGCAAGAGGCCGTTGCGCCTCAGGGACTCCTTGCGCCTCAACGAGGCATTACCCGAGATGCGAAAGGCAATGGCATGGCCCTGGTTGTAAACACCAACAACACGGTTGAAGCACGTGAAGTGGTTACAACCCAGGCTATTGGTAGCAGTTGGCTGATTCAAAGCGGATTGGCGGAAGGCGATCGCCTCATCGTTGAAGGCACCGGCAAGGTCAAGGCGGGGGCGACGGTACATGCGGTTGAGTTCAAACCGGCAGGTTCCGGTGAGGCTCGCGCCACGCAGCAGGGACAGTAGCCGATGTTTGCACATTTCTTTATCAAGCGACCGGTCTTCGCCTGGGTCATCAGTATCGTCATCATGCTTTTTGGCCTCTTGGCGATACGCACCCTTCCCATCGCCCAATACCCGGATGTGGCGCCTCCCGCTATTTCGGTCAGTGCCTCCTATTCTGGCGCCTCGGCCGAGACCATGGAGAACAGCGTTACGCAAATCCTTGAACAGCAACTCAAGGGGCTGGATGGCCTTCAATCATTTTCCTCCAGCAGCAGCTCCACAGGACGAACCAGTATCACGGTGACCTTCAACCAGGGCATCGATCCCGATAACGCCCAGATCCAGGTCCAGAACAAGGTCCAGCAGGCGCTTACGCGTCTTCCCTCCGAGGTGCAGCGGCAAGGCGTCTCGGTGACCAAGGCGCAGAATGATTTCCTGCTGATCATGGCTCTGTACGACGACACGGATCGTTCATCCTCTACTGATATTTCCGACTATATGGCCAGCAACCTGCAGGACCCTATCTCACGGGTTGCTGGCGTAGGCGATGTGCAGATTTTTGGCTCTGAATATGCCATGCGCATATGGCTTGATCCTTCGAAGCTGGCTACCTATGGATTGATGCCCTCTGACATCACTGCCGCTGTGCAGGCACAGAACACTCAAGTTTCTGCTGGACAGATTGGCGGATTGCCTTCTCCACCGGATCAGGAACTTAACGCGACCGTTACCGCGCAATCACGGCTACGTACGCCCCAACAGTTCCGGGACATCATCCTAAAGAGCGATTCCTCAGGAGCGCATGTACACCTGGGCGATGTAGCTCGGGTGGAGCTGGGCAGTGAGAGTTACGGCATTGTTACTCGCTTGAATGGCCATCCTGCCGCGGGGCTTGCGGTAAAGCTTGCGCCGGGAAGCAATGCACTTTCCACAGCCGAAGGCGTAAAGGCGCTGGCACAGGAGCTGTCCAGTAACTTTCCTGAAGGCTACCACCTGGAATTCCCGCTCGACAGCACGGAATTTATCAAGCTTTCAGTTCATGAGGTCATCAAGACACTCTTCGAGGCCATTGCCCTTGTTGTCGTGGTGATGTTCATTTTCCTGCAGAGCTGGCGCGCAACCCTTATCCCGGCGATTTCCGTTCCGGTGGTGCTGTTAGGCACATTCGGCGTGCTATGGATTGCAGGATATTCCATCAATACGCTCACCCTGTTTGGCGTGGTGCTGTCCATTGGCCTTCTGGTAGACGACACCATTGTGGTGGTGGAAAACGTTGAGCGCTTGATGACGGAGCGCAAGCTGTCTGCCCTTGACGCCACCATGGAGTCGATGACGGAAATCAACGGTGCGTTGATCGGGATTGCCATGGTGCTGTCTGCCGTTTTTCTACCCATGGCTTTCTTTGGCGGGTCGACAGGGGTTATCTATCGGCAGTTTTCCATCACTATCGTAGCGTCCATGGTGCTGTCGGTGTTTATTGCACTGACACTCACACCCGCCCTGTGCGCAACATTACTCAAGCCAGCCGAGCATCAGGCGCAGTCTGGTTTCTTTGGCTGGTTCAACCGCACCTTCAACAAGAACCTCAACCGCTATGAGCATGGGGTAACGGGCGTACTCAAACGCCCGGTACGGTTCATGCTCATTTATGGATGCCTGGGCGCCGTACTGGTCGTGCTGTATATGCGTTTACCCAGCGGCTTTCTGCCTACCGAAGACCAGGGCTCGAACATGGTGCAGTTTACCTTGCCGGTCGGAGCCTCCCAGAAGCGCAGTCTGGAGGTTGGCAAGACCATTGAGCGCCACTATCTGGAAACCGAAAAGGACAACACCAAAGCAATTTTTACCATTGTCGGATTTGGCTTTGGCGGAAGCGGCCAGAATACGGGCCTTGCGTTTGTTGCCCTTAAAGATTGGAGCGAGCGCACCGATGAGAAAAATCGGGCCGATAGTATTTCCAATCGCGCCATGGCCACCTTTTACCGTTCCCGCGATGCGCAGATCTACGCCCTGACGCCACCTGCGATCCAGGGCCTGGGCCAATCGTCTGGCTTCACGTTCCAGCTACAGGCATCAGCCACAACGGACCGTGCTCAGCTCCTGGGCTTTCGTAATCAGCTGTTAGGGCTGGCCGCAGCAGAGCCGTCCCTGGCCGCAGTTCGCCCAAGCGGCCTGGAAGAAACTCCACAGCTCAAAATCGACATTGATCAATCCAAGGCGGTTTCCAGCGGGCTAGCGTTGAGTGATATCAACTCGACGTTAAGTGCCGCCTGGGGCAGTACCTATATCAATGACTTTATCGACCGGGGTCGCGTCAAGCGGGTGTACATGCAGGGTGACGCCCCGTTTCGCTCGCAGCCTGATGATTTGTACCAGTGGTATGTGCGTGGTCAGTCCAACGCGATGACACCTTTCTCGGCCTTTGCCACTACGCATTGGGAGCGCGGCCCGGACAACCTTGAACGCTTCAACGGCCTTGCCTCATACGCGATTCAGGGTCAGGGTGCTCCGGGTGTCAGCTCGGGTGAAGCCATGGACACAATGGAGCATTTGGCCAACCAGTTGCCCCAGGGGACGACCTTCGCCTGGAGCGACTTGTCCTATCAGGAGCGCGAATCCAGCGGGCAGGCCATTCGCCTTTATGCCCTGTCCATCCTGATTGTCTTTCTCTGTCTGGCGGCCCTGTATAACAGCTGGTCGATTCCCTTCTCGGTGCTCATGGTCATTCCGCTGGGTATTGTCGGCACCATTCTCGCGGCTACCTTGCGAGGGCTGGAAAACGATGTGTTTTTCCAGGTTGCGCTCATTACCACCATTGGCCTGGCTTCCAAGAACGCTATTCTGATCGTCGAGTTTGCCGAGGCGGCCGAGCAGCGTGGGCTTTCTATCTGGAATGCTGCGCTTGAGGGTGCTCGCTTGAGACTTCGCCCGATCGTTATGACCTCGCTGGCCTTCATGGCAGGTGTGCTGCCTCTGGCCGTTGCTACCGGTGCAGGTGCCAACAGCCGCATCTCCATTGGCACCGGCATCATTGGCGGTACGCTCACCGCAACAGTGCTTGCGATCTTCTTCGTACCGCTGTTCTTTGTGCTCGTCCGCGGCCTCGCTATCCGCTTCCAGAAGAGTAAGACCCCATCCACTTCGCAGGAGACACCGTGATGCGCCTGAGATGTTTAGCGCTGCTCATGCCGATGGCTCTGCTTGGCTGCACCCTCGCTCCCACGTATGAGCGCCCCGCCGCCCCGGTTCCCTCGACGTGGCCGCAAGGAACTGGCTACACGCCCTCTGTGCAAGCCTTTGTGCCAACCACCTGGGAAGCGCTTGCGCTGGATGCCGATTTACGATCCGTCATAACGCTTGCGCTAGCCAATAACCGGGACCTGCGCAAAGCGGCAGCCAATATCGAGTCGGCTCGGGCGCAGTATCGTCTGCAGCGCTCCGAACTCTGGCCCCAGTTAAACGCCAGCGCCAATGCTTCACGTTCACGCACTCAGGTTGAGACGTTGGGCCAAAAACAGACCGTCTATAGCAAAAGCGTTTCGGCAAGCGTTGGGCTTAGCGCCTATGAGCTGGATTTGTTTGGACGCGTGCGGAGCCTATCCGAATCAGCGCAGCAGAGTTTGCTGGCTACAGAGGAGGCTTCCCGCGCCACCTATATCAGCTTGATCGCGGAAACAGCCAATGCCTACCTGACGCTCGCGTCTGACCGGGCGCAACTGAGGATCTCGGAGGAAACGCTGGAAAGCGCGAGCCGCACGGTCAGTCTGATCCAGGGGCGGCTCTCGGCAGGCATCGCCTCCCGTGTAGAGTTGCGGCAGGCCCAGACGATCTATGAACAGGCACGCGCGGATATTGCTAACTACCGGACGCTTGTCGCTCAGGACCGCAATGCACTGGAACTGTTGGTTGGGCAGACACTGGATGATGCGGTGCTACCCCAACCCTTGGAAGCAGATAAACCCCTGTTTGCAGAGGTCTCGCCTGGACTGTCTTCCGATGTCCTGCTCAGGCGCCCGGATGTGCTTCAGGCCGAACACAATTTGCTGGCCGCCAACGCCAACATTGGCGCGGCCCGGGCGGCATTCTTTCCGCAGTTGAGCCTTACCTCCTCCGTAGGCCTGAGCAGTCATGGACTGTCATCGCTGTTTTCAAGCGCCAACAAGGTCTGGTCGTTCATGCCCTCTGTTAGCATCCCGATCTTTACCGGTGGCGCCAACACAGCCAACCTGAACTACAGCAAGGCCCAGCGGGACTATTACGTCGCTGACTATGAGCAAAGCATCCAGACCGCTTTTCGTGAGGTGGCTGACGCGCTGGCCAGGCGCGGCACACTGGAGGAACAACTTTCTGCCCAGACAGCTCTTTTGGAAGCGGCCAGCGAAAGCTACCAGCTCTCGGATGCACGTTATAGACGGGGTATTGATACCTTCCTGAATGCGCTCGATGCGCAACGTACGCTCTACAGCGCCCAGAAATCGCTGGTCAATGCACGTCAAATCGCGGAGGAAAACCGCATCGAGTTGTACAGAGTGTTAGGTGGTATCTGATAAACAAAGGCCCGGCCAGATCTGGTCTGGGCCTTTTACCGCTTTATGCGCTCAGGGCCTATGATGCGTCATCAGCCCCTGCTTCCAGGCAAAGGCAACGGCCTCTGTACGGTCAGCCAGTTCGAGTTTGGAGAGCAGGCTGCTAATATGGGACTTCACTGTTTTTTCACTGATATTGAGTGAAGTCGCGATACGCACGTTACTTCCGCCTGAAGCAAGCTCGCGAAGCACATCAAGTTCACGCTCGGTCAGCTCCTTGAAGGGATCGACCTTGGGCTCGCGAATTTCCCTGACCACCTTGAGCAGCTTCGAGGCGATAAAGGAATGAATAATGACCTCACCTCGCGCGATCCGGCGGATCATATCAATCAGCTCATCACCTAACATCGTCTTGACCAGAAAGGACTGAGCACCCGCCTCGATGGCAGCAAAGGCCAACTCATCCTCTTCGGTAGAACTCAGGACAGCTATCTGGCTACCCGGACTTACCTCCAGCAGTCGCTTGATGGTCTCCACACCGCTCAACCCTGGCATCATCAAATCCAGCAAGACAAGCGCAGGCTTGGACGCCTGAGCGAGCTCAATCGCTGTCTGCCCATCTCCCGCCTCGCCTATCACATCGAACTCGCCGGTAATGTCGAGCAGACTACGGATACCCTGTCTAACAATGGCATGGTCATCAACCAGCAACACGGTGGTCTTCATCATTGCCTTTCTGTAGGTTTAAAGGAGATTTCAACGGTGGTTCCCTGGCCGGGCTCGCTGCGAATATCAATACGCCCTTCCAAAAGCCAATGGGCTCTTTGACGCATATTGCCCAAGCCCATTCCCGAGCTGGTGTGCCCCGGATGAAAGCCTTGACCATCGTCCTCGATTTTAAGAACAAACCGCTCTCCCTGACGAACGAGGGATATCCATAGATGCGAGGCGTTGGCATGTCGAAGCGTGTTGGCCGCCCCTTCACTGGCAATCAAGAGCAGCTCAGTTGCAACCGCATCCTCCTCATTCAACCAGTGCATCACCTCTTCCTGAATATCGACAGACCACTCAATGGCGCTGCCCTCAAGCAGGTTTGCCAGGTTCTGCTTCAAGGCGCTATCCAGACCTAGCTCAGCCACCGTAGGCGCCGAGAGGCGATGGATGACATCACTCATGTCCCGTTGAAGATGCTCAACAAGCTTGAGTGATGAGTTGGCTAGCTTGGCCTGCTCGGGATGGGTACTGCACAGGCGGCGTAACAGACTAAGCTGTAGCCCAAGGGCGAAGCACCGTTGCTTTGCGGTATCGTGCAGTTCGCGGGCCAGCCGACTGCGCTCATCCTGCGCAGCGATAGCCTGCTTGACCTCAATCACACCTGCTACCGCATCAGCCATATGATCGAATCGCTGGGCCAGCCGGCCGAATTCATCATGTCCCTCATCGTTGATACGCATATCGAGTTGACCCTGAGCCCAGGTATTGGCTACCTGCTCGGCATGCCGAATTCTAT
This sequence comes from Pseudomonas luteola NBRC 103146, assembly GCF_002091675.1. Taxonomy (GTDB): domain Bacteria; phylum Pseudomonadota; class Gammaproteobacteria; order Pseudomonadales; family Pseudomonadaceae; genus Chryseomonas; species Chryseomonas luteola. The sequence goes on along the minus strand of NZ_BDAE01000036.1, from coordinate 16,575 downwards.
TCAGCAGGAAGAAAGCCAGCAGCAGTGCGGTGCAACAATTACTGATCAGCATGTAGGGCCAAAGCCAACCAAACTGACGGCTCGTATCCGCCCAGAAGGCTTTCCATGGATCAAACCCTTCCATACCCAGAACAAGCCTATCCGCTTCTTGTGGTAGCTGAACAACCGCCGTGCTAAACCAGATATCACTGGCCGTACGCGTCTCATCGCTTTCAACCTTGATACTGTTACCCTGGCGGCTCACTGTCTGCATTCTGGCTTGAAGCGGCTCCGTCAATTTGGCGGGGTAATGACATTGCAGCCCCTGCTCATTGCGGTACAGCGCTGCAAGACGCCCTTCCCCGAGAGACTGGCTAAAACTATTACCAGCCTTGCCTGTTAATACACCAGAACCAAAGACACGATGGACCAACAACTCAAGCAGTGCCTGGCAGCGTTCAGCCGTAGCGGCGGCTTGCAACAGCTCAGCCACCACCCTGCCCTCTACCGCAACACGGTCGTGCAGTTTATCTTCACTTAGCGCCTCTTTAAGCTCAACCTGACTGTTCCAGGTACCGAAGCCGATGATTGCAACTGTAGAAGAACCAGAGATCACGAACAGACTGACAAAAAACTTGATGAACAGTCCGCCTAGCCATCGCTTGGGCATGAATAACGAGGCGAGCCTGGAGAGAGTAAGCAAGGAGGGCGTGAATCCTGATCATTGGGTTATATGATCATTTTGCCATGAACCCTTCGGCAGCGCCTGCGGCCTATCAGCTGCATCGTGAAGATTGGAGAATCTCCTCGCGTTAAGACGTCAGGCTTTGCCTTTGGGTATGGAAATAGGCAAGACTCCATTTTTCTATCTACTGCGTAGGAAACCATGAAGATTTTCCTGTCCAGATTAATGATTCTTGGCTTAGCGTGCCAAGTTGCTCAGGCGGCCTGCCAGCGAGAGGCCACTGATTTTAATTATCCGTCTCAGCGTTTGGATGAAGCATTACAGCGGCTGGCTCATAGTACCGGTTGCCCTGTCACGGTGGACCTTACCCCTTTCGCAGACCGGAAGGTGCCTGCACTGCATGGCCGCTATACGCCTGAAGAAGCGCTCTGGCAGCTAATAAAAGGAACAGGACTCGAAGGTTACCCTACGGCTGATGGGCTGGAAGCGAATACCCAGGAACAGGATGCCGTCGGGGCCAAAGCACAGGCTGTACGTAGCCTTATCAATACCCAAAAAGGTTCGATTACCAAGGCCAAACAGCAGCATTATGAGCAACAAATCAAGGAAGTGGAAACCAACGTAGCAGCCCTGGCTCGCCAGCAAGGCTTCATCAGTGCCGGGGAGCGCAGCTCGTTTCATCGCAGCCTGGACGAGATGCTCAACGAACTGAAGCGCTAGGTCATCTAGCCTATCCAGGTCGCTTTGAGAGCAGGCGGCTGACCTCTATTGCAGACGCCTGCGGGCCTATAGGGAGAGAAGGCTGCCTAGGACTTTTTACCCAGGCAGCCTTTGATCAACCTGCCAAGACGCTATCGACCAGTGCTTTGGCCTCTTCCTGGATGCGCTTGAGGTGCGTTTCGCCCTCAAAGCTCTCAGCATAGATTTTGTAGACGTCTTCAGTACCGGAAGGACGTGCAGCAAACCAGCCGTTTTCAGTCACAACTTTGAGGCCGCCGATCGCTGCACCATTGCCAGGCGCCTCGGTCAGGATCTGTGTAATCGGCTGACCGGCCAGCTCGCTGGCAGTTACCTGTGAAGCGGAGAGCTTGCCTAGCTTGGCTTTCTGCTCGCGATCGGCTGCAGCATCGATACGCTGATACACCGGCGAGCCAAATCGCTCGGTCAGTGCCTGATAGCGCTCACCAGGGTCCTTGCCAGTAACCGCCGTGATTTCAGCCGCCAGCAGTCCCAGGATGATGCCGTCCTTATCGGTCGACCATGCACCGCCAGTCTTGCGCAGGAACGATGCGCCCGCGGACTCCTCACCACCAAAGCCAAGGCTTCCATCCATGAGGCCATCCACGAACCACTTGAAGCCCACCGGCACCTCGACAACCTTCCGATCGATACCCTGAGCCACACGGTCGATCATGGAAGACGATACCAGTGTTTTACCAATACCCGCTTGAGTGCTCCACTCTGGACGATGGGTGAAGAGGTATTCGATCGCTACCGCCAGATAATGATTGGGATTGAGCAGCCCGGTCGAACGCGCCACAATGCCGTGGCGGTCATGGTCGGTATCACAGGCGAAGGACACATCGAAACGGTCCTTGTTTTCAATCAATCCAGCCATCGCATGAGGCGAGCTGCAGTCCATACGGATCTTGCCATCCCAATCCAGGCGCATGAAGCGGAAGGTAGGATCGATACGGGTCGACAGGACCTCAAGCGGCAAACCAAAACGCTCGGCAATGCGCGTCCAGTAGTGCACGCCTGCCCCGCCCAGAGGATCTACGCCAAACTTAAGGCCCGAATGCTTGATGGCTTCAATATCGATGACCTGATCAAGGCCACCCACATAGCTTTCGATAAAGTCGAATCGCTGCGTCGTTGGCGCTTTCAACGCACGGGCATAGTCCATGCGCTCCACGCCCTTCAATCCTGCCTTGAGCAGCGCATTCGCACGCTCCTGAATCCACTTGGTTACGTTGGTATCGGCCGGACCACCATTGGTGGGGTTGTATTTGAATCCACCATCGGCAGGCGGATTGTGTGAAGGCGTAATGACAATACCGTCAGCCAGGCCGCTGGTACGGCCTTTGTTGTATTCGAGAATGGCATTGGAGATGGCGGGCGTTGGCGTGTAACCGGGCTCGCCCTGAGTCTCAGCACAGCCTGCATCGATACGGGTCTCAACACCGTTGGCAGCCAGCACTTCCAGTGCCGATACAAAGGCCGGTTCGGATAGTGCGTGCGTATCCATGCCGACAAAGAGCGGACCATTTACGCCCTGCTCTTTTCGGTAATCACAAATGGCCTGGGTGGTTGCCAGGATGTGCCACTCATTGAAGCTGACCTTCAGCGATGAACCGCGATGCCCGGATGTACCAAATGAAACCTGCTGCGCCGGATCATCAGGGTTTGGCCGCTCACTGTAATAGCGCGACACCAGGCGCGGTAGGTTGACCAGGGTATGCTCATCGGGCAGGCGTCCTGCGTTAAGGTCGATGCTCATCTGACGTTCCTTTGATGGGTTGAAATTACTGCCTCAAGTAAACCATGCGGCGATTCAAGAAGCATTCGAAAGCGGTATGACACTGGTGGGTGTCATTCATTCGCGCTTCGACCCAAGCACTACCACCCAAGGTTCCCTTTTCGTTTCGCTTATGTGCTGCGGTGCGCGGAAAAAGCCCTAGAAACAGATCTGCAAAAGAAAACCCGGCATTAGCCGGGTTTTCGATAACTGTGTTGCGTTACAGCGGATGATCTACCTCATCATCGCCAAGCGGATTATCAGGAATGATATCGGGACGCAGTGGATCGAATACGTCACTGCCAATGCCCGCATCGTCCGGCACCACAGGATCGGAGCCTTGTGCATCTAAGGGCGCATTGCTCATACGGATCTCCTCCATTTATAGCCATTAGCACCAGGCTTTGGAGGTATAAATCCACCCGTTGTTTATACCGGTCATCCGAACCTTTTGCAGCAGATTAAAGGTGGGTATAGATGTAACGGGCCGTCATCACAAGCGCTGTCACTCCAACCATAATCCCGATAAGACCAGACAATGCCAGTGCCGAAAAATGATAGAGATGACCCGGTGCACTGGCCATGATCAGTATCGCCGAAACACTGATCAACGAAACGATAGGCCCCACTGCCAGATAGCGTTTGAACACTGCCATGAACATGCCTCCCCAAGCTGCTCTGCAGACAGGCATCGTTGATAACACGGAATTATGAAGGCTATAAGTCATCACCAGACGGTTTGCCACTCGCGCCGGTCGTCAAACGACGAAAGGTATAAAGTTTTTCTGATCCCGACCGACAACGCAGCCACATCAGTCAAGTAGATCCCTATGAAAAAGGTCAGCCAAACCTTGCGGACTCAAGCGTCCATCATCGAGGCCTATTGCGTTTTGGAAGAGGAAGCTCGTCAGCATCCCGAGCTACGCGTATTCCTGCCTGAACTGCTTGATCTAAACGAACAGGCCTGCACGCTCATTGAGCGCTATATGGCCAAGGCAGCCGTTAAAGCCGCCACTGAATAAATCCAGCAATCCAGCGGATGCGTTTGGGCGCGAGCCTGACATACGTGCTCACTGGCATAGCACAGGACAAAGGCTCACGAGTGATGCCATTGAGGTCAAAATCGTAGCGACCTTGAGCCGCCGGTTATGGCTTACACGAAGCGAAATGCAGGCTGCCAGGGAGCGTCTATAGTGTCTGGGCACATAATAAAAAGGACGCCTCATGACTGTTATGCTCCGCCGCGCCACGTGCTCTCTTACATTGGCAATTGCTTTTGCCTTTTCTACCGCTTCCACCGTACAGGCTGAACCGAATCATTCCGTTCAATCCCATGCCGAACAGTACAAGGAAGAAGCACTCAAGCTACTCGAGCAACTGGTAAATATTGATTCGGCTCGGGTTATGCACTTGGTCTGATACAGGTAGGTCAGATTGCAGCTGATCAGTTGAAACAGCTGGGCGCTACGATCGAGACTGTTCCAAACTCTCCACCTGATAAAAGTCATCACATCGTTGCCACGCTTAAAGGCACAGGCAAGGCCAAAATCTTGCTGATGGCACATATGGATACCGTTTTCAAAGAGGGCTCAGCCAAGGAGCGGCCTTTCCATATAAAGGATGGGCGAGCCTACGGACCAGGCGTGATGGACGATAAGGGCGGAATCGTAGCGGGCATCTATGCGCTCAAGATATTGAAAGACCTCAACTTCAAGGATTACGCTCAAATTACCTTTTTGCTTGATGCCAGCGAGGAAACCGGTTCCGATGCTGCTACTCAGCTGATTCAACGGGTGGCCAGGGAGCATGACGTTACCCTCAATCTAGAGCCAGGCCGGCCTGCCGATGGCCTCGTGGCTTGGCGAAAAGGAAGCGCGACCGCAACCGTTGACGTTACCGGTAAGGCCGCTCATGCGGGCGTAGCGCCGGAGCTCGGCCGAAACGCTGCCATGGAAATCTCGCATCAGGTCCTCCAGCTTGGCAAACTGGGCGATGCCGAGAAGAAAACCACGGTCAATTTTACTGTAATCGACGCTGGCGATCGCACAAATGTCATACCTGACAGCGCGACTGCCAAGGCAGACGTCCGTGTAGCAGTTCCTGAGGAGTTTGATCGGGTCGAGCAAGACATGGCGCGCGTCTCTGCCAACAAGCTGATCCAAGAGACCGACGTGAAAACTCATCTGCATCGGGGCTTGCCGCCTATGCCTCAAACCGCCGAAACGGATAGGCTCGTGTCGATGGCTCAAAACATCTACGGTGAAATTGGCCGCAAGCTTACGATCGAGGGCAGCGGTGGCGCAGCTGACGCCAGCCTTGCTGCAGGTATGGGCGTACCAACGCTGGATGGCTTTGGCATCGTAGGCGGCAATATCCATACGCCAGAAGAGTACGCCGAGGTGGAAAGCGTCGCGCCGAGACTTTATCTACTGGCAAGAATGATCATGGAGCTGGCGCAGCGTGATAAAGGTTAAGTCTCTCAATGAAAAGGACTTTTCATCGGACGTATACAGCACGTGAGGAACGATAAGGAAGACTGGGCATCCCTTCTTATAGTCCTGTTGCAATCATGCAGGTAGATACTCAAGGCCTACGGCCTCTAAGTCAGAAAGCTCGGCGCCAGACTGCTGAGCCACATCCGATAGGAGGATGAGCGATGGATGATCTGGAACAACGCATACGTCAACGCGCCTACGAAATCTGGGAAGCCGCAGGTCGTCCGGATGGACAGGGATTTGAGCACTGGTTTCAAGCCCAGAGAGAAGTCGACTACGACACCGCAGGGGATCCGCTGTCGGGCGGAATAGAAACCAGCGTGGCGCAGCCCATGCCCAAGCCAAAGCGAAGCCGTACCAAGAAGACAGCCTGACCACAGGTCTTTGCCACTACGTAAAACGGCCAATCCTATTGGCCGTTTTATTTTAGTCGGCCTGAAATGCCTAGAGCGCTATCCACCCGACTCTTATTGGCGTTAGCCGAAAACATGTTCTGTAAGAGTGACTTCGATGAAGTAGCCTTCAGCCTGATCGCGTCATTACGTCATTAATAAATCGGTACACCTCTTTGATCCTGCAAAGGCCGCCTCGCCTGATCAGCCAAGCCGCCATACCGACTATTCATCATAACATTAGTCCGCCACCACTAGACGTATGAGCGACATAGGCTATAAATAATCGGGCGATCCCGGTAATAGTCATACCATTATCATGGCTTGCGCTTGAGCTATCTCTGCTGTCGGGCTTGGCGACCCTGCCTTATGAGGTCACCCGTCTTGCAGGGTTCGGCTTGAGGAGCTGCAGTTATGGGCCGTTTTCTTCAGCCTCTAAATCTGTGGCTCACACTGCTCGATAACAACCTGTGTTCTTGCTAATAACAACAACGGAGAAACACCATGGTTCTAGAACTGTGTGCTCAGGTAAGGCGTCTCAAGCGCAACCTTACCAATGCCGCCTGGTTTTCCCTCGCGGTCGCTGTAACAGTATTGATCAACCCGGCCTCCTCTCTGGCGGCAACCCAGTACGATAATCCCATCATCACGCAGCGAGCCGATCCGTCTGTTTATAAGCATACCGACGGGTATTACTACATGACTTACAGCGTACCGGAGTACAACCGGATCGCACTCAGGCGCGCCAGGACTATTGCCGGTCTTGCAAAAGCCCAGGAACAGGTCATCTGGACCAAGCACGACAGTGGTGAGATGAGTACCCACGTCTGGGCACCCTGGATCGATTACAACAACGGTTCCTGGTACGTCTATTTCGCTGCCGCTCAGGAAGGCACCCCGTTCAATCACCGCATTTATGCACTGTCCAACAATGCAGCCAATCTGGTAACAGGTTCAGGCTGGATCGAGCGTGGTCAGATCAAGACAAACTGGGAGTCATTCAGTATCGATACGACTACCTTCGTGCATGCAGGCAAACGTTACATCGTCTGGGCCCAGAAAGATCCGAACATCGAAGGTAACAGCAATCTCTACATTGCCGAGCTGGATGGCCCGTTGGCTATTAAAGGCAAACAGGTAATGCTATCGCAACCTGAATACGACTGGGAGAAGGTAGGTTTCTGGGTCAACGAAGCGCCTGCCGTCATGGAACATAATGGCAAGGTGTTCATTGCCTATTCGGGCAGTGCTACCGATGCGAACTACAACATGGGCCTGCTTTCCGCACCCGCCACGGCGGATCTACTCGATCCTAGCGTATGGACCAAATCACCTGTGCCTGTCTTCAAGAGCAGCGAGCGTAACGGCATCTATGGTACAGGCAGCAACACCTTTACGACCGACCGGGATGGAACCATTCTCCATATCTACAATGCTCGCAACTACAAGGGTATCGTTGGCGATCCGCTGTACGATCCCAACAGGGCCATTTATGTGCAACCGCTCAGCTGGGATTCAAACGGCAATCCAGTCTTTGGTGTTCCAACAGGCGCAGACAAGCCAGTGACGCTGGTCAACCAAAACAGCAGCAAGTGCTTGAATGTAAAAAACTCTAGCCTGGAGGCAGGTATACGAGTCGAACAGACCTCGTGTGATCACACACAAAATGCTCAACGCTGGCATATGATCAACCTGAAGAATGGCTTCTATGAGGTGCTGAGCGTCAACAGCGGCAAAGTGCTTACCGCACCGGCCTCGGTCAACGACTCCCCCCTCTCACAGGAGACATGGCAAAACCTTCATACGCAGCAGTGGCAAATGTTGCCTGGTCCATCAACCTGGTTCCGCTTGGTCAACCGGTCGAGCGGCAAGGTGCTGAATGTACCCGGATGCAAAGTTGGCGATGGCGTTGACGTCGATCAGAGCCAGTGGATGAAGAACGGCTGCCAGCACTGGTCAGCTATACCCTGAGCAGAACTTCTCAAGGCATAGACATGGATGTCTTGCCCTATAGCCCCTGCCTCTTTCCTGGTTAGCAGATACGCTGATCATGCGTGTTCATGCTTTCGCTACTGTTATACGCCGACCGTTAGTCAGTTTTCATTCAAGGTCTTGTCCGTTTACACCGATAACGAGAAGAGACCAGATGAAGGAGACTGAACATGGCAATCCCGATAACCGGAGCCAGCCCAACAGAAGTCATTGAGCGCGCCCGGCAACTGGGCCTCAGCAAATGGCCAATCCGCGCCGGCCGCACAAAAGAAGGCCACTGGGTACATCACTACTCCATCACCTCCGACGAGCTGATTGCCTATATAGACAGTTTGCTTGTCAGACAATGGAAGAAAAATACATAACTATAAAGGCTTACACTACATTGTTTCGTACAGCCTTGTTCTATATATTTGAAGCAATTTTATATCAATTAACAGCGCTTTTTGACAAAAACCAAACCGCCCCAAATAAGACTTACGCCCTTATTAATTAGCCTTTGAACTTTTACTCACGCTCTTTGGCAGCCTCTTAAACGCACCAACAGTTCGCAATCAGCAAAAATATATTGTTTGCCAATAGATCACAGGCAATCCTACTTATTGCTTATCAAGCTAAACATAGCTGTATTGTTTATCTAAAAAGCAGCCAATGATAATCCGTCGGTCGTCTTATATGGCTTTCCCGATCCTTCTGACTTTTGGGGCATCGGTATTACCCTCTATGGCTCCCAGGGGCATCTGGCCGGACTCATGCTTGGGCGCAACAAGGAGATAGCACTGCGCCTGCAGGTCTACAGTCATTACCGGCATGCTCAACAAGGAATTGGCTGCTACTATCTTCGTGAATGGTCGCGTGACTTCCCGCCGTTCCGAGGGTCAGCTACGTGCGCTCGCCGTTACGAGCAGAGAACGGCTGTAGGCTTGGCCTTAAATCAAGATCTTTACTGATCCAGCTAACTTATCAGCTTCAACTACACGCTCATTGCTGGCCCAAACTTACAGGGTGCAGTAATCTCCAGATTACATTGACCTACAAAAGCGTCAATTGCTGGCATAGGTATCTGGAACCTCACCAAAGTGATAAACAAATATAAAGTAAGTCGCATAGAACGGAATACTTGATTAAGATGCGAACCTTTAAAGTCATTCCCTATTAATTAATGGTTTGCCTGATTAGTTCATAATCGCTCTGGCGAGACCACTGCTTTTCTGAAACGCGAACATTGACACGGCCATTCAATTTTGACGGGATCTTTCAATACCCTTTTGAACGAACCACATCGGTTATCCAGATATATCTGGAAATGAGCCTCTATCTCACCCTATTCAGCATTTCGTCATTGGATAGGCATCGGCTGTAGACTGGCACAGTGACCAATGTCTATTACTGACCGAGCCGGAGAACTTTATAGCCCATGTCGATAGCTGAGGTTCCGATTCGATTTCGCCCAATGGTAACGGAAGACCTGATACATGCCCATGAATTGTCACGTGCCGTAGGCTGGCCCCATCGCCTGCAGGACTGGCAATGGATACACCACGTCAGCCAGGGAATAGTGGCAGAAGACGCACATGGCATATTGGGTACGGCGCTCTGCTGCCTTCAAGGAGATTACGTCAGCCTAGGTCTGGTCATCGTTGATGTGCGGCGACAAGGCCAAGGACTGGGCCGTAAATTGGTCGACCAGGTATTGAACCATACAAGCCCACGCACTCCTCTCCTGGTTGCAACACCACAAGGAGCGCCCCTTTATGCCAGCCAGGGCTTTATTACTTACGAACATATTCATCAACACCAAACCGCGAGCGCACCAGCCCTCCCTCATCATGAGCTACCAGTCGGGCATACGCTGCACGAGATAACATCACAACATTTTCCTCAACTCATTGAATTAGCTTCCAGCGCAACCGGAATGAACCGTGGCCTAGTGCTTGCGGCTTTATTAAAGATCAGTCAGTACGTAATAGGTATTGAGCGGGATAGGCAGCAGGTCGGCTTTGCATTATTACGCCCGTTTGGGCGCGGTCTGGCTATTGGGCCGTTGGTGGCAGAGTCCGCCGAGCAGGCGAAAGTGTTGATTGTTGCCCTACTGTCTCGAGTAGCCGGACAGTTCGTTCGGCTGGACGTCACACACAGCAGTGGGTTAAGCAACTGGTTGACCGATATCGGGATTCCTCAAACGGATAAAGTTGCACAAATGGTCAAGGGTAGTCCCCCCATACCATTGGGCAATGCACTACAAATGGCACTGGCCAATCAAGCCTTGTGCTAACTCCGTTAGCGTCCTGCCTGATCGCATCAGGGGTGATCAGGCAGATTAGCGCTATCAGTCCTTGAACCTTTCAGGTTTCCAATCCGGGAAGATAAGGTCCAAGGTAAACGTCCTCAACTGCTCAGTTGTAAGCTGTCGTCGCTGTGGGTCCCATAATGCAGCCCCTGGACCATAGTTGCGCCCCTCGAAGAAGCGAGAGTCCTGCGGATAGAACCAGATGGTGTTGCCATCCTTGTCCTTGCCCGACATCTTGTCCCAGCCGTAGATGTGATCATCCATATAAGACTTGATAAAGACTGACTGACCGATTGCATTCGGGTCAGCGTAACGGCCATCCTCAAAGGTCGTAGTAGGATGCCAGGGACGTCCCAATGCGAAACTGCGAGCAGGCACCCCCATCTCTTTCACAATACGACTTTGCAGGAAGATCAGCCCGTAGGGAGACTTGATATCGGTACTAGGCGCGGTGAGATAGCCATAAGGCGGTGCTATATCGGTACGGCGTCGAGCAACGATGTCGCAGTGATCGAACACACTGATCCCTGATCCGAAAATGAAATCAACATGCCCTGTGATCTTGCTTTGAGTGAAATAGCTGCGGCTACCGGTTTTGCTATAAAACGTATCCTGATATCCCTCCAGTCTCACATTGTGAAAACGCGCGCGATCACTGTTACTGTCCAGCAGCAGCGCCACCGCCTGGGTATCCTTTACCTTGGTAGGATCAGTAGCCAGCTTGGCCGCATTGGCCGGAAAGTCGAAACTGTTTCGAATGGTCAGATTGCGCGCTGTAAAATCAGGCGCGTTCACACTCACGGTGCTGCTGCCTGACGTACCATATTTTTGTCCCTTCTCATCGAGCATGCCCGCGTACACACCGGCACTGATGATGGTCTTGTCCCGCTGCTCGCCTATCAAGGTGATATTAGGGCGAGTGATGCTCAAGCGCTCCTCATAGGTTCCTTTTTTCAGGAAAATGACATAGGGCGACTGGTCTGATGGGGCCGCCTTGATGGCCGCATTAATGGATGTGAATGTGTTGGGTTGCGCCGTTGGTGACACCACCGCCTGGTACTGCACTGCCAATGCCGTCTGGCTGATACATACAAGGCTGACAGTGCCCAAGAGCATGGTGCTGCGTAATAGGGAAGGCATGGACATTGTTGTTATTCCTTCTTATTTGAGTTTTGCAGCCAGCTCAACCAGTGCCGGTTGCTGCGCGATGCCTTCGGCTACTATACCGGCAACCGCCTCGGCGCCCTTCTGCTGGAAGTGGGTACGATCAGGATTATCCAACGTTCCGGAAGTCTGGGTTTTGTAATAGGGATAGCGTGAGTCGTTGGGATCAACCGCAAGCCAATAGGACTTCCAGTCGTCTCGGTGCTGATTGACGAAGCCGATAGTCTTCCGCTCGAGGTCAATGAATGGAATTCGATTGTCCGCAGCCGTTTTGCGAATGGTGGCCGCGTAATCACCTACATAGGCATAGCCGTTTTCGCTGTTCTGCTTGGTCCAGTGGGAACTGCCAACCGGTGTAGTATCACCATTTTCGAAAGCGGGTTTACGCTCTGCAGTCATCACCCGTGTGGTAGGCGTCATAATGATGGGTCTGGCTCCTTGCCGACGCGCCAATGCAATGTAGCGCTCCAAGGAGTTCTGGAATGACAGCTGCGGTTGGCCTTCAGGATATTGCTTGTTGCCATTACTGTCATTGGGATAGGTACACAGGTTTTTCACATCTGCCGCACCACGCACCGGTTTGGCGCTATTACAGTTTTGGTCGTTGTGCCCATGGGCGATGAATACATAGTCACCTGCCTTCATGAAGCGCGCCATCTGTTGATACCAACCCTCGTTATAGAAATCGCGACTCGATCGCCCTGCCCGCGCTCCGTTGAGTACGGCAACACCGCTATCATTCCGAAAGCGTTCCTGGAAGACCTGCCCCCATCCCATCCTGGGTAGTCGGCTTTCCTCGTAGGAAGCCGCAGTGGAGTCACTCACAATCAGGATGCGAACCTTGGCATTCTTTATAGCCTCCAACTCACGCTTGGCACGTAAATAATCAAAAGGCTCATAACCACTGGTGTCATGTGTCGTGCTGACATCGCTAAAACCTACAATAGGGCGAAAACGGATATCAGTCAGGATGGTCCCACTCGCCTCACCACTGTCGTTGTGATAACCCCGGTTGTGGTTGATCACCTGCAACACAGCCGCTGCCCCTTTCCCGTCGTCACGCAAGGGTGTGGTAATAGGGTTGTACCGATCTACATGGCTAACGCCTGCTTGAATCAGTGCTTGCGAAAGGCCTGCCCTCATCGCATTAAGCGGCGCAGTTAGAAACTCCTCGCGCATTTGCCCCGCATTACCACTTTCCACCCACTGTTGAGGACCGATGTACCCAAGCTTCTGGGCGATTTCGGAAACAATCCGATCTGTAAGTGGTGTGATATTGACCGTTGTATTTCCATTACGTGGGAGCGCTGTCACTACCGAGGCCATACAACGCGTCCGAGGTTTATCGTTGTAGCGGCAATTTTGCGTAATGTGTCCGTCGCGCGGTGTAAGATCGGTAGCGGATACCAGTAACGGCGGCGTCAGCGTTGAGGCTTCCAGGCGCCAATGCCCCTTGCGGTCCGTCAGAGCAGTCTTTTGCTTTCCCCACTTATCAATCACTGTGACTTTGGCATTGGTCAAAGGCGCATCGGCCATGACCACTCCATTCAAGAACGTTGCTCCCTGAGCGAATCCTGCACCAGCTAGCAGCAAACACCCCATCAGAGCCGAGCCTTTCATACGCATGCGAATACTCCTCAGTAACTCGACAGCATCCAGAGCTGTACAAGCGAACCGTTGTAAATTCAGTACCGTTAAATGCTCCGAGAGCACGCGCCTATGAGCTGAAGGCGTTAACCTGCTTGACGGAAGAAAAAACAGCCATGTGCCGGGTGACCAAGCAGTAATGCATTGCTGAAACTAGAGAGCGGGTAAGAAGAATCATGCTAGTCCTTTGTTGTTGTTAAGACTTGTTTACTAGCTGGTCTGTTTGTCCACCAGCCAAGTATCAACACTGCCAGCTATGCAGGGGTCTAAATCATTAACCAGATTAACTATAAAAGAAGGCCTGAAGATTTATTTTCATCAAACAGCCTTCATCTGTACGTCGTCATACAACAAGATCAGTATTTTTTGGCAACGCCGTTTTGTCAAGGGAGTCCACCCACTCCTTTTGAGAATAACCATCGAAGTCGAGGGTTATAGTGGCGCTTTAGCCTCAAATAGCCTTATAGCAGCTAAAGGTTATAAAATTGACTGTCTGTACTTAGCTGCTCAGGAAGCCGCTCGTTCACAAACCGAAGGAATAGCTTCTTAGCTGTTGTCATACCACACAAATAAATTATGATGGGCTCAAGATGGCGCTCTAAACCCTCTCGTTCATAACAATAAGGATAAATCTATGAGCATCGAACCCCCTGCAGCCTTGTCACGCTCAATGAAAAAACAGATTCTGACCATAACAGCGTTAACCTTGGGGTTAACCGTGACCGCGTTACCCTGCTTCGCACTTGATGCGCCGGTTAACGTACAGGTTCCTACACTAGCCTACGATGAGAGCCAGATTGTTCTGGTGTGGGAAAAGCCTGCAAATCCGCAGGATATCCGTGACTATAATGTCTACCTGAACGGTAAATTTCTTGGCAGCGCCACCGCCAATAACAATCGCGTCTCACCTGCCAAGCCTTACATTAATCGTTTTTATGAAGAAGACACAGGCGGCTTCCACCACCGTATTACCATCCGCAGCTTCACGGCAACGGGCCTGAAGGCAGACACTGAATACCGTTTCACGGTGCGTGCTGTAGATGCTTATGGCAATGAATCCGCTGACAGCAGAGCAGTAGTCCAGCGTACCAGCCGTCTACCCAAAGTGTTCAATGTCGTTCGATACGGCGCTAAAGGAGATGGCAAGACTGTTAACACACATGCCATCCAAGCCGCTATTGATGCTTGCACACCTGGATGCAAGGTACTCATTCCTGCCGGGACGTTCAAGACTGGTGCACTTTACCTGAAGAGCAACATGACGCTCGAAATTGGACGTGGCGCAACGCTTCTCGGCTCAGAGCGCGGGGAGGACTATCCAGCGAAGGGATATATTCAGTACCCCTACTCCACCACCATCCGTCCCGCCTCCCTTATCAACGCGCTACCCCGCGACCCCTACACAGAAGAGCATTTCGAAAACATCCGTATCGTAGGTAAAGGGATTATCAACGGCAATGGCTGGAAGCGTCTGGAAGACGACACTGATGAGCTGGGACGAGCCTTACCAGTTTACGTCGCAAGCAACAACACACGCTATATGCAAGACGGCATTCTTGCCAAGGACCAAGTCCAAAGAGCAGTGGCGTCGGGTATGAACGTCAAGGATGCGTACGGCCAAATGCGGTCATCGCTAATCACGCTGCGCAATGTTCGTAACGTATTCTATGGTGACTTTACTGTACTCAATCCAGCCTACCACGGCATCATGAACTTAGAGACGGAAAATGTGGTGATGGCCAACACGACACACAAGACATACGATGCCAATAACGGTGATGGTATTGAATTTGCCAACAGCCGAGGTGCCATGGTTTTCAATAACTTTTTCGAGACGGGTGATGACTGCGTCAACTTCGCAGCAGGGACTGGGGCTGATGCCATTAAACAGAAGCCACAGGAAAATGTCTGGGTCTTCAATAACTACTTTCGTCACGGCCACGGCATGATCGTTGCTGGCAGCCACACCGGGGCATGGATACAGAATATCCTGGCCGAGGATAATGTCTCAGACGGGACCGATGTCGGGCTGCGCATGAAAAGTACCAACTTCATGGGCGGCGGCGTCAGAAATGTCATCTTTCGCGACTCCGCCATTCGTAATAGCGCCAAGCAAGGCTTTATATTCACCTTGGACTATAACGATCCTAACGCCATCCTGGACTACAAGCGCTCGGATATCTCCGGCAAATTTCAGGATATTAAGATCAGCAACGTTACCGTGGAGAATCCTGTCTCTGCAGCCTTGGAGATCAAGGGCGACAGCGCGCATGATGCTTTCCATGAACGCTTCGAATTTGCCAAGGTAAGTTTCAAAGGAACAGCACCTGCCACTATCAATGGTCTTCGAAACTCGAGCTTTAGAGATATTACCTTTGAAGGAACCGCAAAAAACCCTTGGTCGATTACGAACAGTGCAGACCTAAGCTTTACGCACGTGGTACCACAACCGCTTCAATAATGAACACTCCGGCGCTCTCGTGAGCGCTGGAGCCAAAATTTGCCGTTGGATAATGGTAAATCATGTTTGGCAGCAGACATCATTTGGTTGATTAGATTGTTGCCAAACTGCTCAAAGAAGACGAAGTAAGAGAGGATACTACCCTAACGTATTCGATACCTTAACGCACCAGTGTCTTTCTTACTTGATTCAAGCAATAAAGACAGGACTGGGAAGCCTGCGTTTAGTGTATTGCCTGCTCCCTGCAAAATACATTTCATAAAAAAAGCCCGCTAAAGCGGGCTCTTTTTAGCGCTCAGAAAGAGCAAATTCAGTAAGGCTAAACGTCGGAATGCCTGCTTCCTGTAAACGCTTAGAGCCTTGCAATTCTGGCAAATCTACAATAGCAGCTGCTTCAAACACATTAGCCCCCATGCGACGAATCAGGTTTGCCGCAGCAACAAGAGTCCCACCTGTTGCAATAAGGTCATCTACCAGCAGTACAGTGTCTCCTTGCGACAAGCTGTCTTTATGAACCTCAATAACGGAATCACCGTATTCAGTTGTATAGGTCTCGGTAAGCAACTCGGCAGGAAGCTTTCCTTTTTTACGGAAAAGAATTAATGGCTTATTCAGTGCGTAAGCCAATATGGGACCAATCAAGAAGCCCCTGGCATCCAACGCTCCCACATGCGTGAACTCAGCCTCAACATAGCGCTGAATCAAACTGTCCACAGTCATTCTTAAGGCACGTGGCGATTGAAACAACGGGGTAATATCCCGAAAAATCACACCCGGCTTAGGAAAATCAGGTACAGCACGGATATAAGATTTCAGGTTAGAGGCATCGCAGCTCATAACAACACTCAGGTACAAAATTGGCGAAAAGACAGTATAACTGGACTAGGCTGGTTTGCCGAATAGAGATGCGTCGCTAGATAAACTGTTCCAGCTCCGCAAACCTATTTTATCC
>NZ_BDAE01000035.1 GCF_002091675.1 Pseudomonas luteola NBRC 103146 | reverse complement strand
ATACACCAGCCGCGCAGGTCGGAGTCATCTGGATCGTCGCCTAGCTCCAAGTCGCATGGAAGCTCAAGCTCCTCATCGCTGCCCAGTATGCGCAGGATATGCGCCTTGAGCTGGACAAGCGTGGATTCGATTTCTTCGCGCTGTGCATCGCTGGTGTAATGCGGCGGCTCGGCGAAAAGGGCATCGATCCATTCACGCTCGGGTACGTCTTCCGGGCAAATGGCCAGAGCGGTTAGATAACCGTGCGCTGCGATATAGTCGAGCGCTTCCTCATGCAGGTCGTCCGCATCAAGAAACTCACGGAGACGGGACAGTTGTTCAGCGAAGGACATCGGTTACTTACCTCGGAAAACGGGCTGGATATACGATAAAGGCAGTCGCGTTACGATGATGTTCCCGCAAATCGCCTATTGGGTTCCATATTGTTCATAGGCTGAACTCGGGAAAGCCACACGGACGACGTGCATGGTGTCACGTTCTGCAACTGCCTCAACGAAGCCGATTGTAGACGAGCCGGTGCGCCGCGGCAAAAGGCACGTCATTAATCTAGCCAATCTGGCCCTTCTATCAGGGCTTTGTTACAGCCTTGGGCACTGAGTGACGGATAACCGGGCGTTTCTTGTCAGTGCCCGTATAATGCGCGCCATCAAATGGAGGCAGCATGTTCGATCAAGCTTTGCGTATTCTTAAAGACGTCTTTGGTTATGACGCGTTCCGTGGCAATCAGGCCCGGATCATCGAGCGCGTTGCCAACGGCGGAGATGCGCTAGTGCTCATGCCTACAGGTGGCGGCAAATCCCTGTGTTATCAGGTACCCGCCTTGTTGCGTGAGGGGCTGACCGTTGTCGTCTCGCCACTGATCGCCTTGATGGATGATCAGGTTGCGACGCTGGATGAACTAGGCGTGCCGGCGGTCGCGCTCAATTCGACGCTTTCGCCCGAGGCACAGCGCGACATTGCTGCACGGCTTGAGCGCGGCGAGATCAAGCTCTTGTACCTGGCGCCGGAGCGTTTGGTGCAGCCGCGCATGCTGAATTTCCTGCAGCGACTCGGCAACATTGCACTGTTCGCCATCGACGAGGCGCACTGCGTTTCCCAGTGGGGGCACGATTTTAGGCCAGAGTATCTGCAGCTTGGCCAATTGGCAGAGCAGTTTCCCGATGTGCCACGCATTGCCTTGACCGCTACGGCAGACATGCGGACCCGGGATGAAATGATTCAGCGACTGCATCTGCAGAATGCCGAGCAGTTTCTATCCAGTTTTGACCGACCCAACATTTTCTACCGTATTGTTCCCAAGGAGCAGCCTCGCAAGCAGCTGTTATCGTTTCTGACGCAGCATCGGGGTGATGCGGGCATTGTTTACTGCATGTCGCGTAAAAAGGTCGAGGAGGTAGCCGAGTACCTTTCCGCGCAGGGTTTTCCCGCCTTGCCTTACCATGCAGGGCTTTCCAACGAGCTGCGTGCGTTTAACCAGAAACGTTTCCTCAACGAGGAAGGGCTCATCATGGTCGCGACTATTGCCTTTGGCATGGGCATCGACAAGCCGAACGTCCGCTTTGTCGCGCACCTGGATCTGCCCAAGAGTCTGGAGGCGTATTACCAGGAGACTGGACGAGCAGGGCGGGATGGTTTGCCCTCTGATGCCTGGATGGCTTATGGATTGCAGGATGTCCTGCTGCTTCGCCAGATGATGCAAAGCTCCGAAGGGGATGAGCGTCATAAGCGCGTAGAGCGCAACAAACTCGAAGCCATGCTGGCATTGTGCGAAGAGACACGCTGCCGCCGGCAGGTACTGCTGGCCTATTTCGATGAAACATTGCCTGAGCCCTGTGGGCATTGTGATAACTGCGTAGACGGTGTCGAAACCTGGGATGCCACCCAGCCGGCTCGGCAGGCATTGTCAGCCATCTATAGAAGCGGTCAGCGGTATGGCGTAGGCCATCTGGTCGATATCCTGCTGGGGCGGGAAAATGACAAGATCAAAAGTCTAGGGCATGAGCGTCTGGCTGTTTTTGGCCTTGGTAAATCGCTGGCTGAAGATGAATGGCGAACCCTCTTTCGTCAGCTGGTAGCACGTGGTTTCGCTGACGTGGATGTAGACGGCTTTGGTGGTCTCCGTCTGACGGAGGCATGCCGTCCGCTTCTGCGTGGGGAAACGACGCTCGAGCTACGCCGTGATCCCAAGCCGCAGCGTACACGCGGTAACAATTCCGGCCCCAGCGCAGCCAGCCAATTGGTACGCTCTGAAGAGCGTCAGCAGTGGGAGGCCCTGCGTACGCTGCGTCGGAAACTGGCAGAAGAGCATGGAGTGCCTCCTTATGTCATTTTCCCTGATGCAACCTTGTTGGAAATGTTGCGGGGGCAGCCACGAACCTTGCACGATATGGGGCGTATCAGTGGCGTAGGTGCGCGTAAGCTTGAACGGTATGGCCAGGCTTTTCTTGATGTGCTGACAGACGCTCCATCAGCACCGGAGCTTGTTGCCGATGTTCGTCATGAGGTCATTACCCTGGTCCGTGCGGGTATGACGCCTCCGCAAATCTCACGGCAGCTTTCCTGCTCTGAGAAAAATGTGTACAGCATTCTGGCGGAGGCTATTGCACGACAGCAGCTTTCACTGGAGCAGGCGCTTGAGCTGCCCGATGATCTTGTAGGCGAAATCCAGGATGCGTTTCTGGAGGAAGAGGGCGACTTGCCTCCAGCAGCAGCGCTGGCGGATCGATTCGCTGACCAAGTGCCTGTCGGCGTTTTGTATTGCATAAGGGCTGCACTGGCTGCAGAGCTTGCAGAGTGAAGAGAGATAAGCTGCCAAATGTACTGATTGCGGGGATAAACTCACTACCAAAACTAGATTGTAGGCTGTTTAATAGCTAAACAATAATAACCGTCAAAACGATAAGGTCATTGGTCCATGCCGCAAAACGATCCCCATCTCTTTGGTCGCCAGCTTTTCCATGTTTCGCGTGCCTGGCGAGCAGAGCTTGATCGCCGTCTGAGCCATTTGGGTTTATCCCAGGCGCGCTGGCAGGTCTTGCTGACCCTTGCACGCATGAAGGATCAGCATCCTACTCAACGAGAGCTGGCCCAAAGTGTCAGTGTAGAGGGGCCAACATTGGCTCGTCTTTTGGACGGACTTGAAGCTCAGAAACTGGTGCGCCGAGTGGCGGTGAGTGAAGATCGTCGAGCCAAGCGCATCATGCTGACAGCTGCCGCTGGCCCGCTTATTGAAAAGATCCAAGCCATTGCGGATGAGCTGCGTGAAGAGTTGCTGGCGGGTATTGATGACTCCGCGATTGATATTTGCCAGCAAGTCCATCAGAAAGTACTGGCCAACCTCGAAAAACGAGGCCAGTAATCGGAATCTTCGCGGCTCCGCTGAGGGCCGCGTCGCATCGGTTTGTCCCTCTATACTTTCAGTGCTACTTTTTTTGAATGGCGCTCGCTAGTCGATTTTCTAAATTTTCTACGAGCGCAGCCGTTGCCGTTGTCAGGGCGGTAATTTTTTTATTTGCAGTTAGGGCGCTGAATGGCCACGAAAAACGTTAATCGTTTTCGAACTCTCATAATGGTATCCGGCCTGGTGCTGGGCGTTGGCAGTAACTCTGCCTTTGCGGTCGGGCTGGGCAACATCACGCTTCAGTCTTCCCTCTATCAGCCTCTTAGCGCGCGCATCGAGCTGGTGGATGTCGGTGAGCTTGAGGCCGGCGATTTTCACATCGGCCTTGCGTCTAATGACGAGTTTGCGCGTTCTGGCCTCGATCGTACTCAGTTCATGAGCGACATGCACTTCACGCCAGTGATTGAGTCGGGCAGCAGGAGTTATATTCGCGTCACATCGACCCGCCCGGTTAACGAGCCGTACCTGAGTTTTCTGGTTGGTCTTGAGCTGCCCGGCGGGCGTCAGTTGCGTGAGTTCACTGTGCTGATAGATCCGCCCGGCTATCAGGTGCCTGCAAGCCCTGCGGTGAGCCGGAGCAACAGCTATGCACAGGTAGAGGTATCACGTCCTGCTGCACCCCGTGCTTCGCGGCCGTCTACGCCTCCTGCGCCTACACCGAGACCAGGCCTTCAGGCAGGTGCTGCTACCTACACGACACGCGCAAACGATACGCTCTGGCAGATTGCACAGAAGCTGGTTCGCCAGGCGGGTAAAGGTTCTGTTCAGCAAATGATGGGGGACTTGTATTCGCTGAATACCGATGCATTTGCCGCGGGCGACATGCACCGGCTCAGGGTAGGGCAAACGTTACGTCTTCCTGCCGACTTTTCTACTCCTGTAGCAGGGACTGAAACAAACGGCGCATCGATTGCTGCTCCGGCGCAAAATCCTCCTCGTGAACAGTCCTTACCGTCAGAGTCGCCCACGAACACTGCCCCGGTACAAGCTGGAGTGGAGCAGACAGTACCTACGGCGGTTGCTCAGCAGGATCAGCTTCTGCTTCGTATGGCTCAGCTGCAAACTCAATTGGAGCAACTCCAGGCTCGTCTGGATGAAACCGTAAGGGATAAGGATAACCAGATCGCAGCGTTGCAGCAGGAGGTTGCTCAGCTGCGTACCTCTGAAAAAACAAGCGATATACCCTCGCCAGCGGATCCGTCTTTGGCGCCGCCCCCGTCAACTCTTTCCGACAGTGATATAGAGGTAGCCCGGGCGCCGTCTGAAGATCCTTCACAGGCACCCACCATTGCTCCGTCTGCTCCAACTACGCTGCCTGAACAGAGCGCTTCGCAGACCCTAAGCCCTCTTGTCGCACCGTCACCGGTGCAAGTCGACGCAGAGCAGGAAAAAGACTGGTCATCCTATTATTTATGGCTGGTTCCTGTAGCCGCCTTGCTGGCAGCGGCCGTCATTGCGTTACGTCGTCGACGTACACGGGAGGAATCGGCAGTTGCTGTAGTGACTGGTGTACCTGAAGGGGACGAGCCCGATCATGACGGTCATGCTCTTGTGCCGCTTGTCGAGCCAGCGGTTATAGCTAGCCATGTGGAATCGCATGATGCTGAGCCTCAGATACCTGTTTCACCCCAGCATGCCACGCCCAAGGCTGACGATGAATTTCTGGGACGTGCCGAAATTTACCTGGCTTATGGACGTTATAACCAGGCTCGTGAGGTGCTTGAGGAAGGCATCGCCGAGCAGCCTGGCCGCCTGGATCTGCACATGATGCTGCTCCAGGTGCTGGCTGCTTTAGGTGAGAGAAAGCTGTTCGCCGTTCAAGAGGCGGCCGTTCGTGAATTGGGTGGCGATACGCAGGCAATCGATCAGCTAAAGGCACTCCTTCCAGGCATGATCGAGGAATCGGCTGAGGAGCAGAGCGTCAAAGCTGAGGAGGAACCTCTGGAGGTTTCTCTTGATCTGCCCGACGATCTGGAAGAGGAGTGGAAACCTCAGCTTGACTTGAAAGCTGACGAAATGAAGCCCACTCAAGCCGATATCGAAAATTTCGATCTGGATTTACAGGACCTCAGTTTTGATGACGCTATTGCCCTTACAGAGCTGCTAGACGCTGAGCAGGGACATGAAAAAGCCAAGCCTGCTGAGTCGCTGGACGATGATTTTCCTTATACGTTAGGAGAGTTGCCATCAGTGGATGAGCTGGACATGACGCTGGACGAGCATTTCGCCAGCCATGTGCCGAGCGCCTCGGTGGCAGACAATGAGCTGAGCGATTATCCGGCCAGCCCTCTGTTGCAACAGGCGAAATCCTGCATGGCCCAAGGCGATATGCGGGCAGCCAGCGCTATTCTTCAGCGGATCCTCAATGAAGGAAACGATGCACAGCGCCATGAGGCAGAGGTACTACTGGCGCGCATTGCTTGATGCGCGCTGTAAACGTCTAATTTGAGCCTTAGAAGTTATTTCCGAGATTCAGGTAAACCGCTCGTTGGCCGTCATCATTTAATCCATAGCTAAAGTTAAGCGGTCCCAGTGGAGTATCAAATCCCAGGAAAATACTACCTGCGGTGATTGAGCCGCTGTCATAGTTATTTCCATTGTTCCAGATACGCCCTTGCTCAAGACTTCCTCCGAGATAAACAGGGAAGTCGAGCGGTAGGAGTGAGCGCTCTGTCATCCGACGATAATAGATCAGCCGCCCCAGCGTGTAATTCTGGCCAGACAGGGCATCCTGTCGATAACCGGAAAGTTGCCTTGCGCCGCCCAAGAGATAGCTGCTGGTTACCGTGTCAATATCGTTGAACGTTCGGCCGTAATAACCACCTAGAACTACAGTGTCCTGGCCAAACGTCAACGCCTTGTCTAATTTGAACTCCATCTGCTGGTAACGCTCATCCGAGCCAAGGCTGGTATCAAATTGGCGAAGGGTTACAGAAATATCTTCTCCCTCATTGGGAAAGTCCACATTATCCATGGTATCGAATGAGTATTTCAGCTCATAGAAGCCTTCGCTAAATGTATCGGTCGGGAGATTCGAATTACCGATATGGACCTTCGTTTTACCCCAGCGCTGACCGATGCCAAAGCGGATCTCGCCATTGTTGTTAATCTGTCTCCCCACATTAAATCCGTACCCATACCGCTCACGACGATATTCAGCTATAGGATCATTATCCTGGACGGCTTCGATGTTTTGTGCGTCCGCACTCAGATAGGGCGCAAAGAAATATCGTGAGCCTACATCCAGCGGCTGATAGAACTCTGTGTAAAGTTCTTGTTTGTCGCCAACCTGAAGGCGGGTCAGCCATTCGGCGCCTAATTTATTGATGCCGTTTATCCGATAGCTGGCGCCTATATTAAAAGCGCTGTCGCCCTCCATGTCGTCTGAAAGGTTCAAGCCTAGCCGCAGAAAATCAGTGCCGCTGCGTTTTCCGAGCGCATGAATTACAAGGGCGTTATCGTCTTCGCCTTTCTTCTTTTGTCGGACGATGCGGTATTCCACCTGATCAAAGTAGTCGAGCCCATAAATGGTGCCCATATCGTCTTTTAACTTTTCTAGATCAAGCGGTTCGCCTAATGACTGACGTACGTAATGCCGGATAACACTGTCGCTTACCTTGGAGTCGTTTTCGATCCGTACCTCTGTAATGATCGGGTTTCGCTGCCCCGGCTGGCGTGCAATGGACAATGCAATGTCCGTATCGTCCACCGGCGGGCGCCTCAGACTGGCCAGGCGAGAAGACAATGCCTGAGTGGCGCGATAGCCAGCGTCAATTAATTCATTGACGCTACCAAAGTCAGCGCTGGTGTACGCAGCCAGCGGTGGTTCAACCAAAATATCTTTGGATGTGAGTGTTGCCAGCTGAGCTTCGGAGTTGTTGCGTGTCATCAGGGTAGTGGACTGGTTGAGCACGTCTACAACGGTAGTGAGCTCCTTGCGTTTCAGCAGTGGAGTGCCGATATCAACAGCAATAACCTTATCAACGCCCATGCTGCGAGCGACATCGATAGGGATGTTATCAACCATGCCGCCATCGACTAGCAAGCGTCCGTCTACATCAACCGGTGCAAATACGGCTGGAATTGACATGCTGGCTCGAATAGCCCGGGGCAAATGTCCCTTGCTGAACACAACTTTTTCGCCTGTCACGATATCAGTGGCAACGGCACGAAAGGGAATAGCCAATTTATCGAAGTTTCGCGTTTCGCTCGTGTGGACCAGCAGACTTTCCAGTAGCATGGAAAGGTTCTGGCCTTGAATGACACCAATCGGAAGGCCCAGCGTTCCATCGTCTCGAAAGCTGAGTTGCTGCTTGATGAGAAAGTCTCTGTCATCCTGCTTTCGTCGAAACGGAACGTCCTTACGGGGAGGTTGATCCGAAAGTACCTGCTGCCAGTCCATTTCTTTGGCAATGTGCTCGATTTCATCAACTTTATAGCCAGCTGCATACAAACCGCCAATGACTGCGCCCATGCTGGTTCCAGCGATAGCATCGACATGAATGCCTTGTTCTTCCAAAGCTTTCAATACGCCGATATGAGCGAGTCCGCGCGCTGCGCCCCCGGATAATACCAGCCCTATTTTAGGGTGAACTTGGTCACTCCATGAAAGGCTTGGCAGTAACAGTAGTAAGCAAAGAAATAGGTATCGCATGAGCAAGCCACAGGCAGGCGAGAGACGGGAAGCTTATTATAAGCAGCTCAAAAGAGGAGAATGGGATGACTGAGCAAAAGCCAGAGGTGGTTATTACCTATTGCACACAATGCCAGTGGCTACTGCGGGCGGCCTGGATGGCGCAGGAGCTGTTAAGTACCTTTACCACTGAACTGGGCCGGGTCAGCCTTGAGCCGTCGACAGGTGGTACTTTTCAGATTGCTTGTGATGGGGCTCTCATATGGGAAAGAAAACGGGATGGAGGTTTTCCTGAGGCCAAGGTCTTGAAACAACGTGTTCGCGACCTTA
The DNA here is from genome assembly GCF_002091675.1 of Pseudomonas luteola NBRC 103146. Taxonomy (GTDB): domain Bacteria; phylum Pseudomonadota; class Gammaproteobacteria; order Pseudomonadales; family Pseudomonadaceae; genus Chryseomonas; species Chryseomonas luteola. Next base: position 22,156 of record NZ_BDAE01000035.1, on the reverse strand, counting down.
TTAATCCGGATAGGGATTTAGGTCATAGTGATCGGCAAGGTAAACAAGATTCTATGCCTGAGCGATAAAGCCGCTCAGGCATAACTACGAATCCTGGCGTCACACCTCGGAGGTCATCCTTGCATTGGCAGGCTCGCTGATTCGTTCAGTTCTTGCTGGTGCAGCTACTTCCGCAGCGCGGATGTTAACGGCATGCAAGCCCTTGGGGCCTTGAATGATTTCAAAATTCACGGCCTGGCCAGCTTTCAGTGTTCGATAGCCGTCCATCTGGATTGCTGAATAATGAGCGAATAGGTCTTCGTCGCTTCCTTCCGCTACTATGAAGCCGTATCCCTTGGCATTGTTGAACCACTTGACTTTGCCGCTGAGCATGCTGGCATCCCTCTGCAAAGGACTCCACAGGTGGAGTATTATCCCACTACAGTCCCGTTCAGATAGTCTTGAACGCACTAAAACACGGAACCCCTGGTACCCTTATGGGTATCCAAAGGTTTTAACACCCTTTTAGGGTTAGTCAAGGCGATGCGATATTCGCCTGAGAAGTAGATCAAGGTCTTTGCGGACCTTCTAATCCATTCACTAGAAAAAATTTCTTGAGCATGCATCCAATCAGCCATATTCGACTAACATCAGAACAAGGCCCTTCACATCACGAGGATGACGGTGCAGGCCTGGCTGTCCAGGAAGCAAAACCTGCATTGAAGGCTCCGTCGTTGTATAAGGTACTTATGTTCAACGACGACTACACCCCGATGGAGTTTGTTGTTGAGGTGCTTGAGAAGTTCTTTAGCATGAATCGTGAAAAGGCCACACAGATAATGTTGGTCGTTCACACCCAAGGTAAGGCCGTGTGTGGAGTCTTTACTCGCGACATTGCTGAAACCAAGGCCATGCAAGTGAATCAATATGCTAGGGAGAGCCAGCATCCGCTCCTTTGTGAGATTGAAATAGAAAGTTGATCTGTGCCTGGCTATGAGGTGAAGCTATGTTGAATCGTGAGCTCGAAGTCACCCTCAATCTTGCCTTCAAGGAGGCAAGAACGAAGCGTCATGAATTCATGACTGTCGAACACCTCCTCCTCGCGTTGCTGGATAACGAAGCGGCTGCAACAGTGCTTCGTGCATGTGGTGCGAACATGGATAAGTTGCGGCGGGATCTGCACGAGTTTATCGACTCGACGACTCCGCTCATCCCGCAGCAAGATGAAGAGCGTGAAACCCAGCCTACGCTTGGTTTCCAGCGTGTCCTGCAGCGTGCTGTTTTCCATGTGCAAAGTTCCGGCAAGCGAGAGGTAACCGGAGCGAACGTCCTTGTTGCGATTTTTTCAGAGCAGGAAAGCCAGGCGGTCTTTTTGCTCAAGCAACAGAGCGTAGCGCGTATTGATGTTGTCAATTTTATCGCTCATGGGATCTCCAAGGTGCCTGGCACCAATGAGAGAGACCAAGAGCAGGATCAGCCTGACGAGGAGGGCGGAGAAACAACCGCCAGCAACCATCCTCTGGAGGCTTATGCAAGTAATCTGAACGAGTTGGCTCGTCAGGGTCGTATCGATCCTCTTGTCGGTCGTGAGAACGAAGTAGAGCGTGTCGCCCAGATTCTGGCTCGCCGCCGCAAGAACAACCCTTTGCTGGTGGGTGAGGCCGGGGTAGGCAAAACGGCGATTGCTGAAGGTTTGGCTAAGCGCATCGTTGATGGGCAGGTGCCGGATCTGCTGGCTGATAGTGTCGTTTATTCACTTGACTTGGGTGCGCTGCTGGCTGGTACCAAGTACCGCGGCGATTTTGAGAAGCGCTTCAAGGGGTTGCTACACGAGTTGCGTAAGCGCCCCCATGCTGTGTTGTTTATTGACGAGATCCACACAATCATCGGTGCGGGTGCCGCATCTGGTGGTGTAATGGATGCTTCCAACCTGCTCAAGCCATTGTTGTCATCGGGTGAAATCCGCTGCATCGGCTCAACAACCTTCCAGGAATTCCGCGGTATTTTCGAGAAAGATCGTGCCTTGGCGCGCCGGTTCCAGAAAGTTGATGTGGTTGAGCCTTCCGTTGAAGATACCTTTGGTATCTTGCGAGGCCTGAAAGCTCGCTTTGAGCAACATCATGGTATTGAGTACAGTGATGAGGCACTGCGTGCCGCCGCCGATTTGGCTGCGCGTTATATTAATGATCGACATATGCCGGACAAGGCTATCGATGTCATTGATGAGGCGGGTGCTTTCCAGCGATTACAGCCTGAATCGAAGCGTGTGCAGCGTATCGAAGTCGCACAAGTTGAGGACATCGTTGCCAAGATTGCTCGAATTCCTCCAAAGACGGTCAATACGTCGGACAAGGAGCTTCTGCGTAATCTGGAGCGCGATCTGAAATTGACGGTATTTGGTCAGGACATGGCAATCGACTCGCTGTCGACTGCTATCAAGCTCTCGCGAGCTGGTCTTAAATCGCCCGACAAGCCGGTCGGCTCCTTCCTGTTTGCCGGTCCTACCGGTGTTGGTAAGACAGAGGTGGCAAGACAGCTAGCTAAAGCGTTAGGGATCGAATTGATCCGCTTCGATATGTCGGAGTATATGGAGCGTCATACTGTTTCGCGTTTGATCGGTGCGCCTCCTGGCTACGTTGGCTTTGACCAAGGTGGTCTGCTGACTGAAGCTATTACCAAGACGCCGCATTGTGTACTTCTGCTTGATGAGATCGAAAAGGCGCATCCTGAGGTCTTTAACCTGCTTCTGCAGGTCATGGATCATGGTACGTTGACAGATAACAACGGCCGTAAGGCTGATTTCCGTAACGTTATTGTGATTCTCACGACCAACGCAGGTGCTGAAACCGCTTCTCGTGCCTCGATCGGCTTCACGTTGCAGGATCACTCAACCGACGCAATGGAAGTTATCAAGAAGAGCTTTACACCTGAGTTCCGTAACCGCCTGGATACCATTATCCAGTTTGGTCGCCTTAGCCACGAAACCATCAAGAGCATCGTGGATAAATTCCTCACTGAGTTGCAAGCTCAGCTGGAAGATAAACGCGTTCAGCTTGAGGTCTCGGATGCTGCCCGCGGCTGGCTGGCTACCAATGGTTATGATCCTCAGATGGGAGCTCGGCCCATGGGGCGTCTCATTCAGGATAAGATCAAGCGGCCGCTTGCTGAAGAGATCTTGTTTGGTGAGTTGGCTGAACATGGGGGGGTGGTTCACATCGATCTCAAGGGTGATGAGTTAGCCTTTGAGTACGAAACTACGGCGGAGCCTGCATAAAGAGGTTGCGCCCACAAAAAAGCCCGGCATATGCCGGGCTTTTTTGTGGAGGTATCAACGAGCGCGATACGTGATTCGACCTTTACTCAGATCGTAGGGCGTCAGTTCCACGCGCACCTTGTCTCCGGTTAGGATACGAATGTAGTTCTTGCGCATCTTTCCAGAAATATGCGCCGTAACGACGTGCCCATTTTCCAACTCCACGCGGAACATGGTGTTAGGCAGGGTGTCGACGACAGTACCTTCCATTTCGAAGCTGTCTTCTTTCGACATAGGTTATGAAGCCCCTCGGTAACATAAAAATGCCTGGACCATCCAGGCGGAAAATCGGCATGCATTGTGCCCGAAAAACTCAATCGATGCCATGTCTGATGTCAGGACACTCGAACCCAGCGTTGATTGAGAAAGAGTTCGATTGGCCGATATTGAGTCTTATAGGACATCTTTCGACAGCCTTTGATCCAATAACCGAGATAAACCGCTTCAAGATTCAGGCGTGCCGTTTCCGCGATCTGCCAGAGAATGCCAAACGTACCAAGACTTCTACGTTCCTCGTCTGGATCATAGAAGGTATACACGGCAGACAGGCCGTTGGGTAACACATCGGTTACTGCAACGCCAACCAAGCGTTCGCCCAAGCGCATTTCGTAAAAAAAGGCGTAAGGCAGCTCCCGGATAAGAAAGGTCGTAAACTGTTCTCGGCTTGGAGGGTACATGTCTCCGTCTGCATGCCGTTCCGTAATGTAGCGTGCATACAGTCGATAATGCTCTTCTGTAAAGCGAGGCCTACGCTTTTCAATGGTGATATCTGCATTTCGCTTGAGAATACGCTTCTGACGTCTATCGGGAACAAAATCGGCAGCGCGAATACGTGCCGGAACGCACGCCTTGCATTGCTGGCAGTGAGGTCGATATAGATGATCTCCGCTGCGCCTGAAACCTAATTCAGAGAGTTCGGCATACAGCTGGCCGCTCATGGGTTGGGCGGGGTCGAGAAAGAGCGTGGTTGCCTGCTGGTCAGGCAGGTAACTGCAAGTGTGCGGCTGAGTGGCGTAAAACTTCAATCGGGCCAGCTCGCTCATAATCTACCTCTAGGAAAACATGAGGAAGGTAATCAATCCTGTCATGCCGGTTGCGAAGACCAGTCTGCTTTAGATGTTTCGTCCAGGTATCGTGCCAAATAGTTCGAAAATTGCGTACGAGAAATGCTCGTCGCGCCAAAGCTTTCAAGATGTCGCGTGGGCATCTGGCAATCAATCAGCGCGAAGTCCCATTCCGCCAGTTGCTGAGCCAATGTAGCGAAACCAACCTTGGACGCGTTGGCGGTGCGGCTAAACATGGACTCTCCAAAGAATAGTTTACCGATTGCCAAGCCATACAGGCCGCCGACGAGCGAGTCCTCTTCCCAAACTTCGACTGAATGAGCAATGCCTCGTTTGTAAAGCTCTACATAGGCCTGCTGCATTTCCGAGGTGATCCATGTTTCGTGGGTATAATCTCGTGGTTCAGAGCACCCCTTGATGACCTGCGCAAAATCTTTGTCAAAGGTCACCATAAAGCGTTGCTGACGAATCAGCTTTGCAAGGCTGCGAGAGATATGGATCTCTTCAGGTATCAATACCGTTCTGGGGTCGGGTGACCACCAAAGAATGGGTTGGTCAGCCTGGAACCATGGAAAGCAACCGTGACGATAGGCGGCAATCAAGCGTTCGGGTGAAAGGTCACCGCCTATCGCAAGCAGCCCATTAGGTTCGCTCAGCGCACTACTGAGCGGCGGAAATTGTATAAAGTCGCGTTTCAACCAAGTCAGCATGGAAGGGGAGGGGGTTAACAAAGTAGTCTTCAGGCTAACTCCGATTACTGGCAAGCGCCAGTTTTCCCTTTTGATTTAAACTTTGTTGAGGAATGCTGCATAACTCTTTGTCACAACAGCAAAAGAATGTTCCAATGCATGGTTCACGGCTAAAGTCGTGGTAAAAATAGGTCATTGTTGTTGCGACTCGGTTTTTCGTATGGAACGAGCTGCGTAGGGTCGTAGAATGCTGCCTTGTTTCTTTTCATCTTCACGTTGTCGGTGCAGGAAAAGTCGCGTTTGAAACAATCTACTTCTGCCAGCCATGTGACACAGTGGCGCGAACACCTTCATTATCGTTTGAAGGAGGTGTTGCTTATCGCATTAGCCGCCTTGTGTCTGTATACACTGATGGCTTTATTGACCTATGACCCCTCTGATCCAGGCTGGACGCACACCAGTCGTATAGATCAGATCCACAACGCTGCAGGGCGTGCTGGCGCATGGCTGGCTGATGTCCTCTTTATGGCGTTGGGATACTTCGCTTTCATTTTTCCGTTGCTGTTAGGCATCAAGACCTGGCAGGTGTTCAGGCATCGCTATATGCCATGGGAGTGGAGCGGGTGGCTGTTTTCATGGCGTCTGACCGGACTGGTTTTCCTTATTCTGGCAGGCTCTGCACTGGCTTACATTCACTTTCACGCTGACGCCCATTTGCCGGCTTCGGCAGGCGGTGCGCTTGGAGAAAGCCTGGGGCAACTTGCCCTTAATGCTCTAAATGTGCAGGGCAGTACATTGCTATTTTTAGCAGTATTCCTGTTGGGCCTGACCGTTTTTACCGATCTCTCCTGGTTTAAGGTCATGGACCTGACAGGAAAGATTACGCTTGATTTATTCGAGCTTGTTCAGGGAGGCGCCAGCCGCTGGATGGGTAGCCGCAGTGAGCGGAAGCGTCTTGCTTCACAACTGCAGGATGAAGAGTATTACGACGATGAAGAGCTTGAGGTTGAGGAGGAAGAACCTCAGGCGCCTATCAAGCGAGAAGCTAAAAAGACTCGTGAGCGTGTCGTTGAAACCGTTGAGCTTGATGATGAAGCTCTGGTGCCTGAGCGCAAGTCCGTTCCCGCTATGCCAGTTAATGAGCGGCCTGTAGTGGAAAAGCCTCAAGCTGCCAAGCCAGCACCTCAGATCAATATGCCAGCGCCTGCTCCGATCCCTAAGCCGATCGAGGCAAAACGATCCGCTCCGCCTGCCGCGCACGTTGTTGATTCAGCCGTTGAAGGTACGATACCACCGATATCCTTGCTGGATCCGGCAGAGAAAAAACAGCAGAGTTTTTCTCCAGAGTCGCTTGAGACGATGTCACGTCTGCTTGAGATAAAACTCAAGGAGTTTGGCGTCGAGGTCACAGTCGAGTCGGTTCACCCGGGACCAGTCATTACTCGTTTTGAGATACAACCTGCTGCTGGAGTGAAAGTCAGCCGTATTTCTAACTTGGCGAAAGATCTGGCGCGCTCACTGGCTGTTTTCAGTGTTCGGGTTGTTGAGGTCATTCCGGGCAAAACTACTGTCGGTATCGAGATTCCAAATGAAGACCGACAGATGGTGCGTTTTTCTGAAGTACTGGAGTCTCCTGAATATGAGGCCTCCAAGTCGCCCGTGACGCTCGCCCTAGGCCATGACATTGGCGGTAGGCCTGTTATCGCGGATTTGGCCAAAATGCCGCACTTGCTTGTAGCAGGTACCACAGGCTCGGGTAAGTCCGTTGGCGTAAACGCTATGCTTCTGTCGATTCTGTTCAAGTCGACGCCCGAAGAGGCGCGGTTGATCATGATCGACCCCAAGATGTTGGAATTGTCTATCTACGAGGGCATTCCACACCTTCTTTGCCCTGTCGTGACGGACATGAAAGAGGCTGCCAATGCGCTGCGCTGGAGCGTAGCCGAAATGGAGCGGCGCTATAAGCTCATGGCTGCTATGGGGGTCAGAAACCTTGCTGGCTTCAACCGCAAGATCAAGGACGCGGAGGAGGCAGGGACACCTCTGACAGATCCTCTTTATCGACGCGAAAGCATGGATGACGAAGCGCCGCTTCTAAAAGCGCTGCCTACGATCGTTGTAGTTGTCGATGAATTCGCCGACATGATGATGATTGTTGGCAAAAAAGTGGAAGAACTGATTGCGCGTATTGCTCAAAAGGCGCGTGCTGCAGGTATTCACCTGATCCTGGCCACGCAGCGCCCTTCGGTAGATGTTATTACCGGCCTGATCAAAGCTAACATCCCGACGCGTATGGCTTTCCAAGTATCGAGCAAGATCGACTCTCGAACCATTCTTGATCAGGGTGGTGCAGAACAGCTGCTTGGGCATGGTGACATGCTCTATCTCCCACCAGGCACGGGTCTTCCTATTCGTGTCCATGGCGCTTTCGTCTCAGATGACGAGGTGCATCGCCTGGTTGAAGCCTGGAAACAACGCGGCGCGCCTGACTACATTGAAGACATCCTTGCGGGGGCAGATGAGGGCGGTGGCTCGTTTGAGGGTGGTAGCGGTGGTGATGGTAGTGAAGGAAATGAAGACGATCCCCTTTACGATGAGGCTGTCCGCTTTGTAACGGAAAGCCGCAGGGCCTCGATTTCTGCAGTTCAGCGCAAGCTCAAGATCGGTTATAACCGTGCTGCGCGAATGATCGAGGCCATGGAGATGGCTGGAGTTGTCACGCCTATGAATACGAACGGTTCAAGAGAGGTGATTGCACCTTCTCCTGTGCGTGATTAACCAATGTTTAAGAGGAATTCCATGCGATTGACTCGCTTGTTTGCCCTGGCAATTACAACTTTTCTAAGCGTCTCGGCTCAGGCTGCATCGGATGCAGCGGACCGTCTTTCCCAGTATCTGGAGAAAGCGCAGACTATGACGGCTCGCTTTTCCCAGCTGACTCTAGATGGCTCCGGGACCCGTCTTCAGGAGACTGCGGGTAATTTGAGTCTCAAGCGGCCAGGTCTTTTTCGTTGGCATACAGACTCTCCCATGGAGCAGTTGCTGGTGTCTGATGGGCAAAAGGTATGGCTATACGATCCAGACCTTGAGCAGGTGACTATTCAGAAGCTGGATCAGCGCCTAACCCAGACGCCTGCGTTGCTATTGTCCGGTGATGTGTCGAAGATTGAGGACAGTTTTACAATTACCTACAAGCAAAGCGGTAACGTGACTGATTTTGTACTCAAGCCTAAAACCAGCGATACGCTGTTTGACAGCTTGCGCCTCTCATTTCGCGGTAACGTAATCAACGATATGCAGCTAATCGATAGCGTCGGTCAACGCACCAATATCCTATTCTTCAACGTAAAAATGAATGAGCCGGTAAACGCCTCGGAATTCGTGTTTGAAATTCCTAAAGGTGCCGACGTCATTCAGGAGTGATCCTGCCCCATGGATCTATTCCGCGCAACGCCAGTGGCTCAGCCACTGGCTGCTCGTATGCGTGCCACCACCCTGGACGAATACGTTGGCCAGCAGCATTTGCTTGCCCGAGGAAAACCTCTGCGAGAAGCACTGGAGCAGGGCGCGCTGCATTCCATGGTTTTCTGGGGCCCACCAGGCGTCGGCAAGACGACATTGGCGCGTTTGCTGGCTGAAGTCAGCGATGCTCATTTCGAGACGATCTCGGCGGTTCTTTCCGGTGTAAAGGAGATCCGTCAGGCTGTTGAGATAGCCCGGCAGCAGGCTGCTCAGTATGGGCGTCGAACCATATTGTTCGTTGATGAAGTTCACCGCTTCAATAAATCCCAGCAAGATGCGTTTCTTCCCTATGTGGAAGACGGCACCCTTTTGTTTATTGGAGCGACGACTGAAAACCCTTCTTTTGAACTTAATAATGCGCTTCTTTCGAGAGCACGTGTTTATGTTCTCAAAAGCCTGGATGAAGAGGCCTTAACTCAGCTTACCAATCGAGCGTTGTTTGAAGACAAGGGCCTTGGTAAGCGCCGGTTAAGCCTTCCAGAGGAAAGTCGGAAGATTTTATTGGCCGCTGCCGATGGAGATGGCCGCAGATTACTCAATCTACTTGAAAATGCGGCCGATTTGGCTGAAGACGGCACAGACATAAGTCCGGATCTTTTACAAAGCTTGCTCGGTGATGGGCGCCGCCGTTTCGATAAAGGCGGTGAAGCGTTTTACGATCAAATTTCTGCGTTGCATAAGTCTGTTCGGGGTTCTAATCCCGACGCAACCTTGTATTGGTACGCCCGTATGATCGATGGAGGCTGCGATCCGCTCTACATTGCTCGTCGTGTTGTGCGCATGGCCAGTGAAGATATCGGTAATGCCGATCCGCGTGCATTATCAATCTGTCTTTCTGCCTGGGATGTCCAAGAGCGGTTGGGCAGCCCGGAGGGTGAGCTTGCTATTGCGCAGGCCCTTGTTTACTTGGCCTGTGCGCCTAAAAGCAATGCGGTATACAAAGCTTTCAACATGGCAATGGCAGATGTCAGGCAGAATGGCTCTCATGAAGTTCCTGTACATCTTCGCAATGCGCCAACCAAGCTGATGAAGTCGTTGGGGTATGGTGAGGAGTATCGCTATGCACATGATGAACCTGATGCATATGCGGCAGGTGAAGATTATTTTCCCGAGGATAAGGCGCCGGTTCATTACTACGAGCCTGTACCACGCGGTTTAGAGCTCAAAATTCGTGACAAGCTCAGTCATTTGGCTGACTTGGATAGGGCTAGTCTGCGCCAGCGGCGGAAAGCGCCATGACGCCCATGATCCTGGCTATCGCAGCGGGTGGTGTACTAGGCACTCTGTTGCGGTTTATCACGACATCCTGGATAACGGCGAGCTGGCCTAAGCATTTCTACATGGGCACATTGATCGTCAACTATGTGGGCTGCTTGCTTATCGGTGTTTTATACGGTCTTTTTCTTATTCGACCTGATGTGCCTGCGGAGCTAAGAGCAGGGCTTATCGTTGGCTTTCTAGGTGGCTTAACAACTTTTTCTTCCTTTTCCCTTGATACATTACGCTTGCTGGAAGGTGGCCAGGCTTTGCTTGCCATTGGATATGCCACGGCCAGCGTCGTAGGTGGTTTGCTTGCTACGTGGGCAGGCCTGTCATTGACAAAACTCTGATACGAGAAAAAACATGCTTGATGCAAAACTGGTACGTACACAGCCTCAGGAAGTGGCAGAACGCCTTGCCGCGCGTGGTTTCACGCTTGATGTACAGCGCATCGAATCCTTGGAATCAACTCGCAAGTCTGTGCAAACACGTACCGAGGAGCTTCAGGCTGAACGTAACAGTCGATCAAAGGCCATTGGTCAAGCCAAGGCGCGCGGTGAAGACATCGCGCCGCTTCTGGCCGATGTGGACCGTATGGGAGGCGAGCTGGAGACCGCCAAGCGTGAGCTGGACGTGATTCAGTCTGAATTGGATGCTCTGCTGCTAGGGCTGCCTAACTTGCCACATGAGTCCGTTCCAGTAGGCACCAGCGAGGAGGAGAACGTAGAGGTTCGCCGTTGGGGCACTCCTAAGCGTTTTGACTTTGAGGTTAAGGATCATGTAACCCTGGGTGAAGCTCATGGTTGGTTGGATTTTGATACGGCCTCTCGCTTCTCGGGTGCTCGCTTTGCCTTGATGCGAGGCCCTATAGCCCGTCTACACCGTGCATTGGCGCAGTTTATGATCAATCTGCATACGGGCGAGCATGGTTACGAGGAGGCTTACACACCTTATCTTGTCCAGGCCGAAACCTTACAAGGCACAGGGCAGCTTCCTAAGTTTGAGGAAGATCTGTTCAAGGTTCCGCGTGACGGTGAAAGTCCGCTTTATCTGATCCCGACTGCGGAGGTCACATTGACCAATATCGCAGCGGGCAGGATTTTGGACGCCAAGGCACTGCCTATTCAGTTGGTAGCCCATACCCCATGCTTCCGTAGCGAGGCGGGTGCTTCCGGACGCGATACGCGTGGCATGATCCGTCAGCACCAGTTCGATAAGGTTGAAATGGTACATATTGTTGAGCCTGCAAAATCTTTCGAGGCATTAGAGGCTCTGACAGGTCATGCTGAGCGTGTTCTGCAACTTCTAGAGTTGCCCTATCGTGTGCTTGCTCTCTGCACTGGCGATATGGGCTTCAGTGCCACCAAAACGTATGACCTTGAAGTATGGATTCCGAGCCAGGATAAATATCGCGAGATTTCTTCCTGCTCTAATTGCGGTGATTTCCAAGCGCGCCGTATGCAGGCTCGGTGGCGTAACCCGGAAACGGGCAAGCCAGAGCTCGTACATACATTAAACGGCTCGGGCTTAGCAGTGGGTCGTACGTTAGTGGCTGTGCTGGAAAATTATCAGCAAGCCGATGGAACCATTCGCGTGCCGGAAGTCCTCAAGCGGTACATGGGTGGCGTTGAGGTTATTGGCTGATGGAGTTCTTGCCACTGTTTCACAATCTGAGCGGCCGCCCTGTACTGATTGTTGGTGGAGGTGAGGTCGCTTTACGCAAGGCGCGTTTACTTAAGGATGCTGGGGCAATGCTCAAGGTTGTTGCGCCACGCATTCATCCGGCCATGCGAGAATTGATTGAAAATGGTGGCGATTCGTTGATCGAGCGGCCCTACCAGGCAGATGATATGGGTGGGGCTGTCCTGGTTATTGCTGCAACCGATAATGAAGACCTTAACATCCAGGTTTCGGCCCAAGCCAAGGCGATAGGTGTGCCAGTTAATGTGGTGGACTCTCCTTCACTGTGCACTGTTATCTTTCCTGCAATTATTGACCGCTCACCTTTGATTGTCGCGGTTTCGAGCGGGGGAGATGCGCCTGTCTTGGCTCGGCTTGTACGAGCCAAACTAGAGAGTTGGATACCTGCTGCATATGGTGAGCTAGCCGGCCTGGCTAAGAAATTTCGTTCTAAGGTTAAGCGCCGTTTTGGTGATGTCCAGGCGAGGCGCGTTTTCTGGGAAGAGGTATTCCAAAGCGAAATTGGCGAAAAGGTACTCGCTGGCCAGCCTCAAGTAGCTGAGCGTTTGCTTGAAGAGAAACTTTGTAACGCATCATCAAGCGTTAAGGGCGAAGTCTATCTGGTGGGCGCGGGACCGGGCGATCCTGACTTGCTGACATTTAGGGCTTTACGCCTCATGCAGCAGGCCGATGTAGTCTTATACGATCGCTTGGTTGCTCCCGCTATCCTGGATATGTGTCGTAGAGACGCTGATAGAATCTATGTGGGCAAAAAAAGGGCTGAGCACGCGGTTCCGCAAGAAGAAATCAATCAGCTTTTAATTGATCTGGCCGGTCAAGGTAAGCGTGTCCTAAGACTTAAAGGCGGCGATCCGTTTATCTTTGGGCGCGGGGGCGAAGAAATTGAGCGTCTGGCTGCCCATGGGATCGGATTCCAGGTAGTGCCGGGTATTACAGCTGCCAGTGGCTGTGCGGCCTATGCCGGCATACCGCTGACGCACAGAGACTATGCCCAATCTGTACGCTTTATCACAGGCCATTTAAAAAATGACACGTGTGATTTGCCATGGAGTGATTTGACCTCTCCGGGGCAAACGTTGGTTTTTTATATGGGGTTGGTTGGGCTACCAATCATTTGCGAGCAGCTTATCAAGCACGGGCGTGACGCTTGTACGCCGGCCGCCTTGGTTCAGCAAGGCACCACCTCAAGTCAGCGTGTATTTACGGGAACGCTGGCAGATTTACCTGTTCTCGTAGCGCGCCATGAGGTTCATGCGCCTACGCTAATAATCGTAGGTGAGGTCGTAACCTTGCGTGAAAAGCTGGCCTGGTTCGAAGGCCAATCGCATCCTTAACGGTCACGCTGCCATAAACCTACAGCGGGCAACTGCTCTCGATCGTGAGGCAACGTTAAGTCGAGTGCTGGCCCTTTGGGAATGATCCCGTTAGGGTTAATCGTTTCGTGACTGCCATAATAGTGATGCTTGATATGCTCAAAGTTGACAGTCCCTGCAATGCCTGGCCACTGATAGAGCTCCTTCAGCCATCCCTGAAGGTTAGGGTAGTCTGTAATGCGGCGTAGATTGCATTTGAAGTGTCCGTAATAGACTGAGTCGAACCGTATTAATGTTGTAAAAAGTCGCCAATCTGCTTCTGTCAGATATTTTCCTGTCAGATAGCGATGCCTGCTCAGGTGATTTTCTAGTTGATCAAGAGTAGTAAACAGCTCTTCAAAGGCGAGTTCGTAAGCGTACTGCTCTGTTGCAAATCCAGCCTTATAAACACCGTTATTCACCTTGGCATAGATAAGCTCGTTAAGTAAGTCGATGTCTTGCTGTAATGGTTCTGGATAAAAATCGATGCTGTTGCCTGTCAGTCCGTCAAATGCATGATTCATCATGCGGATGATATCGGCAGACTCATTGTTAACGATGCACTTATGCTTGTTATCCCAAAGCATTGGTACTGTAACGCGACCTGTGTAATGAGGTGTAGCCTCTAGGTAGCGCTCATAAAGAAACCGCTTGGCTTCATCAAGTGTGTCACCCGTTGAGCCGAGCGTTTGATCAAAAGTCCATCCTTTGTCCTTCATAAGCCAACTAACAACGGATACGTCGATAATACTCTCGAGGCCTTTAAGCTTTCGGAAAATAAGGGTGCGATGAGCCCAGGGGCAGGCTAGAGAAACATACAAGCGGTAGCGGTTAGGCTCTGCCTCGAAGCCTGCCTCGCCTGTAGGGCCAGGCCCACCAGTGGTCGTTACCCAATGTCTGAACTGGGCGCTTTCCCGCTTGAAGCTTCCATCTTCGCCGGTGTCGTACCAGCGGTCCTGCCATTTGCCTTCTACCAATAGGCCCATCGGCTCCTTTCTATATTGTGGAGCCGTCTACATATTGTGGAGCCGTCTATTAGTGACGTTGGCTCCAGTAATCTTTTGCCTTGGCTAGAGCGGCTTCCCGGCTGTGGCCAAGCGCTTTCAAACCCAAGGCTATCGTAGAAAGAACGGCCAGTTCGCCGTAGGCATCGTTTGCTTTGCCGGTCCATACATCCAATAGATGATTGGCATCCAGCCGCTCAGGTTTGACGTGTCTTCTTTCTGAAAGTGCAGGCCAGGCTTCATTCCATTCAGTGCCGTACTCTGTGCCATAGAGATGAAAATCATTGTCTGGGTTGACTTCAATTTCACCGCCTTCGCCTTTAATCACGATAGCCTTGTCGCCTAATAGGCGGCTGGCTTCACGGTGAATGGGTTGATAGCCTGGGTGAAAGATACTTTGCAGGATGCAAGTTGCGTTGAGCGGATTTAACAGTCTGACCAGCGAATGAATAGGCGAACGCAATCCCAACGTGTTGCGTAAGTTGATCATATGCTGCAAGGCAGGCATCCAGTTTTCCAGTGGCATAAACGCCAGGTGGTCTTTATTTAAAGCTTCCTGTGTCTGGTGCCAATCGTTACAAAGATGAATACCCAGCGTTTCTAGAACCTGCTCCGTATATAGTCGTCCTGCTGTATGAGCGCCGCCGCCGTGAATCAGAATCCGCACACCATGGGATGACAAGCATTTGGTGGCAAGCAGAAACCATGGTAAGTGGCGTTTTTTACCTGCATAGCTAGGCCAGTCCAGATCTACTGGAATGGTCGGGGCGTTGAGATGTGCTCGAATAGCATCGGTAAAGCCGGCAAGCTCTTCTGCGCTTTCTTCCTTGTGTCGAAGCAGCATAAGAAAAGCGCCGAGTTGAACATCCTCGACATTTCCCTCAAGGATCATCCCCATGGCGCACTGGGCTTCTTCGCGAGTTAGGCTGCGTGAACCGCGTTTACCTTTGCCGAGTATGCGTATGAATTGAGCAAAGGGATGTTCTTCAGGCGTCGTTATCATAAGCAATTAGTCGGTTTTGGAAGTCCTGCCAGCTTGGCTGCTAGCTTGGCGGGGCTTCCTTTGAAAAGGAGATTCAAATGAAGGCTGTTGCCCTTCTCGGGACCTAAGTTTTGCGCAATATATTTAATCAGCGGACGATTAGCTGGGGAAAGCTGGAACTCAGCATAGAAATCTCTAAGAGCATGAAGGATTTCCCAGTGTTCAGGCGTAAGAGGGAGACCCTCTCGAAGAGCCAGCTCCTCAGCTATTTCAACGGACCAGTCTCCTAGATCCAGTAAATAGCCTTCCTTGTCAACATTGAGTGCAGTCATGGCCAGCTATGTACCTTGTCATAAGCTACACAAAGAGCCACAAAACGATCATAGTCAATCATTTCAAAACGAGATGTTTCTCTGAGTCCGCGGGCCTCGATATCCTCTTGAAGAGCAAAGCCTTTGACGCCGGTTTGAAGCGTTTCAAGCAGAGCCGCTGTTCGCGAGCTTTCTTGTAGCAGGTATGTAGCGTCGCCCATTAATAAAAGTGCATCCTGCTCCGCAAGTAGCGGCAGGGCGCTGTCTAGCATCCTGCTCTGGAAAGGCGAAGCCGAGATAAGGTGAAGCGTCTTCACAGCGTAATCACCATGTCGTGCTGATTTAAAAGCAGTCGAGCCTCTTCGGTAGATAGGATCTCGACTTTCAGTTCAAGCGTTGGTTGCATTACGTTGCGCTCCAGTAAGCTGCTTTCCAATGCATACAGTTTGTCTACGCCGAACAAGGGAAGAGCTTGTAGATTAGCGATCAGGTCTTTTTGCTCAAGATGTGAAGCGGCCTGAGAGGATTGTAATTGGAAAACACCGTCATCCATGAAGAGCATGGCAATGGGCAAATCGAAAGCGCCGCCTGCTAGGGCAATGTCTAGAGCTTCTCGGGCTGCCATGCCTGACCATGGCGCTTGCCGGCTAATAATGAGCAGCGACTTTGCCATTAAATGTCTCCAAAGCAAATGAGGCGATCGGCTTCCTGTGCAGCCTCATGAAGCTGCCCTAGACCAGAAAGTTGCCAAGGCTCGTAAAGGTTGGCGCTCTGGCGCCCATGGCGATGAGCCTCTTCCGAGCTCAGAATGCCGCGCCGTAAAGCGGCAGAAATGCAGACGACTGAATCCAGCTTATTTTGCTGAATGAATAAGCCCCATTGGCCCGCCCAGTCTTGCTCATCTTGAGGCGTTACGATGGATAAAGAGGCATTGTGTACTCCATCCTGATAGAAAAAAAGACGAGTGATTTCATGGTGCGCGGACAACACGGCCTCAGCAAACCGAAGGGCTCTTCGGGAGGAGGGCGAGTGAGGTGCGGAAGATACAACGATAGCAAATTTCATAAATAAAAAAGGCCCGCCGAAGCGGGCCTCTCCAGTGCACGTTTCGTTAATCATTGCTGCTGGCAAAGCCTAGCAATTGAAGCAGGCTGACAAACAGATTGTATATCGAGACGTATAGGCTGATGGTAGCCATGATGTAATTATCTTCCCCGCCATGGATGATGGCGCTGGTTTGGAACAGAATTGCTGCCGAGGCAAACAGTACAAAGCCCGCACTGATCGCAAGCTGCAAGCCGCTGATATTCACAAAGAACGACAGCGCTATTGCGCCTAGCAATATCCAGAATCCGGCCATTAGAAAGCCCGACAAAAAGCTCATGTCTTTGCGGGTAATCAGTGCATATGCCGACAGGCCAAAGAAGACCAGGGCAGTCATGCCTAAGGCAGAAGAAATGATGCTTCCGCCATTAGGCAGGCCCAGATACATATTCAGTATCGGGCCTAGGGTGTAGCCCATGAAGCCGGTAAGCGCAAACGTGCTGACCAGCCCCCAGCCACTGTTACGCAATTTCACAGTGAGAAAGAACAGGCCATAAAAGCCGATCAGAACTACAAAAATGTTGGGATATGTAACACGCATCTGCTGCGAGACGTAAGCTACCAAGCCACTGAAGGCCAGCGTCATTCCCAACAGAGCATAGGTGTTGCGCAGCGTGCGACTAATGTCGCGCCGTTCGGCAACCGCAGGGTTGAAGGCATATTGACGCTCGTTCATAACGACACTCCTAATGTGGTCGAAACCTATTCATACCATAAGATAATAACAACTCTTTGAAAAAAAATAGATTTAAGTGTTTGACAGCGTGTTTCGTTCGGGTAATATTGCGGCCCGCACCTGCGGAGGTGTGGCCGAGTGGTTTAAGGCAACGGTCTTGAAAACCGTCGAAGGGGAGACTCTTCCGTGAGTTCGAATCTCACCGCCTCCGCCATCTTCTTGCTCCAAGTCATCGTGCGTTTATCTCTGACTTGTGTATAGTCGTTACACATTTTTTCGCATTTATTAGCTTGAGACGAGTCTTAGGCTTGTAATTGGCTTATGCATCAGCGTTATGAGGTGCACGGTGATTAAAGTGCTGGTGGTCGACGACCATGATCTGGTAAGGGCCGGTATTATCCGTATGTTGGCGGATGTCGATAGCATTCAGGTCATTGGTCAGGCAGATTCTGGCGAGAATGGATTGAAGCTTGTCAGAGAGTTAAAGCCTGATGTGGTCCTCATGGACGTCAAGATGCCAGGCATCGGCGGTTTGGAAGCTACTCGAAAGCTTCTTCGTAGTCATCCCGAGGTAAAGGTCATTGCAGTAACGGCATGTGAGGAAGATCCCTTTCCGACTCGTCTGTTGCAGGCTGGGGCTTCTGGTTATCTTACAAAAGGTGCGGATATCCAGGAGATGATTCCTGCTATACGCCATGCATTTGGCGGTCAGCGGTACATAAGTGCTCAGATTGCTCAGCAGTTAGCGCTAAAGTCTTTTCAACCTCAAAGCAATAGCTCGCCGTTTGATCTTCTTTCAGAGCGCGAAATCCAAATCGCATTGATGATTGCTAATTGCCATAAGGTTCAGGTGATCTCCGATAAGCTTTGCCTGTCGCCCAAGACCGTTAACACCTATCGTTATCGTATTTACGAGAAACTCTCCATTACCAGTGATGTGGAGCTGGCTTTATTGGCAGTTCGTCACGGGATGGTAGACGCTACGAGTTGAAATGACCGAAACGTTTGATCCTTCTGCTTTTCTTTCTGGCTGCAGTTCTCGGCCAGGTGTTTATCGAATGTTCGACGAAAGCTCCAAGGTGCTTTATGTCGGAAAAGCAAAGAATCTCAAAAAGCGCCTTTCGAGTTACTTCCGCAAAACTGGCTTGGCTCCCAAGACAGCCGCGTTAGTAGCAAAAATTTCCCAGATTGAGATAACTATTACTGGGAATGAGACAGAGGCGCTTCTGCTTGAGCAGAACCTTATCAAGCAGTTACGCCCCCCTTACAATATTCTCCTTCGGGATGACAAATCCTATCCTTATGTATTTCTGTCAACTGAGGATGAGTTTCCTCGGCTTGCTATCCACAGAGGCGCTAAAAAGGAACGGGGCCGCTATTTCGGTCCGTATCCGAGCGCGGGTGCTATCCGTGAAAGTCTGAATCTCTTGCAAAAGGCATTTATGGTGCGCCAGTGTGAGGACGGTTTTTTCAAAAACCGTACTCGCCCCTGTCTTCAATATCAAATCAAGCGCTGCAAGGGTCCGTGCACCAATATGGTTTCCCGAGAGGAATATGCTGAAGATGTTCGTCATTCGGCTATGTTCCTGGAGGGGCGCAGCAATGCCTTGGCTGAAGAGCTAAGTGCAGTTATGGAAAAGGCTGCCATAGCTTTGGATTTTGAACGGGCCGCCGAGCTGCGTGATCAAATTGCCTTAGTGCGACGAGTGCAGGATCAGCAGCATATAGAGGGTGGGAGCGGGGATGTAGATATTATCGCTGCGATGGTGAATCCGGGTGGTGCATGCGTTCATCTAATCACTGTGCGTGGCGGCCGTGTTCTTGGTAGCAAAAACTTTTTCCCGCAGGTTGCGATTGAGGAGGAGCCCCATGACGTTCTTCTTGCATTTTTGGAACAGTATTATCTTGCTCATATGGAGCGGGATTTGCCCGATGAAGTCATCGTAAATACCGTTCATGAGGACTTCCCAACCCTCATAAGTGCCTTTAACGAATTGCATTCTCGAGGTCTTGAGATCTCGCATCGTGTTCGAGGCACTCGTGCCCGCTGGCAGCAATTGGCTGTGACAAATGCTGAGCAGGCGCTTAATACTCGGCTTGCTAATCGCCAGCATATGGCTGCTCGTTTTGAGGCGCTTACGGATGTGTTGGGGTTGGCTGAGGCGCCACAAAGGTTGGAGTGCTTTGATATTAGCCACTCAAGTGGGGAGGCTACAGTTGCTTCCTGTGTGGTGTTTGGTCCTGAGGGGCCTATTAAATCTGATTATCGCCGATACAATATTGAGGGTGTTACGGCAGGTGATGATTATGCTGCCATGCATCAGGCGTTGACCCGTCGTTTCAGTAAGCTCAAGGATGGGGAGGGTAAAATGCCTGATATCTTACTGGTGGATGGCGGTAAGGGGCAGTTGGCAATGGCTCGTGATGTGCTTCAAGAGCTGGCGGTTCCGGATCTCGTCTTGTTGGGTGTGGCTAAGGGTGTAACTCGCAAGCCAGGTTTGGAGACGCTCTATCTGAATGATCCCTCTAATGAGTTCAGCTTGCCGGGTCACTCTCCTGCATTGCACCTAATACAGCAGATTCGTGACGAGGCGCATCGCTTTGCTATTACGGGGCATCGAGCAAGAAGAGGGAAGGCGCGTAGGACATCTACACTTGAAGATGTTGCAGGAGTAGGGCCGAAGCGGCGTAGAGAGCTGCTTAAGTACTTCGGAGGCCTGCAAGAGCTTAATCGTGCAAGTGTCGATGAGATAGCCAAGGCGCCAGGAATTAGCAAAAAACTAGCTGAGCAGATTTATGCTGCACTGCACAGTGAGTAGAATGTCCAGACATTCATATATTTCCTGTGCCAATGAACATTCCTAACCTGCTTACTGTTCTGCGCGTTCTGCTCATTCCTTTCTTTATTGCTCTGTTTTACATGCCGGTTTCTTGGAGCTATTGGGCGGCGAGTTCAGTGTTTGCCTTGGCTAGTTTTACTGATTGGCTGGATGGCTACTTGGCTCGTCGATGGAAACAGAGTACTCCATTCGGAGCTTTCCTGGATCCGGTTGCTGACAAGCTCATGGTTGCGGTGGCCTTGGTGCTTCTGGTGCAGGAACATGCCACTATTTGGTTAACGTTGCCCGCTACCATTATTATTGGTCGAGAAATTGTAGTGTCAGCCCTTCGTGAGTGGATGGCAGAATTAGGGGCGCGAGCTCAAGTAGCTGTATCTAGTCTTGGCAAATGGAAAACAGCGGCGCAGATGGTATCTTTGATTGTGCTGTTGGCTAATCCTCCTCAACTGACGTTCTGGGTTTTGACAGGGTATGTTCTTCTGATCATTGCGGCTGCGCTTACGCTTTGGTCTATGTGCAGTTATCTGCTTGCGGCTTGGCCGCATCTGAGCATAACGAAGAAAAAATAACTTTTTTGAATCAATGAGTTGACAGCGTCGTTGGATTGTATAGAATGGCGCCCGTCACCAAGACGCGGGAATAGCTCAGTTGGTAGAGCACGACCTTGCCAAGGTCGGGGTCGCGAGTTCGAGTCTCGTTTCCCGCTCCAGTTTGTCGGTCAGCTCCGCTTTAATTGGGGTTGGCTTATGAGGCCGGGTGGCAGAGTGGTCATGCAGCGGATTGCAAATCCGTGTACGCCGGTTCGATTCCGACCTCGGCCTCCACTATGTAGCCCTGCAGATCTAGCGGTCTGTAGGGCTTTTTATTTTTACTTTGTTGTTCGCTGTGCTGGCTAAGTTGGATTGTGTGCTATCTATCCCTAGCTAAATGCTCAGTGTAGAGCGCTACCGCCCGGATGGCGAAATCGGTAGACGCAAGGGACTTAAAATCCCTCGGAGGAAACTCCGTGCCGGTTCGATTCCGGCTCCGGGCACCAATAACCATGCGGGTTTGAGCGTTTCGAGCCCTGAAAAAACGGTCCGCAAAATCAGAGGTCGGTCCGCAATTAGCGGGTAGGAGTGATTTTCTTACCTTTGCGCTCTCTGATGTAGGCCTCGGTCATGACGACCGTCGTATGTCCTAGCTGGTCCCTTGCCTGTAGGATATCACCACTCAATTCGGCTTTGTCAGTTCCCGCCTTAGCTCGTAAATCCCTAAGTTGAAATGCCGCTTTATTGACGCCAGCCGATTCGCGCGCTTCGTCAAATCGAGTTCGAAGCATGCTTGCCGTCATTGGCGTTCCATCCTCAGTCACAATCAGCTTTGTCGATCGTACCTTGTGTCCTGCCTTCCTGGTCATGATCCGGTCAACCAATACTGCTAGTTGTCCGCTGATCTCAATCCGACGTTTCGCTTTCGTCTTTGACTGCGTTACCCAGATATGACCCTCCCTTATATCTCGCTCATCCATTCTGAGCGTGTCACCCACTCGCTGGCCTGTTAGGTAGGCGAGATCCATTGCATCTCTCAGTCCTGCATCGGCTGCATCGTGTACTGCCTTGTACACTGAATCCTCAATGTAAACGTCTCTCCCTGTCTCCTTATTCCCCTTCACGCCTGAACATGGGTTAGCCAGCGCGGTATAGCCTGTTTCTCGTGCGTAGTTCCAGATCGCGGAGAGTAGGGCCTTTTCCCTGTTAGCTCGCACCTTTGCATCCTTTCGATAATTCAGGTACTGCCTGATGTGCTGAGGCTGAATCTCATCCAGTGGTGCCGGTGGATCCCCAAAGAACGAAAGCAGCTGCTTTAGCTCCCTGGCGTTGTCTTTCTGCGTGGCCGGTGACTTGCTTGGAACGACTTCCTCAAAGTACCGGCTAGCCACATAGGGAAGGGTGATCACGTCTCGCTTTATCGCATCTGCCGTCCTGTCCCGCTCAAGCTCGGCATATTTCATAATTGCCAAGCCATAGTCACTTCCTAGGGGTATCTCCTTACGGGGCTTGCCGCCTGCGTCGTAGTAGTAATAGATGATGCCGCTTGGTTTCTTTCGTTCTCTCAGCCGAGCGATAGAGCCCGGCTTGTTTGGCCTTCTTCCCATATTCAGCCTGCCTTTCTAGGCGTCCATTTCGGTCTTTCTTCGGGTGTTTGTACGCCGCCAATGACTGCTGAGGCGCTAACGGCCGGCCAGCCATTGGCTTTGATCGTGTGCCGTATACCATTTTTCTTGAGGTTCGTAATCTGACCGGCTTTGGTTTTCGCGCCGGTTAGCTCGCACACCTCGGCGTGAGTAAGAAATAAAACGCTCATAGATGCCTCCTGC
>NZ_BDAE01000034.1 GCF_002091675.1 Pseudomonas luteola NBRC 103146 | reverse complement strand
AGCGGCTTAGAGCTTAGTTAAGAGTCTACCGGGCAGCAATCGAATGAAGTCCGCCTGTTTGAGCTTGCCCCCATTAACGTATAGCTGCAGCCTCGTTTCTAAGCTAAAACTTAGTAATCAGGCTTAGGGAGTCAGCTCTATGCTACATGCAATTACTAGACGTAAGACAGAGCATTACAAATGCTACCTCGGGCACCGTGAACCTAGTCAGAGGCGTGTATGTGAAGAGGATGAAATAACGGCGTTAATTATGGGGCCTCTCGCCTTTTTGCCTGATCAGGCGATTGAATTATTTTGGGCAACAGTGATTGGCGCTGACTGTGGCGATTTACCCTGGCCAGACGGCGATTTGTTAAAGGCAGAGATGCGTTTCTGGCCTCGTAACCATGTTGAACCTGACCTATTGGTTGAGCTCAAATGGGCCTCAGGTGAGTCACGGCTTATTTTAGTAGAATTCAAATGGAATGCGGGCTTAAGCGGAGAGCGACAACTCCACCGGCAATGGTTGGAGTTCCTTGAGCCCTATGAGCGCCCCTATGCGTATCACCTATTCATTGCGCCTGAGGTAAGCTCAGGACAAACTGCACTTACCTTGGACAATGTCTGGGCAGGTAGATTGTTGCTTCGCTCATGGCTCGATATCTCTAGTATCCTGCATCAGATTAATCGATCGGGGCCAGGGCAGCTGCATAAGTGGATCGCAGAGGTTCTCCAGTTTTTAGATGCATTGAATATTCGACCCTTTAAAGGATTTCGCGGTATCCCGATTCCCCAGTACCTGCATACCGGCGAGCAGGTCTTCTGGCAAGAATCAATGGATGTACTGATTACGCAGTAGATACGCTTTGAGCACTCACAATGACGGTTACCGGGAGGTGTTATGTCTGATGTAGGCCGCGCTGTACTCGAAGCGGTTCAATTGGTTTCACGAGTAGGTACTGAAATTGAACATCTTGCTGCGCTGATGAAATCAGAACTAAGCGCCCTGATGAATAAACCGGAGATCAAAAGGTTATTTGTCTCTGAACAGGGATGGCAACAAAAAGATATGACTGATGATTCGGGCTGGGTTTATACAGCAACCGCCTTTTCCTTACCGCTCAAGGTTGGCCGCCAGCAAAAAATAGGTGCGTATCTTTTCTTCCAGATAAGCCTTGGTGGCGATGGAATAGCAGCGCGAGGTAATCAAAGCCCTATAATCCACATAGGGCTTTGGCCAGATCCCATAGATTTTACCGAGACCCTGGCTGGGTTTCCGATTCACGTCGATGAGGCAAGCCCAGTCATACTTGAAAACAACACGCTTTTTAAATGGCCTGCAGGCGCACCAAAATATACCCCCTGGGCGTACAGCCTAAACTTGGTCAAGATCAGTAGCCTCGACGACATAAAGCATAGAATTGTTGAGCCGGTCCGCTCACTGTTACTTGGCGGGTCTACCTCGGAGGCCTTACCTGGGGCGCTTGATGGGATTGTCCATTACACGGAAGTGTTAGGGGAGCCGGGGCATTTCGAGGTGAACCATAGGGAGGTCGGGTCAAGCCGGACACCCATCTAGGCGACCATCAGGTTTGAATGGGGCTCGATATACACCGAGCCTCCTTATCCCGGGCCCGCAGCAGCATTTTCTTGCTGCTCATTAATTCGCACTTTATGCGGCTTTAAATAAAGCCTTTAATGAATAACCACCCATTTAACGTAAACAAAACCACAAAACTATACTACAAGAGAGTTTATGAAAGACAAACTATTAGCGTTAGCATTCCAAGGCAACTGGGCTCTCTTGCTTCCCATATTAAAAGAACACCCTCATTTGATAAACTGCGCCACAGAAAACAAGGGATATACCGTATTACATCAAGCTGCCTGGCATGGCGCTGATTTATCTATCATTGGGCAATTGCTTTCTCTCGGCGCAGATCCGAGAATAAGAACCATGAATAAGAGTCAAACCGCACAAGAGATAGCAAAGGAAAAGCACAGGGAAAGACAAGATCTACAGTATTTGTTAACGGCTCAAAAAAGGACTTTAGCCCAGCTGATACGAAAAGCAGTTACTGAATCACCAGATCTTTTCTCAGCCTATGATGGAAACCAAGTCATATGCGACAGGCTTATTGAATGTCTAGGATGGAATTCGGATGCCGAAGCAGAAACTGCTTTTAAGGAAAGAGTAGCAGCTGCCTTCAAAGCAGTCACGGGGGTTGACCTATCTTCAGATAGGCCTATTAATTGTGGCCCTGATAGATCTTATAATATGCATTCTACACAAAGCTTTTGGAGCGGTGAGTTCTTCAAGCTATTACATGAAAAGGCATCTCGATCATATACCATTCCAATTGAAAAGAATTGGGCTGTCATATCAGATATCTTTTATCCTGCGCCTTCGCATTGGGGTTTGAGAGGCGATCTTTTCCTTTGGCTAGAAATGCGGGAGTTCTTATGTCACGTACCTATCCCTGACCAGCCTGAAGTCCTCGCTCGAATTATTTCTAGCACATTCTCAGCTTTAACAGGCGAGGTATTAGACTCATCAGAACCAATCTTTATAAAAAGATTTTCCCGCGGCGGAATGAGTAGTGGAATGGTATCTAGCCAATTTTGGCTTAAAGAATTTATTCCCCTAATGCAGCAGAGAGCAAAGTGGCTTCAAAAGTCTTGGGAAACCAAATAGGCCAATAATTCAGCCTTATATGCTATTGACAGTATTTTAATCACCTTGGGTCTAAATGGGATACGCCTATAGACGCCGCCGCCGATAGCCCATTGTACTCGTCTAGGAGACTGGGCGTCTCATAGTAGGATCAATGGCTTGCGTCATGACAATGTTGATCCGTCCCAGAATAGTCACCAGCCCAAACTCCAGCCTTTTGCTCGAATACATACAGACGACCTTGGCTGGGTCTTTCTCGCTATAGACAGCTAAAAGCCACACCCCTGTCTGGCGAAGGGAGTACAACGAATACCCGGCCGCATAGCGTTATCGGCAAACCCACACCGCAGGGTTTGCTGCGTAATTAGGAGCGAGCCAGCAGCAACCGCGTCATACAAAGCATAAGAACCAGCGGATAACCGTGCTATCACAAAATAGGTGCATCTTGGAGCTCAAGTCTCTATGGCTACTTCCCAGGCTATAATCCTTACGCTTGTCCAGGGCCCTATTTCCACATCTATAACCGCACGTTTGGCTCGAACAGTGGTAAAGGCCACCCTCTAGGTATTCAGTTTGATAAACCAGGATGGCCGATCTGCAGATGCAGACGAACCAATACAGGCTCGAACGTATCGTCCTCCTACTAAGGAGAAGAGCGCTGATGGAGTGTATCCAAGAGCCGCAGCGATCACTCAGACCCGGCCACTCGGCTCCGGAGCAAAGAGTCCAGAACATGCCATTAAGCATTTGTCTGTTATTGCGACGAGAAAGGCCCAGGATTTGAAAAGGAGAAACAATATCCTCGATCAGGGCTAAACTATGGCCTGAAAGCTCAAAACGCCTCGTCATGCCTGCCTGCGTTTGCCACATTGGCATTAAGCTAACAAACACGACCTCTGGACGAACCCTAGACTTTGCATGAAAAGTTAATTTGCAGCACTAATCTCATAATGCCACACGGCCCTAGAGATGACGAAGCCTAGAGCGCTGGATTAACCGTTTGGCTTGACCGCAAACATGGTTTCCTCATTGAGCCATTTCATAATGGCTTTTTTGTTGGGCTAAACCGTCTCAAGTCAGCGGGCGCAGATTTATCTACCGTATCTAAAGGTCGCAATGACTTCATATAGCACGTTAAGTACTTAAAAAGTCTACACGGTAAACAAATCTGCTCCAGCGCTTGCCCCTTAGCCCTTAAGCTCTATCAACACATCCGTTGACCACTTGTGCTCCGCGCATTGAATCTGGGCACTGTCTATAGCCTGCGCCACCTTATGGACCTGGTCTTGAGCATCTAGATTGAAGTCAAGCCAAAGATTGGATTGAGATTGCAAGCGTAGCTGCCAATACCCTACCCCCTGATCAAGCCTTACCTTAACCACCTTCCCGTCATCGAATTCGATTAAAAGGGTACGGTGATGCGCGATGTCCCGGTTCGATACTGCTACTTCAAGCAATACTTCGCGTCCAGTCATTACTGAAAGCCACTGCTGAGCGAATCCTTCAAAATCGTCCTGATTGGCCCAATCATCAAAGATTCTACGGCCTGGCGATTTAGCACTCTTGAACAAGGTGTTGATACATATGTCGGCAGAAGGAGAAACGCGACCTTTAAAGTAGTTAAGTAACGCGCCTAAGATCACTACTGCTGCCGGATTTTGAATATATCGATCTGTATACGTGAGCCGCGAGATTATGCCTGTATCAACACGGCTACTTAGTTGCTCATTTCCCTTGCATAGATGACTCCAGAACCGCTTGCCAAACTCAACAAATGGGCCGTTGAGTTCATCATGTATCTGGATGTCTGCAATATTATTTGCTTGAGACACGACGTCTATAGTGGCAGGAACGGTAACAGCCGTCAGGTTAATAGCCGGCTGCAAATGGGAGCGGACCACCAACTGGTCATTCTGATGCCAGCGGCTGCCAGGCACAGTTGCCGTCGTACTAGCTGTACCTAGTGTAGTAATGCCATTAGGAAGCACCACTTGGGCAGCGATTACACTGTTTGGCTTAGCATTGGCAGAGCATAGTTTTATGCCAAGAGCAGCTAAGCGCTGCAAATCCTGGCGGATTTCTGGCTCAAGGTCGCCCTCCGGAATTACAAGCACGACCTCTACATCGTCTAAAGATACGTAATTGACCAGTGCCTTACGAAATTGCGGCGCAGCCAGGTCCCATTCGGCTGTCTCCGAGGAGGTAAACAAGACGAGTTTCTTGGCCCCCTCATTGATAAGCCGCCTCAAAGCCTCCTCAAGGCTGCCAGGCTCATAGCGACCATCGGTAAACGAAAGCTTATCTTCGTCTGCCAAGCCAACATGGTGGACAAAGTCGCCGCCCAGCCACTCAAGCGCAAGCTGTCGATCCAGCTTGTCATGATCATGCCGTGTTTGAGAGTCGAGGAGGCATTCGCTGCACCCTGATTCACAGTGAGCACAGGCAAGCTTTTCAACCATGCCTCTCAACACTTCCTCGACATGGCGGGCCGCGCTGGTTGCAAAGCCTGCCCCTCCGCTAATTATGTCGTACAGCTGCACGACGCGGACAGACTGCCCATTTGCAAGCTTGGTCGGGCGCGTCGCATAACCAAGCTCGGAGGCTGACACACCTAGGATTGAGGCAAGCGAGAGGCGCAAGGCAACAGCCAGCGTCATCGCAATGGTCCGCCCCTGTTCGGTATCTACTAGGTATTCACCACGCAAGGGGTGGTGCAAGGTAAGCTCAAACACGTCAGTAAACGCCGTTGCGCCCAACGTTACGTTAGACATGAGGCTACCGCTGCCCTGGCAGGCCAAGCGTTTGTTGTTCTGGTCTTTATCTTCTTTTGTGGGTCTAGGCGGATAATGAGTGCCTTCAGGTGACAAGCCCTGCGGGAATATGCCCTCCGGTAGCATGGACTCAGCACGTCCGCAGCTCATACAAAGCGCGAAGCCTTCGCCGTGCTCTCCAGCACTATGGTGAAAGACCTGACCGCTTGTACCGTAAGCCATAAGGCCTACCCTGGGATTGGGTAGAGGCTTTTTCTCTGCGTTAACAAACACCCAGGCCGTCTCGACAGGAATAAACTTCTGGTGCTGGATATTGTTAGAGGCAGTCTGATAGGCATCTGTGACAAACCCCGAGGGCTGAAGAACGCTTAGACGATTTTCAGGCTTAATAATGGCCTGACAGTCATTGTTCGTGCAGGTTAACGCACCCGTCTTAACCAGGCCTTCTTCATACCCTAACTCACCGCAGACATCGCAGCGCCAGGCAATGTCCATTTTTTGTGCTTCATTAGTATTTGCATTCACATTATGCCAGTGCAGGGAGACGCCAGCAGATTTGAACACACGACCATCCAACACAATCTCGGCACCGGGTGCATATTCACGAATGGCAATGGAAAGATTTCGAGAGGGAAGCCCTTTATAGCGCGACACATTATCTTCGCGGTCGCGCTTTAGCTGACTTTCAGCATTCCTGTCACGAAGGTAGTCTTCGATTGTAAAGTTATCAAAATTGACAACATCTGTAGGAAAGCCATAGCCGGGTAAAAACGTTCGAGCGGAGAGATCACGTAGGAGATACTCGTTACAGTGACGGGACTTTTCGATCTGAATGCGCTTGAGGTATGGACTATGAGCTTTCGCCTGTTTTTCTTCAGCGAGTAGGTAGCGATAGCTATCCAGCCATCGGTCTTGCAATCGGTTTAATTGTTTTATTGATTGCCGACGCAACTTCCCAGCAGGAAGACCTGCCAGCGCCGTTCCCGCTACCAGGCGCTTGAGTGCCTCGTCTATCTCTAAATTGACCGACGCCAGCCGCTCTAAAAAACGGGCACATAGCGACTGTCCGCTCTCATCACTATAAAACCACTGGGTATTAAGATTGGTTTTCTCTGTCTGAGTGGAGCCGACCACGTTACACAAGAAATCGGCCAGAAGAAGCGAATTCACATGGCGTTGCACGAGCCGCTCAGAGTTCAAAGCCACTGCCGGTGCCGGTATCTTGGTCTCAAACGGCCAACTGGGGTTGGCAAACACTTGCTGGTCATGAGGATTATGTTTGCACAGGGTGTAGGCGAGTGCTCGAGATTCTTTGCTTCGTCCCGCACGGCCGGCGCGCTGTAAGTAGTTGGCAGGATGCGGCGGAACGTTATTCATCACAACAGCTGAGATACCGCCGATATCTACTCCCATCTCCATGGTGGTAGAGCAGTTTAATACGTTAATTTGCCCTTTCTTGAACATGCCTTCATAGGAGCCAAGCCGCTCAGACGACTGCTGCGCAGAGTGCTCAGCAGTCCGGTAATAGAACCCTCCTTCTACCGCTCTGTCGTTGATGTCCGTCCAGAGGTTTCTTGACCGCAGCTCTTTTACTTGAGCATTTTTTCTTACCTGCTCTCGGATCAAGGCTAGACCAGGTAGATAATCCTCTTGGGAGCGATCGAATTCCCAGACGCTTGGTAATTCGACGGGTTGAGCGACAAAGCTCTCACGCTGCTCATTGCTGATCCGATCAAAGTTGAGATGCGTGGGTAGATAGGGCGTAAATCCCTTAAACGTAGTATCTAGCAACTTATTAGTAATGGGACAGATAAACGCCTTGTGCACTAAGGAGAACTCTATATGTTCCCTAGGAAGGTAATAGCGGTTTTCGTCAGACTTTAGCGTAGCGCCGGGTTTGGTCAGCTGCTTCCAAGCGGCCTTTAACCAGCTGTTAACTCTATCAACATCAGAGGGATTCCTAGGGTTTAGATCGGCGCCCATCAGCAACAGCTTGATTAGCCGCTGCGAGTAATTGCCGCCTCGAATCTGCGGCCAACGCTTAACCCGGATCTCGTCGGACTCTTTTGACTCTGGATTACGTAAGGTTTTGGCTGAAAACCTACTGCCAATCCACTGGAGCCAGCCCTCATCAATCTGGATAAAGCTGTTCTCGCGCACGTAGAAATCCAGCGCAACCTTTAAGAAGTCCAGCCAGTCCTTGAGGGTTAGCCCTTTTTCTTCCCAATAAGTAGGCGTTTCGTGGATTTTATCCAGGCCCACATAGCCGACCTTTACAAGCCCTTGTGTTTCTAGGCTATTCTGCCGCTTAGGACGGCGCATAAACTCGCGAAACAGCAGCATTTCAGCCAGCTTGTAAGGGCCATCGGTTTCTTTGAAAATTTCAGGCTTTTGATACTGGTTATAGAGCAGCATTGAGCCCTTAAGATCTGCCTTTTGTTTAAGTTCGTTCGCCAGATCAGGCCATGGTAGGGAGACCAAGGTAGGGTTAGCTTTTTTGCCGCTAGAGACAGACAGCTGACCTTCTAGCGCTGCTATCTTTGCTTCAGCGTCGGTAATAAACTGAGCAGACATGCCAATATCACGGTAGCCGGCTAAGGTGTTTTTTTCTATCGCTATAATTTTTTCAAGCTTTTCGCGTTGCTCAGCGCTCATACTGGCGCCAATCAATTGATTATTACCTTGGCTGCGCTGGTTCCAGCTTAGAATTTCTACTACCAGACCGCGCAATCGACTGCGTTCAGCCTCTTGCTGCATCCGCACGGCCATGCGTGCTGTGCCCTGGCGGCTATCGGTAAACGTAATGAGCCTTCGCCCCCGCCCCGGCAGCGATTGCGGACCGTAGTCGGATGCGGACTCATCGTCCTGATAATCCTGGCAGTACTCAAGAACCGTAGGTACGGCGTTGGCTACATAGAACGGTCCGCCTAACATGGCGCGGCGAAAGGGAAAGCTCTCCGCATAGCCACTGAATCGACAGTGATGATTACTGCACTGCGCCTCAGTGTTATTAACCGCCAAGCGCACAAGCGTAGGGGAAATGCCAGAGGCTACCCCTGTCATCTTGTCAAAGTCAGCGCTGACGTAAGCGTCTCCTGCGTTGTCGGCTGACGCAATAACTAGAGGAGTTTTGATAGGAAGCGAAGCGCTATCGTTTGAAGAGGCGTCCTCTTCTCCAGGTATTTCAGCTTGTAGCGAGAACTCATCGCCACCGGAGCTCTCCCACTGGATGAGTTTGCCGCTCTTGTCCCGGGCTAGGAGATGAGGCTCATTGCAGTCGTTACAAAAAGCCAGTTCAAACACCGGACTTCCACAGGTACAGATCTGCCGCTGGCTTACGTAAACAAAACCAAAAGGCCAGTTTTCCGTTAGTGTCGTTTCCCGTTTGGCTGAGCAGTATTTGTCAAAGCACGCCCAGAGCCCATGAGTAGTACGCTGAAAGAAGTGTGCACGAAGCTTAAGAAAAGCGATATCTTTAGCGGACGGCCGGGTACCTGAACACAGATCCAGCCAACGCAACACATCACCCTGGGTCAGCGACCCGTCGGTGCGCTGGTTCATTTGGTGGGTTATTTCAGTTAGCTTTAGCGGTTTACCGGTGTTTACCAACAGATCGCGTAGCGTGCGAGCCTGTGGCGAGTGCACAAGCGCCTCATAGCGTTTAGTATGGATGTCAGAGTCAGCTCCGTCTGCTTCAGACATCGCCTCCAGCACCTCAAGCGAGACAGGCGTCTGCTGGCAGGGGGCAAGGGTAGGAACGATGCGCTGGCCGCCTAAGACATCAATCTGCGTGACCGGCACCCCCGAGAGATCAGACAAGAATTGCTTGAGCTGCTCCGCTGCCTCGGCGCCCGCAATGGTGGCTGAGGTTGCAACAAATCGAACCTCTTGAGGTGTAACCCCAAAAGCGGTCATCACTCGCCTGAGTTGCAAGGCCAACTCGGCCGCCTGTGAGCCTACATAGGTGTGAGCCTCGTCCAAAACGATCCAGCGCAGCGATTTTTGTGCTTTGGAAATTCGTACAATCGGCGCATCGACCTGACGCACCATCATGTACTCAAGCATTGTACCGTTGGTTACCAAAATGGGAGCTGGCTCTTCTCGCATCAATTCGCGAGACAGGATCTCATTGGGCTTTAGCGCTTGCTCGCTACGCACTTTTGCCCTTAGCTCTTCGGTATTTCCGTTGTAAAGACAGTAGCGAATACCTGAGCCAAAGCTTTGCGTCCACGCGTATAAACGCTCACGCTGAGAGTTGATCAAGGCGTTGAGGGGATAGAGAAACAATGCCCGCACGCCTACGAGGGGCTTTTTACCGCCCCTATGATACTCCCGGTAGAGATCATCTAATACCGGAACCATAAAGCATTCAGTCTTACCTGAACCGGTACCGCTGGTCACCACAACTGATCGTTTCTTGTCTAGTAACGCCCTCCAGCTCGCCAGCTGGTGGGTAAAGGGTTTCCAATCAGCCCCAAAGCGATAGCGGCCGTTAGCCTTGCCATCTAACGAGGCGACGATTTCTGGACTGAGCAGCTTTTCGTGGGTGGCAAGCTCTGTCATGGACAGCGCTGACTCCTCCCAACCAAAGGTTTGTTCAAACAAGGGCGGTGCTAGAAACGAGCCCTCTGTTCCGCACTCCGCACGCATAAGACCCGTCAGGTGCTGGCGCAGCCCCGGATGAGTAATACTTAAGATGCTTAGGGTAGATTCGGTCGTACGTGAAAGCGCCTGGTCTACTAGCGTGGAAAAATACTTACTCATTTACCAGCACCGCCTTATCCGGGTTCATAACATTGTTCAGCAAGCAATATTGATAAAGCGAGTTGAACCAATTCGAGTCAAAATCGCGGATCTGGCGCAGAAAAAAGATCGCCTCGGCATGATCCGCAAATACCTCATCAAATCGAGCTCTACCACTGGCAACTGCAGCGGCAAAGATTGGCAGGTAGACAACGGCCTTACGAAAGTCCATTTCAGGCGTAAACGCGAGTACCGAGTCCGCTTGCGTGTTATGCCAACGCTCCAGTGGCTGGCCACCAAAGCTAGGCCACTCGGCTTCACTTCGCTCACGGATAAGCTCTTGGTACCAGCCGACTACGATGTTTCTAAAAAGGGCTGGAGGGATCTGAATGTCTTGCCCGACCGGGCGATTGAGCAGATAACCCTGCACATTTTTTCCATACGTGGGATAGATTTGCTCAAGCCGCGAGAGCAGGTTGTCCATCAAGTTATTCACTGCGTTTGGATCAACCCCTCTTTCAGCAAGCACGTCGGCAAAGCGGCTAGCGGCTTGTTTAATGTCCCTTACCGGCAAACACTCCCATAACAAAGGGAATTCCGCCTCAAGGCGTCCTAAAAAAACCGTGTTCATTTCAAACTTGAACAGGGCCATGGCAAGAGCTCGCGTGTTGGACACGAGCGCCTTCCAGACTTCAAAGGTCGCCAGAGGCAGATAACCATAGCCCTCATACAGCGCGCGCAAAAACTGCCAACCGCTGTGCATTGGATTAATGGCCATGGCGTTTAGCACAGGAGTAAACGAGCTGACCACAGCGGTATGGTCGAACGTGAGCACCGCTTTTTGCAGGCTTTGGACGTCGTCGAAAGCGGATACGGGCTCCCACCCTCCTGCGATAAACAAGGGACGAAAGGCTACTGATGAACCCGCCTTTGGCACCATCAGCCAGGGTCCATCGCGCTCAATGAGCGCAGGCAGCTCAAATTCGCCCGTGGGCACGCCTTCACTGGTGCGTGAGCGCAAGGAAACTGAGCTGCGAAACGGATCATGTAACAGCATCAATTCAGGTTCAGGCAGCGCCGCACCACTGTCATTTAGGGTTGAGGAGTACACCACCTGGCGCTCCCGATCCAAGCGCATATCGGTTGAATAGTTGCGTATGCGAAAGCACTCATCATAACCACTACCAAAAATCCTGAGTTCAACGGCTTGGTCGATCCCTGAGTGCAGCGACAAAAGATCGATAATTTGCTCTTTGAGGTTGAACAAACTTATCTCAAGCGGCTTATCAGACGCGGTATAGGACCAGGTATAACGGGCATTTCGTGCAGTGTTACCTTTAAGCGCTAGTTCCAAGCCGTAGCGCGTAGGTACTCCGCCCCGACCAAACAAATACAATCGGGCGCCCAGTAGCTCCTCAATGCAGAAGTTACGCTTCAAGGGTTTGCCAGAGGCGCCTATAGCGAGAAAACCTGCATTAGGAAATGGCAGCTCGATCTCCACGGGATCTGCCAGCAGGCTAGGTGTGACCAGCAACCGCACCTTTACAGGTGGAAAGGCACCGGCTGACAGTTTGAGTTCAGTATGATCACTGTGCTTGAGTTTCTTGACCTGCACAGAGGCATCGTCTATTTGAAACAAGCAGTTTTGCTGCGTATAGATCAAGACGCTGCCCTGCCCAGGGGCTTCACCGCTTCGTAATTCAAGGCGAAAATCGGCCGGTAGAATACCCGCTTTGCGACGCAGCAAGGTGTCACCGGCGTGATTGCGGACCGACACATAATGGGCGCCAAGCATATCTTGCAATATACCGCTGCCTGGTTTTTTTCCCGCAATGTATAGCTCGCTTCCCTGCTGTTGCTGCTCGCCCGAGCCTGCGGGCCAACGTACTCTTGGCAGGCCAATAAAGCTTAAAGCAGGCCTTGTAGGCCAGTACAGCAGGGACCCGGTTAGCTCAAGATCCAGACCAGAACCTGCGGTATGACCAAGACGTATGCGATAGAAATCCTCACATTGGACCTGCAGCTGGGCTCGCCCTTGGGCTCTTACTGTTGGCAGCCCACAGATGGCTGAGGCTTCGGCTATTATGGCTTCACCGGTGCCCTCGGCTACGCTAATGGACGCCCCCAGGGGCATCACTAACATGAGGTCAGCCTTGGCAGTTGTAAAAGAGGCCTGGCCGCAGAGCTGCCAGCGCCCATCCCCCTGCTCAAACCCCAATGGTGCATCTCCTAGCGCGACTGAGCTTGCCTCAATAGGCAGACTTGCCATCACCAATCCACCCGCCAGCGCCACCAGGTGCAGTTGGGCAATACAGTCCTGCCGGCGCGCTATGACCTCCCGCTGACGAAGCCTTATACGAGCCAAACCATTATCGACGGTGGCATAGCCAGGACCTATTGAGGCAATGGCTTTTTCGCCCTCAAAGATCTCGAGCTCAAACCGTGTGGTAGACGCAGGCACCTCTAGTCGAAACGCCACCTCGGCAGGCATTGAGAGTTGCACCTTTAAAACATCCGGCAGGCCTTCGTCCCAGAAGTGTCGGCAAGCCCAGCCATTAGCCGGTTTACGCTGTTTTTTGCCTTCTTCCGTTGCGGTTTTCAAAAGCCCGTTTAGCAGTTCATTTCCGGTCTGGTTGTCGAGCGGCAGTGGAAACAGCTCTCGCCACTTCGGATTCATGGCATCCAACCGCGCAACCGGCTCACTGGTCTGGATTAGCGTATAGTCACGTACCAGCGCAACAAGCTGATCGGTCATATGAGCAATCAGTTCTACAGACGTAGGCGAAGAGAATGCTTGGGGTAGCGTGGTTTTCTCAAGGTGCTGCCGCGCCTGTTGCAGAGTAGTACAGCCCATCAAATGGCACTGATCGTAATGCTTTAGAATTCGATCAAAGAGGACTTGGAAGCGGCTGCCCTCCTCTCGCAACACCTGGAATGGGAGCCCGCCTTCGCTAAACAAGGAGCCTAGAAAATCTCGGCGCTCAGACTCTATAAACGAATGGATAGGCCGCTTCCAGTAGCCTTCTAGTCCTTTGGGAATGGCCGTGCGTAACTCCGCTGCAGACAACTTAAACGCTAGAGCATTCCAGATAGGCTCCCAGCTCCAGCCGCAACTGCTCTGGTATTCACGGCGATACCACTCAGAGCCAAAGAGCACAAGACAGGCGCATGCAGCCAGATCCCTAACGCTCCCATTAGAGCCCGCGGCCGCCTTTAATACCTGTTTAAGGTCAAGGTACTCGGCGTAGCTGCAGTGATACTCATAGAGGCCACGCCCATCAGCGGTCTGTAGACCACGGCGTTGCAGAAAGGAATTGAGCCAGACAGCACATTTGAAAGCGGAAGATCCACTGGACTTTAACAAATCAGATCCCTCTAATCTTGGACGTCTTGGAACCTGGCGGACCAGGCTACAGGTCATAATGGCGGTAGGCCGGTAATTGGAGTTAGCGGCACGTAAGTACTAAAGTTGAGTTACCAGTGAACGGTGTCAGGGCTTGAGCCTAATCGTTTGTTATCCAACATGCCTGGGCTTCCTTACAATTCTCTCGTTGTTACAGGTTTAGCATGTTGCGTGCCAAAACGTTATGCCCTGTAAAATCAACACTATAGGTACTTTAAAGCCCTATCCGCGCCTGGCTTTGTAAGGAATGTTACCCTTCGGTAATATTATTTATCCTTGACCTAACAAGGCATTCTGGTGGTCGAAAAGGCTTCATTGGCCATCTTGCGGCTTTGACGCATTTACATGTGGTCTTAAGTAGGCGGCATTTTTTGCGTGGTGCGGCCAAGAATTCTTTAACTGCCTGTACCTTAAGAGACGTCCTTGTTAAAGGACTTTGTCAGATTGAGAAATCTAAACTCTTAGGTCTAACTGATTACTATGGGTTGACGTTAAGTCACAGCAACCCAATCCCCCTCCCCAACCCCGGAGCGAATAGAAATGATCATCTGCTCTACTGCCGCACGCTCAATGCGCTGAGAGCTTTCGGTCTCATATCGGGATAGAAAATAGTCTTGCCCAGTCTGGGTTAGCCTGTAGCCTTCAGAAACGATCTCGATTCGACCATTATCCAAATGAGTCTGAAAATTCCCAAAGAACCGTTTCAACGGAAACGGCTTCCCTTGGTCCATCTCCGTAACCTCAAGGATGGCCGCCATGTATGTCCATAAGCGCCGTCCAGAAGGCGTTACTGCAAGTTTGTATAACGGTTTTGTCGCATCCATATGCCACTCCATTCATTCCTTTAAGCCGCTATGAACCGTATTTCCGGCGTATCATTGCTAAGCAATTCAATTCCTCCTGGCCGCTTAGCGACAAACTCCAATAGGCTGGCCTGATACTCGAGTGCTGGCATAGCCTCCTTACGATAGCGCAGCAGGGAAACAATATTGTCTGCCTCTGCTTGGGTAAGCTGCGCGACCCAACTTTCATTAGCAGCCACGGAATCAACAATCACGGTGCTAATGGCCAACCAATCGGTTTGCAGCTCACGTAATGCTTCGATTGCAAACTTAGGTGCCCCTGTCTTCTGTTGAACAAAAGACTGCAAAAACCCCAAGTACATCATGCGTTCCTGCAAGCACTGCAGCAGCTCAAGTGAGGTTAGAAATGAGCGGCTAGACGCTCGAGACGCTGAACGCTCTAGCACCAGCTTGGTGAACTCATATTGCTCATGCAACGAGCCGATCTGACCTTTTAAGCCCTCTATGTCGCCCATTTCGGCAAACTGGCGTATGGTTTTGACGGCACTGCGAAAACGAGCGGTGTCACGAAGCTGTTGTACTTCCTTAGCTTCAACAGCGAGATCAACCAATTGATTAATCTTGGCTGACTGAGAGGCCAGCTGATCCGATATCTTGTTTAGCTTGGAGCAAACGATAGCAAAACCTGCAACCGATACCGCAAGGTTCAAGCCGGACAATGCAAGATTAGCCGTTTGCAGCGATTGCAATACATTTAGGCCTTGTTGAAGGGCATCTACACTACCCTGGATACCCCCGAGCCTTTGGGTAAGCTGATCAATAGCCTGCTGGGCTTGCTGAGTATCACCAGGAAACTGTAGGTGCCCTACAATCTGCCCAGCTCCCTCATAGCCTTTAGTAACCCGAACTACACCACCCCAGACAGTGTAAAGACCAGAGCGAATGCCCTCGATGATCTCTGGCGCGGAGCCGATAGCTCTGGCAAGAATTTCAGCACTCATAAACACGCCCTCAATCTATCGACAAAGTCCTCGTGATCTGCGGCGACAAGGCCAGCACGGATACGCGCTATATGGACGACAATCGTAGTCAACCCTTTCAATTCCGGTCGGTCCTTGTTATTTAATGCCCAAACACCTGCGGTAAGAGCTGTAACCGCCGTAAGCGGGAACGCCGTCAATATGCCCGCTGCAGCAACAGTGCTCAGCGCTCCACTCAGCAGGCTGCCCCCGGCAGCGCCTAACCCTAACTTGCTTAATGGCCCGAGCAATGATGCGTTAAGCCGTACCCGGCCAAACCACGATCCACTGGCTGTTTGACTTTCAGACTCATCCTGCTCTGCCAGTTTTTCAACCAACATTTTCAGAATCTTCTCTTCGATACCTGAGGTGGTATCTGCACTGCCGAATTTGACCTTCAGTTCACTGGCAACGTCCTGCACAACCTCATCGTAACTGACCGGCTCGCCTCGACGCAGCAAGCTGGCCAGGCTGACACTGCCCAGCGCACGAATCTCGTAAGCGATTTCGTTGACTGCCTTGTACAGCTCTCCTTGCGCATGGCTGCGGGCTAGTCTTTTCCTCGCAGCGTCATCACCGAGCAGGCGGTCGTTCGCCTTATCTAGCAAGATATCGGCGATGGCAAGCAGCTCATCTGGCGTTGCCAGCTGCAGCAACTCTTCCAGCGGGATATGCCTTCTGATTAAAGGCCGATTTTCGTTATTGCTCATACATAGATCCCTTTCCGTACTACATGATCGATAAAGGTTGCAGTTCGCAGCTAGGCCGTTAAACCGACTCCCGGTAGCGCCAACAGGCTAGTCATGGCTTCGTTGATGGGAATGACAGTGGTAGCAGTGTTAACTGCGGAAGTTAGTAAGTTTGACGGACTTAAGGCGCATGGAGATTTCCTTATCTACAGCTGGCCGGAAAATGCTTTCTGGCTCAAGGACTCAAATGCGCCATCAGCATAGGCTGCACTCTCCACAACCCGCTGACTGGCAGTATTGGCCGCCCTCACAATGGAGGAGAATTTAAGTTGCTCCCTGTAGTCTGGCAACGAAAGCGTAAAAGCCTCAAGCTCCTCGCGATTGAGCTTGGGAATATTTGCACGGGCTGGCAATGACTCAGTATATCCGGTGAAAAAATCAGAGAGGAGCAACATCCACAGGAACTCCTTAGTTGCAATACCTTCCACAGGCCTAACGGGATACATGTCCGCTGAGCACAGCCCTACCCCTTCCGCCATTGCGCACTTCCTAAGATACGGTCGTATTTTTGAATACAACACATAGCGGTCATCAAAAAGAAACTTCTTACTAATAAGCCTTTCCTCTCGCGCAGTTAGCGCGGGAAGCAGCTTGCCAATTTTCTTCTCAATCCTATCCGGGCCGATATGTATTAAATCGATATATTCTTCATCTCGCGGATCAACCATTGGAGCGTCAAGCACGGCAATATCAGAAAAACTAACGATATTTTCTGCACCCTCAATCACATCACCGAACATGTCCAGAAACACGGCGCGGAGGAAGTCGTCGGCGAGCCCGATGGCTTGCTGGCGTTTGCGGCGTATGGCGTCGGCTTTATCGAGGATGGCGGCGATGCGCTTTTGTTCGGGCAGGGGTGGGAGGGGGATTTCAACTCCCTTAACCAAATCGATATTAAGATTTTTTACCACAGCCCCTGCAGCCAAGGCTGAAAAGCGGCGCTTTAGAAGGTCGCTGCCAAGCAAGTGGTAAAAATAGTCTGAGTCCACCCTTTCAGGATCGCCCGAAAGCACCAGCCAACCATCATGAATACAGCCGGTTGTTTTCATGATGTATGGGCGACCAAAACTCATTGAGTTCGTCAGTAGAAAATCGCCTGGCTTTACTAGTCGAGTTTTTGAAAGCCCTTCCGGCTTGATCTTGAGCCTTGTAGTCTCAATATATTTGTTGCTATTCGATGCATCTTTGATAGATATCCAATTCAAACCATCATTAGCATCAGTAATATAATCATCAATGGGACGAGGCGAGCCGCCGCGAGCTATTTCAAAAACGCTTTCTAGCTTCACTTGTGGCCAACTCACAGCATCGCCTCCAGCTCATCCAGATCCGCCATAATCTCCTGCTCCAGCCCTTTCAGCCGTTGCAGAATCACCTTCGGGTCCTCGTACTGCTCCTGCTGGTACTCCACTTCCTTGTAGCGGTTGATAGAGAGGTCGTACTTGTTGGCGGCGATGTCCTCGGCGGGCACGACAAAGGCCTTTTTGCGTTTGTCGCCGAACAGGGTGTTGATGGTGCTGGCACTGACATTGCCTTCGACCATCTGCCGGTATTTGTGCCACTGGGCGATGGCGTCGGGCAGGTCATTGCTGCCCTCGCCTTTTAACTCGGTGCGCTTGTCGTCCAGCGAGTAGCCGTCGGCCTGCAGGTCGTAGAACCACACGCGCTCGGTAGTGCCGCCTTTAGTAAAGATCAGGATGGCAGTGCTGACGCCGGCATAAGGTTTGAACACACCGCTGGGCAGGCTGACGATGCCTTCGAGCTGGTTGTTTTCCAGCAGCTCCCCGCGCAGTTGCTGGTGGGCCTTGCTTGAGCCGAACAGCACGCCGTCCGGCACGATCACCGCGGCGCGACCACCGAGCTTGAGCGAGCGCAGGATATGGGCGACAAACAGCAGCTCGGTTTTTTTGGTTTTCACCAGGCCGAGCACGTCGGGGTTGGTGTTGGTTTCGTCAAGGCTGCCCTTGAACGGCGGGTTAGCCAGTATCACGTCAAAGAAGTCCTGTTCCTGACGCGGGTAGTGCTCCTTGATGGATTTACTCAGGGAGTCTTGGTAGCAGATGTTCGCGCCGTTCACCCCATGGAGCATCATGTTCATGCTGGAGACGCGCAGCATGGTAGTGTCGAAGTCGAAGCCCCAGAACATGTGCTTGTTGATTTGATCGCGATAGGGCTCTAGCAGGTCGCCTGAGTAATGCAGGTTGCCATCTTCGTCGGTAAAGGTGCCATCCGGGCTGGAGTATACGCGGTTGAGGTACTCCATGGTGCGGGCAAGAAAGCCCGCCGTGCCGCACGAAGGGTCACAGATCACCTCGTTCGGCTGCGGGGCGATCAGCTCGATCATAGCGTCGATGATGTGGCGCGGTGTACGGAACTGGCCGTTGATGCCGGCAGTGGTGAGCTTGCTTAGCAGGTATTCGTAAATGTCGCCCTTCACGTCGCTCTGGGTCAGGGGCAGCCCGTCCACCATGGCTACAGCGGAAACCAGAACAGACTCGTTCTTGATTTCAAGATCGGCGTCTTGCATGTACTCGCCAATATGGCCCATGGCTTCTAGCGCACTGCCCTCTTCGCCTAGGCCGTCCACCTGGTCAGATTGCTGGCCCAGTCTGGCAAAATAGGGATAGACCTTTTGCTTAAGATGGCCATGGAGCTCTCTACCGCTAAGGTTCTTGAAGTTCTTCCAGCGCAGCAGCTGCCCCTCTGGCGTATCGGGAAAAAGGCGGTCAATTTTGCCGGTACGCTTGGCTTTACGCTCAGCTACCTCTTCTTGCATATCAAGCATGCGGGCAAACATGAGGTAGCTGATCTGCTCAATCACGGTCAGGGGGTTGGTAATTCCGCCCGTCCAGAATTTTTCCCATAGTTTGTCAATGTCGTTACGAATCGTGCCAGTGAGCATGAGGTCTCTCAGTACTGCTTAAAAGTTAGGATTAGCCGCCAGGTCACGCACTGGAGCCTGGCTGGCGGTCAGGACGAATAAATGGCCTAAGTACAGCCACCAGCTCATCCACGTTGTCCGGGGTAAACACGCCATCGACCCCCTCATGGGACACACTGGTAAAGGGTGCCTCGTACAGGGTGTCAATCACGATTGTGCCGTGTTGAGCGATATAGTTTTTGAGTAGGTTCATAAAGCGAACCTGCTTGGCCGTTAGGGTCGGATGCGCATGCAAGAACTGGGTAAAGTGCTTTTCAACCGCCTGGGGCTCGACACCAATAATCTCACGCACGGTGAGGTGCAGCTGGTCCGCTGTACGACCATAGAATTCATTAAGGATGTCTAGCCGTACGCCTGGATGGCTGGTCAGAATGGTAGAGGTCAGGGTTTCCAACTCAACCCCAGCAATGGGCTCGCCTTTATGGATCTTTTGCAGGGTGGGGTTGGCGACCAGCATGGCCTCAAGAATTTCCTTAAGACGGCGCCGGTAGGCCATCGCCTCGTTAGCTCCGGCAATTTTAATCTTGCGCTCGACAACTTCTACCCCCGTATCACCCGTTTTGGTAGTGGGCATGGCAAAGGCGCCGCCTCCCATTCCGGCCTGGCGATACTTCATGATGCCTCGCAGCTCCTTACGGGCGTATTCCAGCTTTTCGATACTGGGATTATCCCAGAAGTCAGCGCTGCGTACCTCGGCAATCACCTTGTCCTTTAGGCGTACTGCCTGGATATTGATGGCTAGCCGGTCCAGCTCAGCGAGCAGCAATGTTTTCCCATCATCAAACGAGCTGGACTTTTCCACCAGGCTGCGCTCAATGCCTGCAATCAACCTGTCGAGCATGGTGGCATGCTTGTCGTGAAGCACACGCGCCGACATCAACGGGGCAATGGTATTGGCCAAGAGATGCTGGGTGTTGGCATCCAGCTTTTTCAAAAGGTCGGTCTGCTGTAGCTGATGCACAATGCGCAGCTCACGTCTGACCGCAATGCTCTTTTCCGGCAGGTCGCTAACATCGGCGCGCAACAGTTCTGTAGCGGTGTCAAACGCTGCCGCGTGGTTATGCTTAAGCGCGGCCTTAGCCAGTTCCAGCCGCGCTTCAAAAGTGGTCTGCAGCAGCGACTTACTGGTGGACTCTTCGACCTCCTGGTACTCCTCATTAAAAAAGGTGAAGTTGCTGTAGTGGTCAAAGATCAGAAATTCGGTCTTGTGTTTGTCCGCTCCAAAGAGATGCGGACGCAAACGCGTGCCTCGCCCAATCATCTGCCAGAACTTCACCCACGACTTTACTGACTTGGCAAATACCAGGTTCACGACCTCAGGCACATCAATGCCAGTGTCAAGCATGTCGACCGAAATTGCGATCCGAAAGTCGTTGTCGGGCTTTTTGAACTCTTTGATAAGGCTGTCCACATGCGGGACTTTGTTGTGAATGACCTTGCACACCTTGGCCCCATATTGCGGATAGAGCTTGCAAAACATCTTTTCCAGATGCTCGGCATGATCCTGACGCTGCGCAAAGATGATGGTTTTGCCAACCAACGTACCGGTCTCATCTTTGATCCCGTTATCGATCAGGTTTTCCAGGATGATCTGGTCGGTGCTTTCGCTAAAGATACGTCGGCCAATGTCCTTGCCGGCAATGGTCGTGCGCTTGGCCTCCTCCTCACCTAGGTCCTGCTCTAGCTGACGCTTCTGCTCATCAGACAGGTCTTTGTAGTGGATACCCTCACGCAGAAACTCAGTGGTGAGGTCTTTGACGCGAAATGGCACCAGGTAGGGCGGCTCATTATTGATGGCCGCGTCCAGGCCAAATTCGAACGTAGGGTCTGTGGCTTCGCAGTCAAAGATATCAAAGGTGTTACGGCTGATAAACTTGACCGGCGTGGCGGTAAGACCTACCTGCAGGGCATCAAAGTAATCGAATAGATCGCGGTACTTGTTGTAAATACTGCGATGGCTTTCATCCGCAATAATCAGGTCGAAAAAGCCTACGTCCAATTGAGCGAACCGGTTCAACATACCCGGATAGGTGGCAATGTAGACCCGCGCTGTTTGATCAATCTTGTTGGTTTCGCCAATCACGCAGCGCGGCTCGCTCGGTAGGTTTTGCTTAAACGCCTCATCCGCCTGGATGCGCAGCTCCTTGCGGTCGCACAGGAACAGCACGCGTTTGGCCCATCCGGTTCTAAGCAGCAGCTCGGCCAGTGCAATGGCTACGCGGGTTTTACCCGTGCCGGTGGCTTGGATTATCAATGCTTTTCGGCGTTGATCTTGAAAATGCTTAGCAACCGTCTTGATGGCCTCAATCTGATAGGCACGATCGGCAATCCCTAGATCAGGGTTAAACCTTTCTAGTTCAGCTTGCCGGTATTGGCGCTGATAGATCAGGTACTCCAGGCTGTCTCGGCTATAGAACCCATAGACAGGGCGATAGGTATTGTACTGTTTATCGTCCCAGATAAAGGTTTCATAGCCGTTGGTGTAAAAGATGACTGGCCGTTGGTGGCCCATCTGTTCAAAGCCGTCTGCATAGAGGCGTGCCTGCTCGCGGCCGGCCTGCAAGCTGACGTTTCCAGACTTTTTGGCTTCAACCATGGCCAAGGGCTCACCGTTGCTGCCCCATAGCACGTAGTCGGCGTAGCCCTTACCCGACACGTTATCCGGAAATTTTACTTCGACCTCTTGGCCTACCTGGGCCTTATCGTTGATATCCCATCCAGCCTGCAAGAGCATGGCGTCGATCAGCAGCGCGCGTGTCTTGGCCTCACTCCACTGAAGGCTGTCGGCAACCTGCTGGCTCTTCTGCTGGCGCTTGTGCTGATCAGGTTCAGACGGAGCCGTAAGCGCGCTTAGGTTACGAATACGTTCCTGTTCAAGCTTTTCCAGCACCCGCTGGAGCTCTTCTTGCTGCGCCTGCAGCTCCTTTTCGTAGCTAGAAACAGACTTTTGTAGCTGGCTTACCGCAGCGAACGGATCTTTAACTTCAACAAAATCTGAGATCTCTTCGGAAGCCGCCCCGTAGTAATTAACGGCCATGTATTTGGCCAGCTCGTAGGTGGTTTTGAGTGCAAGCTTGGCGCTGTGCACATCCCCTTCCCCGCCATGAGCCGTGTCGTTGCCCTGAATACGTAGGAAATTGATCTGATAGACCAGCGATTTGCTAACGCAGTTGGTAAACACTGCATCTTTGACGAGTTCGTATAGCGTGGCCTGGGGGAGCCGCGGGAGCGACTCCTCCGTATAAATGGACTTTGTTAGCTCCTCGGCAAAGCTACGCAGCCGCGTGAGTGCACTGCCGGGATCAATAAACAAGACAGCCTCGGCCAGACCACCTAGATTGGCCAGCACCTCGTTGCCTGGACGGAG
The DNA here is from genome assembly GCF_002091675.1 of Pseudomonas luteola NBRC 103146. GTDB lineage: Bacteria > Pseudomonadota > Gammaproteobacteria > Pseudomonadales > Pseudomonadaceae > Chryseomonas > Chryseomonas luteola. Next base: position 8,522 of record NZ_BDAE01000034.1, on the reverse strand, counting down.
AAACTCAAAGTTTTGTGATTTCATATGTGCGATCCTGTTCATAGTGATCCCATAGCCAGGATCGTGCCAGGTTTATTCAATACCGTATTTATCGAGCCAGTTACTAAGCGTCTGCTGGCTTTTTAAGCCAAGAAGAGCGGCCGCCCGGGTTTTGTTTTGCCCGGTAGTGGTGAGGGCTTTACGCAAGTAGTGTCTTGCGACTTTAGAGATTATTTGTTGTAAATCAATGCCTTGAGAGACATCAAAAGACATAACGTCCGTCTCGCGCTGGGGCAGAGTAAACAGCGCTTGTTCAAGATCTCCTGCAGAAATCAGGTCCCCCTGACACCAGAGCGCGGCGCGTAGCAGCGTAGAGTGTAGCTCCCGGACGTTTCCTCTCCAGGAATGTTCAAGGATAAGATTTTTTGCTTCAGCGGAAATTTTCTTACCGTGCAGACTGCTGTCTTGCGCTCCGATACTGGTCAGTATTGCATCCGCCAACATCAGCAGATCGCCTTCCCGCTCGCGAAGGGCGGGCAAGTGCAACACGCCTACGGCAATTCGGTAAAATAAATCCTCCCGGAAGCGCCCTTGAGAGACCTCCAGCATTAGGTTTCGATGGGTAGCCGTAATCAGGCGCACATCTACCTTTTGCTCACGCGCCCCCCCTACAGGAACAAAGGTGCCCTCCTGCAGCACCCTTAATAGGCGAACCTGGACATCAGGGCTTAATTCGCCAAACTCATCAAGAAATAAAGTGCCGCCATGGGCTTGTTCAAATACGCCCAAACGATCAGCAATCGCCCCGGTAAAGGCGCCTTTTTTATGGCCAAACAGAACTGAATCAATCAGATCTGAGGGGATGGCTCCGCAATTAAGGGCTACAAACGGCTCTTTGTTTCGAGAACTGGCATTATGGATCGCTCGAGCAAAAAGTTCTTTACCCGTACCCGTCTCGCCAAAGATCAGCACCGGCACCTGCTTTTGCGCAAGGATATGAGCTTGGGACTTAAGCATTAGCATACGTGGGCATTGAGTGATTATGCTGGCGAAAGCGGCATCTACCGGCACGTCTTGCTCAGCCAACCAGGCCAATTTGTCGCTGCTCACTTTACGGGCAGCTGGGACATACTCTGCTGCAATCTCAAACGGAACGTCGACCTGTTCAACGCCTTGCTCAAGCGAGGACTGATAGAACCGGGCTGGCCAACGTGTTTTACCTAGGAGAATCCAGACAGCTTGCATCGCAGGGGTCCCAGGGCTCAAGAGAATGGATAAGTGAGCACCTGAGTCAGTGAGTCGTTGTAGATGCTTGCTAGAGGCCTGATAGATCTCACCAAAGTGGACCGGGGAGGATAGCGGCTCGAAGTGACCTCTAATAGAAACATCCACCCTCTGGTTTAGCCACTCAACAAACTGATGCAGACGCTCTAGAGGATAAGCACACAGTAGCTCGACCTGGTCAAAGGCTTCTGCAGACAGCGTTGACAGTATTGGTCCATTCGCGCCGCCGTCCATAGCCTTTAGGTCGTTACCACCCACCCAACTGATCAATACTTTTTGCTGGCTTTGCACTGTTATTTACTCATTGGTTTTTTGTTTATCACCAGAGCGAAAAGGATTATTATGCTGTGGTGCCGTAAGCTTTAAGAGTACAAAGTCTACTTGTACAGAAGCAAACATCACTAACGTCTATTAAGAATAGGACTGGCAAAACGGTTTCATATATATTCAGAAAAGCCGCTATCTGTGCTCTGTAACCATCCTCATAAATTTCAAACTCATATAAAACCCATAGTTTATAGATTTACCCAAAGCATGCTCGCAATGCTAATCACAGACATAGAATTAAAGCTTAAATTTCTTAGCTGTTGTTCCGAGCTCACCTTCTCAGAAGGTTATTTTAGTGTGCAAATAGAGGCTCAGTAGGTTTTATTCTTATTTTAATTGAGATAGCCCTGAATTAAACATATTCGAGAAGGCTCCATAATGACTGTTCTGCCAGCATCGCTTGGACTTGATCAGATGGAATAGGGCTGCCCTGCAACTCCTGCATCCAGTCAATTTTATCTAAAATAGATGTCATAGAATCACTGTTCAATACAGCGATCGGCCAATGCTCCGGATTTACATACTGAGATATTGAATACAATTCAGAAGCATGTTCTACCAGCATTTGTAATATACCCTTTGCTTCAGAGCCGGCCTCTTTGAAAAGTTCAAGCAGCTTGTCTTCCATTAGCATACGATGTAATGAGGGCGTTATTTTTTGACTGCTAGCAAGTTCTACGGCCAATACCGGCTGAAGAGCTTCAGGTACACTCTTGGGGGCCCAATAAGCTTTCATTTAACCTTGCGTCTCAAGTACATAAATATTTTACGAAAAATACGAAATCATTTAGCAACTCACAAATAATGACCTGGCGGAAAACTACTGATTACTAATTACCTTCATTAAGAGGGTGTAGACAAAATAAAACCTTTCACGCCAGTCTATTAAGCAGGATACGCGCAGTGGCCAGCCATACCCAGGCTGCGGCAACTGAGAGCTTGCGATCATGGTGCATGATCGTACGTCGCCAGCGCTCGATCCAGGCATGGGTGCGTTCCACTACCCATCGTTTAGGCAGAACGGTAAAACCGCTGCCAGTAGATGCTTGGGCCGGTGATGCATGCTGTATAGCCTGCAGCGTTCCTGTAGTGCCATTGCCAGGCCGACGCACCACCTCAACCAGAATGCCCTGGGTGTCCTCGATGGCTCGAGCGCTACGACCACCGTATGCGCCATCGGTATAGAGTTTCTGGATACAAGGTGCCTTGCTGCAGGCCTGCTGGACGACCGCAGCCGCCGCGTCACGGTCCTGGACACTGGCTGCGGTAACTGTAACCGCTACGACTACGCCCAGCGTATCAACAATTAAGTTGCGCTTTCGACCTTTGATCTTTTTACCGGCATCGAAACCACTCCTGCCGCCCTGAGGCGATGCGCGGGTTGATTGCGCATCGATTACCGTGGCGGTTGGTTGGGCGCTACGGCCCATGCGTAAGCGCCACTGTTCACGCAGACGATCCTGCATAGCTTCAAAGGTGCCGGCTTCAACCCAACGCGTGAAAGACTTGTAGACGGCCTGCCAGGGGGCAAAAGTTTTGGGCAGCAGGCGCCAGGCACAGCCGGTACGCAGCACATAACAGCAGGCATTGACCAGTTCGCGTCGAGGATAGCGGGGTGGTGCTCCGCGGGTGCCGGTATTGCGTTCAAAGAGATCGGCCACCAACACCCACTCAGCATCAGTGAGATCAGTACTGTAAGGCGTTAGCTGTTCGCGGCGATGGGCCTGGGTATAGCCATAGCGTTTACCCGCCTGGGCTGGCGTATAAGGCCGGCGCTTGGTTTTCAGCCGTACAATGCCATGAGCTCGCAAGCGACGTCGAATCGTGGCCGTACATACGGACAAGCCGATTCGGCGATACAACTCGTTGGCAATTTCATCTAGCGATGCCTGAGGTCGCGCAGCAACAATGTCGAGCAAGATCTGAACATGTGCTGGCTTGAAGGCAGGTGGGCGTCCACCACGATTGCTCTTGACCAAGGCTTGGTCGGCGTCATTATGTCGTGTCATGAGCGGCTCCCAAAGCTACAGGGCTAAGGGAAAAGTGTAGGCAATGTTTATTTTGTCTACACCCTCTTAGTCATAAACAGACCCCAAAGGCTTAGAACCAGAGGGTCAGCTTACTCCAGGTATATTTTGTCTACACCCTCTAAATCAAGCTATGATAGGTTGCGCGATTTCTTGTCTGGATAAGTTAGACAGCGCAGCGCGCCTTGGAGGCTAATGTTATTTTTAACACCCTAATTTAAGGCTTTCAGGAGTCTGCCGGGTATAAGTCATGATCCAGTCTGAAAACTGTGTAGCTGACAACGGTCTGCTTACCAGATAGCCCTGGACCTGATCGCATCGATGTTCAGCCAGAAACTGATGTTGAGCTGGGGTTTCTACCCCTTCTGCTGTAACGCTAAGCCCCAAGGAATGAGCCAAGGCAATGATGGCATTAGCGATTGCATCATCGTCCTTATTCACCGTTAGACCGGCCACAAATGTCTGATCGAGCTTGAGCGAATTCACAGCGAAACGCTTGAGATACACGAGGGAGGAATAGCCGGTTCCAAAGTCGTCTATTGCGACACCGACACCCTGCCTAGCCAAGCTTAGCAGTGCTTCGGCGCTGCCCCTGTCATCAAGCAGGACGCTTTCTGTAACCTCTACAATAAGTCTATCCGCAGGAAGCCCGGCGTTGATCAGGATAGCCTCTACTTCGCTCACAAAATTGGGTTGGCGGAGTTGAACAACGGACAAGTTTACGGCGACATGCAATGTATGGCCTGTCTGCTGTTGCCATTGTGCCGCATGCGTGCAGGCCTGCTCCAGAACCCAGCGTCCGATCGAATCGATCAGGCGCAGATTTTCAAGTAATGGAATAAATTCGGCAGGACTCACTGGCCCAGACTCAGGAAACCATCTGAGCAGCGCTTCCGCACCCGCCAAGCGTCCTGTTTGACAGTCAAGCTGCGGTTGAAAATACACTTGAAACTCACCTTTTCGAAGTGCATGTTGCAACCCTTGCTCCAGTTCAAGGCGACGTTTCTCTTTTTTGTCTAGGGCTTGTGTATAAAAGCAAAAGCGGCCTCGCCCAAGCTCCTTTGCCTGATATAGGGCTCTATCTGCGCTTTTCAGAAGAGAATCGCTATCCTGGGCATCAGCTGGATACAAGGCGATTCCCAGGCTGGTTGACACCTGAACGCTACGACTCCCTAGGCAAAAGCTCTCGCCCAAACAGCAGACGATTTTTTCTGCCACTGCAGTAGCCTGTGCTGGCTCCCTGATATTTTCTAGGATTACGGTAAACTCATCCCCGCCCAGGCGCGCTAGGGTATCCGCGCTGCGAAGCAGTGCGGTAAGCCGTTTTGCTACCTGTTTAAGCAGCTCATCTCCAGCGGAATGGCCTAGGGCGTCGTTTACCCATTTGAATCGATCAAGATCAAGAAACAGTAGCGCAACGCATCCTTTGGTCCGGTCGGCTTGCTTTAAGGCATGGCTGAGCCGGTCTTGAAACAAGAACCGATTGGCAAGTTGCGTAAGATGATCAAAGTTAGCGAGCTGGGCCAGTCGCTCTTGAGATAGGCGCCGTTCAGTTATATCCAATAGCGTTCCGACGGCGTGGTGCTCCCCTGTGTCAGGATCAAGCAAGTGCTCGCCCTGAAGCTCCAGAAAATGCGTTTCACCTTCTTTTGAGGTAAATTTCAGCTCGAACGGACCGGCCTTTTGAAGATAGAAAAAATCTTTTAGGTATTTCTGTGATTGCGCTTCAAAGAGTTCAAGAATTTCAGGCAGCAAGGCATGGGAGAAGGTTTCGATGCCAAGGAAACGATTAACTTCACGAGACCACGTTACCCGGTCGGTATTCGCCTGCCACTCCCAGCTACCCAGCCCCGCTATCTGTTGTGCCTGCATCAGCACTCGTCTATTCCTGCCAAGATGACGGGCCATAGCCTTTAATAGATCCAGAACAGTTCCAAGGCCCAGGTAGTTACCTCCTTCACCCACGAGGATAAAATCCTCGGTAATAGGATATTGAAGCTGTGCCGTTACTGCCTCCGCAGCTTGTTCAAGCGCAGTTTTTACGGATATCAGCAAAGGGCTTTTGTTCATGAGGTCTATTACTGGCCGCCGCTCCCAGAGCTCGCGACCATAGCGTGTCATAAAGACCTTTTGTAATTCGTATCGGCTAATGAGACCAATCGGAGCGTGATGCTTATCGATAACCGGTAGGCACATGTATCGCTGGTTTTCCGACATCATTAACTGATCGGCTACATCAATAAGTCTGGAAGAGGCGTCTAGAGGTGGTACAGGTCTTAGTAGCTGGACTAGATCCATTAGAATTCATTAATTAGGACGACACGGATACCTTTACTCTACATAAGGCACTTTGCCATTATATTACAGCAATAGTTTTTCTCGCTGACATGACCTTCCCTGTAGGCCTGTATAAATTATTGGGGTTGAGCTTGTTGCCCTTCTGCCTGAACGGTCTAAGGGCGTCAGCACAAATATGGCTTAAGCCATTATCTTGGGTTCGGACATTACGCTCTAAGATTCTCTCTGCAACTGGATCACTCTGATGAGCGCAAGACTGATTAAAGGCTTGGATGAGCAGCAGGATCTTGAAAAGATCGGGGATATCATTGAGTCAAGTACAGAGTCGTTTTCACAGCTGTAAAAGGCAGGCTTCAGATGTTATTTTCCGGAACGCTGTTGTTGATGATGCGCTTTGCATCGGCTTGCTCGGAATGCAGGTCTTCCTTGATACCTATGCTACAGAAAGGATACGTGATGCCATTGCGCAGGAAGCGCTTGATTCATTCTCTCCTCAAATAATCAAAGAACTCATCATAAAGCCAGGCAACCTTTTTGCTATTGCCGAGATCAATGGCCACCTGATCGGTTTTGCACATGTCACAACAAAAACAAGCCATACGCTTATCCCTGATCCCAACGCTGCAGAGCTCAAGCGTCTCTATATTCAGGAGCGATTTACAGGGTATGGCATAGGATGGAAGCTTCTTCAGTTTGCAGAAGAACAGGCCCGTCTACACAAAGCCCAGCAGTTATGGGCAAGCGTCTGGGTTGCCAATCAAAGAGCGCTTGGCTTTTATCCAAAGCAAGGCTATTCATATATCGGCTCCCCTACCTGTACCTTTCAAGACGAGACACATGAAAATAGGCTGTTCTCCAAAGCGTTGATTTGAAGAAATGGTGTCGCCAGATCACTATATAGCTGTAGTCGCTGAGGTATACCTCAACGACTCAGCCCCTTTAGATAATAGTTATTGGCCAGAATGGCTGGATTGATTCATACAGCAAGACTCATCGAATATTTACAAGACAAAGCTAGAGCAAACTCGGAGTTCTTGATTATCTAGAACAAAGGTCTATTCTTAGTTGTTAGCTAGCTAACAACCCGGAAGACTTAGCTCTCATGGACAGCGCAAGACTTAGTAATAGCAGCTTTCAACCCTTAAGCCTCTTGACCTACTCGGAATCCAGTAAGCTTACTTTTCGGCCCTTTCCTCACCTTCAGGTCGATCATGCATTGCCAGAAGCAACTTATGCCAAGCTTGCCGCTACATTCCCGCCTCTTGAATCTTTTCATCCTGATGCAGCCTCACTGGACAATCGAGTTCTGCGTATCCCAGCAAAACAGGTAATAGCTGAGCCTGGCTTTTCTGCGGAATGGAAATCATTCATGGCTTATCACACCTCAAAAAGCTTCTGGCTGGAATTTCTATCTATCATTGGCAATGACATCAAACGCAAATACCCTGCCCTTGAAAAGCAAGCTGGTAAACCTCTAGAGCAATGGCGGGTAGTAAGAAGAGGTGAAGGCTCTGGAGATGTAGCACTTGATGCTTTGCTGGTCGTTAATACGCCGGTCAAAGGAAGAGCCTCTCGTGTCAAAGGTCCACACGTAGACCATAGAAACAAACTTTGGACTGGCTTGTTTTATATGCGAGAGGAAAACGATACGACGTCAGGCGGCAACTTGGAGCTGTTCTCAGCTAGACCTGATTTACGATATGACCACCATGCTGTGTCTCGAAAGCAGGTAGTTCAGGAAGCAGAGATAAACTATATCCCTAATCGGTTCGTAGGTTTTATCAATGGGCCAGAAGCGCTTCATGCTGTGAGTCCAAGGCCCAAGACGCATGCAATTAGACGTTATGTCGACTTTGTTATTGAGCTACCTAGACCAGTGTTTGAGCTACCCCAGATGGGTTTATTTAAGCGCTTTTGGTTCAGAAGCATCATGAGAGAGAAAACACGTTGACCCCAAAAGGATAAAAATCTTTAGGGTTTTAGTCGGTTATTGCTCGCTCCAGCTTTCTCTGTCTCGATAGTTATTTTTATGTTTTCCAGGGTATACGTCATTGAACGCATGGGTATCGGCAGGTGGATTTACGACCAAAGGTCGAAACCCTGTAGGTAAAAAAACGGTCATTTTCATGGGAGCAATGGATATTGCTTTTCTTGTGTAAACTGCCGCAGGTCCTGCATTACCCCAACCTGCGGTAGTTCTTTTCAATTATCAGTAGCCGTGCTCCAAGCATTAAGAGGTAGCCCATGACGACAATTGAAAATTGCCCTTCATGCGGCACATCTGAGCTTGCACGTATGTATACCCTTAGCCTTCTGTATTGTCCCGACTGCAACCTCTCGTTTGCCTGGGGTACTCATAGCTGACCCCGCTAAAGCGTGCCCCTTATTTCTCAACATCCTGAGTTCTTAGCGACAGCTCAGGCCAGACTGACCTGCTCCTGTAAACGGCGCGATGCCTTAATCAACATCATTAGGCATTTAGAAGAAAGAGGCATGGACTCATGCAGTGCGCGTCGAACTCTCCTAGCTATAGATGAACGTATAGAGATCCAAAGCTATCATCTGGACACGTTACTGAGGTCTTGAAGAATCAGTTCTCCCGATTAA
>NZ_BDAE01000033.1 GCF_002091675.1 Pseudomonas luteola NBRC 103146 | reverse complement strand
AGGAAATGATATTTGGCACAGATATACAGCCGCACTTTCATGAAATAAAAGACATAATCAAATTCATGACTCGACACAGCGACTCCATTCGAGGCCTACCTCACGGGTACTGTATCAAGGGACCGTCATGCAAGATCAAGAATATAGCTGATCCCTCCCACTGCCTTTACTGCGACACATATTTTACAACCCCAAAGCATCTTCCCTACTGGAAGGCTATAAAAAGCAATTGTGAGAGTAAGCTTGCCCGTATTTCGGCAATGCCTGATCACACACAGCAGCAGTTTCAAGTGTTCAAGCAGTCACTGGAGGACAACCTGTTTGCGGCTAACAAGATCATTTGCCGCCTCCTTCCTGATGACATGACTACAAAAAGGGCGACGTGATGGATGAAAGCTCAAATACTAGAGATCAGCTTCTTCAGGCTATAGATCAGCTTGTAAATTCAGGTGGTAGCATCAGTATTAGTGCGGTTGCGGCTATATGTGGTGTCTCGCACTCACTCATTTATAACCGTTACCCGGACCTCAAAGAAAGGATCAAAGAGTTCAAGCGTGTTCAGAAAGACCGGCAAAAAACGACGACTGATCAACAGCTAATTGACAATTTGTTAGCTAAAAATAAGGTCTTGTTAAAAAAGTTAGAGGTGCAAGAAAAAAGACAGGAAGAAAAAAACCTTAACCAACTACTAGCCCATCTCCAGCAAGTGTACTCTATGTATGATCAGTTACTTGAAGACAGAAACAGACTTGTAGAAAGGTTGAGCAAGCCCTGATACAACCTAAACCAGGTAAAACACTCTAGAGTGATCGCCTGACTAAGCTACTGACGCCCATTAAGCCTAGGCAGCGTGCTGCTTAGATGGTTGTAGCAGAGCCTTGTCGTGCTTGCTCTAAGATTTTGGTTAGGGCGCATACATCTCCATCAGACTAAAGGGCAAGCCAAATGATCTTGTATCTAACGGATCATTGCCCTAGGTCTTTATCGAGTTTGCGCAACCTATTATGCCCCCTAGAAAATTCGAAGAAAAACTGAGCCATCCCCTGGCAAGTTGCAAACTGCACATCCATGATGGGCGTCAACGATGGCTCTTACCGACATGTGTATCGGCAGCCTCGGGAAGCGTATCAGCGACGTCTATATCGGTAAGCCGCTGAAGAATTCCACAGTCTCCGATAGACTGCTCTACTGCGCACCGCCGACCCAAGTCATTTAATTGCTCCTCCAACGCCTGAAGCGCGTTGATTCGAGTCCTGACATGCTGGATATGCTCATTGATCAGATCGTTAACGCTTGAGCAGTTGTCGCGAGGATTTTCCTTGAAACGCAACAGGCTACGAATCTCATCCAGGGTCATGTCAAGTGCACGGCAGTTGCGAATGAAGATTAAACGTTCAACGTGTTCAGCGTTGTACAGGCGATAGTTTCCCTCGCTGCGTTCAGGCTCCGCCAAGAGACCTTCTCTTTCGTAATAGCGGATTGTTTCAACCTGACAGCCTGTTCGTTTGGCCAGTGCCCCTATTTGCATGGATTTTCCTCTTTTACTTGACCCTGTAGCTGCTACAGGGTGTTCACTCTATACGTGATTTATATAGAGGACATCCTGATGTCAAATTGTTGTGGCCATGAGCCTGCCCCCAAGAAGGCTCAGGACAGCTGCTGTAATTCCACGGCTACCTCACCTGAGTGTGGTTTAAAATCTGCGGTGTTTAATCCTGTAAAGCTTACTAAACCACAGGTGCGCCAGATTGCGTTAAAGATTGAGGCTATGGATTGCCTTACTGAAGAGCGTTTGATCAGGCAAAAGCTGAAAGCCTTGAATGGCATTTCATCATTAGATTTCGACCTGAGCAATCGCACGCTATTGGTTGGACATACCTTGTCTTCTGAAACGCCAATCATTGAAGCGATAAAATCGCTGCACATGCAGGCAGAACCATTAGAAAGATCAAAGCATCCCACCAGCTGCTGCGCACCGAAGCCGAACCCAGTAGCTGCTGTAAGCTGCTGTGGCGGTTCTACCATTAAAACTGCTCATACTCATACTACGCCCTCTGCTTCTCAAGGCGGACAATTATCCATTTTCAAAATTGAACAAATGGACTGTCCTACTGAGGAAGGTCTGATCCGGAACAAGCTTGAAGGTATGGCTGGAGTCCAGTCTTTGGAATTCAACTTACTCAAGCGTACCCTTGGTGTTAGGCATCTGTTGCCCTCAGAAGAGCCTATAAAAAAAGCCATTTTATCACTGGGCATGAAGGCTGAACCCGTCAACGATACGACCCGTACACGCATACGGATCATGCAGATGGACTGCCCTACTGAGGAAAAGCTTATCCGTGACAAGCTTTCACGGATGGAGGGCATACTTGGACTGGACTTCAACCTGATCCAGCGCGTGTTGACGGTACACCATGATCCTGAAGTGCTTACGCCGATGCTGGACAACATACGCGGCCTGGGTTTTACACCAGAGCTTGAAGCCGATACGGCTCAACAAACCGCTTCATTGCCCGCGGCAAAGAAATGGTGGCCGTTGGCATTAGGGGGGATGAGTGCGTTAGGTGCTGAACTCCTTCATTTTACCCAGGCCGCCCCTGAATGGTTAGTTGCTGCGCTGGCCCTGGTTGCTGTGCTGGGAAGTGGTTTAAGCACTTATAAAAAAGGCTGGATTGCACTTAGAAACCGAAATTTGAACATCAATGCCTTGATGAGTATTGCGGTCACAGGTGCTATCCTCATCGGTCAGTGGCCAGAGGCCGCAATGGTCATGGTGCTCTTTGCCATTGCCGAGCTGATTGAAGCAAAGTCCATTGATAGAGCTCGTAATGCTATTGAGGGCTTGATGCAGTTAACACCCGACCAGGCTACTGTCTTGCAAGCCGACGGCCACTGGGTTGAAAAAGCCGTCAATAATGTACGGGTAGGTGATCGAATTCGTGTCAAGCCCGGTGAGCGCGTAGGGCTGGATGGTATAATTGAGCAAGGTAGCTCAAGCGTCAACCAGGCCCCTATTACAGGTGAAAGCCTTCCTGTTGAGAAGGCTCCCGGCGATATGCTTTTTGCAGGGACAATCAATCAGGAGGGAGCTTTGGAATTCAGGGTGACTGCGCCGGCCAGCCAGTCGACGCTTGCTCGCATCATTCATGCAGTAGAAGAAGCTCAAGGCAATAAGGCGCCTACTCAGCGCTTTGTTGATCAGTTTTCAAGGATCTACACGCCAGGCGTTTTCCTGTTTGCTCTGGCCGTAGCGGTGCTTCCCCCGCTTGTTATGGGCGGTGAGTGGTTTACATGGATTTACCGTGCCTTGGTGCTGCTGGTTGTGGCGTGCCCCTGCGCGCTCGTGATTTCTACGCCGGTTACCATAGTGAGCGGACTGGCTGCGGCGGCCCGCAAAGGTATATTGATCAAGGGAGGTCTGTATCTTGAAACAGGCAGCAAGCTGACCCATCTAGCCTTTGACAAGACCGGTACGCTTACTCATGGCAGACCCGAGCAGACTGACTATTTTCCTGTCGAAATGCAGGGCTCTCCCGATGTGTATGCGTCGGTGGCTGCAAGTCTGGCTAACCGCTCGGACCACCCTGTTTCTAAAGCCATCGCTAACGCATCGCTGCGAAAAGGAATTTCCATACAGGAGGTAGATCATTTCGAAGCGCTGGCTGGACGTGGTATTAGAGGACAGATCGGCAGTCATATCTATCTGCTTGGTAATTACCGTTTGGTTGAAGAGCGAAAGCTTGTTTCCGATTGGCTGAAATCCAAGACCCAGGAACTGGAACGACAAGGCAAGACCGTTGTGATGTTGATGGATGAAAGCCGTGTGTTTGCGTTGTTTGCCGTTGCAGACACGGTTAAACCCTCAAGCCGTGAAGCCATTAGTGCTTTACAAACCCTGGGAATCAAAACCCTGACCTTAACAGGGGATAATCCTCATACTGCTCAGACTATAGCATCACAGGTCGGTATCGATCAGGTTCGTGGTAACCAGTTGCCTGACGATAAACTTAGCGCTGTAAAGGAGCTCCAGCAAAAGGGCTATGTAGTCGGAATGGTCGGTGATGGTATCAATGATGCCCCCGCCTTGGCTCAGGCTGACATCGGCCTGGCGATGGGCGCTGCAGGTACAGATACTGCTATTGAGACAGCTGATGTTGCACTCATGGACGATGACCTACGAAAAGCAGCGGATTTCATTCGCTTATCGCGTCAGGCAGCTACTGTGCTGAAGCAAAACATCAGTTTTGCGATTGGAATCAAGGCTATATTCCTGATTTTTACATTAACAGGGCATGCCACCATGTGGATGGCAGTGTTTGCCGACATGGGTGTAAGTCTACTGGTTGTATTCAATGGTCTGCGGCTTTTGAGACAGTAGTACCCTTCTGATTTTTGAGAACTACAAGCCCCTGACCATCAGGGGCTTCTCTTTTAGGCTCAGAGTACATTGCCCTATTGAGCCCTGACCCTTCTTACAAAATTGTAATTTTCAGCTCACCTCCCTGTTATCCAAGGCTTGTAACGATAGCGCCTGGTCTTCAGAAGACAGCCTTTTGAAGAGCCCAATAATAAGACGCAAGGCAATTTCGTAATCGACCTGCCGATTAATAGGAGCATCAGTGATGAGCAATAAGGCTAAGCTTTCGCTTGTAGCCCTGGCAGTTGTATGGGGAGCAGCCCAGACTGCGGTCGCCCAGGAGACAGGAAAAGGCGATGGATTTATTGAAGGAAGCAGTCTGACCCTGACGAACCGAAATTTCTTCTTTAACCGAGACTTCCGGCATGGACAGTCAAGCGCAACGGGCAACGGTTATTCTGAAGAGTGGGCTCACGGCGTAATGGCTGTATTTGAGTCTGGATTTACACAAGGTACTGTAGGGTTTGGTGTCGACGCGTTTGCCATGCTAGGTCTGAAGCTTGACACTGGTAGTGGCCGGTCCGGCGCCGGAGGAAGCATTGATTTACTTCCACATAACAGTAGTGGTGAGGCTGCAGATAACTATTCCAAACTGGGTGGAGCAGCCAAGGTCCGGTTGTTCGATACCGTGCTTAAAGTGGGTGATGTCTTTCCGATAACGCCCGTTGTGCAATACGGTGATTCACGTCTACTACCCGAAAGCTTTAAGGGTATTACCCTTGAAAATAGCTCCTTTGAAGGGTTGACGCTGCAGGGTGGACGCCTGCACGCCATGAGTCAGCCCAATACGAGTAGCATGCGCGATGAATTTGTTACCTTTTATGGAGGACAGGTAAACTCTCCATGGATTGGGTATCTCGGAGGTGATTACACCGTTAATGACTATGTAAAATTCAGCCTCTATACCAGTCGGTTAAAGGATGCCTGGGATCAATACTATTTTGGTACCTCGGCCAGCTATCCCCTGTCCGATACTGTTGCGCTGATTGGGACCTTCAACTACTACAAGGCAGTTGATGAAGGCAAAGAGCTTCTTGGCCGCTTCAATACCAATATATGGAGCGCCAGTACCGGTATCCAGTTTGGGGCGCACACCGTCGCAGTCGCCTATCAGCGCAACAACGGCAATAACGACTTTGACTACCTTCGTCAGGCTGACTCGATCTACCTCAACAACTCTATCCAGTATAGCGACTTCAACTCGCCCAAGGAGCAGTCCTGGCAACTTCGCTATGATCTGGACATGACCAGCTATGGAGTACCGGGTCTTTCCTTCATGACTCGCTATGCCCGAGGTTGGGACGCTGATTACTCTCAGGCAAACGATGTGTATATGCGGACGGATGATGAAGGTAATCCGCTTACCAATCAGAAGCGTTGGGAGAGGAATGTTGAGATCAAATATGTCGTTCAGACCGGCACCCTTAAAGATATGTCGTTCCGGATGCGACAGGCTACGACTCGTGCTACCAGCTTTGAGTCCGACCTTGATGAAGTCAGATTGATAGTTGAATACCCTTTGGAAATTCTTTAAATCATTTATTTATTGAATATCAACGCTGTAACTCATCCATACAACCGGCTGGGGGTCAAAAGCTTTCAATATTGTAATGTTCTCCTCACCTTGGCGATAACTTGTCTTAGTTACCCTATCACTATTCGCAACGAGTGATAGCAAGGTACTCAGCGAGTAATCTCAACAGTCAAGTGATCAATATGAAAGTTTTAATTGCCCTTCTCATGTGTAGCATTTTTCTAGAATCAAGCATGGCGATTGCTGCTGATGGTAGCGAGCGCTCAATTGAACGAAATCAGGCGTTTCGCCTGGAACTGAAAAAAAGGCATGAGCAGAAATTACAGCGTGAACACCTTGATAGTCAGCGAAAACAGAGCAGGCAACTGGGTGAGACCAGACGGAAAGATTAACTGAGCAGTAACACATCTTCTTTTGCTCCTTTGGCCGGAAGATGTGCTTTAGGCGCCTATCAGGCGCCTTTTTTATTGTGCCTATTATTTTTTTCACAGCACAATATCAGATTACAGAATTGTAATTTTGCTCTAAGCACCTCGAAAGGTTGACTCCATTAAAGTTCAATTAATTATTAAAGGAGAAGACCATGCCAAAATATTTAGCCAAAATTTTCACGGCATCATTACTCATGGCTCTGCCATTAGCAGCCCTCGCAGATAATGGCGGCGAGCGCGTCTTTAACCGCATGCAACAGGCACGAGTTCATGTTCTACAAAACAATTTCTCCAAACTGAGTGAAGTAGAGCGTGTGGAATATCAGTATGGAATGAAGCTGGATATCCAGGAAGTTCTATTTATTGGCTCAAATGCATCAGGATGTGGCGTGCAGCCTGCGGAAATGGTTTATAAGGATGCTGCAGGCGACGTGAAGGCCATCAGCTATAGGACACTAGGGCTTTACTGCTCTAATCAAAATTAATCTCACCTCTGGTTATCAGAAAAGATATCCCTTTCAATAAGCATCTTATAACCAAGCGCAGAGCCCGACGTCGATAGACGCCCTTTGCGCCTGGTTCCGCCATTCCCTTTTTACAGTCCCGTCCCGTTGATTATCGACATAATTGCAGTGTGCCCAGTCTCAATAGAGGCTATACCACACAGGGTGACAAAGGGGTCGATAACATCCCACAGCGATGGTTTGATACCGCCTACCTGTAGCAGCCAGAGAATCGCTGCAAAGGCATAGACGCCACCGTATGCCGCCTCAACTCGTCCTGCTGCGGTTGGATGCAGTGTGAGAGTCCACACGAATAAGGCCGCGGGGAATGCCCTTGCCAAATCCTAGCTAAGGCAGATAGCAACCTATGGTTTCGGCCAGAGAGGTAGGGATGAAAAGGCTTGGAGCTTGAGTTTAGACATGGACACCTCCGACCAGAGGTGTCTATCCTGGCAAGGCCAGTTAAAGAGCCTGCCCGCTAGATCGACTGGGTTACTGGCCAGCCGTGTCCCTTTGCTCTGAGCGGCGGTGAGCCGCAAAGTACAACGCTGGAAGCACAAGCAGCGTCAGTGCTGTTGAGGAGAGAATTCCCCCTATTACAACAGTGGCAAGCGGCCGCTGTACCTCAGCGCCTGTACCTGTTGCCAGTGCCATTGGTATAAACCCCAGTGAGGCCACAAGCGCAGTCATGAGCACAGGCCGAAGACGTGACAGAGCGCCATGCGTCACAGCCTCATGAAGGGAGCTGCCGTTGTCTCTCAAGCTGCGTATAAACGCAATCATAACCAGACCGTTAAGCACGGCTACACCAGACAGGGCAATAAAGCCAACCCCTGCCGAGATGGATAAGGGTATGTCTCTAAGCCACAGAGCCATCACCCCGCCTGTCAAGGCAAAGGGAATCCCTGTAAAGACTAGAAGTCCGTCTTTAATGTTGTTGAACATCATGAACAGAAGTACAAAAACAAGAAGCAGGGCCACTGGAACAACGATTTGAAGCCGCTGCGCCGCTGACTGAAGCTGCTCAAACTGCCCTCCCCAGCTTGTCCAATACCCTGCGGGTACCTTTACGTCCTGCTCAATACGTGTCGCGGCATCCTGAACAAATGAACCAATGTCACGGCCTCGTACGTTAGCACTGACAATGACAAGTCGTTTACCGTTTTCACGACTGATCTGATTTGGTCCCAGTACCAGATCCAGTGTTGCTAAATCAGAGAGAGGAATAAATCCTATCCGGCCTGTCGTATCGCTACTTGAAGCAGGAACAGGGATAAGCATTTGCGACATTGCATCCAGATCAGTTCGCAATTCATCGGAGAGCCGGACCACTATATCGAAGCGGCGGTCCCCTTCGAACAATGTACCGGCCTGACGTCCACCAAAGGCTGCGGAGACAGCATCCTGAACATCGCCAATGTTCAGGCCAAAGCGGGCAGCCCTGTCACGATCCACATTGACCGTAAGTAATGGGAGCCCGGAGGTTTGCTCAACCTTTACCTCAGATGCGCCCTCTACTTTCTGCATGCTTGAGGCGATTCTGGCGGCCGTCTGGTTGAGAACTTCCATATCGTCCCCGTATACCTTGACCGCAACGTCACTGCGCACGCCTGAAATCAACTCGTTGAAGCGAAGTTGTATAGGCTGGGACATCTCATAGTTGCTACCAGGCACGGTCGCGCTGGCTTTTTGAATCTCCTCGATAAGCACATCCCGTGACTTGTCCGGGTCAGGCCATTGTTCGCGTGGCTTGAGCATGACATAGCTGTCCGAAATATTCGGTGGCATGGGGTCAGCCGCAATTTCGGCTGTTCCTGTCCGGGCAAAGACACGCTGGACTTCAGGGACGCGCTCAATCAGTGCTTTTTCCAGGCGCTGCTGCATATCTACTGATTGCGTAAGACTGGTCCCAGGTACCCTGAGTGCCTGAAGGGCGAAGTCTCCCTCACTCAGACTGGGTACGAATTCACTGCCCATGCGGCTTGCTAGAAAACCAGACAGACCCACCACTAGTACGGCAGCTGCGAAAACTGCCGGGCGATGCTTCATTACCCCGTTCAGGATGGGAGAGTAGCCCTGCCGCGCCGCTCGCATAACCAGGTTTTCTTCTTCCTTGACCTTACCCGTCACAAACAGGGCAATGGCTGCCGGAACAAATGTGATGGAAAGAATCATCGCACCCAGTAGTGCAATCACTACGGTAAATGCCATGGGATGGAACATCTTTCCTTCTACGCCGCTCAGGGCAAAAATCGGAAGATAAACCACCATGATGATCAGCTGACCAAATATAAGCGGACGTCGGGCCTCTCTGGCTGCTGCAAATACCTCATGGAAACGCTCGGAGCGAGTCAGTATGCGTCCGTGGTGGTGCTGCGCATGAGCAAGGCGTCGAATTGAGTTCTCAACGATCACTACAGCACCGTCCACAATGACACCAAAGTCAAGCGCCCCCAGGCTCATAAGATTGGCACTGACCTTGTTGGCAAACATCCCGGTAAAGGTAAACAGCATGGACAACGGAATGACCATTGCTGTAATCAGTGCAGCACGTATGTTGCCAAGGAACAGAAATAAAATGGCGATAACGAGAATAGCGCCCTCGACCAGGTTTTTCTTGACGGTGGCAATGGCCTTGTCCACCAGGGTGGTGCGGTCATACACCGGAACCGCTGAAACACCAGCGGGTAATGAACGATTGATATCCTCAATCTTTTTCGACACCGCCTGAGCAACAGATCGGCTATTCTCACCAATCAGCATAAACACTGTGCCCAGTACTACCTCACGACCATTTTCCGTGGCGGCGCCGGATCGAAGCTCTTTTCCGATTCCTACTGAAGCTACATCACGAATGCGAATGGGAGAGCCGTCTACTGTCGTAAGCACTATATTGGCAATGTCCTGCTCCGACCCTACCTGTCCAGGCGCGCGAATAACCAGCTGCTCGCCGCCACGCTCGATAAACCCTGCTCCGACGTTGGCATTGTTGCGCTCAAGCGCAGAGAAAAGATCATTTAAAGTCAGGCCATAAGAGGCAAGCTTCTTAAGATTGGGAGCGACCTGATACTCCTTGTTGAAACCACCAATGGTATTGATTTCCGCTACGCCAGGAACATTGCGCAGTTGTGGTTTTATAATCCAGTCCTGAATGACGCGCAGGTCAGTAGGTGTATAGGGCGTACCATCCTCTTTTCGCGCCTGCTCATCCGCTTCGACTGTCCACAGGAATATCTCACCTAATCCGGTTGAGATTGGCCCCATCATTGCCTCAGCGCTCTCTGGAAGCTGATTACGAGCGCCTTGCAGGCGTTCGTTAACCATCTGACGGGCAAAGTAAAGATCAGTACCATCTTCAAAGATAACCGTTACCTGCGAAAAACCTGAACGGGACAATGAGCGGGTCTGTTGAAGATGAGGCAATCCGGCCATAGCCGTTTCGATGGGATAGGTCAGCCGTTGTTCGGCCTCCAGAGGCGAAAAGCCAGGCATGGCCGTGTTGATCTGAACCTGGACATTTGTGATATCGGGTACAGCATCAATAGGTAGCTTTTGATAGCTGAAAACTCCTAGCGCAGACATGCCCAGCACTGCCAGCATGACCAGCCATCGCTGTTCAATGGAAAATCTGAGAATACGTTCGAACATTGGAAAATACTCGTGGCAGGACCTGGGGCACTTAATGGGAATGTTCGGCTGAACCTTTTCCTAATTCGGACTTGAGAATAAAGCTGCCCTCGACGGCTATCTGAGTACCTGCATCCAGACCATTAGTGACTTCCACAAAGCCGCTGTCTCGTACGCCCAGCTGCACAGGCTGAGCCTGGAAACCTTCTGGTGTACGAACAAAAACGGAGGGCTTATCCTCAAGGGTCTGAATAGCCTGTACCGGAACGGTCACAGCGGCTTTCTGTGTTGACGTTGCTACATTGATTGTGACAAACAGCCCCGGACGCCAAGCGCCCTCAGGGTTGTCCAATGTAACGCGTGCTGTTGCTGCACGCGTCTGCTCACCCAGAAGGCTACCCACGTAGGCAACAACCCCTTGAGCGGTGCTTCCAAGCTCGGCCGCAACCACCTCAACCTTTTTTCCTACCACCACTCTGCCCAAGTCACGTGCTGATACGTTAAACGTTGCCCATACATGGGAGAGATCTGTCAGCACAAATACATTGGATGTATCGTTGACAACTTCACCCAGGACAACATGTTTTTCAATAACCGTACCATCAAAGGGGGCACGGACTTCATAGCGGTTTCCTCCGGAAAGACTGCTACTTCCGCTTAGGGCCTGCGTTTTTTGCAGGGCATTTTTCAAGTTTATCTCTGCCTCCTGCAAGGCTTGCCGTGCTTGCAGATAGTCTTGTTCAGCAGAGATCTTTTCTTCCCAGAGCTTTTTTTCCCGACTGAAAAGCGTACGTGCGAGTGCGGCACGCTGCTGGGCTGCTGCCAGCTCGCTACGCTGTTCGGAGACCTGCTGGCTGGAAATAATGGCCAGCACCTGACCCTTTTTTACCTGCTCACCCAAATTGACCTTCACGGCTTCGACGACACCCACAGCCCGAGGTACTACATGGGCCGTTCGATCCTCATTGAAGCGAATCTCACCAGGTAGCGACAGCACGTTATTGATCTGCCCGGACCTAGCTGTGCCTAACGTGATACCTGCAGCCTTGATTTGTTCAGCGCTGAGCTCGATCGCTCCTTCCTTGTGCTCGTCTCCGTGCTCCCCTTCGTGGTTTTCTCCATGTTCATCACCTTGTTCTTCCTCAGCATGGCTTTCACCCTCATGCTTTTCATGCGCGCCTTCCTCCTCATTATGATGGGCAGCAGAAGCAGCTTCCTTTTTCACCTCACTGGAATGATCATCTTCTCCATGCGGATGATCATGTTCTTGCGCTCGGAGTTCGTGTTTTGTCACAGCTCCATCAATACCTAAGCTGAGCCCCAGTCCTATAACCACCGCAAGGATGGTTGTAATAGAGACCCTTTGTTTCTTACTCATGAATGCTCCCGGAAATACATGGTCAGCGCGACGGCGTTATCGAGAAATCGGATGGGTGATTTGGGATGGATAAAAAGAAACGGCGTCGCCGTAAATCCGCTCAAGGCGTACTAGGGCGTCAGTTGCACTTTCTAAAGACTGAAGATACTGGCCACGCGAAGAAATCAGGGTTCGCTGGGCATCCAAGACATCCAAGAAGCTGAATTTGCCCATGGCAAAGCCACGGGTCGCGCTTTCGACGGCTTGCCTGCCCGCAGGAAGAATCGATTGGCGAAACTCCGAGATGTCGGCAACAGCTATTTCCCATTGCTCATAAGCTTGCAGGGTTTCACTCCTTAGACGAAGCTCTGCTGCATTGCGTAAGTCCCGTGCCTGATCCGCCCGGCGTGAGGCTGCATAGATATTGCCCTGATTACGGTCAAACAAAGGTAGCGGCAAGGAAATGCCGACCAGGTTGACCCGCTCTCGTTCCTGCTCATCGTACTGGCTACCGATACTGACGCGTATGTCGGGTATGCGCTGAGTGCGCTCCAGATGGAGCTCGGCCTCGCTTCGATCGATCTGTAGCAAAGCACGACGCAGCTCTGGCGTGCCGCGTATACGACCCAGCAGTTCATCTCTAGTTGGAAGGCCGGGCAGATGTTCAAAGCTGCCCTGAACCTGAGAAAAAACAGGCACCGACTCGCCTAACAGTGCTGCCAACTGCTTGTAGGTACTATCGCGCTCAAGCTGAGCCCGGCGCACTTCAACGCGTACAGTAGAAAGTTGAACCTCCGCTCGAGATAATTCTACGGGTGAGGTTTTTCCTGCCTCCACTCGGCCCTTGGCGATGGTAAGGCCATTGTCTGCCAACTCTACCGCTTGCTTGGCAAGCTGCAGGCCTTCCTGAGCCTTTAGTGCAGCATAAAAGGCTTGCATGACATCGGCGCGCAAGCTGTTGGTCCGGTAGTCAATATCCGCTGAAGCGAGCACCTGAGAGGCATTAGCCACGTCTACCCTTGCCTGGCGCTTCCCTCCAAGTTCAATAGGTTGAGTAAGAGTAATGCTGCTGATCTGTTTGTTGGAGCGAGTATCCTCTACATCCCAGGAGAGTTCTGGGTTGGGTATCAATCCCGCTTGCTGCCTAAGCCCAAGCGATACGTCTGCCTCCTGACGAGCAGCAGAAAACTCTGGATTATTCTCATAAGCTTTGGATAAAGCGCTTTCCAGTGTCAAAGCCCCCATCGAAGGGCCTGCAGTCAATGGAGATGCCATTAAATAACCAAGAAGCCCTAATCCATAACTAATAAGCTTGGTGTTTGGAAACTTCCAAAAAGTATCTAGTACAGACAAAAATTGCTCCCGACATCTTGGTTTACAGTTAGGCTTTATGAGAAATAAAAAGAGCGCCCTTATTTCCAGCAATGAAATAAAGCTATCTCGATTATCACTGTATAGACAGAACTTATCGGGGAAGTGACCTGAACATTACAAATCTGTAATGTTCAAAAAGAGGGCAATACCTCGCTACAATTTACCTATTTCATGACACTGCTTTTGCAATGCATGAGATATGAGAGCTGCTGAGATAGAGCCTTTCAAGCCGCGTTCTTGACCCATGGCGCCTGCTTTTTAAAAAGCTTTCTTGACTCTGTAGTCGCTACAGGGTTTATGCTTTGAACTATAAACTCCAGCGCTATCAAAACAAATAATAAAAATTCATCCTTAATTAAGTGTTTATTATTTTAATAGTGAGTACACCATGCGAATCCTTATTGTTGAGGACGAGCCAAAAGCTGCCGAATATTTAAAGCAAGGTTTGACTGAAAGTGGTTATATTGTTGACTGTGCCAATACTGGCATCGATGGACTTTATTTAGCTCACCAGCAGACGTATGACCTTATTCTGCTGGACGTAAATCTTCCAGAGATGGATGGTTGGGAAGTACTCGAACTCATACGAAAGCGCAAGCAGACGCGTGTGATCATGCTGACAGCACGAGGGCGTCTTGAAGAAAAGGTGAAAGGTCTTGATCTGGGCGCTGATGATTACCTGGTCAAACCCTTCCAGTTCCCAGAGTTACTGGCCCGTATCCGTTCGTTGTTTCGCCGAAGTGATGCAGTCCAGGTATCGGATGTTGTTAAGGTGGCCGATCTGGAGCTTGATCCGAATCGGCACCGTGCCTTTCGTGGCAACCAGCGTATTGACCTGACGACCAAGGAATTTGCGCTCCTGCATCTGCTCATGCGCAAGACGGGTGAGGTGCTCACCCGTACCCAGATCATCTCGATGGTTTGGGACATGAATTTTGACTGTGACACCAATGTCGTTGAGGTTTCAATCAGACGGCTGCGGGCCAAGATCGACGATCCCTTTGAGATAAAGCTAATCCATACCATTCGTGGTGCGGGGTATATTCTTGAGGAGCGTGGATGATTTCGACCAGCTTGTCGTTTCGCCTGAGCCTCAAGGTTATCCTGCTGGGAGCAATGCTCGTCATGCTTGTTGTAGGGCTCTCCTACATAACGCTTGATCGTGAGCTTGATCTCTCTGCTCATGAAAACCTGACTGGCAAGTTCGAGCGTATCGAACATAACCTTAAGGTAGACGTAGCACCTGAGCAGTTATCAAACAAGCCGCACGCATTGCTGGATCTCATCCTGGGCCATGACAACCTGAGCCTTAGTATCCTTGACGCCGATCAGGCGCCTGCTGTCATGCTGGGCATCGGGCAATATGCTCTTGCTCCCGAGATTCGTACCCTGGCAGTAGGCACCTCTATCGCCTTTCATTCTTGGCTTTCAGCAACCAACCAGGAGATGCTGACTGTCTCCAAGGTTATCCCGACTCAAGACGGTCAATTGGTTAAAGCACTGCTGACTCTGGATCGTTCAGCTGACCGCCACTTGCTATTGGCCTTTTTAAAGTCATCACTAGTCTCCGTACCGGTACTTTTGATACTCATCGGCATTAGTGCCTGGTTGCTTGTACAAAAGGAACTCCGGCCGTTACGACGGTTTCGCAGTGTTGCCGCACAGATATCGACCCAAAGTCTTTCCCATCGAATCAAAACTGACAGATTGCCCAGGGAGTTGAAGGATCTTGCTCATAGCATGAATTTTATGCTCCACCGGCTAGATACAGGTGTACAACAGCTTTCTGAATTTTCGGACGATCTTGCTCATGAATTGCGCTCCCCAATTAACAATCTCATGATCAAGACACAGGTTACCCTCTCGCGTAAACGCTCCGAGGCGGAATATTGCCACGTCCTGGAGTCTGCTATAGAAGAGTATGAACGGTTAAATCGTATTATCTCGGACATGCTGTTTCTCGCCCAGGTAAGTCATCCCCATACACTGATTCCCTTCACCCCCATCTTTCTGCGCGACGAGACCATGCGAATCATGGACCTCTTTGCAATCAGTGCCGAAGACAAGGACATATCGATAAGCATCAGAGGAGAAGCCTCCACGATGGGAGATCGGTTAATGATCCAACGTGCTCTGTCCAACTTGCTCTCAAATGCTATTGGGCATACGCCTTACGGCGGCACGGTGGCCATTGTTCTAACGGAAGAAGCAGACGAGGCCAGTGTCACTGTTGAGAACACGGGTGCCGGTATTGGTGCACATCACCTACCGC
Source organism: Pseudomonas luteola NBRC 103146 (assembly GCF_002091675.1). Classification (GTDB taxonomy): domain Bacteria; phylum Pseudomonadota; class Gammaproteobacteria; order Pseudomonadales; family Pseudomonadaceae; genus Chryseomonas; species Chryseomonas luteola. Next base: position 15,611 of record NZ_BDAE01000033.1, on the reverse strand, counting down.
ATCTTTTTGAACGGTTCTATCGGGTTGATGGCCGGCGGACGCATGAACAGGGCGGTACAGGACTGGGGCTGGCCATCGTACGCTCCATCATGAGTCTGCATCAAGGACGCTGTGAGGTCGAAAGCATTCCTGGCCACGTTACTCGCTTCCGCCTGATATTCCCCATAGGACAGGTCCGTGCTTCAAGCCTTACCCCTACTCACGACGTCTTTTAGAGGGCCTTTATGGATCATCACGAGCACAGCCATGCACATGCACATGCACATGCACATGGAAACATTGACACGAATAACAAGGCCTTCCTGATAGCGACAGCCTTGAATACCGGCTTTGTTATTGTCGAGTTTGTTTACGGCATCGCTGCAAACTCAACGGCCCTTATTGCTGATGCTGGGCATAACCTGTCTGACGTATTAGGTTTGATACTGGCGTGGGGAGCTGCTCTTTTAGGGAGAAGAGCCCCTAGCTATAAATTCACCTATGGTTTGAGGGGTACATCTATTCTTGCTGCACTAGGTAATGCCGTGCTGCTTCTTGTTGCCTGCGGTGCCATTGCCTGGGAAGCAGTCACCCGCTTTTCAAACCCCGGAGCGGTATCCGGGCTGACCGTTTCCATAGTAGCTGGCATCGGCATCCTCATAAACGGTGCCTCAGCGCTTCTTTTCATCAAGGGCAGCAAAAGTGATCTTAATGTCAAAGGCGCATTTCTTCATATGGCAGCTGATGCAGGCGTCTCACTCGGCGTGGTCCTTGCAGGTGTCGCTATCTACTTTACCGGCGCACACTGGATCGACCCCATCCTGAGCCTGATCATTGTAGCCATCATCATAATCAGCACTTGGTCACTATTGCGTGACTCTGTAGATCTTGCACTTAATGCTGTACCCAACAGCGTTGATCGTAATGAGATCGAGACCTACCTCCTGCAGCTAAACGGCGTGAAAGACATACACGACCTTCATATTTGGGGGATGAGTACTACAGAAAACGCCCTAACGGTGCATTTGGTGATGCCCAATGGCTATCCGGGAGATACCTTCATGAATGAGACAATGCATACGCTCAAGGACAGGTATTCAATTCATCACTGTACGCTTCAGGTAGAGCAAGGACTGGCCCCTCATGAGACCCAGCTGGTTTAACGCTCAGCACTGCTTTTAAACAATAATTATGGGCCTTGGCCTACATACTTAACACTCGGCGCCAGGGATGGCCTGAGTAAATTGGCTGGGAATACCCTTTGCTATCCCTTTCCTGATAAAAGGAAATAGCTAATCTTGATCGGTAGAGCCATCGCTCCTGGGTGTGGAAGCTGAGCTATGAAAGTGTACGACCAGTGCGTATTACCCTGTCTGATTCATTCAGTAATGAACTCCCGGCGCCTTGACGCCTACCGAAGGCGTTTAGCGATTCAGGCCAAGGGGGTAGCACTGGAAATTGGCTTTGGTTCAGGACGCAATCTGCCCTTCTACATCCCGGATCAGGTTGAGCGGCTCTATGCGCTTGAGCCTGACGCCAATATGTTAAAGCTGGGTCAGAAGGACGTATCGCATGCGCCTTTTCCCATCGAGATCCTGCATTGCACGGCTGAGCATATTCCTTTGCCTGATCGGAGCATAGATACTGCACTTTGCTCCTGGACACTATGTAGCGTTCCAGATATCCGCATGGCTCTCCATGAGATTCGTCGAGTACTCAAACCTGATGGGTATTTCGCCTTTTGCGAACATGGTTTGGCGTCGGATCCAGGCGTTGCTCGCTGGCAGCAGAAGCTGACGCCCATGTGGAGCCGTTTTGTAGGCGGATGCCATCTGGATCGTTCCATTGATGAACTGCTCAGGGACAGCGGTTTTCGAATAGCCAGGCTTGAGAACAGCTACCAGAGCATGGTTAAGCCAATGAGCTATATGTATGAAGGGCTGGCTGATCTAGAGGGTGCCAAGTCAACCGCTGATGCTCTCTGACATTTACCCTTACCCAACCAGAAGCAGCATTCATACACACCCCTATTATTAGGTGCAACTAAGAGTTTTTGCTGCAAGCGTTTAGTTAAATAACAGCCATGTCAGAGGGCCACCGTGAACGGTGGCCCTTTCAGTTACTGCTTTTCAATACGGGTAATGGTTGAGTCCATTCCCGTGGAGGCAAACTCAAATTTTACCTTGTCGCCCTGCTTGAGACCTTGTAACTGGGTGGCCTCGGCTTTAAAGCCCATTGTCATGGATGGCCAGCCCAATGCTTCGACCGGCCCATGAGCAATCGTCACGGACCCCTTCTCAGTATCAACCTTTTTGACAACACCAGTAGCCTTGCCCGTCTTTGTGGTCGCCTTTTGATCCATCGGCATGTCCATGCCCTTATGATCCATCGGCATACCCTCCATGGACTGTTTTTCCGCAGCAAATAGCGCAGGTGAAACAAGCAATGAGGCGAAAACGATACTTGCGATTTTCATGAGTGTTCTCCAGGGGGGTTATCTGTTTTGAAGGAATCGCGAAACTGTCGACGGCGCATCAGAAGGTAGGCTGCTGGCAGGACGAACAAGGAAAGCAAGGGCGCACTGATCATACCGCCTACCATTGGTGCGGCGATGCGGCTCATGATCTCTCCTCCGGTACCGGTTCCCCAGAGAATGGGCAGAAGGCCGGCAATGATCACCGCAACGGTCATTGCTTTAGGACGTACACGCTGTACAGCACCCTCACGAATAGCCTCAACCAGCGCACGCTCATGGTTATGGCCTGCTTCTAACCGTTCATGCCATGCATTTCTCAGATAAAGCAGCATGATTACACCAAACTCCGCCGAAACTCCGGCCAGAGCAATAAAACCAATCCCTGTTGCAATTGAAAGGTGATAATCCAGTACATAAAGAAACCAGACACCTCCAGTAAGAGCAAAGGGAAGCGTGACCATGATAAGAAGTGCTTCATTAAAACGATTGAAGATAAAATATAGGAGAACAAAGATGATCAAAAGCGTGGCAGGCACCACAAGCTTGAGCCGTGCATTAGCCCTCTCCATGAACTCAAACTGTCCAGAATAGCTAACGCTCATCCCTGGGCTCAGCTTGACCTCAGCTTCGATCTTCTGACTCAAGTCAGCTACAACTGACGCCATATCGCGACCGCGAACATCTATATATACCCAACCAGTCAAACGAGCGTTTTCGCTTTTCAGCATGGGTGGCCCGTCGCTGACTTTGACCGATGCCACGGTCCCCAAAGTGATCTGGCTACCTTGAGGAGTGTAAATAGGCAACTGCTGCAGCGCTGTCAGAGAGTCTCGCCATTCACGCCCATAGCGTAGATTGATCGGATAGCGTGCCAGGCCCTCGACCGTCTCTCCAATGGTCTCACCGCCAATGGCACCGGCTACGATAGCTTGTACGTCAGCGATATTCAGACCATAGCGGGCGGCAGCGCTACGATCGATATCCACATCGATATAGCGTCCACCCGACAGGCGCTCAGCCAGCGCTGACGTAACGCCTGGTACTGTTTTGGCGATACGCTCAACTGATTGAGTCACCTTATCGATCTGCGCAATATCCGTTCCATAGACCTTTACGCCGATTGGACTCTTGATCCCAGTGGCCAGCATATCTATTCGGTTACGGATAGGTGGAATCCAGAGATTAGCTACCCCAGGCACCTGCACCGTATGGTCCAGCTCCTCGATAAGCTTCTCGGTGGTCATGCCTGCTCGCCATTCATTCCTGGGCTTGAATTGAATAGTTGTCTCAAACATCTCAAGTGGCGCTGAGTCTGTTGCCGTATCAGCACGTCCAGCCTTGCCAAATACATGTGCCACTTCCGGCACGGTTTTGATTAAGCGGTCGGTCTGCTGCAGGAGCTCGCTTGCCTTTTGCGCTGAAAGCCCTGGCAGCGCTGTGGGCATGTAGAGCAGATCGCCTTCATCCAACGGTGGCAGGAATTCTCCTCCCAAGCGGGTAGCAGGCCAAATGCCGGTAAGAAAAACCAGGAGTGCTACCAGAAGCGTTATTTTGGGCCAACGTAGCACGGTATCCAATACGGGCTGATAGAGGCGGATGAGTAACCTGTTGAGTGGGTTACGATGCTCTTCAGGTATCTTGCCGCGGATCCAGTAGCCCATCAGTACAGGAACCAGCGTAACCGAAAGGCCTGCCGCTGCCGCCATGGCATAGGTTTTAGTAAAGGCCAGCGGACCGAATAAACGGCCCTCCTGAGCTTCCAGGGTAAAAACCGGTATAAACGAAAGAGTAATGATCAGCAGACTGAAGAAAAGCGCTGGCCCTACCTCAATCGCGGCCTGAGTGATTACTTTCCAGTGCTCATTACCCTTAAGCGGCCTGTCAGGATAGTGTCTATGCCAGGCTTCGATGTGCTTGTGAGCATTTTCTATCATGACAATCGCGGCGTCGACCATTGCGCCAATCGCAATGGCAATTCCGCCAAGAGACATGATATTAGCGTTAACCCCCTGTCGCTGCATGATGATAAAGGCAATTAGCACCCCTACAGGCAGTGACACGATGGCTACAAATGAGGAACGCAAGTGCCAGAGAAACAAGGCGCAAATCAGCGCCACAACGACAAACTCTTCGATCAGTTTGAAGCTTAAGTTTTCTACAGCACGATCAATGAGCTTGCTGCGATCATACGTCGTAACGATATCAACGCCCTCCGGAAGGCTTTGCTTGAGGTTGTCCAGTTTTGCCTGGACGGCGGCAATCGTATCCCGAGCATTTTTGCCACTACGGAGAATCACCACGCCTCCCACTACTTCACCCTCGCCATCAAGTTCGGCAATACCACGCCGCATCTCCGGGCCTAGCTGAATATGGGCGACATCACCTAAGGTTACAGGAACACCACTGGTATCCAACCGCAAAGGAACAGCACGAAAGTCGTTTAGGGTCTGCAGGTAGCCCGGGGCTCGAACCATGAACTCGGTCTCAGCCAGCTCAAGCACACTTCCCCCCGTCTCCTGGTTGGCCTTGTTGATAGCTTCAGCGATCTGTTGCTGAGTCACGCCTCGATTAGCCATACGAATAGGGTCCAGCACAATCTGGTACTGCTTGACCATCCCACCAATCGGTGCGACTTCCGCCACATTGGGTAATGTCTTCAACTCATAGCGGAGAAACCAGTCCTGTAGTGATCGTAGCTGGGCCAGGTCATGTCCTCCGCTGCGGTCAACCAGGGCATACTGAAAAATCCAGCCTACGCCTGTAGCATCCGGCCCCAGCGCAGGCTTTGCCGCGGCGGGTAAACGCCCCTGCACCTGGCTGAGATACTCCAGAACTCGCGAGCGGGCCCAATAAAGATCGGTGCCGTCCTCAAACAGTATGTAGACGTAACTGTCGCCAAAGAAAGAGTAGCCCCGTACCGTCCTGGCTCCAGGAACCGACAGCATGGTAGTGGTCAGCGGATAGGTAACCTGATTTTCAACGATCTGGGGCGCCTGCCCGGGATAGGGCGTACGGATGATGACCTGTACGTCGGAAAGATCAGGCAGTGCATCAACGGCCGTGTTCTTCACTGACCAAATGCCCCATACCACCGCAAACAGTGTCGCCAGGAGGATCAGGAATCGATTGCCGACAGACCACTGGATGACTGTAGCAATCATGGCTGACCTCCCAGGCGCTCAATACGCTCGATCAGTAGGCCATCATCCGTCTGGCGTACTGCAAACCGGACCTGATCACCTGTCTTGAGGTTGGCGGCAAGGGATTTGTCTGCCAGTGGAAAGCCCATGGTCATTCCAGGCATGCCAAGTGTTATGAAAGGCCCATGAGAGAGGGTAATCATGTCGTCACCAAGCTCAATAATGGTGCCTTCAGCTTCATGCAGGGCGGGCTTGGAGGCGCTGGCTGACGGCTCAAGCGGCTGAGCGGTGAGTCCGCGTAAACTAGCTTCAGAATCCAGCAGAAACTGTCCCGAGGCAACAACCTGCTGGCCCTCTTCCAGACCTTGTAGGATCTCGACTTTGTCTGCTATTTCACGGCCTACCCTGACTTCTACGGGGCGGTACTGGCCAGCGTTCTCAGCAAGCATGACTATTGCTCGTTTGCCAGTACGGATCACCGCTTCGGCGGGTATGACCAAGGCATCGTACTGATCGCTGCTGAGGATGACTTCAGCCGTCATGCCGGGTCGTAGACGTTGTTGTGGGTTAGGCAACTCTACTCGAACCCGCACCGTTCGGCTTTCAGGGTTAGCTTGCGGCAGAATCGCCTTGATCGTGCCGTTAAGTACATCACTTGGATAGGCAGGTAAGTGTGCTTGAACGGGTTGTCCAGCAGACAGAGCAGAAATTTGCGCCTCAGGTACGGCTACTTCAAGCCAGATACTGCTGATACCATTGATCCGGGCAACGAGCGCACCGCCAGCAAGCGTCATTCCCTGACGTATATCTAGGGTTTCAAGTACCCCCTCAATTGGACTGGTAATCGTCCATACAGGACTGGCCTTGCCGCTACGCGTAACCTGTTCAATCAGTACTTGCGGCATACCGGCAAGACGCATCCGCTGGCGAGCCGCTGCCAACAATGCTGGCTCGTTCAATGCCCGAAGTGCAAGATACTCCTCCTGCACAGCAGCCCACTCCGGTACCAACAGGTCAGCTAACGGTGCGCCTTTCTTAATAATATCTTCAGGGGCAAGGTCATATACCCGCTCCACAAACCCGCCGCTGCGTGTCTGCAAAACTGCTACGTCCCGCTCATCATAGGTCAGCGCTCCCGACGCACTTAAGGTTTGAGCGAGAGACTCCCGAGTCACAGGAGAGACGCGCATTCCAAGGTTTTGCGTAATGCCTGGGTCTATTGTAACGGCAGCGCTATTTCCACTCTCATCGGCATAGCGCGGCTGGAGCTCCATATCCATGAATGGCGATTTACCAGGCTTATCAAACTTTTGCTGGGGGTACATAGGGTCGTACCAATACAGCACCTTTTTTTCAGATTGATCAGCGGTTACAGAGGAAGGCTGATTTTGATCCACAGGCAGATTGGGGGCAGGCGATGGCTTGCCTAGCCAATAGCCCAGAAGGCCGGCAAGCACAGCAATCATCAACACGAACAATGACCCTATAAGGATTCGTTTAGTCATTTGAATGTGCTCCGTACGCAAAATGCAGACGAGCACTGGTCAGCGCTTGCAGCTGGGTAATATCGATAAGCTTGAGACGAGCCTGAATCAGATCACGGCGCGCCTCGACCACGGCGGCCAAATCGCCTTTTCCGGCGCGATAGCTTGCCATGGCAAGATCCACCTTCTCCTTGGCTAGAGGAACAAAGGTTTTCTGGCTACGCTCAAGGGAATTATGGAGGCGCTCATATTCAGCCAGGTCGCTCTCCAACATCTGCGCATGCTCGCGCAATATGGCCTCGCGCTCGGCTTCAAGTTGAATGAGCTGCGACCGTTTGGCTGCAATCTTGGGATCCTGTCGGGAAGTAGTAAATAGCGGCAAGTCAAAACTGACCTGAAGGCTGACCATGTCACCGTACTCGCGACCGCGATGCTGATAATCTACCTGCCAGCCCCAGTCAGGCTTTTTTTCAGCAACAGCTTCCTGTATTTCAGCCTCTGCTACGCTGGCTCTGGGCCCGAAAACGGCTACATTAGGGTGCTGCCTGAGATTATGTTTGAAATGATGCGTATCAACAGGCCATAGGGGCAGATTTCCTGATAGCGGTTCGTCTGCGGCGGGTCCAACCCAGCGGCGCAGTGCAGCGCGTGCCTGCGTTAGAGCGCGATGTAGCTCATCCTCCTCTTCCGCTAGAGTGGCAGCTTCCTGTCTAGGGATGACGCTATCAGCCGCCATTCCTGCATTGCCTGCAATGGTAGCCTGCACCGCTTTGCCAAAGAGGCGGTTTTCATTGTAGAGACTCCCAAAGAGCGCCAGTTTCTGCTCGATCGCTCGGGCCTCTATCCAGGCCAGGGCGGTTTCTACCCTGACACTAAGCCGTTCTACCTGTTGCTCTGCCTCTGCCTGAAGTATTTCAGCCTGGGCGGCTTCGACGCGTGCGCGGCGCTTATCACTATTAGACACCTCTTGCATGATGCCAACCATTTGCATGGTCATGGAGTCTCGATTAAGACTGTACCGGTCCTGGCCCTCGACAGGTACGTTCTGCAGGCCGAGAGAAAGCCTGGGGTCCGGTAACTCACCAGCCGGGATGGCGGCGCTGCGAGCCGCTTCGATGTCCGCCCGCCTGGCTCTCATCGAAGGCGCCTCATGCTCAGCCAATAGTAAGGCTTCATCAAGGGTTAATGCCGGAGCCAACCTCGGCACAGCCATAAACGTCACAGCTAGAACGCCCCAAGACAGGCGCCCGTTATGATTACATTGAAAAATCATTGCACAATTCCGTCATGTTCTGGCACGCCATGCATGCGTGCATAGACATCCCTGCGACCATCGAGGCGCAAGATAAGCTTAGGACAAATCAGGAATTAGACGCGGGGAGGTCGCCAGACCGTATCAAGGCTAGGGTATGGAATAAACTCAGCAAGAGGCTGGTGAATAACCAGTGACTCTAGAGGAGGAAAGATTTTCAGAGAAGTGACTTGAATTGCACTATTGGCTTGGCACTGCTCACCTGTTTTGCAGATTTTGCTGCCGCTATGAAAACTTTTTTCTTTATCAAAGCAGCTATCTTCTATTATGCCTTTCGACATGTCCTTGTGCTGCAGCTGCATGGGGCAAGGTTCAGCTACAAATGCCGCGCCCGCCGTCCCGGCCATGGGAAGCGTTAGACTAAGCACCAAGAGTAGGCAAAACCTTATAAATACATTCACTCTCAGATGTTAGCCAAATCTCAGACAACCCACAATGCTTCCAAGACCAGACTTAATCGCTCTATGCGTTTTGCAAAATTATTGCGCCAAATGTGTCTTTGAGTATGTGCACTCTACAGCTTTTGGAAACTCGAAGAAAAACTGGGTCACTCCCCCTGCCGAGGTACATCCTGCACGTCCATGATGAGCCTCAATAATGGAACGGGTAATCGCGAGTCCTAGACCTGCATTATGTGGACTACCCTCTCGCCGTGCAGGGTCTGCCCGGTAGAACCGATCAAACAGCTTGTCGAGGTGTTCGGGGGCAATGGCTGGGCCCGGGTTTTTTACCGTCAGAACCACGTAGGCATTATCTTCCCTGACCTCTACCTTGATAGTTTCTCTCTCAGGGGTATAGCGCAGCGCGTTTGAGAGCAGGTTTGAGATAGCCCTATGGATCATCAGGATATCCCCTTTGATTGAACCATAGCCCTCAACGATCAACTTGATGTCCTTTTCATCGGCAAGCAGCTGATAGTACTCCGCAAGCTTTTCCGCCGTTTCGCGTAGATCTACGTTCTGCCGGGCAGGAATGATCAATCCATTATCCGCTTTGGCCAGGAACAGCATGTCATCAATCATGCGAGCCATGCGCTTGAGGTCATCAAGATTTGAGTAGAGATTTTCCTCATAGTCTTCGATATTCCGCTTGCGGGAAAGGATCACTTCGGTATGCGTTATTAGATTCGCTACAGGCGTACGTAGCTCGTGTGCGATATCAGCGGAGAAGTTGGACAGTCGAACAAATGAGTCATCCAATCTATCAAGCATGGCATTGAATGATGACACCAACTCCTGCAACTCATACGGAACAGGTGCCAAGGGGATGCGTGCCTTTAACGATTTGGCTGATACAGACGCTGCAACCCTGGCTACCTGTCCAATAGGTCGAAGTCCTTTGCGTACAACTACCCAGCCCAATGCTGCGCTAATCAATGCACTGCACACCAATCCGATCCAGAACCACTTTTGCAAGGACTCAAAAAAGGTCATGTGCATGGTCACATCAAGCGCAACCATAATGGTGAGGGGCGGCTCTTCTGGTAGGGTGACATGATCGGTAAGGCCACGAAACATATGCTCCTGATCATGCCATTCCCAGATTTGCCCTGCTTTTTCTGAGCTGAATTGTGCGGGAATAGTTCGCTGGCTTGAGCTTGCAAACAGCTCATTTCCAGCATGATCCTGGATAACGGCCACGAGTTCCTCATGAGCGCTTAAAAGGGCTTTTAGTTGAGGGTGTAAAAGCCCAATATCTGCCACGCTCGATAAGGTCTTAAGCGTATTTTCAGCGGCGTGCAGTTTCTCCTCCAGAGCCATCTGATCCATCATCTGGAAGTGCTTATGGCTGAGGTGGGTGAAAATGAGCCCAGCTGCAGTAAGGACTATTGCAACGACCAGCATAAACATCAAGCTGATGCGGGCTGTTAATGAGGGCTGCCTACCCATTGTCTTCTTCCGGTCCTTCAAGCATATAGCCCATACCTCGTGAAGTATGAATAAGCTTGACGTCAAAGCCGTCGTCAATCTTTGCCCGTAGACGCCGCACGGCTACCTCGATGACATTTGTATCGCTATCAAAATTCATGTCCCAGACCTGGGATGCAATCAGCGATTTAGGCAGGACCTCACCCCGTCTACGCAAGAGAAGCTCAAGCAGCGCAAATTCCTTGGACGTCAGATCGATGCGTTTTCCACCCCGAAATGCCCTGCGTTTCATAAGGTCGACCTCAAGGTCGGCAATGCTCATCAGGGTCTGGGTTGGTGCGCTAGTACTCCGACGTAACAGCGTTCTGACACGCGCAAGTAATTCGGAAAAGGCAAACGGTTTGATCAAATAGTCATCTGCGCCCAGTTCAAGTCCCTTGACTCGGTCTTCAACCTGATCCCGAGCCGTCAGGTAAAGCACTGGTACACTTTTGCCAGCCGCGCGCAGTACCTTGAGTACCTCCCAGCCATCAAGACCAGGCATCATGATGTCCAGAATCAATAGATCATAAGCCTCGCCCAGCGCCTGTTGGAGTGCCTCGGTACCAGAGGTCACGCGGTCAACGGTAAAGCCTGCCTCGCCTAGTCCTCGCTGTAAGTACATTCCTATCTTGGGTTCGTCCTCAGCAATAAGGATTTTCATACGACAGTACCCCAGGTAGAAAAGAGGATTGTGCCTCTAGCGTAGTGGAGCTGACGAGAACCTTACAGAAATGTAATGTGCCGCTAAGGTTGCAGTCAGGTTGCTCGTCTAGTGTCAATGTTTGTTACAGCAAGGTCTGCAGGCCGCTCAAAGCAATCCTATTGAGTTCTTGACAGGGACGCCCAGCGTTTTCCCACAGCTGACTAAACTGTAATTTTCACTTCATCCTGCCGACAGGCTTGAGTGATTAAGGTTATCCCGAGCTTAACGCTTTCCCTGCGATTACCTAGAGGCGAACAGGGAATACTTAATCACATGAAGGTACTGAAAATGAACGCTGTTAAATCATTCTTTATTGCTTCTGCACTAATGCTCTCCTCTTTGGCTATGGCCGAAAGCGGTGGTGATCGTGTCTTTGACCGTATGGCTCAGGCCCGTGAAGCATCGGTCGCTGCCATGCAAACTCAGGAGTCCAAAGCAGCCACCATAGTCGCGGAGGATAAGGAGACCAGGAAGCACTCGCACTGCTAAGCGCTTGAGCAGGCCAACCTTACAGAAATGTAATCATGCGGCTTACTCAAATATGGCATTTTCGTCGCGCTTGTAGGCTGGGAAGCGTTGACATAAGGGCTGGTGATGTCTGCCTTGCCCTGTACACCTTCCTTTCATAACGGCTCTGACTCAATGACTGATTGGACACACGGCATGCAATCCAAAACTTCAAGGCGAACGTTCGTAAAGGGTATGGCCGCCGGAGGCCTACTGGGTGGACTGGGCTTGTGGCGTAACCCAGTTTGGGCGATCACAAATCCTGGCGTGCCGAATGTATTGACCGGTACTGAGTTTGACCTCCTGATCGGAGAGACGCCAGTCATTATCGCCGGTAAATCGAAACCCGCCATGACCATCAATGGTGGGCTGCCAGGCCCTCTGCTGCGCTGGCGTGAGGGTGATACGGTGACGCTTCGAGTCCGAAATCGCTTGAAGGATACAACCTCCATCCACTGGCACGGCATTATCCTGCCGGCCAACATGGATGGCGTACCAGGGCTTAGTTTTCATGGCATCGAGCCCGATGGCATGTATGTCTACAGGTTCAAGGTCAAGCAGAACGGTACCTACTGGTATCACAGTCATTCCGGTTTCCAGGAGCAGTCAGGGGTATATGGGCCGTTGGTCATTGATGCCAAGGACCCTGAGCCTTTTACCTACGATCGTGACTATGTGGTGATGCTGACCGACTGGACCGACGAGGATCCTGTCCGCTTGATGAAAAAGCTCAAGAAGCAGGCGGACTACTACAACTTTAACAAGCGCACCGTAGGCGACTTCATCAACGACGTCAGTGAGAAAGGTTGGTCTGCAACCATGGCTGATCGCAAGATGTGGGCCGAGATGAAGATGAACCCCACGGATCTGGCCGACGTCAGTGGTTATACCTACACCTACTTGCTAAACGGCAAAGCGCCGGATGATAACTGGACAGGTGTCTTCCGACCGGGTGAGCGTTTACGACTACGGTTCATAAATGGCTCGTCCATGACGTACTTTGATCTTCGGATTCCGGGCCTAAAGATGACGGTTGTGGCTGCTGATGGGCTTTATGTGAATCCGGTTTCCGTTGATGAGCTAAGAATTGCTGTCGCCGAGACCTACGACGTGATTGTTGAGCCTACCCAGGAGGCCTATACCCTTTTTGCTCAGTCCATGGACCGCACTGGTTTTGCCCGAGGCACCCTGGCGGTTAGTGAGGGTTTATCAGCGCCCGTCCCCCCTCTTGATCTTCGCCCTCTTGTCACCATGGATGATATGGGGATGGGTGGGATGGACCATGGAAGTATGGGGGGAATGGATCATAGCCAAATGCAGGGCATGACTCAGGATTCAATGCAGGGCATGTCTACCATGAGTGGCAGCCAGTCCATGCAGGGTATGGATCATAGTCAGATGCAGGGTATGAACCATGACTCCATGCAGGGCATGACCGGTATGGACGGTGGGCAGATGCAGGCAATGGATCACAGCCAAATGCAAGGCATGGACCATAGCCAAATGCAGGGCATGTCCTCAATGGGCGGTATGGCTGGAATGGGAGCTATGCAGTCCCATCCCGCTTCCGAGCAAAACAATCCCCTCGTGGACATGCAGGCAATGAGCACCAGCCCAAAACTCGACGACCCAGGTCTGGGACTTCGAAACAATGGCCGTCGTGTTCTGACCTATGCCGATCTCAGAAGCACCTTTCCGGATCCAGATGGCCGTGATCCCAGCCGGACAATCGAACTGCATCTTACCGGACACATGGAAAAATTTGCCTGGTCCTTTAACGGTGTGAAGTTCTCGGACGCAGAGCCTGTTCGCCTCAAATATGGTGAGCGTGTAAGGATCGTATTGGTGAACGACACCATGATGACGCATCCCATCCACCTTCATGGAATGTGGAGCGACTTGGAAGATGAGAGCGGTAACTTCATGGTGCGTAAACACACCATCGATATGCCTCCTGGATCAAGGCGCAGCTATCGTGTGACAGCAGATGCCCTCGGGCGATGGGCCTATCACTGCCACCTCCTGTACCACATGGAAATGGGCATGTTCCGTGAAGTCCGTGTGGAAGAATGAGGATATCGATATGTCGCACCTGATTGGATCAAAGAACACGCTGGCCGGCGCCCTCTCTGTAATGCTGGGCGCTGCGCAGATACCTGTAGCCTTGGCGGCAGAAGCTCAGATGCAGGGCATGGATCACAGCCAAATGCAGGGTATGGACCATAGCCAGATGGAAGGTATGGACCATAGCCAGATGCAGGGTATGGACCATAGCCAGATGCAAGGTATGGACCATAGCCAGATGCAGGGTATGGATCATAGCCAGATGCAGGGTATGGATCATAGCCAGATGCAAGGTATGGATCATAGTCAGATGCAGACTATGGGACAGGAGAAAGTGACTCAGAGCCGCACGCCTATTCCTGAGTTAACAGACGCTGATCGCGCAGCAGTCTTCATCGACTCTGATGGCCACGCTGTACACGATAAGGCTCTTAATACCTTTTTGCTGCTCGATCAGCTTGAGTGGCAGGATGCTGATGAAGGCAACGCCCTAAGCTGGGATGCTCAAGGCTGGATAGGCGGTGATATTGATCGCTTATGGATTCGCTCTGAAGGTGAGCGAACCAATGGCAAAACGGAAGAAGCAGAAGTACAGGCCTTATGGGGCCATGCTATTGGTCCCTGGTGGGATGTAGTAGGTGGTATCCGGCAGGATTTCAAACCTGGCTCTCCACAGACGTGGGCTGCTTTTGGCATACAGGGAATGGCTCTCTATAACTTTGAAGCAGAGGCCACGGCTTTCATTGGTGAAAATGGACAGACCGCCGCCCGCCTCGAAGGCGATTACGACATATTGCTGACCAACCGCCTGATACTTCAACCAACTGCCGAAGCCAATTTCTACGGAAAAAACGATCCTGCCCGCGGTATCGGCTCAGGTCTCTCTGATACTGAGATCGGAATCAGGCTTCGTTATGAAATCCGCCGGGAGTTTGCGCCCTACATTGGCGTGACGTGGAACCGTACCTATGGAAACACGGCCGACTATGCCCGAGAGGAAGGCGAGGACAGGAGCGAAGCTCGCTTTGTCGCAGGTGTCCGTATGTGGTTCTAGCGGTTCGGTATCGCCTGTTTAGCGATTGAGCGATCACTTAAGTTGTTCCAGAAAACAGTGTCTTTAACTCACTATACAGTCCTATCTGTAAGGAGCCTTGCATGTCTGTACGTACCCTTTTTGGCAGTGTAGCGATGACGTCTGGCTTGCTGCTGAGCAGCCTGGCCCAGGCTCACCCTGAGCTTGTTGCATCAACCCCGGCAGCCAATGCCGAGGTGTCCTCCCCTGCGAACATAGAGCTCAAATTTTCGGAAAAGCTTTCTACCCAGTTTTCAGGTGCAAAACTCACCATGACTGAAATGCCAGGCATGAAGCATCCGCCCATGAATATAGAGGCCAAAGTCTCTGGCAGTAATGATCCCCAGGTTATGGTTATTACCCCGGCAAAGCCTTTGGTGGCAGGCACCTACAAGGTTGACTGGCGCGCAGTGTCTTCTGACACCCATCCCATCACGGGTAGTGTTGTTTTCAAAGTGAAGTGATGCCATGGGCGACTGGATCAATATTGCTGTTCGGTTTGCGCTCTACGCTGACCTCATGCTGCTGTTTGGCTTACCCCTTTTTAGTCTTTATGCCTTGCGTGGAGGGGAGCGCCTAGCTGGTACAGCGTTACGGTTCGGGTCGCTCATTACAGGGACAGCAGTACTTGGAATCATGCTGTCCTTGCTTGCCATGCTGGTCCTGGCGAAGTCCATGAGCGGCGTCTCGCAGTTCATGGAGCTGGAGCGGCATGTATTTGAAATGATCATCACAGGTACTGATGTCGGTTTTACCTGGATTATCAGAATCGCCGCGCTGGTCCTAGCCTTGCTGGCAGCCCTACTACTTAGGCGCTGGCCGTTGGCGTGCCTTGGGCTTGTTAGCCTGTTTGGGGCAGTAGCCCTGGCTACACTTGCCTGGGCGGGACATGGCGCAATGGATGAAGGCACCCGTCGCTATGTTCACTTTACGAGCGACATCTTCCATCTTGTTGGAGCAGGTG
>NZ_BDAE01000032.1 GCF_002091675.1 Pseudomonas luteola NBRC 103146 | reverse complement strand
GGGACTGACCAGTACCTTGCCTTCGCTATTCACCAGAATCGCATGACCGATACCTCCCAGGTCGAGCGAATTGACGATACCCACCATCGTCTGCAGACTCAGATCGCCTCCAAGAACACCCGCCAGTTGCCCCTCATGCATGACGGGTGTGGCAAGGCTCATGATCAATCCGCCCGAAGCGGCATCTACATAAGGCTCGGTCAGAATCGAACCGGCTTTGGTTTGGGCGCCCTGATACCAGGGGCGTGTTCTCGGGTCATAGCCGGCAGGCATACTGATGGAGGGTCGAACCGTAAACGTACCGTCCGCCTGCCCCAGATAGGTCAGGTCAAAGCTTGAGGTATACGCTTTCTGCTCCAGCACTGCAGTGAATGCCTGAGGTGCAAGATCACGCTGTACCGCCTGCGCCTCTCCTTCAAGCAGCGTGATACGCCCGCTTACCCAGTTGGCAATATTGCTGGAGGCACTGGTGCCCAGTTCTTTGAGGCGAACGGTCAGGTCCCGGGTGATTGCCGTACGTTGCAGATAATCGTTGTACGTCATGAACAACGAGAAGGCAGCAATCAGCACTACCGAGGCCGTTGCCAGGATCTTGTGGCTGAACTTTATTCTACTGAGCATACGACTCGGCCCTACTGAAGGTGGGGATATATAAGGTCTGGCTAACAGATTTCTGTTTGGCTATAGAGGCTATCGGCCAGTCACGTGCGGTCTTCAGCGGCGCGATAATATTTTTCTACAGAGCGACGAGGATTGTCCTACTGTTTTCTTAAAGCCTATGACGATCCGGCCGATGTAGCCTAAGCAGTGGGATAGCCGGTACGGTCGCGGCAGAACCTTGGGCGCTCCGTCCGGTCAGTCATCTAGGATTGACAGAGGCGAGGTTCTCATGAGGTATGCGGCAACACGAGCGCTCAAGGTCGCGGTCTACGGCGCGCAAAGCCCGCTGGGCCAGGCATTGATCAATGAGTTGCTTAATCGCGAACATGAGGCCGTGCCGCTACAGGCAGATCTCAAGACATTGCCGCCCCGCCCCTATCCTCAATCAGCTCCTGGCAACCTATTCAGCGCCTATAAGGTCAGCCAGGGGGTGGCGGGGATGAAAGCAGTCGTCGCGGTACTGGAGCCGCCTCGCGTAGTAATTGAGGTCGAAGATCCCAACTACCTGATCGATGCTGTGGCTGCACTCATCAGCGGCCTGCGCAAAGGCAAAGTATCCCAGCTCATGCTGGTAGGTGATTTCGCTGCGCTGGAAGATGAGGACGTCGACCCCCGCTGGCGACGTGTCTGCCAGAAGATTCACGAACGGCTCGATACTAGCCCGCTTCACTGGACGCTGGTCAACTGTCCCATTCTGGATGAACGGGGAGCCAACGACTCGACCAGTCTCGAAGAAGATTATGAGCTTCTTCATCTCGCCGCCGAGGTCGCCGATGTACTTGAAAAACCCGGACACAGTGGTCGCCAGCTGAACCTTGATTCCTGACCCGCTCGTTCGCTGGCCTGAGGCAAGCATGGCCGCCTCTGTCAAGCAGAAAGTTGGACACTTCTTATACGTACCGCTTCACAAATCCATCAGTTGTGATATACCACGCGCCCCGTTACCCATGAGCAGGAGGCAGGAGTCACCATGGACGCGTACTGGAAGCGTTATATCCGCTGCATCAAAAACCCGGACAGCCTAGGAGAGATTCGCTGGAACAAGAAGGCAGTCGAATCCTATGCCTGGCAACTGCTGCTGGAAAACCAGATCACGGAGGATCAGTACGCGGCATTTTTGGAACAGGAAAAAGCTGGCCGGTATATCGATGAGGATGTCGTTGAGCCTCAGCAAGGCTCACAAGCGAGCTAAGCCTCGCTCTTAAAAATTGCTATTATTTGGAAAATAAGACTATTTGTTCTTGATTTTAGCTATTATTTAGCTATTAAATAGCCACCATTATCGAAATATTGGGATATTTTATTTCCCTGAACTTTGCACACGTTCGCCGTTTCGCTTGTTCTAAATAGCAGTACGTGACTCCCCGCACAGTCACTCCTTATAAATACCGCCTCCTCCTCGCACAATGCGCCCCCGCAAACGCACCAGGATGCCGTTTGCAGCCCACACCTGTTGTTTAACTCTTATAAATATATGGAGGATAGGGTCTTGTTCACCCGTTCCCTGAAGCTTGCCACACTCTTTGCTGGATGCATCGCCAGCGCACATTACGCCGCTGCTGCTCAGAGTTCTGAGGCTTCTTCGTGCACCATTCGCATATTGTTCGTTGGTAACAGCTACACCTATGCGAACAGTTTGACGACCACCCTGATGGGAATGGCGTCACGCGCCCACGACAGCGCATCATCGTCTTGCACTATCGAGGCGGACTCGATTGCCAAACCCTCATATACCCTTGAGCAGCACTGGAACAGTGGAGCGGTACAAAGCAAGCTGGCAAGCAACACCTATGACTATGTTGTCCTGCAGGAGCACGCCGCTCGGCCATTGCTTCAGCCAGAACGGCTGGAAGAATATGCGATGAAATTCAACGATCTGATCCGTGCCCATCATGCGAAGCCGATTCTGTTCGAAACCTGGGCCAACGAGAATCAACAGGGTAAGCAACCACAAATCTATAAAGAGTACGTGAGCCTGGCTCGCAAGATGGGCGCCCAGCTCTCCCCTTGCGGTGAGTCCTGGAAGGGTACGTTTGCAAGCGATTCAGTGGCCAAGCTGTACATAGCTGACGGGCGCCATGCCTCTTTCTCAGGCGGGTATGCCTGCGCCGCCTCCTTCTATACCTTGCTGTTCCGCCAGAAGCCTCTTCAGCCCAGCGCAGAAGAGGCCAATATCCTCGCGTCGGATAAGACATCCGCACCGGAGCTGCACCAGGCGGCTCACCAAGCCGTCGGTAAGCTGGCTCCCGATGTACGCGGCTGGTAAGCGCTTGGCCATCTACTGATCGCGCATACCGCAGGCCAGTCTCTTGCAGGCTGGCCTGTTGCAGGAGAGCTGTGCTGACTAATGGACAGTAATGGCAAAACAGGACTGGTTACGTCCTGCGGCCTTGGCCTGGTAAAGCGCTGTGTCAGCTGCTCTGGAATAGTCGACACGCGTATCGTCTGGTCGAGGAGAGCGGCATTCAACGCCAATACTTACTGTAAAATGCAGTGTTCCGCTGTCCGTTTTGATGCCGAGGGAAGCCATGTCGACTCGAATACGTTCGACAAGCGTTGCCATTTCAGTCGGGGTGCGATTCATGAAGAGTAGAATGAATTCTTCTCCACCAAAACGCGCCGCATGATCGCCTGCCCCCTGGGTATGATTCAGCAATACCTGCCCAGCCTTGACCAGACATTCGTCACCTGTCGAATGACCATAGGTATCGTTAATTTGCTTGAAGTGATCGATATCGATCATGACAACACTCAGCATTTGCCCAGTTGCCAAAGCCTTCCCAAGCGAGGCGGTAAAATTTACTTCAAAAGCACTTCGGTTCTGTAACTGAGTCAGGGCATCCAGCCGACTCAGGCGTGACAGCTGAAGGTTTGCCTCCTCCAGGGCCAGGGTCCGCTCCTTCACCCGCCGCTCGAGTGCTTCGTTGGTTTCCTGCTGAAGAATCAATAGTTTCTCTTGTGCCTGCAAGGTCGCCAACCGCTCTCGTGCCAGATACTCGCTGGTTTTTATCGCCTCCTGCTTTGCCTGTATCCGTGCTGCACGCTCACGGTTTATCCGCTCGGCCAAGGCCATCGACAGCAACAGGAACTCAAGCGCGAACCCCAGCATCTGGACATACAACGGATTGAGCCACCCTTTGCTCAAGCCGGACATGACCAGCGTCATATATAAGGTGGCTAGATTGAGCACTATCCAGGCGATGGTGAAATAACGGGCCGATACATGGCCTCGCCACCACAAGGCAAGGCCAACCCATAGTCCCGTGAGACAGCTGAGAAAGACCATGACATCGATACCGAGAAACGGAATGAACGCAGGGTCGATCGCGATAATCAGCGAGGCGCCAAGCCAATAGATCAGGAAGCTTTTACACAAGACTGAAAAGAAGCGGCTGTGGCTGGATAGCTGAAGAAAGTGCTTGATGAACTGGGCAGCCCCGGCCATGCAAAGCGAAATGGACAGAACGGTGGCACGCACTGCCAGTTCAGTCAATTCCGGCCACAGATACAACCGTCCAAAGCCGGTCGCACAGACCATATAGAAGATGGCACCAGCCAGATAACCGCTATACCAGAGATAGGCCCGGTCCCGTATGAAGACATAGAGTGATAGATTGTAAGCCAGCATGATTACTGCTGCGCCCAGAAAGGCGCTCAGGCTCAGGGCTGTTTGCGTATGGATGCGTTCATACGCGGCAGGAGACATGATCTCCATCGGAATGGTCAGCGGCTGGCTCGCACGCATGCGACCATACAGAACCATGGCCTGATTGGGCGGCAAGTCAAGCGTAGCGACCGGATAAGGGCCGCTGGTGGCTTGCCTACTCAAGGGTATGCGATTACCAAGCGATTCGACTGAAGACCACCGCTCCAGAACAGGATCGAACAGGCGCAGCTCAAGCTGATCGATCAGAGGGGTTTCGGCCACCAGTAACCATCGGCGAACCTCGGACGAGGGGTTTTCCAGCCTTAATCGGATCCAGCTACCGTCCTGCTGATACCCAAGACTGATTAATGCCTTTGCGTTCGGCTGCCACGCGCTATCAGGTACAGCGTAGCGAATAGCCTCGAATGTCTCGGCGAAGGGGTGCAACAGATAGTCCGTCTGGTGCCTGCAAGATAGTTATCCTGGTTATCCAGAACCAATACGCGTCCTGGTGCAGCAGGTGCTTCTGCTGCCAACGTGGAGCAAGCGATCAGCACCACGACGAGCGACGTAATACCTGCTGAACAGGACAGCCTTCGAAGGCAAGCGTGTAATACAAAAAGCAAAGCGCCCATCGAAGAACCTGTCACACATCATCAAGAATAAAGCAGATCGTCAGCCCTACGAGTGGCTTGTCACTATCTGGCTCCAATACTCAGCCGGTTACCAGTCAGTTACTTAGCAGCGGCTCATTCAACACCCAACCTTTCCAAACGGTGTGCCTGTACCCGAGAAACAAAACCGCCGATCAACATGGCGGATGTTCCACTGACAAGCCCGGCCCCTTCCAGCGCAATCATGAAACCGTCAATCTTGGCAGCAGCCAGCTCCAGCTCAGATACATTCCGGGCGGTACGCAAAGCGTCTAGAAAGAAGTAGAAGCTATCGATATTGGCGGCCGGCAGTCGGGCACCGCAAATATTGTCCAGCCGGTTTTGCAGTTGATAGCAATCGAATTCGGTCAAGATCATGGATGTCTGCCCCTACCCAGTCGAACTGCCAGCTGATGTCTAGATGACACTTCGACTACAAGGAACGAAAACGTTTCCACTTGATATAACAGAACACTGCCGCTCTGCTTGCACTACCTGATGTATTGCAACAAGTATAATGGCACTCAGCCATCATCGTAATCATCAATGAGCGCTACTGGATAAATGGAGCAACAGAGGTGACGGCATGATAATAATAGACTGAACGGCTAGTACCTTTGGCATGTACTGGTGTATCGGTTATCTTTTTCACGCACTTATGCACGCATTGCCTGATATTTCCAGCACGGGATACGCAGGCTGGTAGGTAAAAAAACGGCCCTCCACGGGCCGTTTTAATGTCAGATGCGGTTCAGGCCAACTGATAAGGCTCCCGCTCAGGATGATTGGACAGCGATTCGTTGGGCATCTGGCTATGAAACGTTTTAAGTGCCTGGAAAACAAATAACAAGGCAGTCATACCCTCCTGATATTCGAAGATACCTTGCAAAGGCCAGATAGAAAGATGGGCCAGGAACACAGCCAAGGTAAAATCCAGACTGGGATTCAGCCGCTTGGCCACTTTGAAATACACCAGGAAGCTGACCGGAATGATCGCGATGGTTAGAAAACCAAAGCGGAACAGCGTACCGATCACACCTACATCGGAAAGGAAGAAGTAGTAACTGAAGTAGTGCTTGAAACCATCATTCCACATCAGGCTCAGACTACCGCTGGGTACCCAGTTGTACTCATGCAGATGATCCATGATCTGGGCGATGGTAGCCTCGCGCACATTATCCGTAGCGCCGCTCTGGGCAGATTGCATGTAGAAATCGATATTAACCCCGAAAAGCTCGAGCAGGTCAGGATCGATAACGAAGGGGGAAACGAGCAAGCCGCCAATCACCGCCAGCTTCACGGACTTAACCCGCAGGCACAGGAACGTAAAGATGATGCACAAAAGAATGACCTGCCGGGTCTGTGTGACGAACACCAGTGTCGCAAGGTAAACGAGCGCCAGCAGTCCATAGCGAAGACTGGAGCGAGGGCTGCCGTCGATAGGTGATTTTCCTTTGCCCCAGAAGTAGATGCTCAGGCAGTAGCCAATGATCAGGGCAAATGCCCCGGTCGAGGCGCGGCCCGGTCGGCTGAGGTCCAGGTCCATCCCATCTCGCAGATCTGGCAACACCTCGAAATAGCACAGCCAGGACAGGACAACAGCCCCTAGCGCCACGATCAGAATGCAATTTTCAAACTGTGCCGCCGACACACGTTTGGCCAGGTACAACAAGGGAATGACACTAAAGCAGAGCAGCACCCTGCGTTCTTCGATTACCCCATAGACCAGCGGCTGACCATAAAAGAGTTCGGCAAACAACGCCGGAAGGAAGGTAAAGGTAAAAGCCGAAAACAGACAGAACAGGAACGCAACACTGTAATCTTTTCGTTCAGCTCCAACGGTTCCCACTAGAAACATGGCGCTGAAACCCAAACAGGCGGCCAGATAAAGCTCTGTCAGGTATTTGATACCAATAGGGTTCTGGGGATTCTGCTCAAGCAGCCCGAAATGCAGCACAAATGCCAACCCCAACAAACCACAGTACAACGTATTTGTACTTACTTTCTTCATTGACTACCCGTCCTATTACCTGGACATGACGTGCCGCCTGATGCGGCTACACAACCGATATGCAATCCTTGATTGCACCACTCTGAAACACCAACAACCTACCGCGCTCAAGCCGTGGGGACACACCTGCTACTAAAGTCACTGCTCAAAAGCGCGAACGCAACCGATCAACTTACAGCATCAAATGGTTACATTTGTACATACAAAAAACTTAAATTGACTTGACAGACCTTGATGCCAACAGTCGGACTCCAGGATCTAAAAGAGTTCAATAGGGCGCAATGAAAGCCATCAAGGCGATGCATAAAGGGAGAAGTCGCTAACACTTAGGGCTGAGAGGAAGCGAGAAGATACTGCGCCCAGCAGATACAGGGCGCTACGGAAGAGCCCTATACGTAATAGAGCAGAACATTGCGCCTGTAATGCCAGGCGGCGAGTTCATTCAACAGTAATGGAGGTAACACAAGTTAACCCTGAATGACAGCGTTGAGCTTTTCCTCCGTGTCGACATCCTCGGCCATGACCAGCTTGCCCTGGGCATGACATGGCGAAACGATGGATGCGAGGCTGCTCAAATAAGGGACATTTCCAGCCGCTTGACGATAGGCATGTCGAGCCTGATGGTGTCGGTAGGAAATTGGCGGACATTAGCCAAAGAACACTACAGCGCTTGCAAGAACAAAGGCAAACAGTCCGATATAGGCCAGAGGCCGATCAAGGCGAACAGTACGTGTCGCCTTATAGCTGCGCCCCATGTGCCCTAGCACAAGCGCTACGATCAACATCCCTGCTGCAATGAACATTCCTGTTAAACCTGTACTCAAACCGCTGCGCTGTTCTATTTCAGCGCTTGCCATTGACAAAAGTCCCGAATAACGGGCTCAGATCGCTGTTATCCGACGATTGGGCCGCATTTATCTAGCAATTTTGACTCAGACGTCTATCTGAATGCTAGTACGGAATTGCGCCTAGGCGAAGGAGACCAAAGTCGCCATGTTTGTGGATTTTCTTTCTAATGCCGCTTTACTTCTGGCGCTCTGCTGGCTACGGGACTACCTCTGGCGTACCTGGCCACACAAGGTACTGTCATCGGAACTGATTGTTGGATGTGCAACGGGCCTGATCTGTATTGCCGTCATGGTACATCCCGTACCGATTGGTCTCGGGATCTTTGTAGATGCGCGGCTGGCCATACTGTCGGTAACCGCGTTGATGGCAGGCCCCCTGGTTGCTGGTATCGCAGCGGCAATCACGGCGCTGTATAGGTTCTGGCTAGGCGGCGTAGGGGCCTACCCCGGCGTATTGAATGCCTTCATGGCGGTGGCGTTAGGTCTCGCTTATCGCATGGCCTACCACCGAGGCTGGATCAGGCAAGGCCCTCTTCAGGTACTGTTGCTGGGCGGTGCGGTACATGCCCTCGCCCTGCTCACGCTTACCCTCGTATATGGCCCTTTCGGCCTGGCCGCTCAACGTACCATGCTGGCCATGATGCTGACGATGCCCCCTACAGGCCTGCTCGTCTGGCTTCTGTTTCGTGACCAGGAAAAACGCAATCAGGCTGAACAGGCTCTGGCGCGAAGCGAAGCCCGGCTGAGCGCCATTACCCAGGCAATTCCTGACATCCTGGTGGTTATCGATCAGGACGGTCGCTTTCAGGAGGTCGTCTCGTCCTCCCATGATGCCAAGAAGATCAATGAGCACTTGGCGAAGGTGGGCCAGCGATTGCAGGATGTGCTGCCTTATACCCAGGCGAACTACCTGACCACCTGGGTCAGAAAGGTCCTGAAAAGCCCGACACCTCTCACCGTGGAATACCAGCTCAGCTCTCCTGCGGGGGAGCGCTATTTCGAGGGCAAGGCCCAGGCGATCGCTTCGGATGCAGAACATAAGCAGG
Source organism: Pseudomonas luteola NBRC 103146 (assembly GCF_002091675.1). Classification (GTDB taxonomy): domain Bacteria; phylum Pseudomonadota; class Gammaproteobacteria; order Pseudomonadales; family Pseudomonadaceae; genus Chryseomonas; species Chryseomonas luteola. The sequence goes on along the minus strand of NZ_BDAE01000032.1, from coordinate 26,194 downwards.
CGATCGTTATGGTAACTCGTGATGTCACGGCCAGGCATGAGTATGAAGAGCAGATCCGTCGGCTGGCGTTTTACGACACCCTGACCGAACTTCCCAATCGGCGATTTTTCCTGGAGCGGCTCAAAACGGCCCAGCTTGCCTGCCAGCGACACGGACATAGCGGCGCCCTGCTATTCATCGATCTGGATAACTTCAAAAACATCAATGATCTGTATGGTCACGATGCCGGCGATACCGTTCTCAAGGAAGCAGCACACCGTCTGAAACAGATCGTGCGGGCGACCGATACCGTGGCTCGCCTGGGTGGGGATGAGTTTGTCATCCTGCTGGAAGGCTTGTCGGAAGACGAACAAGCTGCCGCGCACCAGGCAAGTCACATCGGCCAGCAGGTGCTGGCGGCCTTAGAACGTCCTTTCGAATTCGAACAAGGCAATCAGACTATTAGCGGCAGCGTAGGCATTGTGTTGTTTGACAGCAGAAGTGCAAGCTACGACTTGCTTCAGCAGGCCGACATCTCCATGTATTCGGCCAAGAGCCACGGCAAGAATGCCATTCGCTTTTACGATCCGAGCATGCAAAGCAGCATTGCTGCCCGCCTGCAACTGGAGCAACAGATCCGGCAAGGGCTGCTCGACAATGAATTCCGCGTTTACTATCAGCTTCAGTGGAGCGATCAGAAAGGGCTTATCGGCCTTGAAGCGCTTCTGCGCTGGCAGCATCCGGATTGGGGCCTGGTAGGCCCTGCCGCCTTTCTGGAAGTCGCAAGCAACACAGGATTACTTACCGAACTGGACCGTTGGCTGCTCGATGAGGTGTGCTCGCAGTTGCTTGCCTGGTCAAAAGAGCCTTCTCTCGCCCACCTACCGGTTTCGGTCAATGTCTGCGCGTCCCATCTACGGCAATCCAGTTTTGCCACTGAGGTTATGGACGTCTTGAAACACAAGCATATCGATCCTGCCCTGATCAAAATCGAGCTGACCGAGGCAACCCTGATACTGGACCTCGACCAGGCCTGTTCGCATATCGAAACACTTAGAGGACAAGGTGTTCGCTTCGCCCTGGATGACTTCGGTACCGGGTACTCATCACTTAACTATCTGCAGAAGCTCCCCATCGATCAGGTCAAGATCGACCAGAGCTTTGTGCAACGGCTGCCAGGGTCGGAGAGTGTTGCCATCATCCAGGCTATTTCCGGTCTGGCTACGACCTTTGGCCTCGATATCGTGGCAGAGGGTGTGGAAAGTGAAGCACAGCGCCAGCTGCTGGCCGAAAATGGCTGCACCACCTATCAGGGCTATCTGTTCGCTAAACCCTTGCCGGCTAGAGACGTGGTCCGTGCGGCGGAGCTGGCCAGCAACTGACGGGAGTGATTGCCATGTGTGGCAGACCAGCAGTCAAATCCTGCCGCTGGTCTGTCATAAATATTTAATGATCGTCTTCCTTTCATTTAATCCTGTGGGCGCCGATAAATGAACCAAGCCTCCCCTTTCGGCCGCTTACTTCAAGGATCAATCATGTTCTTCAAACGCCTCTAACAGGAACTGGCCGCCCTGCGGGAAAGACTCTCGGTTGTACAACAGGTCAAACAAAGCCTCGATACATCAATGATTGGCTTTACCCTTGACTCACGAGGCGTGATTGAACAGGTCAACGAGCAATTCATGCTTGAAATGCTCTACAAAAGCCATGAGATCGTCGGTCGCAATATTGACGAGCTGGTTCCAGTGCATATCAAGCAAACCGATATCTATCGACGGATGAAGGTTGCGCTTCAAAAAGGTGAACACTTCAGTGGCGTTGTACGTCTGCTCAGGGCAGACGGGAAAGAAGCTTGGCTACGCTGCCTGTGGCAACCGATACGCAATGCTTCGGGTCAAGTTGACCAGTTTTATATCTACGCAAACAACCTGACCCGTACGATCGAGACTTCCCGCGAGCACGAAAGCCTGATCAAGGCCCTGTTACGCTCTACCGCCGTCATCGAGTTCAACCTGAACGGCGAAGTGATTACCGCCAACGACCGCTTCCTCAGTGTTATGGGTTATACGCTGGATCAGATCAAGGGCAAGCATCACCGCCTGTTCTGCGAGCCGGCCGAATACAATTCGTCTGAGTATCAGGATTTCTGGGCCAAGCTCAATCGCAGCGAGTTCGTCAACGGTCGCTTCAAGCGCGTGGACCGATATGGTCATGTCGTCTGGCTTGAGGCCTCCTACAACCCCATCCTCAATGCGGAAGACAAGTTGTGCAAGATCGTGAAGTTCGCAACGGTCGTCACAGATCAGGTCAACCGTGAAAACGCTGTCATCGAGGCGGCCGGTATCGCCTACGGTACGTCGCAACAAACCGATGCTGCAGCCAAGAAGGGCGCAGGCGTAGTCAACCAGACCATCGGTATCATGCAGCAGCTGTCCAGGCAGATGGAACACGCTGCTGAAGGCATTGAGGCATTGGATAAGCAGTCGCTCGTAATCGGCTCGATTGTTAAGACCATCAGTGGCATTGCCGAGCAGACCAACCTGCTGGCACTCAACGCGGCTATTGAAGCCGCCCGCGCAGGTGAGCAGGGCCGTGGATTCGCAGTAGTGGCCGATGAAGTGCGTCAGCTGGCAGCCCGAACGAGCAAAGCAACCGAAGAAATCGTTGGCGTCGTCCAAGAGAACCAGGCACTGGCTCAGGAAGCCGTCTCCCGCATGTCTGAAGGCAAGAACCAAGCAGAACAGGGTCTGGCGCTGGCCTCTGAAGCCGGTGTGGTCATCGTTGATATCCAGGACGGTGCCCAGCGTGTAGTTGATGCAGTGGGCCAGTTCAACCAGCTGACAACATAAGCCACACAGCGTTTTCTCGCATAAAAGGGCTCTGCGGGTGACTGTTTGCAGACCGCGTGTTGGGCCGTACCAGGCTCTATGGAGCTTGGTCTGGAGCTGAATGTATACAGTTCGTCCAATAACGTAAAAAGCAACCCAAAAAAATTTAATTTTTTTTGGGTCAGCTAAGTCCATGCCAGCAAAAGATTTTTTTACACGTCAATGCAATATTACGGAAATATTTGCGTGCCATTGGGCAGAACCCCCTAGAGGGAACGAGCGGTCATCATTAGAATGCGCGCCCCTAACCCATGGAACTCGAACCGGTAGCGGCTAAAGTCGTTATCAGGTAATCCATGTGCGCACGGCGGCCGGCAGTCCACACGATATGTCTTGGCCCTGTGAAGTCGAATTACTCATTGAAATTGACAGATCTCCTGTGAGAAGGCCTCGCGCGTACTAACAGGAGGTAATACGCCATATCGATCTGATTATCCCACGAGGACATGATGGACGTTACCCAATTTGATACGCTTATCCAGCTGCTTGAAACGCTTCCCCTGCATAATCTGACCGAAGCCCAACTGGACCGTCTGCATGCTGCAGCCGATGTCTGTTTCTGTGAAGTTGAAGAAGAGTGGGACAAGCGGGAAAGCACGACGGTAGTCGCCTGATACGCCTTGCTTGACTACAGGGGACGCCTCCCCTGTCTGAAGAGCCCGCCGGTTGTTTTTATCTCCATCTCGTGACAAGACGCTCAGTCTGAAAACACAGCGGCTCGATGATCAAACAAAGCCGCCCCTGACCCAGGGGCGGCTTTGTCGTTTCTGGGTATAACGATCAACTCTGCCTATCCACTCTCACAAATAACTGCTTCATACATTGGGCTTTACCGAGTCGACTAAGACATTTGACCCCCAACAGGTGTACGGAGACGTACCGAACCCGACAATTCTGTAATTCCGCCGACGCAGTGCGGCACGCCCTGGCGTACCGCACTGCTGCGTTCAAGGCTTCACAGGCACCGGGCACAACCGCAAGCGGCCGGAACTGTAGCCAATCGCCAGGACCTGATCATCTTCGCTCCAGGCCATGGAGCTTACACCCGCCTCATCCAGCAAGCCTGCCAATGGTTCACCACGGGCCAGATCAAAAATAACTGTGAGACCATCGTCTCCACCGGAGGCTAGGCGGCTGTCTGCATGGCTGAACACAATAGAGCTGATGGGTTTGGTATGTACGGGCAGTACTACCGGCTTGCTGCTTTGTGGCCCTTTACCTGAACAATCCCAGATAATCAGAGAAGCTGCACCGCCTGTTGCGAAGTAGCGGCTGTCAGCACTCCAATCAAAATGCCTGACCTTGGATGGGTACCCACTCATGCGAAAGTCTTCGCCGCTTTTCAGATACCACAGGTGAATAGCATTGTCCTGGCATCCGGTGGCAATAAACCGCTGATCTGGACTGACCGAGAGACTCAGCAGAGAGTCTTTCCAGGGGAAGTGCCGCAGGGGCTGCTCACGCTCCGCAGACCATTGGTTGACCAGCCCATAGCAGCTGCTGAGCAGGGTAGCATCAGCCAGCCATAACAACCCTGTGACCGTACTGGCGGTCTGTCCAAAGCTTTGCTTCAGCTTGCCTTCGGCGGTCCAGAGCTGGATCTGCCGGCCAGCTGCTGAAGCCAATCCGCCCTCGGCTGACCAGCATAAGAATTCAACCCAACTACGTCCGCTATCCAGCTGATGTACTTTACTGCCCGTAGCGGGTTCCCACAGGATAATACCGCCCTGCTGCCCGCCACTGGCCAAAAGGTTACCGTCAGGTGACCACGCTAATGCACTGGTCGCCAGCCCATGCACCGCATGACGCCATACTTCGCGACCATTAGCCGTGTCATACGCCGCAACCGAACCGTCTGCATAGGCCGTCGCCAGCCGGGTATTGTCTGGCGACCAGACCAGCGTGTTGATGTGCTCGCCACCCTCCACTTGCCATAGGCTCTGCAGGCGTTGTACCGCTGTGGAGTCGCTCATGCCAGGCAACCTTTCAGTCCTGCTATTAGCTCTTCGCGGTCCAGATTACGGCCAATGAATACGATTTCGCTCTGGCGTTTCTCATTGGGCTGCCACAACCGATCCGGGCCGCCATCAAGCAACATATGAACGGCTTGGAAGACGAATCGGCGATTCTCCTGTGCAATGTTTAGAATGCCTTTGGTTCGTAGGATGTCCTGCCCCTTCCGAGCCAGTAGCGAACCTAGCCATTGATTGACCTTTGCCTCCAACAGCGCCCCTTCCAAGGTAATGCCAACAGAGCTGATTTCTTCATCATGGCTATGGGACGCGGCAAACTCGCGTTGACTGCTCGGCTCAAGGCGAACGCCTGACTGCTCCAGTCGCAGCCCAAACTCTTCGGGCCCATGCTCAGTTACCAGAGCATAGTATCCCGCCGCCGGAATCAGCAGATTAACCGTCTGCTCTGCATCGTCTTCCGGCACTTTCAAATTGACGGCCTGACGACCAGGCATCAGCTTGGTACCTGCACGGATCTTTTTGGCCTCTCGATCAAAGGCTCCTTCGGCGATAACAACAGCCCTGTCCAGATCACCCTCACTGTCGCCATTGACAGGCATCAGCAGCGCGCCAATAAACGGATCGGGGCCTGCCCCATAACGGAGCTCGGTAATGCCTGCCGGCAAATGCCAGATTCCAGCCCACTCAAACGGATATTCCTTCTGTAGAAAGTCTGGCCGTTGGTCCAACACCCGTTCCAGATCAAAGCCGCCCACGTTCATGACAGTAGGAATGTCGACTTCGGCATTGACGGTCCGATGGATACGAGCCAACGAATTCATCTTGCGGATTCGTGTTTCCAGCTCGTCCAGCCTGGCGGGCTCGACCAGATCCGTCTTGTTCAGCAGGATGACATCGGCAAAGGCAATCTGCTCTCGTACCTCACTGCTGTCCTCCAGGTGCAACCAGACATGGTGAGCATCGACCACGGTAATAATGCCGTCCAGCTGGAGCTGCGCTCGGATTTCGTCATCGACAAAGAACGTTTGTGCCACCGGGCCGGGATCGGCCATGCCCGTGGTCTCCACCAGAATATGATCGAACTTGTCACGCCGGTTCATCAGGTTGCCCAGGATCCGGATGAGGTCACCCCGTACCGTGCAGCAGATACAACCGTTATTCATCTCAAAGACTTCTTCGTCGGCATTCACCACCAAGGCGTCATCAATGCCGATCTCGCCAAACTCATTTTCAATCACAGCAATACGCATACCATGCTGCTTGCTAAGGATGTGATTGAGCAACGTCGTTTTACCTGAACCCAGAAAGCCGGTCAGCACCGTGACAGGGACGCGTAGATCTGACATAAAGCACCCACTCATAAATGTTATGAGATAACGTAACCAATCAAATAGCTAGCGTCTATATGCGCTTGATGGGGTTGATTAGCTAATTCACTGTCCCTAGTCGGGAAAAACGTCCTGTTTCATCGAGTAACATGTAGGTGTCATGTATTCCCTTTCGAGCAAAGGCTTCATGTTTTCTGGATTCACCGTTTCTGCCTCAATATAAGAAAGAACCGCCGCCCAGAACAGCCGTTGCGATACCAATAGGAAGATCGTCGGATGTGAATAAGGTATGCGCGGCCATGTCAATCCATAGCAGAAACAGCCCGCCTAGTAGTGCTGCCACTAGTAAAGGTTGCCGTTGTTGGGCCACGATAAACCGCCTCGCCAGATGTGGGAGCATCAGTCTGACAAATACAATGGCGCTGCTAACCACCACCATGACGCCTGAAAGCAAAGAGGCACAGATATAGGCTAGCAAGGGAACCCTGGTTTACTCAGGTATTACTGGCTTACTGAGTAAGGTTGAGCTGATAACTGAACTGCTCTTTCATCTATCCTTCGCCATCAAAGGCCATCTGCCACAGGTCATAGCTGCCGTAGCCCAAACGTAGATGATTTTGGATCAGCTTTTGCAGGGACTGTTTTGACAGGACGTTGTCCACTACACCAGCCGCGACTTTGCCATGAAATAGAGAGGCGACTCCCCATAGCAGCTCAATCAGCCCAGCTGATTACAGGTCCGTTGGAAACGTAGCCGTCCCGTAATCGATATAAAGGCTCGCTCCGTCATGGAGCTGAATGACCAAATGTTACTCTATAAAACCACGACGTTCATGCAGTGCCGTACCGTCCCATATGACTAATAAAAGGGCGACCGTGAAACAGCGTCTTAATAGATAGATTTACATCCGATGAGCCTCCTCCCCGTCTATTACCGAAAGGCTGGCAGGCCTCTCCGGAGGCGTAAGACTACTCAAGGGGCTGTTACATTTTCGGTTTTAAGCCTGTCGCCGAGTTGCACCCAAAACCAGGCGCCTCCCGTCGCGTCTAGTAATGTTGGCGGTGTCTCGGCAGCCATAACTGAAAAATAAAAAGATAACGTTGCCATGTCATGCAGCACGCTTCATGGGACACGTCCACGGTATAAATTGAGAGGATTAGCAATCCAGTAAGTCAACTGAATCAGTTACGTTATGACGTATTATTAATAAATTTGTGTAGGCCCGATCTAAAATTCAGAAGCCTGCTGCCAGCTCCTAGGGAGAGTGTTGTCTCAGCGAGACGCAATCCTTTCAGCTTTGATGGTAGTGCAAAACCATAGGTGTGCTAAGAATTGCCTCGTCTTCTGCATTCCCGAGCCGCCTTATCCGTCCAGATAGAATCATTTGCTTGTAAGCCCCTCTTGGACAGCGCTACCTTAGACGGCTATATCCCGGATGTACGACTCATAACAACAACGCACTGATTAACCTATGCCCAGAACAGGTTCCCGTACCACTGGCCGCCCTACGCTGGCCGAAGTAGCCAGACTGGCCGCTGTTTCGCCCATTACTGCATCACGAGCCCTGCGAGGGGTTGCCACGGTTGCGCCCGAGCTGGTCGAAAAAGTCCGCGAGGCCGCCCGTGCCCTGGGTTACGTTGCCAACCCTGCCGCCCGCACCCTGGCCTCCGCACAAAGTCAATCCGTTGTGGTGCTGATCCCTTCGCTGTCAAACCAGCTATTCATTGAGAGTCTGGAAGCTATCCATCAGGTTTTAAGACCTCACGGGCTGGAGGTACTGATTGGCAATTATCACTACTCGCCTGAAGAAGAAGAAAACCTGATTCGCAATTATCTGGCGTATCAGCCCAGGGGAATTCTGCTGACAGGCTTTGACAGAACGGAGCATGCCCGTCAGCTATTGGCTGGCAGTCGTGTTCCTTGCGTATATATGATGGAACTGGATGCGGGTACGGCTACGTGCAGCGCTGGTTTCTCTCAATATGCTGCGGGGGCAGCGGCGGCCCGGCACCTGATTGAGCGTGGCCGCCAACGCATTGCCTATATTGCGGCCCAGCTCGATCCACGCGCGCTAAGGCGTGGCGATGGATTCCGGGAAACCCTACAGCAAGCCGGCATGTATGATCCTGGTTTGGAGATACTTGATGTCCGGCCCTCCTCGATCGAATTGGGAGCTACCTTGTTCACCGATCTCATGCACCGGCATCCTGACGTGGATGGGATCTTCTTTTGTAACGATGACCTGGCACACGGAGCGATCTTTCAGGCCCAGCGCCAGGGTATTTCCATTCCCCATCAGGTCGCCCTGGTCGGCTTCAATGATCTGCCGGCCTCGGCCCACATGGTGCCACGCCTTACGTCCATCCGGACACCCCGGGAAGCCGTAGGTCATCAAGCCGCCACATTACTCCTGGACCTGATGGCAGAACGTACCGGACCAACCCAGATCGACCTGGGATTTGAATTGGTCGTGCGGGAAAGTAGCTAGACTGGGTGATATAGGGCCATCTGTTGGAATGCATGCTCATACGCAGCGGTCAGTAGGGCTTGTCAGATCCCGCCCCTTGTACGATCGCCACACCAGAGCTAGTACCAAGGCGGGTAGCACCCGCCTCAATCATGGCAACGGCGGTAGCGTAATCCCGAACACCGCCCGAAGCCTTGACTCCTATATCAGGCCCGACGACCCGGCGCATCAGGCGAACATCTTCAAGGGTTGCGCCCTGATGACTGAAGCCGGTAGACGTCTTTACAAACGCAACGCCCAGCTCCCGACAGATCACACAAGCCTGCTCCTTCTGCAGATCATCCAGCAGGCAGGTTTCCAGAATGACCTTGAGCGGAACGGAACCGCAGGCAGCAAGTACCTGTGCAATGTCGCTGCGGACCTCTTCCAGCAAACCATCCTTAAACCAACCGATATTCAGCACCATATCGATCTCCTGAGCACCGTTTGCAATGGCACGTTCGGCCTCGAATGCCTTGGTTTCGCTTAACCCTGCTCCAAGCGGAAACCCCACTACAGCGCACACACGCGACGGAGTCTCTTTCAGGCATTGAGCCACATAGGGCACATGCGCCGAATTTACGCATACGGAATAAAACCCATACTGCTGCGCCTCTTGGCACAGCTGCCGAAGCTGTTCGCGCGAGGCATTGGCAGCCAGTAACGTGTGGTCGATGTAGTGAGCAAGGCTAGCCGGTTCGATAGTCATGGCGTTACGTCCGTAGCGGTCGCATTAAAGACGCGTACGTTAAATAAAAAACGGCCTGCAAGGCAAACGCCTGCTGGCTGCTCTTTTTCCCCTCACTCTCAAGATGACTGGGCAGTCATATAATCCTTGTCTATAGTTGCCTAGGACTGGCGCTGCGCTTGTTCGACATCCTAGCAGGGGCGTCGCTCTATAGCCGCAGCGTGCTCCCCTACCTCATAAGAAAAGCAAGAAGGTCCTATGCGCATCATGTTGCTTCGAAACAGCCTGCTTACCCTGTGCGTAAGCCTTTCCACTGCCGTCGCTGCCGATTCGGCTGTCGCACCTGGGGCACCGGGTGAACCGCCCTTTTGGTCGTATTCAGGCAAGACCGGCATCGGAACGTCCTATGAGCAATACCATAACGGGGCTTATTCCAGCGATGCCGCGACAGGACAGGTGTCCAGGGTGTGGTTTTCCTTAGCCAACGGCATCGTGACAGAAACCATGTTCGGCCTGATTCATGAGGCACAGCTGCGTGCAATGCAGGTAGTGGTAAAAGGACCTGACTTTGTCGATCTTGAAGAAGCCGATACGACCAGCGAAACGCACTATCTCTCTACCGACAGCGAGGGCAGACCTACGTCCCTTGCCTACCGGCTGATCAATCGCGCCAAAAACGGCCAGTATGAAATCGAAAAGCATATATTTACCGATCCAGACTCCGACGCATTGATCATGCGAGTCATCTTTCGCAGTGCCAACCCTGCACTCGAGGCTTATCTCCATATTGACCCTGCCATAAATAACAGCGGAAGCGGTGATCATGCCTTTACAGAGCGAAACGCACTGTATGCCCAGGAACAGGAAACCACTCTGGTGGTCAAGGCTAGTCGTGATCTGGAGCTACCAACCGTGGGCTTTGCCGGAGTCTCGGATGGGCTTGAGGAGTTGCGCAAGAAAGGATCGCTTGAGTCACGCTATACCACTACCGGCAGCATACCCGGCAATGTAGCCATGATGACCCGGATACCCCGTACGGGGGACTTGAGCACCATCGATGTTGTGGTCGGATTCGGTCGTACTCGACAGGCTGCAGACCAGGCAGCCGATAGCACCTTGCAGCGTGGCTACGAACATGTGCTTGCGCACTATAACGGTGAGGGAGATGCTATAGGTTGGCAGGACTATCTGGCCTCGCTGACCAGTCTGCCAACGATGCGGCAACAGACGACAGATAACGGCAAGCTGCTCAATGTCAGTGCGATGGTGCTGAAAGCCCAGGAAGACAAGACTCATGCAGGCGCTCTAATCGCCTCGCTGTCCAACCCCTGGGGTGAAACGGTACCCGCTACCAAAGGCACTACCGGCTACAAGGCCGTCTGGCCACGGGACTTTTACCAATGTGCCATGGCTCTGCTGGCTCTGGGCGATACACAGACCTCCAGGGTAGCGTTTGAATACCTGAAAAAGGTCCAGGTCACAAAAGACACACCTCCCCTGCAGGCAGATGGCTCTGCCTATATCCATGAGCAAAAGCAAGAGAGTGCCCAGAAAAGCGCTGAGTCTGGAGCAACCGGCTGGTTTCTTCAGAAGACCCATGTCGACGGCACGATTGAATGGGTAGGTGTTCAGCTCGATCAAACCGCCATGCCGATCATGCTGGGCTACAAGCTCTGGAAAAATGGCGTGCTTTCTGACAACGACATCACCCGGTGGTATCGGGAGATGCTCAAACCGGCCGCGGACTTCCTGGCTCAAGGTGGGCAGGTCAGGCTGGGCTGGAATGACTGGACCGTAAAACCTCCACAAACACAGCAGGATCGCTGGGAGGAACAATGGGGCTACTCCCCCTCTACCACCGCGGCCGTCATTGCAGGTCTTGTAGCCGCATCGGAACTGGCCACCCAGGCAGGTGACCAGGAAGGAGCCAAATCCTACCTGGATACTGCCAGGCGCTACTCCAGTCGTATCGAATCCAGCATGTTTACACAAAAAGGTGTTTTTGGAGACAAGCGCTATTACCTGCGGATCACACAAAACGATAACCCTGACGACGGCGGGATGCTGCTGGACAACAACAGCCGGCCAGGCCTTCCAGAAAACCAGATACTGGACGCGGGCTTTCTGGAGCTTGTCCGTTACGGTGTTCGTCCAGCCACAGACACCCACATCGTCAATAGCCTGAACGTACTGGACAATCAAGCCATTCCGGAAAACCTCAGGGTCAAGTACACCTTTACCTACCCGGGCGTTTCAGGGGAATTTCCCGGCTGGAGACGCTACGGAAACGATGGCTACGGTGAAAGTGAGACCACGGGTATCAATTATCCCGCGACTGAAGAGCCGGTCATGAATTCAGGGTTGCGTGGCCGTGTCTGGCCTATTTTCACAGGCGAGCGCGGCCATTTCGCTCTGGCACTTGCAAAAGCGCAGCAGCCGGGTGGAGAAAAAATCTTATCCGAGGATCAGTTAAAGGGAATCCGTGACACCTACGTCAAGGCCATGGAGCTTTTTGCCAACCAGGGGTTCATGCTTCCCGAACAGGTATGGGACGGCGTGGGTAATAATGAACGTCATCAATATACCAAGGGCAAGGGGACTGACAGCGCAACGCCCTTGGCATGGTCCCATGCCGAGTATGTCAAATTGGTGCGTTCGCTCAGTGATCAGCGTGTGTGGGACCGTTATCCCGTTGTCTCAGAGAAACTCCAGCCATAAGGCCGGAATACGGTATGCTGAGCGGGATACACTTCATCCTGACAGTTCCATTGAACAGAATGAAAAGGAGTTCACGCTGTTGGATGAGAAAAAGACCTTATTGGGCATCAGGTTGTCTGTTGAAGAGCCTTATCTCTTTGGCAGGCTTCCTATACCATCCGGGATGAGAGATAACGCATAATGGAAAGCAAGGCCGCGATTCCATCAAGACAACTGACTACTCTGGAGTATTTGCATGAATAAAGGGGAATTGATCGATCAAGTGGCTGCAGCAGCAGGCCTAACCAAGGCTCAAGCTCAAGCAACTGTGACCGCCATCACCGACACTATCAGCCAGGAATTGGCCAAGGGTAACGATGTTGCTCTGGTTGGTTTTGGTACCTTTACCGTCAAAGAGCGCGCCGCCCGTGAAGGCCGCAATCCTCAGACTGGCAAGACCATTAAAATCGCAGCTGCCAAGGTGCCTGGCTTCAAGCCTGGCAAAGGCCTGAAAGACGCTGTGAACTGACAGACGTCCGACGCGGTAACAAAAGGCCTGCTTGAAGCAGGCCTTTTTCATTTCTCAGGGCTTATACCCTGTCCGGGCCCGGTAGGTGCTTTCAAAGGATAATGGACTGACCTCCATGCCAGGACGCGACCTCCCCCACAATTCGTCCTCATCCATATACAGACCGTATTCGGGAAGTACAGGAATTCGCTGGCTGCTCTTGTTGCTGCGCCGTAGTGCAATGCGGTTTTCGATATTGAAATTCTTTAACCCCACCACCTCTGTAGACTGCTCACCCGCCAAAAAGAACAGGGGTAGGTTGGCGTGCAACATGGCGTCGTAGCGAGAGCGATGACTGAAAAACACATTGACTCTTGGGTGAGGCGCTACCTTCTCGACCTTTACCAGCCGGGCATGATCGGCCAGATTGAAGATCACCCTCAAGGCCGCGCCTGCTGGTGTCACTTCAATATCGCTCCCCTCACGCTGTGCCTGTAGCTGAGCCAGCTTCTCCAGCCGACGTCTCACCTCCCCCACGGGTACTCGCTTGGTCTTGCCGGTATGGCCTGCCCAGGTAAAGCTCAACAGCCGCGGTGTCGCATCAAAGGCCTGTATATGACGTGTTAGTTGTTTAAGGCTGATACTCGCTCCCAGGGCCTCTCTTACCAAACGGGTACGCGCCGTCTCAGCCAGTCCCTGCTTCAGCCTTACACGCTCAATAGCAGCCTCTACAGCCCCTTTCATTTGATTGACCTGTCGTATCGGCCCCAGCATTGATTCGCTCAGCAGAAACCAGCCTGGCAAACGCCTGACTGTTCCCGGAGCCTGATCGGCTTCCCGTTCGAACTGCTGAAGTACTGCTTGGCTGAGTTCAATGGCCTGCCTACCTCGCACGGACACGGGAGTGATCGCTTTCGGTGCAGCTTGCTCAGTGAGTGTCGGCAATGACCACACCTCACCTGAAACCACACAGGTAGACCATCGCGAATTCAAATCGGCGACAGCCTGCTTAAGATGCATATAAGCAGTTTCGATACTTTCAGGCATTTCTTTTAATACCACTCCTCACATATACCTCATATTAACATCTGTTTATCGTAGCTACTTTACATATACCCTGGAATAAAAGCTTTTAAAGTCAATATGAGGTATCTGCAAGCATAATCGTATAAACTTCTGTATGGAGTGGTATTATTACGAGTATAATAGATGCAAGTGATTCCCTTCCTGATAGACAAACGTGCTGAAGTCATGGCTCTTTCAAACAGTATGGATTGTCTCGACTGTGCAGGCCGAAACATGGGCCTGTGTAATCAATAATCCTAGGACCGTTTATTAATATTGTCAGCTTGAGGTAGAACGCGACTTCTATAGGAGGCTCTACCCTCTCATTTCACCCACGTTCTGTCTTCTGTACAGACTCATGAGCTTCGCTCAGCACATTAAAACAAATCGCTTTACCCATAAAAATACACTTTAATGGGTTAAAAGACGGTTATTTAAGGTTAAAGAACGGTTAAGGGCTGTGGATATTACTGCTAACTTATTGATATATAAGGGTTTTATTGGGTATGCGGAAACGTCAACATGACGTTTATATACGTCAACATGAGGTATGTGCCTGTCAACATGACGTATAGATGCGTCATGTTGACGTATATCGTACCCTAAAGTCCTTCTTAACAACGTAACTCATTGATTTTTAAGAATTTTTTTAATATTCAATACCTAAGTCATTATGAGGTATAGATACGTCATAATGACGTATCATATGTCATTATGACGTATAGTTTTCCATAAGTTACTGATATTTAAGTACTTTATTCCGTTGCCCAATCGGTCTGACAGACCATTTTGAGGCCATCAAACAAGGGTGATCCCTCCTTTTTTGGTGATAACTCCCTAATTTTTAAGCGGTTTTTAACTTTTCCCTAGGCTTGCAGTACCTTCGCTCCGTTTACTTAGCCAATACAAAGCCAATGTCAAAATGAGGTATTTTTGCATAAGACATTGATTTTTAAGGACTTTTTATAGAATTGACGTAGAGTAAGTAGTCATTTGCTTAAAATGTCGCCATTATTTCCAGCGCATACTTGTCAAGCCATGCCCTTTCGCTGCTTAAAAGCTACCTCATCCTGACATGCAGCTTGGAAAACCTCCGGTTTCAGCAGAAAAACTACCTCATCCTGACATTTTCGCCGTCTTTTACTCTTACAAGATCCTAAAATGGGTTCTCGACCGCTATAAAACCCCTGAATTAGATGATTTAGTGGCATGAATCGGTGTTAATAGGCATACAGAATAAAACACTTAATAAAAAAACGGAGCCACTAGGCTCCGTTTTTCGAGAGTTTTACGTTATTCGCTCTTTAGTAAGGGCCTGTTGTTTCGGACTACCCTTACAATATTGTCTTTGCCTATATCCCATTCCTTGAGAAAATCGATGTTCTTTAACTCATCGAGTGCGTCCCGCAACATCTGTTTGAACTTTGCCTCTGTCTTGGCTTTGGATCCACATGATTCCCGGATGGTTTCTACCTTAATGCCATAGGGCTCGCGATGGGTACCATAGAAGCCATGTAACCACTTAGCCAGCGGACGTAGTTCCAGGCGTGACTGCCAATCGAGACGTGTTGTATACACATCGGCTGCAAAGAGAATAGCCATTTCTGGCTCAATTTCGACATGCCACGTGTCGCTCAAATCACCTTCTTCTGTTGTGTACTCAAAACGCCGCAACAGAGAGACGCCCACCCCTTTACCCAGGCGGGTCGATTCGATACGAACAGACGTCGCTTTGAGGCGCTCCAATACATTCAGGAGCTTTTGGGTGTAGTCTTTCCCTCTCGGCCAGCGCAATTCCTTCTTCATTTCCGAAGGGCGGAAACTTACTCGGTTGCCAAGCTTCTCTGTACGAGCCATATGGACAACCTGCAGCCAGACATCCATATCGTCTTCCTGACGAAGTTCCTGGCCGGTGTAGTAGATTCTTGCGTTACCGTAACAGTGCAATTCACGCCCATTGATGAACTCGCGGGCCTGGTTTCGGTTACCAACCGTAAACAGCGCACTACGCAGCATTTCATTGGGCGCACTGCGTAAATCATCTGCCCATAATGGCAGTTGATTGACCTTTTCCTCGATTACCTTTTCAGCGCGCTGTTGTATGCGAGTAAGTGCTGTTTCTCGGGGGGGCCTGCCTTTACGCTCCGTTTTTTCAGGAGCGGCTGGCTCTTTCTCATCACTCACGAGGTTCTGCTCCCTGTTCAGCCAGATTACTGATCAGAGCTCTTAGCTCTTTGAGTTGGTCATCGCTAAATGTTTTGCGGTCCAGCTCAAATATCACCCTGTCCTTCTTGGTGGAAACGCGTGCGACCTTTCGCTCACCAATAACGATATCTTCACTGGGCGTCGAAGCCTTGGGTGCAGAGACTGATTTGGTCAGCAAGTCTTCACGAATACGTTTGGCCAGCCCAGCTTGTGCCAGTTTTCCGTTGGCCAGATCTCTAAGGGCCTTGTTCAAGGCAGACTCATAATCAAGACCTGCTGCCTGAACTTCCTTAATAACAGGTTTCAACGCATCTACTGCGTTCGCGCCCAGCATTTTGGGGTTGGCCTTGAGCATATTAAGGCTCGACTCTGGCAGAGCGCCAAAAGCCATGATGCGGTAGAGCTGAGATTTGCTGATATCCAGTTTGCGCTGCAAATCATTGACTTGAGTGAACGAGGTGCGCATTCGGGTAATAGCATGGTACTTCTCAAAGTCCGAGAGGTCCTTGCGGTGTATATTTTCGAACAGACTGCGCAGTGCGCTTTCGAAATCATCGACGACTTCTACCAGGGCATCGATATATTTCTTGCCAAGCTTTTTGTGAGCACGTAGTCGGCACTCTCCGGCAATTAGCTCATAGCGCTCACCAGCGATTCGAACGTTGATTGGACTTAACAGCCCTTCCTCTTCTATCGATAATGCCAGCTCTTCAATATATTCCTCGTCAAAAACCAAGCGAGGTTGATAGGGGTTAGCGTCAACCAGATCGACAGGAATGGAGCGCGGTACTCGATGGGACTTTAAATTCTCTACCTGCTGAACCGCCGAATGACGAGATATCTGGCTGACCAAGCCTTGAGCGAGAATGGAGCCCAACTTTTGCTTGGGTGCGTTTTGCGAGGAGGTCGATTTCTTTTCCATAATATGCTCTTACGCTGCGGTCTCTTTGTCGATGTACTTGGCCAATTCCTTATATTGCTTGGCCACCTTGTTCGTTGAGTCGAACAT
Source organism: Pseudomonas luteola NBRC 103146 (assembly GCF_002091675.1). GTDB lineage: Bacteria > Pseudomonadota > Gammaproteobacteria > Pseudomonadales > Pseudomonadaceae > Chryseomonas > Chryseomonas luteola. The sequence goes on along the minus strand of NZ_BDAE01000032.1, from coordinate 9,347 downwards.
CCGCAGGGAGGTTTGAACGGTTGATGACTGGTTGATCTTCGTTGTTGTTCCTATCTTTACTGGAACAAGCTTTCCAAATAGGCCCATCGCTTTTTGCTCGATGTTCTGACAGACCAGCTGACGATCATCATGACGAATCAGCAGTGCGCCTAAGTTGATCAATGTCGGGTTGATCCGCGTGATCTGCTGAACTCGTTTGGTCAGATCAGCGAGGCCGTACAAGCCATAAGGCGATCCTGACTCTACGGGAATCAATAAATGGGTCGCCGCGGCCAATGCATTGGAAGTCAGAAGCCTAAGGCTAGGCGGGCAATCAATGATGATGTAATCCGCTTTTCCCAGTAGAGGCTGAAGCCGGTCCCGTAATACTTCATTAGGGCGAGGCTCCATGCGAAGTGCATCGTCTGCATTATCCAGAGCCATGCTTCCATAGATAAGTGCAACGCCATCGATCCTGGTTTCGTCATGAACAAAGTAGGTGAGTGGTAGTTCAGGATTCGTCAGTAATTCGGCTGTTGTATAATTTATCTCAGCAGGGTGAGACATCCCGATATGTTGACTTGCGTTAGCCTGGGGATCCATGTCTACGACACAAACCAGTTTTCCCATTTGTGCCAGGTTATCTGCCAAGTTGATACAGGTTGTCGTCTTGCCAACTCCGCCTTTGTGGTTGGCGATAGCGATTACAACCGTTTTCTTCTCTTCTTTCTGCACAGCCGATCCACTCCGGGCCATTTTCTATCCTCTTCGTTGAGGCCATGTGTTGGAGTAATCGTAACAGACAAACATACTGCTTTTAACGGTTATTTGGCTTTGGTCAGGATGTTTGAGGTCTATATCTCATTAAGAGTCCCTAGTAGGGAAAATACTGAGGTTTGGTATGCCTAGGATTAGGAGAGTCCCTAGTAGGGAATTAATGTTATAGGAAGCTACGACCTGTTCTTTGCGTTTATTAAATTCTTTTAAAGTCTATTTATACGATAGGGCAATATGCATAATTATTAAGTCCCTACTAGGGAATCTATTAAGCGTGACTCAGCAGATATGGATAGCTGTTCTATCGACAGGGTAACCAAATAACTTTCCAAATGAATGCTTTGTCTTGCTTAATCTTATTGAAACTCGCAAGCGGCATACCTTATTGGATACGATTAGGTAAGCTAGGGTAGACGTAGTAACCTAGGATAAATAAGAATACGCTGAAAGACGTGGCGTAGCCGCTGTGTTAAAGCAGACATGGCTTAGGGAGGTCAAGCTATAAAAAAACGCCCTGCAGGCGTTCTTTTATAAGAGGATATGAGGTAACTACACACCTCATACTGACATAGCATTAGCGAGTCCGACTGTTACGTCTGGAGTTCAGTCGCTCAGACCAGTTTCCAAGGTCTTGTAGGGAAACATTGTCATCCCAGGCGTTTAGGGAGAATCCCTTATTGGTAAGCTCTCTTCTTACTTTACATAAGTAAAGACGCAGCGCACGCCGATTGGCGTAAAACAAGGGCACCAGTCGTTCTGACCTGTATACGATGCGACCCGATTCCTCGGATGCAGTAAAGGTCATAAAACCGAGAGTTGTTTTGGGTGTGAAATGACAGACTAGGGGCGCTAACCCTGCGCAAATCATTTCCTGAGCCTGCTCATGATGAGGCACTACCATATCGCTTACCGTCCTTGTGATATGTGAGAACCACTAGACACTTTCGATGGGGTTAAGTTCCTGCTTCTTATAAACCATAGACCAGGATCGTCAGTTTTGACAGGCAGAGCAGGTCGCAGGGATTAAAGGTCGGAGCATGACGTCATTGCTTGGGGCTGTCATACGGTTTTACCCAAAAGAAATCGAGCTTTCAGCCGATAAATGATTCAACAAACCTAACTGCATAAGTGTGTAGATCCAAGATGACTCTGACAGAACTGCGCTATATCGTAACGCTTGCCCAAGAACAGCATTTTGGCCGTGCCGCTGAGCGCTGCCACGTCAGCCAGCCAACGCTGTCAGTAGGCGTCAAGAAGCTTGAAGACGAGCTTGGTATTCTGATTTTTGAGCGCAGCAAAACCAATGTTCGCCTTACACCTACCGGCGAAAGCATTATTGTTCAGGCGCAAAAAGTCCTGGAGCAGGCGCAAGGTATTCGTGACCTTGCCAAGGCCGGTAAAAATCAACTGAGTGCACCACTTAAAGTGGGTGCTATTTATACGGTAGGCCCGTATCTCTACCCTCATTTGATTCCGCAGCTGAATCGTGTTGCGCCGGAAATGCCCCTCTATATAGAGGAAAACTTTACACCGGTTTTGCGTGACAAGCTGAGAACAGGCGAGCTGGATGCAATCATCGTTGCGTTGCCTTTTAGCGAAGCGGATGTACTGACCAAGCCGCTTTACGATGAGCCGTTCTATGTGATGATGCCGGCGAAGCACCCCTGGACAGAGCTCAAAACCATCGAAAATGCAAAACTGGACGAAATGAGCCTCCTGCTGTTAGGGGAGGGGCATTGTTTCCGAGAACAGGTGTTGGAAGCGTGCCCAACGATCAAGAAACCAGGTGTGGAGTCCAAGCATACCCAGGTCGAGTCCTCATCTCTGGAGACGATTCGTCATATGGTTGCCTCGGGCTTGGGCGTGTCGGTGCTTCCCCTCTCTGCTTTGGAAAGCCACCATTACGCACCAGGAATGATCGAGATTCGACCATTCAGCGCTCCCGTGCCTTTTAGAACAATTGCAATTGCATGGCGTGCAAGTTTTCCACGTCCCCAGGCCATTGATGTGCTTGCCGATTCTATCCGGCTATGCTCGGTTAATAGGGACTAACAACGACGCTCGCGTTGCCTGTTTCTCCCACAGGCTACCGCTATTTTAGCCTGTTGAAGCCTGGGGTCTTGCGCCTAAACGCTACCTGCTAATTCTTATAAACAGACCTTTTACGTTTGTCTGATCAAGCGGTGGGGTCGTAAATTCTACTAATTTAGGTGGCTAAGCTAGTTCTTGCCGAAACGAACCGTGCAGTCAATAAAGAGATTGAGGCGGCTTGTATCAAGTATTGAAATTAACCTGAAGTACTAGGCCCTCCTTGGTGTTGCCTAAAGGGTAGAGTTAACCGTGATACTTAATGGTATAGCGGATAGGTATAGCCATGATGTAGCAGCGGACATCAAGCGGGGCACTAAGTGGAATGGCCCATGTTCCACCATAGGACTGTTCTTACCTTTAAGACGCCGCGATTAAATACGATCGGAAACAAACAGGCCGATCTCTTTACCGGCTAGCTATTCGCTTGGTAGCCCCATCTTTGTTGACATCGCATGCTTAGGTCAGAATGACATATCAGCCTTCTCTTATAGGTTTGGATAAATAACCACTTTAGAGAAGCAGGTTAAAAGACATGCGACTCTTGTGCTGTAGATGGACCAAAACCGTTCATATTCAAAAAGATAACGGTGCTCTGACCCTCAAAAGCGGGAGGTAAAGTGGTTTGTCTGGATGTGTTTCACTTTTCTAGGTGTCAGGATGAGGTATCGCCTGAATGAAAAAGCCCGTGCTCGGGCTGTTTCAGAAAAATTACTGCATTTTCAATTTCTTCACTCAAGGCAGTAAAGACGTGGCTTCTGGTTAGCGTATGTCTAAACTAGACGTCTTGTGCCTTACAGAAATAAGCCTGAGATACCACCTGAATGACCGATGTCAGGATGAGGTATAAAGGATAGCGCTAGATGGAATGCGGTTATCCAACCCTTTATAGTTGAGTCTAGACGACCTAGGTCTTGATTTTCAGCTCATCTGACTTAATCCGTACTCTTGGATCAAGGCTCGGTACGTAGTGATTTCCTGGCGTATGCGTTCTGTGATCTGCTCAGGTGACAGCGAGACAGGAGACATCAGCATTTGGCTTTGAAACGTACTGAGCTCATAAGTACTTTGCAGAAGTGCCATGCTTTAAATGGCGGGACGGATAGGGCGGAGGAGGGCCTTGCGCGGCTCATGCTTAAGGAACAGCACAGGAGCGATTCATGACTGATATCTTTACGTTGGAAGCCTGTGCCTTTAATGCCTGGCCTGCACAAAAGACGGTCTTTCACGAGGGGTGGGTGCTGCGTCTGGCAGGCGGCTATACCAAGCGCGCTAATTCGGCCAATGCCTGGCAGCCAACGGCCTCGTTCGATAGCGTACGCTCCTATATCGAGTCGCTGTACCGCCGGCAGGGTTTGCCTGTCATCTTTCGATTGACGCCTCTGGCAGGTGATGCGCCGGGCAGGCAGCTCGAAGCGGCGGGTTATGAGCGGGTCGACCCTACCGAGGTGATGACGCTGGGCTTAGGTAATCTAAAAGAGAGCCAGGGTACGGTCACGCTTGAATCCTTGCGTACACAGGCCTGGGGTAACGGCTTTGCCTTGCTCAGCGGCCTGGATGCGCCCCGTCGCCAACACCATGATACCTTGCTGGACGCTATCGTCTGGCCTGTGGCCTACGCGACGGTTTACAGAGAAGGGCAGCCTGTTGGCTATGGCTTGGCAGTGGCGGAAGGTGACTGGGTGGGCCTGTTTGATCTGGTGGTAGCGCCAGCCTGGCGTGGGCGTGGTCTCGGGCGTCAGCTGGTTAGCGCACTGTTAGCGTGGGGAAAGCGCCAAGGTGCCCGACAGGCATACCTGCAGGTAACAGACTCAAACACCTCTGCAATAGGCCTTTACCACTCGCTCGGCTTTGAGCGTCGCTATGGCTATCACTACCGTGTTTTGATGTGAAATGGCAACGTTCCTGAACCTGTGTGGTCGTTTTTAACATGACATCACACAACAGGAAACCCTATGCGTTTACAACCTTCCCGACTTAAGAACGGCATTCTTCTCATGGCTGCGGTGGGCATGGGCGTGTCGCTGGCGGCCTGCAGCAACCGGTCGCCGGACAAGCGGCCCTTGTCCGAACTGGCGATAAGCGGGGCTAAAAGCTCGGTACGTAATGATGCGGACATGCAAAAAGTACTGAATCAGTACGCCCGCTTCGATCCGAAAGCCATCGAGAAGATCACTCCGACTGAGGCGCGTCAGCAGCCAACCATTGCAGACGCGGTAAAGGCGGTGCTTGAAAAGGAAGGGCGCGACAGTGCGCCTGAAGCACTGGTACCCGGGGTCAAGAGCGTGGATACCAGCGTATCCGGCGCCGCAGGTACATTACCGGCTCGCGTGTATACTCCGGAAGGCAAGGGGCCTTTTCCAGTCATCCTGTACTTTCACGGTGGCGGCTGGGTGTATGCGGATCGCAATGTTTATGACGCAGGCGCACGTGGGCTCGCGAAGCAGGCCAATGCTATCATTGTTTCGGTCGACTACCGTCTTGCGCCCGAGCATAAATTCCCGGCTGCCCATGATGATGCCATCGCAGCCTACCGTTGGGTGATCCAGAATGCCGGCTCGCTGGGTGGTGATCCCAAGCGCCTGGCACTGGCGGGCGAAAGCGCCGGTGGTAATTTGGCTGTTGCAACGGCCATTGCCGCAAAGAAAGCCGGCCTGACGGCGCCCAAGCATATTCTGTCGGTTTACCCGGTGGCCCAGACTAACACCCACACCGAATCCTATGACAAGTACGCCGATGCGATGCCGCTCAATCGACCCATGATGCTGTGGTTCGTGGCCCAGGCTACGAAGTCTTCGGTCGACCTGAACGACCCACGTATCGACTTGGTCCATGCCGACCTGAAAGGCTTGCCGCCAGTCACAATTATCAATGCCGAGGTGGATCCGTTGCGGGATGACGGCGCCCAGTTAGAGGCTGCCCTGCGCAATGCGGGCGTAGCGGTAGATCGTCAGTTATATTCAGGGGTTACGCACGAGTTCTTTGGTACGGCAGCGGTCGTTGAGAAGGCCAGACAGGCTCAGCAGTATGCAGGCGAGCAGTTGAAGGCGGACCTTACGCGTTAATTGAAATCCTACGGACAGGCGCCTTGCTGTGCTTGTCCGTAGAGTGCCTAGCGGGCCATGTTCAAAATAGCTGCCGGAATCTGGTCCAGGGGCAGTTCACGCTCCACGGCCCCCAACTTGAAAGCCTCCTTGGGCATTCCATAAACCACACAGCTCTGCTCATCCTGGCCCAATGTCTTGGCGCCTGCTTCACGCATTTCCCTGAGGCCTCGTGCCCCGTCGTCTCCCATACCGGTCATGATGATACCTAGGGCATTCTTGCCGGCGCAGCGCGCCGTTGAACGGAACAGGACATCAACAGAAGGGCGGTGACGGCTTACTGGCGGCCCGTCGACGATCTCTACCTGATACTGCGCGCCATTGCGCTTGAGCAGCATGTGCCGTCCGCCGGGTGCGATCAAGGCGCGACCGGGAATGACGCGATCACCATGCTGGGCCTCGCGTACTTCGATCTGACAGAGTCCGTTCAGGCGCTCGGCGAAGGCGGCCGTAAAGCGCTCGGGCATATGCTGAACGATGACGATGCCTGGACATACCCGGGGCAGGGCGGTCAGAACCACTTCCAGCGCCTGAGTGCCGCCAGTAGAGGTGCCAATACTGACCACTGTATCGGTCGTGCGGGTCATCGCCTGGCCCGGCGGCAGGATGACATCTGCGCTGAGTTTAGGCGGCGGGCTGGCCGGTGGCGCGGACGTTGCGATACGGCGAACGTTGGCGCGGGCCGCTGCCTTGACCGCGGAAATCAACTCCTGGCTACTTTCTACCAGAAACTGTCGGAGCCCAGCCTGTGGCTTGGTGACAAAGCTGACCGCGCCGGATGAGAGAGCCTGCATGGTGGTCGCGGCACCTTTTTCCGTCAGCGTCGAGCAGATCACAACCGGAGTAGGGCGCTCGGCCATGATCTTCTTGAGAAAGGTAATGCCGTCCATGCGGGGCATTTCCACATCAAGGACGATGACATCCGGCCATTGCTTATTCATCTTGTCCATGGCGAAAAGCGGATCAGCCGCCACGCCAATCACTTCGATGGCACTGTCGGCAGACAGCGTCGTGGATAACACCTGACGCACCACGGCGGAGTCGTCGACGATCAGTACTTTAATGCTAGTCATAGGCGATCTCTTTGCCGTGGTAGAGCCTGTACAGGAGGCGATTGCTCAAGCTTGACCTCCCCATCCCAAATGGAAAAGCTAAGGCGTCGATGACCGATACCCTCCACATGGCTGGCGCTACAAACCAGTCCGTGTGCCTGTAGAAGGCGCTTAGCCGCCTTGACGTTCTGCAAGCCTATGTGGTCCTTTTCATTACGTGCAATTCCCGGAAACATGTTGCCGCCACCGAAGACACGCAAGGTAAACTCCGATGGTTGTGTACCTGACATCTGGATAGCCTGAAGCAGTAGCGCCAGCGCCTCGTCACCGTAGTGACCATCGAGTCGGTCCGATACCTTGTGCCCCTTGCTGCGAGTAGGCAGTAGGTAATGGCACATCCCGCCCAGCTGGCGCTGGGGATGCCAAAACACCAGCGCCACACAGGAGCCTAGCAACGTTCGGATGCGTGTATCAGCACCCCCGAAATGTAGCTCCCCAGGCTTAAGATAAACATCTTAATTTTGGTTGGCTCAGGCATGAGGCTTCTGATAGATAGAGGGTCTAACCATCTTGAGCGCTTCAGTGATGCCATTGAGGCTTTCTGAATGGCTTACCATGAAATAACCTCCTGGACGTAAATGGTTTACAAGACGTTGGACCACTTGGCGCTTGGTGTCGTTGTCAAAGTAAATCATTACATTTCGCAAGAAGATCACTTCAAACTGACCAATATCAGGCAGGGTGGTATTGAGATTGATCTGTCGAAAAGTAATACGTGCCGTCAGATTTGGATCAATCAGGAACGTACCTTCATTCTGACCAATACCCTTGAAGCAGTGTTTGTGCAGTAACGCTTTTGGAATACCTTCGGCATCTTCCAAGGGGTATTGGCCCCGACGCGCTTTTTCCAGCACCCGGGTACTGATATCAGATGCAACGATTTCCCACGGGCGGGTACCGAGCGTATCAGCCAGGGTCAACGCCAGGGTATAAGGTTCCTCACCGGTCGAACACGCTCCACTCCAGATACGAACAGACGCGCGGTCACGTATCTCTGGTATTACAACGGTACGGAGGAACTCAAAATGCTTGGGTTCACGGAAAAAATAGGTTTCATTGGTGGTGAGTAAGTCAACCGCTGTTTGAAACTCGCTCCGATCTCGCATCAGGACGTCAAAGTAGGCTCCATAACTGGGAAGACCTCGCTGACGAACCCGCTTGGCCAGCCGTCCGCTGACCAGGGGCTTTTTGGAGTCTGCCATGCTGATCCCGGCAGCATCGTAAATCATTCCACGAAACTTGCGGAAATCGCTGTCTGAAAGAGCAAGGTTATCCATCGTCATGGCATTTACCGTCAGTTCTGGCTGGCCAGGTAATCAATATCCTCAGTATTGAGGACTTGGTCGATATTGAGCAGGATTACAAAACCATTTTCGCGCTTGGCCATGCCGAGAATGAAGTCGGTACGGACATGGGTGCCAAAGCGCGGCGCTGGTTCAATGGCATCGGCACTGATTTCCAGTACTTCGTTAACGGCATCTACCACAATGCCAAAGATCTGATGTCGACCTTCGACACTTAGCTCCAGCATCACAATGCAACTGCGCCGGTTGACCTCAGTAGGCGCACCACCAAAGTGCACCCCAAGATCGAAAACAGGTACGGCTGCACCACGCAGATTAATTACACCGCGAATGCTACGAGGCATCATGGGCATGGCTGTAATCGGGCCATACTCGATAATTTCACGTACACATGTCGTGCTGACCGCAAACATCTCTGCATTCAATGAGAAGGTCAGGTATTGCTGTGGCTGCTCGATAGCAGCCACGCGGTTAGCCTTTTGAACACTCATGGGCGTTAATCCTTGAAGCGTACAAAACCGGCCGGTACGCCAGCCAGTTGACCGGCGGCAGGGCTGTAGTCACGCGCTGGCGTTGCTGCCTTGCGAGTCGGTACAGCCGCTAGTGGCTGGCTGCGCGGAGCTTCGCTGGAAGAGACACTCCCGTTGTGAGCCAGGGTAAAGAACTCCATCAGCTGTTGGAGCTGTTCGGCCTGACCACTCATTTCTTCGGAGGTCGCAGCCAGCTCTTCTGAGGCAGAAGCGTTCTGCTGAGTGATTTGGCTCAATTGGCTCATCGCCGTGTTGATCTGGCCTACACCTGAGGTTTGCTCTTCGGATGCGGCCGCAATCTCCTGTACCAGATCGGACGTCTTGCCGATCGAGGGTACGATTTCGTCCAGCAATGTACCGGCACGCTCGGCCAAGGCGACGCTTGTCTTGGCTACATTGCCAATTTCCTGGGCTGCAATCTGGCTACGCTCGGCCAGCTTGCGTACTTCAGCT
>NZ_BDAE01000031.1 GCF_002091675.1 Pseudomonas luteola NBRC 103146 | reverse complement strand
CCGACCTGAATACTCTCGGCAACCTGGTAAACGGACTTGGCCAAATCAACCGCTATGCGTTTCATTGCACCTCTCCCAGCGAACAGTCACCACTGTGTTATAGAAGAAATGTGGTGCAGGGAGAGTCCATTACAGCCTTCAAGTTTGTTCGCTTCGTTTACTCTAGCGCGCCCGCGCGCGCCTTAACCTGTCCGTTAGGCTAACTCTTCTATGGCGCAGACCTCTGAACTTGATGTATTACCCTTGCTAGAAAAAATTATTACTGCAAACTCTCCGGTTAGTTTGGCTATTTTAGTCTTTGCTGCGGTTATATGGATCGCAGGTGGCAATCTTCTTATTAGTTACCATTTTCGAAGGGTTGGGAATAAGCGACCAAGGCTTTTTCCATTTAACAACTTCAATCGTTTTGAATGGGCTGTCTTATTAGTGCTTTTGCTTACCGTCTTTGCCTCGTTTCTTATTGCATTATCAATCAATGAGAAGTAACAGCAGCCTAATAAATGGTTCAAACTTTTCGCTTCGCTCACTACGAGCTAAAGCACATCCCTTAGGCTATTCAGATTTGAATAAAGCCAGCATCTGACCGCTAACGCTGAGCAAAAGCATAGGCTTTTGTACTATCTCAACCACACAACAATTCCCTGTCATGGATGGCCGCTATCTCATACATCGTTAAGTCTTTACACAAACAAAAAAAGCATTCCCAAAAGTTCCATTCCAAGGGATGATCTTCTCATAATCATGTTCCAGAACATGAATCTCAAAGTACGGCTGCAATAACGTCTGTAACTCGTTGAAACTTACAGCCACCATAGGGTGTTCGTCGTGCCATACCTGGCGCTCATCAATTGTCGTTTTTTCGATGCGAAGTTTCAACGATTGCTGCTCACCCTCTCCCCTGTAATTCCAACATGAGCTAAAGCTGAATAAACCTTCAGGGTGATTGACGGTGTGCGATACAAATGAGCTGTTGTCGATAGTGTTCTTGTTGACTGCGTTGAAGCAGAAGATGCCATGATCGGCCAATGCGCCATATACGCTGGCGATACAGGCTTTCAGCCTTTCAACGCTTGCGCTGTAATGAATGGAATACAAAAAGCAGGTAATGAGATCGACCGGCTCTTCTACCGTGAAGCTGCACATGTCCTGCAAGGAAAACTGAGCTTCAGGGCAGCGAATGGATGCTCTATCCAGCATGGGCTGATTGATGTCGAGCCCAGCGCTTTGATAGCCAGCATCAATAAAATGCCGAACATGCGGCCCTGTTCCGCAGGCCAGATCGAGATGCCTGCTTCCGCCACTCCCGAATAACTGATGCAGCCGATGAACGCAGTGGCTTTGCGCCTGATAGTTGATATCGGCGCACATGAGATCGTAGTAACCCGACAGGTCGGTATAGAGGGCGTTGCCGGGCATGATGACCTGATTTGAGTGCAGCGTTGGGGGGCGCGCATCATATCCGAAGCGGGTCATCGTAAGAATGGGCGCTGTGGAAGTAAATCGGCCTTTACGAGCCTATTGTGCGCGATAGCGAGCTTGACTCGCATCGCTTGGAGCGCTCAGAGCAGCATGCTAGATGCCTTGCTGGCTTAACGTTTAAAGAATCTGTCATCCACGCCCTATACCGTAACCCTGGTAAGCAGCGCGTCTCCAGACCGTGTTCAGGCAAGAAGTATTGAAGCACTCTCCTTCACTCAAGCTTTATATCACCCCGGAAACGCTCCGCCTCAACAGGAGAGCCAAGATGACAAGGAGCGCTGATGCCCCTTCGAAAGATCAGCTTATTCGTGACCTTACCAAGGCCCGTACCGGCCTGATCCACACCTATGTAATGCATGTTGTGTGGTTTGTGGTCATGTGTGTGTTCTTCACGTTGCAGTGGGAAAAGCACGGTATGCAGGCGTCAGTTCTGCTTACACTCGTCACGCTTCCACCTGTGCTGTTCTACACCGTGCGGGTTCACAGGCTCTGCCGCAGCATTGATCCCAAGGCGCGTACGGTCGGGCTGATGACCGCGTTGATCACAACATTTGTGTTGAGCCCTTTTGAATCAGGACTGGTTCTTCCAGCCAAGAACCTGATGGCTGCAAACAAGATTCTCAAGGCTCATCAGCAGGTGACGACTCTGGCTCCTGTCGCCAAAACAGCCAAACAGCTGGGGCAAGCCTGAGCGGTCTACCTTTACCAGATACCATGCCCGGCTCTTACCCGACAAAGGCAATGACTCATGATCTCTGTCGATATTGACGGCTACCGCTTCCAGGTGCGTGCAGCGGCCGTTGTGGAACACGACAACCATATTCTGCTACACCGAGGCGTGAATGACTCATTTTGGGCATTACCTGGAGGCCGGGTTGAGCCAGGTGAAAACGCCCAGGCCACACTTGTTCGCGAAATGATGGAGGAGCTTGATGAGCCTATCGTCTGTGGCGAGCTGCTTTATTTGGTTGAAAATTTCTTTAATTACCTAAACCAGCCAAATCATGAAATCGGCTTGTACTTCCGGGCACAGCTTCATAGCCACTCTGCCCTTCTTGATACATCACGTAGCTATAACGGCATTGAGGCTAGAACTCGGCTGGAGTTTCGATGGTTTCCCAGGGCATCCCTTCGTGATGTAGACCTGCGCCCTGCCTTTTTGCGTGAATCGCTTTCCTTATCGACGCTTAACTTTCAGCATGTTGTGCAGCGAGGTTAAAACCTGCTTGGCTATACCCTTTCTCCCCTGAGCAACGTGTACGGTTGGTTTTGCACTCATTTGGCTTGCACGTTAAGCCGTGCCACCCCATTTCACTACCTACCTTAGTAGCCTCATAGCCTCGCGCCGCTTCGATTGCGTCTATAGTGGAAGAGCCGCGTATCGCGGCATCACCTGAAGCAGACAACTCGAATAAGGAATTGCTGAGTGAGCATGTTTAGTCGACGTCGTATTCTGGCGTCCATGGCAGGAGGGGCTGCTGGCCTCGCGCTAATCAATCTTCAAGGGTGCTCGTCGTTCGGGTCAGGCGGTTCTGGCCAGACCAACGATTGGGCCATGGCCGATGCGATCCGCCGCAAGACCACCGTCCCCCGCTTTCCAAACGTAGACTTCGATATCCGCCGCTATGGCGCGGTAGGCGATGGTCGTACCGACAACTCCAAGGCTTTTGCCGCCGCCATTCAGGCCTGCTTCGCTGCTGGCGGTGGTAGGGTACTGGTAACCGGTGGCGATTACCTGACCGGCCCCATCCACCTCAAGTCCAATATCAATCTGCATATCGAAGAAGGTGCGAAGATTCGCTTCACCACCGATCCCAAGGCTTATCTGCCTGCGGTATTTACCCGCTGGGAAGGTATGGAGCTAATGGGTTACTCCCCACTGATCTACGCGTACCGTCAGAAGAACATTGCTATTACTGGTAAAGGTGAGCTGGACGGCCAGGCCGACCGCACTACGTGGTGGCCTTGGAAAGGTAACAAGGAGTGGGGTGTGGAGGGCTATCCTTCTCAGGATGCCGGCCGCGAAGCGCTGATGAAGGATGTGGAGGCTGGCGTACCGCCTGAGCAGCGAATGTATGCCGAGGGGTATTACTTCCGCCCACCCTTCGTGCAGCCTTATCTGTGCGAGAACGTGCTGATCGAGGATGTGCGCATCGTACGGGCACCCTTCTGGCTCTTGAATCCAGTGCTGTGCGAAAACGTGACCGTGCGCGGCGTGCACCTGGAAAGCCTGGGCCCGAACTCGGACGGCTGCGACCCTGAGTCCTGCCGCAACGTAGTGATCGAGAATTGCTTCTTCAATACCGGTGACGACTGCATTGCCATCAAGTCCGGACGTAATGCGGATGGGCGCCGGATCAATCGACCTGCCGAGAACATTGTCATCGCCAACTGCAAGATGGAGGCAGGCCATGGCGGTGTCGTGATTGGCAGCGAGATCTCGGGCGGCGCACGAAACATCTTTGTCGAGCATTGCAGCATGAGCAGCCCTGATCTGGAGCGCGGTATCCGCTTCAAGACTAACTCCATACGCGGCGGCGTAATCGAACATATTCGCTATCGGGATATCACCATTGGTGAGGTCCAGAATGCGATCGTCATAGACTTCCACTACGAGGAAGGCGATGCCGGGAAGTTCGACCCAACGGTGCGCGATATCGAGATTCGCAACCTCGTCTGCCAACGTGCCGATCAGGTGTTTCAGGTTCGCGGCTTCGAACGAGCACCTATAAAAGACCTACGACTGGTGGATGTTCATTTCCAGAAGGCAGGTGGCATTGGTGTGCTTGAGCACGTGGAGGGTCTGACTGCACAGAACGTCACCATCAACGGGCAACCGTTTACCAGATAGCGGCATAAGATCAGGGCGGGTCGGATAAGTCCCGCCCTTTTCGTGCATCCCAGGTAAACTAGTCTTCTTTTCTGACGTTTGCCTCTCCTCATGACTGACTCCATTCGCCTTTCCAAACGCCTCATTGAACTGCTGGGCTGCTCGCGCCGTGAGGCTGAGCTGTATATCGAAGGGGGTTGGGTAACGGTCGATGGCAACGTTATCGACGAGCCGCAATTTCAGATTCACGCCGAAACGGTGGCATTGCTACCAGGCGCTTCGGCTACCCCGCTGGAGCCGGTAACGTTTCTGGTCTATCAGCCCGCTGGCATCGCCTCATTGCCAGACGCTGACAAGCATCTGCTTAGCCGTGAAACGCACTGGGCGGAAGACCCAAGCGAGCGACCGGTGCTCAAGGGGCATTTTGCTCGCTTAAAGCCAGGGCTGGCATTACAACCCGGCGCGGAAGGGTTGGCGGTTTATAGCCAGGACTGGCGGACGCTGCGCAAACTGACTGAGGATGCAGCCAAGCTTGAACAGGAATATGTCGTTGAAGTCAGCGGTGAGCTGGCGCAGAACGGGCTGGAACGCCTCAAACGCGGTCATACCCATAAAGGCCAGACACTTCCTGCCTGCAAGGTCAGCTGGCAGAGCGAGACACGCTTGCGTTTCGCCATGAAGAATCCCGAACCTGGAATCATTCAGCGCCTTTGTGAAAGCGTTGGGCTAAAGGTAGTCAGCATGAAGCGTCTGAGAATAGGCGGCGTTTCGATGGGCAAGCTCCCCTGGGGGCAGTGGCGCTACCTTTCACTTCAGGAACGCTTCTAACCGCGCTGCTCTTTACGTCTTTCACGCTTACCCAAGGATCACCCGCATGCTCAATAACGATGTATTACGTAGCGTTCGCTACATGTTGGATATCAATGACCGGAAGGTTGCCGATATCTTTAAATTGGCTGGCAAAACGGTCAGCTCAGATGACATTACCGCCTTTCTCAAGCGAGATGATGAGGCCGGGTTCGAGCTGTGCCCGGACGAGTTGATGGCCAGCTTTCTGGATGGTCTGGTCTTCCACCTACGCGGCAAGGACGAGAGCCGCCCCGCCCCTCCGCTTGAGCTGCCGGTTACGAACAACCTGGTGATGAAAAAGCTACGCGTGGCCTTTGAGCTCCGGGAAGAAGACATTTTGCAGATTTTGCAATCCGTAGACTTCACTATCACCAAGCCAGAGCTCAACGCGGTGTTTCGCAAGTTTGGACACAGCAACTACCGCACCTGTGGCGATCAGTTATTACGAAATTTCCTGAAGGGCCTGACGTTACGCGTGCGAGGCTGACCTACCCGTAGCAACCGTATTCCGCCTTATGAATCAGTAGTCTATTTCATGCGCATCCACGAAGTTCAAAACCGCCTTGCCGACCTCGGCGCCAAACCCATGCACATCGGACGCGTCAGTCGCGCCTGGCTGAAAGGCCTGCCACTCGACACCGGGACACGGCATCAGCAAACGGAAAACTTTCTGCCGCTGACCGTTCGTGAAGGGCTGCCTGAGCTTGCCCGCACACTTGACGGGCTTGCTCGATTGAAATCAGAGCACCCTGCTGCCGATGGCTCGGCGCGCCTGCTCGTAGAGCTGGCCGATGGGCAGATGGTGGAAAGCGTACTGTTACCTCGGGATGGTCTGTGCGTCTCTACACAAGTGGGATGTGCAGTAGGCTGTGTATTCTGCATGACGGGCAAGAGTGGTTTGCTGCGCCAAGTGGGTAGCGCTGAAATCGTGGCCCAGGTTGCGCTGGCTCGTCGTTTCCGGTCGGTCAAGAAAGTCGTCTTCATGGGGATGGGCGAGCCGGCCCATAATCTGGACAACGTACTGGAAGCGATCGATCTGCTCGGCACAGAGGGCGGCATCGGCCACAAGAACCTGGTGTTTTCAACCGTGGGGGACATGCGCGTATTTGAGCGTCTGCCTCAGCAAACCGTCCGTCCAGCCCTGGCGCTCTCGCTTCACACGACCCGTGCCGACCTGAGACAACAGCTACTGCCCAAGGCCCCCCGGATAGATCCGGAAGAACTGGTCGAACTTGGCGAAGCCTATGCTCGTCAGACGGGTTATCCCATCCAGTATCAGTGGACGCTCTTGGCCGGCATCAATGACAACCAGGAAGAGCTGGACGGCATCCTGCGCCTGCTCAAGGGCAAGTATGCCGTTATGAACATGATTCCCTACAACAGCCTGGAAAGTGATGATTACCAGCGGCCACGCAGTGAGCGTATCGTTGAGATCGTTCGCTATCTCCACAGCCGTGGTGTACTGACCAAAGTCCGTAATTCAGCCGGTCAGGATATCGAGGGCGGTTGCGGGCAACTTAGAGCGCGCGCCGTGCAGACCGTTGACAGCAAGCGGCTGATCAAGCGGGTCCGCTAAGCGCCACCCCGCCCTGGCGGCACTACCTTACCGCTTTACACATGGACATCTTTTTGCCTGAGGCCTGCTCACTGTAGACAGGCTCGCAGCAATAAGGATGTCCATGAAACTCTCCCCATACGATTATTGCCCCTTCTGCGTCCGTGCCGATATGGTTGCTAACTACAAGCAGGTCGAGCGCGAGAAGATCTACCTTTCCAATGATGACGAAGCTACCTGCTTCGAGCTGATCGGCGCAAAAAAGGTGCCTATTCTCCAGCTCAACGATGGCAGCCGCATGGGTGAGCGTCTTGATATTGCCTGAAAGCTGGCTGAGCTGGGCAACCTAGAGCGTGTCATACGCACCGGAATTCGTAACCCAATCGGGGCGCGATTATTTTCAGCTGCGCAAGGAAGCGATGATTGAGCGCTCATTTGAGCAGGTCCTTGAGGAAATACCCCCTCCACAAGCAAAGCGCAGAAAAAATGCTTGTAGGGCTAAAGGTTTTGCCCATACCGGCAGATAACGGTAACACCCTTAGCTGGGACGACGTACTGATCTATCCAACGCTGCGCAACCTGACGATGGTCAAGGGCCTGGCTATGCCACCCCATGTAAGCCACTACGTTGAGTCCGTAGCCGCACTTACCGGCGCGTACACCTACTACGACAGCGCCTTGTAAGCAGTCGTTTAAGGCAAAGTGTTTCATCTGCCGGTGCGAAGAGATAGGCCTGTACACGTCCTGTGCAGGAAGGAAACCTGTTAGCTCAAAGGCCTCTGCCCTGGCAGACGCAAAAAGGATCTGTACGATGCCGGATATCGATATCCATCAAGACCCCTTCGTTCAAGGCCTGAAGGAGCGCTTGCCCAGCGACCTGAAAGAGTCGTTCACCGAGGAGCAGCTCCAGGCGCTCAAGGTTGCGTTTGGCGCCCGCCAATGGGGAAAGCATGCGGTTGACCTTCGCGCCACGTTCAAACTGTGGCGCTGGCGGTACTACTGTGTGTTCCTGGTTGGCCGCAACCGCCGTGATCTGTCCCGGCGCCAGCATGAGCTGTCCCAGATGGCTAAGGCGTTCGTGATTGCTGTTTTCCTGCTGTTTAGTATCGCGGTTGGCTTGGTAATTCTCTATCTGATCAAATCGGCCCTGAACATCGATATCTTCCCCAACTTCTCGTTTGGTGTGTGGGACTGGTTCAAGAGCCAATTCAACTAGTCCACCTCTGGTAAGACAGCGCTTCCCTTAACCCTAGGGCAAGCGCTGCCTTGCCATGCCTGCTTGAATCACCCCTTATCGCTCAAATCGATTTTTATATAAAAAAACATCACTTTTAAGCATATACGGGTGCTGTTATCGTGGGCATATCTGATAAGAACGCGCAGTCGTGCGCGCACAGCCTTAGCCTGAGCAGGATTTTTAATGTACGTATACGACGAATACGACCAGAGGATCGTCGAGGAACGCGTCAAGCAGTTCCGCGATCAGACCCGCCGTTATCTGGCTGGTGAGCTTTCAGGCGAAGAGTATCGCCCACTCCGCCTGCAGAACGGCCTGTATATCCAGCGCTACGCCCCCATGCTGCGTATCGCGGTACCGTATGGCCTGCTCAACACCAAGCAAGTACGCAAACTGGCGCAGATCGCCCGCGACTACGACAAAGGGTATGCCCATGTCAGTACGCGCCAGAACTTTCAGTTCAACTGGCCTGAGCTTGAAGAGATTCCGGATATTCTGGCCGAGCTGGCTACGGTGCAGATGCATGCCATCCAGACCAGTGGCAACTGTATTCGTAACACGACAACCGACCAGTTCGCCGGTGTAGCGGCGGACGAGCTAGTCGACCCACGTCCCTGGTGTGAGATCATCCGCCAGTGGTCGACCTTCCATCCCGAATTCGCCCACCTGCCACGCAAGTTCAAGATTGCCGTGAACGGCGCCAAGATGGACCGTGCCGCCATCGAGGTTCATGACATTGGTCTTGAGGCAGTCAAGAACGAAGCGGGCGAGCTTGGCTTCCGCGTGTTGGTAGGTGGCGGACAAGGCCGTACGCCTTACGTAGGTGCGTTCATCAAGGACTTCCTGCCCTGGCAGCATCTACTGACCTATCTGGAAGCGATCCTGCGCGTCTATAACCGTTATGGTCGTCGGGATAACAAGTTCAAGGCACGCATCAAGATCCTGGTGAAGGCGCTGGGTGAAGAAGCTTTTGCCGAGAAGGTCGAAGCGGAATGGGCGCATCTTAAAGACGGCCCTAGCACCCTGATCGAAGCAGAAGTCGAGCGCGTGTCCAAGTTCTTTGTTGATCCGGCTTATGAAGCGCTCGAAAACCAAAGCGAGGCCTTGGCAAAGCTGGACGCCGAGAATCCGGGCTTTGCCCGCTGGAGAAGCCGCAACACCTTCCCGCACAAGAAGCCGGGTTACGTAGCGGTAACGCTATCCCTCAAGCCCACCGGCACAGCGCCTGGCGATATCACTGACAAGCAGCTCGACACCGCTGCCGATCTGGCGGACCGCTACAGCTTTGGCGAGCTTCGTACGTCCCATACGCAAAACATCATACTGGCAGATGTCCGTCAGGATCAGTTGTTCACGCTGTGGAACGAACTGCGCGAGAATGGTTTTGCGACACCAAATGTGGGCCTTTTAACGGATATGATCTGCTGCCCAGGCGGCGATTTCTGTTCGCTGGCGAATGCCAAGTCCATTCCGGTGGCCGAGTCGATCCAGCGCCGCTTCGATGATCTGGACTATCTGTTCGATATCGGTGATATCGACCTGAACATCTCCGGCTGCATGAACGCCTGCGGGCATCACCATGTAGGCCATATCGGTATTCTGGGCGTAGACAAGAAAGGCGAAGAGTTCTACCAGGTGTCGCTCGGCGGCTATGCCGGTCGTGACGCCAGCCTGGCAAAGATCCTGGGCCCCTCCTTTGCTCAGGACGAAATGCCGGATGTGATCGAGAAGATCATCAATGTTTACGTCGATCAGCGCACCGAAGATGAGCGTTTCATCGATACCTACCGCCGTATTGGCATCGACCCCTTCAAGGAGCGCGTCTATGCAAAGAATCATTAAGGGACGTGAGGTCGTTACCGATAACTGGCACCTGCTGCCAAAGGAAACCACCTTCGAGGAAATTCCCAACAGCGATAACGTCATCATTCCCGCTGCGCTCTGGCTTGAGCATGGTCATGCCTTGACGACACGCGACGGCGGGCTGGGCGTTTGGCTGGATAGCGATGAAGAGCCGGAAAGCATTGCTGATTCCCTGGAGCATTTTCAGGTAATCGCCATTAATTTTCCGGCCTTTACTGACGGTCGCGGCTTCAGCTACGCGCGTCTGCTGCGGGAGCGTTTTGGTTACAAGGGAGAGCTTCGCGCCATTGGCGATGTGCTCCAGGACCAGCTCTTTTTCATGCAGCGTTGTGGCTTTGATGCCTATGTGATCCGTGCAGATCGTGATCCAGAAGCAGCCCTGGCAGGCCTGGACGATTTCACGGTTGCCTACCAGAGCGGTGTAGATCAGCCCCAACCGCTTTTCCGGCGACGCTTGGCCTGATGAAAAAAGCCCCGTATTAGCGGGGCTTTTTTATAGGCTATGTATTCATTGAAGATTGACGAGTGCCCGTCCGATCATTTTACCTGCCAACATCTGATTGATAGTGCCTAGCAGATCATCAAGCGGTACTTCTCGTGTGATTTCATCCAGCCCCTCCAGCCTCCACTCTGCCGAAAGCTTTTCCCACATGGCTGCTTTTACAGATAGGGGCAACTCTACCGAGTCTACCCCCAGTAAATTGACACCACGCAGAATGAACGGAAAGACCGATGCCTTGAAACCACTGCCAGCCGTCAGGCCGCAGCTGGCAACGCTTGCGCCATAGCTCAGGGACTTCACGATATTGAACAGGATGTCACCGCCCACGGTGTCTACCGCGCCGGCCCATTGCTCTTTTAAAAGCGGCTTTTCAATACCATCTAATACCGTGGCACGATCCAGGATCTGTTGTGCGCCAAGGTGATGGAGAAACTCGGCCTGCTCCAGCTTGCCTGTGGAAGCCGCTACTCGATAGCCCAGCTTGCTCAACAACTTGATGGCAAGGCTTCCAACACCACCACAAGCACCCGTTACCAGAACAGTACCCGCTTCCGGTACCAGGCCTGCATGCTCAAGCTTGTCGATACACAACCCAGCCGTCAGGCCTGCTGTACCCAGCGTCATGGCCTCACGTAGCGACAAAGCCTCAGGCCGCTTGATCACCCAGGCAGCAGGAACACGAATGTATTGCCCGAAGCCTCCCGGCGTATCCATGCCAAGGTCATACCCCGTCACGATGACCTCGTCGTCTTCTTTAAACTCATCCGACTGAGATTCGACCACGATACCGGCCGCATCGATACCAGGGGTATGAGGATAACGCCGTGTAACACCGCGATTACCAATCGCCGACAGGGCATCCTTGTAATTGAGCGAGGAATAACAGACCTTGATCAGCACCTCGCCAGCGGGCAGTTCATCGATACGGCGCTGGATGACCTCTTGCTGGAATGCCCCATGAGGGCCTTCCGTAATCCAGAGCGCCTTGAAAGTATCCATCTACCTTCTCCTAATCGTGATGCCTGAAAACCTGGGCATTACTGCCAGGGGCGATGCTGAGTGAATCTACCCCACCATGTCGTAACCAGTCGGTCGACAGTGGCGCTGGCAAACAGACCTACGCGCTCAGGCAATGTCTTTCTTTCAATAAAGCGAACCTGGAAAAGCTCTGCCACTTTGGCTCGCTCGCACAGGTACTCGTCACTGGTCTTGAGTTCATCAACCAGACGCTTACCCAATGCCGATTCACCGAGCCATACCTCTCCTGTGGCCACCTCATCCATGATCAGTTGCGGGCGATACCGATTCACGAAGTTCTTGAAGAGTTCATGGGTTTTCTCTAGGTCTTCCTGGAATTTCTCGCGCCCTTTTTCCGTATTTTCACCGAATACCGTCAAGGTGCGCTTGTATTCGCCAGCCGTAAGAACCTCATAATCGACATCGTGCTTTTTCAGCAGCTTGTGCACGTTGGGTAGCTGGGCAACAACACCGATCGAGCCCAGAATGGCGAATGGCGCACTCAGGATGCGGTCACCGATACAGGCCATCATGTATCCGCCACTGGCAGCAACTTTGTCGACACAGATCGTCAACGGAACACCTGCCTGACGGATGCGTGCCAGTTGCGAGGCTGCCAGCCCATAGCCATGCACCATGCCTCCACCGCTCTCCAGACGAACAACCACTTCATCCTTGGAAGTTGCCATCGTTAATACGGCCGTCACCTCATGGCGCAGTTGCTCAGTGGCAGACGCCTTGATGTCGCCATCGAAATTCAGCACATAGACGTGACTCTTGGCAGCCCCTTTCTTGCGATTGGCCTTTTCTGCTTTCGCCTCCTCCTTGCGCATCGTCTTGAAGCGTTCCTTGTCAAGGACGCTCTGCTGCAAGCGGAGCCTTAGCGATTTGTAGAAATCATTCAGTTTCTGGACTTCAAGGTGTCCTCCCGTGGCACGCTTGCCTTTACTGCGTGGGGCAGCGATAAAAATCAGCACCGCCATGATGGCAATGACAACCGTAACGGTCTTAATTAGAAAACTGGCGTAATCCGCAAAAAAATCCACATGCTCTCCTTACTGTCGACAAGCCTTCCGCTCATCCACGACTCTTGATCCACTAAGCATACTCATGGCTACGCTTGCCAGCCAGCGGGACACCCAGGCAACTATAGCGTATTCAAACAACCGTATGATTTTCCATTGACAGCGAACACTAGCCACCCTACTCTCGATTCATTGCCGCTGATGAGCGGCTGGGCTAACCGCGGACGCGTCCGCATTCACGTACGACCCCTAAGGATTCCGCATATGAGCAGTGCTGACATCATCGAAAACCTGAAAAGCAAGTTCAATCCTGATGCGGCCGCCGGCCTGGATCTCACTTATCAGTTTGACATCGAAGATGGTGAGAATTATCACCTGGTTGTGAAAGATCAGACTTGCGACGTCAAGGCAGGCAATGCTGACGAGCCGGATTGCACGCTCATCATGACTACCGACACGCTCAAAGGCATCGTTTCTGGCGAAACGGATGGCATGCAGGCCTTCATGGCTGGCAAGGTTCGCGCCGAAGGCAACATGATGCTGGCCATGAAGCTCAGCGAATTGTTCCCTAACTAAGCACGTGAAAGCCGAAGCATGCTCCGGCTTTTTTATAGCGGAGAAATGACATGAGCGCAGCGTTCGATCTTACCGGCAAGACAGCATTTGTCTCTGGCGCAAGCCGCGGCATAGGTGCTGCTATCGCCCATTTGCTCGCTGCGCAGGGTGCTCATGTCATCGTATCCAGCCGCAAGGCCGACGGCTGCCAATCGGTTGCAGACGCGATTAACCAAGCTGGCGGTCAGGCAACCGTCATACCCTGCCATATCGGGGACCTTGATCAAATCAGGCAGACGTTTATCCACATCGGTGAGCGCTTTGGCTCTTTAGATATCCTGGTTAACAATGCCGCTATCAATCCGCAGTTCGGGCATATTCTCGACACGGACGCCGAGGCATTTCAAAAGACGGTTGATGTCAATATCCGCGGATATCTGTTCATGTCCATCGAGGCGGGCAAATTGATGCGCCAAGCCGGCACGGGCGGAAGCATTATTAACATAGCCTCGGTCAACGGCGTTTCGCCGGGCCTCATGCAGGGTGTTTACTCCATCACAAAGGCGGCGGTTATCAACCTCACCAAAGTCTTTGCCAAGGAATGCGCCAGTTTTGGCATCCGCTGCAACGCCTTGCTTCCCGGCCTTACCGATACACGCTTTGCATCGGCACTGGTCAATAACCCCTCCATCCTCAATCTGGCGCTTCAGCAGATTCCGCTCAAGCGTGTCGCACAACCGGACGAGATGGCTGGCGCAGTGCTATACCTTGCCAGTGATGCGTCAAGCTATACCACCGGTACGATCCTAAACGTCGACGGTGGCCTCTTGGCATAACCGCCTGGGCTTTCTAACCCCTCCGTTATTAGGCACTATACGGCCCGCCCCGCCGGGATAGCGGTCTTGTCGAGCTGTAGTTATGCCTTATGATTTTGCGCTTGAACCCATCACACTTATTATCCTCGCGGCCGTTGCCTTTCTTGCAGGCTTCATCGATGCCATTGCTGGCGGAGGCGGCCTGCTAACGGTTCCCGCCCTGCTCCTTGCTGGCGTGCCTCCTCACTTGGTACTGGGTACGAACAAGCTGAGTTCGACCTTTGGCAGCGCAACGGCAGCCTATACGTTCTATCGCAAGAAACTGTTTACGCCTCTCAAATGGAAAAATGCCCTGAGCGCTACCGCACTGGGCGCAGCCGTCGGTGCAATTGGCGCACATTATCTTCCTGCACATTGGCTGGACCGGCTACTTCCGCTCGCCGTATTCGGATGCGGTATCTACCTGCTGTTTGGTCGGCTGCCTGAGGCTCCGCTGGATGCTGATGCTCAGATCCCTCGGAAGCGGCAATGGCCACAAGGGTTGGGACTGGGGTTTTACGATGGTTTGATCGGACCAGGCACGGGCGCTTTCTGGACGATCAGCACACTCATTCTCTACCGGATCGATCTCGTCAGGGCCAGCGGCGTAGCGCGCACGATGAATTTCGTCAGTAATGGCGTAGCCCTGGCGGTGTTTATCTGCCTTGGCCAAGTGGTCTGGATGCTTGGACTGACCATGGGTATTTCGCTGATGTTTGGCGCCTACCTGGGCGCCCATACAGCCATAGCCGGAGGCGCAAAATTCATACGCCCCCTGTTTATTCTGGTCGTACTGGCACTGACGGCGCGTTTAGTCTGGCAACACTGGTTCGGGCATGCCTAGCCTGCGTGCGATATAAAGCTCTATGAGGAAACGGGCAATGGACTGTTTGGCTGGCAGCTGGGGCAGATTATCCAGCTTGAACCATTGGGCATCTTCGATTTCCTCCGGCTGGCAAACAATATCTCCGCCAGCATACTCGGCATGGAAGCCCAGCATTAATGAGTGAGGAAAGGGCCAGCTCTGACTTCCCAGGTAGTGCAGGTTCTTGACGTCGACGGCGACCTCTTCCTTGACTTCACGCGCCACGCACGCCTCGATGGTCTCACCTGGCTCTACAAACCCAGCCAAGGTACTGTAAACGCCCGGTGCGAAGCGCGGAGAGCGCGCCAGTAAGACTTCATCATCCCGAGTAATCAGCACAATGATACTGGGTGACAAGCGTGGATACTGGGTCAGGCCGCAAGCAGGACAATTAAGCCCGCGCTGCCCTTTGATGATCACAGTAGGCGTGGCGCAGCGGCCACAGTAACGATGGTCGTTCGCCCAAGTGCCAATCTGTGCGGCATAACCCAACATCTTGAAGACGGCATGCTCGGCCTTGAGCATCAACGGACGAAGAGGCTGCCACTCATAACCTTCAAGTTCGGGAGCAGACACGACTTCATACAAGGCAACAGCCTGGCCATCGAAATAGCCCAAGCCGTAGATACCGGATGCTGTCAGCTCTTTTAAAAACGGAGAACTCTGAGAAAACAGAACATTGTCTTCTCGGGTCAGAAAACCCATCGGACTATGGACAATGATCAAACTATCAACACTGCCTGACAGGTCCAGGCAACCCGGCTCCCAATGACTCATGCTGCGGCAACAGGCCTCCACCCTAGGGCACTTACACTCTCTGTAGCCAGCTCGAGGATATCGGGCTGCCCAGAACGGGACGCCATTGCACCGCTTTCAAGGAAGAACTCGATGCTGCTCAATGCATCCGCCAGTACTTCGAGTAGCGAAGCAGTCGGCATGTTCAAATTATTCACCATATGCGCCTGAATATACTGGGCGCAGATACCAGTCAGCTCCGCCGCACGGGCATGCTCCAGAAACAACAGAGCACCTCTCACGTTATGCAGCGTTGCAGGGACATTGGCCAGGTGTATGGCTTCACCCCTGGCGTCCAGATACGCCGAAATGGATTGCTTGGCATTGGAAAGCCCTGTCTTGGCTTCAGCCAGCAGCAGCATCTGGGCCTCGTTCAACAGGTGGTTGCCAAACGACTCGCCCTCCTGCCCTGGCGACGCGGGTACTGGGCAGGTTTCCTTGTCGGTTTCGTGCTCAAAACAGGAAACCAAGCTTTCCACATAAAGGATGGCATCGGCGAGATTGTCGAGCTGCACCTGTTCCACCGCTCCGGCTTTGGCCCACTGATTCAGCACGGGCAAATGTGCTTGCAGGGCTTGACCCGCGGAAGGCTGTCCTACCATGATCAATGTCTTCGCCAGAATACCCAGCTGGATATAGAGTCGGGCATACGCATCAGGCTCAGCCACACGCCGTTCTACAAGATCCAGCAGTTCCTTAACGGTTGCCAACTCTTCATGAATCGCTTGCGAAAGCGATTGCATAACCGCCTGGCTTGGTCCTGTCAGCCTGCGATATTCTCTGTCGAGCATCGCGTCGGTATAAGGCAGCGTATCGATGGAGAACGCTTCTCGCAGCTCTTCAGCGCGGGCACCCGAGCTTTCCGACAAGGCGATAAGGTACAGGAGATCCTTCAGGATACTACGAGGCGGTTCGTACTCCGGTACCGTCAACAGCTGACGGAGCTCACGGTCAAGACGTGAAAACAGCTGCTTCCGGGTCCGGTGAAGTAGCAGGTCGCCCTCTCGAAAAGCTTCAATGGCAGCAGCACCGACCCAACACAGCCTTGCTCCCGCTTGATCACATAAAAGATGGTCGAGGCGCGTCAGTGCACGCTCCATCAAGTTGAGGCTCGCCTTGGGGTTCTGCTCCTTAAGCAGGCCCAGCAAGCCAATCTGATACATTTGCCGCATGCGACGCGCCAGACCGCGCTGCTCGTTGAGAGACAAGTCATCAGTACGTGAGACAGGGTTACGCGGCAGATCCAGCCGGACCGTGAAAAAATAGCATTCAGGTAACGCGGGTTGCCCCGTCACGCGACGCAACTCGTTAATAGCAGGCAGTAACAGCTCCGGCATTTCTTCATAACGGCTGCGGAACTGCTCAAGGTAACGACGCAATACATGCAGGGCGTGACAGAGCGCCATCAAATGGTCGTCACGTTCTGCGCCAGCACCTGCCGGAATGTCAGTCACCAGCTCAAATGTTTCGTGGGCGAGCAGCTCGGCTCCAGCCAGCTCAATAAGGGACAGGGCGCCGCGAATCTGATGAATGCACTCGACGGCACGCTGGAGCAGACTACTGCAGTGCCGCTCCATAATGAAACGCTCTAAATTCTGTTCAGCCTGATCGATGGTCGCGAACAATTCGTCGCGCACCAGACTCAGTGCTCTCGCTCCGGTAACCATACCGTCAAACGCCTCCTGCGCTACATCCGCTTGCCATCAGTCCGGAAACTCCGGAGTTTGCCTGCTCATTTGCGCCGCCAATGCGATACGCAAATCGGTTGATTGCAGCATTGCCGCATTCCATGTGGCGATGTAATCCAACCCCTCATCTACCCGATGATCACGCATATAACCAATCATCGTCTTAGTACCGCGTATAGCCAGCGGTGATTTGGCAGCGATGGTATGCGCCAATGAAAATACGTCTTCCATCATCTGCTCAGCCGTTGCATAGATACGGTTGACCAGCCCCATGGAATACGCTTCCTCACCACTGAAAGATCGCCCTGTGTAAGCCAGCTCTCGCAGCATGCCTTCACCGATCAGATGAGGCAGGCGTTGCAATGAGCCCAGGTCAGCCACCATGCCTAGATCAATTTCCTTCAAGGCAAATTGAGCTCCGGCTGTGGCATAACGCATGTCGCATGCGGCTATCAGGTCAACAGCGCCACCCAGGCAATATCCCTGGATAGCAGCCAGAACCGGCTTGCGACACTGATCGACTGCGTTGAAAGACGATTGAAGTTCAAGAATCTTGGAGCGTAATAACTCCGAATTGCGGCCTACGTCACGTCCAAGCTGACCGGCGGTCTCGCCAAGTAACGAAAGGTCTATACCGGAAGAAAAATGAGGACCTGCGCCTGACAGCACAACGGCCCGTACTGAACGCTCCTGATCGGCCCAATGAAAGAGACTGCGTATCTCCTGCCAGAACTCGGCGTTCATGGCATTGATCTTTTCGGGTCGATTGATAATCACATGAGCGACCTTATCGACACGCTCAAGACGGAACGCGCTGAATTCTTCCATCTGCTCCTCTTCCAAGCTGGAACGATTCTCGAAAACGGGGTAGCGGACAATCAAAAGCCGCCTTGCCTTGATAGCGATATGCCGCTACTCATACTGCGACTTTAGTCACATCATAAAGCAATACGGTTCAGTTGATAATTCGAAATATTTGCACTGATGTGCCAAACAGGCGTTTCCGAGCGTCTGCGTGACATTTTGACAGGAACTGTTCAGCTGGAAAGGCATAGCGATAGGGAAACAACCTTGGCAGTTCGCCTAAACCGCCAAGGTGTAAAAGAGGTTAATGCTGGGTGGCTTGCTCTTCCATCTGAGCCCATAACGCTGGGGCGCCTGCAGACTTCTCAATGGCAGCCAGACGCGCAGCATGATCGGCCAATTCAGCCTCACTTGCCGTGATGACTCGTGTCCTGGCACGGTCCATTGGCAGACGGCGAATCGGGCTGATACCGCTGTCATTTCCATTACCTTCCTGTCCCTGCCCGGCAAGGGATAGGGAGGTCTGCCCACCGGTCATGGCCAGATAAACATCGGCCAGGATCTCAGAGTCCAACAAGGCGCCGTGCAGCTCGCGGTTCGAGTTATCCACTCCATAACGCTTGCACAGCGCATCCAGGCTATTACGCTGACCTGGATGACGCCCACGCGCCATCATGAGAGTATCGAGTACCGTGCAATGATCTGTAATCTCTGCCCACTCAGGTCGATCACCTAGCAGACGAAACTCGTTATTGATAAAGCCGATGTCGAACGCGGCGTTATGAATGATCAGCTCAGCGCCCTTGATAAACTCAAAGAATTCTTCTGCAATGTCACGAAAGCGCGGCTTGTCCGCCAGGAACTCACTGGTGATGCCGTGAACGGCGATAGCACCTTCGTCAATCTCGCGATCAGGATTGAGGTAGACATGAAAATGCCGGCCCGTCAGTCGACGACCAATAACCTCAACACCACCAATCTCGATGATTCGGTGCCCGTCGGTAACGGGCATACCGGTTGTTTCCGTATCGAGTACTACGCTACGCATCTAAAGTCACCTATCACACTGTCCGCAGGGCACGGATCTCATCAACACCACGATTAGCCAGCTGGTCAGCCCGCTCGTTACCGTGATGCCCGGTATGTCCTCTTACCCACTCCCACTCGACTTCATGTCGAGCCACCTGGGCATCGAGGGCTTGCCACAAATCGGCATTCTTGACCGGCTGTTTGGCAGCGGTTTTCCAGCCGCGAGCCTTCCAGCCACGCAACCACTCTGTGATACCACGCATCACGTATTCGGAATCTGTCACGATTCGTACGTGACATGAACGCTTGAGCGCTTCAAGCGCGCGGATGGCGGCCATCAGCTCCATTCGATTGTTGGTCGTAACGGCCTCCCCGCCCCACAATTCCCGCTCGTTGCCCTTGTAGACCAGCAAGGCACCCCAACCGCCAGGGCCAGGATTTCCCTTGCAGGCACCGTCCGTGTAGATCTCTACGATGTCACTCATTCGTTCCGCTCGTTTCGCGACGGCTCACCTTGGCAACCGGCATGGGAATCAGCTTTCCACGGGGTTCACGGCGGGTCTGTGGCAAGGGACGAAGCCCGACCATCAGCTTGCGAGCCGACAATAAATAGAAGCCTGCACCTGGCGAGGGCTCGCCTTCCCGATTGCGCTCCAACCAAGACAAACGATTCTGCCAAACCGGCGAAGAAAGCGGCGGACGATAACACCCGAACCGACGTTTCTCCAACGCGAATCCCAGCAATGCCAGCCAATCAGCTACACGGCTGGCACCAATACAACGGGCCTTGCGAAACGCGTCGCGGGCAAAATAATGCCTGACACCCCAGGTACTCCAAGGGTTGATACCAAGAATCAGCAGATGCCCACCGGGCCTTACGCTAAGGGCAGCCTCTCTCAACAAGCGATGGGGTGAAAGACAGAAATCCAGACCGTGCTGGAGCAACACCACATCTGCTGCATTTTCACCCAGTGGCCAGGCACCTTCTTCGCAGGCGATATCGACACCTGGCAACGGCGGCCCGAGACGCACACCATGACGTAACTGGTCTGCGCCTGGCGGGATCTTCAAGGAGGGGCCATAGTGGACTAAATAACCTCCAAAGTGGCGCTTCAGCTCCTCGGAAAGCAGGCGCTCCTCTTCCTCAATCATTAACTGGCCCAACGGACCATCAAGCCACTGGCGAGCCGAGCGCATCAGCGTCAACCAACGCTCATCAGCTTGGGCGAATGCGTCATTTACCATATGCTTTTCCTCCAGAGGTGCTATAGAGCACCTGGATTTAGAGACGCTTGAGCACCAAGGCGGCACCCTCGATACCAAACAGCAAGTGTCCCCGACGATGGACAGCAATCTACAGACTTTAAACAGTTCTACACATGAAGACTGTATCTTTTCATGATTGCTTGCAGACTTCCGACAAGCGATAAACGCACGACACTGCTTTAGTGCTCGCTTCTCAAACTCATAACCGCCTAATATGCAACTTTGCACATCTAACGGTAGTTACCGCACATGATTCAGATAGACGCCCTTCCCGCCTTTTCCGACAACTACATCTGGGTGTTGCAGGATCCGTCTTCCAAACGTTGTGCCGTGGTAGATCCAGGCGATGCTGCCCCTGTCCTTGAATGGCTGGAACGGCATCCCGAATGGACGCTTACAGACATTCTTCTCACTCACCACCATCACGATCACGTAGGCGGTGTGCAGGCGCTCAAAGGAGCGACAGCGGCCCACGTC
Organism: Pseudomonas luteola NBRC 103146; assembly: GCF_002091675.1. GTDB lineage: Bacteria > Pseudomonadota > Gammaproteobacteria > Pseudomonadales > Pseudomonadaceae > Chryseomonas > Chryseomonas luteola. The sequence continues at coordinate 20,628 of NZ_BDAE01000031.1, read as the reverse complement.
TACGGTCCGGCACTGGAAGGCGTACCCTGTCTGGACACCGCACTTAATGAAGGCGACAGCCTTGAAGTTTTTGAGCGCCCCTTTCACGTCCTGCATGTTCCTGGACATACCTTGGGCCATATTGCCTATGTTCGTACCGGCGCTCAGCCTTTGCTGTTCTGCGGCGATACTCTATTTGCAGGCGGCTGCGGCCGATTGTTTGAAGGGACACCTGCACAAATGCATGACTCGTTGCGTAAGTTTGCTCAGCTTGCGCCCACGACCAAAGTGTACTGTGCACATGAATATACGCTGAACAACTTGCGTTTTGCTCATGCCGTAGAACCGACTAATAACGAGCTGACCAAACGATACAGGCAGGTAGAGGCCATGCGCGAGCGAGGCGAAATGACGCTCCCCTCTACCCTAGAGCTAGAGCTTGCTACGAACCCGTTCATGCGCTGTTCAACCCCTTCTGTCAAACGCGCTGCGGACGAAAGAAATGGCTTTCCAACCCGCTCGGAAGTAGAGGTTTTCACTACCTTACGCGCATGGAAAGATCATTTCTGAGGACTAGTCAATCTTGACCCTGCGGAGCGGCATTCCTAGAATCGCGCAAATTTTTCCGGGGATGCACTCAGCTAATGCCGCCACAGCCGCCACATAATGCCGACGTAGACGGACTGGCTCGCACCGCGAAACTTTCTGCTCTTTTCCTTGCTGTCTTCCTGGCGGGCTGTCAGGGAATGGCGCCTAAAGACCAGGAACGCTATCTCCCAGAAGACAGCCTGAGCAGCAATATCAATATGCATCGGGAGCCCGAGTGGATAAAGCTCGGCACCCAGAACAAGGCACCCAAGGATATCTGGGATCGCATGCGCAGTGGCTTTCAGCTGCAAAGCGAAATCGGCGTAAATCCTCGTATCGAGCAGCAGCGGCTCTGGTATGTCAGCAACCCGACCAATATCGAAAAATCGGCTAACCGGGGCGGACTGTACCTGCACTATATTGTCGAAAGGCTTGAAGAGCGGAATATGCCCCTTGAGCTTGCCCTGCTTCCGATTGTAGAAAGCTCCTTCAACCCCTTTGCGCTTTCACGCAGCGAGGCGGCCGGGATCTGGCAATTCATTCCCACTACCGGGCGCTATTTCAACCTGCAACAGACTCGCTGGTACGATGGACGACTGGATATCACAGCGTCTACCAACGCAGCGCTCGATTATCTTTCCAAGCTCCACGATATGTTCAATGGCGACTGGCTACTGGCACTGGCAGCCTATAACGCCGGCGAGGGTACTGTAGGTCGCGCCATTGAACGCAACCAAAAGCTTGGATTGCCTACTGACTACTGGAACCTGTCTTCGCTTCCACAGGAAACACAGGACTACGTACCCAAGCTGCTGGCCGTTTCCCAGCTGATCATGAACCCGGAATCATACGGCATCCAACTGGACTCGATTGCCAACGAGCCCTATTTCGAAGTCGTCAAGATCAAGCAGCATCTGGATCTTGCTAAAGTTGCCAAGCTGGCTGATCTCGATGAGGACGAACTATATCGCCTGAACCCGGCGTATACCCGTCGGGTTACCATGGACGGACCCAAACAGCTCTTGATTCCGGCAGAAAAAGCCGAGTTATTACTCGAAAACCTGGCGAACGAATCCTCTGAAGCGATCGTAAGATGGCAGGAATACACGGTGCGCCGTGGTGATAGCCTGGGCGCTATCGCCAATCGCTACAGCGTAAGCACTCAACAGATCCTGTCACTCAACAAGCTGAAGTCCAGCCGACTGGCTGCAGGCCAGAGACTAATGATTCCTCGCGTATCAGGTAGTATTTCACCGGTCACTAGCCAGAAAGACGTTGCCGCCCTTGTTGAGGAGCCGGTGACTCGTACCTACCGGGTCAGAAGTGGCGATAATCTCTGGACCATCGCTCGCGACAACAAGGTCGAGCTGGGCGACCTGAAACGCTGGAACAATTTGGGCAAGCAGGGCCTTAGGGCAGGCCAGGTACTCAAGCTCTATGGCGCACCGGTGAAAGCAAGCAAGCTAGCCAACAGCAGCAAATCGCGCCAGAACGTGACGTACTATAGAGTCAAGCCTGGCGACTCGTTGTACATGATTGCTAAACATTTCAATGTACAACTGCAATCTATCCAGCAGTGGAATCCCAAGAGTGGAAAAAACCTCACGCCTGGCCAAACCTTGACTTTGTATCTCGATTGATGGGTCTTGGTGCGTCACAGGCAGTCATATACGTCTCTTTTTCCTGCTGAAGCGAACTGGTACCGTTACTGCTCAACGCCTTACAGAAAGAGTTCTGCCTGGCCGTACAGCTTATGATCAAGCCAGCCTCTCCGACACATACAATGAGCGCTAAGATGGCCCTTCGTTTTTCTGCCTGGATTCATGGCGCTCTTTTCGCCGCCGCGCTAGGGCTGGTGTATGGTAACGTCCATGCTGCCCCTCAGCATGCAGTTACCTTGTATGATGAGGCCCCCAAGTATCCAGCAAACTTTAGTCATTTTGATTACACCAATCCAAATGCTCCTAAAGGCGGCACCCTACGCCTGTCCGGCTTCGGTAGTTTCGATACGCTCAATCCCTTCAACAACAAGGGAACGCCCCCTGCCCAGATCAGCCTGATTTATGAAACACTGACATTTCATGCTCAGGATGAGCCTTTCACCGAATACGGGTTGCTGGCTGAAAAGATCGAAAAAGCCTCTGACAACAGCTACGTTCGCTTTTACCTGCGTCCCCAGGCTCGATTCAATGATGGAACACCAGTCACGGCTGATGACGTAGTATTTACCTTCAACGCCTTGGTCAATCAGGGTGATCCGCTCTACCGCAGCTATTATGCCGATGTAAAAGAAGTCAAAGCTGAAAGCCGGCTGGTGGTCCGCTTTGACTTCAAGACAACCCAAAATCGTGAGCTACCTCTTATTCTGGGACAGCTACCGGTTCTACCTAAGGCATGGTGGGCCAGCCGGGATTTTGGGAAGTCTTCTCTGGAACCACCTCTTGGTAGCGGTCCTTACCGAATCGCCAGCCTGCAGGCCGGGCGCTCGCTTAGGCTTGAGCGTGTAAAAGACTGGTGGGGTAAGGATCTTGCCGTTAACAAGGGCTTCTACAACTTCGACACTATCACGGTTGACTACTACCGTGATCAGAACGTAGGACTGGAAGCGTTCAAGGCGAATCAGTTCGATGTGAACCAGGAGATGTCCGCCAAGAATTGGGCAACTGCTTACGAAACACCGGCCTTGAGAGAAGGACGAATCGTTAAGGCGGAAATACCTAATCATGAGCCTCAAGGCATGCAGGCTTTTATTTACAACCTGCGCCGTCCCATGTTTCAGGACAAGCGGGTACGCCAGGCTATTGCAGTTCTATTCGACTTTGAATGGAGCAATCGTCAGCTGTTTTACGGCGCCTATACACGTAACAACAGTTACTTCGAAAACTCCGAACTGGCTGCCAGAGGACTACCCGGCCCAGAAGAGCTGAAGATTCTGGAACCTCTACGCGATCAACTGACTCCACAAGTCTTTAGCCAATCGCTGGAGCCTTCCCGTACCGACGGAAGCGGAATTATCCGACCGCAACAACGAGAGGCGTACCGGCTCTTGCTGGAAGCGGGCTATCACATCGAGAATGATCGCATGGTGGATGCACAAGGCCATCCACTGCGCTTTGAGTTCATGTTGGCCCAACCCGCCTTTGAAAGAGTGCTGCTGCCCTACAAACGCAACCTCGCGGAAGTTGGTATCACCCTGGATATTCGGCGGGTAGATGTATCCCAGTTCGTCAATCGTGTACGCTCCCGCGACTTCGATATGACAATTTTCAGCTGGCCACAGTCCAGCTCGCCCGGTAATGAACAGCGTGACTTCTGGCACTCAACCAGTGCAGATGACCCTGGAAGTCGTAATCTGCTCGGACTGAAGGACCCTGCCATCGATCGTCTCGTGGAAATGCTAATCGGCGCCGATACTCGTGCTTCACTAATTACCCATGCCAAAGCGCTAGATCGCGCCTTGCTTTGGGGGTATTACGTCGTTCCCAACTGGTATACCGACCGCTGGCGAGTTGCCTACTGGAACCGCTTCGGACGCCCCGCTAAGCAACCCGACTCCGATTTCGGCCTTATGACTTGGTGGCAAGTCAGCGATACGGCACGCAAAACGTCGCAGGTGAATCCCTGATGCTGTCCTACGCCCTGCGGCGATTGCTGCTGATTATTCCTACGCTGTTCGGCATCTTGCTCATCAACTTCATTATTATTCAGGCCTCTCCTGGCGGCCCTGTTGACCAGGCCATGGCTCGCCTGCAAGGTTTGGGCGCGGGTGGCGCAACAAGCCGCATTACGGGCAGCGGGAGCGAGTCGGCAGAGCATGGCAATACACATTATCGCGGTGCCCAGGGCCTGGATGAGGATCTGATCAAGCAGCTCGAAAAGCAATACGGCTTTGATAAACCTGCAACGCAACGCTTCTGGCTGATGATAAAAAGTTATGCCCAACTGGATTTTGGCCAGAGCTTTTTCAGGGACGCCAAAGTAACTGACCTTATCCTGGAAAAGTTGCCGGTCTCAATTTCCCTTGGCCTGTGGAGTACACTGATTCTGTATCTGGTCAGCATTCCACTGGGCATTACCAAGGCTATCCGTCACGGCAGTACGTTCGATGTATGGACCAGCTCTGCCATCGTCATTGGCTATGCAATCCCAGCCTTTCTGTTCGGTATCCTGCTGATCGTACTGTTTGCAGGCGGCAGTTACCTGCAATGGTTTCCACTGCGTGGCCTGACATCACCCAACTTCGACGAACTGACGCTAGGTGGCAAGATCGTCGACTACTTCTGGCACCTGGCGCTCCCGGTAACTACCCTTGTGATCGGCGGCTTTGCAACGCTTACGTTATTGACCAAGAACAGTTTTCTGGACGAAATCAATAAGCAGTATGTCATCACCGCACGGGCCAAAGGCCTGACAGAGCGCCGCGTCCTCTATGGGCATGTTTTTCGAAACGCCATGCTTTTGGTCATATCAGGTGTCCCTGCGGCATTACTGGGCGTATTTTTCACCGGCTCATTATTGATTGAAGTGATCTTTTCCCTGGACGGCCTCGGGCTGCTTAGCTTCGAGTCAGTCATGAGCCGGGATTACCCAGTCGTATTCGGAACACTGTTTTTATTCACTCTGTTCGGGCTGGTGACCAAATTAATCAGCGACCTGACTTATATGCTGATCGATCCTCGCATTGACTTCGAAAGCCGAGACTACTGATGCCGCGTCTTTCCCCCCTCAATCAACGCCGCTGGAGTCGCTTCAAGGCTCATAAACGAGGCTGGTATTCGCTCTGGCTGTTTATCGTCCTGTTTGTTCTTTGTCTCTGCGCAGAGCTCATTGCCAATGACAAACCTTTGGTCATTCATGTCGATGATCAGTGGTATTTCCCTGCGTTGGTGCATTACAACGAAACCGACTTTGGCGGTGAGTTTCCGCTGGAGCCCAATTACAAAGGCCCCTACTTCGAAAAGCTGATGACTGAAAAAGCAGCCTCTATGGTATGGCCGCTCATTCCGTTCAGCTACGACAGCATCAATTACGACCTCAATATCCCAGCCCCTGCCCCACCCTCGGCACAAAACTGGCTAGGGACAGATGATCAGGCAAGAGATGTTCTGGCCCGTATCATCTATGGCTTTCGCATATCGGTCCTATTCGCCTTGATTCTAACCATCGGCAGCAGCCTGATTGGCGTGCTTGTAGGCGCGCTACAAGGTTATTTCGGCGGTTGGGTAGATCTTCTAGGGCAGCGCTTTCTGGAGATCTGGTCAGGTTTGCCCGTGCTGTTCCTACTGATCATCCTGTCCAGTTTTGTACAGCCTAACTTCTGGTGGCTGCTGGGCATCATGCTGCTGTTTTCATGGACGTCTCTGGTAGATGTTGTGCGCGCTGAATTCTTGCGTGGCCGTAACCTTGAATATGTACGTGCGGCACGCGCGCTCGGCATGAAAGATCCTGCGATCATGTTTCATCATATTTTGCCAAACGCCATGATCGCTACCATGACCTTTCTTCCCTTCCTGCTCACGGCAGCAATTGGAACCTTGACGTCCCTGGATTTTCTAGGGTTTGGGCTTCCGGCTGGTGCACCCTCCCTGGGCGAGCTGATCGCTCAGGGTAAAGAAAACCTGCAGGCGCCCTGGCTGGGCATCTCGGCCTTTGTGACATTGGCCTTGATGTTAAGCCTTCTAGTATTCATTGGCGAGGCGGCACGCGATGCATTCGACCCCCGAAAATAACGTGGCGTCTTCTGCCCAGCAGACCACCCGACTGCTTGAAGTGCGTGATCTGTGCGTCGAATTTCGCAACGGACAAGAGGTAGTTCGTGCAGTCGAGCAGGTATCGTTCGATATTTACCCTGGCGAGACCTTGGCTCTTGTCGGTGAAAGCGGCTCGGGCAAGTCTGTAACAGCTCATTCGTTGCTGCGTTTATTACCAGCGTCCACCGCCCACTATCCTGCCGGCCGTATCCTGTACGGTGGCCAAGACCTGCTGAAGTTGCCTGAAAGGAAACTGTACGGAATACGCGGGAATCGCATCGCCATGATCTTTCAGGAGCCGATGACATCCCTCAACCCACTGCATACACTCGATAAGCAGCTAGGCGAAGTCCTGGCGCTGCATAAAGGCATGAAAGGTCCTGCCGCACGCAAGCGTATGATCGAACTTCTCGATCTGGTAGGCATTCCCGATCCAGCCAGCCGCCTTTCAGCTTACCCACATGAGCTTTCGGGCGGTCAGCGTCAGCGCGTCATGATCGCCATGGCACTGGCATGCGAGCCGGATCTGCTCATTGCTGACGAGCCCACTACTGCACTGGATGTCACCGTTCAGCAAAAGGTTCTAAATCTTTTGAAAGATCTGCAGAAGCGATTAGGCATGTCGATCCTGCTTATCAGCCATGACTTGAACCTGGTACGTCAGATTGCCGATCGGATATGTGTCATGCAACGTGGTCGCATCGTCGAACAGGAAACGTGCAAGACGCTGTTTCAACATCCACAGCATCCTTACACACAATTACTGCTGGCAGCGGAGCCGAGTGGCGATCCGATTCCCAGCCATCCTGCACCTGTAGAACTGGCTACTGAACATTTGAGCGTCTGGTTTCCGATTCGTAAAGGGCTGTTTCGTCGAACGGTTGATCACGTACAAGCCGTTGACGACGTCTCACTAGCGGTTCCACGAGGTCAAACCTTGGGCATTGTGGGTGAGAGCGGCTCTGGTAAAACCACATTGGGCCTGGCCATTCTTCGTCTATTGGAAAGCTGCGGCCGCATACGCTTCGGCAATCAGGCGCTCGATCAGCTATCCTCTGCCCAAATTCGACCGTTGCGGCGACAGATGCAAGTGGTCTTTCAGGACCCTTACGGTAGTCTGAGTCCACGTATGTCCGTTAGCGACATCGTGGGAGAAGGACTGAGAATCCATCGCATAGGAACACTAGAAGAACAGGAGACAGCAATAATCGGGGCATTACGGGAGGTAGGACTCGATCCAGAGGTCCGCCATCGTTATCCTCACGAGTTTTCAGGTGGGCAACGGCAACGCATCGCCATTGCCCGGGCCCTGATAGTGAAACCTTCGTTGATCTTGCTGGATGAGCCTACCTCAGCGCTCGACAGGACAGTTCAGCGGCAGGTCGTGGACCTGCTTCGCGATCTGCAGGCCAAATACAATCTGACTTATCTGTTCATCAGCCATGACCTGGCTGTTGTAAGAGCGCTGAGTCACCAACTGCTGGTGATGAAAGCGGGCCAGGTTGTAGAACAAGGGAGTGCTGAAGATGTCTTTCAACGACCTCAGCACCCGTATACACGGCAGTTATTGGATGCGGCACTTGCATCGTCCGCCCCTGCCTATTAACCAAGAGGAAGAAAACACATGGGATTTCTCGCCGGTAAGCGCGTCCTGATCGTAGGCGTCGCCAGCAAATTATCCATTGCCTCCGGTATCGCTGCTGCGATGCACCGTGAAGGTGCCGAACTGGCCTTTACCTATCAGAACGACAAGCTCAAGTCCCGCGTTGAAGAGTTCGCGGCTGGCTGGGGCTCCAATGCCGATTTGTGCTTCCCTTGCGATGTTGCCAACGACGAAGAAATCGAAGCGGTGTTTACAGAGCTCTCCAAGAAATGGGACGGCCTGGACATCATCGTTCACTCCGTTGGCTTTGCACCCGGCGATCAGCTGGACGGCGACTTTACTGAAGTGACAACCCGTGAAGGCTTCCGTATCGCTCACGACATCAGCGCCTACAGCTTTGTTGCGCTGGCCAAGGCGGGACGCGAAATGATGAAGGGCCGCAACGGCAGCTTGTTGACCCTGTCCTATCTGGGTGCCGAGCGCACCATGCCCAACTACAATGTCATGGGCATGGCCAAGGCCAGCCTTGAGGCAGGTGTCCGCTATCTGGCAGGCAGCCTTGGCCCAGAAGGCACTCGCGTCAATGCTATCTCGGCTGGCCCCATTCGCACCCTAGCGGCCTCGGGCATCAAGAGCTTCCGCAAGATGCTTGCAGCTAACGAGCGCCAAACCCCTCTGCGTCGCAATGTGACCATCGAAGAGGTCGGCAACGCCGGTGCCTTCCTGTGCTCGGACCTAGCATCAGGCATCAGCGGCGAAATTCTTTATGTCGATGGCGGCTTCAACACTACCGCCATGGGTCAGATAGAAGAGTGATGTAAACATAAAAAAGGCCCCTAAGGGGCCTTTTTTATGGTGTATCGCTTCGTATCTGTGCATGGCTGAGAAGAGTAAAAATAAACGTTCCGCCTACAATATTACCCGCCAAGGTAGGCCCAACGAAGACAAGCCCGAACTCTGTCCATGAAAGCTCGCCGGAAAACACCAGATAAGCCACCTCAGCCGACCCCACGATAATATGGGTGAAGTCACCCAAAGCCATCAGGTAGGTGATCGCAATGATTATCCAAATCTTGGCATGCTCTGCTGACGATATCATCCAGACCATGGTTGCGATCATCCATCCAGAAATGATTCCCTTTGAAAACATTTCTGGTACGCCATTTTCCATTACTTTCCGGCCTATCTCCAGAAAGGCCGCATCGACTCTGGGTTCGAACAGGGGAAGGTAAAGCACGACATAGGAAATGAGCGATGTGCCGATCAAGTTACCTATAAGAACGATGCCCCATAACCGCAGCAATTGCCTGAACATATGCAATGACGGCTGCGTCATTACAGGAAGCACCGCCGTAATGGTGTTTTCGGTAAAGAGTTGCTGTCGAGCCAGAATTACGGCCAGAAAACCCACCGAATAACCAAAGCTCGAAATAAGCTTGCTTGTCTCTCCCTCAGGGAGATGAGAATTCAAAAGTCCCATCGCTATCAGCGAAAGGCCCATGGTTAGTCCTGCGCCCAGAGCAGACCAGAAAAGCGCACTGCTACTTCTCTCAAGCTCCTGTTCGCCTTGCTTTCTGATCGTTTCATGGAGAACCGCCGCGCGAGGCGGCTGGTTCTCACTGACATCCTGCTCTTCCTCAGCGGTAAGACCAGGCGTTTTTCCCTTATCGACCGAATCCATAGAGCTTCCTCGCTCAGCGGGTACTTTCTTCCCAGATAAGACTGCCATCCTCAGCGACTTCAACTACCCGGCTAAGCGCTGCGTCAGCAGCTTCTTCAGCCTCGGATGCCAAGTCGAAATGCCGCTCAGTGGCTACTCGATGAAAATGAGGCTGACTTCCTTCCTCTCGGGCCTTAACGCCAATCACGGCTTCAAAGCCGTCTTGCGCAGGTACGGCGGATGAAATCGCTTCGAAATGTTCGAAATGCTTGATTGCCATAAATACAGTCCTCTCGACGTTAACGTTGGCGTCCACAAGCCAACCGGATACTTAGTAGACTGATAAGGCTATAAAACGATCTGCCCGTGGCATAAAAGAATAAGTATCTGTTAGTACAACACAACAGATCGCCATACCATGGCAAGGCATCGACTGTTGTCGGCAGAAAGTTGGATCAACTAAAAGCGGCGTTAAGCCAGGAGCCGCTGGATGTAGTCCTGCAGCTTGTCCAAAGCAAAAGGCTTGGCCAATACTGGAGCTGTGCCAATCAGCGGACTGCCTGTATCCATAATTTCAGCCGGATAGCCACTGATAAACATTACTTTGAGGTCAGGACGTAGCTTAAGTGCCGGCTCGGCAATCATTACGCCCGACACGCCATCAGGCAATCTGTAGTCAGTGATCAGAAGATCGAGGTCAGGCTTTGTAGCCAGAATAAGAAAGGCTTCGGTCGATGAAGGCGCTTGAAGCACCTTGTAACCAAGCTCAGTAAGGTAATCAACGAGTATTAACAAGACCTGAGGTTCATCCTCTACGATTAATACTACTTTATCTGTAGAACTCATGAACCGTCTCACTCGATTAAACACGCAGCTTTGACCACGAAACAGGCTCAAGTTCCCCGTATTGGAAACTTGAGCTTTTAAATCTATATATCTTACTTATCGCTTTTATCGCCCTGCTCTTCTTTTGGTGAAGGCGTGACGTCACCCCCCACGTCAGCGCCGGCGCCTTTACCTGTGGATGATCCGTCAGGCGTCCCCATGCCGGCAGAGTTAGGGCTCGTCTTATCGTCAGCCAATGCCATGCCAGTTACAGACATCAGTCCCGTCAACGCCAATACAGCTAGTGCTTTGGTTTTCATAGCGGCCCCCGTCTTAGATTAGTGGTCTTCTTTTCACTTCGAAGCATTGCCTCGTCAAAGATAGACCTGATCACTCGACAGGTGTTCAAGACCAATGACCTTTATCGACCGACACTTTCATTACCAAAACTCATGGGCAATAAAAAGCCCCGCGTGAGCGAGGCTTTTGGGCAAAGACGATTTTAGCGTTTAAGCGCGCAGGTGACCAAACCACTCAATGGCCGAACGCCAAATGCAGATTCCAATGAAGTATCCAGACATGGCAAACCAGATTGCCAACAAAGTTGGACTATGGTCAGGATGATTAAGAATCAGCAACATACTGCACAGCAGCCAGACGAACGTTACTGCAATATTGATAGGCATGAACTTGCGCACTCGGAAAGGGTGCAAGAATTTCATGCGCGTCAAGGTCAACATCGCTAGCACAATAACGCCCAATAGCGTCAGCCACGGTGCTGGCGACAGGATATACAAATAAAGCGCTACCACATTCCAGGCTGCCGGAAAGCCTACAAAGTAGTTATCGCTGCTCTTCATGTTCACGTTACAGAAACAGAACAAGGAAGACACTAGAATCACTGAAACGGTAAAGAGCGCGGTGTAGCTTGGTAAAGGTATGTACTTGTAAATGAACAGCGCTGGAATGAAGACATACGTAAGGTAGTCAATCGCCAGATCAAGTACTGAACCGTCAAAATGGGGCAGAACAGATTTGGTATTGAGCTTGCGCGCCAGGGTTCCGTCCAGACCATCTACAATCAGGGCAGCACCGAGCCACAACAGGCATTCTTTGGGCTGATTATCAAACAGGGCAAGTGTTGCAAGCAACGCCAGGACAACACCCGTGGCGGTGACGCCATGGGCGCCCCAGGCTTTGAGCTTGTCTGAGGGCATGGTCAATATCACAGCGAATCTCTTCGTGGCATGAAATAAGGCTTATACAGTCGGCGCAAAGAAAAACAAACCGGCCATATGGTTAATAAATCAGATCTAGAATACAGGAGTTTGGAAAGGATACCGATACGAACATTCATGATGCTACCGACAAGACAAAGCGTACCCCTATAGAGTTCGCTGGAATATGAGGTATTTCGTCTTTTTGGCGTCTTCCAAATTAAAAAGCACGCGTAGCCAAGGATACGATACCGATCTTCGATTAGACGGGGGCTTTCCTGATAAGCTAGCGCTCAAGCTCGCCGAAGTTACTGACCTCTATTTCCGATGTCGTATTGGAATAGGCTGTAACGTAGTAACTGGAACACCCCATGACCGCCTCGAACACTCACCCAGCCTTGAACAAGCCTTCTACACTGTCACGCCGCTTCTCCGTTGCGCCAATGATGGACTGGACGGACAAACATTGCCGCTTTTTCATGCGCCTGCTTTCGAAGCGAACACTGCTTTACACCGAGATGGTAACAACAGGCGCCTTGCTTCGAGGCGATCCGGCACGCTTTTTAGCGTACGACCAAAGTGAGCATCCTATCGCGCTGCAGCTAGGCGGCAGTACTCCGCATGAGCTGGCAGCCTGTGCCCGCCTAGCCGAAGCAGCAGGTTACGATGAGGTCAACCTGAACGTTGGCTGCCCAAGCGATAGGGTACAGAATAACATGATTGGCGCCTGCCTGATGGCTCACCCCCAACTGGTGGCTGATTGCGTAAAGGCAATGCGCGACGCGGTAAGTATTCCCGTTACGGTAAAACACCGTATTGGGATCAATGGCCGAGACAGCTATGATCAGCTGCAGGAGTTCATTACCACCGTCAACGAAGCGGGCTGCAATAGTTTTACCGTACACGCACGCATTGCCATTCTGGAAGGGTTGTCTCCCAAGCAGAATCGTGAAGTCCCGCCGCTGCGTTATGACGTAGCCGCACAACTGATGAATGATTTTCCAGATCTTGAATTCATTCTGAATGGCGGCATTAAGACCTTGGAAGAAGCACAGACTCACTTGAAGACTTTCAATGGCGTCATGCTTGGCCGTGAGGCTTATCACAACCCGTATCTTCTGGCGTCTGTGGATCAATTAGTGTTCGGTGATGACCGTGCCATTACGACTCGGCACCAGGTGTTACAGTCGCTTCGTCCTTATATAGACAAGCATCTGGCGTCAGGCGGCGCCATGCATCACATAACCCGGCACATTCTGGGCCTTTCGCAGGGAATTAAGGGAGGGCGCCGCTTCAGGCAGCTACTCTCAGTAGATGTGCATAAAAGCTCGGAACCGCTACGTATATTTGACCAAGCCACTGAACTCTTGGAAGGTCATTGAATCTGGTCAAACACTCTAATCACTACGTGAGGATCGATAGCAAGCATGAACAAGCTAGAGCAACTCAAGCAATACACTACAGTAGTAGCCGATACAGGTGATCTGGACGCTATCACGCGTCTGAAGCCTGTCGATGCTACGACCAACCCTTCCCTTCTGCTGAAAGCGGCAGCATTGCCCCGCTACGCTCAACTGCTAGGCGACGCTCTCAACGATACGGGTGACGATATCGGCCTGGCTTGCGACAAGTTTGCGGTTGCTGTTGGCAAGGAAATTCTTAATGTCATTCCGGGTCGCATTTCGACTGAAGTCGATGCCAGGCTTTCATTTGATACAAATGCAACCCTGAGCCGCGCAGAGCGCTTGATCGACCTGTACGAGAAAGCCGGAATCAGCAAAGACCGAGTACTCATCAAAATTGCCTCCACATGGGAAGGCATTCGCGCTGCTGAAAAGCTCGAAAAAGATGGTATTCAAACTAATCTGACTTTGCTCTTTTCCTTTGCCCAGGCGGCAGCTTGCGCTGATGCTGGCGTTTTCCTGATCTCTCCATTCGTTGGTCGTATCTACGACTGGTACAAGAAAGCCGAAGGCCGTGACTTTACTGGAAAGGAAGACCCAGGCGTACAGTCAGTTTCCCGTATTTATCAGTACTACAAAGCCAACAAGTTCGAAACCGTGGTGATGGGTGCAAGCTTCCGTAACCTCAACCAAATCGAACAACTGGCAGGATGTGATCGCTTGACGATCAGCCCAGAGCTACTGCAGAGCCTGTCTGAAGATGAAGGCACGCTTGAGCGTAACCTGGTAGCAGGCGGCACAGCCGAGCCGTTGCATTCCCTTAACGAAAGTGCTTTCCGCTGGTCTTTGAATGAAGACGCCATGGCCACCGAGAAACTGGCGGAAGGCATCCGCCAATTCGCTCGTGATCAGGAAAAACTGGAAGGCCTGATTAGCGCCAAGAAGTAATGCCTGCCCTGGTCAATGCTTTTCTAAAGCATTGACCAGATCCTTGAATGCTTCACGATTGGATTCATTCAAACTCATCAGTATACGATGAGCCTCTAGCACCTTATCCCTGACGACTTCCTCAGACTCATCCTGCGGGGGGAGGTCATGCAGACAGTCCGAACATGGCACGGGCTGATTCACGATATTGAATACCTGATCAAAACCCATCGAATCCAACAATCGTGTGATATCTGGATTGGTGGTGACCAATGTTGGCAATAGGCCAATCTTTTGACGTGAAAGAATAGAGAGCTTTGCCAATAAGCCTAGCGTCGTACTATCGATACTTTTAGTGTCGATCAGATCGATTACGATTGATGAGAAATTCAACGCAGAAAAGATCTGTTCAATAGTGGCATCCAGCGCCGAGCATAATGTCAAGCGCACCTCGCCGATGAATTTGAGCACAAAGGTGCCATTCATTTCAGCGAACTGGATTTTACCGGTACTCATGCAAGGTTCCTGCTTAACACCAGCATGGCGATATCATCCGGCATCTCGCCCAAGTTGGCCAGTCCAAGCTGTTTCGAAATCCCACCTAGCGTCCCATTGGCCAGGCGGACCTGTTCAGGTAAAGAAGCCTCTTTCGCTTTCAAGTTCTCTCCAGGCAATAAATCAAAAATCCCATCGGAAAACAGCGCAAGGCTGAAACTGGCGGGTAACTCCAAAGTATGGTCTGAATAGCTGGCCTCTTCAAAAAGGCCAACCGGAAACCCCTTCCCCTGCAAAAAGCGTGTCTCTTCTGCAGTGTGCAACACAGGAAGCGGCAAGTGCCCACCAATACTGTAAGTAAGTACACCACTGTCTTCATCGATCACGCCACCCAACATGGTAACGTGTTTGCCCAGCTTACAGTTCAGCAAGCCACGATTGATATGCCCCAGCACATCGGAAGGCCTGAACTCAGGCAGAGTGCCATTACGACGAGATTCATACAACAGCCGCGTCGTCATAAACTTGAGCAACACCGTTACAAACGCTGACGACGCTCCATGTCCGGAAACATCTGCCAGATAAAAAGCGATACGGTGCTCATCAACGCGAAAATAATCGACGAAATCACCAGAGAGATACAAAGATGGAATGATCTGGTGAGCAAAATTCAAACCATTGGTTTCCCAGGGTGTTACCGGCAGCATATTCATTTGCACTTGCCGGCCGGCATTCTGGTCCTCCTGTAAAAGACTCAGGCTCGCCTGAAGCTCTCGATTGGCATTTTCCAGTTTGATGCGATAACGATCATTTTCAAGGCGAAGCCTTGCACGGTCGAGCGCCCGAATAACCGAATGTTCTAGAACAGCCAGATCCTCAAGAGGCTTGATGAGATAGTCGGCCGCGCCCAATCTCAGCGCCTCGACAACATCACTCATTACCCCTGCGCCCGAGAGGACTATGACAGGCGTATCGAGCGACATTTCCGAAATGCGCCGTAACAAGGAAAGCCCATCCAGCTGAGGCATTCTAAGGTCGCAGATAATGAGATCCGGCTGCTCACGCTCGAAGACTTGCAAACCCTGCATGCCGTTCGAAGCCTGTAAGACCGTAAAGCCGCTATCTTCGAGATAGTCCGCCAGACTCAGGCGTACAACCTCATCATCATCGATAATCAAAAGTGTGGCGCTGGGATTAGGCATAAACTATCCAGGCATGCGTATCCCTATGAGGTGGTCTTTTGGATCAGGCCAGGGTGCACGCAATAGGTACTATTTTTAATACGGCGCAGACACTACTCCCATCAGCCGAGCCGTTCAAGCGCCCCTTCTATCCAAACGGCTGAGGCTAGCTTTACAAGGCCTTGAGGCTAAGGCTATATGGTTTCGTTTACTTGCGAAGTACCTTTATTGAGAGACTTGTTCCAATGAGCTTAAGCGATCGTTCGTACAGCGAAAAGCGCGACTTTATTAGAATGCAGATTGATTCCAAGGCTATTCTTCGGACAAATGGCGAAGAAATAGACGCAATTTGCCGTGATTTGTCGAGCACAGGGCTTCAGATCGAAGCTAAGAGTCACGTCAAGGAAGGAGACAAAGTGATCGTAGTGATCCCCTCTGAACACCCGGAGCTACAAGGGCTAGAAGCCGAAGCCGAAGTGATTCGCGTCACATCTTTGGAACAAGGCAGTCAACTGCTAGGACTCAGCATCCTTTCCATGAATTAGATCACAGATCAGCATCACGTCAAGCAGAGACCTGCTGCCTGACGTGATGAGTCCTCTTAAAAGTCGTCTACCACGTTACCGTCTTTAATCTTGTATTCGCGACTTTGTAAGTAAGCGTTACGGATAAAGATGTACTTGTCGCCTGTAATCATTTTCTCGGCATCAAGCAGGTTAGCGCGTGTATCTACTACACTCAGCGCAAATGCCGAATTCCTCGCCGCCACATCACCCATATAGGGGTATGGCGAGGCATAGGAATCAGGAATTCGGCCTAGTCCATCACGTACTGTGCTGGGACCCAGGAAAGGCAAGACGACATACGGGCCGCTACCAACGCCCCAATGACCTAATGTCTGACCGAAGTCTTCGTCATTTCTCGTCAGTCCCGCATGAGTCGCCACATCAAATATACCCAATACACCCAGCGTGGTGTTCATGAGCAAACGTGCGGTATCTACACCAGCGGCATACGGTTTTGCCTGCAAAACGTCATTAGCTAAATTGCCAACATCACCAATGTTACGAAAAACATTACTGACTCCCGTTTGCACGACGTCAGGTGTGATCTTGTTATAACCCTGCGCGATAGGCTTCAGCGCATAGGTATCAAGCGTGTCATTAAAACGGAAAATACCTCGGTTGACCCCTTCCCATGGATCATCTTCCGAGGCAGCCAACACAGCGGTACTCGCGACAGTCAACATTGCGCCAAAGGCAATGCCGCCAATACGGGTACTCCATGCTCCTTTGTTAAACGGCATCATATTCTCCTGATGAGTTTGTCCAGTCTTACTGGCAGAGTGGCAAAA
This sequence comes from Pseudomonas luteola NBRC 103146, assembly GCF_002091675.1. Classification (GTDB taxonomy): domain Bacteria; phylum Pseudomonadota; class Gammaproteobacteria; order Pseudomonadales; family Pseudomonadaceae; genus Chryseomonas; species Chryseomonas luteola. The sequence goes on along the minus strand of NZ_BDAE01000031.1, from coordinate 3,646 downwards.
TTATAACCGCGATGTCTTTGCAATTGGTTACGGATGAAACAACTTGCCTTATTGACCTTTGATCACTCAATTAGGTCTACAGGTGGGTACGCTTCAAAAGGAGAAAACGTATGCCCGCCTCTCGCCTGCAACAGGAGCTGATCGAACTACAGCACCAGCTCAAGACAAGCCCTCCTGAAAGCGAGGAAGATCGCGCCTCGCTAGAACTGTTAATCAGGGATATAGAACTGCAGCTTGCTCACGAAGACTCGACCAAGCCGGATTCCAATCTCGTCGATGGCGTAAATCTGGCAGTCGAGCGGTTTGAAGTCAGCCACCCCAGAGTAGCGAACACCCTCCGCTCGATCATGCAGAGCCTTGCGAGCATGGGTATCTGACATCACTGACGGGCCAAGCGCCCTGCTACCGGCAGATGTGCGGCATGAGTGCTTCGATAAGGATTGATATCAAGCCCTCCCCGCCGCACATACCGCGCATAAACAGTAAGCGATTCCGGCTCCAGCACGCTACGCAGATCAAGAAACATGCGCTCGACGCACTGCTCATGAAAATCTGCATGGCGCCTGAAGGAGATGATGTAAGCGAGCAATGACGCCCGATCAAGCACTGTTCTGCCCTCATACTCAATCACGACGCTTCCCCAGTCCGGCTGCCCCGTAACCGGGCAATTGGAGCGAAGCAGATGACTATAAAGCGACTCCCTCACAAGCTGACCAGGTAAGGCTTTTAATAAATCCGGTCTAGGCACATCGTAGTGCTGTACCTCAATATCCAGCTCATCAATACAGCTTCCGGGGGGCGTAACAAACCCTTCCCTGGCTACTAAATCTATTGGCTTTACCAAAACCCCAACGTGGTCTCCTGCTGCCTGAGACAGATCCCTTGTTAAAACCTCAGTGAGCGCCTCAGGACTTTCGAATGTTGTCTGATTGAGTGAGTTCAGATACAGCTTGAATGATTTGGATTCGATGATATTTGGCGAGTTGGCCGGTATGGAGAACTCGGCAATAGCAGCGACAGGCTTACCTTTTGAGTTCAGCCAGGACAACTCATAACACGTCCATATATCCATACCGCAGTAAGGTAACGTTTCTCTTGTAAGCCCCAATTCGGTCCATTTAGGGCTACGCGGTATGGGATACAGCAACGAAGGCGTATAGATATCCACGTACTCGCTCGTTTTACCGAGCGGAGAATGATCGACAGTTTGCATAGAATTTCTCAAGAATCCGAGGCGCGCTATGCCAGATGTACTCTCGCCATAGCGTCCTCAATATATCAATGACGCATGCCGCGCCCGCTCGTCAGCAGACGAATGCAGCATATATAGAGAACAATGGCAGCAATCAGCATAAGACCAATCGCGACACCAATTTGGATATCTGAAACGCCCAATATCCCATAGCGGAATGCATTGACCATATGCAGGATGGGATTAGCCATCGACATGCCCTGCCAGAACGGTGGTAGCAGATCGATCGAATAGAACACCCCACCAAGATAAGTCAATGGCGTCAGGATGAACGTGGGCACTATAGAGATATCGTCAAAGTTACGGGCATAGACCGCGTTTATGAAACCACCCAAGGAAAAAACGGCAGCAGTCAGGATGATCACAAGCAACGTGATTCCTAAATGATGCACCTGTACATGGGTAAAAAATAAAGAAAGAACCGTAACGATAGCCGCTACTGCCAGCCCTCTCAGGATACCGCCACACGCATAACCAATAAGAATGACATGAGGTGATACAGGCGAGACCAGCAACTCTTCAACAGAGCGTTGAAATTTACTACTGAAAAAGCTTGATACGACATTGCTATAGGAATTAGTAATAACGGACATCATGATCAAGCCCGGCACAATGTATTCCATATAGGAGAACCCGCCCATGCCTCCTATTCGGCTACCGATCAGATTGCCGAAGATAACGAAGTAAAGGGCCATAGTGATCGCAGGAGGCAACAAGGTCTGCGGCCAAATACGCGTAAAGCGTCGCACCTCCCGATGGACAATCGTTTGCAAGGCAATAAGGTTGGCTTTTATTTCAGTTTTCATCTCGCCACCTTTGCCAAGTTCTTTTCTACCAACGACACGAACAGCTCCTCAAGCCTGTTAGCCTTGTTGCGCATACTGATGACGTCTATGCCTTGAGCATTCAACTGAGTGAACAGGCCATTGATTCCAACACTCTTGTCGACTTGCACTTCAAGCGAGTGACTGGTGATAAGCCTGACCGGATAATCTTGAAGAGAGGGCGCAACTGATAGCGCCTGCTTTACATCAAGAACGAATGTCTCGACATGTAGTTTCTGAAGAAGCTCACGCATGCTGGTGTTTTCCACAATGGTGCCATGGTCAATAATGGCAATGTTGCGGCACAGCTGTTCTGCTTCCTCCAGATAGTGCGTCGTCAGAATGATGCTGGCACCCTGCTGATTGAGAGTGGTCAAAAAGCTCCACATCGAACGGCGCAATTCAATATCCACACCAGCAGTAGGCTCGTCCAGTATGAGCAACCTTGGCTTGTGAATGAGCGCCCTGGCGATCATCAAACGCCGTTTCATCCCCCCAGACAACATACGGGACGGGGTATCTCGTTTGTCCCAGAGCCCTAGCTGAGTCAGGTATTCCTCGGCACGCTCCTTGGCCTGCCTAGCAGGTATTCCGTAATAGCCTGCCTGCGTAACCAGAATATCGAATGCCTTTTCAAACTGATTGAAGTTGAACTCTTGGGGCACAACCCCAAGACAGCGCTTGAGTCCTGCCGGATCACGATCCAGATCGTGCCCGAAGACCGAAACCTGACCACTGCTTTTATTCACCAGCGTGGACAGAATGCCTATCGTGGTAGATTTTCCTGCACCATTAGGTCCGAGAAGCGCAAAAAAATCGCCTTCGTTGACATCAAGGTCCAACCCCTTGAGCGCCTGGAAACCATTTCCGTAGGTTTTAGTGAGTTGCCGTATGGACAGAGCTTCGTTCATCTCGCTCACAAATTTCAGAAAATTAGAGGGGCTAAATGAGGGTGCAATACCCGATTTACAACCTTTGACGAATGTAAACCCACATCATTCCAAATCGGGTGAGAAAAGACAGTCCGGCCATCCGCCTTTATACTGCTCCACTGTATATGAATGGGACATACACATGGCCACTGACTATTTGGAACACAACATGGCGCTTTTGGCGCACCTGCGGACCATATTGGCCGCATTGGGTGAGTCAGAGCAGATTCCTGAAGATAACCACGGGCTATTCCTGGACCGCTTCGACGAGCTTTTGACTGAGCTGCCCAAACATCCGGAAGAAAACCATTATCTAGGGCAGGACCTGATCAGCCAGATTTTCCATCGCTATCCCCAGGTTGCCCATCTGGTACCCAGGGACCTGCTGTGGTTCTTTGGGGGAGATTGTCTTCACTTCATGCCTGACGAGGAAATCGCCCGCTACCAGGCACTGGATGAGCGCCGCTTCGAAGCAGAGGCTGCTGGAGAGCCCTTTGACTGGAATCAAGAGAAGCAATTGATGCTGCTTCCAGACAACGGACAAACTCATTAGATAAAGCGATGAGGGTCACAAAGGCCCTCATCAAAAACAAGATGCACAAACAAAAACACCGCCAAGAAGGCGGTGTTTTTAATTT
>NZ_BDAE01000030.1 GCF_002091675.1 Pseudomonas luteola NBRC 103146 | reverse complement strand
CCTCGCCCGACAGGGCGGGGAGCAGTCACGGCTCTTGAAGTATTCGACGGAGCCCTTCAGCGTCGGGTAGTACCGCTCCTTCTGGGGCATCCCACTTGATATAAGTCTCTTTTATGTCCTCGACCTGATCTGACCGGCTCAATGAGGTCTGTTCGACAGAAACGCCGTTGGCCTCGCCGGACAACGATGGTTGTGTACCAGTCAGGGGCGCTTGAATGTCAAATGAACCAGGTATGACGGCTACCAGAAGCTTTGGTGTTATGCGGGTTACGGCTGCCTCACCATAGGCCAGTTCAAGGGGAACCCCTACACGCTCAAGCACCTTTGCCGGGCCACTGCCGGCAGACGATCGCTGGATGCCAAGCCACATAGTAAACCTGTCTTCTACAATCCCTCTCGCCTTCGTACGTATCAGATAGCTTTCAGCATCTAGAACAGTCTCCAGGGCGGTACTGGCGATACGTGTGGATGGCTTTATGTCAGCTTCGCTGAGGATACGAGGGCGGGAGGACGAAAGATCTCTAAGGAGATTATCAGCGATACCATGATCGGCTGGGATGATGTAGGAGCCCTCAGATCCAGCCAAGCTCTGAAGCGCCAGCGCTGCATCGGTTTCTTCCTGGGTAGCATTGGTTTGTAGGAGCATTACATGGACGTAAGGCGCCTGCTCAACTTGCTGAGCTTGAGTTTGGGCCGAGCCGAGCGTAAAGGCTGACAGGGCTAAAAGAACAAAGGGTTTCATTTGGCTTGTGGTGCTAGCTCAGTATTTTGGGCAGCCAGGTCTTCTTCTTTAAGACGCTGATCAGCGCAGCTAGCCATTCGAGTCATAGTTTCTGGAGTCACAGTAATAAGCTCTGACTGGTCTGCGCACGACTTCATAGCCTGAATCCATTTGATCTGCTCAACGCTGCCGCCCGAACTGGCTTTGCGGGCATCAAACTCTTTCTGAAAGAGCAGGTAGATACGGGCAATCTGTTCCGCCTCAGAATTTTGAGATGTCTCGCTAGTATGTGCTGGCTCACCAGGCTCGGCGCCCACCTCAGCAGCTAGCACCTTCGCGGAAAGTAACGTGAGACCTACTGAAAAAAGCAGCAGTGCAAAAAGCCCAATAAATGGAGCGCCTATTTTCAACGGGTGTGGAAGCCACTTGTGAAGTCCTTCCAGGACAAGAAGGCAGATATAAACGAGTGGAAACAACAATACATAGTAAGGATTGTAAAGGCAGGCCATAAGAACAGAACTCATGCCGGAGAAAGCGACCTGAAATTTACGGCTCAACCAGAAAGAAGCATCACGAGACATAGTGCAACCAGCAAATGATTGTGTTGTAGTCTCGAAAGTATAGCATTGCGAGAAAATGTACTGCTAGCTACCTCTGGTCCTGAATAGGACAGGTACGAGTACGGTTAAACGCATTGTCCTTTATCTATGGGAGCTACAAAGGGCAAGCTCCGGCGTGTTGTGTGTCTGTCCTGGATCAAGAAATTCACCCGGTTCCTAGTATGGTAGTAGTGAGGGCAAGAAGCGGCTTGGCCAGCTTCTCGCGTTCCAAAAGGATAGGGGAGCACTTAGCGCATATTAGGGTTTAGATCTGCCCACTCACCATCAGCTTGCACAAATATCTGGGTGGACTCGTATAGCACTGGAGCGGAATCGGGTGCTTGGCTTGAAGTGCCAGACTGATAGGCAGAATCTTTTTCAGGAGCCTTATGAAGTGCGTCATAGACTCCCTTGGCTGCTGCAGCCACGCTTCCAACGCCTAGAATAACAGGGCCACCCATAGCAAGCCCTGCGCCAGCAACAGCAAGTTTTGTATAAGCCATTGTCTTGTTGTCTATCTTATCCCCGGCTAGTTGCACCGCGGCATATCCTGCAACGGCCGCAGCTGGGTTGGCAGCGAGGCTGCTAGCGATCTCAAGGCTGTCATCATCATGCTTTGACTTTTCCTTAATCTGACTTACTGCAAGACCAACAGCCCCACCTACGCCACCGCCTATTTTCATCCCTGTGTACATGTGATCAAGACTACGCTCTAGCGGAGTTTCCTCGCGGTCTTTTGCTTGATCATAAACGCGCTGTATCTCCTGCACTCGATCATAAACACTCCCAAGTGTGGATCGTTCCTGATTTGGCTCTTCTCCGGGCAAAAGTAGCCTCTTAGAAGCCGGTTGAGGGCCCGCCTCTATAGAGCTAGAGGCGTTTGAAATTAATCCTTTGAGAGATGTTGCCATGGTCGTTCCCTATGAATACGGCTAAGGTCAACACATGATGGCATATTTTGGTTTATAAGATTTATAAACGTATACAGGATAGAACATCATTCAATAAGCTATAAGATAGCTGTGCTTTCCCTCCGAAAATATCCTGGTTCAAAAGTGTCGGTTGTCGTCTATAGCTTTCTGCATGAGGAGCAGGCACTGATCGGCAGAGGCGGGCCTTAAGGCGGGTAGTAGCCGCTACGATGCTGATTCTTGCGCTATCAGGAAAACACTATCGTTTTAAACAAGGTTTCTACCTCATATGTACATGAATCAACCTGTTTTTCTTATGGCTTGTTATGGATAGGCAGTTGGCCAATCCCTAGGTGATGTCTGGCGATCTTGGCTTCTTTGGTCTGTTCTGGCTCTTTAGGCGGACAGAACGGCATCTGGGACTGGATGAAAAAGTCTATTGCTGAGCAAGAAGCGGGCTTGAAGCCAGAGCCACACCTACATAGGTCAGAATGAGGTATCGACTTAAGGCGGTAACGCCATTTACCGCTTATGCCGCTTATAGTAGACGACTTGCCATCGCTAGCTACAGACTGAGCTAGCCTGCTTAGCCTGTCGTCAATACAGTATTACTTGGCTTTCAAGAAACAGCTTGAGTTCCAGCTTTTATTCATAACGATACTGTTCAGTGCCCTTGCTACTATCGGTATAAGACCGTCTAAAACCATCAGCTCTGACTTTGAGGTCGTCCTCAAAGGTAGATGAGCCTGGCTTGATAGATAAGGGGAGCGAAGACGCCCAACCTTGGTAGGTAAGGCAGTTGTTGTTGTTTCCACACCCTGACAAAATCGATTCAGTAAGGTACTGACAGTAAAGCTTCTGATTGTCGTCGGCTTGCTGACTTTTAGCATCAGCAGTTAGAACACCACAATCAAATTCTCCATACTGCATGGCCAGGCGTTCGGCTTGGCTGGGTTGCTCAGCCTGATTCGTAAATGCTTGCCCCTGAGCGTTTGCCACAAAGGGCATCAACACAATAAAGCCAAAGCGTACTGTCCAGCTTTCAGCGAGAAACTGCCCTCGAATGGCGGATAATCCTCTAGTCCAGTGAACAGAGCTCATTACTGCCTGAGCTATATTGGCCTTATTGAAGCGTTGTTTGGCGGTCATACGGCGATTCCTTGTCAGAGTCGGTTTACTCATCAATGTCATTGATTGCTTCCCTGGGATTGTCCGTTATCCAGTGTTTTTCATCATCCAATCCACTATCAGACAAGACGAAGACGGACGGCTGTAGCTGCTTCCGTTACGTAAGTTACAAAGCCGTTGGTATTCAGCCTTACGCATAGTGGAGCGCACCTGCGTTATGGCTGGCGCAGCTTTCTGGCGTGGCCGGCATGAATCCCAATTTGAGCGCCATGAAGGTGGCTTCAATTACGCTACGTTGCTCATCGACGGCAATATGGTCGGACTATGTGTGTGCCAGCGATGATGTTTCTTATGGATTAACTATCGCGAAGTTCTGCCCATGAATGGTTGGAGCGGTTTCTACCTCATGTGCCTACTGAATTTAGTGTTGAAAAGTATATACAATAGTAAATTATATATAAAAATACTTTCTGCTCTCAATCAGTCACAGTAATCTATGTCTGTTCCCTCATTCGCTTGATAATCAAGGCATAGGATCAGTCATGGGCGTAGGCGTATATTCCGACAATTTCGAAGAAACAGGCGGAACGTTTCTTGTCGATGACATCCTGGACTATACGCAAGGGTATGAAGATTACCTTTCCCAGCTCACCGAGTCAGAAGAGCCGGTTAGTCTGGATACGTATACCGAGGATGAGCTCCAGCAACAGTGGAAAGACCTTGAGGGTATTATCCAACACGTTTTTAGTCTGCTAGGAGCTAAGAAGGGGTCGCCTCAGAAAACGGAAAATAAAGCACGCTAAGCCGGTTGCAGCGGTCGTAGCGGCCTGAACTTGCCCGCGCCGATCTTGGCGCTGCTGCGCCAGAGGTAATCGCCGGTGAGGTTGATGTGCTCCCAACCGAGCGGCGACAGGTACTGCAACAGCGCGTCATCAACGGCATGGCCGTTGCCACGCAGCGCGTGCGCAGCCCGTTCCAGATAGACCGTGTTCCACAACACGACGGCAGCCGTTACCAGATTGAGGCCGCTAGCCCGGTAGCGCTGCTGCTCGAAACTGCGGTCGCGGATTTCACCCAGGCGGTTGAAAAACACTGCCCTGGCCAGCGCATTGCGCGCCTCGCCCTTGTTCAGGCCGGCATGCACGCGGCGGCGCAGTTCCACGCTTTGCAGCCAGTCCAGGATGAACAGCGTGCGCTCGATGCGGCCCAGCTCGCGGAGCGCCACGGCCAGGCCGTTCTGGCGTGGGTAGCTGCCGAGCTTTCGGAGCATCAGGGAGGCCGTCACCGTGCCCTGCTTGATCGAGGTGGCCAGCCGCAGGATTTCGTCCCAATGGGCGCGGACGTGCTTGATGTTGAGCGTGCCGCCGATCATGGGTTTCAGCGCGTCATAGGCGGCGTCGCCCTTCGGGATGTAGAGCTTGGTGTCGCCCAGGTCGCGGATGCGCGGCGCGAAGCGGAAGCCCAGGAGGTGCATCAGGGCGAAGACGTGATCGGTGAAGCCCGCCGTGTCGGTGTAATGCTCCTCGATCCGCAAGTCGGACTCGTGGTACAGCAGGCCGTCGAGCACGTAGGTCGAATCGCGCACGCCGACGTTCACGACCTTGGTGTGAAATGGCGCGTACTGGTCAGAAATGTGGGTGTAGAACGTCCGCCCTGGGCTGCTCCCGTATTTCGGGTTGATGTGGCCGGTGCTCTCGGCCTTGCTGCCGGTGCGGAAGTTCTGGCCGTCCGACGATGAGGTGGTGCCGTCGCCCCAGTGCTCGGCGAAGGGATGGCGGAACTGTGCGTTGACCAGATCGGCCAGCGCCGCCCCGTAGGTTTCGTCGCGGATGTGCCAGGCTTGCAGCCAAGCCAGCTTGGCGTAGGTCGTGCCGGGGCAAGACTCCGCCATCTTGGTCAGGCCCAGGTTGATCGCGTCGGCGAGGATCGTGGTCAGCAACAGGTTCTTGTCTTTGGCCGGGTCGCCCGATTTCAGATGCGCGAAATGCCGAGTGAAGCCCGTCCATTCGTCCACCTCCAGCAGCAGTTCGGTGATCTTGACGTGCGGCAGGATCATTGCCGTCTGGTCGATCAGCGCTTGGGCGGTGTCGGGTACCGCCGCGTCGAGCGGCGTGATCTTCAAGCCTGACTCGGTGATGATGGCGTCCGGCAGCTCGTTGGCCGTCGCCATACGGTTGACGGTGGCAAGCTGTGTTTCCAGCAGCGTCAGCCGGTCGTTCAGGTACCGGTTGCAGTCGGTGGCCACGGCCAGCGGCAATTCGCTGGCCTGCTTGAGGCTGGCGAATTTCGCGGGCGGCACCAGGTAGTCCTCGAAGTCCTTGAACTGGCGCGACCCCTGCACCCAGATGTCGCCGGAACGCAACGCGTTCTTCATCTCCGACAGCGCGCACAGTTCGTAGTAGCGCCGGTCGATGCCGGTGTCGGTCATGACCAGCTTCTGCCAGCGCGGCTTGATGAACTCGGTCGGCGCGTCGGCGGGCACCTTGCGGGCGTTGTCGCTGTTCATGCCGCGCAGCACCTCGATGGCGTCGAGCACGTCCTTCGCGGCGGGAGCGGCCCGCAGCTTGAGCACGGCAAGGAATTCCGGCGCGTAGCGGCGCAGCGTGGCGTAGCTTTCGCCGATGCGGTGCAGGAAATCGAAGTCCTCGGGCTGCGCAAGCTTCTGCGCTTCGGTGACGCTCTCGGCGAAGGCATCCCAGGACATGACGGCCTCGATGGCGGCGAACGGATCGCGGCCCGCCTGCTTGGCCTCGATCAGCGCCTGGCCGATGCGGCCGAACAACCGCACCTTGGCGTTGATCGCCTTGCCGGACGCCTGGAATTGCTGCTGATGCTTGTTCTTGGCGGCGTTGAACAGCTTGCCCAGGATGCGGTCGTGCAGGTCGATGATTTCGTCGGTGACGGTGGCCATGCCCTCGATGGCAAGCGCCACCAGGGTGGCATAGCGTCGCTGCGCCTCGAACTTGGCCAGGTCGGCGGGCGTCATCTGGCCACCCTCACGGGCGATCTTGAGCAGGCGGTTCTGGTGCACCGACCGCTCGATGCCAGAAGGCAGGTCGAGCGCCTGCCACGCTTTGAGGCGTTCGATGTGTTCCAGCATGTGCCGCGAATTCGGTTTGACGGGCGATTGGCGCAGCCAGGCCAGCCAGGTCGTTTTGCCGTTGTCCCGACGCTTGAGCAGATCGTCGAGGCGGCGGCGATGCGCGTCCGACAGCGGTTCGGCCAAGGCATCGTAGATGCGCCGGTTGGCGCGGGTGATTGCTTCGGCGCTCGCCCGCTCGACGGCGTTGAGGGCAGGCAGAATGACCGACTGCTGCCGCAGGTGCTCGATCAAGGTGCTGGCCAGCACGATGCCCTTGTCGGTCTGCAAGACCATCTCGGTCAGCAACTGGACGGCCTGCCGGTAGTGGCCCATGGTAAAGGGCTGGAAGCCGAACACCGTTTGCAGTTCGACCAGGTGCTCGCGCCGGGTCTGCTCCCGCTGCCCGTATTCGTCCCAGCTTTCGACGCTGACCTTGAGCTGGTCGGCGACCAGTTTCAACAAGGGCGGAAACGGCGGCTCATCGACGCCCAGGATGACACCAGGAAAGCGCAGGTAACAGAGCTGCACGGCGAAGCCCAGCCGGTTGGCCGGGCCGCGCCGCTGCCGGATGATGGAGAGGTCGGTTTCGCTGAACGTGTAGTGACGGATCAACTCATCCTTGGTGTCCGGCAACGCCAGCAGGCTTTCGCGCTCGGCGGCGGACAGGATTGAACGACGTGGCATATTTACTGATCCGTTCTCAAGTATTGATACAGGGTTTCGCGACTGATTCCGAATTCACGAGCCAGCTTGGTCTTTTGCTCGCCAGCCTCGACACGTTGGCGCAGTTCGGCAATACGCTCAGACGACAGGGATTTCTTCCTGCCACGGTAGGCCCCGCGCTGCTTGGCGAGCGCGATGCCCTCGCGCTGCCGCTCGCGGATCAAGGCGCGTTCGAACTCGGCGAACGCGCCCATTACCGACAGCATCAGGTTCGCCATCGGCGAGTCCTCGCCGGTGAAGGTCAAATGCTCCTTAAGGAACTCGATGCGTACGCCGCGCTGGGTGAGGCCCTGCACCAGGCGGCGCAGGTCGTCGAGGTTGCGCGCCAGACGATCCATGCTGTGCACCACGACCGTGTCGCCTTCGCGCACGAAGGCGAGCAGCCGTTCCAGTTCGGGCCGCCGTGTGTCCTTGCCCGACGCCTTGTCGGTGAACACTTTATCCACCTGGATCTGTTCGAGCTGCCGTTCTGGGTTCTGGTCGAAGCTGCTGACGCGGACGTAACCGATGCGCTGACCGTGCAAGGTATCCTCCTGAGGGAAATGTGTCAGGAAGAAATCTATGACCCTTGACGGCGTATGTCAATCAATTCGGAAGGCAACTCTATTCTGACGATTTAGCGCCGGATGGTCTGACGCCAAGTTAGGGTATGCCTCAATCTGACGGTAGCGAGTCGCAGGCGTTCGGATCGGCATCGGTTTCGTTCCCTGTCTTGGCACGCGCTTCGAAGCGTTGATAACACTCCAACCCGCAGAAGTGCTCGACGTATTCCGCGCCTTCCGGGGTGAAGGCGGCATCGAGCGGGATTTCCTTGCAGCACACGCAGCAACTGGTGGTGGTCGAGTCACTTGCATTCATGGTGGCACCCCTCCATTGACTGACGAAGACGGCGAATGCCGCCGCCGGCATTGGCTTCGCGAACAGGAAGCCTTGTCCTGTGTCGCAGTCCGCTTGTCGCAATAGATCAAGACTCGCCGATGTTTCCACGCCTTCAGCCACCACATCCATGCCCAGCCCGTGCGCAAGCTGAATCACGGTGTGCACGATGGTTTGGTCGCGGCGGTCGTTGGCGAGCCCGGCGACAAACGATTGGTCGATCTTGAGCGTGCTGATTGGGCAGCACTTCAGATGTTGCAGACAGGAATACCCCGTCCCGAAGTCATCGGCGGCGAAGCGCACACCGATCTGCCGCAAGGCGTCCAGGGCGGGGAAGATCGCCGGATCACCAAACGCGACCGATTCGGTCAGCTCGATTTCGAGATACTCGGCGGGCAACTCGGCATCAGCCAGCACGCCCTTTACCCACCCGTCGAAGTCCGGTCCCACTTGGCTCGCCGAAACATTGACGGCCAGCCGGAACGGTCGCCATGCCAGCATTCGCCAGTCACGCATCTGGCGGCAGGCTTCGCCCAGCACCCAAGCGCCGATTTCAGGCATCAGGCCGGACGATTCGACCACGGGCAGGAACTGGCCCGGTGGCAATAGTCCAAGCGTCGGATGACGCCAGCGCAACAGGGCTTCCGCGCCGACAATCCCACCACTGCGCAGATCGACGACGGGCTGGTAGTGCAGTTCAAGCTGCCCGCGCTCGACCGCTTGGGCCAGTTCCGGCGTCGTCCATCCATCCGGCCGGAAAGCGCTCATTCTCTTTCCCTGAATGCCCGCAACGCCCGCGACAGGGACAGAAGGAACAGGCCGGTCAAACCGAGCGCCGCGATGACCCAATGCTCGCCGAGGAAAGCACCGGCGGTTGTGCCGGCCAGCACGACAGCGAGGATGGGCAGGTGGCAGGGGCAAGTCAGCACAGCCAGTCCGCCCCACAGGTAGCCGGTGATCGGTTTGTGCGTCTCGGACGGCAAGCGCTCGGGGTTGTTCATGGCAGACTCTCCGCGTGCTGTGCCGGCTCGGTCGGCAGGGTGGCCAACTGCACTTCCAGATCGGCCAACGCTTCGCGCCGACGCTCGACGAACTGACGCAGCAGGGCAAGCTGCGCGGCCGCTTCGTCGCCGTCCGCCGCATCCAGCGCCCGGCACAGCCGCGCCAGCGCGTCGAGGCCGATGCCCGCCTCGAAGGCCGCCCGCACGAAGCACAGCCGTTGCAAGGCGGCGTCATCGAACAAGCCGTAGCCGCCTGGTGTGCACGCCACCGGGCGCAGCAATCCGCGCAGCAGGTAGTCGCGCACGATATGCACGCTCACCCCGGCATCAAGAGCCAGCCGGGACACCGTGTAGGCGTTCATTGAACACCTCCTTTTTCTCACCCGGCGCAGCAGGAAAGCTGCTTCACATCCTTGTTGAAGGTCTGCGCCGCGAGCTTCAACCCCTCGACCATCGTCAGGTAGGGGAACAACTGGTCGGCCAGTTCCTGCACCGTCATGCGGTTGCGAATGGCCAGAGCCGCCGTCTGGATCAGTTCACCCGCTTCCGGCGCGACCGCCTGTACGCCGATCAGCCGATGGCTGCCTTCCTCGATAACCAACTTGATGAAGCCGCGTGTGTCGAAGTTGGCGAGCGCACGCGGCACGTTGTCCAAGGTCAAGGTGCGGCTGTCGGTCTCGATCCCGTCGTGGTGGGCTTCCGCCTCGCTGTAGCCCACGGTCGCCACTTGCGGATCGGTGAACACCACGGCCGGCATTGCGGTCAGGTCGAGCGCCGCATCGCCGCCGGTCATGTTGATCGCGGCACGGGTGCCGGCCGCTGCCGCCACATAGACGAACTGCGGCTGGTCGGTGCAGTCGCCGGCCGCGTAGATGTTCGGGTTGCTCGTGCGCATGCCTTGGTCGATGGCGATGGCACCTTGCGCATTGACAGTGACCCCCGCTGCGTCCAGCGCGAGGCTGCGCGTGTTCGGTGTCCGACCGGTGGCAACCAGCAGTTTGTCGGCGCGCAATTCACCGTGCGTGGTGGTCAGCACGAATTCACCGTCCATATGGGCGACCTGGCTGGCTTGCGTGTGCTCCAGCACCTCGATGCCCTCGGCACGGAAAGCGGCTGTCACCGCCTCGCCGATGGCCGGGTCTTCACGGAAGAACAAGGTATTGCGCGCCAGGACCGTGACCTTGCTGCCCAGCCGGGCAAAGGCTTGCGCCAGCTCCAGCGCCACCACCGACGAGCCGATTACGGCAAGGCGTTCGGGAATGGTGTCGCTCGCCAGGGCCTCGGTGGAAGTCCAGTAGGGTGACTCTTTCAAGCCCGGAATCGGCGGGACCGCCGGGCTGGCACCCGTGGCGACCAGGCAGCGGTCGAACATCACGACGCGCTCGCCACCCTCGTTCAAACGGACGGTAAGGCTCTGGTCGTCCTTGAAGCGCGCCTCACCGTGCACAACGGTGATGGCCGGATTACCGCCCAGGATGCCTTCGTACTTGGCGTGCCGCAGTTCGTCGACGCGGGCCTGCTGCTGGGCCAGCAGCTTACTGCGGTCAATCGTAGGCACAGTTGCCGCAATACCGCCATCGAACGGGCTTTCCCGGCGCAGATGGGCGATGTGGGCGGCGCGGATCATGATCTTGGACGGCACACAGCCGACATTGACGCAGGTGCCGCCGATGGTGCCGCGCTCGATCAGCGTGACCTGCGCGCCTTGCTCGACGGCTTTCAGCGCCGCCGCCATCGCGGCTCCACCGCTGCCAATGACCGCTACCTGCACCGGGGGCTCGTTGCCACTGTGCTTTTCGGCGGCGGCCATCCATCCCCGCACCTTGTCGAGCAGTCCGACGCGGTTGTCCGCCAGTGGCGCATCGGCTAGCGTTGCCTTGTAGCCCAGTCCGGCCACGGCGGCAGTCAGCGCGTCCGGCGATGTGCCCGGCACGATGGCGAGTTGCGCTGTGCCCTTCGGATAGGACACCAGCGCCGACTGCACGCCTGGCACTTTTTCCAGCGCTTCCTTGACGTGCGCCGCGCACGAGTCGCAAGTCATGCCGGTGATTTTTAGATGGGTCATGCAACAGATCCTTTATCGTTTGTGGCGCCAGACAATGACGTCCGTTGTGCTGCGGTGCCGTTTTCAGTGACTCACTGCTTGACGCTGGACGGATAGCCCGCGTCTGCGGTTGCCTTGGTCAGCTTCTGCACGCTGGTCTTGGCATCGTCGAAGGTGACGACCGCTTGGCGTGTCTCGAAAGTCACGTCAACTTTGCTGACGCCTTCGACCTTGGAAATCGCCTTCTTGACAGTGATCGGGCAGGCGGAGCAGGTCATGCCCGGTACGGACAGCGTGACGGTCTGGGTGGCGGCCCAGACGGGGGCAACAACGGCGGCGAGGGCGAGGGAGGCAAACAGTTTCTTCATGGTGAACTCCGATCAGTAGAAAAATGGCATGACGTAGGGAAATCCGAGCGCGACCAGAACCAGCGCGGCCACGATCCAGAAAATGAGCTTGTAAGTAGCTCGCACTTGGGGAATCGCGCAGACCTCACCCGGTTTGCAGGCCGCTGCCTGCCGGTAGATGCGCCGCCAGGCGAAGAACAACGCCACCAGCGCCACGCCGATAAAGATGGGGCGATAGGGTTCCAACACCGCCAAGTTGCCGATCCAAGCGCCGCTGAACCCCAAGGCGATCAGAACCAACGGCCCGAGGCAGCAAGCCGAGGCGAGGATGGCGGCAAGCCCTCCAGTGAAGAGCGCGCCGCGCCCGGTTTTTGGTTCAGACATGCGCTTGTCCTTTCGAATTGAAATTGGATAGCGTAACCTTACTTCCGTACTCATGTACGGAGTCAAGCGATATGGAAAACAATTTGGAGAACCTGACCATTGGCGTTTTCGCCAAGGCGGCCGGGGTCAATGTGGAGACCATCCGTTTCTATCAGCGCAAGGGCTTGTTGCTGGAGCCTGACAAGCCCTATGGCAGCATCCGCCGCTATGGCGAGGCGGATGTAACGCGGGTGCGCTTCGTGAAATCAGCCCAGCGGCTGGGCTTCAGCCTGGATGAGATCGCCGAGCTGCTGCGGCTGGAGGATGGCACCCATTGCGAGGAAGCCAGCAGTCTGGCCGAGCACAAGCTCAAGGACGTGCGCGAGAAAATGGCTGACCTGGCGCGCATGGAGGCCGTGCTGTCTGAGTTGGTGTGCGCCTGCCATGCGCGAAGGGGGAACGTTTCCTGCCCGCTGATCGCGTCACTACAGGGTGGAGCAAGCTTGGCAGGTTCGGCTATGCCTTAGCGTGCTTTATTTTCCGTTTTCTGAGACGACCCCAAGAATAACGATGCTTTCACTCGATATGAGACCTTAAAAGACAATTATCGGGTACATGCTCGTGAGTGGGGTTTTGAAGCAGGTACAACCTCTGCCGGGACGAGTCAGATCGTTGGAGTTTGGCAGATTAATCAAGACTGGTTTGGCTCGACCTGGGACAGCTACAAGTTTGAAATTGCTAGCGAGCAAATGATCGAACCTCAGCGTTTCCTTATGGCCCGATCCCGGATGTCACAGACCCTTCAAGATCTAATCCGTCTTCACATTATGGAAATGGGCCGTACTTGCTCCTATAAAACCAGTGGCTGGACCACTGCTCAATACAAGGCGCCTGAATCATACGAAGCTGAATATGCTCGTTTGATCGCTCAATTTAAACAGGATCTTGAGTTTACAACTAGGCATCCAGCACGAGCCCTGCGCGAAGAGGGCCTTGAGAATTACAAGGCTGTATTAAGGACGCTCTGCTCTCAAGAAAACGCTCACTCCAATGAGCCTGTTAAGGCAAGGGTGGGCGTGCTCGGCAAAGGCCAAGACGGAATTTATTGGGCTGAACCAGACCAGGATCTGCTAATAGGCCACATCACTAATCAAGGCGGGCTATTCGCCGCTGATCTTGGTCTCGCAACAGATTTCGATGAAGAGATGCGCGTTCTGCCTGCAACCGATGCGGTGCTGCAAGCCTGTCTGGAAAGAACAGCTGAACAGATGGAGATAAGCTCAGAGCTTCACTTCGATATTCCCCTTGCAACCTGGTTTGAGATTAATGGTTTCTCTAGGGTGCTGAACCCTACTGTAGACAGAACGGTGTCCGATGAAGGCTATGCATTCGGCCTGTAAGTTCGACTAATCAAACCACTCTAAACCAGTCCGTGCCATGCCAGCTAACCATACTTATTTCCACGAGGCCCTGATGCGTAAACCTTCCTTGGGCAATGAAATTCCGGTCGAAGATTCAGCAGATAAAACCAGATTATCCGATCATAGTGAGGGCTACGTTATAGCTCATAGCAAAGACGGAGTCTTTCTTGGTCATATGCTGGGACTAGGCTTCTGGAGCAAATTAGATCCTGTTGGCCAGGAGGCTGCTCCATGCTGGCCGTCTATGGAGGAGGCCAGAGATTTTGTTGAAACATGGGATTTACCTGCTGAAGAGAAGGAAGATTTCCTTTCTCAATTGAGGTTTGTTGCCGTTACCGCTGACGTCTTCAATCATACGGCAGCATCTATTTCCGCTTGCCGCAAAGCTGGCCTGGATGCCTGGGACCCGAATGGTGTCTTCGATCCTGATCAGGATCTTGACCCAAATATATCCCTTCACTAAGGACGGAATCCATGAGAAAGCCTACCACCTCAGATAGTGTCGTCGACTCTAAAGCGCAAGTATTAGAAAACCTTGTCAGCAAAGCTCAGGCATACAACCTGATTGAGCAACATCTAGACGATCTTGTTCATGATGCTACAGAGCACTACTCAAGTGTTACAGGGGTTAGCTACAACCAGGCGTCACGTACCGCTTCTGATGCGAACAATGCTGGTGTCGCTTACCAGTTGGGATATCTTCTTGACAGTGGATTTAGCGAATCGGACGTCACGGTTCTTTTAGAAGATCTACATGTCCGAAGCATTATTGCCCAGCGTTTAGCAATAGTACATGGCTTCACTTCGGCGCTCGATTTAGGGGAAGGTCTCGTTTGTTCGAGCATGTCGGACTGGTTAGTCGAGTCAACTTCCGGAGGCCCGGTTGTCTATTCTCGAAAAATGGCTACTGAGACGCTTGATGGTAAAGCAGGGGATAGCCTTTCAATACGAATTTCGTTTAACCCTGGATCAGCCGAACCAGAACCAAGTGCTCTGTGGTTAAGTTCCGGTGAGTCATTATGCGTCTGGCAAGAGGTAAGCACGAGTTGTGACGCTTCAGGTGGCCAAACAATTTAAATGTTGTATGCATACGACATCGTCTTAGCATAGGCAAAAGGTGTCAGTACGATTGGATGAAAGATGAGAAAAAGTTCAGAAAGCGTGCATGACAGAGCTAGCACAAGGGCAAAGCAGATAAGATTGGCTGATACAAATTTTAAGATTGCAGCAAAAGAAGTCTTATCGATTGGAGGCGATCCAATCAATGTCGTGAGGCTAAACGATTACACGAAAGAAGATAATGAGTACTGGCTGAGCTTCTACGACCCCTTGACCTCATGTAAGGGGATGGGTGAGTTCATAACTGTTTTCTGCGGGTCAACAATGGATGACTTAGACAGCAGTAAAGGTCTCTTCTTGGGTGTAAAAAAGGAAAGAGGCCAGGCTTATGAACTGTCAAGGGCTACAGTAGAAGAAATTAAGCAGTGGCTTTCTGGCTTTCAACCGCCGAGCCAAGGGGCTACCGCTAAATATCCGACTGCCGAATGGGTTTTTGAATTTTAGATAAATAATCGTAATATCGTTGGTCGGTTACCTGTAAAGTTATGCTATTGAATAGACATTAGCATTGACTTGTCAGTCACCACGCTGCACCATGGCGCTTGTCACCTGAGAAATATATGAGGGTGGCTCCGGGATACGGCCGGCTCTCTAGCAGCATAGTTGGCGCCTAGCTATTCAGGCGCAAGGCTATCAAACGGCCCCTTGGTTTCTCATCCAAAGCTGGCAACCCAGGCTATGACTAAGCACAATTTCATACCCTCTACCGATGGCCTTTATTGGCTCATTACTCCTCAACTGGCCAAACCCTTGCCAGTGGTCATTGATCATGATCGTTACGGGGCAAGTTTCAAATGCTTCAACGGGCGCCTGCAGGGAGAATTGGGTAGCGACGAATACCTGCTTGGGCCACAGCCAGAACCTGAGGTAGTGGATCTTCATCAGGGCGCCAGGGCGTAATCTTTAACATTACGGGGTATATCGTGGAACTCAATAGAGCGTTTGAGGTGCAGGCTGCTGGCCGCAGAAGCATAGTGTTTGCTATGTCAAAAAATCAGGCCATCATCGACTATGCGGACATGAGAGACCTGGATGAGAGCGACATCAAAGCGGCGCGCGCGTCGTGGGCTGATACTTTCATCGAGAAAGGTTATGTTCCTCCTCTAGAGCTACTTAAGCGTGATTTCTATGTGGAGTGCGCCTATTGTTCCAAGCGGATCGATCGCCCTAACGCGGCTGTCATGACGGAGATTCAAGCGTTCTGCACAAAGGAATGTTGTGATAAACACCAAGGCGTTGGCGACGAGCTTGAAGAGGCTAGTGATATTGCTCTTATGCTTTGGCCCGACGCTCATATTGTTGCTACAGAGCTTGTAGCAGGCCGAATGCGCGTTCATTTCACGTTTGGTCAGCCTGAGCGTCACGCCTTTTGGTTTTCAGACGCAGATGATGTGCAGGTAGCCCCAGTTGATTTAGAGGATTGGCGCGAATTCAACAAACGTATGAAGGCCCTGCGCGCTCAGAGATAACCTCATTTCAAGCATCGTATTTTTTGTATGTGTAGTAGCCTGGCTGCGCCAGGCCTTATTGCGCATCTGTTAATCATCCCTTCTGGTAGCTGCGTAGTGACCACCATGAGTACCCCCAAGAAGTCTTGGCGTGACTATATTGCCCTTGTTTGCCTTAATCTTGCCTGGGCAATCCCTGCATTTTTCTTATGGATTAAGCTACCTACTGATGCGCCATTAGCCATTAAGTTAGCGGTAGGCACTCTTTTTCTGGCCAACCCAATCCTCCTAGGATGGCTGTCTAGGCTGATCATTAGAGAATCGGCAAAAAGCTGAAGAGCTATGAATCGCTTTGCCGAATCTTAAAAAACGATAGATACAAGGGAGCCATAACACCATTTCTATGACTATGAATTGTTAGGCCACTGGAAAGGCGTGTTCTTCACCTTCATACCACATGTCGATGAGAGGGCTTACCTTGACGTTGGTAAGCTCTGGACGGGCGTTAAGCCAGGATTCTACGGCCATACGGTCCTCATCTGTTGCTGAGCCCTGGAAACGATCGATGATCCCTTCTTCAACCCAGCCGGACAGCTCCAGTCCGCGGTTAATAACAAAATCTAGAAGTTCGTCAATCAACGCTTCGGCGGCTTCGGAATTAGAATTGCCTGCATAGGTGGCTCTGTAATAGAAGCCTAGCTCCTGAAACTCACCTACATGTAATTTCTTGCTAAGGCGGCGGTTGCGATTCTTTGCGTTAGGCTTAATCACAGCTGATCCCTCATAGGTACGAAGTGTAAGGCGTGCCCAGTTCTGCAGATTGATAGCCAGGCAGAGGAAGATAGGGGGCCTCGTAATGGCAATGATTCTACAGCGTTCGACAGAGGCAGGCTGAGCGGATAACGGTACTATTGCCGATCACATTTCAAGCGCAGCTACGTGATTTATATCGCTCAAGCGTTTGCATCGCCTCGCTCGATCGGTCTGCAAGCCTGGTTAGCGCAGATAGGAAGGCTGTCTGCGGCTCACTAACCATAGGGCTCAGATTCTGTAAGAACGCTATGACAAAGCGAGAAAAGCATTCCTTAGCCGATGCAGGTAATAAGGGCGAAGCCTCAAAGCCGCCTCGATGAGCTGCAAACAGCAAACGTATCGAGGCCTCCTGATTACTCACTGTGCTGGGGAGGTCGAGATGCATTACTGCTTCGTATGCCGACAGTGTATAGGAGCGAAAGGACTCGAATAACCGGCAGGCAGTATCAATGGCATCCGATAAGCCTGAGCAAGACCGGATGACATCCTGGATAAACCTTGGTGATGAGACATCAACTGGCCGGCTTTCAATTTCACTAGTTGCGATAGCCGACAGCAGGTCGGAAAGCGATGACTTCATAAACATAGCGCTTTATTTAAGGGGCTACACTAATATAACATTCATAAAATATATAGAGGAATTTAGGAAAGGAAATCAAGAGATGTCTGACGAAGCACTATTGCAATATAGACGCGTGGCGGAAGAGCTTTTGAGGCACCATTATCTGGCGCAAGTGAAGGGGACTACCCTCGTCGAAGAAGCCCAGAGCTGGATTGCCATTGATGACAAAATCGAGCCTTTTGAAGCTATCAATCTAGTTGCCCAGGTCTATGGCCTCGTTCGTGTAGAGTCCACTGTACTAGGGTATGCAGCTGTCGATCCTTTTTTGCCTTTAACACTAAAGGATCAAGTCAAGGCTATATTGCGTTTGGATTTAGATGACGCTATTGCCAACGTCCAGATTACGGACATTTTGCGGTTGCCTATAGCGATATGAACGGGGAGTACTAAGCGTTGACTACAGTAGACCTTTATACGACCGGATCCGCTGACCCGGCCATAAAGGTAAATCAGTGCGGAGACTTAGGCCAAGCTTCGAGCCATATGCTTTTCGAGTGCTTCGCGTTGAATTTGAGCTTCGATTGACAGCTCAGCGGTAGGGTTAAGAAGCAGGCGCTTAAGCCCAATCGCCTCACCCGTTATTTCGCACCAGCCATACTCTTGGGTCTTGATGCGTTCCAGAGCAGCGTTAATACGGCGGCATTGAATGCGCCCATGCTCAGCCTGGCGCATGTTGATTTGCCTCGTTTCCTCATCGGTTGCTACGTCAGCTGAGTCAGTCGACTCGGATCTTTGGCGGATGAGCTGCGTTGCCTCAGCCATGCGCATGGTGATTTCGGTGAGCTGGTTTCGCAACACATCCTCGAAATAGCGCAACTGATCGGCTGACATGTATTCTGATTCTGGCATGGCCAACAACTGTTCTTTCGTGAGCATGGTCATGTGTAAGCTCCTGGTTCTGTAACTTAGGGCATAGCTTTCCTAATGGGTAGTTAAAGGCTATGCCGACATGATGAGATTTGCTTAAAGACTCGGGGAGTAATCCGCCTCGTAATGCGCCTGCTGCTCCGGATTCTTTATAGCGGTCTCTGCTAAGGTCTCAGAGAGCATGCGTTTCCAGTCCGGCGAGAAGTCCCGAGTAGCCAAACTCTTATTCAATACATCATAAAATGATGTAGCCAACTCATCTTGGCTGGGGCCTTGTTGTGGGGCTGATTGAGCTGTGGCGTAGGCAGCATTTACTGTGGCATAGAAGGCCCGGTGAGCTGCCTCGACATCCCGTAGCGAGTGATATGTACCGAGCAATATATTTTTGCCGGAGAAGTCCATGGCGGTAATGCTGTATTCAACGCCTGATACGGAATAGAGATTAAGAGTGTTGTCATAGGGTTGCTCCTCCCCTTGGATCTCGACTGGGAAAGCCGTGTACGTGCCCCCTACATCGACTGCTACCTGTTTTCCAACCAGATCCTCATAGCTTGCGCCAGCTTCTATAGAGAGGGGGCCTAATGCGGCATATGCAACTTGGTCATTGCCTACATCAATCTCTAGCGCCTTGTTGATGAGAAGCGTCTTCATATCGATCGCCCCGACCATTTGAGGTGGTGTGGCTGGAACACCTGGCTTTCTCATTTTAACTCCAATGCTAGCCGCTACATATGCTTATTGATACCCCATAGTATAACTATATTATTTTAATAAGAAAGAAGACTGATAGATATGTAAAAATTTCAGCTCAGAGTCTCTGGCGCACTTACCGTTTGGCCATCAATTTTTGCTGAGGAGATATGAGCTGCTAGTGCGCGCTAGAACTTATTTGAGAATACTTAGAGCTATGACTGAGGTGTTAGGCGGGGGCTTGCTAGCTACCGAACAGTGCTACGACTGATCTGCAGCATTAAAACTCGACTTGCGAGGCTGTCCTGTCTTTTCTTAATTACTTGCGCTATGACTTAGCTGTTTCCAGATAATGTCACTGACATAGACACATAGACACGGCTCATCTCTGGATCGGACGTTACTCTGGCTGCGATTTAATATGCTGCGAGGCTTGCAGCGGCTTCAACCTGGAGGCGGTGTAAGTCATCTCATCCTCGGCCAGCGCTGGAAGGATGAACGGATTTACAGGGTCGGTCATGATACTTCCCCGAATGGAGCTTCAGATGAACAAGATCGACAACGAATTGATCGACCCAAGCGTTGAGCCAGGTGGCGAGAAAGCTCACCGCCTCGCTAGAATCATGATTGGCGCAGTGCCCATTCTGGGTGGTGCCGGAGTCGAGATTTTTAATTCAATCATCGAAACGCCGCTAAATGCACGAAAAGTGCAGTGGATGAATCAAGTCGGCAATGCACTGAACGATCTGATCGAGAAAGAGGTTCTGACCGAGCAAGGCTTGCAGCACAACGAAACCTTTATCACCACGGTGTCCCAAGCATCGATGTTGGCGATACGGAATCACCAGCAAGAGAAGCTGGAGGCGCTCCGCAACGCAGTACTGAATGTTGCAATAGGCCGTGCCCCAGAAGAAGACCTAAGGCAGTTGTGCCTTAATTTCATCGATGTCTGTACGGTGACCCACATTCGCCTGCTTAGCCTCATGAGCGGCCCTGAAGCATGGGGCCAGAAGCGCGGAGTGGAGTTTCCGAGTGGCTGGAGCATGGGCAGCATCACGCAAGCCATTGAACATGCCTTTCCGGATCTCCGAGGCAAAGAGCAGATCTACAAGGTCATCTGGGGTGATCTATATCAGCGCGGTCTCATCAATACAGAATCCCTTGGCACAACTATGTCGCGCCAAGGGATTCTGGCCCGCAGGACTACCGACTTAGGGTCAAAGCTCATCGACTTCCTGAGTGATCCTATAGAGCTAAAATGAATGTCAGCGTCTAGTCGAACGAACTTCCGGTTTGGCTAAAGCAAGGGACTGCTATTGGCCGAGAGTAGCCCTTGCTTAACGCTGCCTTACTTGACAAATCGCTTTCGACACCTGCCGGGAGAGGGATCGCCAGGGGAGGGCCTGCTCTTGCGCCCAAGCCACCAGTCAAGCTGGTAACGAAATTAGGGTTCACGAATAAAAATTTTTGGATAAAAGGGTTGGGTTTTCCTAATTTTATATAATCCAACTAATTTGCTTAACTCAAACTAATGAAGTCAGGTTATATGTCAGAGATTCCAGAAAAGAGAAGGCGACTAACTGCCGCACAGAAAAAAGAGCGGGCTGATTTTAAAAGCCGGGAGGCGCGTACTAAAGAATGGCTTTCAAACCAAGCCTTGCGAGCAAACAAGCTTCGCTCTAAGGATAAAGAATTTCATGGTTTGGAGCGCGAATTCATAAATTTGCAGAATAAAATGCTGCGCGATTATGAGATATCAAAAGATATAAAGCACCCAAGAGATGTTGGTACAGTTAGGGAGGTGCTACTCAGAGCCTTTTTTCTAGAAAACAGGCTTTTACCGCAGCGCTATGCTGTATCAAAGTCGAGCGTTCGCGTTGCGTCCACTAGCGGACATCTGAGCAATGAAATCGACATACTTTTCTATAATGCCTTCGACTCTTTTACACTGATGCAGCGGCAAGATGTCTATGAAGTTTTACCTGTAGAGTATTGCTATGGCGCTATTCAGGTTAAGTCAAAGCTCTCCAAAAAAGAACTAAAGAGCGGATTTGACAACATTGCCTCATTCAAGCGGTTGCGGAGGATGAGTTACAGTCAAAACTATTTTTCAGGCCACAGCGATAAGATTCAAAATGAAGGATTTGGAATAATTTTTGCCTATGATACTGATATGGACTGGGCTGATGTAGTAGCAGAGCTTCGGCTTCACGCAAAAGCCTACGACAAGAGCGTGCTGCCTAATGCAGTTTTTATTCTTTCAAAAGGTTATTTCCAGTTTGGTGATGAGAATTTCAGTAGCTCCTACAACTCAGACATTAAGGAATTTAATGATATAACTATATATGGCATCCCAGATCGCCAAGGATACTGCCTATATAGTTTGTATGAGATTATCTTCAATTTGCTTAAAAAAACCCAGACGCAAGAAGCATTTCCTCACCATTACTTTAGGCTGCCCTTAACAGCAGGGGACTATTCATATGAGTATCGCTTTGGTAATTTTGCAGAGTTTGGACACTGCGAGGAGCATGGAGACTATCCCAGAACTTTTACCTCTGAGAAGCTAAGTAAATTAATTAGTTGGTGTCAGACTGCTGAACCAATTAACTGGATCAAAGCCACAGATTTAGCGTATGGCAAGCCGGGCGATAATACTGAGGCATATGTAAGGCAGCCGGGTGATGTCAGGATTTACAACCCTGAAGGTTTGCCTCTTACCGACATTTTGGTTGCTGATAAGGAGGTCATGTTCGATGGTAAAGAAGTCATTACAAAGGTATTAGCTTTCGATTCGATAAAAAGTTGCGGGTTGGATATTTTTATCCCTTACTACTACCAGCTTAAGGAGGATCTAGTTCAAGGTTGTCCAAAGTGTAAAAGGCGCAAAGGCTCAAGCGGTATCGATAGTCAATGACTAACACATAAAAGGTATCGTGGTCGATCGTAGTTTCCTGCAGCTTTTGGCTGATGGTAGCCCTGTTTAATGCCCTCGCGTTTAATGTGTCCAGAAACGATCCTTTACGATTACTCTGTCCGAATATATGCCCCCGCTAATTTCGGACAGTGTTCTATTCACCCTAAACGTTTTCGTACATATAAAGGTTCTTTATGTCTCGAACCTTTCTGTATGCCAGGTTAAGCACTCCAGATCAGACCACACTGACAACCAAGTGCTTGAGGTTGAAGCGGCGGGCGTTTCCTATGCATACAGCTTTGGTGAGGGAGGCTTGAAAGACACCATCATGCCTACCCCATATAAACAACGAGACTCGACCGCTTTAATGCCTTATGGATTACAGGCGTCTCCGCCTCACCTCCGTACCATTCAAGATCGATAAGCACGGAAACAATCCCGGCTACCTAGGCTTCCAGTCGATGCGACTCTCCGATCCAAGTTGCTAATGGGCAGCTATCGGCTGGCAAAGTGAAAACTTTGACAGCGACATCAAGATCGCTGTCAGGTCGATGCGTTCCGCGAACTCGGCTGCCGAAGAGGTACGCCTTCCGAGTAAGCGGTTGGGTGCTGGACCATTTCGCGATGGCAGCCGCCATATCCTCGATATTCATGCTCTATTTGCCTAGATCAATTCATTATCAGCTCAGTGGGAAGGTCCACCAAGGTATCCATCGCGTGGATAAGACATGCCCCATGGATGAAATGGAGTAGCCCAGTCTCTTGTCCAGCCCTAATGACCACCCCGGCAAAAAGGTGTGGGTCTCCAGATACGAAGACGGGAGATCCGCTCAATCCGTCTATATCATCAACATGACCAAAATCAGTACGCATCGTAATCACTGCGTCAGTAAGCTCCCCCTCCAGCGTGCCACTGAACGCTGCCAAGTCAGCAATAAATCGTTTGGTGTCATAATGAAATTCTCTTCCACATTGGGGATAACCTACAGCCAGAAACATAGACCCTTTTTTGAAATCTTCTGACGGAAACGCAAAGTTATCCAAATCAAGTGCGCTCATCTGGGCTGGGGGATTGCCGGACATAATCTCTCTATTGACCCGCAGAACCTTTAGGTCACTCCGTTCTTCAGGACCAAAAATGGCTTCATAGTCGAATGGCAGTTCTAAATCATACCCAGGGATAAAGATGCGAAAATTTTCAATAGTAATCCCCATATTTTCCCAGGTGTGCCGAGCGCAAACTACGAAAAAATGCCCTCTATATTGGCAAACAAACGCTGTTCCACTGCCTATGAACTGGTAATAATCATCGTCGCAAGCAATCATTATTGGCCTGATAAAGGCCTTCATCGCTGAGTCGAAGGTCATGAAGATTTTCTGCTCGATCTGGACGCTGGAAGTGGCCTGTTTTTGCTGCCCAGCGTTTTGTGGTGTACCTGGAGCGGCAGACCTATTCCACTCATCTTTGTGGCTTAAGTAGCAACGCGCTAGCTGAACCAATGCATGCCTCCAGCCGCCCGCTATTCAGGGCATTCACGGCTTCCGGTGTCACACATCCAGCGTGAAAAAGCGCGAGGTATTGCCCCCTAGTCAGAGCCAGTGGCACCTTTATGAGTGGCAGCGCACCGGCCGGAAGGCCGAATTCGAGTCGTTGTAGGACTTCGTCGAGTCCCGCCAAGAACGTGGGCTGATCTGGGAAGAGTGCCGATAGGATTTGGTGCGTCGAGCGCAGGTGAAAGCGGGTTGCATCGGCGATACCGATGATGTTCCCGTATCCAACGACGCCTCCGTAAGGCGTGGTCGAGAACCGCTTCTCCAACACATCGACGGGGGTGCCCTCGATCCAGTCGTACAAGAGCGCCGCGCGCTTGCATCGGCACCAGAACTCAATCTCGTCCCGGCAATACCGCTGCAGTGCCTGCGTCATCGCATGCCCATAACGCTGCGCCGCATCATTGGCGCGCACGCTCTCCGACCTGCCCCGCTTCATGACCGGTGTGTAGATCGCATCCATCTCGTCTAGGACCTGCACAATCGCTAGAACCTGGGTGGGGGACGTTTGTGCGACGTTGAGTTGTTTCATCAACTCGACTAGCCGCAGGCTCGACTCAAACGACAAAGACGAAGCGCCGCAGGCGCGTCCGAGCAAGGTAAGGTGGATCAACTCTCCCTCGCGCTCAGCCAGCCCGGAACGCGACAGGCGATCGACCAAAGCGGCGACTTCGTGCTCCACCATTGCGATCCATTGAGGATTCGCACGTGAAGCAGAGTAGCCACCGAACGTATTTACCAACAGGCCAGGAATTTCGGTGGCACGCACGCCCCGAACTTGGCTAAGCAAGCGCAGCGTCCAAGTTGGTAGGTCGCGCTGCTGGAAGGATGACTTCACATCTTCCGGCACGCCGAGCACATATTTCTGGAATAGCTGCGCGCGCGCCATTGGCGTGTCGGCGAGAATGATTGCCTTACCGGTCTCATTGTATCCGAGCCTTCCCGCCCGCCCCGCCATGTTCTTGTACTCCGCGACGGTGAATGGTCGACCGTCCTCACCGACGAATTCATTCTCAGCGAGGATCACCGTTGATGCCGGAGTGTTGATGCCGGCAGCCAGCGTCGTCGTGGCCACCAGCGCATGGATGCCGCCGCCAGCATCGCGATATCCCTTCTCGACGGCTTCGCGCTCTGCACGCAAGAGATTGGTATTGTGGAACGCAGTACCGCCAGCTAGGCACTCCCGCAGATCCTGCGAGGCGCTAGTCAGATCCTGAGTCGGCAGCACGGCCAGAACGGTAGTCGCCGGACAGAGTGCCAATTCTTTGGACAAGTATTTGGCGCAGCCCTGTGCCGGACCACGCATGTTGCGGAAGACCAGCAACTTTTCGCCCTGCGCGACCAGCTGCTGGACCAGCGGCACGATCACGTCCTGCAAGCTGGGCTTTTCACGACGCTGCACGATTCGATGCGCTGGCAACAGGGCTTCAGTCTTGGTAGTACCGTCCGCATCAACGAACTGGAATATCCCTCGTCGATCAAGCACGCCCTCAACCAAGGGCACAGGCCGCTCGCGGGACATCAGCAAGGGCAGGTCGAGCCAGCGATCGAAGCTGTTGAGGTTGCCAATCACCGCTGACAAGATCACAAGCTGCGGCTCGATGCCACGCTGACGTGCTCGTAGCAGGAGCGCGAAGATCAGCTCGACTGTAATACCTCGACTCGGGTCCGTGATGAACTGCCCCTCGTCAAGTACAACCAGGCCGAGCTGGTTGAGCAGGCGTGGCGATCCGAGTGCCAGATTGAGAAAAGTTTCATAGGTAAAGAACCCCAGGTCATAGCGACCGCCCAACACGGGACCGATGCCATCCGTTGCGTCACCGCTGCACCGAACGACGCGCAGCCCGGCGGATCCGTATCGTTCACTGAACTCCTCAAACTTCTCGTTGACCAGCGCCCGATACGGCAGCAGAAACGCCGCTTTCTTGCCGGCTATGACTGCCTGAATCGCAGCCAGTTCGCCGATCATAGTCTTACCCGAACTTGTCGGCGCGACCACCAGCAGCGATCTGCCGGCCAGTACGCCATGTTCGTTGACTGCCTTAAGTTGCAGTGCGTTGAGGCCTCCTGGGAAGTCCGTTGTCCACTGATCCAAGATTTCCTGAGGAAAGCTGTGCGCGGAAAATTCCGCAAACGACCCCGACATTTGCTGGACTGCTCGGGCCGGGAACGCAGAGGTGTAGTTGTCACCGCGCTTGAGAACAGGAAACACGAGGCCACCCTGGACGTTGCCCAGAAATACAGGCGTCTGGGTCACGCTGATGCGCTCGGCCTCGACACGCGCCAGCCGGATGATCTCTCCGGCAATTTCCGGAAAGCTGACCGAGTCGCCGACCGCACCAGTCAACGCCTCGATCACGGCATGCGTGAGCAATCCGTGTCCGGTGCCCGGCTGCTCCCAGGCGGATTCGTTGGTTGCACAGGCGGCAAGGAGAATGCGCCCCTCACCGTGAATCCCAGTCAACGCAAATGGGCTTCGCGGACGAGCTGCAGCCTCCAGCACCCGCGCAGGCGCCTGCCCGCTGAAGCAGCAGTCAAGCACGCACAGCACCGCTCGCGCTTTCGTCGCTTTGAATGCATCGGCCAAACCCGCCATCGACAGACCTGTGCTGGAAAGATCAGCTGCATTGGTATCGAACAGGACCAAGTTTCCATCGGGGGAACCGTGTCCAGCGAATGTGATGACAACCACGTCGTCCTGGCATGCAGCCGACAGCGTTCCGAGGATGGCTTGCGATACTTCTGCATGGGTGGCGGCCTCATCGACAAGTAGTCGGCCAGCCAATCCTTCGACTGTGTCGGTGAACAGCGCCCACAACGCCGTCGCATCGCGGCGGGCTCCGCCCAGCTCGGGGATTGTTGTGTCGAGATGTTTGTTAATGCCCACGAAAACTGCTTTGATCGTCACACCGCCTCCATCATTACCAACGCCCAAACACCGGGACCGATTGCATGCATGTCGCGCACCTTCTGAAACGCGCCCTTATTGACCTGCCCCTGTAGCTCTACGAACAACGCTTTACGATCCCATGCCCGAGGCGTTGAGTCGACTTTCGAGTATGGTAGAGCAGGCAGGTGGTCTAGCGATGCTTGAAGATCCGGCTCCGAAACATAAATTGCTGTTTTGGCTTTGGCGAAGAGCGAGCGCATCTCAATTTCCCTGATCAGTCGCTGGCAAAAATGGATACAGCTCCACCTCTTTCCAGCATTGGTAAGGATCAGGCTCAAAGACCTGCCCGGTACTGCGGCAAAACTCCCATTCGGTTCGAAAGGCCTCAGCGGTAAGCGAGGCATGCATCTCCTGATGACACTCGAAAGTGCCCATGCGACCTACTTGGAACTGCTTTACCCGCTTTCTGCCTTGGTCATCTGTCCAATTAACCCCGTACACCAAGTAAACTGGACAGCCGAGGCGGCGGCGATCCTTTTTCAGATAGCGGGTGATTCCGACGCGCCCGACGCTACGTTTGTGCGCCATTGGGGAAGTGCGGAAGCTTCCACGCCCATTCCCAGCATTAGGCAGTTTCGCAAGCATCCGGTCTCGCCAGTTTACTGCCGCCCGCAGCGCCTTTTCTTTGCTGACGAATCGCGACCAGGCGAATGTGGCAGAATATTCGTAGTCACCTCGCATGATCCTAACCTGATATGCATCGTAGCCTGGGATGGTGATGTTGTCTGGTAAGAGGCGAGGGATAGCAGGCATCGTTTTTCCCTTAACTGCCGGATTTGAGGTGCGCATTCAGCGCGTTGCGCATGTACTGAACCGGCTCAGGCA
Organism: Pseudomonas luteola NBRC 103146; assembly: GCF_002091675.1. Lineage (GTDB taxonomy): Bacteria > Pseudomonadota > Gammaproteobacteria > Pseudomonadales > Pseudomonadaceae > Chryseomonas > Chryseomonas luteola. Next base: position 17,877 of record NZ_BDAE01000030.1, on the reverse strand, counting down.
TGGGGTGACTCTTACCGGGCTTGGTCTTGCGCTCATGCTTGGCATACTCACGCTGCACTTTTCCCAGTCTTTCGGGTACTAAGCCTGGAAGGCAGCCAGAAATCGTTCAAAGCTAAACCACAAGCGATGACACTACTAATGGCGGTAGATGCCTCCATACACGAGGCTGTCTATTTCGAGGTTTTCAGGTCCTCAATGAAAATGCCACCATATGAACAAGCATAGGCTGACGACTATGATCGGCCCCCCGCACAGAGCCCAAGAAAACTTAGCAAGTGTGGAGAAGAAGCCTCCGAAGGTGCTCTGTGGCTTTGTGTCGCCTGACATCTCATTCTCCTTGCAGAACTTAGCTGCATAAGAAAGTACTGCAGTCAGTAATGACTACGATTGAGGTTGGTATATAGCATAAGAAGTTACGGTAACGAGCGTAACAACAAATGCCGGGCCGAGCATATGTTCGATCATGAACTTGAAAAATGTGGTCATAGCGTCTAGATGTTGACCTGAGTTTAATTCAAACTTTGACATTCTTTCTGCCTTACTGGCTTTAGGACAGGCCAGCCCTGATCATCAACATTGGAGTTGGACAAAGCGTCATAGGCAAGAATAGGTTTAATGAGGCGCGCCTGGACGTCATTATCACTGCTTTTAACCAGTTCATACGCAAGACCATCAACGCATAGAGCAGCTTGCCCAGCAGCAGTTGTACCGTACGTGATCGGCTGTGGAAGCTTCATGGTCCCAATATCCAGAGCGACTGGCCACTTGGATACAGCAAAGAGTAGCCCTGCTGCGCCAATAATGATTCCGATCATCACCCCTAAACCGCAAGCGAAAAGGGTACTAATCCTTATCTGCAGCATAGATCCGGACTTGGGGAAACAATGAGTATGGGCGGCGCCATTGGAAAATTCAGAACAACTCATCAAGCTACCTTCGTACGCATTTGGCGTACCCATCCGATTGTATAGGTCATGGAAAGCAGTTCCTGTAGCTCTACTTAGTACATAAGTAATATTGATTTCACTATAGGGTTACTGCTCGCCATATGCGCGAGTCTGTCTTAGAAAATCAGGTCTGCCAGGGCTCGGGGAGCACCGACAGCCAACGATTATGACAGGCTGTAATCTTATTCTATTAGCATCGCGTGCGTAAACATCAGCCTATAAGATAGTGACGATGATTACCTCAATCATTGCCATGCAGTCACATGCTTGATCCTGATGCATTCGATTACGGTGACCGAGCCCTAAGGGGAGAGCGGTTACGCCTGGAGAAGGTTAGTGCTTGCTTTCGGCTTAATTACCTAAGGACAAAAATGTTTGAAACATTGTTGCCATATCTAACCGTTCTCCCCAGTGGCGTAGCATTACTTATTTCACTGCTAGGCGTTGTGCCATCGGTCATCATCGCCGTACGCTCCAACAAGGCGCCCCCTAGCAGAGAATCAGCTTTGGCCGGGGTAGCTATTCTGGTTGGTGGCTGGGCTTTCTTTAATTTTGCTATTCCACTATTTCCCGCTTAATGAAGAAATACTGACTTCTATGTCAGGGCCGTCTAGGTTCATAGGTTTGGCCGTAGTGGAAAATTGTTCAGGGTGCTGACGTGTTAACTCCTATGCTTCACACGCTTGCTGGACGTGAATCTGGTAGGGCGGATGTCCCGAGCACAGAAGCTACACAGGCGTTAACAACAGCCTTGATTCGATTGCATGGCTCAGATTGCGCAAAAGGGACGCGGTTGATACCGCATACGACCTCCAAGACTGATCTCGAATGGTCAGGCCCGTTTTTAAACACATGGCCATCGGCAACAGACCGATGACCATGAGCTGCTCGATCATCCTAGATCTTATTCGCCAATAGGCTGTTCTACTAAATGAGTCTGCTGCCTATGTATCTGAGCAGTCCAAGTAAATAACACTAATCCAGCAAAACCCGGAAACCCAAACGCTCTCCTGACACAAGGGAGCAGCCATCTACATACTAATCACCTTAAAAAATAACACTAATCCAGATAAGGTATATCTACCAAAACTGGAACCCTTCCTGACGCTCCACCCTGATCGACGCTCTTCTTATGCAGCTTTGCTGCGCGACATTGCTCTTTGAGGCAAACCTATCAAGAGCTTTGGATGAACTGATCTATAAGCCCAGGATCGACTAACACTAGAGTGAGATCGCCCTGCGGAAAGGACTGGATCGCCAAGATCATTGAATTAGTTGATCTAGACCACTTTATATAGGTTTGCCCTGAACAAAGGGGCACAACGAAAGGAAGCAGAAGGGGAGGGGAGGAAGAGCGAAAGGTAATCAGAAGAGGAGATATGGCAATAAGTCGTATAGACCAGATGGATTAGTGTTATTTTTGTTATGGTGTATCTCACCGACTGAGCCTGCTATAGGCATTCCCAAGCAGTTGCCGATTGTAATGGAAACGCCCCGATTTAGATACCTTGTTATGCTATCAACTATACGTAGATAAGCCTTTATGTCACATCGTGAAGCATGCTGTAAACGATTCGGCTATACCAGCGTTGTGATCGAGCAGTTTATGGATCGAAAGACGAAGGACTTCGAAGGTATGCAGGCTTTACGTAATCTGTAATCCATACTGGTGATTTCCCAAGAAGCCTTTGAAGGTACAGCCATGCAGGATCTGCGTGGCAACTGCCTAAGCCCCGGGTCTTTACTATTAACGCGCAGTACCTTCTGGAGGTATGCTGGCGCCAGACAGTCCAACCTGTTCATCAATCATTGGGTGGCATCAAGATGGTAAACCTGGGCGATATACCTGAACTCACCGACAGAGATCAGCTGGTGCTAGCGGCTGCTGCAGTAGGGTACAGAATCAAAAACTGGGAAAATGACGTCCCGACCATTATCGACCAGGACGGTAATGAACGGGTTTGGCGTCCACATCAGGATGATGGAGATTCTCGCCGCCTCCAGGTGGAGCTGGCCATCAACATCCTTTTTAGCTATGACCAAAATCTGATAGCAGTTGAGAGTCCGCAGTGTGGAGTAAATCGCCTGAATGTTAACCTTGCAGATGAAAGCGAGGGTGGCCAGGACCCATACGCTCTTTCTCGTAGCCTTACGCTCTTGTGCGCTGCAGCTATAGCAGGTGACAGCTTCAAGCAAGGTATGGAGCTCAATGACGACGAGCTCTAGCGTGATTGATGAGCTGTAGCTATAACGGCTCGCATCCTAGCGCCTTCGCTTCTTCGGAGTATTGGTCAACACGTCGTTGCGCTTCAGAGCGCTTGTTTTTACTAGTTTCGTCCGTAAGGCCGTCTAGTGAGTTGGCTCGTTTTGTTTGGTCAAGGTGAAGTACAAAGAGCGCCAGGCATTTGGATCGTGTCGGCTCGGGGACTGAGGCTTTTGGTCTAGGCTTGTTGTCGGAACAGGCAGTTATAGCCAAGGCCAATGTCATGATTAGAGGGATGCGTTCTAGGACAAGCTCATGGCCAAGTTAACTTTGATGGATGGCATAGGGGACCTTCAGCTCAGCCTAGCTGCTAGCTTTTTTAGTGATGGTGAGTGATTGGTGTCCATTGGAGAAAGCCAATCACTCAGATAAGACGGCTAGCTACGCTGGGCTCTCCAGTACGCTAAACCCCATCCTCCAAACAGAACCGTCGCTAAGACAGTAAATTTCGTGTGTGTTGTAGCCCACCATGCAACGCTCTCGTTCGTGAGGGGCATGCCAGGAAGATAAAACGGCACCGCTGCCCAGATCTGGATTGCTGGCCAGAGACCAGACACCAAAGCTACTAATACTAACGGAAGCATGAAACCTAGACGGAAAAGCCCATCGTTAAAATGGTTATAGAGCCCCACCATCAAACATATGAGTGCGATGACTATTCCCATAACCAGATATCCGCCTGCTCTCAGATCACCGTATGTCAAACTATCAGCAACATATTTCACGACTACGTAAGATAGAAAAGCAACAAAAAATATCGTTATGACAATCCAATTGGTCTCTCTGCTATTTAGCTGCATGGTTTGGCCCTAAAGAATTGATAGTTTTGTGGTTCACATGACTTGGCCTATCCCTCAAGAGTTGTACCGCAAAACTTCCTGCATCCATCATTTAGAAATTATCAAATTGATGTTTAGTTGATATCACTAAGTGATGTCTCAGCCTTGGTCACTAACAGTTTTATAAACAATCAAAAGTTAGAGCGTCAAGACCTTGCTTGATAAAATATTGTGCGGCAAAAAAAATACATTCTATACATTTAATTTTTAGTCTTAGTTGTTTAGCTAAGTACACTTAAAAAATTTAGCCGCTAAATTTCTCAAAGCAGACTGACAGAATGCAGCGAATAAGTGACAAGCCAACCCTTGCCCCTGAACATTCCTATATGATACTTGCCCAAAATCCCCATGTCGCTTTGCTGGGGTCCACTCGTTTCAGGCGTTGAACGAAGCGCCAGCATCCCTACTTTCATTGCAACAGAGGTAGCTCAGTATTGCATACTGCCATCAATTCTTCTGGCCTATCCCTAGCTTGGCTTTCTTGAATATTTCCGCTGCTCTCTCTTGGAGAAAGTATACGAAATAGGGTCGGATCTATGCAGCAAGGTAAGCTTCAATTTATTTTTCAGAAGAGCTGCTAAAAAGATCATTGACTTCACTAATGCTCGCCCTGATCTAATTATTCTACCGTCTCGTCTAGACGAGCTTAGAGTTAAAGAAAGTTATGATGAATTAAGTTCAGTCTTGCCTGGTTCTACCCATCGTTATCCTAATGAGGACCAATCAGTCGAATCGCTAAGTGCCAAGCAACGTCAAGCTAAGGACATAGTTATCGGCTTGGGAACCGAGATTAGAGAAACCGTTGTCGCAGAACTCACCCTAGTCTGAGAATAACAAGTCTTTTACAAGTAACGCAACAAATCAGGCTCATTGGAACGCTAGAGGTTAGCGTGCTACGGGCATGGGCTTCATAGAGCTAGACTGATTGTTGCTGATTTGCAAACAATATTTTTCAATCGTGTGGATGTATTTGGGCGGCTGTTTTGGATTAGTCTTCTAGTAGCGTTAAGCTATAGGCTACGGGCTTTAATGCAGGGCTTATACCAAGCTTATAGATCTTTCGTGTCAGCAGGCTCACCTGATTTGTTCTACAGCTAGTAGAATTTAATCTGTATCGCTGACGCTTTACACGAGATCTACTGCTGGCGAAAACCTTCCCGAAGTTTTTGTTCGTATCACCTGCTAAAACCAGAAGCCACCCTTTCCTTGGCTCGGTTGCTCGCGCCCTGAGGGAACAGCTATGTACTCACCAATTGAGCTTACACACTATGACGGATGAAAATTGCAGCAACGCTGGGAGGCGCTCGTTAAGCGGTGCCGGGCGAATTCTTTTCTCGCTACTTGTAATGTGTGTAGCGCTGGCATTGATTTATGGCGGTGCCAAGCTTCTGGCCTTGGGCGGTTCAAGTTATTACTTGCTGGCAGGGCTGGCTTACGTCGTGCTGGCTGTACTCGCATTCTTGCGCAAGAAAATCAGTATTGTACTTTCCATTCTGATATTCCTTGCCACTTGCGTCTGGGCCTTTTACGAAGTTGGCCAGTTCAGTTACTGGCAACTGCTGCCTCGCCTGGTTGTTCCAGCCATCATTCTGACCCTGAGCCTGTGGGTCGGAGCTGCGCTACCCGATACCGCATCGGGCACACGTCGAGCCGCCAATCGCGCCGGGTTTGCTGTGTTCCTGGCCTTGATCGCCACGTTCATCGCCGCCTTCTTCCCGCACGGCGGGATCTCCAACCCGATTGCAGCTGGTAGCCAGGCAATCCCGGATGCAACCGCCGAGGCCCCGGAGAACTGGGAGTTCTTCGGGCGCAACGCTTCGGGAACGCGCTTTGCCCCCTACACACAAATTACCCCAGAAAACGTCAAGGACCTGCAAGTTGCCTGGACCTACCGGACTGGCCGCAGAACCACTGGCCCAGGTGCCGGCGTTGACGAGAACACTCCGTTGCAGATCGGCAACGTGCTCTACTCATGCACCCCGGAAAACCTGATCACCGCGCTTGATGGCGACAGCGGCAAGCCGCTCTGGAAGTTCGATCCGCACGCCAAGAGCGCCGAGCACGTGACCTGTCGAGGTGTGGGCTATTACGACATCGACCGCGACGACAGCCTGAGCGCCGAGGCCAAGGCCTCCCATGCCAGCGAACAGCAATGTCGCCAGCGCATCCTGGTGTCGTCGGTGGATGCCCGCTTGTTTGCCCTGGACGCACACACTGGCAACTTGTGCCCCAACTTTGGCGAGCAAGGTTTCGTTGACCTCAAGAAAGGCATGGGACCAACGGAAGACAGCAAGCGCTACCACCCGACATCGCTGCCTGTCGTCATGGGCCACCTCACGGTGGTGGGCGGTTGGGTACGTGACATCGTGGCCGGCGAGCCTTCCGGTGCCGTACGTGCATTCGATGTGCTGACCGGTGCGCTGGTATGGGCGTGGGATGTCGGCGCGCCTGAAGGCACCGACACCGCAGCAGCTGACCATCAGTTCGCGCTGGAAACACCTAACGTATGGACTGTTCCTACCTACGATAAGGAATTGAACCTGGTCTATCTGCCAACCGGTAACGGCCCGCCTGACTATTGGGGTGGCGATCGTAATCAGGTGAAGGAGAAGTTCGGCACAGCGATTGTCGCGGTCGACGCGTCGACGGGTAAGGCGAAGTGGGTTTACCAGACTGTCCATCATGATGTCTGGGACTACGACCTGCCTTCGCAACCCGTGCTCTACGAAATGAACAATGCGCAAGGTGTGAAGACCCCGGTGCTGATTCAGACCACCAAGACCGGCAATATCTTCGTACTGGACCGTCGTACTGGTCAGCCCGTCACTGAGGTCCAGGAACGCCCCGTTCCCACCTCACCGGCTGCAGAAGGCGAACACCTTTCGCCAACCCAACCGTTCTCGACCGGCATGCCGGTGATTGGTGCGGACCCATTGACCGAGCAATCGATGTGGGGGGTATCCACCTTCGACCAACTCTACTGCCGCATCATGTTCAAGGACTCGGTATACGTCGGCCCGTTCACACCGCCCACCGAGAAGCCGTACATCGAATGGCCAGGGCTGTTGGGTGGCATGAACTGGGGTGGTATTTCCATCGATGAAAACACCGGCATGATGTTCGTCAACGACATGCGCATGCCGTTACGCATGTCGCTGGTAACCCAGGAAAACACCCGCAAGTACAAAGTCTCGACCGATGAAGTGCCTGGTTTCATGGGCACCATTCGCCCGCAGGTTGCAGGTATCTATGGCGGCGTGAAGATCGACATTCTCCAGTCACCGCTGGGCGTGCCATGCAATACCCCACCGTTTGGCAGCATGAGCGCGATCGACCTGAATACCCAGAAGCTGGTATGGCAGGTGCCACTGGGCACGGTTCAGGATACTGGCCCCCTGGGGATCAAGACGCATATGCAGATCCCGCTGGGTATGCCGACGCTGGGTGGCCCGACCTCGACGGCATCCGGCCTGGTGTTCTTCGCAGGCACTCAGGACTACTACCTGCGTGCACTCGACTCGAAAACCGGTAAGGAAGTCTGGAAGGCCCGCTTGCCAGTGGGCGCCGTGGCGGCCCCGCTGATCTACAAGTCGCCCACCACCGGCAAACAGTATGTGGTGATCTCCGCTGGTGGCATGAGCCATTCGCCAGATGTGGGCGACTACATCATCGCGTACGCGCTGCCTGACAGCAGCAAGCCGTAACGCTTCGTTGATGCCCTATGAAAAATCCCCGTTCGCGGGGATTTTTCTTTCCAGTCGGCCCTCTCGCAAGCCTGGGCTGTGCAACGATTTCTCACGCAAGGGAGCCTGCCCACCATGTCATTACCCCTCCGCACCGTGCTGGCCTGCAGCCTGTGCAGCGGCTTGTCCCTGTGTTTCCTGCCCCTGCCTTGCGCACTGGCAGGTACTTCCAGCCTGATGACGCAACCTACGCTCACTGGCAACTGGGGCGGACAGCGCCAGAAGCTGGAGGAGCAAGGTATAAAGCTGACGGGTGACTACACCTCGGAAACCCTTTCCAACCTGAATGGCGGCATCAAGCGCGGCACCCGCTATGCACAACAGATACGTCTGGGCGCGCAGTTTGACTTGAGCAAACTGCTCGACATTCCAGATGCCGGTCGTGTGCAAGTGCTGGTCAATGATCGTCGCGGCCACAGTGCCACCGAGGACCTGATTGGCAACCGCTTGTCCGCGCAAGAAATCTATGGGGGCGAGTACACCCGGCTGACGGAGTTGAGTTACCAGCGCAATCTGTTCTCCCCCGACTTGTCCGCCAAGGTTGGCTACATGGTCATGGGCACCGAGTTCTGTACCTAGTTCAAGCTTGCGGGCCGGCCGGCAGACCGTACGGCGCTGGCGCATCTTTCGATGGGCTTGGCTGGCCGAATAGGGCGATGCAACGGCGGCATTACGACGAAGCTCTCGGCTGATGGTCGAGGAGCTGCGATTCAATATCCTCGCGATGGCTCGCTGGCTCAGCCCTTGGAGCTGGCCAATCTGGATAGTGATGCGTTCTTCAATGCTGAGTTCTTGGTAAGACATGCGTACACCGTACCGGATGGATCAGGTGTTGCACTCAGTTTTTGCCGTCGCCCTTTACAATCGCATGGTTGGAGTATCGGTAATGCCGCTATTGCTACCCATGTTGGATAGGGCTGAAGCAGTACTTAATAATCGTTAAAAAGACGCCTAGGGCCTAGGCGATCCCTGATGGATGGCACACGAGATATCTAGCTCAACGTAGCCAATTCGCCTCCGTGGGCGACCGTATACAACTTTACCATCTGGCAGCGTCATCACCACGAACAGCACGTCTCCTTCATACGGCACCTCAACGTATATCTGCCTATCTATCTCTATACGCCCAGGCGCCTCAGCTGTAGGCTCGACTATACGCTTTATAGTGCACCCTTTAGCTTTGAGCTTTTCGGCAACTTGCACTGCATTCATAGCAAGCCTTATCTAGAGCGTTCAGGAATGGGTAACAGGCGGCAGATCGATGGCTTTGTAAGCATTGTTTGAGCTTCGCCTGGCCGAATATAGTGCCGGAATCGATGCCGCCTGCAGAGCATTATCGGCAACGATAAGCCAAGCCCTGAGTTCATAACCAGTCCCTTGGGGCCAGTCTATGACGACGATATTGAGGGCTGCACCAGGTTGCAGATGGCTCCACTCCTCAAGGTCGCGCACATAATGGAGAAGCATCCATACAAGGGGCACGTTCTCTCTACTGCTTTCGTCTGGCGCTCGATCATAAGCTCTCAGACCAAACTGCAAGCGCTGCGCCGGGTCGGCCAGCTTGGTCAGCCTTGCAAGCTCTATGGTGCTTCGACAAAACAATGTCCCGTGCTGATCCATATCCTCAAGTATCTGTTGATCTGTAGTAACGCTATAGCGGACCCCAACGAGAGGGCTATAGCTGAAAAGATTGATCGATTTGTATTGAGAAACGGTCATGGTCAGTTGGGAGAAGTTAAAGCAGGAGTATAAACGGCTTTACCCAGGCAGATGTTCTGCGACGAGGTAATCATTTTGGTATTGGCACACTCAACAACCTACGCCATCTGAAGTCCATTGGTACATCTGAACCACTATCACGAGCAACAAGATGACGCCCTCAATCAATACTGACTCCTTCAAGATGACCACGCTGTTCGAATTGATCAGCCTATTGCATACGGCTGTCAGACTGGACGGTTTCAGCCTCACTGAGGATCGCCTTGTTGAGATCATAGCGGACATCGCTAATGAGCTGGATGACACCGGGCCGGCTCCCTATCTACATAGCGCGCTTATAGATCCAATTGAGCCAATGGAGCCGATTTGCTGGGTCACGCTTTATATGACGCTGCTTCCGGCTGTTGGAAAAGAGCTTGGCTTACTGGCAAGCGATAGCAAGGATCCGCGGGTTTGGATTAATGACAACATGAAACACCTGCAAAACCTGGTGAGTGAATGGTCCCGCAATGCTGAGCTGGTAATGGCTGAGATTAACCAAGCCATGAATGATCAGGTCGGCTTTGATGCGTCGGACATTTCAGAAAGGATCGCCAAAACGGGGGAGACGGTTGAGCAAACTGAAGCGCGTCTATACGCGGAGCGGGCAGGGCTGAAGATTGTGCATTAATGAAACTTCACCTGGATTGGCCAACCCTGCCGTGATAATTCGATGGGCATACCAAGGGAAGGATAAGCGCGGGCCTGATTATCCGCCGATACAACCTCATCGATCTGCGATTTAGCCGTCGTCATTTGCGTAGGACCGGTGTCAGCCATATCGCCGAGGCCAAGATCTCAGCTTGTGATCCAAATGCGACGATGTGATTAGCTTGAGGCAAATGCCTCAAGCTTTTCAGATGATCATAAGGATAGGAGACACTAGCTAATAACAGCCCCTGACTCATGCTCTATTAGAAAAGCTGAATCTACTGTTGGCAATCTGTCCCAAACAGAATGCATCAGGCGCTCCCGTTCAATGGTCGGCATACGAAAATTCTCGACTCTTTCCATGATCCGGCCATGGCTAATGACATCATGGAAGTCGCCGCGCTTCCATGAAGCTTGAGACACTTGCATCTTGGGCTGAGTATTGAGCGGTGTGGTATCGCTCGGCATCTCAGGCCAGCGAGATTCAAAGCTGAACTTCTCACTCGACTGCTCCCCCCATAACAACATCTCGCTCGAAGCTGTATCAAACACGTCATCCAGGATTTCATAGTTGACTCGATGTTTGACGATATAGCTGGCATTGATTGACCAGCGCGCCAGCATGGTGAATGACTTGATAGGATGCGTCGTTTCGATAAGCAATCCCTTGATGGCTTTTCTGCCTGAGTTCCTACAGGCAACAAGGTAGTTTTTATTGGGAAAAGGCCGCCTGGTTACGAGCTCCTTTCCCTCCCAAAGGGCCATACCCAGTTCAGGGATAACAAGATCGATCAGTGAGCAATTGGGACCTGTCTGGCTACAGGTGAGCAGCGTAGGGGAGATATGAATAATCATAGGTAAAGTCCTTATGAACCTGAAAACTCAGGGTCTTTAATAGTCATTTCATCCTGGTGCTGCAGAATCCTGCCCGCTAGGTACTCATTGAAAGCATCCGTAAGACCAGACCCTTTAATGAACTCAAGCATCTCATGTGAGTAGTTTTCCGGATGGATGTTGAGCGAGTCAAAAACGAGCTCAGCTTCAGAGGCGACATTAGCCTGGCGCGCTAGCTGATCCATATTTCGGCTATCATGCCCATCCAAAAGATAGGCATCGCAGTAAACGTGGCCTTCGGTATTAACCGTGAACCAGACATGCGATTCATCCCCTACCAAATTAGGGTCTTTTCGGAATTGGTCCCGGATCTGGTGCCAAAGGTATAGCTCATCAGCACTTAATCCTTGGTAAGGCTTGAGGAGCTTTGAGCTCATCTCCCATTGATGCTTCAGCTCTGCCTCCGCCTCTTCAAGACTGCATTTCTCTTGTCCAGCTTTATATCTACAGGCTTCCTCGGTGATGGTTGCGTATTCACCACGCACACAATTAATGAAATGGTCTGCCTCGGATTCACATATATAAGCAGTGAGATAGCTTATGTTCGGCAGCCGCGGCAGACTGTCCGGGTGAGGCCTATCTATATTTGTGAGGTTCTGAGGTTCATTTGTCTTTCTCATCGACTGAACCCACCGAGCGAATTGTTAATCATGTGCTGTAACCCTTGGCTCAGCTCATTCGTGACACCGCGCGTCACGGTATTGAGGCCGGCACGTACTCCGGCGTTGGCACCCCCATACATGGCGCTATTGACTCCAGTGGTCACGGTATTAGTCAGGATTCGCTGGCTTGTATTCTGTGTGTAGGGCGCAACGAACACTGAAGTTGGGACGTACTGATAGCGAGGCTGGGCCTGCTGCACATTCTGTCGTACAGCAGTGCGTTGATAGGTTTGGGTATAGGGCTGGTTTACTACTGGTCCATTGGTCACGACCTGTGGCGGAGCGCCTGGTTGACTAAGAGTAATCTCAACCCGGCGATTGGCTTCTCTACCTGCTGCAGTATTGTTAGCCGCAACCGGTACGCTGTCCCCAGCGGCGAGAGTAGTAAGCCGAAAGGCATCAACTCCTCGGCTCTGCAAAAAGATTGAAACGGCTTGGGCACGCATCCGGGATAGCTCCAGGTTAGCTTGCGGCGTTCCACTTGAGTCAGCATGGCCGGTCACTACTAAATGGCTATCTGGATAGGCCTGCAGGGTCTTGGCCACATCTGCTAATGCATGCTGAACTGAGGGAGTAAGCCGATAGCTTCCGGACTCGAAAGTGATATCCGAAGGCAGCACTAGGTTTATCCTTTCTCCATCGCGCTTAACATTGATGCCTGTTCCTAGGAGCTTGGCTCGCAACTCTTTTTCCTGCCTATCGACGTAATAGCCAATCCCCGCCCCCCCGGCTGCACCCAGAGTTCCTCCAATAAGGGCGCCCTGCATACGGTTGTCATGATTGATGGCTGCACCGGCAACAGCGCCAGCCAGCGCGCCAATACCACCATATTGAGCAGTGTTGTTGTAATCCTGAGGTCCAGCGCATCCCGTAAGAACAGTCAGCACCACGGCTGGAATCACTAATTTACGCACGTCCGCCTCCTAGGCGTTTCACTTATGATCGCACTATACAACGCGGACAAACATGATTCACTCGCCTATTTTAGTTTTTGTACTTATTATGCTATTGGTATTACGTATGCAAATCAGGCTGACGGCCTATTACTCCTAGGGGATCTTTGGCAATGTGGTTTCGCAACATTCTTATCTATCGCTTAACTCAGGATATTCCAGCTTTCCAAGCTCAAGTTGAGGAAGCTGACCCTTTCGCTCAGCTAGCCATTGCGCTTGAGACCAAAAAGGCTCGACCCTGCGCAAGTCAGGAGCTATCTACCTATGGTTTTATTTCTCCCATTGGTAAGCAGCCCGAAGCACCTGTCGTTCATGCAAGTGGTGAGTTCCTTTTAATTGCAGCTCGCAAGGAAGAGCGAATCCTTCCAGGTAGCGTTGTGAAGGACGCCGTGGAGGAAAAGGTTGAAGAGATCGAAGCACAGCAGGTGCGTAAGGTTTACAAAAAGGAGCGTGATCAGATTAAGGACGAGATTGTCATGTCCTTACTACCGCGGGCCTTTATCCGTAAACCGGTAACGCTGGCTGCGATCGATACAAAGCGAGGGCTAATTTACGTGGACGCTTCCAGTCCACAACGTGCAGAAGATTTGCTGTCCACCTTGAGAGAGGCGATAGGCTCTCTCAAGGTGCGCCCGGTTTCCGTTAAAGTTGCGCCAACGGCTACGCTGACCGACTGGCTCAAAACACAGCAGGCGACTCATGATTTTCATATCCTTGATGAATGTGAGCTCCGAGATAGTCACGAAGATGGTGGCGTTATCCGTGCTAAGGGCCAGGACTTGGTCAGTGATGAAATCAGGAATCACCTTGATGCCGGTAAGGTGGTTACTACCCTTAGCCTTGCATGGCAGGACAAGCTTAGTTTCGTTCTCAACGACTCATTAGCCCTTAAGCGCATCCGCTTTGAAGACCTACTTCAGGAACAGGCTGCCCAGGACGGAGGAGAGGATGCTGCAGCGCAGCTTGATGCATCTTTCACCCTTATGATGCTAACCCTACGCGAGCTTATGCCTGCTCTTCTGGAGGCTTTAGGTGGCGAAGAAATTCCGCAGGGGGTCTGAGCATGGTTCCTGTTGTTCTCGATCCTACTAGAGCTGAGGTATATCAGACTCAAGCTTCAATCGTGCTGCGCATCCCCATTGGCGTAGCCCTCAAGCCATTTGCTGCTGAATGTCTAGGCCAGGGAGGTCTGTTCGACGCGCCGGCAGGCATTGCTGGGTATGAGTGGCCTGTAGGCAGCGGCCAGAAACTGAGTGTCGCTGAGTTGGCCAACCGAAACCCTTTGGGGCCAGCGGGCACAAAGGTTGCGCTAAATAAGATCGGGCCTTATCAGAAGACTGAGGGGCTGGCGCCAGCAGTAGTTGCCTCTGCTCGGATCGGAACGATTGATGGTATGGAAGACGGGGAGTGGGTACATGAAGGGTATAGCACCTGGACTGAGTATGCTCTGCATTGGAATCAACGCTATCCCACTAGCCCCTGGGACCTCGACCCAGTCAGCTGGGTTATCAAACTAGTCCGACTCTAATCAGTTGACTATATCTGATAGCGTTTGTGTAAGCCTAGAGAGTCTGGAGACCATCGTGGCAGCCAAATCAGGGCGGTGGTACTGACACTTGAAGCTTGGGAGAAAACGCCAGATTACGTCACCGCTGCGGCGCTACCAAACACTCTGTTCAGCTGGTGAGGGAAACCGTTAGCTTGCGCTATCAAAGCTCAGGACAATCATTTAGATGGCCCTTCTGGAAGGGGGTAAAGAGGTCGAGCTGCAGCACTAATCGGCTGTCATCGTATATGCCAGAGAAGTAGCTATTGCGGCACCTGCTGGCGCCGCGATAGCAATAATGCGAATCTTATTACCGATCCCCGGGCAAAGCGCCAAGCGTTAGTCCCGGTTCTTTCCGAGGTTGCCGTAGAGGGACACAACATCCCAGCGATTTGGCCCGAGAGTCGTCACACTAACCCGGCAGTACGTACCTCTTTAGCTATTCTGGCCAACGGTTTTTAATAGCTTACATCTATAGTAGTAGCGGCCTATTACAATACTCAGCCGGTAATCGAAGACGGCACCTCCTCTTGTCAGGACGCCCGCCTGCCTCTGCTTCGTGCAAGCAGCGAAACGCCTCAAGTAAAAGCCACATAACCGGCTCAAGTGCCTTACAACTTTAACAGACACTGCGGCCGACGGTACGCGGTCGCTTCGCCGGGGATGACTGCTATCAGGGTTGTGAGCGATGATCTGGAGCAATCGCCACGTTGGAGAAAATTATGGATGAACGGATTTTGCAGCTCATAGGTGACACTCCATTCGAGCGGGACCTGTACGAAGCCGCAATGTTTAATCTTGAGGACCAACGAAACAAGCTTCGCTTTCATAACTTCGCTTTTGCGATGCGCGAGTTAGTTGGCCACACGCTGGCCCGTCTTGCGCCAGATGAAGAAGTCATGAAGTGCATATGGTGGAAAAAGAAGGCAAACCCTGTAACTCCTCAGGTAACACGGATTGAGCGCTGTGTGTATGCAACGCAGGGTGGCCTATCCAACCATTATGTGAAAACAAAGCTTGGACTGGATTTTAGTAAAGAATTCGAAGAGCTTCGAGACGCTGTTGTCCGCTTGAACGGCTACGTGCATATCACACAAGAAGTCTTCCAGTTGGAAAATGAAGAGATTGCGCGTTTAGCGAAAGAAACAATCGAGGCGGTGTCGAGGCTGATGATATGTATCCAGGACTGCCGAGCAGCCATCGGTGTACGCCTTTCTGAGGAAGCTATCAATTCTGCAGCTGTGGAACAGGTAGTTGGTGACAGCTTGGAAGCTATAGACGAGATTGCCTCACATTACTCACTAGAGAAGATTTACATAAATTCACATGAGGTAATCGGCATCACCTCAGAAGCGGTTCATATCAGCGTTAGCGGTAGCCTGGGCGTGACTTTACAATGGGGATCAAATTCCGATATGCGGAGGGGGGATGGAGCGGAGCTTAACCAATCATTCGATTTCACTTGTGAGTTGACTTGTGAGCTGACTTGCGCAGCACCGAATCTTGACCCTGACGCACTCTACTTTGTCGAAAACTCTGTGAGAGTAGACACGGGAGACTGGCACGATCATGAGGAGGAGTGGAGTAGCCACGTTTCGGATGCTGCAGAAGGCGACGCGGTAGACCTAGCATCAGATTTCTAGGTTTACATCCCGCAGCTAATGGCTTGGGCAGGTTTTGCTAAAACGCAGCTGTCAACTGAACTTCCTCCATATGCCACGTCGTAAAATAGCTTAGGTGACTTCCCACTTCTAACTGGAACAACACACCAGCCATCGTCTGCCTGGTTGCGAATGATCCCATACTCGGGAGCGGACATAGTTTTCCTACCTCTACAGAGATGGGGCATTATCATAACACTCAGCATGGACCCACAACCCCAATGGCAACCTCTTTCCATCGTCGCCCTAATGTCACAGTTGAGCAGCTGCAGGCCAAGCGGCTATCACTACTTACGCAGCTTCAATCACCCGAGCATGTCACCAATATAGTTACCCGTGAGTATGGTAGCCATGACCCTAGAATTGCACCATTTCCAGCCTGCACTTGCGGAGCGGCGGCGCGCTTGGGGAAGACTGATAGGGAAAAATGGAGTGCTTGTTGCTCAGTCTGCGCCAAATCCATTAGCGATCCGCAGGCTTATGACTGGGCAGCATGCCTGCAATGGTGTCAGTTAAATCTTGAACAGCTCAAATACCAGGAATTACCTCTATTCGGGCTAAACGCTCTCGATCGTCCAGCTGCAAAGATAAGATTGTCATCAATATATCGGGATCTATTATTGAGAAGTCAAATAGCCACGCTTGACCTTTCCCTAAGTCAGCGCACCCATACACATCCTGCTCCTGGTCGCGATTTCTTGGAGAAGCTCTATGCGTATCGAGATTGGGCCAAGCTCGCGCTACGGCTGATCAAAATTTGATAGAGCTACTTTGAGGAGGAGAGCAGGATAAATGAGACTTTCAGAATGGTTAAACGGCATATCAGCTCCGCCTACCAGCTATGAAACTTTACGATAGAAGCGCTATGCGAGCTTAGCGCCGCGGCTCTAGTGTTTCATCTGTCATATGGTGGCTCAGGATCTTCTCCACAGCCTCACAGCCCTTGTTCTCAACGACATACTCACGAAGGCCACGAAGCAGTTCAGCTTTGTCCTGTGACTGCAGGTAAATCGTCGTTGCCAGGTCGAACGGGTGAAATCTCAAGGCAGAATGTAGGTAGGCCTCAACAAAGCCGTCTTTAAAGAGGTCTGTCAAGCCGAATTCGTAAAAGGCGATCATGCCTTTGTTATATTCGCTCTTGGCGAAACCCATAAAGCTGATGGGATAGTCGCCTGATTTTATCAGCGGAAAATTGCCAGCCAGGCGAGAAGTGCGCTTATTACAGTCCCGGAATGCTTGTAGGTAGGGCAAGCGGGTAAAAAGATACATTGACTGCTCTAGAGGGTCGCTAATGGTATTGGCGGAGGCAACAATGGTATCCAGATGATCCGATATCGTTGGTTTCTTACCCGGGTAATCTACGGTTGGGATATAGGTAGTCTGACCTATATAAAGCTCATCAAAGGTTCGAATCACCCCACAGTACTCAGGCTCAAGGAAGTGCTGGGCGGAATCTACACCCTGACTATCAGCGAGCTGCCTATGAAGATCCAGTATTAAGGACTTATCCAGACTCTCAGCTTTGAGCAATCTATCAAAGGCTCGCTTGTGGTTGAGGATCATTTTCGTTTCTTCAGCTGAATTGTCAGCAGATGGAATATTGTCCTCTAACAGCGTGCGAGTATCGATTTCCGAATACGTGTTTCCCTCAAGTCGCGAGGAGGCGTATGACAGGTTCACAAGAAAGGAAAATGTCTCGCGTTTTCGAAGTCCCACAGGGGTAGGGATGAGCGACCTGAGCCGAGCGTGCTCTTCGCTTGTCATCTCCTGTCTAGGCGTTAGGAAAGAAGGATTGAAGCGAGCTACAGAGCGCTCATCAGTAGACTTCTTCAATATCTCGATGATCTGCTGCTTACTCATTGCCTTACTCAAACGCATTATTTTCGACTCTAGCTTACGACTTTTGAAGCGTGCTTAAAACGATCTCTTCAGTAGCAGCAACCATCGCTGTAGGTGAAGC
>NZ_BDAE01000029.1 GCF_002091675.1 Pseudomonas luteola NBRC 103146 | reverse complement strand
GTAGCCAGAATAATGCCTTCTCATAGCCCACTTTAACCTGCCTGGATCCAAGCAAGTTAAAGCATCTCTACAAAGAACCTACCAAGCCTTTCGATAGGGGCCCGAGAGAGTTCAACGAAAGTTAATTAGAGAGGTATCGATCCCGGCTTCACAATGACGCATAGATGCGTACCCTAGAAGCGCCGACTCTAGTTGCCTGTGGTCAGGGACCGCTGATAAGTTAGAAGAATCCAAAGCGCTTTTTACAGACATTCCGCCGGTTCGTCTGGATGATGTCGGAAATACCATGCTTGTCGAATCGCTCGAGCAGCGCATCGGTTCCGCGGGCCAGCTTTAGGTTCATTTCTTCTTCGTATAGCGGAACAATGCTATAGAACTCGATAGTCTTCTCGGGATTGATCTCAAGCCTAAAGAAATCTTGTGGCACATTAAGCGAAGGCAGAAGAATCACGCCGCTAAGCTGCGTATTGTCGGCAAAGGGCTCTGCAGGCTGGCCGTTGGGAATGGTATGTCCCCAACCAAGCCAGGTGTCGTATTTGTGCGGAAACCTTGCCAGGTATTTAAGTTGGCGTATCGGCCAGTACCAGGCTTCATTGGCAAAGGCCTCCTGATCTACAAGCCACTCCTCAGGTAGTATTACAAAAAGCTCCATGAAGCGAGTCGCATCCACCTGCTCCGGGACGTTCATGGGCAGATCGCTCATGCCCGAGGTTACCAGGGTGTGATACGGTCTTTCCGGCGTAGGTTTTACATAGTGAACATCAATGTGGACGGTGTCTGATATCAGCTCGTGAAACACCCAACTCACCTCACCTAGGTGACGCTCGATATGCCCGGAGATCTCCTCGATGCACTCCTCACCATGAGGTGCCTGCCGCTCCTTCTCCCCATCGGTATGGGTAAAGATAGGATTACCTGATAGTGAAACGACATTGCTTTCCTTGCTCATATAACCTCCAAATGATCCCTTGTTTACTGAATTCCGTATGACGCCTGGACTCTAGCCTGCCGTCTCCAGGCTAAGGTAGAGAGCCGTGACCGACTCATTATCCTCGATCGCTGCGCCTGGCTAACGGGCATAGCTCACAGGATTGAAGGGGCCGTATCGCCTTAGAGGTTTGACAGGCTACAAGAGAGGGCAGCTGAAGAACCCATCCCTCTCTTGCAGTAAATAAGCTGCGCAATTCGAGTCCTAAGAAATTGTCTTGATTGCTGCGGGAATCAGGTCCTCCATGACTAACTTATCATCGCTCTAAACAAGGCGCCTGAACACTTGGGCAGATGTCACAGTTACATTTTTATTTACTCGTAATTCTTACTTTGATAACCTGGAATATCGCCTCAAGAAAAGGAAAATGATGCGAATAATTCGTGAATTCAATGACTACTACGACTCGTCTGCTGGATATGGCATTGATATGTCCATTGTCTATCACCGCACGTGCCAGACCTTTATCAAGGAAAAGGGTGCACCTGAGCCCGAGCTTGTGAGTGCTGTCAAAAAGCTTATCGTCCGTTATAACGATCAGGCAACGCTAATCGAATCAGATACCTACCAGCCCTTCTATGTCGGTTTTTGTGGAAAGCTCTACATGGGCCTTTTTGCCTATGTTGACCAGGCGGGCAAGCTTATATCCCATTATAGGGCGCATGAGACCAAGGACGTGGCTAAGCCCGAGTTCTACTGGCACCAGAAGGATTTTGACGAAAAAACACTTAAGGCCACGCTTGACCCACAATCGCTTTGGCATTTTTTTGCGCCCAAGATCGTTACGCTTGAGGACTGGTTCAAGGCCAACCGGAGGACTGAGCCGTTTGAAGCGCTTGATCTCTTTACTGCGCACAAGTTGGTCAGTTTTTGCGTAATAGGTGGGATCGATAAAGGTGTGCAGATCAATCCCTGCCTTAAGGATCTGCGCTTTCAAAAGGTCGTAGACAGCTTTACCGCGTTCCAAGAGATATCGATGTTTATTTCCGGTGTGCTGGGCCAAACCGAAAACCCCATGATTACCACGTCTGATAGGGATCTGGCCATTAGCAAGGGATTTACCCAACTGAGCTTTAGAAAGAAACCCACAAAGCGGCAATGCTCGCGTTAATAGGCATCAGGAGAATATCTCTATGACCTCCTGTTAAACACTGCGCAGTATCGGCCACCGGCTGCTATCAAAGGGTTATGCGCAGGGTTTCTCGCGCAAGGCCTAAGTGGCCAGCATAAGAGCATTGCTGGTCATTGGCACTGGGATATTCCAGCAAGACCAATAAGTAACCTTTAAGCATCATTGATAGATTAAGATTAACCCGCCAGAGATCTACGCATACCCTTGCGACTCACTGCCAGAAGTAATGCTTATTACCGTTGACGGTGTATGAGCCGGTATAGCGTACGGTTGTCCAAAGGAGACTCCCTCTAAATAGTTTATTAGCTCCGCCAATCACGCGATGGCCCTCTCCAGACCGGAGAGGGCGCAAAGTGAAAGGTGTTTCATGTCATACGACAAACAAGCGCGGCAGGTTCGACGCACTAGAGCCAAAGTCGCTATTAATCGACAGTTAACGATTAGCCATTTCTACTACTCAATCGACAGCGGTTTTTTTATAAAACCCCAGGGTAGATGGCGCAAACAAGCTGCCCTAAATTGCGGCCAGGCGGGATGCTTTCTATGCGGCAATCCGCGCCGCGTAGACAACGAGCTGACGTTAGCTGAGCGACGTGCAGGCCACAACTTTGAGGCAGGCCTTTTGGAGTATTTCAGCCATGGTGAATAGAGTAGTCTGACGTAGGCCAGCATGGCGCTCCCGCTTTCCTAAAGCCTTCCTGAGACGCCAGCTTACCTTAGAAGCCACTACGCAGTAGTTGGGCATAAAGATCTCGGCATCTGACCTATACGGTTGGTAGACGTGCCTTCGTCGTTTGCCGTATCCACATCATTGCAAGAGGTCTATACTTCATTTGATGATGTTTTTACGTCATTTGACGGAGGAGAAATCGATCACTATGAACATCACAACCACCGAACGGCGTCTGCCTAAAAAGACAGAAGTTTCGTCCGCCATGTTTTGGGATTTCAGTCTTCAACGGGATGCCTTGAATGAGTCCGAACGGCTTGTTCAAATCAAGGCGGGCTTTCCTGCGGTGCTTGGCCGAGCCATGAGCCAGACCTTTGGTGTTTCAGAGGAAATCATTGCAGGTGTGCTGGGCCTTTCGCTTTCTACATTTGAGCGACGAATGCGGGATAAAAAGGCTTTTGATACGGTAGCGTCGGAGCGGCTGGATCGAATAGCGGCTATTTCCCACCAGGCTGAAGAGATCTTTGGCAGCAGAGAGGTGGCTGCGCAGTGGATGGCACGGCCCAACCAGGCGCTTGGTAATGCAACGCCGATTGTGCTTTGCGAGACGGAGATTGGTGCCATGCAGGTTCGTCGTGTGCTAAATGCCCTTGAGTGGGGCGGTGTGGCCTGATGCGTGGGTGGAGGGTAGCAAAAGAAAGACGTGCAACGGACCTGACAGGAATGGGGGCAGCTATTGCCGGTGGCAGATGGAACCACCCGCGTACCCCTGCCGTGTATATGGGGCTTACACCGGCCATTTGTAGCCTGGAAACGTTTGTTCATACCAATGGCGAGCCTGTGGAAGGGATGAAAATCACGGAGTTTGAGCTGCCTGAAGACAAAGATCTGTATCTCGAACTTGAGAACGAACTACTGCCCACTGGCTGGAATAGCATCCCCTATGATCGCCCCAGCATGGACTTTGGTACTCGCTGGCTGCAAAGCCGCTCACACCTGGGATTGATTGTTCCTTCGGCTATCCTGCCGTTGGAGCGTAACGTGGTGATAAATCCATTTCACCCAGAGGCACGCCTAATCAAAGTATTAGAAGTCTATAACTTCACCTTTGACCCTCGTATGTTCGAGAGGCCAAGAACGCCTCAATAGCTCCAGGCGCTGCCCTGAGTCTTGGCATAGGGGGAATAGCGCATGATGTGTGTGCGGTAACGGGCGTCATAATGGCATTGCTCGACCAGCGTGTCGCTGTGGTAGACGTTCAGGGTGGGCGTTAGCCTATTGCCAAGCGCACTTTCCGCTTTCGTCTGGATAGGTCTGCTTTGACAGATCAATAGTTTTCCCTGTGCGCTCGCTCGTATAGTTAAAGCTGTAGATCAAGGCACCCTGGGTAACCTGGCCGGTAATGGTGCCGTTCAAAATCTCAAGCCAGGTATGTTGAAATTCCCAGGGACGATCTTCAACTTGACCTTCGCGCCCGTTATCCATCAATTGGATCTACTAAGAATTTTTGTAACCGATGAGCCGATTAAATTGTATAATCGGCTCATCTAAAGAGCCGATTGAGTAGTGTATTTGGCTCGTCGTACCGAGGCACCTATATGCAATCCCTGAACTGGATCTGGCAGCAACCGGAGTGGCCAGCTTTTACCTGGCAGGAAAACGATCTGGTTCAGATTTTACGAGCCTGCAACCAGGCGCAAGGACGATTGCTTGGTATGTCCTCTACAGTCGAAGACTACACCGGGCTTCAAAACAATCTGGATACCTTACTGCACAATATCGTGACTTCTTCGGCGATAGAGGGGGAGCAAATCAATGTAGGCTCGGTACGCTCATCTCTTGCACGTCGCCTGGGCCTTGCCGATACCGGTAAACCCAGCTCACGCAGTGAGGGCCTGGCTGAGTTGTTGCTCGATGCCACGGGCAATAGGGCCCAGCCCCTTACACTGGCTCGACTGTACCAGTGGCACCGATGGCTTTTTCCCGAGGACGCGTTATTTTGGGGTGTACATATTCGTATTGGTGCACTGCGTGGTGACGAACCGATGCAGGTGGTCTCGGGCCGGCTCGACCAGCCGACCGTGCATTTTGAAGCGCCGCCCCGGGCAGGTCTTGAACACCAGATGGACCTTTTTATTGACTGGTTCGAGCGTAGTCGTCAGGAGCCGGGCCTTGATCCGTTGCTGCGCGCTGGCATAGCCCATTTCTGGTTTGTAACCCTGCATCCCTTCGACGATGGCAATGGCCGGCTTACCCGTGCGCTTACCGATCTGGCGCTTGCCCAGGGTGAGCAGCAGTCAATCCGTTTATACACCATGTCGGCAAGCATTCTTGATAACCGTAATGAGTACTACAGGATTCTTGAATCCAGCCAGAAGGGTACGCTGGACATCACCGCTTGGCTGAAATGGTTCCTGCGAACTCTCCTGCAAAGCCTGGAACAGGCAATGGCGCGCATTGATCGTGTGCTGGCAAAGGCCCGGTTCTGGCACAGCCACCGCACCGATGAACTATCGACCGAGCAGATAAAGGTGCTTAATCGGTTGCTTGATGGTGGTACGCGTGGATTCGAGGAGGGCATTAGTGCGGCTCAATACAAGGCCGTGGCGCAGGTCTCCAAGGCTACGGCCACGCGCCACTTGAGCGATCTCCTGAGCAAGGGCTGTATTGTTCGTTTGCCTGGCGGCGGGCGCAGCACGCGCTATGCGATTGCTCCAGTAAACACTGTTCTGCCCAGTCAGCCCGATAGCTGATCATCCTCTGGTTAAAAGACTGACCTCAATTAGCGTTATGATTTTCTGACCTAAGCTTGTCCCTGTCTGGTCAGCGGTATTTTCGAATGCAGACAGCAGGTACGTTTCTGGCCGTCACTACTCCATTTCATCCTGATGAGCCAACCTGAAATTGATAAGAGCGTTCTTCGGTAGCTCAGTCAAGCTATCCCTGTAATAGCGCACAACTTATGCTTTATGCGCTTTGCTAGTGCATACGATGCGTTACATCGGTGTACCCAAATACCCGCTATACGCTAGATAGCACTGCGTCCATGCTGCTTTAGGTTACCTCATGAACACTGGCACAAAGCCTGCTATGTAGAAATTCAAACTTGTATACAAGAATGAACTCTATGAGTGCTTATGCGATTAGCCAGTTGACTCGGCGTTACTTAACGGGTGAGACAACCCCTAGTCAAACCGTACGCGCCTTATCTGCTGCAATCCTGGCGGGAGAGCGACCAGAGACATGGATCTATCGCGTCTCGCCCGAGCAGCTCCTGGCACGAGCCTGTGAGCTTGAGCAACAGGCAAGTCGGTTGGGAGAAGCACTTTGGGAAACGCTGCCCCTTTACGGTATTCCCTTTGCGGTAAAAGACAATATTGACGTAGCAAGGCTTCCCACCACGGCCGCCTGTCCCGAGTTCAGCTATGAGGCCCAGAACAATGCCTCTGTCGTGCAGCGTCTGTTAGATGCAGGCGCCATCCTGGTAGGCAAGACCAACCTTGACCAGTTCGCGACAGGCCTGGTGGGCGTCCGTTCGCCCTATGGCATTGTTCGCAACGCAGTTGATGAAGATTATGTATCCGGTGGGTCCAGCTCGGGCTCGGCTGTAGCCGTTGCGCTGGGATACGTCGCGTTTGCCCTGGGGACTGACACGGCTGGCTCTGGACGAGTACCGGCAGGATTCAATGCAATAGTAGGCCTCAAGCCAAGCCTTGGGTTGCTCAGTAGCCGAGGACTGGTACCTGCCTGCCGCAGCATCGATAGTATTTCAATTTTTGCTGCCGATGCGGCCAGTGCCTGGCAGGTCGCAAGGATAGTTGCTCATTATGATCCTGAGGATGCCTTCTCTCGATCAGTGCCGATGCGGCCCATCCAGCGTCGGCAGCGCAGGGTCGCCGTGCCGGACGATCTTGAGTTCTTTGGTGATAACCAGGCGGCAGAAGCCTTTGCCCAGAGTCTTGAGCGGTTGCGCCAGGACCCAAGTGTTACGCTGTCTACGGTTCCTTTCGATGTGTTTACAGAGGCTGCAGCGCTGCTCTACCAAGGGCCTTGGGTCGCCGAAAGGCGCGCTGCGGTAGGGCAGTTGTACACAGATCAGCCAGACGTCATTCATCCTGTGGTAAGAGCCATATTGGCTGAAGCGGGCCGTTTTTCGGCTGTTGATACCTTTAACGCTCTGTATCGTTTGAAAGAGTTAACACGCCAGGCTAAACAACTTTTGGCCGGCATTGATCTACTGCTTGTTCCTACGGCGCCCTGCTTGCCGACCATAGAACAGGTCTTGGCTGATCCATTCCAGAGCAATACCCGCCTGGGTTATTACACCAACTTTGTCAATCTCATGGACATGGCGGCCTTTGCCTTACCAGCTGTGCCTAGGCAGGACGGCTTGCCCGCCGGGATTACATTGATTGGTCCGGCAGGCTCCGATCATTACCTGGCCGAAACGGCCGCAAGCTGGCAGTCCCTCTTTGGTGGTGAAAATCAGAGCGATGAAATAGCCCTGGCCCCCCTGGACAGTACTGAGCCCAGCATTGACGTTGCGGTAGTCGGTGCTCACCTCTGGGGACAGCCGCTTAATTGGCAACTGCTTGAAAGCGGGGCGCGGCGTGTGGCGTGTACCACGACCAGTGTGAATTATCGTCTCTATGCACTAGCCAATACCGAGCCGGCCAAGCCCGGCCTTGTCAGAGTCACCGAGCAAGGCGTCGCCATTGAGCTTGAGGTGTGGGTCATGCCGCTACGCCATTTCGGCGCCTTTGTCGCCGCCATTCCTGCTCCACTAGGCATCGGCTCGGTAGAGCTGGCGGATGGGCGCTGGGTGAAAGGCTTTATCTGCGAGCCGGTAGGTTTGGCCAGCGCAGAAGATATCTCCAAATTCAACGGCTGGCGCGCGTACCGCGCATCGCTTTGATCTCTTTCTATTAAGGATACCGCCATGAACTCATTTGACCGTCGCGACTTCATCAAGCTGGCCGGACTGATCGGTCTTAGTGCCGCGCTGCCCCTCAGCTTGGCCCTGGCCGCAGACAAGCCACTGATTGTTGGCTTCATCTACGTGGGTGCCCGGGACGATTTCGGTTACAACCAGGCGCATGCCCAGGCCGCAGCCATCATCAAGACGCTGCCCAACGTGAAGGTGATCGAAGAGGAGAACGTACCTGAGACCGTCGCGGTACAAAAATCGATGGAGGCAATGATTCGCCAGGACGGTGCCACGCTGATTTTTCCTACCTCCTTTGGCTATTTCGATCCGCATGTCGTCAAGGTCGCCAAGAAGTACCCAGATGTCCGGTTCGCCCATTGCGGCGGGCTCTGGCAGGAAGGCAAGGATCCGGTGAATGCTGGCAGCTTCTTCGGCTATATCGATGAAGGTCAATACCTGAACGGCGTTGTGTCGGGCCATATGAGCCAGTCTAAGAAGCTTGGCTTTGTTGCAGCCAAACCAGTGCCTCAGGTGTTGCGTAACCTTAATGCCTTTACCTTGGGTGCGCGCTCGGTGGACCCAAGCATTACGGTGACGGTAATCTTTACTGGTGATTGGTCGCTACCGGTCAAGGAAGCCGAGGCGACCAACAGTCTTATCGACCAAGGATGCGATGTACTGACCTGTCACGTGGACGGACCCAAGGTCATTGTGGAAACCGCTGAAAAGCGTGGCGCAATGACCTGCGGCTATCATGCCAGTCAGGCAGCCCTGGCGCCGAAGGGCTACCTCACCGGTGCCGAATGGAACTGGGAAACACCTTACCGTGCCCATGTCGAGGCGGCGCAAAGCGGTAAGTCGATGATCAACTTCATGCGCGGCGGCCTCAAGGAAGGCTTCGTAAAGACCTCAGCGTACGGTCCCAAGGTGAGCGAAGCAGCCAAACAGCAAGCCGATGCCATCAAGGCGCAAATGCTCGAAGGAGGATTTGTAATCTTTAAGGGTCCCATCAAGGACAACAGGGGCAACGTCGTGATTGCGGACGGTACCAGTCAACGTCAGACCGATGTCGTGCTCGAGCGCATGAATTATCTGGTCGAAGGCGTCCAGGGTCAGATCTGAGGCTTGTTATATGAGTAGCCTTGATAACAAGGTACGAAGCCTGGTGGCCAAGGCACTGCCTGGCCTGCCCACGCTGCTTGCTGTGCTGTCGTCTTGTGTGCTGTTCCTGTTGTTTCTCGCTGTGCAGAACAAGCCGGCGCTGGAGGCGGGTGCCCTGGTGATTGAAGGCGCGTTCGGCTCTTCCTTCGCCTGGGAAAATACACTCCAGCGAGCTGCGCCCCTGATGCTGACCGCGCTTTGCGTCGCACTGCCGGCCCGGGCCGGGCTGATTATCATCGGCGGGGAAGGGGCGCTGGTACTTGGTGGCCTGGCCGCTGCGGTACTACCGCTGTGGCTGCCGGCGCTGCCCTCCATGCTGATGCTAGCGCTGATGGGGCTGGCGGCCATGCTGGTGGGCGGCCTGTGGATCGGCCTCTCCGGCTGGATGCGTCAGAAGCGTGGTCTCAACGAGACGATTGGCAGCCTGCTGCTTTCCTACATCGGCATTGCACTGTTCCGGCAGTTGGTCGAAGGACCGTTGCGCGATCCGGCCAGTCTGAACAAGCCCTCGACCGTACCGCTCGATGACACTTATCTCATCGGCACCGTCAGCGATGCCTTCGCGGTGCATTGGGGGCTTGTGGCGGGTGTTATCGCCTGCCTGTTGGCTTACATCCTGTTGCGCCACAGCGTCAGCGGATTCTCATTAGGCATCGTGGGCGGCAATGTTCGAACTGCTCGTATGCTTGGCCTGTCGGTTGACCGCCTGGTCTTGATGACCTGCCTGCTGGGTGGCGCGGCCGCGGGTCTGGCAGGTATGTTCGAGGTTGCGGCCGTACAGGGTAGCGCGAACGCCGCGCTGATCGCCGGTTATGGCACTAGTGGCATCCTGGTTGCCTTTGCCGCCCGGCATAACCCAGTTGCGATCATCGTGTGCGCAACACTGTTGGGTGGTGTGGAAGCGAGCGGCAGCCTGCTACAGCGCCGCCTGGATCTGCCCGATGCGACCACGCTGATTCTCGAGGGCATTCTGTTTACTAACTTGCTGGCCTGGGAAGCCTTGAGCAAACGCATCACGGGTTGGCGCCTGCGACTGCTTGAGAAATCGGCGTCCTCGGCCGCAGGAGTGCCCAGCCATGGCTAATATTGATTGGCTGACATTCTTTCTGGCTCTGCTGGCAGGTGCCGTCCGGGTAGGAACGCCCTTTCTGTTCGTCAGCCTAGGTGAATGCCTGACCGAAAAAGGCGGGCGTATCAACCTGGGTCTGGAAGGGATTCTGGTGGCCGGCGCCATGACTGGTTATGCCGTGTCCTATCTCTCTGGCTCACCCTGGCTGGGCGTACTGGCAGCCGGCAGTACCGGTCTGGCCCTGGGACTCCTGCACGGCATCGTCTGCTCGCTGCCCAAAGTCAACGATATCGCCTTTGGTATCGCCCTCATTCTGCTCGGAACGGGCCTTGCCTTCTTTCTTGGCAAAGCCTTCATCCAACCGCAAGCGCCCATGCTGCCTTCGTTTTCGCTGGGGCAGTGGAGTGCCGATGAACGGGTGCGCTCGACGCTCAATATCAACGTGCTATTTTTCTTGGGCGTTGCCCTCGCCATCTTGCTGCCCTGGGGGCTGCGCAGTACACGCTGGGGCCTGATGCTGCGCCTGGTCGGTGATCATGTAGAGTCGGCCCAAGCACTTGGTTACCGCCCAATCAAGGTACGCATCTGGGCAACGTCCATAGGCGGCTTTCTTGCGGGCGTCGGCGGGGCCTATCTGTCACTGTACTACCCGGGAAGCTGGAATGAGGGGCTCTCTAGTGGCCAGGGACTGATGGCCGTTGCCCTGGTGATCTTTGCCCGCTGGCAACCCCTGAACTGCCTGTGGGCCTCGTTGCTATTTGGTGCTGCCGGTGCCATCGGCCCCGCCCTGCAGGCGGTGGGTATCAGTACAGGGTATTACCTGTTTGCCGCCGCACCTTATGCCCTGACGCTGCTAGTGATGTTTATCACCTGCCAACCTAACCGCACCCTGACTGGCGCCCCTGGCGAACTCAGTCTCACCCGATAGAGGTTAATACTCATGTCCAGTGGACTTGGTGGTTTGAATAAGTCGCCTAATGGCGTCGTGATCGGTCTGGCTCAACTGTCGCTGCCGGATCCTCATACCCGTGAAGCGCTGTGGACGCAGACCCAAAGGGTCGTGGAAATGGTCGGTAAAGCCCGGCGCGGCATGCCTAGCATGGATCTGATCGTCTTCCCGGAGTATTCCCTGCACGGGCTGTCCATGGATACCTCGCCCGAAATCCTGTGCTCTCTAGATGGTCCGGAAGTGGCCGCGCTGCGCCAGGCCTGCGTAGACAATAGGATCTGGGGCTGCTTTTCCATCATGGAGGCCAATCCCAGGGGCAATCCGTTCAACAGTGGAATCATTGTCGACGACACCGGTGAGATTCGCCTGTATTACCGCAAGATGCATCCGTGGGTGCCGGTTGAACCCTGGGAGCCGGGCGACCAGGGAATTCCTGTCTGTGAAGGTCCCCGTGGCAGCAAACTGGCACTGATCATCTGTCACGACGGCATGTTCCCAGAAATGGCTCGCGAGTGCGCCTATAAGGGGGCCGAAATCATGATCCGGACTGCCGGTTATACCGCACCGATTCGCCATGCCTGGCAGATTACCAATCAGGCGAATGCCTTCTGCAACTTAATGCAAACCGCCAGTGTGTGCATGTGCGGCTCCGATGGCACATTCGATTCGATGGGCGAAGCCATGTTCGTCGATTTTGACGGCGGCATCATGAACCAGGGCGGTGGGCGCGCCGACGAGATCGTCTGCTGCGAAATGCGTCCGGACCTGGTGCGTGAAGCGCGCCTGCACTGGGGCGTGGAAAACAACATCTATCAGTTTGGCCACCGCGGCTATTCTGCCGTCAAGGGTGGCGCGCAGGATTGCCCCTATACCTATATGCATGACCTGGCTGCGGGCCGTTACCGGCTGCCCTGGGAGAGTGAAGTCATCCACACTGATGGGACCTCCTGCGGGCTTCCCGCCCCGGAACGCCTGTTTACCCCCCTCTACCCAGGAATGATCCCATGAATCTACGTCATCTCGCCTCAGCGCCTTATCCCTGGCCCTATAACGGTCGGCTCGACCCGGCCAACACCGCCTTGGTGATCATCGACATGCAAACTGACTTCTGTGGTGTCGGCGGCTATGTCGATACCATGGGGTATGACCTTTCGCTGACCCGCGCACCGATTGAACCCATAAAGCGTGTCCTCGAGGTCATGCGGGCACAGGGATTTCCCATCATCCATACCCGCGAAGGCCACCGCCCCGATCTGGCCGATTTGCCCGCCAACAAGCGCTGGCGGTCGCAGCGTATCGGTGCCGGCATTGGCGATGACGGACCTTGTGGACGCATTCTGGTACGCGGCGAGCCGGGATGGGAGATCATTCCGGAGCTGGCACCGCTGCCAGGCGAGATCATCATCGATAAGCCCGGCAAGGGATCCTTCTATGCGACGGATCTTGAGCTCGTCTTGCGTAACCACGGAATCGACAACTTGGTTCTTACGGGGATCACGACCGATGTCTGTGTCCATACCACCATGCGCGAGGGTAACGACCGTGGCTTCGAGTGCATCCTCCTCGAGGACTGCTGCGGTGCAACAGATCACGGCAACCATTTGGCAGCGCTTAACATGATCAAGATGCAGGGCGGGGTCTTTGGCGCTGTCGGCAATTCGTCGATGCTACTCGATGTGCTGGGACGGGCCTGATCCATGCGTGCCCTGAGCATGGAAATTATCGGTGCCGGCAAATCCTTTGGCAGCTTGCGCGCCCTGGCGGACGTATCGCTTAAGGTCAGGGCGGGAAGCGTGCATGCCCTGCTAGGCGAAAACGGCGCCGGCAAGAGCACCCTGGTCAAGGGAATTGTCGGTTACGGTCCGCTCGATGAGGGCGCGATTGTCGTGAACGACCGAGAGCGGCAGATCCGCACGCCCATAGACTCCCATGCGCTGGGGATCGGGATGGTCTACCAGCACTTTACCGTGGCGCCGGGACTCAGCGTCGCGGAGAACCTGGTGCTGTCACGGAACGACCTGGGTTGGCGTATCGACTGGTCGCAGGAGCGTGAGCGGCTCGCGGTCTTCATGGCACGTATGCCGTTCCGGCTCGATCTGGACCGTCCCGTTAGCAGCCTGGCAGCCGGCGAAAAACAAAAGCTCGAAATTCTCAAGCAGCTGTATTTGGAACGGCACTTCATCATTCTCGATGAGCCGACATCAGTGCTGACGCCACAGGAGGCCGATGAGGTGCTGGGGCTCATGCATGACATGGCACACCGGGGCGAGATCTCGGTGTTGATGATTACCCATAAATTTCGTGAAGTAACCGCCTTTGCCGATGATGTGACGGTGCTGCGAAAAGGCCGCCTGGTCGGTAGCACCGCTGTTTCTGCGACGTCACCTGAGTCGCTGGCGATATGGATGATGGGTGAGGCGGATACCCGTACGGTTGCGCTTGAGCGACCTGCCGTAGCAAACAGCGCTCCGCGATTGGAGGTCCAAACGCTCGATGTGCCGGGTGACAAGGGTACACTTGCGGTCAGCGGGCTTTCGCTGGCCGTACGGCCGGGAGAAATCGTAGGAATCGCGGGGATTTCCGGCAATGGTCAACGTGAGCTTACTGAAGCCTTGCTCGGTCAGCGCAAGGCCAGCGGGGGTGAAGTCCGCGTAAACGGTAATCCCTATCGTGCTAGCCGCCGCGAGATGCAGCACATGCACGTTTACAGTCTGCCGGAAGAGCCGCTGCGCAATGCGTGCATTGCCAACATGAGCGTGGCGGAGAATCTGGCCCTGCGCAACTTTGACCAGGCGCCACTGTGCCGTCAGGGCTGGCGCATCGACCGCCGAGCGATTCGTACACAGGCCAAGGCTCTTATCGAGCGCTTCCAGGTACGTCCAGCTGATCCCGAACGCCCCATCGGTACGCTTTCTGGTGGTAATGTTCAGCGCGCCGTACTCGCCCGCGAACTGACCGAGGGTGTATCGGTACTGATCGTATCTAATCCGGTTTTTGGGCTGGATTTCGCCTCGGCTGCCTTGATTCACAGACGGATCGTCGAGGCCCGAAATGCAGGCGCGGCGGTCCTGCTGCTAAGCGAGGACCTAGATGAACTACTTGAGCTGTCTGATCGCATCCTGGTGATGCACGACGGGTATATTGGGTTCGAGACCGATATAGCCCAGGCAGACAGGACCGTACTGGGACACTACATGGCCGGCGGCAATGCCCAGACGGAGGCTATATGATTTGGGTTACGGCTAATCCTAATGATTTCAGCTTCGAGCCGGCCAATACCGCGCTGGTCGTAATCGACATGCAGCGTGACTTCATCGAGCAGGGTGGTTTTGGTGCTGCGCTGGGCAATGACGTGACGCCACTAAAGGCGATCGTTCCGGCTGTTCGGCGCCTGCTCGAACTGGCTCGTCAACAGGGCATGTTGGCTATCCATACTCGGGAGTCACATCTTCCAGACTTGTCCGATTGCCCGGATGCCAAACACGCACACGGCCTGCCAGGATTGCGTATTGGTGATCCAGGTCCGATGGGGCGTATTTTGGTACGTGGCGAACCCGGAAACCAGATCATTGCCGATGTCGCACCGGCCGAAGGCGAGTGGGTGATCGATAAACCCGGCAAAGGCATGTTTTATGCGACTGGCCTGCATGAACGTCTTCAGGCACGTGGCATCAGCCATCTGCTATTTGCCGGTGTTACCACTGAAGTGTGTGTTCAAACCAGCATGCGTGAGGCCAATGACCGCGGGTATCGCTGCCTGTTGATTGAAGAGGCGACAGAAAGCTATTTCCCCGCATTCAAGCGATCCACGCTGGAAATGATCGTCGCTCAGGGGGGCATTGTCGGCCGTACTGCGTATCTGACGGCCCTGGAGGCCGCTCTGCAAGAGGATAGACCATGACTTCGATTTCCGTAATCAACCTCCCTAGCGTAGTGGCTTCGGTGACGGCTGCCTTCAAAGACTATGAACGTGCGCTGGTCGCCAATGAGCTGGAAACGCTTGATGCGTATTTCTGGGAGTCCCCATATACCGTGCGCTTCGGCGTTGCCGAAAATCTCTATGGCAGTCAGGCTATTGCCGACTACCGGCGGGTCTGCCAACCGGTAGGGCCAGGCAGACGCTTGTATAATACTGTCATCACAACCTTTGGTGAGAACTGCGCTACGGTCAGCACCGAATTCAGTGATGGCGTTACCTTGCGTGTGGGGCGCCAGATGCAAACATGGATGCGGCTCGACGGAGCCTGGAAGGTCGTGGCAGCCCATGTCAGTATTGATCTAGGTACATTGGAATCCCGCGGATAGCTTATGACCCAGTTCCAAAGTAACGCACTGGCTGAGCAGATCTATATCAGAATCAAGCAGGAGATTTTTGATTTCTATCTGCTCCCTCATGATCGCTTCACTGAGACTCAGCTAGCCGAGCGCTATCAGGTGTCGCGAACACCGGTACGCGACGCTCTCTATAGGCTCCAGCGTGAAGGGTATCTTGATGTAGAGTTTCGTCGTGGCTGGATGGTCAAGCCATTGGATTTTACTCGTATCGATGAGCTGTATGATCTGCGTATCGTGCTGGAGTCCGCGGCAGTAGAGCGCCTTTGCAGCCTGCCTGATTTAACGGAGTTACTGGAAGATCTCTGGCAGGTATGGACTGTCCCGGTAGACAGACGTCAATCTGACATGCAGACAGTGGCTGGACTTGATGAAGCCTTTCACAATGGCTTGGTTGCGGCAGCCGGCAACCGTGAAATGCTGCGATTACACCGAGAGGTCACTGAACATATACGCATCGTTCGCCGTCTGGACTTCACTCAGCGTGCCCGCATTGAAGAGACTTACAATGAGCACGCCAGTATTCTTAAGGTACTGCTCTCCCGTAAACGGGATGAAGCGTTGCGAATGCTGCGTGCGCATATCGAGCAGAGCAAGATTGAGGTCCGCAAGTTGAGTCTTTCGATGCTTGCAGAGGCACGGCGTCGATACGACAATCCATCCGCCGCGCTTGCAAAATAAAGCACAGACATAGAGGTGTCATGCCCTCACCTCCTGCTAGCCTCTGCTGTATGCTTCATAGCGCCGACCAAAGTAACGAAAGACGTGTTAGTACGCTGTTTCTACTGCTTTCCTTGACATCCATCGCCTCTGGCCCCGCCTTTACGGTGTCAGAGCCTTTAATTCACGTGGGACGGGGTAATGATGCCCGTTAAAGGTCAGCGTATATCGGTGCTGGGTGGTTTTCTCATCCTGAGGCATACACGTATCTGATGTGCCCATGACTTCACGATAGGTAGAGATGCGTTGAGTCACAGCCAATGAATGCAGCCCATGTGATGTTGCGCTTCCCAGGGCAAGCGTAGCGGCCGATTCCTCATATCTTCCCTGGCAAACAGGGTCTGTTTCGCCAGAAAGTGATTCAACCAACAGATCCTCCAATACAGGCTCAGGTCCGCTCTTTCCTGCGATGTAAAGTGTCAGGGATGTCTCTGAAAAGGGATAGCCACCTGAGTTATTATGGCGGCCAATTCTCAAGCCAAAGGCGAGTACATCGTCGTTGAGCTTATAGGGCGCTGTATCAAACGTGAGTTTGCCAACATGGATAGCATCATAGCCGAGACGATTCTCTTCCAGGCGGCGGGCAATTACCCTGGACGTGGCCGTGTCCACTAGCAGCAGTTCAAGGTCTTCACTGCCAACCTGGTAGTCGCCATCGCGATTTAGCCCCGCGGCAACAAGGGTAATTCCGGGCCGGGCTGGCCAGACCTTGCAGGTTGAAAGCTCAAGATCGGCCTTGTGGTCAGGTCCATAGACTTGGCCAAGGATCTTGTTTACCGAGCAGTCCTGAGCCAGGGCGGCAGGTGAGAGGAGCAGGGTCAGGGCAGCGGCCATCCAGGCACGTGGCATAAAAAATCCTTTTTGATGGTATCGGGTACGGTGATCACGCCTTTGGCATCAGGGGCCTTGGGCAGACAGGAGCCCTAGTAACAGGCGCAGCCGTCTTAGCTTTCAATCAGCTCTTCGCGAATGATAGAGATGTCCTGCGGCGCCTCGATCAGGACGCGGGCCTTGCCGTTTTGGGCATGGGTAATCGAGAGCATGATCCCCTCATGGCGCAGGGCATCAAGCACCTGGGCTTCATCACACTCGGGGTCAAGCAGAAGAATGATGTTTTCGCCTTCCTGGCGAGTTAGAACGAGTCCCATGCTGGCTTCCTTGCTGGGGTATTGAGAAACGCGGTGGAGAGCCTGTAGACAGGATGAGCTATCCCGATAATCCGCGCAGCCGTACCGCATACTCTATATAGCATACGAGGTCTTAAGCAGAGACAACAACAGGATTTTCCTGAGGGCTCTGTAAGCCCTTGGCTACTGCTGCGGGCTTCGGAGCGCTCCCTTCGCTTGCCATAGAAAAAGCCCCGCTGGGCAGGGCTTTTCGGACAGTACGAGGATCAGCTGTTCACGGCATCCTTCAGGCCCTTGCCAGGCTTGAAGGTGGGATTCTTGCTGGCTGCGATATCGATTTCCTGTCCGGTCTGCGGGTTGCGTCCCTTGCGCGCCGCACGTTCGCTGACCTGAAAGGTGCCAAACCCCACCAGCGCCACCGTCTCTCCCTTGGCCAGCTCGTCGCTGATTACCTCAACCAGTGAGTTCAGGGCTTTTTCTGCCATGGCCTTGTTCAGGTCTGCCTTTTCGGAGATGGCCTGGATCAGTTCAGATTTGTTCATGTGTCTACCGTAGAAATATTAAACAGGCACTCATGATAGCCTGACTGCCATCGATGTACTAACCGCTCTGGCCTGGGGCTGCAGATAGCCTCGCTCGGCCAGCGACACGCAGCCCTCGGTCGCCACGACAACGTGATCAAGTGTTCGGATACCGACCAGAGCCAGTGCACGGCTGAGCTCATCGGTAAGGTCGTAGTCGCGCTCGCTGGGCTCAGGATCACCTGAGGGATGGTTATGCACGAGGATCACGGCGGCCGCGTTGTGCACAAGCGCTGCTTTGACAACCTCCCTGGGCGGCACCGCGACATGGTCAATCGTCCCGGTAAACAGCTTGCGATAGGCGATTGAGCGATACCGGCTGTCCAGGAAAACTACGGCAAACACCTCGTGCTCATAGTCAGCCAACAGGGTTTGCAGATAAGGGAAAACCTCTCGGGTCCCGGTGAAGGGCAACCCCCGACAGAAGCGCCGACGCGCCAGAGCTCTGGCCATCTGCAGGATATCCTGCTCGGTAACAGGCCCTTCAATAACATACGTCCCGTGCGTCTCACCGGCTTTGAACTTTTGATGAGTACTCATAGGTGTGAAGCGCCTCGATCAGTCGCAGGTTATACATCCAGCGTCTCATCGAAATCGGGTGATGCAAGAGACCAGCCGTCGCGCAATCGAAAACGAATACATTAGACATGTTCACAGACGAAGACGCGTGAAACACAACCCGCTCTTCACAACTACTTCGCGAGAATAAAGGCCCGCCATGCAACAGGGAGGCTCTCTAGATCAATGGTTTGAAAGATTTTTATTTAATCGTTAGGCTGCTTGTTAACGCCATGCCTGCCCTTAACAAGGACGTAAACCATGAATCAAAGGCTGATCCCTTGCGCCTGTCTGGCGCTACTCTGCGACATGGGCTTTGCTGCTGAGCCTATACCTAACCAACAGCCTGCGACGCGTGACCTACCCAGTGCAGACTGGCCTGGTCATTGTCGCCAGGTTGCTCAACTCTGGAGAGACGTTGCCGAGATTCGAGATAACGGTCTGGGAGAAGACCTGACCCGGCAATTTGTTATAGGGCCAACGTTTGATAACGAACCTGAAGTACAACGAATCAGCGCCCTGGCAGTCCCCGTCGTTTTTCATGAGGAGGCTGATTTGTCACCCGCTCAGGTGGAAGAGGTCAGATACAAGGAGTGTCTGGTCTATCCTCTAGCATCAAATAAAAAGCGCTAGCCGACAGGTCTCGATTTTCTCACCAAGCGCTTGTAGGTATCGAACAGCGCCAACGGGTCTGTATCGAAGCGCCGGAGTTGGTTGCGAGTTCTCAGCATGCGCGACCATTTGGCATGGCCACCCTCGCTTAACGATACCGCTCCAAGCTCTAACAGATAGTCCATAAAGGACAAAGGCGCTGCGCTGTGAGAGATACGGTCAAGAGTATGGTCCCGCTCAAGTGAGAGAAGCAGCTCAATGCTTTCTTCATTAATCGAGAGTTTGTCGCAAGTCATAAGCTCGGTCAAAAGCTAGCACTTGCTGGCTCTCCCAGGCCGCTCCGCTTATCGGTAATCCAGCGGCAACGACTTAAGAAATTAACCCAATGGCCGATGCATCAGATGACAAGCACCAAAAGTGCAGGCTGAAAATCGAATTTTATCGTACGGAGTGTATTCATGGACGAATTGGAGCTGCCCTTTGTCGACCGAGACGCTGAGGTACTTAGGGTAAGTAACGAGCCGGAACCTATACCGACGATAAAAATCCAGCATACCATCGTGTCAAAGCTGAACCTCGCTGACTACCAAAACGCTATACCCGTCATTCGAGAGCTTAAGATTATCAATGAGACGCAGCAGCGGTACCACGAGCTCGTGTTGTCACTGTCTTCTTCGCCAGAAATCTTTAAGCCTACGACTTGGCATATCGACTCGCTTTCTCCTAACACTCATCAGCAGATCGCTGGACTTGACTTAGCGCTTGATGGTGCCCTGCTAGCGCGTCTAGTTGAATCAGAGAAGGCTACGCTGACCTTCACGTTGAAAGCTGCGGAAGAAGAAATCGCCAGTATAGACGCTGTACTTGAGCTCTTGCCGCGGATGCAGTGGGGTGGGCTGTCACATATCCCTGATATGACTGCAGCGTTCGTGCAGCCTAATGATCTGGCCGTAGAACGGCTGTTGAGAAAGGCAGCTGATGTTCTGCGTAAAAGTGGCAAGAGTCCAGCGCTGGATGGGTATGCCGGTGGGGCCAAGCGTGCATGGGAGATTGCTTCGTCGATCTGGGGCGCTATGGCAGGTATGAAGATTGTCTACAGTCTACCTCCAGCCAGTTTTGAGCAGTACGGCCAAAAGGTAAGAAGCCCTAGTCATATCACCGACACTGGACTCGCTACCTGTTTCGACCTTGCTTTGTTTTTCTGCGCCGCGCTCGAGCAGGCGGGCCTGAACCCTGTATTGGTCTTTACCCAAGGCCACGCCTTTGCAGGCGTGTGGCTAAAGGCGGAAGAGTTCTCTACGACGCTCATTGATGATGTCACGGCGCTTCGTAAGCGCTTGAAGCTCAGCGAGTTGGTGCTTTTCGAGACAACCCTAATTACCCAGTCCTCCATCCCACCTTTTAGCTACGCCGTCGAACGGGGAGCCGCGCAAGTAGCTGATGAGGAGGAGCACACGTTCGAAATGGTACTTGATATCCGCCGAGCGCGCCTACAGCGCATCAAGCCCATGGCCAGTGCTGAGGCTCAAAACATTAACGTAGATGTAGCCGATGCTAGACATGGAGCTGAACTGCTGGTCGAAGATGCTCCTTCGTTACCCGAGGAACTAGAAAAGGTCGAGATCGAGGATTTGTCCAAACTCGACCCTAAGGACCGATTAGGGCGGTGGCAGCGCAAGCTGTTGGATCTGTCGCTACGTAACAACTTGCTAAACTTCAAGGCTGGTAAACGTGCGCTCAAGCTAGAAGCACCCGATCCGGCTGCACTGGAGGACGTATTGTCGGCCGGGCAGGCGCTCAAAATGCTGCCACGGCCTGATTTTATGGACGGTGCTGATCCCCGCGAGCGCGCTTTGTACGAGCAGCGTGAGCGTCAAGACGTGCGACGGGCACATGCCCTCGACGGATTAAAGCGCAAAGAAGTATTCATTGGGCTTTCAGGACCGGAAATGGATGCGCGCCTGACCGAGCTCTATCGTGGCGCACGGTCAGCGATGCAGGAGGGAGGCGCTAATACCCTATTTTTGGCAATCGGCTTTCTGAGCTGGACGCCTGAAGAGCGTGCAGGTAAGAAGTATCGGGCTCCGCTTGTACTTGTCCCAGTACGCCTTGAGCGGCGTAGCGCTCGATCTGGATTCACCCTTCATTTGCATGACGATGAGCCTCGCTTCAACCCGACACTCATCGAAATGTTGCGAGAGGACTTTGAGCTAGGGCTGGGTAGCTTGGAACATGAGCTTCCTCGGGATGAGTCCGGTCTTAACATCACGCTTATTTGGAAGACGGTGGCCAATCTAATTAAGGATGTGGCGGGCTGGGAGGTAAGCGAGGAGATTTATCTTTCGACGTTTTCCTTTGCCAAATTTCTCATGTGGAAGGACCTTTCCCAGCACGCTGACCATTTACGTGACAGCGCGGTTGTTCAACATCTGTTGGATACGCCACGGGATGCTTTCGCTTCGGACGTGGCCTTCCCAGATGCTAAGCGGCTTGATGCCGACTATGGTCCGGACGAGGTCTTCTGCCCGCTTCCTTCGGACTCCTCGCAGCTGGCAGCTGTTATGGCAGCTTCCAAAGGCAAAAACTTTGTTCTAATCGGCCCGCCTGGTACCGGCAAGAGTCAAACGATTGCAAACCTGATTGCGCAATCTATTGCCCAGGGCAAGCGAGTGTTGTTCGTTTCCGAAAAGATTGCAGCTCTGGATGTCGTTTATCGTAGGCTTAGGGAAATCGGGTTGGGCGAGTTTTGCTTGGAGGTCCATTCCAGCAAGGCAAGTAAGACCGATGTACTGGCGCAGCTGCAAACCGCTTGGGAGGCAAAGGGGCAGACCGATCCCGCTCTATGGCGAGCGGAGGCGGAGCGCCTCAAAGCGCTGCGTGACAGCCTTAACCTCTATGTTGATTGCTTGCACAAGCAATACCCCAATGGCTTATCTATCTTCACAGCAATCGGTATCGTGACCTCAAATCGAGATCTCAGTCCGATCGCTTTAGCTTGGGCTTCGCCTCATTATCACAGCCGGGTTGAAATGTTGGCGCTTGAGGATCTGGCTAACCGGTTAGAGGTAAATGCTGACGCCGTAGGCTATACCGCGCTGAGGGAGCATGCGTTACTTGGTGTAAATCAGGTGGACTGGTCACCAAAGTGGCAGGCAGAGTTTATGCAAATTTCGCGCGGTATGATTCCACTCGCACAAACTTTGCAGCGTGCAGTCGATCGTTTCCTTGAGATTACTCGACTTCCGCGGATGACACTCACTCTGCGCGGTCTCGAGAACCTGGCAATCCTGTCCTCTGTGCTGCTTCAGGCTGCTGGGCATGATTGGCGCTTTGTACTACGGCCAGATATTCGCACTCTTACCATGCGGCTCGGTGAAGGTTGCGAATTGCTGAGTCAGCATCAGGCACTGACAGCTCGACTGAGCGCGCCATGGCCTCCATTATTGCTTGGCAAGACGGAAGAGGCTCTGGCGCTACTTCTTCGTCGTCGCGCGCTTACGGCAGAATTTGGTCCGACTTGGTCAGCCGAGGTGCTAGAAGGACTCAGCCAAGCCATCGTTTTGTTGGAACGCTTGGCTGAGCTACAGCGACAACTAACTGTTAGCTATACCGAGGCAGTGGAAACGCTGGATGTTTATCAATTGCTGGAGCACTGGCGTAGAGCTGAGCAATCATTCTGGCCGAAGTCCTTTTTCGGTATGCGTAAAATTCGGGAAACACTGGGTAAGGCAGCCGATAGTCACGCAGCTGTAGAAGTGGCTAAGGATCTGCAGACCTGGATCGATATTCGTGCCGTACGCAAGCAAATCGACGACCTCATCTTATGCGAGCAAGTCGGTCAAGGTTGGCAAGGCTGGCGTTCCAATCCGGCTCATTTGTTTGCCGCCATTCGCTTGCAGCAAACTATTGAACTGCAGAAGGCAGACGCTGTTTGGACGGACTCTGGCTTTGAACCTATCGAGCAGGGAACGTTAGGAGAAGCGCTAAGGACAGACCTGGTTCGGCTACGCGAGATCGCGCAAATGACCCGCGAGCTTGAAAGCTTCCAGGATCTAAGAATCGCTACCGACGGGTTATGGAGTGGTTTGGCCACTGTAGTCGACCCGGTAAAAGCCGCGTTGTCCTTTCAGCGCGCTCGTGCAGCCATCAATGCCCAAGGAACACTGTCAGAGGATCATGAGCTCGTTGCCGCTGGCCACTGTGGTCAGGCCATGCAGCAGGATTGTTTGTTGCTCAAGCAGCGTGCAAGCGTCGAGCGTAGCTTGAGCGAGCTTGATGATCTTCGCGATATGGTACCGGGTCTGTGGCAGGGGCTTCGCACCCGCCAGGAAACCGTCCGGCAGGCTATAGCGTTTCAGGCAGCTCTGGCAGGCACGATAGCTCGACTGGCGACGCAACCGGAGGAGCTGGTTGCCTGCAAAGCAGCGCTAGGTGTGTTGCTGGGTGATGGCAACGCCTTGCTTGAGCCTCAAGGATCCGTGGCGTTCGCCGGCGAAGCGCTGCGCGAGGCATTGGAGGCACTTAATCAACAGCATGGGGTCATGCGGACTGTAGGCCATTTCTCAGCTGAGGTTTCGGCGCTGAATGATCCGACCCTGGATTGTCTGCTTGAGCGGTGCGAAGGGTTGATTCGTTCGGAGCCGCGGCTTAGGGCCTGGTGTGCTTGGCAAAAAGTGCGAGACGAGGCCGCCGCCGTAGGTCTCCTGCCCTTGGTCACCGCCCTAGAAGAGCAACAGATAGCGCCAGGCACCACGCTGTTAGCACTAACGGTCAACTATGCCCGCTGGTGGCTCAATGCAGTAGTGGATCAAGAACCGGCAATCCGAACATTTGTAAGCGTCGAGCATGAGCAACGCATCCGTGACTTCCGTGCACTTGATGATCGCTTCACGGCTCTGACGCGTGACTGGCTACGTGCGCGGCTATGCAGTGACCTACCCAGTCAGGAGTCGGTTACTCGTAATTCCGACTGGGGAATACTGCGCCATGAGATGGGTAAGAAATCTCGCCATATGCCGCTTCGCGAGCTTATGTCTAAAGCTCCTGATGCTCTAGCTAAGTTGACGCCGTGCCTGTTAATGAGTCCGCTGTCCATTGCCCAGTATTTGGCGCCAAGTGCGACACCGTTCGATATTGTTGTATTCGACGAAGCCTCACAGATTCCCGTGTGGGATGCCATCGGTGCCATGGCACGCGGAAGGCAGGTCGTAATGGTGGGCGATCCGAAGCAGCTGCCGCCTACCTCTTTCTTTGACCGTGCCGAATCCAGTGTTGAAGACGACGATGTGGAGGCTGATCTCGAGAGTATCTTAGATGAATGCATCAGCGCGAATCTGCCAACCCGTAATTTACGTTGGCACTACCGCAGCCGGCACGAGAGTCTGATTGCATTCTCCAACCAGCGTTACTACGAATCGAAGCTGATCACTTTCCCTTCGCCGGTTACCGCAGATACGGCCGTACGGCTCTGCAAAGTTGACGGTGTCTATGAAAAAGGCATTTCGCGCACTAATCCTATAGAAGCACGGGCCGTAGTAGATGATCTGGTCGCCAGGCTCAAAGCGCCAGGTTTTCATGAAAGCGGTCAAACTATTGGCGTGGTGACCTTTAATGGTGAGCAACAGCGCTTGATCGAGGATCTGCTCGATAAGGCTCGTGCTACCGATCCGCTATTGGAAGTATTCTTCGCCGAAAGCCAACTTGAGCCGTTGTTTGTTAAGAATTTAGAAAGTGTGCAGGGGGATGAGCGAGACATTATTTACTTCTCAACAACCTATGCCAAAGACCAGGCCGGGGTGATGTCAATGAACTTTGGGCCGCTGAACCGGCAGGGTGGCGAGCGGAGGTTGAACGTTGCCGTGACCCGTGCACGGCAGGAACTACTGGTCTTTTCTAGCCTGCGGCCCGAGCTTATCGACCTAACGCGGACCCAGTCGGTTGGGGTACGCGATCTAAAGCATTTTCTTGAATTTGCTGAGCGCGGTCCGCGAGCCCTAGCAGAGGCGGTCAGCGGAAGTGTCGGCGGCTTTGATAGTCCCTTTGAACAGGCTGTTGCGACCGCGCTGAACAAGAAAGGCTGGCAGGTACATACGCAGGTCGGGGTGTCGAGCTTCCGGATCGATCTGGGTGTTGTCGACCCTGACGCCCCTGGCCGCTATCTTGCCGGCGTAGAGTGCG
Organism: Pseudomonas luteola NBRC 103146; assembly: GCF_002091675.1. Lineage (GTDB taxonomy): Bacteria > Pseudomonadota > Gammaproteobacteria > Pseudomonadales > Pseudomonadaceae > Chryseomonas > Chryseomonas luteola. Next base: position 20,586 of record NZ_BDAE01000029.1, on the reverse strand, counting down.
ATGGCGCTACTTATCATCGAAGTGCGACGGCGCGTGACCGCGACAAGCTACGCGAGCAGGTGCTTCGCGGTTTAGGGTGGGAGATTCTGCGGATCTGGTCGACCGACTGGTGGATCGATGCTCAAGAAACTGCCAACCGTGTCCATAGCCGACTCACCGCCTTGCTCGAAGTATCGAGAGCCAAGCGTCGAGATCTGGAAGCTAAGGAACAGGCTGCCCGCATTGCGGCTACTAGAGACGCGGATGCACTTGCTGCCTCGGATAATATACAAAGAGAGGAGGGGGCCCTGTCGCCCGAAGCCGAAGCGGAGGTGCCTAAGGCGGTAGAAGATGCTGTGTCACCAGCGCTCTATGCGCGAGCAGTCGATCTACATAGTCAATCCGGTCGCGTGGAGCAGGGAGTTTGTAGAGATAAGCAAATATATGCTGAGTCTAATCCTGAGGTGATACCAGGAATTGATCCTGCCGCCTTCCTAAACGCTGGGTATGATCCAACGCTTGAGCAGCTGGTGGCCTATGTAATTGCCGCAGAAGGGCCGGTACTCGATCAGACGCTGGCGCGACGTATCGCTCGCGCTCATGGGTGGACAAGGACCGGAGCACGGATTCGGGATCGAGTGCTGGAAGTGGCACGGCGGCACCACCGTAGCCACGAAGAGCCAGCAGGTGAGTTTTTCTGGCCTGATAATATGCCAACCAATGATCTTGTCGTAGCCCGAAGGGCCTGCCCGGAAACTAGCGGGCGGCCAGTGGACGAAATATGTCTGGATGAGCTGATGGCGCTTGCTAGAGAGCTGATGGCGGATGGGGCGATAGGTGGGGAGGAATTGCTTTGCACCATGGCATACGAATTAGGTCTGCAAAAGCTCAGCGCAGCTAATCGTTTGCGCTTGTCGCATGCCATAGAGGCAGTAATAAGTAGTTCCGGAAAGAAATCACTCTGATCGGAATAATAGGAATACTGTCAGAGCACAAGGTGCCTGACAGTATTATCCATTTGCTCCTCGATATACCAAGAAGCTTAAACGTGTGGGATGCCAGCCTGGCTCGATCCTCGCGATAAGGGCCAGCACATCACTGCGCCAGTGAGAGTTCAGATAGCTGGAAGGCTACCTCATTTTGAGAGAAGGCAAAGGCGTCTTGAGTGAGAGGGAAGGCAGTCATCGTGGGCTCCTGGCTGTGTCCGATAACCCCACCTTGCCCTACAAATCCGCTGATGCAAGCCCACTCAGGCCAATAAATATGGCTACAAAAAAGCGGCTATTTTCGGGAAATCAGGATGTATATTTCTGTATGTCTTATTCTACTTGCGCTTGTTCAAATCCCACAGTCCAAACCCGAGTACAGCCGGTGCAGTGATGCCGATGGTAAGGATGAAAAGGCCAGCGACAGGCTTCTTGACTGGACCAGAAGGTAAGAGGAAACGTGGTACATGAACGCTCAGGTTGCGTTCGCTGCCAATTGGCGGGTCAGGTAAACCATAAAGGCCCGCATCGATGGCGTATGTCTAATAGGCTTCTTCTGCAGGAAACCCAGGGAGCGTTGTCCAGTCTGCTTCAAGGGAACCACTAATAGTTCGTTGTCGACCCGTAGAAACGCTGTGCAGCTTGCAGGCAGCAAAGAAAAGCCAAGGCCAGCACGCACTAGCGCAGCGGCAGTACTCATGTGTGCTACTTCCCAAGCGGGCTCGGCAGGCACCTTTAGTAAATGCAAAGCAGCGTCAGCCAATGGACGGATGCTGGTATCTGGTGTCAGTGCGATATAGGGCAGCTCCTGCCACACCTGCGCCTTTTTTTTCCCATCTGAGATCCTGCCCCGCGGAGCCAGCAACACCAGATTATCATTTACCAGCGCTTCAAAGCTGAGGCCGGAAAGATCCTCGGGCAGTGAGGTGATGCCTGCATCCACTTCACCGCTCTGAACCCAGGCCCTGACTTCTCCTGCCCGTCCATCACGCAGCGATACCTGCACCCCTGGATGATAGCTCATAAACGCAGCAATGACTTCTGGAAGAAACGAGGCCGCCGCTGTGGGAAGTGCGGCCAGGCGAATCGTTCCTCGACTCAGGCTTAGTGTTTCACGAGCGTCACGTACAGCATTATCCATATCGCTCAGCATCCGCCTGGCCTGCGACAGGAAATGTTCTCCGCCCGGGGTCAGTTCTACACTCCGAGTATTACGTGCCAGTAATTGCAAGCCAACCGCTTCTTCCAGCTTGCGGATACTGTAGCTTAGTGCTGGCTGAGACAGGTGTAACTGCTCAGAGGTACGAGTAAAGCTGGAAGTCTCTGCAATCAGAACAAAAGCACGTAGTTGCCGGAAGTTGATATCCATAATTAATAAAATAAGTGGATTAATTATTAGAATATTTAAAATTTACAGAAAAGTATATTTGCTTGCACTATGACCTAGAACCCATGTTGAGTCCGAAGCAATGACAAAAATACATATCGGCTGTGGGGCGGGCTTCGCCAATGACCGTCCTGACACGGGGCGACAGCTTGCGGAGGACCTGGCTCGCCGTTCAGGGCAACGCTACCTGATGTTTGAATTGCTGGCCGAGCGCACGTTAGCGGAGGCCCAGCTGCGCAAGCAGGCCGATCCTGGCACCGGCTATGCCGCACGGCTGTTCGACTTTCTTGAGCCTGTGCTCGATATCTGCATAGAAGCAAGGATACCGATTATTACCAATGGTGGCGCGGCCAATCCGCGGGCAGCGGCCGAGCGCCTGCGTGCCAGACTTGGCGGAAACTATCCCGGGCTGAAAATCGCCTGTGTCCTTGGTGATGATCTGCTTGGTATGGATCGTCAGCGTCTTGGTCAGTGGCTGAACCTGGACGGCGTGCAAGACGACCTTGTCTCGGTCAATGTCTATACCGGTGCCGACGGAATTACCCAGGCCTTGACTGAAGGGGCAGCTATTGTGCTCTGTGGTCGAGTCGCCGATCCCTCGTTGGCGGTTGGCCCGATCCGGCATGGACTCGGCTGGGCTGCCGATGACTGGCAGAAGATAGCAATCGCTACCGTAGCCGGGCATCTATTGGAGTGTTGCACCCAGATTACCGGCGGCTACTTTGCTCATCCTGGCCTAAAGGACGTACCCGATCTGGCCGAGCTGGGGTGCCCCATTGCCGAGATTTGTGCCGATGGCAGCCTTGTGATTACCAAGTCGGCTGGCTCCGGCGGTTTCGTGAACGAGCTCACGGTCAAAGAGCAATTGCTCTACGAAGTGCATGATCCAAGTCGCTACCTTACACCTGACGTCATCCTGGATCTAAGCGAGGTCAGGGTGAGCACTCTAGCAGCAGATCGCGTGGCCATTAGTGGTATTCAGGGGCACCCACGCCCGGAGCAGCTTAAAGGCCTGGCCGGGATGCGCGGGCTGTGGTTTGGCGAGGCGGAGATATCCTACGCCGGGCCTGGCGCTGTGGCCCGAGCCAATCTGGCCCGTGAGATCCTTCTGCAACGGTTTGACCGACTTGCTCCCGAGGTGGAGCCATGGATTGATCTTGCTGGTGTTGCCAGCCTCTTTAATGATACCCGTGGCGACTACCTGGGCAAATGTCTTGCGCAGGCGCCTCATGTCGAGGACGTGCGAACCCGGGTCGGTCTGGTCCACCATGACCGGGTGCTGCTTGAGAGGTTGCTTGCTGAAGTGGAGGCGCTTTATACAAACGGTCCGGCTGGAGGAGGTGGCGTACGCCGACACCTTGGTGAATCCCTTACTACGCGCAGCTTTCTGATTCCACGCGCTGAAATTGACACACGTCTGGAGTGGTACTGATGAATGCAACTGTCACTCTTGCCGACGTTGCTCATGCTCGCGCAGGCGACAAGGGCAATATCCTCAGCATTGCGGTGTTTCCACTGGACGCGGCCCACTACGAATGGCTCAAGCAGGAACTGACGGCCGAGCGCGTCGCTACGCAGTTTGCCAGCCGCCGGCCAGCACACGTCAAGCGCTATGCAGTCGATTCGCTACAAGCGCTTAACTTTGTCCTGGAGGACGCTCTGGAGGGAGGGGTCAATCGCAGCCCTGGTCTTGACCGGCACGGCAAGAGCCTGAGTTATCTTTTATTGTCGATGCGTCTACCACCTCCCGACTGATCTGCCTGCGCCTGTTCTTCGACCTGCCGGCCAGGACCATCGGGTCGGACCCCACAATAAAAACAAATACCGAGGTTCAAAACATGATCACCGCACTAGGTTTCACCATGATGCTCAGCATCATTGTGCTGATACTGTTGCGCCGAATCAGCCCGGTCGTGGCCTTTACTACAATTCCTGTTGCCATCTGCCTTCTGGCTGGCTTTTCCCCCGTTGAAATCGGCACGTTTATCAAAAATGGTCTGATTACGGTTGCGCCCACTGCTGCGCTGTTTTTGTTTGCCATTCTCTATTTTGGCATCATGCGAGATCGCGGCCTGTTTGACCCTCTGGTCAACTTGCTGATCCGCTGTACTGGTGGCAAACCACTGCTGATTGCCCTGGTAACCGTGGTGGTTACGGCAGTGGTTCACCTTGATGGTGTTGGGGCGGCAACCTTCCTGCTGACCATCCCGGCACTGTTGCCCCTGTATAAACGCGTGAACATGAGTCCCACTATGCTTTTGATGCTGGTTGGCACCACTGCCGGGGTAGGCAACATGGTGCCCTGGGGGGGAACCACTGCCCGCGCAGCCGCTACTACTGGGCTCGATGCCACCCAATTGTGGCTGGGGCTGATACCTGTGCAACTGGTTGGGTTTGCCTGCTTACTGCTTATCGCCGCCTGGCTCGGTCTGCGAGCGCAACGTCAACTGCCAGTATCCCTGGGGGCGGCATCAAGCTTTGACCTGACTCTGGCCCAGCCGGAAGCGCGCGAGCACGCCCTGTCGCCACGCGGAATACGCTACTGGCTAAACGTAAGTCTGACCGCCGCAATCCTGGCTTGCCTGTTCACAGGCATCTTCCCGCTGTATGCCTGTTTCATGGTGGGGCTAGGCCTGGCGCTGCCGCTCAACTTCACCTCTCTGGAAAGCCAAACCGAGCGTATCAAGGCGCATGCCGCTGACGCCCTGCAGATGGTATTGGTCATGATGGCTGCCGGGGTACTGCTCGGCGTTCTGGCGGGAGCAAAGATGTCTGACGGCATGGCCATGGCACTGATCGACACCCTACCAGCGGGGGCGGCGCAGTACCTGCACCTGATTATTGGCGCATTTGGTGTACCGCTGGGAATGATCTTCTCACCCGACGCGTACTATTTCGCTCTATTGCCCGTGATACGCGATGTGGCGGTAGCAGCTGGAGTCCCGCTTGAGGCAGTAGCGCGTGCGATGCTCATTGGCGAGAACACTGGTTTCGCCATTAGCCCCGTAGTCCCCAGCGTTTATCTCGCCCTGGCCCTGGCCGAGGTCGAGCTGCGCAAACACATTGCCTTTACCTTTTTCTGGGCCTGGGGCGTGAGTCTGGTCATGTTGGTATTCGCTGTGCTCAGCGGCGCGGTCCATTATTGACTACTGATACAGCCAGGCCCGAACGCTTCAGAAGCCTTTGAGCCACAACCAAACCCTCATATACCTGCATCTGTTGACCGATAACTCCAAGAAGAGGCATCTCATGCAAAAACGTCTGGGTATTCTTGCAATAGGTCTGGGCGTATCGTTTGTCTTGTATGCAAACGCTGCCCAGATAGATGCAACGTCCCGTCATGACCATCGTCCCCAATGGCTAAAGATCTACTCGGTTCGCCATACCGATGGCATCAGTGATGATCTGCTCACAGCAGGCCTTGGAAAGGCCATCTGGTTAGGTGAGGCGCCTGGCTATCGGGACACGGCACACCCCACTGTAAACGAACTCCGCCGTAACGCCTTATATTCAAAGCAGGATCCGCGTCAGGGATGGGGACGACTCTACGGTCCTACACTTATTGATGGGAGCGTGGTTGCAGATGCTGAGCGAGTAGCTGGGGATGAAGTGCTGGCTTATTCCGATGATCAGCAGGGCTTTGCAACAGCAGCCATGTTGCTGCATATCCCCAAAAATTTCAGTTGGCAGAGTCCCTGTATTCTTGCGGTACCTGCTTCAGGCTCGTCTCGACTGTATCAGGATGTTCCCCGTGTAGGAGGATGGGGGCTGCATCGTGGATGCGCAGTGGTGTATACCGATAAAGGCCAGGGAAATGGCTGGCACGATCTTGCCACTAATCGGGTTCAACTGATCGATGGTCGTGTGGTTTCATCCTTCATGGCTGGCCAAGAGGCTCATTTCAGAGCCCCGCTACATACGGCTGAGCGGGCGAAATATCTCTCGCATTATCCTGATCGACTGGCGTTCAAGCACGCTCATTCCAGGTTGAATCCAGACGCGACCTGGGGAAGAGACGTACTTCGCTCCATTGAGTTTGCCTTTTGGTGGATCAACCGGTCCCGACCAGAGCGCGCTAAAAGACTCTCGTCTGTTAATACGCTGGTTATAGTGACAGGTAATTCCAATGGAGGCGGGGCAGCGCTTCTGGCAGGTGAGGCCGACCATGCCGGCATTATTGACGGTATTGTTGCGGCCCAGCCACAAGTCCAGCCCAGGGCATCGGGTTTGGTCAGTATCGAGCGGGCAGGCCGTGAGTGGCGGGGCGGTGGGCGGTCGCTAATTGATTACTTTTCTCAGGCCATCCTCTATCAGCCATGTGCAGTACTTGCTACTCCCAATGCCCCTTTCGCTACCGAGATAACTTATGCAGCTCAACGCTGCCAGTCTCTTTCTGAACAAGGCTTGGTCAAGGGCAATAAGCCCGTAGAGCAGGCGAGGGAAGCGCTCGCCAAACTACATGCACTAGGCTGGGAGCCTGAAGCAGATGATCAACAGGCCTTTAGCTTTCGAGTGGCCCCGACCGCTACGTTACTCAAGTATATAACGGCACTGGGACGCTTCGGCGTAGAGGACCATCTATGCAACTACAGTATAGCCTCACACGATGCTTCAAGCTTTCGGCCAAGAGCCACCACGGATAAGGAACTGGCAACTTTGTTTGTTGATGCAGGAGGCGGCCCGCCGGTTGGAAGTATCGATCTGATCAACGATGCAGATCCAAGAGGGCCACATTGGGACACGGAGTCTGTTTCAGTCCGGAGCGGGCGCAAGGACTATAACCTGGATGGTGCGCGTTGCCTGCGTAGACTTGCTGCTGGACATTCATATGAGGCCTATCGAGTGCGCCAGGGAAATAACGAGTTCCGGGCGACGGGTAATCTGCATGGCATTCCCACGCTTGTACTCCATGGCAGAACAGATGCTCGCGTACCGCCCATGTTCTCAAGTAGACCTTATCTAGGCCTTAACAGTCTTGTTGAAGGCTTAAAGAGTCGCCTGAGCTACATCGAGATCGACAATGTGGGCCACTTTGGAGCCAGTCCTCCTTTCGATAGTCACTATCTTCCGTTAACGTACTATGAGGAGCAGGCGCTAGATCAGATGTGGGCACATCTCACGCAAGGTCGGCCCCTGCCTCCCAGTCAGTTCGTCAGAACAAAGTCGCGTGGCGGGGTGTCAGGGTCGGCTCCTGACACGACGCTGGCCAATCTTGCACCAATGCAGTTAATGCCTGTGGTAGAGGATCGCATCTCAGTGAGGCATGGAAAGGTCACAATTCCTGACTGAAACTATCCTGCAATCGGCATGGCTCCTGTATGCCGATTGCAGGGTCGAAAGGTGTTACAAGGGCAAAGCCAAACAGATAAGAGCATGGGGGCGCTCATTCTTTTGTAACCGCGAGGGTCTTCCTGCCGCTCGATCTATCACAGGCTGTATGAGCAGCCCGCAGATGTGCCTTTCTGGTCTTCCTGAAATATCCAAGAATTTTTTAAAAATCATCAAAATGCCAGTCTTGCCTACCTCTAGCGCCTTTACTCTTTGAGCGCGTAGCTGCTCGGGCAATATATGCGCTTCGGGGCTTAGGCTTATGAGGCGTACTCCTGAAGTCTACTGGCGCTTGTTCAAATCCCACAGCCCAAACCAGAGTACAGCCTGTGCCGACAGGCCGATCGTGAGAATGAAAAGCGCAACGGTCATGACCTTCCAGTAGCCCACGGCGTAGCCAAAGCAGGCTATTGCAGCGGCCAGTATTCCTATCAAGAGAGGAATGCGTCTAAGCCAGCGGATTTCGTGCTGTACCTGGGCGTCGCATCTGTTCGGCTTGTGGCTCCCTGACGGGACCAGGAGGTGTCAGGGCTGCGTATAAGAGAATGGACCTGCTGTGAATGCGGTGTGGCTCACGACCGCGATATCAACGCGGGCAGAAACATTCTCGCGCTCGGGTATGAGCGTCCATCTATGAGAATCACCGTCCTTTAGGGCGGGGAGGATGTCAAGTTAGCCCAGTAGGCATATGATCTTTTCTCAAACCCAGTCCTCGTAAACAAGGCTAGGGACACGGCTAAACTCACGCACATTATTGGTCACAAGTACACAGCCAATAGCCACGGCATGCCCTGCAATAGCGGTATCGTTAGGGCCAATTGGAGTGCCGGCCTTGGTTAGCACGCGCATGAGTTCGACAGTCGCATCGACTGCCCTCTGATCCCAAGGCAGTACGGCATCCAGGCGCTTTACAAACTCATCAACCAGCGTCTTGTGCTTGGTCGATGCCTTTTTACCGATCTGCCCATAACGCATTTCGGCGTAGGTAATGGCCGAGATCACAAACCGGTTGCCCTGCTCCACTTCGGTGGCCAGACGCTGGATCACCGAGGCCGGATGTTCTCGCATAATGAAAGAGCAGATGCAGGTATCAAGCATATAGGTGATCACAGATTGAATCTGCCTTCATCGCCGACTACCGGTTGCCGCTCTTGCAGGAAGTCAGCATCAGCCTTGGGGAGCTCAGCAAAAGATGCCCAGGATGGCCGAGCAGGGCGCAGGGTTATCACATCACCTTCCCGCGTAATCTCAAGCTCCCCGACGCCTTCATAGGCCATGTCATTGGGCAAGCGAACGGCCTGATTCTTACCATTTTTGAAAATAGAGACGGTACGCATGTCTTGCTGCTCCTGCATATGTTCGGCATATGCAAATGTAATGCTAAAGTTTGGCATATGCAAGACATATGGCATAGTTAAGAAGCAAGCTTGAAAGCCCTGCATATCATCCTCACTGCGGGTTCCAATAATAGACAACATTCCCTGACTGCTCACACCCTCCTGCCGGATCTGGCGCTTGATGTGCGCCTTGGCACGGGTCAGCACGCTGCTTTTCATCATCTGCTGGCACTTGGTGTTGTTGCCGACGGACAGGATGGTTCGGCCACCAATTACGGAGACCAGATAGTCGTTGCTCAGGCTGGGCGTGGCCAGCCAGACCCTGACGGCGATGCCCTGGGCCTTGGCGTAGGCGCGGATCTGCGAGACCTGTGAGCGGTTGAAGGCCTTGATCACGGGGTTCTCGACCAGCGTGTCGCTGTGGCAGACATGCAGGGTCGGGAGGGTGGCGCCAGCCTTCTTGAGCCAGATCAACGCGGTCAGCGTAAGGTTCAGCGTGACGCTGGAGTCCTTGCCGCCACTCCATGCCACGACCGGATGCCAGCCCTGCTCGATCAGCACGGTGATGGCCTGCACAGCCCCTTCGATCTTCTCCTCCAGTGAGCGCTCGGGTAACTGGATCGCTACCTCACTTTGAGGGAAGGTAAAGGCATTCTGGACAATAGAAAAGGCAGTCATCGCGGGCTCCCGGTCGTTGCTCGATAACTCACCTTTGCCCTACAAATCCCGTGATGCAAGTCTACTCAGGCCAATAAATCTGGCTAAGAACAAGCGGCTATTTTCAGGGAGTAGGGATGTATATTCTGTATATCTTATTCTACTTGCGCTTGTCTAAATCCCACAGCCTAAATCAGAGTACAGCCTGTACGCTGACGCCAACGGTAAGGATAAAGAGCGCCACAACCATGATCGTCCAATACGACATGAAGTAGCCATAACAGGCAACAACAGCGGCCAGTATTCCTAGCAAGAGGGGAATGCGTCTGAGCCAGCGGGTTTCATGCTGTACCTGGGCGTCGCATCTGTTCGGCTTGTGGCTCCCTGACGGGACTAAGAGGTGTCAGGGCTGCGTACTAAGAGAATAGACCTGATGTGAGTGCGGTGTCGCTCACGACCGCGATACAACGCGGCCAGGAACATTCCCGCGCTCGGGCATGAGCGTCCATCAGCAGGAATTCCCGCGCTTTAGGGCGGGGTGGATGTCAACCGAATGACACAAGGCATAGCACAGAATCCAAACAGTAAGACCGCCGGTATCGCAGAAGTTGAACAGCCCTAGGGTCATGGTCTCTAACCTTAGGCATAAACAATGAATAGGGGAGACAGGCATATGAATACCGACGGCCAAGACATTTCGAAAGCACAGGGTTCGGATCCGTTGGCACCTGGAGACGAGGTGGATCCAGACGGTGACGCTATTGCCAATGATGACTTCTCAGCACCACCTCCTGAGGAAGGTACAAAACGCTGATGAGTTGTTGATGGGATACTAAATGGCCTAGCCGCAGCTGGGCCATTTAGCAATGGGTGCTGATGTTACTGCCGCAATGGTCTGAACAGCACCTCAAGCCAAGCCTTTCAACACTTGAATCTGGAGACTTTCATGACCAGTGCCCCGCCGATACATGCTTCTACCCCTGAACCTCATCTAGCTGAAGACACTGTGCGTGATCAACGCTGACCCGTACTGCTGTCCCAAGACACTAATATTCAAAAAAAGTGAGTCTGTGCCAGAGAGCCATGGGGGATAGATGTCAAACGGAAACAACACTGCAAAATCGGAATGCCTGGAAGACGTAATCGATGGTGTTATTGAGCTGGGTAAAGAGAAAGATAAGGTATCGGTTGGTGATATCAAGCGTGAGATAGGGCAGCGTAGTTATGGTCCTTTTTTATTCGTCCCGTCTATCATCGAAATCAGTCCGGTAGGCGGCGTACCGGGCGCATCCACTTTCTTTGCGCTGATCGTTGCGGTCTTCGCACTTCAGATGCTGTTTGGACGTAATCATTTCTGGATGCCTCAGTTCCTGGCTAAACGTTCTGTTAAAAGTCAGAAGATCGAGTCAGGCCTGAACAAGGTTCGTAAAGTCATACGAGGGCTGGACAAGGTCATCCGGCCGCGCCTCGGCTGGGCTACGCAGAAAACCTTTGTTCGTCTTATTGCGGCAATATGCCTGATATTGACAACCTCTGTACCTCCCCTGGAGTTCATACCATTTGCTAGTCTGGCTCCATTCTCGGCTATTTGTCTTTTTGGTCTTGGGTTGACAGCAAAGGATGGTGTAGTCGTCCTGTTAGGTATGGCTGTTTCGCTGATAGCGTTCTATTTAGCGATTACAGGTGTAGCAGGAGGATAAGGGCCCATTTAGCGCCGCTGTAGAGGAACACGAGGTTCTTCAACGGATTCGTTAAGGGCGTGTCAGCCCGCAAAATTTCCGGCTTTTTTGCAAACCACCTTTCTGGTGTACCAGACGTTAATTCTCAAGCGTAACGAACGTCTACGCAGGTCTGAAATATATGTAATCAGGGAACGCCTCTGAAATCCTGGGAGTCGCAAGTTCTACAGTATCCACGGCATAGCTGCTGGCATATGAACCGGTTTCAATCATGATGGCGCCGGGTGCCTCGTGGATCGTTGGCCTTGGCATTCCATCCCCCTTAGATCAGGAGGCAAAATGAAAGCTGTCGTATTTCATGGTATCGGTGATATCCGGGTTGATGATGTGCCCGAACCCAACATTCAAGAGCCGACGGATGCCATTGTCAGGCTGACGGCTTCAGCCATCTGTGGCACTGATTTGCACTTCATACGCGGCAGCTTTTCCGGCATGAAAGAGGGCACCATTCTTGGACATGAAGGCGTTGGCGTTGTTGAAGCGCTGGGCAGCGATGTACGAAACCTGAAGGTCGGTGATCGGGTGATCATTCCTTCCACCATAGCCTGTGGAAGCTGTTCCTATTGCAGGGCCGGCTATTTTGCTCAGTGTGATGTGGCCAATCCAAATGGCAACCAGGCAGGTACGTCATTTTTTGGCGGTCCGGCAGCTACTGGTCCTTTCAATGGGCTGCAGGCAGAAAAGGCCCGTATTCCCTACGCCAACATTGGCTTGATCAAGATCCCTGACGAAATTACCGATGAGCAGGCGATTGCCATGTCGGATATCTTCCCGACCGGCTACTTTGGAGCCGAGATGGCTGAAATCAAGGATGGTGACACTGTGGCGGTGTACGGCTGTGGTCCCGTAGGCCTTTTTGCCGTTGCCAGCGCCAAGCTGCTGGGCGCTGGACGTGTCTTTGCAATCGACTGTCTTGAGGACCGTCTGGAGCAGGCGCGCGAGTTGGGTGCCGAATGCATCAATTTCGACAGGGAAGATCCAGTACAGACCCTGGTGCGGCTAACTGGAGGAATCGGTGCCGATCGCGCAATTGATGCAGTTGGCATCGATGCCGTCCATGCACACAGTGGAAAAGCCGTCGAAAGTAGCGATATAGAAGGGCAGGAGCAGGAGGCTAAAGCCAATGCACCTGAGCAGAACCCGCAGAACGGTAATTGGGTTCCTGGTAATGCACCTAGCCAGGCACTGCAATGGGCTGTGGAAGGATTGGCCAAGGCCGGTACGCTTTCGATCATCGGAGTATATCCGCCCGAGTTTCGTGGATTCCCCATTGGCGCGGCGATGAACAAGAACCTGACGATCAACATGGGCAATTGCCATCACCGCAAATATATTCCCAAGCTGATTGATCTCACGTTGTCAGGCCGAATCGATCCGTCCAAGATCATTACCCAACACCAGCACCTGACGGATGCCTTGAGCGCTTTCAAAACCTTCGACAAGCGCAAAGAGGGGTGGATCAAGGTGGAACTGTTACCTCAATAAGCTACTTTTCCCTTGGGCTGGTCATTGTTTTTGGACAGTGATCAGCCGTTAAATAAGATGGATCCTTGCCCAGATCACATTGGTTTTGCTTGCCGGTATTGTCACCTGGACGTTTGGCTTGAATACGGTAAATGAGGAGCGCTGGCTGGAGCCGTCAATTGGAGGACCAATTACGCTGTTGCTGGTAGGGCTGATGATCGTCTTTTGGCGCGCTTTCTCTTGGACGCATCATTTTCTACCCCTATTTGCTGTACTCGGTTGGTTCATAGTGGCTTATGGGGCAATGATCGTTGCGTTGTATCCTTTGGTTATACCGCCCACTCTCACAATTTCGCAGGCCTCCTCGGCCCCTTTGAGCCAACTGCTTGTGCTAGGAGGCTTTGCTATTCTGATACCCGTTACGCTTGTGTATAGCACCTTTGGCTTCTGGGTTTTTCGTGGAAAGATCAGGCCAAAGAACCAGGTGCCTACAGGCGATAGCTAAGATATGCGCCTATAAGCGTTAACTGTTTTTTTCAGTCATGTCGCAGCCTCCTGGAATAGGCGCCGGCCCAACCCGATCATCATCGGTATCAGCCGTATCGCCAGCCGGTGTATCAGGCGTTCCGCGTGGGCTTTGGTGTACTGGCTTATTACGTTCATTGGTCATGACTACCTCACATGGCGAGTAGATAAGTTGTATTAATTGGAAAGGCCGCAGGTCTTGATATTCAACCATACAGGCACCATTGGTCTGAATTCGGGAAAACTATCGCACCCTTTAAATGTGCAGTGCCTAAACAAGGGTCATCATTAATCCTAATAAGAGCCGCTAACAAAACCTCATTAAGAGAGCCATGCAGCAGGCCAAGGATAAAAAATTTCAGCGAGTATCAAGCTTATGCTTGCCTATAAAAATGGGTTTTGTTAGCAGCTCTAGGTGGCCGCAGATTGTTCGAGATTATGTAGAGGGTATGGCGCTGCGCTGTAAGAGAGACATGTTTTTCGATCGAGTATTGTAAACTTACATGGCTTGGTCTTAAGTAGGCTAGACAAGACGGCGCCTGTTGAAAAGTAGTCCTCTCTTAGAGTCAGAGTGCAGTCGTATAGCACACAAAGGCAACGCATACAGAGAAAATCCAACGTTAACTAATAACGGAATGCTTATAAAGCCTAAAGTAACTGTAGCGTAGTGCTAGGTAGAGAAGCACGTAAATCTATTCTAGGTAAACCAGCGGATACTATTAAAGAGAGCGGTTTTGACAAACTTTACACGTTTTCATCAAAGCTCTTAATAACCCGCCTAGCCGTTTTACGAACCTTGCTTTTTTTCATCTCGCTCATTGAGAACCAGCGACAGGCGGCTATTTCATTAAGCGGCTCAGGTACTTCTTTATCCTCTATGAAAGTCTTGAATATATAATGGCAAGTCCGGGTAAGCTCCATCCTGGCTAAATAGGTAAATTCACATTTCTGTAACCCCGTTTCCTCGCTTAACTCACGTATGGCTGCTGTATCAGGTGTCTCATTAATTTCTATTTTGCCGCCAGGTAGGTTCCATTTTGAGTCCGCCTTACGAACGAGCAAAATCTTGTCATCTCGCTTGCAGATTATGGTGGCTCGAGCCGGTATTGATTTATCCATCAGAGCACTACTTCTGCGTTACTAGGACATATGATTTTTTCAGTTACTAAAGCAATGAACTGATAAATAGTTAATGGTTCCACAACTTATCTGCCGTTAGTCTGGTTGTCAGATCTAACATGGGCCAAGCGCTCGAGTACCAGCCTCATTAAAACCTGACATCAGCTTCTGATAAGGATATTGTAAATAAATGCTGCTGCTTCGTTCAGATCATGGATATATCCGGATAGGCTGTCTGTCTATGTAAGTAAGCTAATATTATTAGCGCTGCCCTTATGACTCATTTAAGACAACCTGGTGGCAGTTAGGAATGAATAGAGGATTTTAGGGACACTGATACCTAGTCTCAGGAAGGTTTCCTGAGCTGAAAGAGGAGCCATGCTCATGTTGGCAGTAAACTCATCTGGCAGCGCTCAGGAAGCCGTTGTCACTTTGTCTAATCGTGAGCACGCCCCGGAGCATGAAAAGCAATCGCATACCGAAATAGCAAGACGGGTCGCTATTCTCAGGCACAGTGTATTTGAAGGCGAATACGCCCCTCAGTTAACCGCTGATAGACCTCTCTACTACGTTCCTTCGCAAACGATAGTAGGTGTGGAAGCTGCCAACGCGTTGAGCATAAAGACTGAAAGGGATCTCCTGGGTGGCGTTGTTCCTGAAGCCTTTATGGGTACAAAAGCGATTACTCATCCCCTTGTCAGCCCAGGTGCATATGCCCCAAAAGGATGGTCATATGACCTTTGCGTACATCTACAGGGCGTATGCCTGAACGGCTTTTCAGTCTTTAGCCAAGAGGATGCGCGGAAAGCAGCCAGGCGATTATTGGAAAAGGGGCCGTTTCGTATCAAACCTGTCAGGGCAACGGCAGGACGTGGGCAAATCGTAGTTTCCACACGTGCCCAGGCGGAGTCTGCTCTTGCAGAACAGGATAACGATGAATTGTCCCATTTCGGTCTGGTACTGGAAGAAGCGCTTGAGGATGTCACGACCCTAAGCGTTGGTCAGATAAAAATTGGTGATCACCTAGCTTCTTACTACGGTACTCAACGTCTGGTTCAGGACCACAACGGCTGCTGGGTCTATGGTGGGTCTGAGTTAATAGTAGTCAGGGGTGGTTTTGATGAACTCTGCGTGCACTCGCCCGACGCCTCGATAAAGCTTGCGATAGAGCAGGCTAGGCGATATGACGCAGCGGCTGCCATGTGTTATCCAGGCTTTTTTTCATCGCGCCGCAACTATGATGTTGTCCAAGGGCACAATATCTCTAACCAATGGGTTTCTGGCGTTCTTGAACAATCCTGGCGAATGGGTGGCGCAACGAGTGCGGAGATCCTTGCTCTTGAAGCATTTGCAGCCGACGACTCACTTCATATCCTCAAGGCCACGTCTCGAGAGTCCTATGACTACCATGAAAAGCCTTTTGCACAAGCCGTAGTCTTTTATCAAGGCCACGATCCCGAGATCGGTTTTATAACGAAAAGTGCGAGGCTGGAACCGTATGGCAACCCGTAGTGAACAGCTGGAGCTCCAAGTGGATGATGAACACATTGCTGGAACCTTCCTGACGCCCGATGCCAAGGTTCCCGGTGTTCTTTTCGTGCACGGTTGGGGAGGCAGTCAGCAACGTGACCTGGGCAGGGCCAAAGGCATAGCCGGCCTCGGCTGTGTATGCATGACTTTCGATATGCGTGGTCACGGTTTGACTCAAGACAAGCAGCAGCACATCACGCGTGAGGACAGTTTACGCGATGTACTTGCAGCTTATGATCGTCTGGCTAAACACCCTCAGGTGGACGCTGAGGCTATCGCTGTGGTCGGTACGAGTTATGGGGGGTACCTATCCGTCATCTTGACCTCAATGCGGCCTGTTAAATGGCTAGCCTTAAGAGTTCCGGCCTTATACCGTGACGAGGACTGGACGGTCCCTAAGCGGCAGCTCAACAAAGAGGATTTAAGAGACTATCGAAACAGCCGTATTCATTCCTCTGAAAATCGGGCGTTGGCTGCCTGCGCTCAATTCAAGGGTGATGTTCTGATTGTCGAGTCTGAGCATGATGACTTTGTCCCCCATACGACCATCATGAATTACCGTGCGGCCTTTCAGCATACCCGCTCTCTGACACACCGGATTATAGAGGGTGCAGATCATGGTCTAAATGGAGAGACCTATCAGCAAGCCTATACCGCTATTCTCGTTAGCTGGGCAACCGAGATGATTGTTGGAGCTCGTGTCGGTGGTGGAATGCCCGGAGAATTGTCTGTAGCAAGCACAACTAGTCTGTAAGGGAGGCAGCATGGTATGGCCGGGGATATTTGCCAATGTCCGTAGCCTTAAGCGCAGAGTATAAGAGGGGATATAAGGGCTCTGTACTGCCCGTCACCGTATTCTTCGGCTACCGATGGCACAAAGAGAGCCCGTATATCAAACAGCTCTACCGTTGCTTGAAGCGGTTTGCCCACTGCAGGGCAAAATCCTGTCGGTGAAATACATTGACTGTCGCAGCACCTAAGAGCATGACAATCGCTCCTACCGTCGCCATTGCCATGTCTTTTTGCGAGTCCCATGGGTCCTGCTGGGCGCCTACAAATGCTTTAGCGGCATCGCCACCCAGATAGGCACCTCCGATCCATTCGATAAGCTCGTACACGGCTGACGACGAGAGTATGAGATTGAGCGTCAGGAAGTAGCTTAGAAAACCACGCACCGGGACCAGTCGCAGTAAACCCTCACGGATAGGGTAAGCCAGCAACAAACCATAACTAAAGTGCACCAAGCGGTCGAACTGATTACGTTGAAACCCCATGGCCTCGTCAAGCGTCTGGCCGGTTAATGCCTGCCACCAGGCATTGTATGGCACCTGAGCATATGTATAGTGAGCACCTACCTCATGAATGCAGAGAAACAGAAAAACCAGGCTGAATGAGGTGCGTGAAAACATGAATTTCCGATGGCTAATGGCTAGAACCAACACAAACAGCACGACAAGCAGATTTTCCATCAGCCAATCCCCCCGTTTAACGGGAGAAATCGCCAGTAAAACCCAGATCGCTCCAAATACAACCGTTAGCGTCAGGACGTACTGACGATACGAATCCTCTCTCATGAAAACTCCTGATAACGCCTAAATCAAAACAGTTGGAAACTGGATAATGCTGTCCACTCAGCGCTCCGAGTGCTTTCCTACCTCTATACTGACGTGCTTAGACGCGTGAGGATTCCTTGAGAGGCGGCCTTTGCGTAAGCGGCCGTAAATCCAAACGATAACCCGTTTCTAATGCTCACGCATGCAGGTTTTGGCAAGCCGCAAGCAGTAAGCCATCCCGCGGGGGTATCACCTCAGGCAAGCTGTAAGCCCATAGGATTAAATATCCTCTGACTTGGTGGAAGGTTGGTCATCTAGCGGAAGTACCCGCGGTAGCAGGAAAAAAATGCTTAGTGCTAGTAGGGTACAAAAGATGGCTGCCATTTCCCGGCCCGAACCCGCCGCCATGCCGATCGCAGCGGTCAGCCAGATCCCGGCAGCGGTCGTCAGGCCCTTTACATGGTTCATGTCATGCCCTTTTATTATCGTTCCAGCGCCAAGAAAACCTATTCCTGTAACCAGTCCTTGTATGACGCGGCTGAGATCGGTACTGCCAACCCCCATCAGCGAGGGAATGAGTACAAAGAGGGCCGAACCCAAGGCAACTAGCATATGGGTACGAATACCTGCCGCCTTGCCAGCTTGTTCACGCTCTAAACCCAGTAGCCCTCCTAAAAAGGCCGCCAGCGTTAGGCGAAGCACAAGACGTGTTGTCTGCGCAGGATCAAGAAAGTCGGCGAACTCTTCGCACAGGGTAGCCCTGATAATTTCCCAGGCGTCGTTCATTACATATTCCTGTGTGGGGTTATTTCGGCCCTAAGTACGTCGGTAAGAGTCTACAAGGAAAATACCAATGGAAATCTGGTTTAGACTAACGTGTGCTTTCGCAGCTGCCTTCCGTATCTTGTTAACCAGATAGCGCGAGAACCTGAATACGTTCCTCCTTATGGCGGTCCTTGCTCCTGGAGTGAATGGCGCGGACACGCTTGATTGTGAGCCGCTGAGTATCCTCAAGTAATCATTGAGCAACAGGCAAGGCCTGAGTAGGAGTAGGTTTTGGCCCCATGCTATCCACTGATCAAAGGTGTCGAGTTATACCTTGCATAAGATGCCTTCAGCAAAGTTGCTGGAGGACCTCGAGCCAGGTTCGGCGTTTTATCACCATTCTCATATAAAAAATAAGCTGTTTGTGCGCTACCGCTTGTCCTATAAAAAGGACATCACTAACCTTTAAGGAACTCTACACTGCCTTTTCTCTTCCGATCCTTTGAAGGGTGATTGTTCCGATCAGCCAGGCAAGTCCCAACCATTAAGGAGAAAGACATGACAGCTAAAAACGACAATCCAGGTAACTTTGCTAACGATCATGAGAAAGCCTCTGAAGCAGGCAAGAAAGGCGGTCAAAACAGCGGTGGCAACTTTGCCAACGATCGCGAAAAAGCTTCTGAAGCCGGCAAGAAAGGCGGCGAGCACAGCCATGGCGGCGGTCGTCAGTAAAAGATGACATGAGCGGGAGCGTAAGCTCCCGTTCTATTAGGGTTCGACCCGTCTCCTAAGTTTGAAATAAACCTGCCTTTACCTCTGAATGCTTTCTCCTCTCGCTTTTTTATCTGCGGGGATCCCTATATGTCTTCTCGACAACCGTTATTAGAAGCTGAGATGCTAGAGGCGCTTGGGCTTGTTTCTAAGCCGGTAAAGGAAAAACCTGCTCGAAATCTAACTTATACACTCGTTGAGTTGAGCGTTCGTAAAAAGAGCGATAGCCATCCCTATCGCTTGGAGTGTCGATCACGTTCTATTAGTACCGTGACGGCGCAAATAGAGGCCGAAAAGTCTGCTCGGGAAGAGGGGCTTGAGGTTCTGGATGTAATCAAGATTTGTCAGGTATCAGACTAGCCTTATGAGCTTGCCAGGGCGAATAGCTAATTTTTTGTTCTGAATAACACCGTGCCTATCTTCAATCTGTACTGCGGTATTAAAGTCTGAACTATTCCCTAACGCTTTAATCTAGATCGAGATTAAAGACTTGAATTATGCCTGCACAAATAGACTAGCCGTCAGACGTGATTCCTGACTACTTCAAGGCATAAGGCGTCGATACACGTAATATCGTGGTGGTTAGGGCTTTTACTGAAGGTATCTGCATTCTTCCAGAATTTCCCGCTGACCTTCCTGCCGTGTTGTTTCTGGTAATTCTTTATTCTCCCATCTATGCATCCGGCGTACTGCTCGACAGTGTCAAGATTTGGTGCCATACCGGACATGTCTTTTCAATGAATATACTTACTGCTGGGGATAACAGGTTCTAGGATATTTTGCGTGCAGTTGAAGGGCGAGTCGTCCCTAGATGGGATAAAGTGACTATTATAGGCGAGGCACTCTTGGCCGTTGTTTAGACGAGCGGAACCCTTTGGCGTGAACACTCCATGAGCGGATAACTCTAAATTATGAGGCCGCTTCGGCCCTATAAGAGAGGAGATGCACGATGGCTATGTATGAGCACACTCCATTGATGGCACAAAGCCCTGATCCCTTAAACCCTGATGACACCGGTATCGGTGGTGATGTAGTTGATCCTGGTATGCCAGACGATAATCTGGATGACGATGTGAATCGCCCCCTGTAATTCAAGTCTTGAATAAAAGCCCGACCATATGGCCGGGCTTTTTACTAGCAGCGATCAAGGTCCTCCCACATTTGTTTCCAATAAGCGTCCGCTTCCGCGTGCTTTGCTCTAAGGGCAGTCTCAAGTTGCTTTCTTTCCTCTGAGTCATGAGGTGTTATGTCTTTAATGTATTGGGCTGCAGCCTCGTGGACGCGCTGGTCTAGCTGTTGCCACTCCATCACAGCGGCTATCCAAGACTTACCTGTTAATTGCGTATATTTCTCATGTTCATCCATCTAGCCGTCCTCAAATAGATACATTTTGGTTGACAAAGGCTGCGCCTAATTCATTCCGTTAGTTGCAAGGTGATTGTTCTG
>NZ_BDAE01000028.1 GCF_002091675.1 Pseudomonas luteola NBRC 103146 | reverse complement strand
AAGCTAGGTCCGCAGTAAGGTTATATGAGTAGGCTGGCCTATCAGGCTGGCCCACCAGCTAATAAACCTGCAAGACTGGCCGCCTGCCTGGCCATTCCTATAACCCATTTCAAATGCTTCTCTGACACGACAATTCTAAAAAGGAGAATCCATGACTGCCTCAAGCGCTTCCCAGACCCATGCTTCTGGGCAAGACACGGTTCACCTTACGCTTGATGACGTACGGGCACTGGCGACGCGTGTGCTCCAACACTATGGCTTTACCGCACCTCATGTCCGCTACGTTACCGAAACGTTAGTGGCTGGCGAGCGCGATGGATGTTCATCCCATGGTCTGTATCGGCTGTTGTCCTGCATCAATACCTTCAAGGCAGGCAAGGTCTCTCCGGATGCCGAGCCAGAACTGCATGACATGGCGCCCGCTCTGGTACGCATCGATGCCAAGGGTGGCTTTTCGCAAGTCGCTTACCAGATGGCACTGCCACATCTGATCCAGAAAGCCGAAACACTGGGTATTGCTGCATTGGGCATCAACCATTGCGCTCATTTCTCAGCCCTATGGGCAGACATCGAACCGCTTACGGATGCCAGTCTGGTTGCCTTGGCGTGCACGCCCAGCCATGCCTGGGTGATGCCTGCCGGTGGGAGCAAACCACTTTTCGGAACCAACCCCTTTGCGTTTGGCTGGCCTCGTCCAGGCAAGCCGGCATTCATCTTTGATTTTGCGACCAGCATGGTGGCGCGGGGTGAAATTGAGCTGCATCGCCGCGCTGGCAAGCCTATTCCTGAGGGTTGGGGCGTAGACGCCGAAGGCAGACCTTGTACCGATCCGGCCACCGTGCTCGACAAGGGCGCCATGCTGACGTTCGGAGGGCATAAAGGCTCAGCCCTGGCGGCGATGGTGGAGCTGATAGCTGGTCCCCTGATCGCCGACATGACCAGCGCCGAGTCGCTGGCATTTGATAACGGCGCACGGGTTACTTCCATGGGAGGCGAGCTGATTATTGCTATCGATCCGCAACGCTTCCTGGGTGAGCAGGCTGAGACCGAGCTTGCCCGTGCCGAAAAGCTGTTCGAGTCCATGGTAGCCCAGGGCGCGCGTCTACCTTCGCAGAGGCGTTATCAGGCTCGTGAAAAAAGCCTGCGTGAAGGGGTCTGGATACCCAAGGCACTCTACAACGATATCCAGGCGCTGCTAAGCGCTTGATCCGGCAGGAGGAGCACACCTGATGCTCCTCCTGACCTGCCTACCGGTGATATTGCCCGGCCTGTTCAGGCTGAAAGGGGATATCCATGATCCTGACCTTGAGCATTCCTTTGCCTGGGGTGGGCCACTCAATGTAGTCCCCGATGGACAGCCCCAGCAGTGCACTGCCTACCGGGGCGAGGATAGAAACCTGCCCCGAATCGCCTGCAAGATCCTTGGGATACACCAGTGTCTTGCAGAATTCCTCACCAGTTGCGTCCATGCGAAAGCGCACGGTTGAATTCATGGTGACGACCGTAGGCGGTATCTCATGCGGATCGACAATATCCGCTCGACCAAGCTCCTCCTGTAAGGCGGTTTGCATGGAGTGTTCGCTGGCCGGCAGGGACTCGAGCAAATTTTCTATCCGCTCAAGGTCCAATGAGGACACGACAATATCCGGTTTCATGGTCATAAAGGCTCTTGTTGAAAGTGTGCATCCTGTTGTGAATGCTGGGGAAATAACGTCTTGCACGAAGTCGAGTATGGACCGCTTATCCGCTTTCAACTACCTGAAACCATTAACGCCTGTTTCTGTAGGCAGTGCGATCCCTTGCAGGGAGGAGGCGTGCTGAACAGGCTTTTGCGGTTTACAGGCGCTTGTTGAACGCATGGCCTGATCAGGTATCAGATGACAAACACGCAGAGGTGATTTATGAGCAACCCAGAAAATATGCCTGATCAAGGCCAGACGCCTGACGAATACGATGAATACGGTGATGTTCCTGATACCCAAGACACGCCTAACATGGATGAAAGACCAGACGTGGACGACAGTCCGTTAGGGTGATACTGGGCCAGCAAGACCTGAACAGCCGTCAGGGGCGGTTGCATCAGTGAGGCAAAAACGCACGAAAGCTAAGGCAGATACTCCACCAGGGTAGGGTCAAGGCCTGCCAGCTCTTCATTAATGAGGGCACTGATGATTGCCCAGTCACCCTCTGCAAGCCCGGCGCCAATGCGAGGATAGCCGATACGGCATCCCGAGAACCCTTGCCGAATCGTCCTCACGACTGCGCGGATAGCCTCATAACCTGCCTTGACGCCTTTTCCGCGCCAGTGAAGCTAAGTGTAGGTATTCACTACTGTAAGCTCGAGATTGCCCCGCTTAATTCGGGTGCATGAGTAAGTGCTCATTTTTCCCGTACTCCTTTCGAAGTGAGGCAATCAGCTTCATAGGATTCAGGAGACCCTCTTTATAGTCTTAGCGATTTCTGACCTATTTTGCGCTGGCAATTACATCCATGGACGATAACGTCGAACTGGCCCATTAGAGCAAGTTTGACCAAATCTCCTTTTATTACCGGCATGATTCATAGGCCTCCCAAATAAGACTAATGTAACTGATGGTATGTAAACGCATAAAACCGCCAGCAAGCTGAGGGAGCCTGTACACTATTACCTATTCAAAGGCCTTGTTTTTGACAAGCGAGCACACGAAAGCAATTTGTGACCCCTGCACATTTAGGCAGTGGCAAGGTTCTTGCCTCTTATAAGGTGACGACAGAAAACTGTTATCTAGACTCAGCCAAAATGACTGGCTGGTCAGAATCTGTTTATCAAGCAAATAAAATCTTCTGCTAAATGATATTTAGCACTAAGCTTCTTCGCTAGCTAAACCGCCAAGCGGTAGAGGCAATTAGCCATCTTGGATGGGATTTCAAATTCAAGCTCGTCACGTCAGCTGTTGGTTGTTCTAGAGGACATCTACACATGAACGAATTGTCATTGGCAGGCACACAGATTGAACACTTTCATGTCTGCGCTTTTTTCGATAGTCGTGAACAGGAGTACGATGTCCTGGCCCCTTTCTTTAAGGAGGGGATTGATCAGGGCGAGAAGAATATACATATCGTAAATCCTGCCAAGATGGATGACCATCGGGTACGCCTTAACAAGGCGGGAATTGATACTCATGCCTGTGAGGCCTGTGGGCAACTTGAGGTTCAATCGTGGCAGGTTGCCTATCTTGATGAAGCCGGCACCTTTAATAAGGACCGCATGCTCAATACGCTGGAAAGTGCCTGCAAAGCCGCGCGGGAAGCTGGATTTCCACGCGTGCGTATCATGGGCAATATGGACTGGGTCTTTAATGATGTGCCTGGTGCTAAAGACATTCTGGCGTACGAGGCCGAAGTAAATGAAGTGCTTTCCCAGAACCGTCAACCAGCCGTATGTGTATATGACATTGCAAAAATGTCCGGCTCCATGATGATGGATCTCTTACGTACCCATCCGTTGACGCTTATCAATGGTGTAGTACAGGAAAATCCCTTCTATACCCCAGCATCAGAAATGCTGGCTGAGCTTGCCAAGCGTCAGGTCAAGGAAGACGCCTCGACCACCTGATATGTTATTTTCCTCCTTTTATTTCGCCTTTTTGGAAGACAATGAACCGTTACCCTGAATTATTACCGGTTCACTCCCAGGAAGGCGATTCCTCAGAACGTGGTATTCGAGACCTGATGGGTCTTCTCGCCTTACCCGCCTTGTGGGCAGGGCGAGAGGGTGAGACGGTTCTTCGCCTCATGATCGAGGCCGCCGAACGTATCGTTCCCCTTCGCTTTAGCTATGCCCAGGCGCTGTTGGCTGATAATCCATCTTTCAAAGGCCTTTTGCGAGTCGAGGGGCGTTATTGCCAGGGCGAAGAGTTATCTCGCTGGGAAGTTACAGCCGAAGCCTGGAAAAACACGCGTGTTCCTGACGGGCGAGCCTATGAATCAGATACTCCATTGGGGTCCATGTACATTGTTCACTTGAGCATGGGCTATGGAACGTATGGTGGAAAAATCTGGTTTGGTTCTTCTGCACCCGGTTTTCCAAGCATCAACCAATTAGCTCTTTTGCGAGCTGCTGCTTCATTGGCTGCTACAGGATTACAAGCCGCAAGGGCAGATTTTGAGCGTGAGCAGGCCAGTCGAGCCAAAGATGAATTTCTAGCGATGCTGGGGCATGAGTTGCGTAATCCCCTGGCACCCATTGTCATGGCGCTTGGATTGATCAAAAGAAGGCATCAGGGCCTGTTTCCGCGAGAGCTGCAGATCATCGAGCGGCAGGCTGATCATTTGTCGCGTCTGGTGGATGACCTGCTCGATATTACGCGTATCACTCGTGGAAAAATCGAAATCAATAAAGAGCCTACAAGCATAACAGGAGTAGTGCTCCAAGCCCTTGAGAATACAAGTGCGCTTGTTGGTGACCGGCGTCAGCAGATCACTCATATATTTCCCGATGAAGAGGTCTGGGTGTCAGGGGACTCCGTCCGCCTGACCCAGGTCTTTACCAACCTACTGACCAATGCAGCCAAGTACACTCATGTTGGGGGCCAAATAGAGGTCGAGGTAAAGGCCGACGGCGAACAGGTTTCTATTCTGGTCAAAGATAATGGCTCTGGTATCAGCCCTCAGTTATTACCCCGTATTTTCAATATTTTCGAGCAGGGTGCGGTTACCATAGATCGGGCGAAAGGCGGATTGGGTATTGGTCTGGCCTTGGTCAAGAGTTTCATAAGCCTGCATGGAGGAACGGTAGCGGCTAGCAGTGGCGGTGTTGGTTGCGGTTCTACTTTTACGGTTACGTTGCCACGGCTTTTGTTGGCGATCAGCGAACCAACGCAGGTCCTTGAGGAAAATAGCAATACGGTAGTAATACCGGCTCGGATCCTGATTGTTGATGACAACCTTGATGCGCTTGAAAGTACCCAGGCTGTCTTGCGTCAACAGGGACATACCGTCCAGGCAAGCAGTAATCCATTCGATGTACTGAATATAGTCCGTGAGTTCAAGCCCGAGGTTGCGGTGCTCGACATAGGGCTGCCCGACCTGGATGGTTTTCAGTTGGCCTCTATGCTCCGTGAGCATTTTCCTCCATCAGCGCTAGGATTGATAGCTTTGACCGGTTATGGGCAAGTTAAAGACCGGGAGCGTTCCAAAGCGGCAGGTTTTGATGTGCATCTGGTTAAGCCGGCTTCACTCCATGACCTGACAGCCGCTATTACACGTCTTTCATCAAAATAGATATTCTTTCCTGGTTTATAGCCTGCCTATGCGAGCGCAGGTTTAAACAGGATGAAAAGCCGGGTTATTGAAGAATAAGCCGTGAGCCATGAAGCGGGTAAATAACGACTTATTTCATGTCTGGCTTTAAGCCAAGGCCTAGTACTTTCCATATCCAACCTATCCGAACACCTGCGAGTCACGTTCAGTCGGGACTCTCCTGGATACTCTCAAGCATGAACCTGCTGTAGCCGTACCGTCCTATCCTTATAGGAACCACAGTTATCAGTATGGGCTTCTAATGAAGTCCGGCCGATTCACTTTGCCCGGCCTATGCGGCAATTGGATGCCGTTGTCACACTTTATAATCAAGGGCTAGGTTTACCTAGTTTGCGCATCTCGAGGGCACATGCCGGTTATGACGAAGTCATGTTCGATTTGCCGGGACGGAACAGAAACGGGAGTTTACCAGCAGAAGTAGGGCAGCCCATGCCCAGCACCCGCTAGGAATAATTTGCTGGTGTTGTGTGTTGATGAGGAGCATTCCGCGCTACCCAAAGGCAGCTAAAAAGCTGGAGCACAAGCCCGTTGCACCAGAATGTTCATATTGGCGAATAAACAATCTGACCTATTAGGGCCCAGACGGATAGCACGTAGTGCTATGCCGGGTCTCCAGGGTTACAGTGATTACCAGCGTTGAAACCAAAGAAGATTAAGATTGTTGACACTTTTTTGTTTTTGGGCCTAATGTTTGACACAAAGGTCGCTTAAAAAATAAATGTGTCGACACTATGAATCAGCTAAGCGAAATACCCTCTGCCAACACGCCTGAAAGCGAGACGCTTTCGGAGCATGTCTTTCGCCATATCCAGGCGGCCATCATTAAGGGTGAAATCAAACCGGGCAGCAAAATTTCCGAGCCTGAGCTGGCACGTACCTATGGGATCAGTCGAGGTCCATTGCGTGAGGCTATTCATCGTCTAGAAGGGCAAAAGCTGGTCGTACGCGTGCCCCACGTGGGTGCTCGTGTTGTCTCGCTGGGCCTTGAGGAGCTGGTTGAGCTCTATCAAATCCGTGAATCGCTTGAAGGAATGGCGTGCAGACTGGCAGCCGAGCGTATGACCGACGCAGAGATTCTCGAACTACGGCAGGTGCTAGAAACCCATGAGCAGGACGCCTCATTTCAAGCAGGGGTGGGGTACTACCAACAGGAAGGCGACCATGATTTCCACTATCGCATCATTCAAGGCAGCCGAAACCGCACGCTGACCCGCATGCTGTGCGATGAGCTGTATCAGTTGGTACGCATGTACCGGATCCAGTTTTCCGCCACACCCTACCGGCCGCGCCAGGCCTTTGCCGAGCACCATCGTATTCTCGACGCCATCGCTGACCGTGACGGTGAGCTGGCCGAACTCTTGATGAAGCGCCACATTGCTGCGTCACGGCGCAATATCGAGCGCCAACTTGACACTCAGCACCAACCCGAGCATGCCGTGGTAAGCGCGGCGTCTGCCAACAAGAATAGAGGTGAATCATGAGTCAGGGTCTTTCCATGCGTCCCGGCCAGCGTTTTCGAGAGGCTGTTGCGGTCGAACATCCGCTCCAGGTAGTTGGCACTATTAATGCCAATCATGCCTTGCTAGCCCAGCGCGCCGGCTTTAAGGCCATTTACCTGTCCGGTGGTGGCGTTGCAGCCGGTTCATTGGGGCTACCGGATTTGGGTATTTCAAACCTGGATGATGTCTTGACTGATGTGCGCCGGATTACCGATGTGTGCGACTTGCCATTGCTGGTTGACGTAGACACCGGGTTTGGCTCGTCAGCGTTCAATGTGGCCCGCACCGTCAAGTCAATGATCAAGTTTGGCGCGGCGGCCCTGCATATCGAGGATCAAGTGGGGGCCAAGCGCTGCGGTCATCGACCCAACAAGGAGATCGTCTCGCAGCAGGAAATGGTGGATCGCATCAAAGCGGCCGTGGATGCCCGGACTGATGACAGCTTTGTGATCATGGCGCGAACCGATGCATTGGCGGTTGAAGGGTTGCAATCGGCTATCGATCGGGCCTGCGCCTGTGTAGAGGCGGGTGCAGACATGATCTTTCCTGAAGCCATGACCGAGCTTGGGATGTACAGGGAGTTCGCTGGCGCGGTGAAAGTACCGTTGCTGGCAAATATTACCGAGTTTGGCTCGACGCCACTGTTCACAACCGAGGAGCTGGCCTCCGCAGATGTCTCGTTGGTGCTCTATCCCTTGTCGGCTTTCCGCGCCATGAACAAGGCGGCTGAAAACGTTTACACCGCGATTCGGCGCGACGGTACACAGAAGAATGTAGTCGACACCATGCAAACGCGTATGGAGCTATACGAAAGCATTGGCTATCACGAGTTCGAGCAAAAGCTGGATGCGCTGTTCGCCCAGAACAAGCGCTGATCCGGCGAAGGTCCGTCAGCTAACCTGACAGATGCAGTTGCACCATCCATAACAAGTCCAAGAAAGGAGAGAGCAATGGCTGAAGCAAAAGTATTGAGCGGCGCTGGCCTACGGGGTCAGGTCGCCGGCCAGACAGCCTTGTCTACGGTAGGTAAAGAAGGCGCCGGTCTGACCTATCGAGGTTATGACGTGCGCGAGCTGGCCGAGCATGCCCAGTTCGAAGAAGTGGCCTATCTGCTGTTCCGGGGTGAACTGCCGACTACGGAGCAGTTGAATGACTACCGTGATCGACTCATGACGTTACGTGATCTGCCACAGGCGTTGAAAGAGGTGCTTGAGCGCATCCCAGCGCAGGCGCATCCGATGGATGTGATGCGGACCGGCGTCTCGATGCTGGGCAACCTGGAGCCTGAGCGTAGCTTTGAGCAACAACAGGCTGTATCGGATCGGCTGCTGGCGGCATTACCGGCCATCATGTGTTACTGGTATCGCTTCAGCCATCAGGGTGTGCGCATCAATTGCGTAACGGAAGAACCTTCTATTGCCGGGCACTTCCTCAAGCTTCTGCATGGCAAGGCACCCAACGAGCTGCACCGCAAGGTGATGAACGTGTCGCTGATCCTTTACGCCGAGCATGAGTTCAACGCCTCGACGTTTACCGCGCGCGTATGTGCATCCACGCTTTCGGACATGTATTCCTGCATTACCGGTGCGATTGGTTCATTGCGTGGACCTCTGCATGGTGGGGCCAACGAGGCCGCCATGGAAATGATCCAACGTTTCAAGTCACCCCAGGAGGCCATCGAGGGCACGCTTGGCATGCTGGAGCGCAAGGACAAGATCATGGGCTTTGGCCATGCCGTCTACAAGGACTCGGACCCGCGCAATGAAGTCATCAAGGTCTGGTCGAAAAAGCTCTCCGAGGAAGTAGGCGATACGGTGCTATTCCCTGTATCCGAAGCGATCGACCACACCATGTGGGAGCAGAAGAAGCTGTTCCCCAACGCCGATTTCTACCACGCGTCCGCGTACCACTTCATGGGAATTCCCACCAAGTTGTTTACCCCGATCTTTGTCTGCTCGCGGGTTACAGGCTGGGCGTCCCATGTGTTCGAGCAGCGTGCCAACAACCGCATCATTCGCCCGAGTGCGGAGTACACCGGCGTCGAGCAGCGCCCGTATGTGCGGCTCGAAGAGCGCAGCGCGTAGATACATCCAAAGGCAGCGACTGCCGCTGCCTCACATAACAATGAACCATGAGAGCGAGAGCATGAGCGCCAACGTCGATCTGAATAATCGTCCTGACTATGACAACGTTCTGCAGGACATCGCCGACTACGTCCTGAACTATACGATTGACTCTACCGAGGCGCTAAACACGGCGCGTAATTGTCTGATGGATACGCTAGGGTGTGGCCTTCTGGCCCTGCGTTTCCCAGAATGCACCAAGCATCTGGGTCCGTTTGTGGAAGGGACCGTGGTGCCGTATGGCGCGCGCGTACCCGGAACGAGTTTTCGCCTGGACCCGGTAAAGGCTGCCTGGGATATCGGCTGTATCGTGCGTTGGCTGGATTACAACGATACCTGGCTCGCAGCGGAGTGGGGACATCCTTCGGATAACCTGGGCGGCATTCTGGCAGTAGCCGATCATTTGTCGCAAAAGCGCGTTGCGCAGGGCGAGGCGCCTCTGACCATGCGCGCCGTGCTTGAAGCCATGATCATGGCGCACGAGATTCAGGGCGTGTTTGCGCTGGAGAACTCCTTCAACCGGGTCGGGCTTGACCATGTCATCCTCGTCAAGGTGGCGTCGACGGCGGTTGCGGCCAAGTTGATGGGCGCCAATCGCGAGCAGATGCTTGCCGCTATCTCTCACGCCTTTGTAGACGGACAGGCATTGCGTACCTATCGGCACGCGCCGAATGCAGGTTCGCGCAAGTCCTGGGCAGCAGGGGACGCCACCAGCCGCGGTGTACGTCTGGCAGACATTGCCATGCGCGGCGAAATGGGTATTCCGGGCGTGCTGAGCGCACCTCAATGGGGCTTTTATGATGTGCTGTTCAGCCATACCAACAAAGACCTGGAGACCAAGCCGCAGGACAAGCGCCAATTCAGCTTCCCGCAGGGGTTTGGCAGTTACGTAATGGAAAACGTCCTGTTCAAGATCAGTTTCCCTGCAGAGTTTCACGCCCAGACGGCGGCCGAGGCAGCGGTCATTCTGCATCCCCAGGTTCGTGAGAAGCTCGATCAGGTCGAGAAAATCATGGTGACTACCCACGAGTCTGCCATCCGCATCATTTCCAAGGTCGGCCCGCTGGCCAACGCGGCTGACCGCGACCACTGCCTACAGTACATGATTGCCGTGCCGCTGTTGTACGGAGACCTGGTGGCCGAGCACTACGAAGATGCCTTCCATGCAGCGCATCCGCTGATCGATCAGTTGCGCGAGAAAATGGAAATCATCGAAGACCTGCGCTACAGCCAGGAGTACCTGGAGTCTGACAAGCGCTCTATAGCCAATGCCATCCAGGTATTCTTTAAGGATGGCACCTGTACCGACAAGGTCACGGTAGAGTATCCGATTGGCCATCGCCGTCGCCGCGACGAAGGCATCCCGCTGCTCGAGGCCAAGTTCAAGAACAACCTGGCTACTCGTTTCCCGGCACAGCGCTGTGAGCAGATTTTTGCTTTGTGTAAGGATCAGGCGACCCTCGAGCGTACTCCGGTCAATCGGTTCGTTGATCTCTTTGTCATCTGACGTATCCCTTCAGGCTCGTATGACACGGGCTTGCCTTCCTTTAAGCCTCAGGCACCCGAGTATCGTTTCGCTCAGGTGCCTAAGGCCCTCATAAAAAAATCAGATACCCCCTTAAGCATTTCCCAGACGACGGGCCAGGCGAGTGGCTTTAACGTCTGGGCTGACCGTGAGGCAGTTTCGTTCTGCCATCACGTGATAAGCCCTATGGGCATTCGAATCACCATAAAAACAACAAGGGTGGCCGTCATGCACACCGACTCGCCTGTCGACGTTAAACAATGGATTGATAACCGGCCTGTCTCGGGCTATCAGTGGTTGATCCTTGTCCTGTGTTTTTTCATCGTCCTGTTCGATGGTGTGGATGTCGCCGTCATGGGCTTCATTGCGCCGTCACTGATGCAGGACTGGAATCTATCCAAAACCGCCTTCGGACCGGTCATGAGTGCGGCTATGGTTGGCCTTGCGGTGGGTGCATTGGTTGCGGGCCCTTATGCCGACCGCTTCGGTCGCAAGACGGTACTGCTCGGTGCCGTGACTGTATTTGGTGCGCTGAGCCTGGCATGCGCCTTCGCACGTAACCCTTATGAGCTGGCCATCCTGCGTTTTCTCACCGGGGTAGGGCTCGGAGCGGCGATGCCCAATACGACGACACTGCTTTCGGAGTATTTACCCGAGCGCTATCGCTCCGTGCTGATTACCGTGATGTTTACCGGGTTCAACCTGGGCTCGGGTGCCGGCGGCTTTGTAGCTGCCTGGCTGATTCCCCATTATGGTTGGCAGTCTGTGCTGCTGGTGGGTGGCCTTCTACCTATCCTCTTGCTGCCGTTCCTCTGGCTGTTTTTGCCTGAGTCTGCCCGGTTTCTTGTAGTAAAAGACGCACCTGCCGCCCGTATCGCCAAAGTGCTGAATCGGCTGGGTGGCCAGTTTACGGCGCAAACACGTTTTATCACGCTTGAGCCTACGGTTCACCACAAGGCGCCGGTTCGCGCCTTGTTTGCAGAGCGTTATCGTTTAGGAACGTTTTCCCTCTGGGTTACCTATTTCATGGGGCTGCTCGTGATCTACCTGATGATGGGCTGGTTGCCTACGCTGATTCGTGAGTCCGGTATCCCGATCGAGCGTGCAGCGACTATCACAGGACTGTTTCAGATTGGCGGGACGGTAGGAGCAATCGTGGTTGGCTGGATCATGGACAGGCGCAATCCCAATCGTGTTATTGCAGGCTCCTATGCTTTGGGCGGTGCGTTTATCCTGCTCTTGGGTGCCTTTGGCCTGGAATCCAGCCTGCTGACACTTGGCGTTATCGCGGCGGGCTTTTGCATGAGCGGCGCGCAGACAGGTCTTAATGCCTATGCCCCCGGCTATTACCCTACCGAGTCCCGCGCCACAGGTGTGAGCTGGATGTTGGGGATAGGCCGCTTTGGTGCGATCTTCGGCTCGGTAATCGGTGGTGCGGTGCTGAGCCTTGGACTGAGCTTCGGGTTGATTTTTGCAGTGCTGGCGATACCGGCTTTCGTGGCAGCGCTGGCCATACTGGGCAATGGCTATGCTGCACGGCGTGCAGCCCAGCCTGCCTTGGCGTCTTGATCATTCATTAAGGATTATTCATATGGCACGTATTATCGGAGGCCTGGCCGTCTCGCACACGCCTACGATCGGCTTTGCAGTCGACCACAACAAGCAGGAGGAGGCCGCCTGGGCGCCCATCTTCAAGAGCTTCGAGCCGATGAAGGAGTGGCTTAAGGACAAGCAGCCTGATGTGCTGTTTTATATCTTCAACGATCACATCACCTCGTTCTTCTTCGATCACTATTCGGCCTTCGCCCTGGGCGTAGACGATCACTATGGTGTGGCAGACGAGGGCGGTGGCGTACGTGGACTGCCTGCCATTGGTGGGCATGCGGCGCTGGCCCGGCATATCGGGGCCAGTCTCATGGCTGATGAGTTCGACATGTCGTTCTTTCGTGACAAGCCGATCGACCATGGTCTGTTCTCGCCGATGTCTGCGCTGCTGCCGTTCGAGCCGGAATGGCCGGTAGACGTAGTGCCTCTGCAGGTCGGTGTGTTGCAGTTTCCGATCCCGAGTGCCAAGCGCTGCTACAACCTGGGACAGGCCTTGCGGCGTGCCATCGAGAGCTATCCCGAGGATCTGAAGGTGGTCATTGCTGCCACGGGTGGTGTGTCCCATCAGGTCCATGGTGAGCGGTGTGGCTTCAATAATCCTGAATGGGACGCCCAGTTTGTTGATCTCTTTGTCAACGATCCCGCGCGTCTTACCGAGATGACCATTGCCGAATACGCAACGCTGGGTGGACTTGAGGGGTCGGAGGTCATCACTTGGCTGATCATGCGTGGTGCGCTCTCATCCAATGTAAAGCTGATTCACCAGGATTATTACCTTCCTTCGATGACCGGGATCGCGACGCTGCTCCTGGAAAACCAGGCGCGGCCATTACCCATTGACGTACAAGCCCGCCACCGTGAACACATGAACCATCAGTTGGCTGGTGTCGAAAAGCTGGAGGGCACGTACCCGTTTACGCTGGAGCGCAGTGCCAAAGGGTATCGGCTGAACAAGTTCCTGCATGGCATGATCACTCCGGCCTGGCGTGAGCGTTTTCTGGAGGAACCGGAGGCCATGTTCGAGGAAGCCGGCCTGACTGACGAAGAGCGCGACCTGATTCGACGCCGCGATTGGCGTGGGTTGATTCACTACGGTGTTATTTTCTTCCTGCTAGAGAAGCTCGGCGCGGTGGTAGGGGTATCCAACCTGCACATCTATTCAGCCATGCGTGGCCAATCACTGGAAGAGTTCCAGAAAACGCGTAATCAGCAGGTGCTGTACTCGGTTGCTGGAAAGAAATAACTCCAACCCAGGGCGCAGTGCCTGTCGCTGCGTCCATTCACTAAATGGCGATAGTCCATTGGCAGTCTGGTGTCATGACGTTTCTGGAAGCACTTCTCGCCCTGGCACTTGCTGCCGAAATACACGACTCTAACGAGGCCGTAACACGAACGGCCAAGCGATGCCTTGACCAGATTCCTGCCAAATACAAGGCAGTAGTGGCGTCCATCGCAGACAGTCCTTCACCACTGTTTTGCGTCAAGGTGCTGATCAAAACCATCCCTGACAGCGTTATTGGCAAAGTGGGTGCGGTCTAGGCTGGCTTATAAAGCGCCTGCATCCCAGAAAAATCAGGCGTCCAAGCGCTCCAGGGCTACTTCACGGATCTTTTCCATTAACGCTTTGGCTGCAGGTGAGTGCAGGCCACAGGTGCGGTAGATCAGACCTATGGCGCGGGTGGTATGGCGAAGCCGCAAGGGGAGACGTTGCAACTCGCCTGAGGCGATCTCGTATTCAAGTTGATGGGCTGAAACGACAGCCAACATATCGGAGCGTACGAGCAGCCCACGGATAATCGCCAGATCCCCCGTTTCAACTACCGGTAGTGGCGTTTCCGTACCCAGCTCGCTAAAGAAGGCATCGAGCTGGTTGCGGGCCGGCGAGCCTGCACGGGGCAGCACCCAGCGAGCATGGATAAGGTCATTGGTATTTACCCCCTGATCCAGTAATGGATGGCCCCGGCGTACCAGTACCACCAGCTCTTCAGTCAGCAACGTTTCACCCAACAGATCGCTGGCATAGTCGGAGGGGCGCAGGGCGCCCAGTACAAAGTCGATGTCACCGGCCCGCAGGTCGGTAGCCAACAGGTCAAACGCACTTTCATTGGTCGCCACACGAATTTGAGGGTACGCAGAGACGAGGCGCACAATAGCTTCAGGCAACAGCCGGGTTCGCCCCAAGGGCAAGGCACCCACCATGACGGTTCCCTGGAGCGAGCCGCGTAGGGCAGCAATGTCGGCATCGATATGGCGCAGCTCATTCAATGCCCGACGAATCGGCAGGACAATATCCAGGCTCGCTCGTGTAGGCTGAAGGCCTTTGGGAGTGCGCTCGAACAGTGTATGGCCGCAACCACCTTCCAACACCTTGAGGGCTGCACTCACAGCGGGTTGGGTCAGACCGAAAAGGGTAGCTACCGTTTGCATATGGTGGGTTTCGCACAGCTTGACGAACACTTCCAGACGCCGGGTATGCATCAGATAAAGGGGTTCGGTGATCGCGCCTGGATGGTTGCTCAGCAAGCGGGGCACTGTCTCCAGCTCAGCCAATGCCTGTCGTGCACGAGGCAAGATGCGGGCGCCGTAATCGGTCAGCCGCATTCCATTGGCATGCCGTTCGAACAATGCAATGGTAAGCCGCTCTTCCAGGTCGCGAATGGAACGGGTGACAACCGATTGCGCGCGGTACAGTACTTCAGACGCCTTGGAAACACTGCCTTGGTCCGCCACCCGGACAAACGCGCGTATCTGCATCAGATTGGGAAGTTCGGCAGTCATGGTGTTCTCTTGGCAGGGCACATGCCTGCATCATGCGCGCGGCGTGTTGATAAGTAAAAGGTATACCTGCTCTAGCTGAACGCAATATTCGCTCAGGATCAGCCGTGCGACTCTCCTTGAAAACATGAGGAGCCTGGACATGATCGATTCCAACAAAAAAACTGCTCTGGTTGTCAGCGCCCATTCCGCTGATTTCGTCTGGCGTGCAGGTGGCGCTATCGCTCTGCATGCCAGGCAGGGTTATGACGTGCATGTCGTCTGCCTGTCCTTTGGTGAGCGGGGCGAGTCAGCCAAGCTCTGGCGCAAGGGCGAAATGACCGAAGAGAAGGTCAAGGCGGCGCGCCGTGAAGAGGCGCAGGCGGCAGCTGAGATACTGGGTGCCACTGTCGAGTTCTTCGACATCGGTGATTACCCTATGCGTGCCGACAAGGAAACGCTGTTTCGTCTGGCCGATGTGTTCCGCCGCGTACAGCCGGAATTTGTGCTTAGTCACTCGCTGAAGGACCCCTACAACTACGACCATCCACTGGCTACGCACCTGTCACAGGAAGCGCGCATCATCGCTCAGGCAGAAGGTTACAAGCCGGGCGAGAAAATTGTCGGTGCGCCGCCCGTCTATTGCTTCGAGCCGCACCAGCCTGAGCAGTGCGAATGGCGCCCGGACGTACTGCTGGACATCACCGAAGTGTGGGACAAGAAGTATGCCGCTATTCAGTGCATGGCTGGCCAGGAACACTTGTGGGAGTACTACACCCGTGTAGCGCTACAACGCGGCGTACAGGCCAAGCGCAACGTAGGCATTACCTCCAGTAAGAACATCATCTACGGTGAGGGCTACCAGAGCATCTTTCCACGCGTGACGGAGAATCTGGGATGAGCAGCTTGATCGGCAAGACCGGCGTTGTAGTCCGCACTATCGCACGGGCCGAAGTGGGGCTGATTGATGAGCTGGGTCAGTATGGTGTGGCAACCGTTCACGAAGCTCAGGGTCGCAAAGGGCTGCTGGCTCCAGATATTCGCCCGATCCAGCAGGATTATGGCATCAGCGGTTCGGCTGTAACTGTACTGGTAGCACCTGGGGACAACTGGATGTTCCATGTTGCGGTAGAGCAGTGTCAGCCGGGCGATATCCTGGTCGTAGCACCCAGTTCGCCATGCCACGATGGTTACTTTGGTGACCTATTGGCGACCTCGCTCAAAGCACGCGGTGTACGTGGGCTGGTGGTCGATGCAGGTGTGCGCGATAGCCGCACGCTGCGGGAGATGGGCTTTGCCGTGTGGTCGAAAGCGGTCTATGCCCAGGGCACGGTCAAGGAAACGCTCGGCTCGGTCAACATTCCAGTGATTTGTGCCGGCCAGCTGATCAACCCCGGCGACGTTATTGTGGCTGATGACGATGGCGTTGTGGTGGTTCGGCGTGCCGAGGTGCAAACCGTGGTCGAGGCCAGTCGCAAGCGGGCCGATGCCGAAGAGCAGAAGCGGATTCGGCTGGCTAATGGCGAATTAGGGCTCGACATCTACAACATGCGTCCTCGCCTGGCCGAAAAGGGCCTTCGGTACGTTGATAGCCTGGACGAGCTGGAGGGCTGAACCATGGGACAGACTCGTATTCCTTGCCTGATGATGCGCGGCGGTACTTCCAAGGGAGCGTACTTTCTCGCCACTGATCTTCCTACCGATGAAGCACTGCGGGAAAAAGTCCTGCTGGCCGTTATGGGCTCGCCTGACAAGCGCCAGATTGACGGTATCGGCGGCGCAGATTCGCTGACCAGTAAGGTTGCGATCATCAAGCGCTCCGAGCGACCGGATGTCGATGTGGACTACCTGTTCGCTCAGGTACTGGTAGAGGAAGCGCGAGTCGACTATGGGCAGAACTGCGGCAATATTCTGGCGGGTGTTGGCCCGTTTGCCATAGAACAAGGACTGGTTCCTGTGCTGGAAGATACAACTCAGGTTCGTATCTTCATGGAAAACACCGGTCAGATTGCCGTTGCGAATGTACTTACGCCAAACGGTGAGGTGCAGTATGAAGGCGATGCCCGCATTGATGGCGTACCGGGTACGGCCGCTCCGCTGATTGTTGAATTCGAGGATATTGCTGGCTCTAGTTGTGGTGCGCTGTTACCGACCGGAAACGTGTGCGACACGTTTGATGGGATTGAGGTGACCTGTATCGATAATGGCATGCCGGTAGTGCTGCTTCGAGCGGCCGATCTGGGTCGCACCGGTTATGAGACGCGTGAGCAGCTGGATGGCGATACCGAACTTAAGACCAGAATCGAGTCGATTCGTCTTCAGGCCGGGCCGCGTATGAACCTGGGGGATGTTACTCAGCGTACAGTCCCCAAAATGTGCTTGATTGCCGAACCCCAAGCGGGTGGTGCTATCAGTAGTCGAACTTTTATTCCCCATCGCTGCCACGCCTCTATTGGCGTTTTCGGTGCGGTAAGCGTGGCCTCGGCCTGTCTGATCGAAGGCTCGGTGGCTGATGGGCTGGCCCGGGTAGAGCAGGGCGACTCGTTGCGGCTCTCTGTTGAACATCCCACGGGAGAATTTACCGTCGAGCTCCATCGTCGGCAGGGTGAGCTGGCCGGATGTGGACTGCTGCGTACCGCGCGGTTGTTGTTTAACGGTGTAGTGTGTATACCGGCATCGGTCTGGTCCGGTAAGGTCTGAAGACGTCGGGTACTCTCATCTGCGGAAAGGCGATAAGCTGCCCTTTTGCCGTATGAGATCATGTGTTCATGGACCTCAAGCAATTGGAGTGCTTTGTACGGGTCGCCGAGTTCGGTAGCTTTACCAAGGCTGCGGCGGTACTTGGTCTGTCCCAATCGGTGGTCAGCCGGCAGGTGCGTCAGTTAGAGGTCGAGTTGCAGGAGCATCTGCTGCTGCGCAATGGCCGTGGTGTCACGCTGACGGCCTCCGGGATGCGGTTGTTCGAGCATGGGCAAGGCATCTTACGGCAGGTTCAGGTGGCTCGGGAGGAATTGCGTGAGCAGCGGGACACCTTGTCGGGCAAAGTGGTTATCGGCTTGCCGCCGAGCATTGCACGCTGCCACACCGTCGGGCTGGTAACGGCCTTTCGCGAGCGCTTTCCACACTGCGCGCTGGGCATTAAGGAAGGGCTGACGCACTCGATACGGGAGTGGCTGCTGCTAGGACGGCTGGATTTTGCGCTACTGTTCAACCCGGCCCAGAATGCCCAACTCTGTTATGAGCATTTGCACTCGGAGCCGCTAGTGCTGGTGGGTGCAAAATCCTCGAATCTACCCGATGAAATCCCGCTCAAAGAACTGGGCCGCTATCCCTTGATCATTCCGAGCCAACCCCATTCTTTGCGTCGCCTGGTTGAGTCCGAGGCAGCTCGCCATACCGTCGAGCTGGATGTCGCGCTTGAGGTGGATGGCATTCCTTCTCTGCTTGAGCTGGTGGCCCTGGGGTTGGGCTACGGCATTCTGTTCCGTACGGCGTTGTCCGGGCCTTATGTACCAGAAGGCCTGCGCTCGGCAGCTATTATCGACCCGGTTGTTCATACGCATCTGTTTGTTACAACCGCCGCGCAGCGGCCCCTGACGCGATTGGCTGACCAAACGCTGGCGATGGTCCGCGAACACGTGCATAGCCGCTGACCCGTTATGCAAATCCTGCATAGCTGCTAGAACCCAGGCTTTATTGTTGCTCCAAGAAATAGCCGTCACCATCGACGTATCCCTTCGAATAATCACAATGAATGAGGAGACGTGATGAAAAGCTGTCTGGCACCTGATCCCCAACCTACCAGGCCACACCATACCCTGCCGGAAGGTGCATGGGATGCCCATTGCCATGTGTTCGGCCCAAGTAGCCGATTCCCATACGCTCCGGATCGTAGCTACACGCCACCGGATGCACCCTTTGAAACCTTACGTAATCTTCATGATTTTCTAGGCTTTAGTCGGGCTGTGATCGTACAGGCGAGCTGCCATGGCAGCGATAACCGGGCCATGCTCGACGCTATCGCACGTAGTGAAGGACGCTATCGAGGTGTGGCCATTGTCAACGGCCGTGAAAGCGATGCGCAATTGGCTGAAATGGATGCTAGTGGCGTTCGCGGCGTACGCTTCAACTTTGTAGCCCACTTGGGTGGTGCACCCGACCTGGAGCTATTTGATCAGGTATTGGAACGCCTGGAACCGCTGGGCTGGCATGTGGTACTGCATTTGGATGCTCAGGATATCGTTACTTATGCCGATCGGTTGGAGCGTATCGGGGTTCCTTTCATCATTGACCATATGGGGCGTGTCAAGGCTCAGGAGGGACTTGATCAGGCACCATTCAAAGCCCTGCTGGAACTTATGGAAAACCCGCTGGCCTGGGTCAAGGTCTGTGGTGCAGAGCGCGTTTCAGCAGGACGCAAACCCTTCGAGGATGCCATTCCATTTGCCGAACGGCTCATTGAACATGCGCCTGATCGCGTGCTCTGGGGGACTGACTGGCCGCATCCAAATATCACCCGTGACATGCCCAACGATGGCGGTTTGGTAGACCTGATGTTTCGCTTCTGCGCTGATCCGGCGCTTCGCCAGAAACTTCTGGTAGATAACCCCATGACGCTTTATGGGCGCTGATAGAGCGCCTTCGCCACACCAAATCCAACAACAATGACTGGTAGTGGAGTCCTATATGAATCCCCTCTCGCAGGCGACCACCCCCGTAGGTGCGTCAACCCAAAACACCGTCAAGACCAAGCAACCGTTTTACCGCGCCATGTATGTTCAGGTACTGATAGGCATTCTGCTCGGCGTGGTCGTCGGGCATTTTTGGCCTGACTTTGCAGCGGATCTCAAGCCGCTCGGTGATGCGTTTATCAAGCTCATCAAGATGATTATCGGGCCGGTCGTATTCTGTACCGTGGTCATCGGTATTGCCGGCATGCAGGACCTGAAGAAAGTAGGGCGAGTAGGCGGTAAGGCCTTGCTTTACTTTGAAATCATTTCAACCCTCTCCCTGATTATTGGCTTGATTGGCGGACACCTGTTCAATCCCGGTGGTGGATTCAATATCGACCCCAGCACCCTGGATGTCTCGGCGGTTACGGGCTTTGCAGAAAAGGCCAAGCACCTGCACATGGTCGACTTTTTGATGAGCATTATTCCTACCACCTTTTTCCAGGCATTTGCAGAAGGAAATGTACTGTGCATTCTTCTGGTTTCGGTGTTCTTTGGATGTACGCTGTCGGCCATGGGTGAGAAAGGCAAGCCGGTCTACGACATGATAGAAGGCCTGTCGGGTGTGTTCTTTCGCATTGTGCATATCATTGCCAAGCTGTCAGCCATCGGGGCGTTCGGCGCTATTGCATTTACGGTTGGTACTTATGGCGCCGCCTCACTGCTACCCCTGTTTAAACTGATCGGCAGCTTCTATCTGCTCTGCGTTCTGTTCATTGTCGTGGTGCTGGGAGGCGTTGCACGGCTCTCTGGTTTCAGCATTCTACGCTTTATAGCGTATATCAAGGATGAGCTGCTGGTCGTGTTGGGCACGAGCTCCTCCGAAGTGGTGCTACCGCAGATCATGGAAAAAATGGAGCGCCTGGGTTGTTCCAAGTCGGTTGTGGGGTTAGTTGTACCTACGGGGTACTCGTTCAACCTGGACGGCACCAATATCTACCTGACCATGGCGGTGCTCTTCATTGCCCAGGCTCTGAACATTGATTTGAGCTTAAGTCAGCAACTGACTCTGGTCATCGTGGCGATGCTGACCTCCAAAGGTGCCAGTGGTGTGTCGGGCGCGGCTTTTGTAATGTTGACCAGTACCTTGATGGTGATTCCAGTGGTGCCAGTGGCCGGCATGGTGTTGATCCTGGGTATTCACCGCTTCATGGGGACGGGCCTTGCAATGACAAACCTGGTCGGCAACGGCGTAGCTACGCTCGTAGTGTCCTCATGGGAGAAAGAACTGGACCGCGACAAGCTGGCCCAAGAGCTCCACCACAAGCACTAAATTCCGCCGTTTATCTTGGTCCTGTCCGGTTATGCCGGGCAGTGCTCTCTTGCGCCTGGAGAAAACAACAATGATTCATATCCTGCGCCATACCGTATTCACCTTAGGCATGCTTTGCTCTCTACCGTTATGGGCTGCTGGCTTCATGGATGACAGCAAGGCCCGACTCGATATCCGTAACTTTTATTACAACGGTGACTTTCGGGAAGATGCCGGTGTTTCGAAGCGGGATGAGTGGGCTCAAGGGCTTTTGCTGCAGTACGAGTCCGGATTTACCGAGGGGACGGTAGGGCTGGGCCTTGATGCGATGGGCTTTTGGGGACTCAAGCTTGATTCCAGTCCTGATCGTACAGGGAGTGGCCTGCTGCCCAAGACCAACTCGGGAGAAGCGGCAGAGGAATATTCAAAGGGCGGTATAGCGGCCAAAATCAAGTATTCCAAGACGGTGCTGCGTCAGGGAATTGCCTTGCCAAAGGTTCCGGTCCTTCAGTTCAACGGTAGCCGGATGTTTCCTCAGTTTTACCAGGGAACGCAGATCAGCTCGAATGAAATCACAGGGCTTTCGCTCAACGTTGCTCAGTTCGACCGTACCACCACCCCTGACTCGACCGATCTGCAAAAAATCATGATAGCCACCAAAGAGGGTCGCTTCCGCGCGACAGGTGAGGGCGATCATTTCCGTTATGGGGGTGGCAGTTACACTGTCACGCCAGCACTGACGGCCAGCTATTACTACGGCGAATTACAGGATGTCTACCGGCAGCATTTTTTGGGGCTTACTCACCGCCAGAAATGGGGGGAAGGAACGGTAGAGGGCGATCTAAGGACCTTTTTTAGCCGTGACACAGGTGCGGCGCGGGTAGGAGAAATAGAGAACGATGTATACAGCGGATCCCTGACGTACAGTGTGAAAGGCCATAGCTTTACGGCAGTTTATCAACATCTGGAAGGCTCAAGCGGCTTTCCTTATATCAACAATCCGTACCTGCCGAATTATGTGCAATACCATGACTTTGGCACCGCAGGTGAGCGGAGCTGGCAGGTGCGCTATGGCTATGATTTTGCCCCGATGGGGCTGCCGGGACTCAGTTTCTTTACGAGTTATATCCACGGCTCGCATCTGGATAAAGTCGGAGGAGGCCATGAGTGGGAACGTGATATAGACGTGACGTATGTCGTTCAGCAGGGCCTGAAAGGGCTTTCGATACGCTGGCGAAACGCAACCTACCGGAGCAGTTATGGCAGAGATATCGATGAGAACAGGCTGATCATTAATTATCCGTTTTCGTTCCTATAAGTATTGGGTGTCTGCTGCGTGGTCGGTGAGCGCTACTGCTCATGGAGGCTTTTACAACGTTTGCAAAAGCCTCTTCTATCTTGGCAAGACGCATGCAGGCATACGCTAGGAGCCTCCGCTGCGCAGCGCTATTTAGGTGGACCAAACGTTGAACAGCTGGTGTTGTTGATGTATTTCTTTAGCGTTGCCCATTGCGGTCTCTCGCGACCGCCAACAGGCTCCACAGACATAAAGTAATTTCCCCAGCCTGGCCCTGCTGCCCAATAGGTAGCTGGAATGCAATTCTGCTTCAGATACGCCAGCATATTGTCCATCATGGTTAGCCAGCGGGGGTCATTATCTGGAACCCCGAACTCTCCGATGTAGCCTCGCTTGCCATTTTTCTTGAGCCATTCTACAAACGGTTTTACTCGCGTTACGCCATACATGGGGTCCAGTTTTCCAACATCTACCGCCTGGTAGTTCCCACCTGCATTTTCGTCGAAATAAGAGTGAGCCGAATAGACGATATTATTTGCCGGGTCCTTCAGGTTGAGTAAAGAGTCGTTCCATTCCGGCCATCGGGTTGCGCTGGCCCAGCCGTTGCCCTCGATAATGATTGGCTTTGTTTTATCAATGACACGTACGCCATCTATCCCATATTGAGCGGCGGTTGGCCAATAGGCGAGAGCTCCATTGGGCTCGTTCATAATGTCATAAGCAAACAGTGCCGGTTGGCTACTCCACGTGGTAGCGATATGGGTCATTATTTCCTTGTAACGGGAGTAGGGTACAGCGGAGGTTCCTATGATCTGCCCCTTGTATCGCGCATAATTATGAAGGTCCAGAATAACTTTCATATTATACTTCTGAGCGTAAGCAAAGGTTCTATCCACCAAAGCGATATAGTTTTGATCAAGAGGCCCCCCGAGGTTTGATTGAAGTCTCTCCCAAATAATGGGGAAACGAATCAGTCTGATGCCCTGGCTGCTCCAATACTTAAAGTAATTTTCTGTAGGAAATACATAGTTCTTTTCATTAATGCCTGGAAGAACCTGCGGAGCAAAGCCGGCGCCCGACATATTCAAGCCTAGAAGTTCAAAGCCAGTGCTCTGGGCTTTTACGTTATCACTTAAAAATCCCAAGGCTCCAGCAAGTATTATTGCTAACTGAAATTTTGATATGCGCTTAATAAAATAAAGTTCGCCAAGGTACTTCATATGCGTTTTCCCGCAAAAGCTTACATACATGAATAGTTTTAACAATCCAGTCTGAACGACTTGCGAGGAAAGCATGCTTCCAGGATGCTTTAGGTAAAAGATATCATCAGTCCGGTATTCTCCTCTTTATGATTAAGGATAGTCTTATTAAAGAGGGGATTTTTTATATTGCAAGACCGATTGTCCTTATCGGGTTAGATGTCTGTTTGATGTCGAATTGCTATCTTTTTGGGTTTATTAAAGTAAGTGACGTTATGTTTATTTCATAAAATGTTCTTTTGTGGCGGCTCTTTACCCGCACTGAATGCATATGTATGAAAGCCAGTAGTCAGGCTATTTGTCGGAAGCGCCTGAAGGCTATGACACATGAAAGAAAGTAAGTAGAGGCCAGTGACGACTCTGACTAGTCCAACTTGAAGCTGTAACCTACGCCATATACCGAACGAATGAACTCCTGATTGGGCAGGTGTTGCTGTAGTTTGCGACGCAAATTGCTGACGTGGCTGTCTACCGTTCTGTCCGATACGATGCGGTGATCCTGATACAGGTTGTTCATGAGCTGATCGCGTGAGAAGACTTGCTCAGGGTGTTCGGCAAAGGTCATCAGCAGGCGAAACTCTACAGGCGTCAGATCAAGCAGGGCTCCGTTAAGAAAGGCCTGGTAGCGGGCGGTATCAATACTCAAACCGCCTAGCAGGGCTGGCGCAGGTGTTTGCGTTCGACGCAGCACGGCCTTGATCCGGGCAATGACTTCGCGCGGACTGAAAGGTTTGCAGATGTAATCATCCGCGCC
Source organism: Pseudomonas luteola NBRC 103146 (assembly GCF_002091675.1). Lineage (GTDB taxonomy): Bacteria > Pseudomonadota > Gammaproteobacteria > Pseudomonadales > Pseudomonadaceae > Chryseomonas > Chryseomonas luteola. The sequence continues at coordinate 28,965 of NZ_BDAE01000028.1, read as the reverse complement.
AATCTCCAGGCCCAGCAAGCGATCCACTTCTTCCACCCTGGCTGTTACCATGACCACAGGCGTCTGGCTGATGGCGCGAATCTCGTGACACACCTCAATTCCGTCCTTGCCGGGCAGCATGAGGTCAAGCAGGACCAGGCTTGGGCTGTATTGCGTAAAAGCAGGCAGCACCTCAAGACCGTTCATGACCAGCTGGGCATTCCAGCCAGCCGCTCTGACGTAATCTGCCAGGAGCGCGGCCAGCTTGGGTTCGTCTTCCACAATCAGGATGGTAGGTGTTGAGAGAGAGGAGCGGTGCGGCATCTTTAGTTACTCGCCAAGTCAGGCAGGGGATCAAACTGCAATGTCACGCAGAGCCCGCCCAAGGGCGAGGATGTGGCGTCAATTCGCCCACCATGGGCTTCGACAATACCGCGGCAAATCGCCAGCCCAAGCCCAGCGCCGCCGGTGGCCCGGTTGCGTGATTGCTCGACTCGGTAGAATCGCTCGAACAGGCGGCCCAGTTGCTCTTCGGATACGCCTGGCGCGGAGTCTTCACAGCTGATGAAGATGCCATCTCGCTCTCGTCGAGCGCGTATCAGGATATGACCGCCCGCATCGGTATAACGCAGGCTGTTTTCCAGCAAGTTAGTAAAGAGTTGTTGAAGCCGACTTTCATCACCGCTGATCCACAGCGGTTCGCCGGATATTTCCAGGGTTAACGATAGCGTGTTTACCAAGCAGCGCCTTTCAAACGTAGCGGCAATGCCATAAAGAACAGACTCCAACTGCACCGGACGCTTTTGGTAGGCCTGAGCACCCAGCTCAGAAAGGGATAGGGCAAAAATATCGTCAACCAGCTTGCTCAAGGATTCTACTTCGGCCTGAAGGGAGGCAATTGCTTCCTTGGTCAGCGGGCGAATGCCATCTTCAAGCGCCTCCATTTCCCCTTTCAGGACAGCAAGTGGCGTTCTTAGCTCATGGGAGATATCCGCCATGAAGTGGCGTCGCATGTTCTCGTTGTTTTCCAGGGCTTTGGCCATCTGATTGAAGTCCTGAGCAAGCTGGCCCACTTCATCCTGTGAGTGGACGCCAACCCGTGTGCTGTACTCTCCTCGGGCCAGCCGATGGGTAGCCAATGCCACCTGCCTGATCGGACGCGACAGCGTGCGGGCAATACGCCAGGCAATGAAGGAGGAGATGATCAAACTGGCACCCACGATCAACCAGATTGAGCGAACCTGGTCTTGTTGAAAGCGCTCATCACCAATGGCCGTAACGCTCTCGAAGGGCGTCATGCCCACCCAGCCTACAACCATACCGTTTGCCTGTACCGGTTTGAAGGTGGCGATGTCCTTGTAGTTGGGATAACCATTGATATAACGGTGCTGGGCATCCAGAAGGGTGAAGCGCATATGCGCTCCCGTCAGATCGGCTATGGGAGGCTCGCGTCGGGTACGGGGCTCACCTTCATGCTGTCTGAGACTGGTACTCAAGAGTTCGAACCATTGAACATGCGTTCCTACCAGAAACTGCCAGCTGCCATGTTGGGTATAGGCGTCTTCCAATGTTGGAATAGCATTGGTCATACGAATAATAGCCTGCTCGTTCAGAAAGCCTACAAAGCTGCGGGTAAAGCTCCAGTAGGCGGCAAACCCCATGCTGAGCACTGCCAGGACCGACAGGGTTTGTATAGCAATAAAGGCTTTTGTGGAAATGCTGAGCTTCATAAAGAGCGGGCCTGAAGGGTACTGCTAGTTATATTTAGGCGGGTGTGTCTGACGTTTTCAAGGACATAACCCAATCTTCACATTGCCTGCACAGTTGTTACTCACACTTGAGGCTGAAAAAAGCATGAGCGACAGCCTGACTGATTCAGCCATGCGGCAAATACCTGATGGGATAACCCAGGATAGCCCTGTACTACCGGCACTGGCAGTCGATTGCAGCAGCAGTAGTCACTGCACAAGCGGTATGCCTGGAGGCTAGCCTGTTTTTAAGTATTTATAGAGATCGTCCCATGTACAACGAACGTTTCAGACGCGCCTGTATGGCCGTTACGTTATGGGTGTGTTCATCAGCTGCCAGTGTGGCGGGCGCTGCTACCCAGGAAAATAATTCAGCTGCTTCGCTGGCGTTGTCTCAATCACTGCCTATCGTCCAACCTGTTCAGGCTTGTTCGTCGCTTAAAAGTCTCGACATGAGCGACATTGGCGGTAAGGGTAGTTCGATCACTTCAGCCACTGAAACCTCTGATAATGGCGTAGCAGTGTGTGCGGTTGAGGGGACGCTGGCCCCCTCGATTGGCTTCAAGGTAGTTCTTCCCTTGCACAGCTGGACTCAGCGCTATCTGCAGGTAGGATGCGGCGGATTATGTGGCCGTATCTCGCTTGAGGTCGGTGCGGCCGAAGGGTGTACGCCGCTCAATACAGGCGGCTTTGTCACGGCAAGCACGGATATGGGACACCAAGGCGAGGAGTCGTTCGGAGAAGATTCGCAAAAGCGTCAAGACTTTGCCTTTCGCGGTGTGCATCTTACGGCCCTGGCCGCCAAAAAGCTGATCCATGCCTTTTATGGTCGTAGTGAGGCCTACTCCTACTTTAACGGTTGCTCTGATGGCGGACGCGAAGCGTTGATGGAGGCGCAACGCTATCCAAACGATTTCAATGGCATCATCGCCGGTGCCGCGGCGATGAACTTCCAGACCCAGAATGCGATGTATCACGCTTGGCAGGCACGTACGAACACCGGCCCAGACGGTAAGGCTGTTTTGATAGCCTCTCGTCTTCCGTTGATTCACAGGGCTGTACTCAATCAGTGTGACGCGTTGGATGGGCAGGTCGATGGTTTGATTTCCGACCCGCGTGCCTGCCATTTTGATCCGGGCACGTTGCAATGCAAGAGCGAGCAGAAAGCTGATAATCCCAACTGCTTGTCTCCTGCTGAGGTTGACGTGGTGCGTCGCTTGTACGAAGGCCCCAAAGATCCTGCGACTAGCCAGCGGCTGATTGCTGGTGGACCGCAGCCGGGATCTGAATTGGCGTGGGCGAATGTCTTTGTTCCGCAAAGCCATGACGATCCTATCTTCAGCAAAATGATTGCCATGGGCGCACTGCAATGGCTGTCATTTGAGCAGAATCCGGGCAAGGACTTCAAACTTTCGGATATGCAATTCGACTTGAAGACCTTTGACCGCCTAAGGCCGCTGCATGCGTTTTATGATGCAACCAACCCGGACCTATTAGCCTTTGCCAAGGCTGGCGGCAAGCTCATCATCTGGCATGGCTGGGCTGATCCGCATATCTCGCCCATTAACTCCATTGCGTATCACGAGGCTGTTCAGCGCGTCATGGGCAAGGAGCAGGCTTCAACCTTCGAACGGCTTTACCTGTTGCCAGGCGTCTACCATTGTGGCCAAGGTGAAGGCCCGGCGAAGCTTGACCTGTTGACACCCATGCTCTCCTGGGTTGAGGGCGGACAAGCACCTGAAACCATCCTTACAAACCAGACCGATGGGCAAAACGTCATGGGCCACTTTGGCGCACCGACGGATAGACCCATGAAGGGCGCTCCTGACTTCAAGAAGATGAAGGATGCTCCAAACCTCATGAAAAAGCTGGTAGCAAAAGATGAAAAGGTGATCCGTTCGCGGCCGGTCTATCCCTATCCGTATGTGGCAGCTTACGACGGCAAGGGCGACCCAGCCAACGCTGAAAGCTATAAGCCGGGTAAGCCTCTTTTCAACGAGGAGACTCGTCCGTGGGCCGGCTCGGATTTCTATAGCCCCTACACGTTCCGCATGCAATAACCATTAAGGTGGCACGAGAAGGCGGCACCTGTGTGGCTATCGAACGAACAGGCAGGGAAAGGATATGGACGAGAAAATCAATACGGTGCTTGAGACTTATCACGCGCGGATACACAAAGAGCAAAGCGCGCCCCGCGAGCTTCCTCCTGGCGGACGTGACGGCGGGCAGGATCAACGCATGCGCGCTGTCGGACCGCAAACCGGACAGCTGATCAATATCTTGGCGAAAAGCCTGGAGACCCCTACGATTCTGGAAATTGGTACCTCCTTTGGCTATTCCGGCATCTGGCTTGGCGAGGCTGCACGCGCAACGGGTGGACGCCTGATTACTCTAGAGCTACATGAGTACAAGTCACTCTATGCACGGGAGATAGCCGAAAAGGCAGGGCTTGCAGACTACATAGACTTTCAGGTCGGTGATGCCGTACAGCTGATCGAGGCGCTACCCGGTAGAGTGGACTTTGTCCTGCTTGATCTGTGGAAAGACCTCTATGTACCGTGTCTTGAGGCGTTTTATCCCAAGCTCAACCCGGGTGCGATCATTGTTGCGGATAATATGATCCGGCCCGGCAATGACGATGTGAAGCGCTATGGGCGCGCTATTCGAGCCAAGGCGGGCATTACCAGTGTATTGCTGCCGGTAGGAACAGGACTTGAGGTAAGCCGGTTCGAGGCGTGATATTCAGGCACAATCTGTTAGACAGCACTGTGCCTTCGAACGTTGACGGTCAAGAGCGGGGCAATCGTCATGTGCGGTTGCCCCTATTTACCTTTATTGATTGCGCGAGTATGCCGCGGCGGCTTCAACCTGCTCAGGACTTGGGCGGATGCCGGTGTACAGGACAAACTGCTCCAGTGCCTGGAGGGCAACAACCTCTGCGCCGGTAATGACAGGCTTGCCCAGTTCGCGGGCGCGTTTGATGAGTGGGGTTTCGGATGGCATTGCCACGACATCAAATACCACTTTGGCCTTTTGAATCACTTCGTCATCAAAAGACAGATCGTCCGCTTCCGGTCCGCCGGTCATGCCTACGGGTGTCACATTGATGATGAGTTCAGGGCGCAAGTCGCCCAGGGATTCGGTCCACTCATACCCGCAGGATTCAGCCAGGGCTCGGCCGGTAGTGGGATTGCGAGCCACGATGTGTCCCTTTTTGAAGCCGGCCTCCCGCAAGGCAAACGCCACGGCTTTGGCCATACCGCCGCTACCCCGCAGCGCAAGCGTCAGATCACGAGATACCTGATGGCTATCAAGCAGTGAGGCGACAGCCAGAAAGTCCGTGTTATAGCCTGTCAGCTTACCGTCATCGTTCACAATAGTATTGACCGAATCGATCACGGCGGCAGAAGGGTCGAGGCCATCCAGAAGAGGAATGCAGGCTTCCTTGAACGGCATGGAAATAGCGCATCCGCGTATGCCAAGCGCTCGAATGCCGCCAATGGCAGCAGGCAGGTCGGTGGTTGTGAACGCCTTGTAGAGATAATTCAGGTTCAGGGCTTCGTACAGATGATTGTGAAACCGTGTACCGGTGTTGCCAGGGCGTCCCGCCAGGGACATGCAAACCTGGGTGTCTTTATTGATGGCGTGAGGCATTTTGATTCCTTCAAAAAAGCGGCCCCTGTTTGTCAGCCAAGCGGGCCGGTGGTTCCCAGGAACCGCTTGGCATGTGAACCCGATCAGCTCTCCAGTACCGCCCGCAGGTAAGGCGCGGTCTTGCTGCTGGTCTCTTTTGCAACGCTCTCGGGTGTACCGCTCGCGACAATGTGTCCGCCTCTATCACCAGCCCCTGGGCCGATATCGATGACCCAATCGCTTTGCGCCACGACGCGCATGTCATGTTCAACCACAACGACTGTATTGCCAGCCTCTACCAGACCGTTGAGCTGGCGCACCAGGCGGTCTGTATCAGTAGGGTGTAGACCCGTTGTAGGCTCATCAAGTACATAGAGCGTAGCGCCGCGCTGGGTACGTTGCAGCTCGGTTGCCAGCTTGATGCGCTGTGCTTCACCGCCGGAAAGCTCCGTGGCTGGTTGCCCCAGGCGCAGATAGCCCAGACCAATATCACGCAGGACGTGCAAGGGACGGAGTACGCCAGCTTCCTCCGCGAAAAAGGTACAGGCATCCTCTACCGTCAGGTTCAGGACTTCCGCAATGGTTTTTCCTTGCCAGGTGACTTCCAGCGTTTCGGCGTTGTAACGGGCGCCATGGCAGGTCGGGCAGGGCGCATACACGCTGGGCATGAACAGCAGTTCGACACTGACGAAGCCTTCGCCCTCACAGGTCGGGCAACGCCCCTTGGCTACGTTGAATGAAAAGCGACCGGCGTCATATCGCCGTTTCCGGGCTTCCGGGGTCGCGGCAAACAGTTTGCGGATGCCGTCAAAAAGGCCTGTATAAGTGGCAAGGTTGGAGCGCGGGGTGCGACCGATCGGCTTCTGATCCACCTGGACCAGTCGGCGAATATGCTCCATGCCTTCAATGATTTGTCCTGAGAGCGGCTGAGGAGCCTCCTCGTCCAGCGGTGATTCGTCTTCATCGCGCTCGGCCAGTGGCCGGCCTAGGTGCTCACCGACCAACTCCAATAGTGCCTGGCTGACAAGAGTCGATTTGCCGGAGCCAGAGATACCGGTAACGGAGGTAAAGCAGCCAAGTGGAAACGCAACATCAAGGGCCTTGAGGTTGTTGCGCGTTACGCCGGTTAGTCTTAGCCAATGAAGCGGCTTGCGGTGCGGGCGTCTCAAGGGGGCTGCTGTGCGCCGAGACGCAAACAGGTAATCCCGCGTTTGAGACGCTTCGACATGGGCCAATCCGGCGGGCGGTCCGCTGTAGAGAACCGTACCACCGTGTTCGCCTGCTGCAGGGCCCACATCTACCAGCCAGTCTGCACGACGCATCGTCTCTAGATCGTGTTCCACTACGAACAAGGAATTGCCGGCCGCCTTGAGTTGATCCAGAGCCGTGAACAACGCTTCGCCGTCAGCAGGATGCAGACCGGCGGACGGTTCATCGAGCACATAGATCACTCCGAAAAGTTGCGAATTCAACTGAGTGGCAAGGCGTAGACGTTGCAGCTCTCCCGAAGACAATGTTGGGGTACTGCGTTCCAGGGAGAGGTACCCCAGGCCTAGCTCGGTCAGGGTTGTCAGGCGTTCCAGCAGATCCTGGGCGATACGTTGGGCCGCCAGGCGCTTTTCGTCTGACAGAGTCGGCGTGCGGCGCACGTCTGGGGCGGCCTCATGGGAAGTGCCACCTTCCCGGGTACGTGCTTCACGTGCGCGGCGTGATTCTTCCCTTGTGAAGGTTTTCTCCACGGGGGATGACCCTGAAGCCAGCGCACCGGCTGCAACAGGTGTGAGGACATCAATCAGGGTCAGCAGAGGCATGCGGGCCAGCTCGCCAATGTCATGCCCGGCAAAGGTGACGGACAGCGCCTCACGCTTCAGGCGCTTACCTTCACACAGCGGACACAGACTACCCACCATGAATTGGGATACGCGTTTTTTCATTAACGCGCTCTGCGAATGGGCAAAGGTATGCAGCACATAGCGGCGCGCACCGGTGAAGGTGCCCATGTAACTGGGCTCGCGCTTGTGCTTGAGAGCTTCGCGGGTCTGCTCTGGTGTCAGGCCGGCATAGACCGGAACGGTCGGCTGTTCTTCGGTAAAGAGAATCCAGTCGCGATCCTTTTGGGGGATATCGCGCCAAGGTGTGTCTACGTCGTAGCCCAGGGTTACCAGAATGTCCCGCAGATTCTGCCCCTGCCAGGCAGTAGGCCAGGCGGCAATGGCCCGCTCGCGAATAGTCAGCGAGTCGTCCGGTACCATAGACTGCTCGGTTACTTCATAGACTCGTCCGAGCCCATGACATTGAGGACAGGCGCCTTGGGGTGTGTTGGGCGAAAAGTCCTCTGCGTAGAGCATGGGCTGATCAGGCGGATAGGTGCCGACGCGTGAGTACAGCATGCGGATCAGGCTGGACAGGGTAGTGACGCTACCCACCGAAGAGCGAGCGCTGGGCGTGCCGCGTTGCTGCTGGAGAGCGACAGCCGGAGGCAATCCTTCTATGGTGTCCACATCCGGTACGCCTACCTGATCGATCAGGCGACGGGCATAGGGCGCCACCGATTCAAAGTAACGACGCTGAGCCTCGGCGTACAGGGTTCCAAAGGCAAGGGAGGACTTGCCAGAGCCCGAAACGCCGGTAAAAACAACCAGGCTGTCGCGGGGGATGTCGACATCTACATTCTTGAGATTGTGCTCACGCGCGCCCCGGACGCGGACAAAGCCGGGGGCTGTAGAGGGAGAGGCGTGGGTGGGATCAGGCGTGCTTCGTTTGTTGGGCATGCGTCAGGTCTTGGCGTAGGAACGTGTTCATAGGACCTTTTACCTGCCGGGACGACTGCACAACAGCCAGGAAAACCGCTACGTTGCGATCCAGGCCTCATGCACGTTGCAAGATATCTCCACGTAAATACCCACCGGCGTATCCACGAATCGGGTTACCGTACACGTCCTCAAGGCCCAAGACCTCTCGGGCGCAGTTCATCCAGGCCCAAAGCATGTCTGGAGAGCCATTCAGGGCACCGACCTTGATACGTCCGCTCCGTGGCTCCGGCATGCTGTACATGACGGGGCGCCCCAAGATGGCGGACGCCTCGGAGAGTTCGGGGATATCGTGATCCATGGCATCGAAGAATTCATGGCCGGCGATGGAGATTGGTTTGAGCGCCTTGACCTGTTCGATTGCCGCCTCGATCGTAGCTCGTAATTGATCAGGATTGATCTTTTGCCAGTTCGACCGGGAGGCAATACGCCACGCGCGTAGATCAGCCGGATCGACCCCGGGGCAGAGACCCTTGTAAGCTGCGCTCAGGCAATGGTCGGCGGCGGCAGCCAGTTGCAGCTCCGGCGTCGGCTCGATCTCCAGCAGCTGGCAGACCTGCCCCAGCGAGGAGCCTTCCCAGTAGCGCGCCGGAGGCATGTCATACCCCGGATCGCCTTCATGATGATGGTCTACCACAATATCACGAGGTTGGGAGGTATCGGCGAGGCCGCATTCCACCCAGACGATAGGGCCATGGGGCTCGCCTTGGCGGGCAGATGTGCGATCGGCTTTATAGGCATTGCCTGCGTATACCCGACGCTCATCCGCCAGCGCATAGGCCAGTCGATGCCGTGCCCTAAGAACCAGGGTCTCGATGAGCATCATTTCAGGATCTCGCGCACCAAGGATGAACAGGTATTTCATAAACATGACTGACGCTTCAGGGAGTTGAGTTATATCAGGGATAGGCGTATCGGATTAGACCCGCTGCCGTGCCATGGGTTGAGGCGAACACTTAGACGATTGACATGAAGGACTTCGAGATACGTTTACACTGTAACAAGACAGTGACTTCCCTGTATTCTGCGCCGCCTCATGTTTAGGCAAGAAGAGAGCGGGCACGTTTACATGCATAGCGACATTCATACGCCTGCCCGGCGATTATCCTGGCAGGACCATAAGACCCTGGGTCTGGCGGCGCTGGGCGGTGCCCTGGAAATCTACGATTTCATTATTTTCGTCTTTTTCGCGCTGGTGCTCAGCCAGTTGTTTTTCCCGCCGGAAATGCCTGAATGGCTGCGGCTGCTGCAAAGCTTTGGCATTTTTGCTACCGGGTATCTGGCGCGTCCGCTGGGCGGGATTCTGATGGCACATTATGCCGACCGCCTGGGGCGCAAGCGCATGTTCAACCTGAGCATCCTGCTTATGGCGTTGCCAAGCCTGCTCATTGGCGTGATGCCTACTTATGCGCAGATCGGCTACTTTGCACCGCTGATCCTGCTGGCACTACGGGTATTGCAGGGGGCTGCCGTCGGCGGCGAGGTGCCCAGTGCCTGGGTGTTTGTAGCAGAGCATGCCCCGGCCAATCACCGAGGTTATGCGCTGGGTATTCTTCAGGCAGGCCTGACATTTGGCTACCTGTTGGGTGCACTGACGGCCACGTTGCTGTCATCAATCTATGCCGAGAAAGAACTCCATGCCTATGCCTGGCGTATCCCCTTTATCCTGGGCGGCTTTTTTGGCGTCCTGGCGGTATGGCTACGGCGGTGGCTGAACGAGACGCCTGTCTTCATGGAGATGCAGGCTCGTAAGGTATTATCGGCGCGCCTGCCGTTATCGACGGTCCTGCGAGAACACCGCACCGCCTTGCTGCCGGCGGCACTGCTGACGTGCGTTCTGACTTCGGCAGTGGTCGTCCTGGTGGTTGTGACGCCTACCGTGATGCAGAAGTACTTTCATATTCCGACCAGTACCGCGTTCCGCATGAGCTGCATCGGTATCGTGTTTCTGAATATTGGCTGCGTCATCGCCGGGCGCATCGCTGATCGGATAGGTCCCTGGCAAGCGATGGGATTGTACAGCGCCGTTCTCGCCCCCGGTATTGCCGTCCTGTATACGAGTCTGGTCAGCGAGGCGATAGCGCTCTGGCTGGGCTACGCGATCGCAGGTCTTGCCTGCGGCATTGTGGGCGTCGTGCCATCGGTGATGATCGGGCTGTTTCCCTCCAATATTCGAGTCACGGGTATTTCCTTTACCTACAATATTGCGTACTCGATCTGGGGCAGCATCACGCCGTTGATTCTGATTGCCCTAATGCCGGTCAGTCCCTGGTTGTGCGTGGGCTACTGCGCGGTCATGGGCCTGGTCGGACTTGCCCTTATGCTGGCTTACCGGCATGACCCTCGACTGTCGCGTCCCCTGACCGATTTCTCCTCCTCGTCAGACTGATTTTGCTTCTGCACCTGTCCTGTCGGTTGAGCACCCGGCGGGCAGGCGTGACGAGATGTTGTCTTAACCGACAGGCTGCAATTCAGCTTTTCTGGTCTGCGCCGATAGAGCCTTTTAGCTAAGCAGACATGGGAAAGGCACCATGAAATTCAAGTCCATTCAGTACACCATCATGGCGTATGCCGGTGCCTGTATCCTGGCGATCGTCATCGCCCTGGTGGGGTATGCGTTGGTTACCGGCGCGCGTACACAGGATCAGGCGGCCAAAGGTACAGAGGCGTTGTTTGAAAAGGTCATCCAGGAGCGGCTGATTTCTCTGGCCGATGCCAACGTCATGCATATCCAGCATGACCTTGAAAAGCCATTGAACATCGCAGCATCACTGGCGCAGCTGAGCGCCTTGGCTGCCAGCGATCCGAGCACCAGCGTCCATCTGTCGCGAGATGAGCAGGACCGAATCATTCGAAATGCGATGGAAAAGCACCCTGAACTTCTAGGTGCCTATCTGGGCTGGGAGCCCAATGCCTTTGCAGGTGACGACTACCAGTTCATGGGGCAGCCTGGGCATGACAGTACTGGCCGCTTTCTGCCGTACTGGTTCCGCAATGCCGATGGTACGCTCGGCCATGACATCATTCAGTTCATGGAAAGCCAGAAACGCTCCGACCTGGGCGTGCGCGAGGGCGAGTACTATCTGTGTGCCAAGGAAACGCAACAGCTTTGCGCCGTTGACCCCTATACCTATGACGTCGCTGGCAAGCCTGTCCTGATGGCATCGTTTACCGCGCCTATCATGGTCAAAGGCAAGTTCCAGGGTATTGCCGGTGCGGACCTGTCCGTCGGCTTTATTCAGGATGCTCTGGTCAAGGCCAACCAGTCGCTCTACCAGGGCGCAGGTCAAATGGCACTGATTGCCAGTAATGGTGCCTTGATTGCCTATACCAAGGACGCCGGCCAGCTAGGCAAGTCTGTCAGCACTCTGCTAGATGAAAACGAGCTGAATAATCTGAAGCAGCTGAAGTCGACCGAGCCGCTATACGACTATGACGAAGCGCATGGGCATATCGAGCTGTTTCTACCGTTCAAGGTCGGTAACACGTCCGCTCAATGGACACTGATGATCCAGCTGCCCATCCAGGCCGCACTGGGCGAGTCTCTGAAGCTTCACGACGATATCAAGGCGCAGAGCGATCGAAATACCTTTGGAATGGGATTGGTCGGCCTGGCCCTTGCCATTATCGGGCTTGGCGCGCTGTGGCTGGTAAGCCGCAGTATCACGCGACCACTGAAGCAAATGGTGCTGATGCTGGATGATATCGCTCAAGGCGAGGGCGATCTGACCCGTCGGCTGGATGAAAACCGGCCCGATGAGCTGGGTGCCATGGCAAAGGGTTTCAACCGCTTCCTGGCCAAGCTGCAAGCCATGATTACCCAGGTAGTATCCTCGGTACAAAAAGTGAGCGATGCATCCGAGCATACAGCAGAGATCGCCATTCACACCCAGCAAGGGGTACAGAAGCAACAATCTGAAATCGATCAAGTGGCGACGGCCATTCAAGAGATGTCCGCTACAGCCCAGGAAGTTGCCCGCAGTGCCAACCAGGCGGCCGAGGCGGCAGGTAATGCGGATCAGTCAGCCAATCACGGGCGGACCATTGTGCAGAACTCCAGCGATGCGATTTCCGCACTGGCTGCCGAGATCGACCGTGCGGTTGTCAGCGTGGAAGGGCTGGCCAAGGACAGCGAAAACATTACCACGATCCTGGTCAGCATTCGCGGCATTGCCGAACAGACCAACCTACTGGCCCTCAACGCAGCCATTGAGGCGGCACGGGCTGGTGAGCAGGGCCGCGGCTTTGCCGTAGTGGCGGATGAGGTTCGTAATCTGGCGGGCAAGACTCAGCAGGCGACTCAGGAAATCCAGACCATGATCCAGCAGCTGCAAAGCGGTACGCAGGACGTGGTGCAGATCATGCAGGCCAGTCAGGCGAAGACCGAGACCAGCGTGCAGCAATCTTCCGAGGCCGCAGCTGCGCTGGCGGCGATCACCGAGGCGGTTTCCGTCATCACGGAAATGAACATCCAGATCGCGGGAGCGGCCGAAGAGCAAAGTGCCGTGGCGGAGGACATCAACCGTAATGTTACCGTGATCGGAACGGTTGCGTCTGAAGTGGCCCAGGGTGCAGAGCAGTCGTCGCACGCCAGTGCCGAGCTGACACAGCTGGCCGAGCAGCAGCGTCGCCTGGTCAATCAGTTCAAGGTCTGACGGCAGAACTGCGCGCCCGCAACAAGGGCGGGCAACGCAGGGAAGCAATCGGAGTAGGGGAGGGCGGTTCTTACACTGCAATACGGCGATAAGAACACGACCCTCTCAGGTCAGCAGCGTGGGGCCGGGTTACAGCTCAGCCAGCCGGATGAGATAGCCGTCGATTTCTTGCACAGGCATGCCAGTTTCGGTGCAAAGGTAGGTACTTTGCACCACCTTGTCGTCAAGAATCATCGGTGAGTTGGCAGCGTCTTTCCCTTTCAACTCCGTCAGTGCTTCTTTCAAATCAAATACAGCATCGCTATAGCTAACCAGCTTGTGACCATACTGGCCCTGCATGATGAGAAAATGCATGAGGTTTGTCCTGTAGGTTGCTGACCTGATTAGTTATAGGTGACTTTTAGGCATTTACAAAGCCCCGCTAATCGGTAAGCGGCTAACTTCTTATCACCGTTAGGATTAATTGTCTCCCTTGGGTGGAATGTGCTTATCTGATAGGGCATTTCTCATGGCCCCGTCGCTCCTGGCAGACAGGGCGACCGATAAGAACAAGACGAGAGCACCTACATGAGTGAGCGCTGCATCCAGGTAACGGAACTGCCACTGGCCTCCGGCAAGCGGCTCGGACGCGTGACGCTAGACGCACCAAGCAGCCTGAACGCCCTATCCTTCAACATGGCCGTCCAGCTGGAAGAACAGCTCAGGCACTGGGCGGAGCAGGACGACATTGACGCGGTCTGGCTGGAGGGAGCTGGTGAAAAGGCCTTTTGCGCGGGAGGCGATATCGTCGCGCTCTACAAGGCCATGCGGGAAGGAGAAGCTGGGCCGGGCAAGGCCACCGGTGAGTACTTTGCGCTGGAATACCGGCTCGATCACTTCATCCATCATTACCCCAAGCCGCTTATTGCCTGGGGGGCGGGTTACGTCATGGGAGGAGGGCTTGGGTTGCTCGCCGGTGCCTCTCATCGCGTAGTATGCGAGAGCACCCGTGTTGCCATGCCTGAGGTCAGCATCGGGTTATATCCCGATGTAGGGGCGAGCTGGTTTCTCAACCGCATGCCGGGCCGTTGCGGGCTGTTCCTGGGCGTTACCGGCGCACAGCTTACGGCGCGCGATGCGGTTTTCGTCGGGCTGGCGGATCGCTGCATTGCAGCGGAGCGGCGTGAACAGGTCATTGCCGATTTGCAGGCCATGCCCGATAGGATGCTCGGCCATGCCTCGGTTGCACAGGTGCTGCGCCAGCATGAGCAAGCAAGCATGGCCGTGATGCCTGAGCCAAATGTGCAACCGCTCTTCGATACCCTTCAGGCCCTGACGGATTTCGATGATGACAAAACCGTACTTGCTGAAATCAAGGCCTACAGCGGCGATAATCCCTGGCTAACCAAGGCGGCCAAGACATTGGCCCAGGGCTCACCGACTTCGGCGGCCATCACGCTGCGTCAGCTCAGGCGCAGCAAACGCTGGTCGCTGGCCGAGGCGCTGCGCAGTGAGTTGGACCTGTCGGTGCGCTGCACTCAGCTCGGTGAGCTGCAGGAGGGGATACGCGCCCTGCTGATCGACAAGGACCGCCAGCCGAAATGGCATGCAGATCCACTCGCAACGGACGACCCGGCTTGGCTGGATGCCTTTTTCAAACCTGCCTTTCCGGCCCACGAGCATCCGCTGCGCGCCCTGAAGGACTGATCAGTGGTCAGCCGTGCCGTTCCCAAGGGCACCATCTCGACCTATCTGGTGGAGGAGGCGCTACAGGCCTTTGCTGCGCGGGGAATGAGCCATGCGGAATTATTGTGCGACATCGGGCTGGCACCAGACTGTCTGGCGGAGCCGGGCGGCCGGGTGCCCGTCCCCTTTTACGGGCGCATCTGGCGGCGTCTGGCCCGGCGCTTTGATGATGAGTTTTTTGGCATGGATCCGCGTGGCATGCGGTCCGGTAGTTTCGAGTTTCTCTGCCGGGCCTGCCTGTCCCAACCTACGGTAGGTGCAGCGTTGATCCATGGGCTGGCTTTTCTCGGGCTTACCTTCGAGCGCCTTCGTGGTGAGCTGGTCCGCAGCCAGAGCCTGGCGGAAATTATATTGCGAGAGCCCGCCGGGGCGCCCAATCGAGCCTTCGCGTATTTCACCTACTGGATGATCGTTCACGGCGTAGCCTGCTGGCTGGCTGGCCGCCGGATCCCGATCCTGGCAATCGAGCTGCGCTGCCCCGAGCCCGCCTTTACGGCCGATTACAAGGTCATGTTTTCGGATAACCTGCGTTTCAACCAGAGCCGGACACGGATCATCTTTGCTGCCGAGGTACTGGATGTACCAGTGAGACGCAGCGAGGCGGACCTGCAGCGCTTTCTGGCTGAGGCACCCTGCAACATCCTGGAGAAATACCGCGATTCGGACAGTTTGGCGAGTCGGATCAAATTGCAGTTGCGGCAACTGCCGGGCGAGCAGTGGCCTACCAGTGAAGCCCTGGCGTACACCCTGTGCATGTCGCCTGCAACCCTGCGGCGGCGTCTGGCAGAGCAGGCGCAGTCCTACCAGGCGATCAAGGACACCGTACGCAAGGAACAGGCGATCGACTGGCTGGCCGATCCCTCGATGACCTATTCGGACATTGCTACTCAGCTTGGCTTCGCTGATATCAGCGCCTTCTACAAGGCCTTTCGTAAATGGACCGGAACCAACCCTGGTCACTACCGCAACCTGATTCTCGCCCAGGTCGACTCTGCCTGATTGTCCAAACCGCTCAGCCAGATTGAAGGGTTTGACCATTGCAAGCCAGCGCTGGCGCGATACAGTCAAAAAAGACGCTCCTGACGTTCCAATAACAACAAGCCGAGGAACTGATCATGCAGGACTATCAGGCTGCCTATTCCAGCTTTGATTTCCCTTCTGTTGTTGCCAGCCGACTGAGCGGGACGCTCGAGTCGCTCAACGCCTGTATCGAATGCTGCGACCGCCACGCCCTGCCGGGCCGTATCGCCCTGTTCTGGGAGGGCCGCGACGGCAGCAGCGAAACCTGGACGTTTATCGACCTCATGCAGCGCGCGGCCCAGTTCGCCCATTTTCTGGTGGCCCAGGGGATAGGTCCGGGTGATCGTGTGGCGGGCCTGCTGCCGCGTACGCCAGAGCTTCTTGTGACGATCCTTGGCACGTGGCGGGCTGGTGCGGTCTACCAGCCCGTGTTCACAGCGTTTGGCCCCAAGGCCATCGAGCATCGACTTACGACATCAGAGGCGAAACTGGTCGTGACCGATGGGGCCAACCGAGGCAAGCTGAGCGACGTTGATCATTGCCCCACCATTGTTACGCTGGGTGGCCGACGCGGTCTGGGCATTGAGCGGGGCGACTTCAGTTTTTGGAGCGAACTGGAAAAGCATCCTACCCATTTCGAGCCGGTCATGCGTGCAGGGGATGATCCTTTCCTGCTCATGTTTACTTCGGGCACCACAGGCCCTGCCAAGCCACTGGCCGTTCCGCTCAAGGCCATCGCTGCGTTCATGGGTTACATGAGCGATGCCATCGATCTGCGTCCGGAAGATGCCTTCTGGAATGTGGCTGATCCCGGCTGGGCCTATGGACTGTACTACGCCGTGACAGGCCCACTGGCGCTGGGACATCCCACCACGTTTTATGATGGTCCGTTCTCGGTGGAGAGCACCTGTCGCATCATCCGCAAATATGGCATTACCAACCTGGCCGGTTCGCCTACTGCTTACCGGATGCTGATTGCCGGTGGTGACAGCGTAATCGACTGCCTCAAAGGGCGGCTGCGAGCGGTCAGCAGTGCAGGAGAGCCGCTCAACCCGGAGGTAATCCGCTGGTTCGCGCAGAACCTGGGCGCAACCATCCATGACCATTACGGGCAGACCGAGCTGGGCATGGTGTTGTGTAATCACCACGCACTGGAGCATCCGGTGCGGCCCGGCTCGGCAGGCTTTGCCAGCCCTGGACACCGGGTCGTGGTAGTGGATGATCAGGCGCAGGAGTTGCCCGCTGGCCAGCCCGGTATTCTGGCGGTAGATCTCTCACAGTCGCCCATGTGCTGGTTTGGTGGTTATCTGGGGCTGCCTACCAAGTCCTTCGTCGGCCCTTACTACCTCAGCGGCGATACGGTCGAGCTGAACGATGACGGCAGTATCAGTTTTGTGGGGCGATCCGATGATGTGATCACAACGTCGGGCTATCGCGTAGGACCGTTCGATGTGGAAAGTGCCTTGATCGAGCATCCGGCCGTGATCGAGGCGGCCGTAGTGGGTAAGCCTGATCCAGAGCGTACCGAAATCATCAAGGCATTCGTCGTCATTCATAGCCGGTACTGTGATACCCCAGAGCTTGCCGAAGAGCTGCGCCAGTACGTACGCAAACGCCTGGCCGCCCATGCCTATCCGCGGGAAATCGAATTTGTGGCGGAGCTTCCCAAAACCCCCAGTGGCAAAGTTCAGCGATTCATCCTGCGTAACCAGGAGATTGCGAAGGCCCAGGCTACCCCGGCATCTGCCGCCTAAGGATTGCTGTATGCAGATTGAAAACAAAACGTTCCTTGTGACCGGTGCGGGCTCGGGCCTGGGAGCTGCTACCGCGACCATGCTGGTGGAGGCTGGAGCCAACGTTATGCTGGTGGATATGCATGCGCCCAGTGTCGAGGCGAAGGTCGAGGTACTTGGCCCACGGGCACGCTGCGCCGTGACCAATGTCACCGACGAAACTCAGGCGCGTTCAGCCGTAGCGGCCACGATGGAAGCCTTTGGCGCCGTTCATGGGCTGGTCAATTGCGCAGGTGTAGTAGGGGGTGAAAAGGTACTGGGAAAAAGCGGTGTTCATGGTTTGGACAGCTTCAGCCGAATCGTCGGCATCAATCTCATTGGCAGTTTCAACATGCTGCGTCTGGCCGCCGAAGCTATGACGCAGGGCGAGGCTGAGGCCAGTGGCGAACGTGGCGTCATCATCAACACCGCTTCCATTGCGGCCTTTGACGGGCAAATCGGGCAAGTAGCCTATGCAGCCTCGAAAGGCGGCGTCGCCAGCATGACGCTACCGGCTGCCCGGGAGTTGGCACGTTACGGGATACGGATCATGACCATCGCCCCAGGTATCTTCGAGACGCCCATGATGGCAGGCATGACAGAGGCTGTGCGCGAATCCCTTGCTGCAGGCGTGCCGTTCCCGCCGCGTCTTGGTAGGCCCGAGGAATATGCAGCCCTGGTCAGGCACATCATTGAAAACAGCATGCTCAACGGCGAGGTGATTCGTCTCGACGGCGCCTTGCGCATGGCAGCCAAATAAGAGAGATCATCATGAATCAGGATCCCATTGTTATCGTCAGTCTTGCCCGCACCCCCATGGGTGGTTTCCAGGGCGATCTGCAAGGGCTGAGCGCAACGGAGCTGGGCGCCCAGGCTATCGGCGCGGTTATCGAGCGTAGCGGCATCAGCGTTGAGGCAGTAGATGAAGTGCTCATGGGCTGCGTGCTTCCCGCCGGCCTGGGGCAGGCACCGGCACGGCAGGCTGCCCTGGGTGCAGGCCTTACCCAGCACACACCCTGCACTACGCTCAACAAGATGTGTGGCTCCGGCATGCAGGCTGCCATTCTCGGCCATGATCTGCTGCGGGCTGGCAGTGCCAACGTTGTTATTGCCGGGGGCATGGAAAGCATGTCCAACGCACCGTATCTGTTGGATCATGCCCGCGCCGGCTATCGCATGGGCCATGGGCGCGTACTGGATCATATGTTCCTGGATGGGCTGGAGGATGCCTATGACAAGGGACGCCTCATGGGGACTTTTGCCGAAGACTGTGCCCAGCAGCATGATGTCAGCCGTGCTGCCCAGGATGAGTATGCGATGGCTTCTCTGACCCGGGCGCGCAAGGCCATCGAGGAGGGCGCCTTTGCGGCCGAGATCGTACCGGTTAGTGTCAAGACCCGTAAGGAAGAACGCCTTATCCGCGATGATGAGCAGCCGCCCAAGGCCCGGCTCGACAAGATTCCCGAATTAAAGCCCGCGTTCCGTCAGGACGGTACGGTAACGGCTGCCAACGCCAGTTCGATTTCCGATGGTGCAGCGGCGCTGGTACTGATGCGCCGCTCCGAGGCCGAGCGGCAGGGGCTGACGCCATTGGCCGCTATCCACGGACATGCAGCCTTCGCCGATGCACCGCATCTGTTTCCCACGGCGCCCATTGGCGCTATCCAGAAGCTCATGAGGCGGACAGGCTGGTCGCTGAACGACGTGGATCTGTTCGAAATCAACGAAGCATTTGCTGTAGTTGCCATGGTCACCATGCGCGAGCTTGGGCTTCCCCATGAAAAGGTCAACGTTCATGGCGGTGCCTGTGCATTGGGCCATCCTATTGGCGCTTCAGGTGCACGGATTCTGGTGACCCTGATTTCGGCCTTGCGCCGTTATGGGCTGCGCCGAGGCGTAGCGGCCATTTGCATTGGCGGCGGCGAGGCAACCGCGATGGCCGTGGAATGCCTGTATTGATGTGAGGACAAGATCATGCTGATTACCGAAGAACAACAAAGCATTGTCGACATGGCCCGTCAGTTTGCTCAGGAGCGGCTGCGTCCGTTCTCGGCAGAATGGGACCGCGAGCATACCTTTCCTCGAGAAGCGTTACGGGAGATGGCTGAGCTGGGTTTCATGGGCATGCTGGTGCCTGATACCTGGGGCGGCTGCGAGACAGGTTATGTTGCCTATGCACTGGCCCTTGAGGAAATTGCCGCCGGTGACGGAGCCTGTTCCACCATCATGAGCGTGCATAACTCGGTAGGCTGCGTCCCGATTCATCACTTCGGCACCGATGAGCAGAAAACCCAGTTTCTGATACCGCTGGCTACGGGTGAAATGATTGGTGCCTTTGCACTCACCGAACCTCAGGCTGGCTCGGACGCCAGTGATCTACGGACCAAGGCACGGCGGGAAGGTGATGAGTACGTAATCAACGGGGCCAAGCAGTTCATTACCTCCGGCAGTAATGCAGGCGTTGTGATTGTCTTTGCCGTGACGGATCCATCCGCTGGTAAACGAGGCATCACCGCCTTTCTGGTGCCAACCTCAACACCCGGCTATTCGGTCGTTCGTGTAGAGCACAAATTGGGCATTCATGCCTCCGACACCTGTCAAATCCAACTGGACAACGTGCGTATCCCGGCGGCTTATCGGCTGGGCGAGGAAGGGCAAGGCTACAAGATCGCCCTGGCCAACCTTGAGGGCGGACGCATCGGTATTGCAGCGCAAGCAGTGGGCATGGCTCGCGCGGCATTCGAATATGCACGCGATTACGCCCGTGACCGGCAGACCTTTGGCAAGCCTATCGTCGAGCATCAGGCTGTGTCTTTCCGCCTGGCGGACATGGCAACCGAAATCGCCGTGGCTCGGCAGATGGTGCTGCATGCCGCCGCGCTCAGGGATGCCGGCAGGCCTGCATTGGTCGAGGCCTCCATGGCCAAGCTGTTTGCCTCCGAGATGACGGAGCGCGTCTGCTCCGCTGCCTTGCAAACCCTGGGTGGCTATGGCTACCTCAACGACTATCCGCTGGAGCGCATCTATCGCGACGCCCGGATCTGCCAGATTTACGAGGGCACCAGTGATATTCAGCGGCTTGTCATTGCCCGCCATCTAGGAGAGTAACTTTATGTCCTATGAAACCCTGGTGATCGAAATACAGGAGCGTGTCGCGCTGATCACGCTCAACCGTCCTCAGGCCCTGAATGCCCTGAACACGCAATTGATCGACGAGCTCAATCAGGCGTTGGACGGGCTGGAGCGGGACAGCACCATTGGCTGCATCGTGCTGACCGGATCGTCCAAGGCCTTTGCGGCAGGTGCGGATATCAAGGAAATGGCCGACCTGACCTTTCCTGACATTTATCTGGATGATTTTTTCTCTGCTGTGGATCGTGTCGCCAGCCGGCGCAAGCCGATGATTGCAGCCGTAGCCGGATATGCCCTGGGAGGTGGGTGTGAACTGGCGTTGCTATGCGACTTCATCTACGCCGCGGACAATGCCAAGTTTGGCCTGCCGGAAATCAAGCTTGGCGTCTTGCCGGGCATGGGAGGTACTCAGCGGCTGACGCGGGCGCTGGGCAAGGCCAAGGCCATGGAAATGTGCCTGACCGGCCGCATGATGGAGGCCCCGGAAGCCGAGCGGGCAGGGCTGGTAGCCCGCATTTTCCCTGTGGACAGCCTTGTGAGCGAAACCCTGAAGGTTGCTCATGAGATCGCCAACAAGTCATTGACGGCAACGCTGATGGCCAAGGAGAGCATCAACCGGGTCTTTGAAACGAGCCTGAGTGAAGGTGTGCGGTTCGAACGACGTATTTTCCATGCCGTCTTCGCCACGGCGGATCAGAAAGAGGGCATGAAGGCCTTTGTTGAAAAGCGGGACGCAAACTTTAAGCACCAGTAATACCGAGGCTGGGTCTGATGGAGGACCCAGCCATTGTTTCAGGGAAGCGTAGACAGCCGCTGGCAGCTGCTCTCGAACTTCTTGTCGCAGGCGCTCTTGTAGAGCTGCTTGGCCAGAAAGGTATCCTTGGGCAGGCCATGCATGCCTTCCATATAAAAGTTACCCAGCATGTGCTGAGCCATGGGATTGCCACCGGCTGCCGACTGATTAAGGTATCTGATCATATCGGCCTCGTTGGCCAGGGCCGGATCAGCTTGTCCTGAATACAGAAATGCCAGGTTCACGGCTGCCTCGGGATGACCGCGGTCAGCGGCCAGCTTCCACCAGCGCTCGGCCTGTCTCAAATCCTTGGTTGGCTTGCCCATGAAATAGAAGCTGCCCAGTTGGATCTGCGCGTCGATATCGCCACGCTCAGCCATCGCTTTGGCGGTATTGAAGTCCATGGGCGCCTGAGTGGTCGGACTGGCCGCAGTGCCTTGGGTGGGTTGGTCGGTTGTTTCTGGCGTATCCGCTTCTTGATGGGCGCAGCCACTCAACAGCATAAGGCCAAGCAGTGGACCTGCCAGTTTTCTAATGAGCATTCGTTCTCCTTGATAATAACGTCCGGGTCTGGCCCTTAGGCTTGTACATAAACGAAAGATTCAACACGCCGCAACGCATCGCTTCAAGAACATTGTCTTGGCGCACATGACTACTATCCAAGAGATATCAAAGGTGATCACAGGATAGAGAAGGCATTCTCAAAAGCTAACTTATGTTATGTTATAACTTAATCGAGTGTCTTGTGTTTGAGTCTATATCCGACAGGCCCTGCCCGTGCTGTGTCAATACGCATTTACACTCAACATACTGACCTCTTGTTTGTTAGGTGGGGAAGCAAGCCTGTGCCTGACGCTTTAAAAAGTGAGTCTGATGAACATGGCAGAACCTAGCGTTACACCCCGGCAGGTAGCAGGCGATACCCCTGCCGTTTTGGCCGACGTACTCCATGAGGGTATCAACCTCGCCATCTGGAACCGCTGCCTTCCTTTGCACATTGAACAGTTCGCCCGGATGTTGACCGGCGTGGCCGAGCCATTTGCCCAGTCTCTGGTGGTGCAACTGGAGGATGCGGAGGCCGAACCCAATCTGAGTCAGCTGGCCGGCACCCATAAGGATCTGGAGGGCCACGAAGGGTTTGTTGCAGACGTCACCTGGCTGGTCAAAGCCTTCGCCTATTTGCTCAATGCCCGCCGAGTCGGGGTGCGTTTGCGCTTGCTGGACAAGGCAATGTGCCCACGCTTTCACGTTGACCACGTGCCGCTTCGGCTAGTGACGACCTATTCCGGGCCGGGCAGTCTCTGGTCAGGCAAAAGCCAGCTGACCACTATCTCTCTGGACGAAGCCCATCAACTCGCGCCAGGTGCAGTGGCGCTGCTCAAGGGTGAGAAGTGGGAGGGCAACGAAGGGGCAGGCATCGTGCATTGTTCGCCTGCCTTGGCGGCGGGCGAGAAGCGCCTGTTTCTGTCACTGGACTGGCTGGCTTAGAGAGGTCAAAAGCCTATCACTCATTAAAACCTACGTTGTATTGATTAGATATGGAAGAAAGAGCCGGCGTCTGGTTGGAACGGTTGACTTCGAGGAAGGCCTGAGGGACGAAACCCTCAGGCCATGTGGATCAGCTGAACAGATTGATACCCAGTTGGAAAGCAATCCATACGGCCAAAGCCGTTGCGAACCCCAGCGCGATATTCTCGAACCAGTTGTTCCGGTATTTACCCAATAGTGATTTCTGGTTGGACATGATCAGCAGCCCAAGGGAGATCACCGGCAGACCAATGATGTTCAAGGCATTGACTGCGATCGTCAGGGTAACGAAGTTAGGCATTCCCGGAAGCGACCATACCAATGGCGTAACCAGGATGAACAGCATGAACCACTTATGCATCGGATCATGGTGCAGGACCTTGCCGTAGCGCTCACGGCGACCGGGTCGGATGTACTGGAAAGCATCGGTAATCAACATGGGCAGGGCGGTTGTCTTGCCTGAAATGCTGGCAAACAGCGTTGCGAACACGCCCACAAAGAAGATCAGCCATCCCCCTTGGCCAAAATACAGCTCCAGCGCAGCGCCCAGATCATCCAGCGTATTGACCTGAATACCGTTGGGCCGCAGGATTTCGGCGCCTACGACCCAGATGGCCAGGTTGATGATAATGCCGACAATCACCGCAAACAGAAGGTCGTTACGCTGGATGCGTTTGTGCTCAGGCCCTGTCCAGCCTTTTTCCTTCATCACATAGGGATGAACGAAATTGGAAAACGAACCCGCCACGGCACCGATGACAGATACCGCTACCAGCAGCGCGCCGTGAACGCCTTCATCGGGCGGTATGCTGAAACCGATGGTTCCACGCAAGATGCCGCCCATATCCGGCGTAGCCATGATCGCCAGGGTCAGGAAGGCCAGTGTCATGATGGCAAGTAGCAACTTCATGACGCCTTCGATCATCGCATAGAAGTTTCGCCCCACCAGCATCCACACGGCCAGCACGACCGCCACCGAGCACAATAAGGGCTGGTTAATGTGCAGTAATGTCGAAAGCGCCTCGCCGGCCCCCTTGATCATGTAGGCATTGGTCAGGTGTGCCATGATCAGCGCATAGCCAAACATGAAGTAGGCGAAGAGCGGGTGAAGTTGGGCATAGCCTTGCAGGATGCTCATACCCTGGTTGTTGCACAGCTGGAAGCGGGCAATGATGTTGACGATCAAGAAGCGGAGCAAAAGGGATACGGCCAATACCCACATCATGGCATAGCCATAATTCGAGCCGGCGACCGATGAGGTGATCAGGTCGCCCGCGCCTAGCCAGGAGAGCACTGCGATAATGCCAGGGCCGAGCACCTTGGCGAGGTTGGAAAGGGAATAACGGGAAGTACTGACTGCCTTTTTGGAAACCGATTCGGTATGTGCCATGACGTAACTCTCTGAATAGGTTGATTGTTCTTGTCACTATCAAGAGCGTTTTGCAGTCCAATGTCGGCAGACCTACTGCAGGCCATGGAACGGGGTTCGGACAAGCCCGCCTCGTTGGTATGTAAGCGATCTGAAGGTGGTCGTATCTCCTGTTGAGAAGGGAACGTTAAGCCTCCGGTGAAACCGTTGGAGGCTCGGTGGATTACACGGGGGTCTTGAGTTTTCCGCTCGTGAAATACAGATTGAGATTTTCAAGCACAAGATCGGCCATGGCCTGACGTGTCTCATGCGTCCCGCTGCCCAGATGGGGTGTCAGGACAACGTTATCCATTTCCAGTAATGGCTGAGGCACTTCGGGTTCATGGGCGAATACATCAAGCCCGGCGCCTGCAATAACGCCTTGTTGCAGTGCACTCACTAGCGCGGCTTCATCTACCACCGAACCACGGGCAATGTTGATCAGGAAGCCATCCTTGCCCAATGCCTGTAGTACGTCTGTACCGATAAGGTGATGGGTCGCGTTACCACCGGGGACCGCCAGCACCAGAAAGTCGGACTGGCTGGCCAGCGCCTTCAGGTCCGGCTCGTAGCGGTAGGGCACATCTGCTTGTTGATGGCGACCATAATAAGCAACATTCATGTCAAAGGCGGAAACCCGCTTGGCTATGGCTTTGCCAATGTTGCCCAACCCCACAATACCGCAGGTCTTGCCGCCGAGCTTGCGTCCCAGGGGAAACTTTTCCTTGAGCCAGCGGCCATTGCGAACGAAGCGGTCTGCCGCGCTGATGCCGCGAGCTACGTCGATCAGCAGGGCAAATGCAGTGTCGGCCACGCAGTCGTCCAGTACGCCTGGTGTATTGCTGACCGCTACCCCTCGGTCTCGTGCAGTAGCAATGTCAATTGCGTCATAACCCACGCCGAAACTAACGATAACTTTCAGGTTGGAAAGCGCCCGTATTACCTCGCCTTTGCAGCCATGAATTCCGCTGGTGACGATACCGTCAATGGCGTCGCTATGGGTATTCAAGAAGGCTTGCGGGTCCTCTGCCTCCCAAAGCTTATGGATGGTGTAGCTGGATTCGATTTCTTGTTGTAAGGCCGGCAACAGAGGGCCGATCAATAACAGGTTAGGTGCTTGAGTCGTGGTCTCGCTCATGATTTTCTCCAGGAAGAAGCCAGTGCGATACGCTGCGTTCGCTCGCAGGGGGTACGGCCTTATCGTGTTAGCAGAGAAAGTAAGAACCGTTTAAGCAATTGTGAAGACAATGCACTGCATTGCATGCCGGTCCGGCAAATGAAACGGAGCCACTAGAGTAGAAGTTCGAATTCATGAATGCGCCCCGAAAGTTGTTGTTATAACGGGCCTGGACGTGACTTCTCACGCCCAGGTATAGCGTAGCGTATTTAATTAACGCACCATGCAGGGACGTTTGTTATTGAATGTCCAGTTCGGCACGAGGAACTGCATGGCGACAGCATCATCCCGCGCACCCAGTCCCATGCCTTTGTACAGCTCGTGGGCCTTGGCAACCTGATCCATGTCGATCTCGACGCCCAGTCCCGGCTTTTGCGGAACAGCGACCAGACCGCCCTTGATCTGGAAGGGCTCCTTGGTCAGGCGCTGGCCGTCCTGCCAGATCCAGTGTGTATCGATGGCTGTGATTTTTCCTGGCGCGGCCGCAGCGACGTGGGTGAACATGGCCAGGGAAATATCAAAGTGATTGTTGGAGTGCGAACCCCAGGTCAGGCCCCAGTCATTGCACATTTGCGCAACACGAACTGAACCTTGCATCGTCCAGAAATGCGGGTCGGCCAGCGGGATATCCACGGACTGCAGCTGGATAGCATGACCCATCTGGCGCCAGTCGGTTGCAATCATGTTGGTAGCAGTCGGAAGGCCTGTGGCGCGGCGGAACTCAGCCATCACCTCACGGCCGGAGTAGCCATCCTCAGCTCCACAGGGGTCTTCGGCATAGGCCAGTACGTCATGCTTGTCACGGCAAAGGGCGATCGCCTCCTTGAGTGACCAGGCACCATTTGGGTCCAGCGTGATCCGCGCTTCGGGGAAACGTTCAGCCAGAGCCGTCACCGCTTCCATTTCTTCTTCACCGCGCAGCACGCCGCCCTTGAGTTTGAAGTCGTTGAAGCCGTAGCGGGCATGGGCTGCTTCGGCCAGGCGCACCACAGCTTCCGGGGTCAGGGCTTCCTCATGGCGCACACGGAACCAGTCATTATCGGCCTCTGGCTCGCTGCGGTAGGGAAGATTAGTCTTGTTGCGGTCACCTACGTAGAACAAATAACCCAGCATTTCTACAGCGTCGCGCTGCTGACCTTCGCCCAGCAGGGCGGCAACCGGAACGCCCAGGTGCTGACCGAGCAGGTCCAATAGGGCGGCTTCTACAGCTGTTACGGCATGAATGGTGATGCGCAGGTCAAATGTCTGTAGGCCTCGACCGGCAGCATCACGATCCGCGAACGTACGGCGCATCTGATTAAGGATGTTGTTGAAGGTACCAATGGTCTGTCCAACGATGAGTGCACGAGCATCTTCAAGGGTCTGCCGGATCTTTTCGCCGCCGGGTACCTCACCCACGCCAACATGACCTGCATTGTCTTTCAGGATAACGATATTGCGAGTAAAGAACGGACCGTGTGCGCCGCTGAGGTTGAGCAGCATGCCATCGTGTCCTGCAACCGGAACGACCTGCATGTCGGTGATGACGGGCGCTTGTGTGAGAGCCTCATGAGTGACCTGTACGTTCATACCTATTCCTCTTCACGCTTTATTCTTGTGGCGGGCAGTGGAGTACTGCCGGTACGCTTGTTTAGGTAACGCCCAGCAATAAAGCCGGGCGTAGTGGGAGTTAAACGGGCTTGGGTTCCAGGCCTGTGCTGCCGGCGTCTGGTTTCTGTCCTTTGGGCTTGGTCCGGGCAAAGAACACCACGATGGCCGCCAGGATGGACGTAGCCGCCAAGCCATAAAGGCCGCCTTGGATTGAACCGGTCCGCTCTTCAAGGATGCCGAAGACAGTCGGTGCAACGAAGCCACCCAGGTTGCCCAGCGAGTTGATGAGGGCCAATACGGCTGCTGCGATGCGAGCATCCAGGTACGCCTGCGGAATCGGCCAGAAGCATGAGGATGCGGACTTGAAGCCGATGGCGGCGAAGCAGATGGCAACGTAGGCAAAGATGGGGCCGCCTGTGGTCGACATGAACATGCCTGCCGCCGCTGCCAGGAGGGCAACGGCAACCCAGGCCTGCTGGAATTTCCAGCGTGCCGAAAGCGAGGCGAAGGCATACATGGCCACAATGGAGATCAGCCAGGGTACGGAGTTGAACAACCCGACCTCAAAGTCGCTGATGTTGCCCATTTTCTTGATGATGCTGGGCAACCAGAACGTGGCGGCATAGATGGTCAGCTGGATGGCAAAGTAAATCACGCAGAACAGCATGATCTGGGAGTCTTTAAGCAGTTGCATCAGAGTCGGTTTAACCGTCTGTGCCTGTTCCCGCTGACGTTGCTCATTCTCAATGGTAGCCACCAGAGCATCCTGCTCTTCGCGCTTTAGCCATTTGGCATCATGGGGCAGTGAGTCCAGCCAAAACCAGACAAAGCCGCACAGCGCAACGGAGAAAAGCCCCTCGATCAAAAACATCCATTGCCAACCGTGCAGGCCCAGCCCCTCGATTTGCAGCAGGGCGCCTGTTACCGGGCCGGAAATGATCGAGGCGATAGCCGATCCGGAAAGGAATAGCGCAATGGCCTTGCCGCGCTCGGCACCGGGTAGCCAGCGAGTAAAGTAGTAGATGACACCTGGAAAGAAGCCCGCTTCGGCCACACCGAGCAGAAAGCGCAGGATGTAAAAGTGCGTTTCGTTCTGGATAAAGGCCATCATGGCAGCCACGATGCCCCAGGTCGCCATGATGCGCGTCAGCCAGGCGCGTGCGCCAACCCGTTGCAGCAGGATATTGGAGGGGACCTCAAATAGCGCATAGCCGACAAAGAACAGACCAGCGCCCAGACCATAGGCAGCTACACCAATGCCCAAATCAGTTTGAAGATGGTTTTTGACAAACCCGATGTTCACGCGATCAATGTAATTGACAATGAACATGATGATGAACAGCGGTAGGACATGTCGCTTGACCTTGGCGACTGCGCTCGCCAGAACGTCGGCTGATACAGCCGATTGAGCGGTGTGGCTCATGAATGCTCTCCCACTTTTATTGTTGTGGCGGGTACTGCATTGTCAAAAAGGGCGGGGCGGACCGCCCTTGGCTGTAAAACAGGCTCGGTTGCAATACGCTGCGTAGGGGGCACGCAACCGGCCCAAATGCTTACTGCGGACCGAGCTTGTCCATCAGCGCAGCCAGACGCTCGTACTCGTCAGGCTTGAGGTCGGTCAACGGTGCGCGTACCGGACCGGCATCGTAACCTGCGATCTTCGCACCCGCCTTGACGATGCTTACCGCATAACCTGCGCAGCGGTTACGGATGTCCAGGTACGGCAGGAAGAAATCATCGATCAGCTTGCCCACGGTCTCGTGGTCATCCGCAGCGATGGCTTTGTAGAAGTCCATGGCCGTCTTGGGAACAAAGTTGAACACCGCCGAGGAGTACACCGGTACGCCCAGGGCCTTGTAGGCCGCGGCATAGACTTCAGCGGTCGGTAGGCCACCCAGGTAGGTGAAGCGATCACCCAGACGACGACGGATGGAGACCATCAGCTCGATATCGCCCATGCCATCCTTGAAGCCGATCAGATTCGGGCAACGCTCGG
>NZ_BDAE01000027.1 GCF_002091675.1 Pseudomonas luteola NBRC 103146 | reverse complement strand
CCTCGCCCGACAGCGCGGGGAGCAGTCACCATCACAGCATGCAGACTCAGCTCGATCTACAACATCCTTAAGACTTGAACCTGACGCAACGCCGAAAACGCTTTCCAGTCGTAAAGCGCTGCTTGATATGGTCACGTGTTTTCAGACGGCCTTCTTTGATCTGTTGAGTAACAAAATTAACGTCACGGTACTCGCTAATACCTACCCAGATACCACTACCCATGTTGAACCATGTGTAGCGGGCTGAGGCAGAAAGAAGATTGGTGATCTCTTTGAGTATCAGGTCGCCTTGCTCGTATCCCAGCAGCTGGTTTATCAGCCTGAAGTTGGCAATATCCATGTGGATTACTGTCCACCTACGGTAGGTAGAGGCTTTCAGCTTTATAAAATCCAGGAGCGCCAGCCGGCCGTAACTGTAAGGGACAAGGTTCAAGGACAAGGCGGGATCCAAGCGGCTACCCATAGGGCTTAATCTCTTCCGGTAAGAATTTTTTTCGTGATTGAGGACAGGTCTTCCATAGTCATATACCTGATCTTTAGGTAGCCACCAGGCTGGCCAGACTTGGCTTGTTCCAACAGCGCTTCATGTCCCAGCTTTTCGCTTAGGCGCTCCAGAAAGCGTTTCTCGTCAGGATCCTTCTGCTTAGGCGGCGCGACAGGCTTCTTCCTTTTAGCGCATCCTTTAGCTAGGGCCTCGATCTGACGATAACTCAAGCTCTCTTCTACGGCTTGATGAGCTATCCGTACTGCATCAGAAGCTGAAAGCCCATGAAGGCAACGTACCTTCGATTCACTGAGGGATCCGTTGGAGAGATACAACTGGATAGCTTGGGGCAGAGAAAACAACCTAAGATGATTTGTGATCACTTCCCGGCTTATGGTGAACATCTCAGCAAGGCCTTCATGGGTCAGATCAAACTCTTCAATTCCCATCTGATATGCCTGGGCGCGTTCAAAGCTGTTCAGGTCCTTGCGCTGCTCGTTCTCTATTAAGGATGCACGCCATGCCTGCAGATCGGTGTAGTCCCGGACAATACAAGGAACCCGGTCCATGCCAACAAGTTGTGCAGCTCGCCAACGGCGCTCGCCAGCGATGATTTCGTAAAGCTGGACTTCACCTTTTTTCGCGCGTACGACGATAGGCTCGATGATGCCAATGTCACCGTCAAGAAAGCTTTGACCCAGTGAAAGCAGGTCAGCTTGATTGAATTGTTTACGAGGTTGGTATCTACCAGGCACAAGAATATTGCAGGGAAGAAAAACCAGCCCGCCTCTGTTCGACTCGTTAAGCAGATAACTTCCGCTACCGTGCGAGGACATTATTAAGGCTCTGTTAGATATTGGTTATAGTTTACCATTATAATCACGCGAACAAAACGACGTCTGGTTGATTCCAAGGAGCTTTCATGCGCAAAACGGTAGGACTACTCATTTTATTTGGCCTAGCCAAGCCGGCGTTGGCTTGGGATTTAGACTCTGTTTTCAGTCAGCTGAGCCAGACTCTTAGTACCACTTCAAGCACAACGAACAACCCTGCACCTGTAGCAACAACAAATATAGGCACCCCTAGCTTCAACCCTAATACTGTCTATAGCTCTACAACTACAAGTACAGGTGGCTATCCGGTGTGCCAATCAAGAAACGCCACTACGAAGCAGAGCGCATCTGCCTACCAAATTCAAAACGTTCAACAGGCATATTGACATGGTATTACCTCTCGCAGGACTTATTGCAAGTCAAGGTATTCGCGTAGTAGGCGCCCAAGCGCTCAGACATGTAGCTGCTAAGGAAGCATTTGGGCTAGCTGAGAGTGCCCTGGCCAAGCGTGCTATGCCGTTCCTTAACGATGTCATGACTGCAGGTGAGCATTTTGTACCTGGTCGTGAAACACTGGATCGAGTAAGCGGACTTCTTAACAAGCCAGGCATGCTTGGCCGTTTAATGGGTAAAGCTGACATCCTTCAGGATCTGGCTAAAGATAGTCTATTAGACCTCACCAAAAGCCTAGCTGAGCGCGCAGTCCCCGGCCTGGGGGAAGCGATCAGCATCACTAGCCATATCAAACAAGCTAGTGAGACCTTTACTGCTACACAGGATGTAGCCTCTTTCATGGGCGCAATTGGGAAGATTGATTTCAAGGGTTTGATGCAGACAGCACCGTCCATTGGCTCCAAGTATTTGACGGAGCTGGCCAATCAACTCTCTGAGATAAGTCAAATGGCTCACGTGGCACCCACACCCACGCCTTCGCCTGAGAGCACTCCCGGGCTTAGTCGTTAACAGGTAGTCATTGATGAGCATACGCTGTTATTCACCTGCCTACAGTCGGAATTACCTGATAATTCCGCACCCACCCGCCTTGTATGCATCGTCATACCTTCCTAACGCGATGGTTGGCCGTTTCTTTGACGACCCTGTCTGGAAGGTATGCCCTTTAAATCCGTCAGCATCGGTCATGCGAGATTGGGAACTCACCAGCGAACAAGGCTGGGTGGCTAGAAACCTTCTAAGTGTACAGGCCCCTTTGCTGAGGCGCTTTGTTGATGGGGAAATGAAAAGTGCGCTAGCCCGAGGTGCGTCAGTTGATAGCGTGGCAGAGGATACCTTCAATCATCGGGAGCCTTCTGCTCTTTGGGCGCTGGCACTGACCTATCTTGCCAATGAGCAACTAGAGTTCGGTACAGCCCTGCTTGACTTTGCAATCGATCACGCTCCCGCAGAAATGCCAGAAGCCGGAAACTGGAGCAACTATGCAGCGCTAGTTGCTGGCCTTAGTACTTTTCCGACTCGCGCGCCCGTGCATGGTATTGGTGGCTTTATCAAAAAGCTGGTTCAGCTTGGGATGCCAATCAGGCGTATCGAAGGATTTCTGATTGAGCTGCAGGTTCGTCTCGACAATAGCGAAAATGCCCATGCCCAAATAATCAGTTGTGGGCTAGGTAAGTACCAGTGGCAATGGAGCAGCATGGCCGCTGAACCGGTCCGGTTAGTATTTGCATCTCAGGCTTCGGCTGTTAACTGGTTAGTATGCAATTATTTACCGGTAGGAAAGGAACAGGCTACCTTGCGTTCCAAGATAGCACCCATACGAGATGCGCTTAGAAAGCATGAGATTGTTCTGCTTACAACCGCGGAGAAGGCTATGATCGAAGCGTCTGCCTTAATACGGCTGGTGGATGATCTGGCCTTAAAAGGCACGCTTGCTGATGCTAGTGCTTGATGGATATCGATAACCCTGACGAAAAAGCCCTGCACTGCAGGGCTTTTTTGATGCACTTTAAATACTCGGGCCGTTTGATTCGACCGTGTACTCCTGCTCGCTCTGAGGAGCGGTCACCTCAATAACGAGGTCAGACAATATTTGCGGCTCAATGCCTCTCGCCTGCTCCATTACAGCCTCGGTGAGGTTGTTGTCACGCATGTACTTGTAGATGGGTGACTGCTCTAGTGAACGCAGACTTTCTTGCTTGGTTTTTGCAACTTCCCACATTCTGGAGGTCATGAAGTCCAGCTCATCTTTACCCACGGCCTTAGCGAGAGGGACCAGATTATCGGAAGGAGTACGACCAATCAGAATATGGTGCTCATGATCATCGTTGCGAGCACAGCGTTGGATACCAAAGCTGGTAACGCGAGGATGGTTTGACAAGCGTGACTCAAGATCATTGGTTAAGGTGATCTTTGTCATATCAGCCGCTGCATTTTTTACCAGCGCTGCTCTACCTGTCCTCAAAGATTCGAGAACGCTAAAACCGAGATCATGACCTTTGAGCACGTAGAAATCAGGCTTGAGTGGACCCTGGTTGCTCTGAAGCACCTGAGATGTTATGACGCAATCGCCGATAGCAAGCATGGTTGCTGTATTGCGGCGGAGCGCTTCGTTGATGAAGCACTGCTGGCGCCAGGCTGCATCATTTTCACCACGCGCAGGGGACAGTCCTTCAACCAACGACATTGGTGCGGCAGCGTACTGAGGGTTGTCTCGCTCGCTCTGTATACTGAACGAAACTGGACGGGCGCCAGGGGCACGAAAGTCGGTCTTGTAAGGAATAATGACAGCTTCAACCTGGCCGTGCTCATTTCGAACAGCGGCGTAGCCGGCTTTCAATGTCAGCGCAAAGTCAACGACCTCACCCATGGAAGCAGCAGCATCTTTGAGAACAGTCTCAAGACGCTGGCCTTGTTCCAGAGTCGCCTGTTTGCCGAGCAAGCCAAGCTCAAGGGTTGTACTTCGGCTCATTACAGGAGTCATTACCTAATCCTTACATTCTAAAATCGAGAGAGTCGTTGCCCAGCTGCAAAGGCTCGTTATCAAGGGTCAGTTCGACATCAATTTCATTATCGAGTTCGTGCTCATAGTCAGCATCGTAATCATGATCGTCTAATTCACGCTCGATATTTTGGTGATAGCTTTCCTTTACGCTGCGTAGATATTCCTCAAAGGAATCAGCTAGCCAAGTGACACCGATGTCCCGGAATACTTCGTTCACTACCAAACCATTAAATTGGTTTAGATATGCAATCGTAGAAAATAATATCCTGTTGTGCTGCATCTGCATTGGGATGTACGTCACGTATTGCAGCTTTTATCTTTGCCACACCCTCATTAAATTCGCACTTTCCTGCACCAATCATGCGTAGTCCACGGCCCATCTCCAAGCCGGCGCCTACTATAACCTCGCGAAGAGAGTTTGCTGCCACCAGAATTTCAGTCAACCCAAGGCCTTCTTGAGCATTTACTGCTGCCGGTAATTGTGCAGTTTGTCCTGCTACATGAACTAGGTCAGACTGAGCTGCCTGCCGCACAGCGACATGAAGTAGCTTCTGGTGCATCGCCTCAGCTTCTGCTTCGCCGTTCATAAACTTCGATCCGACATGACGCATGAGCCCGCCTAAAATAATGGCTGCATCATCCAGGTCGTTGTAGGTCTCCATAACCTCAGGAAAAAGCTGACGATAGGCCTCGGTATCACCAAGGTTGCCGCGAACATGAGCCATTCGAACCAGGTTAGCCTCAGCCAGGAAGCTAACATCGAGTCCTGCTGCATTATCGCCCTGTTGTACCTTGCGAATAACGGCGACAGCGGAGCTTAGGAGAAGCTGTAAATTGTACAGGCCGCCATCGAAGTTAATGGCTTCATTCAGATGGGCCCTGAGCTCATGCGGGAAGAGATCGTTTCCGGCAAGGTCTGGCAACGCCTCATGAGTCACGACCCTTTGAACTTCTTCTAAAGCTGCGTTTAGATCGCCGTCATTGATGCGCATTACTCATTCCTCATTTATATTTGTGGATATCCCATAAAATAACACTATAATATTATGAGCTATTATTTATTGGCTAAACGGCGCCGTCAAATTAACGTAAATGATTGCCCGTAAATGCTGATTAAGATATATTCGCGCAACTCCATTTATATACAAGCTCTCCCATGACATACCCTGCTTTCCGATCAGAAGACCAAACCTTCCAGATAAAGCTGGGAGAACTTGCAACATTCAAGGCTCTTGCTCCTACAGAACTGGATCTGTTCGGCAATTACCTTGAGCTGCCTCCTGGTACTATCCTGATCGCAGCTAGCTCAGGCGGATGGGGATGGGCTGAGCGATTCCTTATTCACGAGCGAAATGCCGAAGG
This sequence comes from Pseudomonas luteola NBRC 103146, assembly GCF_002091675.1. Lineage (GTDB taxonomy): Bacteria > Pseudomonadota > Gammaproteobacteria > Pseudomonadales > Pseudomonadaceae > Chryseomonas > Chryseomonas luteola. The sequence goes on along the minus strand of NZ_BDAE01000027.1, from coordinate 51,880 downwards.
TTATGTAGCGGTCGATCTACGTAGAGCTATTGTGGTTGAAATGCCGGCTTGGGAAGTCGCTTCCAGTTTCTACCAGCTCTTTTCAGAAGAGGCTTATCCCTATAAATCTCTCGTAGAGGCCATTACAGCCGTTCGTAAAGGGATTCCGTTATTTTCAGCGCCTGTTGCACAGCCTGACTAAGATGATTGATTTGCCGCCCTCCATCGCGCATCAGGAAATACCGCGGCAATGTATCGTGGCGACCCTCCAGCGTTACCAGATCCCGCCCAACCTCTTTGTTGGTTACCTTGGCCAGGAAAGCGGGCGTGTTGGTATGGCAAATACCAACAAGAATGGCTCGGTTGATTACGGGCCGGCGCAGGTTAATAGTGCTTGGCTAAAGACACTCAAGCCGTATGGCATCACCGCGCAGGATCTCCAGTTTAATCCCTGCACCAACATATGGGTCAGCGGCTGGATCATGCGGCGCTGTCTGAATAAGTTTGCCGATGACGCTTGGAAGGCAATCGGATGTTACCACACCGGTGAAAACCCAAAGTCAAATGAGCATGTAGCCCGAATGTATGAGTACACCAAGCTTGTACAAGGCAAAGCAATACAATATGGCCCCGCCTTTCAGCGCTGGCTAGCCGGCTCTGATTAATCCGGCTAGCCAGGTCAACACTATTCGAGGCCTTCTGCTGTGGAGAGCCCGGATGATATAAGTATTCTCCCCGACGTTCTGATGCCGCTGCTTGAGCAGTTCTACCGAGATAGTGCTCAGGACAGGTTATTTGCACGTATCCGTCATTGGCAGCGAAGGACTGGACTTCAGGCAACGTCTGCTCGCGTACGCAGCTTTCAAAGTCGGTGGGTCAGTTGCGATGCTAACAACACTTTGGAGTTTCATCCCAGAGTGATGGAGCTATCTGCCAGCGTACAGGACTATGTCATTGTTCGTGAGCTATGCCATACGGTGGAGAAGAATCATACGAAAGCATTCTGGGGGCTGGTGGCTAGCCATATGCCGCATTGGCAAAGGTATCATCAGGTATTAGAACGGGCAGTGTTTGGGGATTTGGTTTGATATTTAGGATCGCCCGCAACTCTAAATATTAAAATCATAGAAACGTTTATAGAATGCAGACCAGCATACCTACCCCTCGATTCCACTACTGCGCGGAACTTAGTCGAGCCTGTTTTTTGGGTAAGAGACGACAGTAAAAAAACGTTTACTGCTTTGTGTAAAGTTCCCTATTTCTGGTGCGAAATGGATAGCGCAGGATACTAAGTGGATCTATAGTTACTGTATTGATAAACAGTGATAATGCGATGCCTGGCACTAAAACCCTCAAGGTTCGAGTTCGAGACAAACATGCGGCTCTTCTCAACGAGATGGCACGCAGCGTTAATATTGTCTGGAATTACCTGAACGAACTAAGTTCACGAGCCATTCGTGAACGGGGTATTTTTCTGTCTGCTTACGACCTGCAGAAATATACGAATGGATCAGCCAAGGAACTGGGGCTGCACAGCCACACTGTTCAGTGCGTCAGTAAGGAATACGTCACCCGTTGCAAGCAGTTCAAGAAGTCACGCTTGAACTGGCGCAAGTCAGGCGGGGCGCGGCGCGCCTTGGGCTGGGTTCCAATCAATACCGGCGCGGCCAGTTGGAAGAATGGGCAGGTCTACCACAACGGTCACTATTTCAAAGTCTGGGATAGCTATGGGCTGGCTGGGTATAAATTCCGGTCGGCCTCATTCAATGAAGACGCACGCGGACGCTGGTACTTCAACGTAGTCGTTGATGCTGAAGTTCAATCCAGCCCTGGGCAAGGCGCGGTAGGTATCGACCTCGGCCTGAAGGACGTGGCGACCTGTAGTAACGGCGAAAGGCTTGAAAATGGCAGGTTCTATCATGATCTAGAGGCAAAGCTTGCGATTGCCCAGCGAAGTCGAAACAAGGCCAGAACACGCGCTATTCACGCCAAGATTGCCAATCGCCGCAAGGATGCGCTGCATCAGTTTAGCCGCAAGCTGGTAAACAGCTACGGCACCATCATCGTGGGCGACATAAGCCCTTCGACGCTCGCCAAAACCAAGATGGCCAAGTCAGTGCTGGACGCTGGCTGGGCCATGCTGAAAACAATGCTGGAATACAAGTGCGATCACGCAGGCATTGTTTTCAAGGAAGTGCGAGAAGCGTACACCACCCGCGCCTGTTCGGCTTGCGGCTCCCTGACGGGACCAAAAGGCGTCAATGGGTTGCGTATAAGAGAATGGACCTGTTGTGAGTGCGGTGTTGCTCACGACCGCGATATTAACGCGGCCAGAAACATTCTCGCGCTCGGGCATGAGCGTCCATTTGTGGAAATCCCCGTCCTTTAGGAAGGGAGGATGTCAATGCATGATGTTTCCTAGCGTGTATGGGTTCGACCAGTTAAGCACTTTCGACTGAGCTTAATTTATTCCTTCAGGCTCAACGCTTAGCTGGTCAATGACGCTTGTTCGAAAAATTTCGACCACTTTACGCGGGTGCTGAACTACGGAACTCTGCCCTGCGCAGGCTCAAATCAGAAATATCGCGAATAGGTACGCTCCAGCGAATAGTTCTGGTTTGCGATGGGGTTGATGAACTCAATCGTACTTTCCTTCATGCAACCTCCGACCTGGTGCGCCTCTCTCAACCGCGCTGCCAAATCATTGGCATCCGGCCCCGGATCACGGTTAGATGGTCCGCGGACTTGGCATACTCGCCAATCGCCGTCGAGGCAGCCTAGTTCTAGTGTTGCTATAGGCCGTCTTTCACCAGGACGGCGGAAGCTATAGAAAGCGCCTTCACCATTAACATGCTTATTAAAATATCCATGCTGGATTTTGCCATTCCATCTACCGATGCAATGTCCCATCTGATCGGACTCATCAATAAAATCCTGATGGGTAAGCAGGCGAACAACTTCCAGGCCTGTATTGGCATCGACTAAGAAGTCTTGACCTCCAGGCGTAGGCACTACGCGGTTGAGATTTTGAGGCGCCTCAATGACGTCCTGCTCCTCTGGATCCTCAATATCAAGGCTCATCTCCTCGATATAGCGTCTCGCCATAGCTGTCATTTCGGGCCAGGTAGTTGAACGCGTTATATCGACATCGCCGCCATTGATGTAATCCCTGACAAGAATCGCATCTGCAACAGCTTGAGCGCATACCGATAAGTCTTTATCAGAAAGCTCTGTGGCCAGCGCTTTAATCATTAGCTTCCAGTCCTCATCATAAGGAGGATTGACACCCTCCAGACTGATATCGGCATCTGCCAGGGTTATCAGTAGTGCTGGACTTGGCTCGATAGCGGACTCACGAATAGCATCAATAGGCTTCGCTAGCCGGGCAGGCCAAGCAGTTTCTCCTCGTGATGCAAAATAGCGATATATGCTCACTACATGTTCGATAGAAAGCTGATTTAAGGCCTTCCACCCTTTCTTGGTAAGCCCATACTCCTTGAGAAAACCATTCAGCCCACCACCATCCTGATAGGTAAGGCGGTCTTTTACCGCCCACACCATTGGGAGCAAGCTGCGAGGGGTACTTTCAGGGATAGCGTCTGCCCAGGCAATAAATCGCTGGGCGTCCTGGTATGTATCCTCCCACGGCTTTGGAAGCCGCGGGGATCCGCTCAAAAGTTTGTACAGTGACTGTCCATTCATCATGCGATCGCTCGATCATTAGCGGCGTTGTCTTGATCGCGGGCGGCAATTTGCTCGCTTATATATCCTGTTAGCCATTCACGCGCTCTGCTGTCTAGCGCTGAGGTACGGAAGGTGATCCCCATTTCGATCAACTGATCCAGAATCGCATCAAGACGGTCGCTAAATCGGCACTCTGGTATATCGAACGTCAATACTAGGTCGCCTGAGCTACGAGTCCACTCCATACCGTGGGTGAGCTCTTTAATAGCCTCGTTCTCTACAAGCCATGAGGAGCGATTCTTGGCGCGAGGAACGATAAGCTTTGCCGTATAGGTGGTTCGTGTACGGTTGACCTCAAAATAGAAATTGCTCTTACGATCGGACTTGGCATCTTCGATCTCTTTCGCAGGCACACCTGTTACGGTCAGATCTTTAAGGTTCATGTACAGGGTTGCTTTGCGCATCGAGCCGGCGCGATGGCAGATATAGGCTTCAATGGTATCTGAGCTACCCAAATCAACTGGCATTTCCAAAAGGCGAATCTGATCGAAGTTCGAAGGCATCATTACACCGAACTCGCGTGAGCCATTTGCCAGGGTGTAGGTAGACGGAAGCCCCTTCCCAAGATCGGACGCCAGGCTAATCGCTTTTAGCAGGTTGCCTGAAAGAACATGACGTCGCATTTCGATCTGACCGCGAGGCAAGTTCTCATAGCTGGCCATGATCTCTGGAACAAAATTACCGTTTTCATCAATGAGATCCTGCTGAGGATCACTTACCAGAATGGCAAGGTTTGCCCAGTCGTAAACAAACGCTGCTGGATCTGCATCTTCTGTTTGCATGTAAGCCTGTTTCTGAGCCTGCATGGCTTCAGAAATGACGGTGGCCAATGGGATCCGGACCTGCCGACAATGCTGCTCCTTGCTAACCAGTAACATACGCCATTCAAATGGATCATGCATTGACCTCGCCATGATCGGAGGTTCGATACCAACGATATGAAGGTCAATGGGTGCATCCGAATCCAGTTTCAGGTGTAAATGTCCGCCTAGCTTCACACGATCAGCAAAGGCTCTGACACTTAGATAATCACGTGCTGCACGAGTAGTCAGAGAGTCATAGCGGCTATTTGCTTGCTCTTCCAATGTCTGGTTTGCACCCTCATCAAAGAGGCCTCTGAAGGTAGCCAGAGTGTTTTCCAAGCGGGCCGTAATGGTATCCATTACCTCCAGCAGCGGCTTGCGCGACCAGTTACGGCTGGCGCCTTCTGCCAGGGTGAGACTTGCACGGCCAATACTAATCAGCGTACGAATGGTATCGGGACTCAGTGCAGGCAGCTCGTCGTGATAGCGCAGTTCTTTAAGCTTGATCTCGCTTTCGAACACCGACGTACCGGTAGCTGGGTACAGAGTAACCTCGTTCACCACTTCAGCCTTGACGTCCATATGACGGCTTCTGAAAGGGTTAACGCCCCGCTGCTCCAGCTCTTCGAGTTTATTCTCGTAAGCGCTGATGAGACCGTCCATCATTTCATCTTGTGTTGTGCAAGGAAGCAAAAGTCCCATTGCAGTGACGCGAGAGGCAAGCCCCGTGTCTCCGCCTTGCTCGTTGATCTTGTTTGCTTCAACAGCCAGGTTTAAGCCTATCGCTTCGGCGACACCCGGATTATCTTCCAGATATTTCAAAGCAGCTTCGCAGCCAACCCAGTTGAAGATATCAGGCATCGAGCTGGTCATTTCTGAATCTCGGGAGCCACGAGTCAACGACATCATATTGCTCAGCCGGCGACGCATAATGGCCATGCTGCGTACGGCAACGGGCACAGCTGATCCAGGAATGGTGTAACGTGGCGCCTCAACCATGTTCGCGCGGAAAACCCTGCCCAGAGCTTGTTGCAGGTTGTAGATATCATCGTCCGCCTGCAATAGAAGCATGTCGCGCTTGCGCTGGTCAGAGAAGCGTCTATCCGCGTGCAGGTCGATACCTGTTGCGCCAGCTCGGTTAAGTGTAAGACCTACCATTTCGCCAGAGTTGAAAGCATTTACGATGCGCTGCCGATCTCTTTTTGAGGAGTCGGAACGACGATTAATTCTGTATGTTCCTGGCGCAACCTGCTCTGCTCTCCATTTACGACCAGTTAGCTCGCCCATAGGGAAGCCGGCGGCAGTAATCTTGTCGTTGATGTAATCAATGGGAGAGACAGGGATGGAGTTGGGAATACGTTCCACTGCTGTATTAAAGCGAGCAATGGCTGCACGTACGTTCCCTTGAACGTTTAAATGGCCGCCGGCCAGGATAATCTGGAGCTGCTCAGGTAAGCCTCGCCCTTCAAGGTGCAGTGCATCGTCCTGCAGGTTGAATCGATGGGCGCCATCAGGGAAATTGACGTTAATTTCAGTGATCTTGTTAGCCATGCGCTTGAGCACATTGCCGAAGTTCATTTCAACGACAAGATCATCCAACGGTACATCATGCTCGCTCACGACCCGAATAACTTCATTCAGGACGGATTCCATTGTGCTCTGAACAACCAGTACAGGCTTGTTACCGTCTCTTGCTGACTGAATAGCAAGGTCCGCATACCAGTCAGCATGCACGGCAAGTAATGCCTGCTGGGAGAAGTGATGCAACGTGGAGCTGAAGTGCATGCTTGAAAGGCCTAACACCTCACGATTACGGCGAGCGATCTGGCGGCGCTCATCAGCCATGCGTTGACGCACAATGTACTCGTTATTGTTAACGTCCTGGTTGTACTGGGAAACTACTGACTGAAGATCAAGCAATGCACGTAGAGCAGTTGAAAGTGCATCCATATTGGTCCGGATCTGGGGCGCCAGTTCTTCCGGAACATCAGGTGTCAGGTATTCCGCTTGGGACATATCATGCTCAAGGCGGCGATACTGCCCTTCTTGGGCAAGCATCAAAGGAACTGCTTCCATGGCGGCCGCGCCACCCTTCTGCAGTATCTCCATAACCTGAGCCTGGTTTCCTAAGAGCGACAGATCAGTACCACGATACAGTCCTAGGTTTTTTGCTTCCTTAGCAGAGGTTGCTGAGCTTGAAAGGTTATGCCGAGCAGACTCCATAATGGCTCGGACATTGAGGCCGCAGAGGCTTTCGACGCCAGCCGAGAGGTGCGATTCATCTACGATTACTGTCGCATCCTGGGCAATCTGACGAAGCCAGTTGGCTCGCGGGGTGTCTGCCTTAGTGGAAAGCTGAGAATGGGTAGTGAAGACGACGCGAATACCTTGTGGTAGCTCGCCAGTTTCGTAGATCTCCTGCAATGTGCTGGCGCTACGACCTTTAACCAGTTCCTCCCCAAGCTCGTTTTCAATCCCAACGCCGCTATTGGTGATTAAAAGATGACGCTGGTCAATAAGGTCGGCCATACCGAGGACGGCCATTTCGCGGGCCATTGAGTTATAGAGAGTTTGCTCCTTCGTAATGAAGATCGCGGTCAGGCCTTGCTGATAAGCAAAGCGAATCACGCCTGCAATCTGGCGACCTTTGCCAATACCCGTCAGGTCACCAAGTACCATGTCGCGGCCACGGTCAAAGGCATCAAAGGTAAGGGCGAGACCATCTACCTGCTCTGCGTACAGGCGTCCTCTTAGCTCTGCAGGAGAATCGAACCCTAGGGCGCGAGAGACAAACTCATCTACATCACCACGGCGCTGAGAAAGCTTGGCAAGCGCTCCAGTGATGGCTGTTGCCATGTTGGCAGGCATCATGGTGCCTTGAGCATCAAGATTGCTCAAAGGAGCATAAGGAACGCGGCCGGCATTCTCCACTACGCCTAAATCCATCCCACGGCGGCGAGCTGCACGACGTTCTTCAATTTCAGCTTGAAGAAGTGCCGCTTCTTCCTCTGTTAGTGTGGAGGAGGCAAGCTCTATTTCAACAACAGGGTCAGCTTCGACTGGTGCGTCGTTATTTACGACAGGACGGCCTGAATTCGCTGCAGGCGCTCCACCGGCGACTGCATCAGGAGTTCCTCGACGTTCAGCTCTGTAGCCGGATACCGCTGCGCTGCTGCGTCCGAGATCTGGCGTATCTGGGCTGTGTCCTCGCTCATTGCCGCCATCAGGAAGCTCTCGATCAGCGATACGGGGCTCTCGGGCGGAAGCTCTCTGGCCAGTATCATCTCTGCGAACATCCCCGGCGTCAGCTGGCTCCCTGGCAGAAATGCGAGGTTGCTCGTCCCCATGCACTGCTGGGCGAATTCTTCCAGCTCGCTCAGTGTCATCAGCCCCTGAGATAGAGCCCGCTCTGTCTGCGTCGCGATGTCCCGCTGCATTAACTCTTTCCAGGCCGGCCACGTTGGACGCTCCAGAAACTTGTCGTGCTCCTGAGGGTTCACGATCAGCCCGAGTGTCAGCAGCATTTCCTGGTTGTTGAATAACGGCATTACCGTCAACAATTTCACCCGTTTGGCCATAGGTCTCTCTCCACAGATTATTAAGATGATGAGCCATCTCTACTTCAGTATTTACATGGGGCAGCGCCTGGTTACCCAGGCTGCGGATGTAAAGTCGTTCCGGTAGAGTGGCATCAGTAATCAACACCAAACGGTGCACGTTGTTCTTGGGACTTCCCCATGCGGCCGAAATAAGTGGAAAGCCGGGGTTATCAGAAAGGAACTGATTTGCGTTAGCTACCATGCGCTCAGGGGAGCGTCCCAATGAGATCATGACCAGTTGCGCATCGTCGGTCATTCGATTGAGGACAGCCTTTAAAGCATCCCACCATGGCGACATCACAATACCTGCAGAGGGAGCCATAGCTTCGATTTCGGCTAGCTCGCTGCCCTGCGGCATTTGAGGATATTGCTTGAATATCAAAGGGCGGTCGTCACCATCATGAATAGCCCGAATGAACTGTTCCAAGAGTGATGGCTGGTTGGCTACCGGCGCCGCCACAGGCACTTGCTCAACGGCCGGGGCCTCTTCAGCTACAGCTGGGGTCGTTTGTGCGATAGGCTCTGTAGGAGGTTCAGGCTGCACCTGCTCAATAGCAGGGGCTTCGTTCACAACGACAGCAGCAGGCTCGGCTATGGTTACAGGCTCTGAGCTTTCAGGCTGGGCAGCAATGTCAGCGACATCACGAGAAGCAGTAGGGGCTTCCTGAGCTTGATCGGCATCGTCAGCAAACCCGGGGAAGTCAAAGAGTGCTTCTTGTTCAGCCGCGCGACGCTCAGCCTCAAGTCTTTCGGCCTCAAGCCGCTCAAGTTCTTGAGCACGAGCCTCCCACTCGCTAGCACGCTGAGCTAAGGACGCGATCATGGCTGGTGCGAACTGACTATTGGCGTCTGGATATAAGGTCAGAACGTCTTTGGAATCACGGGTTTCTATGAAAGCTTTGGGCAACCTGGCAATCCAGGCATTGGATGAAGCTTCACCGGATAGAGGCGGAAAGAGTATAGCCTTGGTATCAAATACCTTCTTTCGCTCTCCACCCAGCTCAACAAAGGCTTCCTTTGCTTCCTTGGTGCCACCTATGGCAGCAAAATAAAACTGCCCGTGGGTATTTCTCCACATTTCTAAAGTGGCGCCATAAGCCTCTATGTTCAGCCAACGGATTGTTCTCATGCCCAGCCTCCATTACCTGCCGGCAATATCGCCATAAATCGAGAAATCGCTTGTGAGCGCTTATAGTGGTGTATAAATGGATACATGTGGCTAAACCTCAAACTACCGATGCGGTGCGAGGCAGCAAAGGCTTGGTCAGGAGCTAAAATTAGGGAAAAAGGGGATTTTTGGCTTATCATGAGAGATGTCGCAATGACCTTCCACGCCGCGTAGATTGCCTTCTCTAAAGCTCCGACCCGATTACCTTTACGCATTAGAGCTGTACCCATCACCGTACAAGCGATCAAAAGATGATCTTGCATATACGGTACTATAACATCCGCATAAATGCATGTCCAAAGCCATTAGCCTTACCTTCTGCTAATCATTGCAGTCTGATTCACAGTCTTGGAAGACATCTGTCCAAATCAGTCAAAGCGTCGAAATGCAAAGTTCAAAACATGCTTATGAGCTTTCCTAGGACTCATTTTTCTTAAATATTTCGATGAGCCAAATATGCTTTCTGATGAGCCATATTGGGTAAAGATTAGCCTTTAGGAGGGCAAACTTAGGGCAGTTCTCTTGCGAAGGAACGGAGCAAACAATACAAAATAAATATACAATATGATGTACTATTGTAGTTCCAATTGTATTGACAGCCTTTCGCAGTATCGAAGGATAGATCATGCGCCTGAAGCAAATAGCAGTCGTGGCTTGTGCCACAGTATTACCCTTCTCGTTCTCAGGGCCGGCGCAAGCCTCGTCTGATTCTGCCCTCCTCTCGGCCATTCTTAAGCAAGCAATTGCTCAGTTGCTGCAACAGCAGACCATCAACACGACAATAGACGGTGGCCTTGAGGAAGTAAGAACAGAAGTTGAGCAGTCATCGAAGCGAGCTGCGACAGCCATCATGAATGGCCAGATCGACATCTATAATCAGCAGAATCAGAAGGATCAGCAGGCCTCGACTTTCTGCCAGGAAGAGCAGACGCTACCTACCAAAATCAGCAAGGCTACCGTACAGAAAGCCTATAGCAGGCAGTCGACGTCTTATAACGACTATAACTCTGCTCAGGCTACCCATGAGCCTGCAAAATTTACTCGTGAGAAAAATGAGCAAGTACTCAAGAACATCACCTCAACGTGTGATGTTCGCATTCTGCCGCCAGTAGGAAAGAAGGATGTAAGCAATAACATGGCCTGCACTGATGACCAGGTGAAGGTTATCACTGACGTGGCCACCGGCCGTAAGCCATTACCACAGCCTCCTGCAGCTTTCAAAAACACCGATATAGGCGAGACTCTCAAGAGAGAGATCGATACCTATAACCTCCGAATGTCCGCCGTTGAGAACGTGATTGGCACCTCTGTCAGCGAAGAGCGTGACGCTGAGCTTACGGCTTACGAAAAGCTCTTCGCCTCCCCGACTATCGACGAAATCAATGCTATGTCCGGAACTGGAGGAGTTTCCCGAGACGCGCTGGTTATGCAACAGCTTAACAACCAGCTGCTACTGCGTTTGTATAAAGAAACGATAGAAAGCAACCGCTTGGCCGCAATTCAAATTTCTCAGCGTGAAGAACAGCATCGGCGTGAGATCTCTCAACTGCTCAGTAACTCCGGCCGTCAATAAGGAGGCAATATGAAGAACCAAACCTCACCGTCGGAGCAAGGCCACGCGACCCGGCCTAAGCGGCATGTTGCTGTTAGGACGCTAGGCTGGGTATCTGGGGTAACCCCAACAGTTGCAGTGTTTAGAGAGGCAAAGACATCCGCCATCATAATATGGTGGATGATCAATAATCTTGTGTCGCTTGTACGGTTCAATCGTACAGAAGCGAAGGCTGACAATACCTTAGCTAAAACCTCGCCAGAGCAATTCTGGGATGAGTGCGTGCGCACTGCTGCCATTACTGAGTCATCTGTTCGAGCCCGCTACAAAATGGCCTACTGGCTTAGTGTGGTGCTCTTCTTCGCTTTTTCCGCATCGATCGCAATGGTCATCATGCACATGGGTGACGCATGGGCTTTAACGCGAAATCTATTTTTATTGAATATCTTATTCATTATTCACGTAACTAATCTGCATAGGTTATATACCGCGCGCGAGCAGCGGATTATCACTATTTTGGCTTTTGTAAGGCTCATGATCATGCGACCCGCTCTCTTTGTTCCTGAGACGCTTCCTAAAAACTACAAACTGCGGAAGGAACAGACTGAAGGGGCCTCCAAATGACATCTTTATCAAAGCTCGTCTTGATATGGATTTTTGGAACTTGGGTTTTTGGTAGTGGAGAAATTGACGCTAATATAACTAGCATGAGTACACAAGTAACGCCACTAACCATTTTCGCGAGTCAGTTCACGACAGTAGGCTTAGCGGGTTTTGGGTTGCTTGGCTCTTGGGCAATTTTCTTAGGTATTTTTAGGCTAAGAAATAATGGCAACTTCTTTGGATCTAGAGATAGTAATGAGGCCTTCTTTTATCCGATGCGTATGATGTTTGCATTAACTCTTTGCGCGCCAGTAATACCAATAGCAAGTCCAGGAGGTGTCGATATTGTCCTAACTCCAGGCCATACGCTAATCACGAGTATTGCAAAGCAAGGAAGCGAGTGGGGAGATACAGCCCAAATGCAAAGTTTCAAACTTATGCATACTTATAACCTGTATGCAGATCCGACATACGATGTCCACGTACAACAGTCTGCTGTACAGGATATGTTTAGGAACTGGCAAGCTCTTGGTATTTCTGCAGCAGGTTATCTTTATAATAAGAACCCTTACGACAAACTTAGCGGCATATCAGCCTCTGATTTTGCCCAAAAGCTCATTGAGGGAGCATGGCGTAAAGAATATCCGAATCCGGTAAGATCTGGATATTATGGACCAACGTCAAGCACTGATGAATTTATCACGGAAATTCTGAATCATACTAAAATTCCTGTAATACCTCCTACTGATGCAGTGGCCACTTCAGTCGGGTATGTTGACTCAACAGGAACGTTGGCTGATGGATCACTAAGTAATACTACGAGTTATGAAAGACAATCTGAGAATTGGTTATGTCAGTTCTTCAATAATGCAAACTTGTTTTGCTCAAGCGAGCAGATATCTCTTGTCAGGAATAACGCAATAGCGATTTCTGTTGCCATATCTCAAGCGCAGCGTGCTGCATGGACGCGCATCGTTACTGATGCGATGGCGAGAGTTCTAGCAGTTAAAAATGACAACACCTCTAGTTCTGTCTCTACCACTTATGCTCAAGGTGAAGCATATATCCAAGACTTATCTACTTGGTATAGAGATACAGTCCAAACAGTGGTGAAGAATCAGCTTGCATCAAGCAATCTTAAACAATCTGAAAATTACTTCAAAGCGATTGAGCAATGGGGCTGGATGATGGGCGGTACATTTGTATTGCGTGCCGCCAACGACTTTTCTCGGGCTCAGTCGTACGCATCAGTTGGTACAGGCAAATTATACCCGGTTAGTAATCTTTCTCAATTAACAGCAGGTGATGATCTAACCAAGCTTGTCCAAAACAAGATAGAGCAGAATAAAGATCAGGGCGGGATTACTGATTTAAACGGAATGCTCGGATTCGATATCCTCAGTAAAGATCCAGCTAAAGCAAATCTTTATACCGTTTCTAGCTTTGGCCGTGAAATAGCTAGTGCAGGAATGGTGTTTTTATCAGGTGGAGCAGTCGCGAAAATAGTATCAATGGTGTCTTCCAAAGGAGAAGATTCGGCGAAGATCTTTACTTATATAGGCGTTCTCCTCTTAATCGTAGGTGCAATGATCGGCTATGTACTTCCTATCGTCTATGCCATATATGGTCTTATGGGCGTATTCAGCTGGATAACATTTGTAATGTCGTCGTTCTTTGGCGTCACTCTGTGGGGCGCTGCTCAGGCCGCACCCAAAGGTGAAGAGCATACTAGCCAGATGGCGGGAAAAGGCTGGAACGTACTGGTTTTCATTGGGTTCTATCCTGCGCTGGCTGTAGGAGGGCTTGCAGCAGCTGTAACGCTTACTAGCGTAGGTCTTCCACTTGTCAACGTCACGATGGGGGGGTTGTGGGGGATGATGTTAACGGGAGGCTATGGGCAGCCTTTTGATGCTTTAGCTAACTACCTGATTGGCGCAATAGTTATGGTCATAGTCACTTGTGTCCTCTTTTGGTCTGTTGCTATGACAAGCGCTCAACTCATTACAAGCTTTCCAAGAACCGTACTCAACATGATTTCATTCAGCGAGCCAGGGCTGAGTCCTTACGAGAATACTCCCCAAGGTGCAATGGGGCAGATTGCAGGCCTTATAAAAGCGCCCCTTTCAACGGGCGTAAGCACAGTCATGAGAAGTATTTTTACACGTAATAACTCTGCGTCCAGTCCAAAACCGGGAAGCGCTGGAATATAAGTAATTGGGTCATAAAGAAAAAGGGCGCTCGTTTAGAGGCGCCCTTTTATTTTATTGCTAACAGCCATGACTTTGCTTAATAGTATTTTCTAAACATATGAGGAGGAAGTTGTTCAGCCATCAACTTCATTTCTTTCGGAGTTACATCTCCTGGCTTTACTTCATACCCTTTATCTTTCGTATAGATTATATGGGAGCCAGCGAACTGACATGCTCCTACATTTCCAGCAAGTTTTACACCCGCATTAGGCGCATATCCATCGATAACTTGGCCATCTATGAATAGTGAAATTATACAGACATTAGTGCCTGGGGTGTCATCATGCCTGACCTGGAGGTGATATATGCTTCCGGGTAGATTCCGTAATGGAGCTACATTCGTATTAAAGTAAGCGGTTGCTTTAGCGTCTATTTCTTTAGGCTGTACCTCGCCCCTTTCGCTTCCACAACCGCTTATTATCAAACCTATGGCTATAGCTGGTATCGCCGCAAAACTAGCTATGCGTATCTTTTTCATCAGGTGGATCTCCCTCTACCGGCTTAGCCGTACTGCTTTACCTTTGTATATATAAAAGCATATCGAGGTGTCGGTGTAAAGTCTATTTACAGCTGCATGGCCAGTGTGTTCAATGACTGAAGCAAGGCGCCTAGGAACTGCTTGCTTCAGTTATGCCTGGCTCTCCCCTTCCCTCTTCCGAAAGCACAGTCAGTATCCAGCTTTGTGAGGAATCCCCAGAGAACATTACACTGGGCAAGCGCGAGGTATTCCCCCAGTAAGGAAGTAGTCATTGTCACGTATGTGATTGCGCAAGGCCTGGTCTCCAAAATAGCCTATCAACCCAAACATTCTGTCCTCTGCCAGTTTTGTGGGTGAGTAGCTAGCCGAATTCACTGTGCCTTCAGGAATGTAACCTCCATTAATGAATGCTTCGACTGCTAATTGCGAACAAAAAAGAGACTCTATTGGGCTACTTCTGTGGTTGGGCACTGACCACCGTTTTGCCCGATTTTGAAGCTCTAGTTCTTGTAGCTCTAGCAGCGGTGCCATCAGCGCACCTTTGACGTTGTATGGAGTTTTGGCCTGAGCGTGTAGCAGGCAAAAATCAACTACCTTTTTCCCCAGCTCTGGCACCCCTTCTGGCTTTGCACCAAAACAACGAGCTACAGCGACATAGGGGTAACGTTTGATAATGTCATCAAGCTTCACTTTAACAACTCCGCCTTTTGCTGCCTCGATCGCATAACCTTTACCTATGTAAATGGCTGTGTGTACATAGTCTCCGGCTGAGCCATAGGAAATTGCAGCTCTAATCAGATCCGCTTCATCATTAGGACAAAAAAGAACGTCAGCAGGCGCAAGGTCAGCCTCGGTAAGAAATATTGGGTGAGGATTGTCGAGTGACAGCACACCTGAATGACGTCGATCAGCAAGACACTTATGAAAATGGAGTGGTCGCTTAAGATGATCGTTATGGCCGATAGCGGACTTGTTTCGCCTTAATTTTTTAGTGGCCCATTTGCTTAAAAAATCAGTGATGACGTGTCGGCGCTTACCAAAAATTGTATTGAGGATACTACTACTCATATGAATCCATGCCTGCCCGCTGCAGACAGTTGAAGGGAGGGTTCTACTTAGTCATGGAGCACCCGGATGCAAACTATCTTTGATTTCCAAAGGGTATGCATCCAAGTTCAAGAGTATCAATTAGGCGACTATAGGCTTATCCAAGAGGGAAATACCGTTCCCGTTCATTGCTGCCTCAACGCGCTCTTTATTACTAAAGAAATACTGGAATCGTCTACCAATTTCGCACATGGCTAGCATGCTGTCGAAAAAGAAGCGGGCCGCCCCTTCATTCAAGGGAAGACTTGCCATATTCATTGGATCTCTTGGCTGGCTCAGTCCACAAAAGCCTACCAGGCGCCGAGACCACTCCATTTCAGGAGCGATGTCGGACTCGGAGAACACTCGCTCGAATTTAATAGTCTCTCCACTAGGCCTGCGGAAACACTTACGCTTATATACAGCGGCGAATACCCCTACCGAGAAATGGTTTACCTGGCCGTGCTCCATGTATGAAGCGTTACGCTTCTTGCTCTCGGCCCACCCTCCCCCGCTTCCGTGTCCAGCACCTGGAGCATTACCGTTTTCGCAGATCGTCCCATCTGGCCGAACAAAGTAATTAACGTCTGCAAACCAGTCGTAGCAAATCAGAATGTCAGTAATTACCTCTGCTTTATAAAAATCTTTGTGGGCCTCGTTCACGTAGCTAATGAGATCAGCCTTAGATGCCGCATAAGCTCGGTGATTAACCTTTAGCTTATTTGTACAGCGGCTCTGACCTGGATTCTTATGTCGTTTTCCGACAGCTACCAACGCTGGTACTAGATAATCTGGGACGGTGCAGCTGAACTCTCCATCAGTGCTGGCATAGATGTCGCTCTCAAATTGCTGTTTGTGGCCATCTTCTGTTTTTTCAATGAAGACATGCTTTGTTAGCTTAGGCATTCTCGGATCTCATGGCTCATTACCGTTTAAATATACGCCCGCCAGAACGTATAATCAAACAATGATGCCTACTTACAGCTTTTATCGGTAATTTTCCTTTTAAGCTCTTTTTGCCCCTGCCCAGTTGAGACACCCTCGACGCCTATTAATCCAATTCAGAATTGGACTATGAATCGACGTTTGCACTATGATCTCGTGAAATAACCCATTTCACCGTTCAAACTAGGGAAACATAATGAAATCAGCCGTCAATCAGCCTAAGCCTCCGCTAGGGGCACCTAAAGCTGGAGCCTTACTCAGAAGGTTTTCTGAAAATGGAAATATCGAGTTGGACACGATGCGCGCTGATGTCATTAAGCCGCAGGAGCGCAAAACAGCCAGAACATGGGGCCTTGCTGAAGCTGCAGACATGATTGGCAGATCAGCCAACACTATTCGAACTTATGAGGCTGAAATTGTTGAAGCTTTCGAAAAGGGAGAAAGCTCCGTAAAGCCTATCGAGAAGGATGAGCGTGGTAAGTGGTCATTTACGCTTCACGACATCAACCGCTTCCGAGATATGTTCAAGACACGTTATTTAAGGCCAGCTAATTCGCAGGCCATGATCCTTGCGATTTCAAACTTCAAAGGGGGTGTTGCCAAGACCACCTCCGTAGTTCACCTTGCTCAGAAAGCAGCTATCGAAGGTCTGCGCGTTCTCGTTGTTGACCTTGATCCACAAGCATCCAGTAGCTTCAACCTTGGCCCCTTCATTCCCGATATAGATCTGAAGTCGGATGACATTATTAACCAGGCCCTGCTCCATGATCCCCAGGCAATCAGACGGTGCACATTTGAAAGCTATTTCCCTGGCATACACATCATTCCTTCTAATCTAAGCCTCCAAGAGCTAGATATTCAGCTTCCAAACCCGGAGATGAATAACACCGAGCAGCTAGGGCACCCTGTATACCGGCTACGAAATGCTCTTGAGATCATCAGAGAAGACTACGACCTCATTCTTCTAGACTGCGGCCCCAACCTAGCTAGCGTGTCGTTGAATGCAATGATGGCAGCCAATGGTCTTATCGTTCCGATTCCGCCAGGAAGTTATGACTACGCCAGCTTCGTTATGCTCTGTTCATCTCTGGCTGACTTGTTTGATGCCACTGAAAAAGGCTTTGACTATCTACGGTTGTTAATAACCAAGCACCCTGGACCTAAATCTCAAGGTGCGGTTTCGATCGAAAGACGCATTCGTAATATGTACGGGGATTACGTGATGGCAAATGTCGCCAGCCTAACCACGGCTGTAGAGCGTGCAAGCGCGGAGCTCTCCTCCGTTTATGATCAGGTTCCTACCCGCTCGACTAGAGACAGCCATCGTCGCGCTCTGGAAATTATGGATGCAGTCAACAACGAGATCCTCACCGATCTCAAAACTATCTGGGAAGAGCAATCCAAAGGTTCAGGAGAAGCAGCATGACTGAGAAGACAACTCGTGCACCTGGCGTAGCTGGCCTGTTTACCCAGCAGCTTGCCGCTGAGAAGGCAGCTCCTAAACGTGTAGCCCCAGTTCGTGCGTTTCCTGACGCCTCCGGAACTAACAAGCCTCTGCTCGCTTCATTCAAGCCCGCCCAGCAGAACCTTCCTGAAACAGGTGAAGTATTCGAGATTGACCCAACTCTTGTCGAACCCTGGCCATTTGCTGACCGGCCAGAGGGTGAGATGGGTGACTTTGAAGAATTGGTTGAGATGATCGATGCCTCTGGGCAAGCCGTTCCGGGTCTAGTCCGCCCACATCCAGATAAGGAAGGACATTACGAATTGATTTATGGCCTGCGACGTTGGCGGGCTGCAAAGCAACTTCATAAGCCTTTCCTATGCCTGGTAAAAAACCTGGATGACAAAGCGGCATTTGCTGCAATGGATGGCGAGAACAACGGCCGAAAGAATCTTTCTAGCTGGGCTAAGGCTGTCTCTTATAGCCAAGCTATTTCCAAAGGCCTGTATAAAAATGAGTCTGCTCTTGCCTACGAACTCGGAATCTCCCGTGGGACATTGAATAATCTCATGGCCTATACCCGGCTTCCGGACGATGTCTCAAAAGCCATTGGCGTTCTTAGTCGTGTCAGTATCCAAACAGTCAAAGCAATGCTTGCTCTCCTTAATGATGAGCAGAACTCCGAAGGGTATAAAGCAGCGATTATTGAGTTAGCCCCTCAGATACGTACCGGCGCACTAACAGATAAATCGCTATTAAGAGCTGTTCATTCATCTGAGAAACCCACGGCGCCTGACGAGGCAGCTGCTGTTGATGTCACTGATAAGGATGGGATAAAAGTAGGAACGATACGTCGTACCCGTAAAGGTATCCAGATCACTCTTGCCTCGAAAGACTATGAACAGGTATCGCTTGGCGAAATCTCAGAGCGTTTAAGCAAAGTATTAGTGATGGGTGGAGCCAAAAGAAAAATATCTTAATCCAGCTCCTGGTCTCAACATGGGCGGCTTATCTAGCCGCCCTTTTTTTTGCACAATATTGAGATCCTAGGGCATTTTTTCATGTCGTATGCATACGACATTTCTCTCGATGAGCGTAGACGCATTATGCCGTGAGTCTGTCTCTAACATCGCTCTACTCATAAAATGCTGGCACCCAAAGTTGATCGCAACCTCTGCACTACCCCTCCCAAAGTTGATAGTCCCCTGGCTCCCCGTTACAGCTCAACGCTACGATTCATCGCAAAATACAGTGATAGTTGCCTACCCGCTTCCGAGTAGCATTCCTAACAACATCGTGTAGTAAAGCACGCGCTTTATCGACATTTATTCCTTTGCTTTATGGCTACTGTTACAAATGGCCAGGCTACTAGAATCACCATGTCGGTAACTAATACAGCTCAAGGCTTACAAGGAATCGGGACCATGACTTTTGACGTCAATAGTTACGCGAAAGCCTATTACGATAACATTCAACCATCGCCAGGTAACGATTACCCGCGGCTCAAGGCATGGGAGTTTCTGTACGAGTACATCTGGGATGAATCGCGTACTGAATGGGCTAACCTCATCTCAGAGGATCAAGTTGAGACTACAGCGCTACACATTGGCTTCTACTTAGCTAACTGGGGGATGTTTCGCGGCTCATCTGGTCTTTTGCAGAATAGCAACCTAGATCTTATGAAGGCTTTGGCCAAGCTTATTTTCCAAGGACAAGGCCCGGAACTGTTAGAACTTTCTTTGGATGATTTTGTTTCAGGTGCTCCGAGAATGGCTTACAACCAGCAGCTTCTGGACTCTGTACTCGGCTCTATGGGGTTATTGGCATCTAACGTCTCGTGGACTCCTACACTCAAGACAAAGATCCTAATGGGCATCTGGGGAGAATGCCCGGCACTAGATCGTTTTTATATTGCTGCTTGCCGAAATCTTTTTCCTCGTCGCCGCTACATAACCTGCGCAAGTGGACAGGGATTGACAGCATTAGCCGACGTGGTTCGAGAGCTAAACACCCCCTCGATCTACCTAGAAACAGGACGTCTAAGACTCCAATACCCCACAGCTCGGATTATGGACATGGCGCTCTTCCAGTATGCATCAAAACTGTAATTAACAATTATCTCCTAGAAGACCTGATGGTGCTTAGGGTCAAATCTTTGAACAAAAGCGAGTTAATCGATATCCACCTGCCCAACTGGGCCTTGAGTTGAAGTGGCTGCACGCTCCCTTATATGCCCTTTGTAGCCATCCTCAAGTTTCAACCTTCCGTTCATAGCAGGTCTTCATAAGCTATGAACGGTGGCTCTAAGCATAAATGGCTCTGCATCCAAGGTTTACATAGTTGAGATCAGGCTTAATTCGTCATGCGCTCCGGGCACGCCATGCGGTTATAAACGTTAAACTTTTATGGCCTTTTTGTAAGGATACACAAGCATTTCACCCATCTGGGTTAGTAGCGAAAGGCTAGGTAAGACAGTGTCATTGCAATAGATCCAGGTAGATCGCGTCCCGTCTCATTCAAACCGGCAGCCGAATTTCTGATTCTGCTTGGTGGGGAATGATATGGTTATCACCACTGCTACTTGTTCTCTAAAGCTGCGTCAGGTTTACGTGTTGAAATGTCGTATGCATACAACATTTTCCACCTAATGTTTTTTGATTACTAAATCGTCTGAAAGCTGTCGCTGCATACGTCATTATGAATGGAGTAAGTGACAAGGATCATGAAGGGAGCCGTATTCCCTTAGATAAGAAGAATGTCGTATGCATACGACATTGGTGAAAGCTCACACAAGCCGAGGGAAAGTGAGAAGGTAATGATGAAAGGATTTTCGATACACAAAGGGCCGGATGAAATTATTAGGGTACGCCTATAAAGAGATTACCTAGACAGTTTCTATGCGGACTTATGCGTTGTCAGGTGTTGTTATGCGTAATAATGACGAACAAATAATTGTTTCGGCTAGTTATGCGCTGACTGATACAGCAGAGCTCGGAAATAAGAGCCTGAAGACGTAGAAGCAAATATTGGCGCTCTGAACTGTCCTGCGCTAATCAAGCCAGACCTTGGTAGATAGTTGAAAGGGCGCCTGGGCACCGTATGCTATCCAAGGACCTGCTTACGTTTTAGGGCCGGGCTTCGGATTACTTGTTAATCAGGAGCCCACCTGATAGGCAACATCATGCGGTTCGACCAACATAGCCCATTGGTGATAGAGCTCAGCAGCTTCGCTATCTATGAGCTTCCAGCCGGCATGGATGTTATGGCTGTGGTCATAGATGACATCGAGCTCAGAAAGAATACTGACTCCACCGATAAAGACGATGTTGAGGGCCGATGATTGGCCCTTGGTAAAGGCAACGGAGTGAGTAGGGCGCCCAGCTGCGAGTTGGGCCGTTGAGACCCAGCATGCTGCTGGAACAAAGCCTTCGCGAATTGCCATCTTGCAGGTCGACTGCATTGCTCGCCGATGATCGTTATATTCATTGAAGTAAAACGCATAGGCGCCAGCAAGAGTCTGGAATGCTATTTGGTCTATTAGGCGCTCTGTCTTTCGGTTCATCATCACTACGTCCTACTTCAAATACTCCCTTACTTATCCAGGTAGGGGAGTGGCAGAATAATCAATCTCATCGACCAGCGATTGCAACGCTGAGGTTTCATAGCTAGCCCATTCGCTATCCAGCTGTGACCGGAGGGCTTTATAGTCATCAGGTGAAACTATGACGTCACGAGCCATGGGCAACTCCGCACTTGCACTCATAGCGACTAGAAACATCTGAATATAATTAGCAGCTTCTAGACTTAGGCTTTGATCGTCGTAACACGCGCGGTCGATATAGTCGGAAGCCATGTCTATCGCCATCGAGGGAAACGCTGATCCGTGCAACATTAACCTCTCTGCATAAGCAGGGGCATGTATACGCAGGACATCCACCGCTTTTGCTACAAACGGATCAGTCAAGCGACGGCCAGGGAAGACTTCAGACAACGATTGGCCCTTTACAAGATCTCGGCCTTTCATATCGAACCAGTGTCCTGCATGTAGCTTTGTCCGTTCGAAATCGAAGTCGCCAGCTAAACCTGGTCTCGCGATATGGGACCCCTCTACAGCCGAACCATTACTTACAACTAGCAGCTCAAAATTAGTCTGCGTATTCAACCGATATTGATCGCGCTCTTTTTCTGTAGCAGGACGCATGCCAGAAAGAGCACCACATAGAATATTGACGATAACGTCTCGGCTGCGCTGGACCATATTCCAAAACTCCGTTTTACATTAGTATATACAAAAGCATGCCGTCAAGCGGCTTAAGCTGTTTTGGGTAGGTTGGCTGTGTGCTTGCACTTCGGATATCCGCCGCATGACCAGAAATGGCCTTTAGGACCGTTCCGCAATACAAGGTGATGCTTCTGGCACTTAGGGCACAGATCACCTTTTGCTGCTTCGATCTTAGGCACAGGCTTGCCGTCGGGAGCCGCCTTCATAGTGGTCTTGCACTGTGTATCAGTGCATGCCCAATAAGGGCCAAACTTGCCATTCTTGCGGAAAGACAAAGGCTTTGAGCAGGTTGGACATGAAGCAGCGTAACCATTGTGCTCGAGCACTGGAGTTTGGTGAGTCGCTCGCTCTTTATTGAGCCCTTGGCTTTGAAAAAACACTGCACACTTATTGATCATGTTGGTGGCAGCGTCCATGGCCGATTCAAAGCTGATTTTGCCGCTACGAACTTGATCCATATAGTCCTCCCAGATCGCAGTCTGGCCAGGATCTCGTAGGTGCTGCGGTATGGACTGGATAAGCATCAGTGCATTAGGCGAGCAGTCGATGGTTCCTTTCTTTTTATCCTTCTGAACGATTAGCCCGCGAGCGCGGTGTTCTTTAATCGTTGGCGCTCTTGTAGCTTCTGTCCCAAGACCAGAGGTTTCTTTAAGGCGAGCCCGGTGCTCGGCGTTCTGGACATACTTATGAATGCCAATCATATCGCCTAGCAAAGTACCTTCCGTGTAATAGGCTGGCGCTTTGGTCTGCCCCTGGACGACATCAACATCCCTAACCAGAGCGGCCATACCGTCTAGTACGGGAGGCAGCTTGTTATTGCCGCCTGGCTGGTCCGCTTCATCACCGTCCTCATCAGGCCTGGCTGCTGTGGCTTCTAAAGCTTTGAAGCCCTGCTTAAGGGGCGTGGTGCCTGATGCAGTGAGGAGTATTTCGCTGGCCGGAAGAGCTATGTTGACCTCATTGTACTCATAGTCTGGGGCGAAACTACGTACGTAATACAGGACGATGAGCTGGTAAAGCAGCTGCTCATCCCCGGTTAAGCCATTGGGCGCTGTAGCAGTTGGTAGGATGGCGTGGTGGTCATAATCCGCTTCGATGACAGACTGGGGTTTGATCCTGTCTCTACGATAGAGCGGCTGATGCGTACCGGTAACCGAAAGGGGAGGGGCCCAGCCATTTCTTTGTAATGCGGCCAGAATTCCGGGCACCTCGCTCATCTGCTCTTCAGGCATAAAGTTGCAGCTGGTTCGAGGATATGAGACGTACTCATTGTCATAGAGGGCCTGACACGTATCCAGAGTCCGGTCGAGCGTCCATTTCCAGCGGCGACTCGCTTCTTTCTGAAGATCAGAAAGCGAAGGGAATTTAGGTGGTGCCTGCTTGCGATCTGTTGACTCTACAGAGAGTTGTCCTCGTGTATTGCGTACCGCATGTGCAATGGTCTCGGCTCTACTCTTTTCCCACAAGCGATGTTCGTCGCCCTTAGGAGCGAAGCTCATAGTCAAAGAGCCCACAGGCGTATCGACTTGTGCTTGCAAGGTAAAGAAAATGCGAGGAACAAAGTTTGTAATAGCTAAATGGCGCAACACGACCAAATACAAGGTTGGAGTTTGGACGCGCCCAATGGGAAACATGACATTCGGTGGAGCATATACCAGGGTGGCTCCTCGGCTATTTGTCATACCCCACATGTAGTCAAACCGTTGACGGAGAAGTGCGGCATGATAAATAGTGTCAAATTCCCGTCCGTCTCGCAGGCTTTTCCAGGCAGCACGTAACGATACTTCATCAAGGGATGAACACCAGAACCGACGCAGGGTATGTTTACGATTGCCGGATAGCTCAATCAGCTCACGGCCGATAAGCTCACCTTCACGACCACAGTCAGTCGCAATAATGATCTCAGTAGCTGATTTGAGAAGGCCCAGTACGATCTTGAGCTGATCAGCTTTGCCCTGGGCCGCTCCCATTCGCCATACAGAAGGGATGATAGGGAGGGTCTCTAAGCTCCAACCCTTTTCCCACTTGGCGTCTAGTTTATCGGGTGTAAGCATCTCGACCATGTGTCCGATGGACCACGTAAAGATCCACCCATTCTTAACCTTTATAAAGCCTTTGCCCTTGTCTGCAATACCAAACAGTTGGGCATGAGCTTGGGCCTGAGAGGGTTTTTCACACAATACAACGGTCGAACCGGTCATCATGACCTCAGATTTACTAAAACAATGACGATAGTATAACTTCATTGTTTCAGAAGTCACCTATCGTATTGTCAGGCAAAAATCAGGCCTAGAGAGCTATTCTTTCCAAAGAAAGGGGCCAAGGCGATCTAGTGTTGAATTTGCATTGAGGTTTTTGTAGATCTGGGCCTTAAGTCGCTCTGTTTTTGCTTCGTCCGCTGCTCCTAGTGATGCGTTGCCACCTCCTGGTCCTCCATGAGCACCGCTTTGCGAAATGATCTGAGCCCCCTTTCCGTCAGGTCCGTCAAAAGGCTCGGGCTTTGTTTGTACCGAGCATGCCGCGAACGTACTGGCGCTCATGCAGGTTAAAAAGCTCAATATGATTAGGCTTTTCATATCTTGACCTAACGGGAGAAGGGGCTAGGCAAGTCACGGTCCTCAACAAGGGATCGATCATTGGAAGCGGATGATGGAGTAGGGGAGGCTACCTGCTGTTGCTGAACAGTATTGTGCGCCATGGTCTGCTTTTGCTTGGCCATGAGACGAAGCTCGTCAGGTGTAACGACATTGATTCCTTCTTTGGAGGCCAATTGATGAGCAATTTGAATGAATTCTCGGCTACCTTCAAAGCTCATGGTGGTCCAGCCAGCAGCCTTGCCACACTCGATCATTGCCTTGGCAACTTCTTCTGCTGAAATCTTTCGGAAATTGGCCTGAATACGATTCGTTGCCAGATTCAACTCAAGCTTTCCTGGCAGGAAGCCTCCAAGCCCGGCCTTGGCGACGCTAAAAGCTACGCTGTGCTGGTACGAATCGATATGAGTACGGAGTCCACCGTTCTCGACAGGGCGAAGCAGGCGCGATTGGGCGCTATGCCAGAAGTTGATATCAAGCAGTTCCTGGATGCGTTTAGCTTTGAGTTGCTGTTCTCTAGCTGCCGCTTCGACCTGGCTGCGCTGGGGATGAGCAGATGGGCTATCGCTAAGGCCCATAGCTGTAGCTGAGATAGCTTCATTGCTGTGGGATGGTTCATTAGGAAGGATATACAGGTCCGAGAGGCCTGAAGCTGTAGCTTGGATATTTTCTGGTCCTTGAGGCACAAGTCGATCCGATATACGCGCCGAAATAGGAGCGCCTTCACGCTTCTTGCTACGGTTGATATCTACCACATTCCCAGTCTCATGGCTGGGGGCCATAGGTTCTGATGAGGGATCGCTCGTAGATGGCAATTGAATTCCGGCGGTTTCTTGCATATCGGGCATCACAAGATCAACTGCTTCAGCAGGTGAGATTTCCTGCTGTGATTTAGATGTGACCGACTGTAAATCCGCAATGACAGGACCAGGCTCAGTTTTGGGCGGATTCTCCATATCAGCTAGCAAGTTCAAGCTAAGGTCGTCGTCTGACAGCATAAAGCTTGGAGATGTAGTGCCTGAATTATCAGGGCTGGGTTGAAATGAACTCTCGGAAGGATCGTCTGGCTTACGCATGGCGGACACCATGATTAATAATGGAATTACGATAGTAATACATATGGATAGCAATGGCACTGTTGTTTAGTGCCATTGTTAAAGGCCGCCTGCTGTAAGCTGACCATTGATGATTCAGCGCTATGCAGCGCTCTTGTTAACGATTTCGTCTACAAGCAGGTCGACGATCCCATCTGGAGGAAGATCTGGGCGAAGTGCTTTTAGCTCATCAATCCGGCCTTCAATTGAACCACCCGGGTATAGCTCCACTAGCTTTTGGATACCTGACAGGTAGCCAAGCTGTAGAGCTACCTTTTTACGCACGTTCACATCGCTAGGTGTTGATGAGAAGGCCCATAGGTAAATACTTGGTAGAGGGAACGTCAGATACTGCTCAAGCTGTCCTTTTGAGGTTTTGGCTACCATCAGCAGGTGAGCGCCTTCAGAGTTAGCTCCTTTGACTTTAGTGCGAAGCGCGTCGATTGCAGAGTCTTTAAGACCAAACTTCTTTTGAATACGTTGTATCGCCTGCTCGCCAGGCGAACCTAGGAAGTAGATCGTACTGGCCAGCTCAACGTCATCACTGTCAAAGTCTTCATCTGACTGAGAGGCCATACCGTAATGAATGTTGAATTTACGGATTTCACGTCTGTCAGTGGCAAACTGCTCGCGCACCTGCTTGAAAGGCTTGGTCCGATGGTATTCATCCACATCAAGCCGGGAGGGCATCGTTTTTTCAAGCTCAAGGTTTCGACGTAAATAGGCCATGACATCCGGATCGCACCGGATTTCTTTATCGAGCACATCTTCGTTGATCCACCACTTACGAGTCGTTGCATGTCGAGCTAGAAGCATGATCAGTACGCCGCGTTGCTGGCCTGCAGCCCCTCCGCCTTTCACAACGTCTTCGAGGTTTAACGACAGGATGCGTGCATTGGTTCTGAAGGTAGTCGCGCCGCTGAAGATCTTGACGCGCGTATAGCTTGTGAGAACAGACTGGACATACTCCAGAAGTGATAATCCCATGCCGGGGACTATCTGTTTTTTATAGAAGTCCTGAATTTCCTGAGTTGATGCCACGACATCGGCAAGATCAGGAAGCGATGGCATGGCCCGCCACTGAGCGTATTCGGCCAGAACATGATGGCCGCTCCTGAATAGCAGCATGGTTAACTGCTTCCAGGTTAACTTGCCGTTTTTATTCCATCCGTTTTGGACGACCTTTGCATCTATCTCTTCATAATCTTTATTACCTGGCGCGTAGGCTTTTTCTCGTAAAGCATTGTCGCCTACATACATCTTGTAAGCGTGCTCGATGAGCAATGGCGTTAGGGTTGACACACCTGGGGGAGGTGCATCCTGGCCAGGTGTTGTAAAGAGCTGATTCAGGAAGTTAGTTAGGAAGGTAACTTCAAGTGTCGTGGGATGCCAGACACAGGGCTGAGTATCAAAAGGATTGATGGTGAAATTATCATCATCCGTTACGCGCTGATACTTAACCTGCCACTTTAGCTCCCTTGGAAGTATGGAGTCCAAGAGCTGGATGATGCCACTAGAGGCTGGACCAATATCGAGAGTAACCATACGCGGCAGAAGTCGATCAGCTGCGTATGCCTCTATATAAGCTGCTCTGATAGCTTGCAACATTACTGACTTGCCACCGCCCATGGGTGCGATGAACAATTCGCTTGCATACTTTTGCACGCCAGGCGCCACGTGTTTGAAAGGGAACATGCGCTTAGCTTCAGTCAGCATTAACAGTGCGCCCTGCATCCCCCCTTTTTGCCATACGGAGCCTGGTCGAGAGAATGGTAGGGATATCAGGCAGTCCTTAACCGGTACGGCGAAAGTCGTTCCGGCATAGGAAGTCGCACGATCGCAGCCTGGAACACTATGCTTCATCAGTTCATCAGGGTCATCTACATCCTGGCGCCAGAGGCTTCCGCCCCATGACTGCAGTTCATTGATCAACTTGTAGATCTGATTACGGGCAGACTCATGTGTTTTGGCTTGAGTGCAGACCTGCATTCTGAAGCCGCACAGGTTCTCTTGCTTGGCAATCTCAAGCAGTATCTTGGCATGCTCGGAAATGTCGCCATTCTTGCTGGAAAGAATCTTGACCGACTGAGCTACAGCCTTATGAGAGTTAACATAGCTGCGCCATTTATCAGCGCCTGAAATAAGGCACATCGACGTCCACCAGTGAAAATCGCGGGGCATCGAGTTATAAAGGCTATCGGAATCCATCCACGTTAGCGGATGGACATACATGTAGGCCACGGCAAAGAAGCGCCCATTTCGGTTACCGATACGTACGACGCCATCGTCATAAGTATCCATAGGCTCCGAAATTATCTGGTCTCTTAAGTGAGGCAGCCGGGTGTGATCGTCCGCTTTGCTATTAACGTTAAAGTAGGGCCGATCACCCTGGAGGGCAGGAGACCAGTTAGCAGGCGTACTGTCCGGTAAGTACAGTCTTCGAATCTCACGTAGAAGAGCTCTGCTATCAATAATGTCAGCGATTTGGGTCACCTGTTTACTCGTGATGGCCCGTGCAAAAGCAGCAAAGTTGCTTGTATGGCGCTGATGCAGAGTGGTCATCTTGGTAGCATTCATTTGGGTGAACGCACTCAGACTCCTCGGCATACCACCAAGAAGGCGGTTTGAGCCTTCCATATCAATCTTGAGCTGTTTCGAATCGCCCAACGCTGCAGTCGTTGTGGTAACTGTCACGGTGTTGTTTTCACGTACGGCCATGTTGCCCAACATAGCCTCACGTGACGTGATCAAGGCCTCCACTACAGCCATGTCTACGTTTAGCCTTCGCCATGTTTCGCGCGAAACATTGGTTAGGGCTGCCATATCCTGCTTAACCTGATCGGGATTGACTTCAGTAACCCATTGGATCTGAAAGCCAGGCTGCTGAAGCTGACTGGAAAGTAATGTAGTAAGCGATTTGATGGCGCTGAACCGCTCACCTCCACCAAACATCTGATACGCGCCCTGCATTCGCAGGCCGCTCATATAGCCGAGACCTGCCTGCAACTGAATTGTCATCGGGTCAATGACGGAAAGAACTGGTAGCCGGGAACTGCTGTAGCGACCGAAGAACTCATTTAGTGCATACAGAAGGCTCATTACTCGCCTCCCACCAATTCATCTATTTTCGCCCTTACTGCCTCATCTGGCTCGTTGGTGACCGAATTCAGCTCCAGGAGTAATTCTGTTGAAAGAGTAGCTTTTACTTTCGAAAGAAAGTTGCTCTGCAACGAGGTTGCAGTGATCCACTCTCGCATTGCGCGCTCAAGTTCAGGTTGAACACTAGGCTCGGTACTACTTGTCATAACTTGGACAACCTCTGCCAGTTAAAGCTAAGCAACCTCTGCCACGATCATCCTTGTGGTGAGGTTTGTTTATGAGTAGCACCCTAAAATCGATGCGGCGCATTAACTGGCGTATCCAAGCATAGGGCCGTGTTAGTGAGCTTTTCTAAAGATAGGGTGCAATAAATATTTATAAGGCGGCGTATAGGGACGTTGACTAGTGTTAAATGGGATACCAATGCATTGCTCTGCATTGTTGTTCATTTCTATGCATTGTTATGCGCGTCTACGCCGCAAGGATCTGCCTTAAGCGCCGGTCATAGGAGGTTCAAGTCCTAAATCACGACAGATTGCATCGACGTCCGAGATAGCGACTGCAGGCATGGAGACCACTATTCTTCCACCGCAAGCGCTCGACATTGGCGTAAAGCCCATGTCGTAAATCTTCTGCGAGTGTCGAATCATCATCAGTCGATCGTAAGCCGCTACATAAGCTGCAATGGGCTCGCGTCCAGTTGCAGGTTTTTCATCAGACGTAGTACTTAGCAGTGAGTAGAGGACCGACTCAGCAATCAAACCTGCCGAATACGAAAAGTCACGAGTCGGGATCAATTCCGTGCCGCTGTCAGAGGCCTGCTTGAGTATTTCGCCTAGGGGTTGAACGCGACTTGGGATCCAGGCTCCACGCACAATCAGGTTTGAGCGTTCCGCGTAGAACATGGCTTCAGGCAGTGTGCACCATAGTCGGGGCGCTGAATCGATAACCTGGCGGCCTGCAAACGGTGCCACGACAGCCAGGTCGGGATCCAGATCGCTAATACTGACTTCAAAAATAGAGCCGAGCCCGCCCTCTTTCATCAATCGGCTGCTGTCTGCTTGTCCGGCCATTGGCTTGAAGGACCATTCAGCACGCAAATGAGGAACAGGCAACTCTAGTAACGAATTCAAGTAGGCAATACGCGGCGCAATATAGGTTCGCGAAGTGGCATCGGTATTAGAGGTGACCATAGCAGGGCTGATATAGCTATGAGCATTACGGGCCGCAGCAATCAACGGCGATCCGGCCGGCTGCCTGGCTCCTGGCGACAGGAAATTGTTCAAGTACCAGTCAAGCCGGCCAAACATTTTCCCATTCCACTGGACGTTGCGCTCAAGGTAGATAGCAATTTGCTCAAGCACCTTGTACACAGCTTGCCCCTGCTCAGGAATAGACGCGTACTGCAAACCAATCTCGTGAATGATATTGCCCATTTTTTCACGTAGCAGCTGGTCTCCCCGTAGGTTGCTCTGCTTGTAGAGCTGCGTCTTGTGAAATTCCTTATAGCCAACGCTCGTATACCAAATGGTTCCAGTTGCTAGATCAGAGATACGGCTTATGCGCCGGTCCCCTTCAGCAGATACAGCATAGCCAGCTGATGAGGTGGGATAGCGATTGTCGTCCAGGATGACGACCCCAAGAGAGGGTGCCGGCATGATAACTCCTACAGTGGGCGCATAACGTAGCGCTGATATGCATAACCAATCGTAATAAAGCATTGTTATGCAGATTTATATTCAATAATCCTTCATGCACAGAAGCCATTCCCAAAATCCAAAAGCTTGTCTAAAGCTTGGAGCTGGTTCTGACCCGGAGGCTGCGTAAGATCCAGACTTGGATAAAAGGGGATTGCATGAAGCTAGGAGCCCTATAGATCCAGCCTGAAGGGACTATTCAAGACCCAACGAGCATCTGCCGATAAGTATCCGATGTATTCTTTCGACACTATCATAGTATTTCATTACTATGTAATACCATAGATATTATGTATGGTATGATCATATAATTATAGTATTAGAGCGCCACACCTGACGGAGCGGAGCCTAACGGGATAGTTTTGACCTGTCAAACAGATAGGGGGAATGCCCGGTTTCTTGTGGTAGCGTAATTGCGCTGGTATATTTCCCAACTATTACTTTGGAGCAGTAGGTAATGGCAGAGCATGACTCTGAGCCTAGATTAGGCTCGCTGGATCAGGATCAATCTCTAGAGTCGCTGGATGAGGGTGGAAGAACTGGCGAGGAGGGGAAGATCCAGAAGAAGTCATGGTCTGGCGTCATGTCTTCACTACAGCAGAACAGGCCAGCACTGTTTGTTGTGGGCGCCGTAGGTATTGTTGTTGGGCTGCTTGCCTACAACAAGATGAACAAGCAAGTTGTTGAGCCTACTGACACTTCTGTCAAATTGGCTCCGCCGCTTGCTGGCTCACCCAGGGTTACAACCGATGCAGTTGTCGCTGGTCTTGACAGCAAGACGGAGCAGGCAGCTTTTGAGCAGGCTAAAGATACAAACGGGACTTACGTCCCTCCTTTGAGTGCCCCTTTACCTGAGCCAGCCAAGGCTGCCGTGTCTACAGTAACTGCTGCGCCTGCCTATCCGAATCTGGCTCAGACACAGCAGACTGCTCAACAACAGCAGCAGCTCGATCAACAGGAACAACAGCGACGCCAAAAGATGCAAGAGAAGATGGCTGCCCAGCTTGAAGCTCTTGCTCCTAAGCCTAGGCAAATCACTTCTACTCCTGCTGTTCTGGACATGAGCGGTCTTAATAACACCCTGGCCGGAACTCAACAGGTAGCAACGTCCGCAGCAAGCAAAACTAAGCTGGGCTATCCCATGGGTACTGTCTGGACAGCCCTTCTTAGAGATGGCGCTGATACCGATAGACCTGGGACCGTTAAGGCTGAGATCGAAACTGGTCCGTTTGCAGGGCGCTCAGCCCTTTGTAACTTCACCTGGCCCAGCCGTGAATATCTGAACCTGGAATGCTTCGCTATCCCGCTCGACCATGAGTCACTGCCAATCAAGTTGGTAGCAGTCGGTGCTGATGGAATGCCTACCGTGAAAGCTGAATACAACGGACGCTACATACAGCGCCTTGGTGGCCAGTTCCTGGCTGCGTTCCCTGCGGCAGTGGCAGAAGGAATGCGTGGTTCAACCACTATCAACTCATCCTTCGGCAGCACAACTTCATCGCAAGAAAAGCTAAACGGAGCTGACCTTGCCATTTATGCCGCTGGTAAAGCTACCGCTCCGCTCCTTACGGAAGCTCAGAAAATTGCATCTGAGATCAAGGCCCAAGCGAAGGTGCCTCCCATGCAGATTATCGGCTTGATGCTTGCCGAGGATATCTAAGATGACTGACCTGAATTTTTTCCCTGAAGATTTCGCCTCTACCGTCAAGCGCGAGAAGCAAGGTACTGACTCAAGCGTTTCTTTGGATGATGCAGTCCTTCCGCCCAGTCCAGATATGTTGGATGTTGATCAGCTGCTGGACTTCTTACCAGACGCCACGCCCGGTATTACCTCTACTGACAAAACAATTTCAGTCAACGTAGATGAAAACGATGACCTGCTTGTTCCTCCTGCTAAGGCAAATCCAGTAGGCGTCACGCTAGAAACCAACGGTGTTAGTTTCGACCTGGACCTAGTAGATGAAGCGGCCAGCGCTCCGGTTTCCTTTAATGCCCCAGAGCCCGCTGCTAACGTATTGGCAATTGAAGCTCTGACCCAGAGTGAGCCTGAGCAACAGCCCATTAACATCGATGCGCCCGTCTCGCTCGATTCTTACGAGCAAGACGATAGGGCCGGATCTGCCGCGGGTCACATTTCCCTAGAAGGGTTATCTCCTGTACAGGGCGATCCCGATCTTACTGCGCTGATAGAAAGCGGCATGGCTGGCGCTGCCCTTGGGCATGCTTACGCTAATGACCATGCAGCGGATGATCAGGTGGCGGAAAGCCCTAAAAAAGGTAAAGGGAAGAAATCAGCCAAAGCAAAGGTCCAGGCTGCCCCTAAAAAAGCCAAGGTTGAAGGTGAGCAATCCTTCATAGAAAAACACAAACCCAAGCTGTTAATCGGGGCTGTGGTTGCTGTCATCTTAGGTTGGAACCAGTACAAACAACATAATGCTGCTATCGTCGAAGCGCCTGTTGATCAACGTCTTCCGTATGACCAGGCAATTGAGAAACTCCAAAACGGTACGGACAACGTCTCTCATCTGTCTTCGCAGGAAGAGCCCAACTTCGATATCGGCACAATGGCCCCGCCGGTGGGTGAGCCCAATTCACCGCAGACATCCACTTCAGCGCCAGATGTGTCTAACACAGCCACTGAAACTCCGGCCACGTTGCCTGTGGTGGCTCCTATAGTGACGGCCTCTGGTTCACCTGAAGTCATAGCTTCAGCGGCTCCAGTAATTCCCTCTGCAGCTCAAGCAAATACCCCTTCGCTAACCCCTGACGTTCTTCCTGTTCAATCAGCTGAGTCTATTCAGGCCCAGCCCTCGACTGTTCAGCCAAATGTTGTTGACCCTCAGATCGCCCAGCTAAAAGCTGAAGTAGAAGAGCTCAAGCAACAGCTTAAAGCGGCCAGTGAGTCAAAAGCTGAGAAGCCTGCACATTCCGTAAAAGCACCCGTTGAGCCCAAGCCTGCCCCAGTGGCCAGCCTGCAGAAAGATGAGCCAGCACCTGTACGGCAGGCTCCGGTTGTATCGACTCGTCATACGTCAAAACAAGGGGCTCCCAGTCGCGACGTCGTAGCTGCCAAGCCTAAGGTTGAGATTCAGTACCTTGGTTCCTTCGCCACTGAAAACGGCGCTATGCACGCGCATGTAATCGTGGCGGGAACAGTATTCGAGTTGAGCCAAGGCCAGTCTGTGGCGGGACTAAAGGTTGATGCTATCAACGCTAACGGCGTACGGATCGGTGGCAATGAGTATCACTAAACCAACGCCGATGCTTATGGCCGGGCAATTTCTGTCAGGCCTTCTGCTTACCCTGTATGTGGGATTGGCTTTTGCAGATACCGATACGACCCTGAACGGAGGAGCTATAGGCAATGGAAGTGCAGCATCCAGCGCTACTTCCGCGTTGGCGATGGCTACATCTATAGGCGCCCTGTTCGAAACCCTGACAGTCATCTTCGGCCTGTACTACGTGCTTAAGTCAATCTTTATGTATTCGCGCATCGTTAGTGGCAAGTCCATGGGCCAAGACAATATGGGAGGTGTTGCTTCTCATTTCTTGGCGGGAACGCTGGCCTATTACTCCCGGGCCTTTTTCATAGCAGTCCATAACACCGTTCCCATGATTCCCGATTTCGGCAAGCTGATATACGACGCCGAGTTAATGAAAAGTTTGATGTCTTAAC
Source organism: Pseudomonas luteola NBRC 103146 (assembly GCF_002091675.1). Lineage (GTDB taxonomy): Bacteria > Pseudomonadota > Gammaproteobacteria > Pseudomonadales > Pseudomonadaceae > Chryseomonas > Chryseomonas luteola. The sequence continues at coordinate 17,788 of NZ_BDAE01000027.1, read as the reverse complement.
CAGGAGCAGTACCCCATGAAACACATCAACAGTAGCATCAAGAAAAACCTTTCCAATCTGTATTGGAAAACGCAAATCGCCACAGGCTCGCTCATCATGTCTATTGATGCCATGGCAGCTGGTACGTCGTCAGACCCTCTTGGCGCGAGTGGATCAGCTAATAATCTAGGCACCAGCGTTACCAGCTTGAACACAAACCTTTCTGGTGTTCCCCTGCTGCTCCTGAATTGCTCTCAAATCTTTGGTATCTACATGGGCTGGAAGGCATGGGACAACTGGTCCAAGGTCCAAAAGGGCGAGCATGAAGCCAAGCCAGCCAAGACTGCTGGCTATGGCCTTGCTGCGATAGGCGGTTATTTCCTGCCTTCGATGCTGGGTGCCGGCGGCGCCACTATTCTACCAGGCGTCTGATCGGGAGTAGTGCAGTGGAAGTGCTATTGGGGGTCAAGCGTGGCAGCTGGCGAGAGCAGGAACTGCACGAAGACAAGGCTTATCTTGACGCTCGTAGTAAGGCATTGGCGCGTGATGAGTACAAATGCCGGGTATGCGGTCTGCAAGCAGACAAATACCAGGAAGCTCACCACGCCGATGACGACCATACCAACAATGACGTAAGCAATATCGTCACGCATTGTATGTGGTGTCATCGCTGTCACCATATAGGACTGGCAGGTCAGTTCGAGCTTGGCTACGTCGGTATATCGACCAATCGAGACCACCCGCTTCCACCGCAAGGTCAAATCAACCAGTACACACGGATGTATGACTGGATAGCTGCTCATGGGCGGCAGAACATTCCAGCCCATTACATTCAATGGGCTTATACGTTCGAAGAGTACCTGGTTCATTGCATTGCAGCTGCTGAGCGCGTGTTTGGCTCAGCGGAGCTGTCTGACTTTGCCGAAATCCTGACGACCCTAGATGACAATGAATATGCCAAGCGGGGAGAGATGTTCTCTGGTGTACGCCTTATTCATCGTCGCATGGAAGATCTAAATGAAGGCGCCAATGACTTTGAGAAAAGAGAGCTTGAGCGTCGCAAGTATTGGGTTGGCTTGCTCAAGCAGCGATTAGGGAGCCCTAAATAATGGAGCGTAATTTTGCCTCGTTTGGCGATCTCTGCATGATGACAAGCGGAGGGCAGCCATGGGCTCTTGATATGCGCCAACGCAATGGTAATCCAGCTCTTCTGGGTTATCTGGTCAACAGCGTATGCCATCTCCTCGTCGATGCTGGCGCGTTTACTGACAGCTTCCAGCGCACGGCGCAGGGTATCGCTGTTGTGCGAAACGAAGGGCGATTGCAAACACTCGCTCCGGCGCCCTTGGTAATGCTCGCTTTGCGCTTGGCCAAGTCGCGATTAATTGTTGGTGGTCAATGGCGAGGTGATGCGCTTGAGGCTGTGTTGAACTCATGTCCGGAAATTACCCGAGCGGAACCAGGCGACTCCATTTCTCCTGATGCCGCCGGTTACTGGGCTGGAAGTTTGATTAAGGGTCAGTGGATGCCAAAACCGGAGCGGGCACCCGAGCGCATACAGGAGGCAACCTATGGTCCCTCGCGATAATGACATGGTCGCAACAGGCGCTCATCTGGAGCGCGAGAGTTCTACAAGGCGTTGGCTTGCAAGTCTGCGCCTGGTGGAGCCACTGATGCAGGCAGCGCTTTACCGGCCTGGACTGGGTAAGGGTGTAACACAGAAAGATATTATTAGCGCTCACACTCAACTGTTGTTTCGCTCGATCGATCTGACTAACCGGATCTGGGATCGTTTTAACGATGAGCCGTCCCTCGGCCTGAGTGCTTACGATCGCTACATGGTAGCGCGGGAAGTGGTTTCGCTTATTGCTTTGCACTGGCGTGCGGGAAGTCAGCTAACCGCTAACGACTTGTCAGTTCTGGCGGAACACGCGGCAAACAGCGGCCTTGAGTTGCTACAGGATTTGAAAGAATCCCCTTATCGAGCAGGTGATGATGCTCAAGAACGACTGAGCAGTGCGACAGCCGCGTCCGCTCGCATCATGCTGGCCCTACGTGATCGGGTGACGCTTGGGCACGAAGTGGTTCCGCTGTGTCAAAAGATTACTCAGCATATGGGCAGGTTGGTCAATGAGCAGGCCACGCGCCTGAAATCCACTAACCACACCCCTACGATCAAGGCCCTCATTCGAGTAGCCGCTGATTTCTACCCGACTCTGTGGGATGCAGAGATCAAGGCTGCGCATGACAAGTTTAAGGCTCTCAAAGCTGATCCTGAAGCATTTCGCGAGGAAGCTGAGCGGTTGAGTCGTTGGCCCTTGGACAATTACTTCCGTCACGTTGAGAACGCTATGCAGCTCTGCCTGGAAATGGCGACCTCAATGCAGCAATTGCTTGATGAACAACCACAGCCTGAAGCATCGCCCAGCCGGTAGTACGCATTAACCCAGAGTTTGGTTTTGTAGTCCCTCTGAGTACTTTGAATGAACAACACAAGCAGTGAAGATGGCGGCGCGGTTTCGGTGATTATTTTCGTCATCGCAATCATTTTTCTTATATTCCATTTCTCTGATCGCATTCTGTCCATCTGGCAACACGCTATCGTGCCTGTCGCATATTGCTGGGGATGGCTTGCAGAAACGCCAATTGGCCAGCAGTTAATGCCGTTGTTGCACCGTGATCCTCAAGTTGTCGCGCGCATTCCTGCGTACCTGGCGAGCCTTGGCCCTGAGCAGCTCAAGGCCTTGAGTTATTCCGGAGCCAAGCAGTACGGTGATTACGTACACCGTTTTACAAGCCTAATTGTTGGACCAGCACTCATCATCATTGGCTTTCGGTGTTACAGGCACAACCGTATGTCTGATCCAAGAATGTTCAAGGTGATCATGGGTATTCCTGCGATCACAGACGTACTTAAAAGCATGCCTGGCCGGGAATGGATGCGCGATGTGGTGGACGCGAGCAAGCTGCCTTTGTTCTCAGGAAAAATTGCTCTCCAGGCACCGGTTACCCCTTGGAGAATGGCGGAGTTGTATGGCCTCTACAAAATGGATGAGTCAAACAAGCTAACCGCATTCGATCGTGATAAAGCCTGCGCTATCTACCAAAACACAGTTGGCCGACCATTTACCTCAATTGAAGCGCTAGCCAAGGGCCCTTATGCCAGGCTCTGGGCTGAACTCATGAGCCAATTGCCCAAAGAAGATCGTGACTCAGCTGCTAAAGCTGCAACCAAGGGTCATCTCTATGAGAAGACAGTGATCATCGGACTCATCCGCATGATGGGTCAGATCATGATCGTGAATTATGGGCCCCTTACCTTCATGCGATATCGGGACATCGCTTTCTATGATGCCCTTTGCTCATGCGGTCGTCGTGTAAGCCTGGCTGCCGGTGCCGGAATCATGGGGCAGTTTAGGCACGAGGTAGAAGTCTATCGCGCCTCAAAAGGCTCCATTGCCCCAACACTGACAGCAGGCTCTGAATGGGCCGCGGACTGGCTTGAAGAAGCGCTGCGTACAGATCCCTTTGAAAGGCCATGGGTCGAGACTGACGACATCTGGGCCGACTTTGATCCTTGGTTATAAAAAGAGGCCGCTATGGTTGCTGTAAAACCTAATAATCGTCAGTCCGAAGCCGCCAAGGAACTTGACTACAATCGTTATATTCGCGAGAACCTTACTTACTCTCAGCGGATGAACTATGCCATTCAGGAGCATGCGCCTCCTGTCATGATGGGTATGGGGGCGTTGTCGTTAGTAGTGCCTGGCCTACTGGAGATAACTGCAGGCGTTGGGAGTCTTGCTGGCGCCGCTTACCTTGCTACCCGACAGCCGCATCAATGGCCCTTGTGTACGCCTTCGTATGTATGCAAGGCAAGCGCGCTTCACAAAAAGCTCTTTAAGCTTAAGCGTATCCCGATCCTTGGTAGCGTGCTTCCGCTCAAAAACCCTATGGATATGATGGGCGACGGCATCCTGTTGCTCGGCTCAGACATGGATAATGGCGCAGCCCAGATCTGGACATCCATGGATCTGCTAGTGCGACATATGCTCCTGATCGGCACCACCGGCTCAGGTAAGACCCAGGCTATTTTGGGTATGCTTGCCCAGCTGATGGCCCAGGGAAGCGGCGGTATTTTTTGTGATGGCAAGGCAGATATCACAACCTGGTTCATGCTCTATACCCTGGCTCGCCACTATGGGCTAGAGCGGCAGCTTCTGGTTATCAACTACCTGACTTCAGGTGGGAATGGCACGAAGCGTTCCAATACGACGAATATTTTCGAAATCGCCTCGGCAGACTCACTCTCCGAGATGACCTCTTCGATGATGGGCGGCGGTGGCGGCGGCAACGATGATATGTGGCGTGGCCGCGCAGAAGCACTCTTTAACGTTGTCATACGTGCAGCTTGTGAAGATCGTGACTTCCGCGGGCAGACGATCGTACCTGACGATTTGCGCCGGCGGATGACGCTGCAAAACTTGCTGGAGTTACCTAGCAATAATGTGTACTCGCAGCGTGTTCGAGACGAGGCTCAGCTATTCCTGAATGACCTGCCGGGTTATTCAGCTTGGCAAAAGGCAACTCAGCCTCAGGCTAAAGAAAGCTCGATGGGACGAATGTCAGAGCAGTTGGGCTTCCTGCAGATGCAGTTTACCCGTGTTCTGTCTCTGCTTTCAGGCACCTACGGCTACATCACCGGGACAGATATTTCGGAAATCGACTGGATTGATGTTATCAACCAGCGCCGTATTGTCTACATCATGCTGCCTGCCCTTGAGAAGTCACCAGAGTCTCTCAAACAGTTGGGTCGGATGGTCGTTACCAGTATGCGTAACGCCATGCTCCCGATCATTGGGGGCGGCAAGCTTACCGGTCTTAAAAAGATCCTGATCGATGGGCGCCCAATTGGTAAGCAGATTCCCTATGGTTTGTTCCTTGATGAATACGGCAGCTATTGCGTAGAAGGTTTTGGGGATGTTGTTGCGCAGATTCGAAGCATGGGTGTGTTTGCCTGCTTCAGTGGCCAAGACTGGGCCTCGTTTAAGAAGGGCAGCGAGGTAGAGGCGAGTCGAGTTTACTCAAACACCGGTACGAAAATTTTCCTTAAAAGTTTCGATCCTGATACGGTCAAAATGCTTGTCGAGACGGCGGGTAAAAAGCTGGTTACGGTTGCCAGTACCTTCTCTGATCGCCCAAGTGGAGCTCGTCCTGATCAACGTACCCAGTTCCAGTCAGTGGAAGCACTGAACGCCCAGGAAGTTGACCGTGCGCGTATGGAAGTACTGGCCAAACAAGACCCAGGTATGGCGCACATCTATTTTGGCGGCATGCTGTGGACCAAAGTCAAAATGTTCTATCCAGACATTAAGCAGTCCACTCAGAGCCAGGTAAACAGTTTCGTACGGATGCGCACCCCAATCGGCGTATCGGGCATTGTCGAAGATGCAGAACGCCTGATTGCTATGAAAAAGAAGGTTGAAGCGATCCGCCAAGCCACAAGCACCTATCTGCCTACCGCGGAGGCACCTGTAATAGCGCTGGCGCATGACTTTAACGCCTGGGCGAAGATCACGTCAGAGCAAAGCAAGGAGCGCGGGGCTGAGTTGTTTTCAACCATGCAGCGAACAATCAAGCATCATTTTGGGACAACCAAACCCGCCGTACCTGGTGCTGCCTCGCCTCAGCCTGAAAAGACATCAAAGCCACCCGTCCAGCCTGTCGCCGCTCGGCCTTCTCAGCCATCAGAGCAGGCTGCTAAGCGTGGGCTTGAGGGAACGGCTGGCGCCTCTCTGGCAATGCTGGAGCAAGGAATAAGACAGCTTAGCCAAAAAGAGGCGCCTACGAATAAGGCCTTGGAAGCGTCCTCAGGCTTTGCCTTTGATTTAAATGACGTGCCAGAGATACCGAATATCCCAAAAAATTCTACGCCGGGGCAAATTGCCACTAAAGATAGTGAGCTACCGGTCGACAATAGTCTGATTCACCCTGCTGACATCTCGTTCAGCATGGATGATCACGCAGCTGATATCGAAACGCAGACCATGATTGCCCGAACTCAACTAACGGCAACCGTAATATCAGAAGTGAAGCAGCTGCAACAAAACGGGGGAGACGCGTTGTGGTCTGGCTCGCCGCCAGAAGCTCGCGCAGCAATCAATACGGCCATCCAAAACACGATGCCGACTGAACCTCAGAATGCATACCCAGAAGCGCCAGTACCGAAGGTTAGCTCCGCGGCACTTCTTAAAAACGATTTACTGGCCTTGAAAAGCCATCTGACATCCACTGCTAAAGCAGAAACGGAGAAGGAGAAGCAGGAATGAGAGTCATAAGCAGCACTGGAAAGGTCAACTGGCAGCGTTCGCGTGAGCTCCTGGGAATTATGAGCCTTGAAGTGCCCGTTCCTGAAGAGATCATCCGTCTAGATACTCTCTCCCATGAAGATGAGCCGCTGAGCAATGAAGCTACGGAGTGGCAGATCTTTGATATGCAAGCAACGCCTGAGATTCAAGAAATGGCGGCTGTACTGACTGACATGACTGAGCGTCACCGTGATTTCGACCATATAATGCCAGGCCTATGGAATCACCCATTAAGTCTGACAGATGGTGTGGTGGACAAGATACTGCTCTCGCTTGGCTGTACTCGACCTGTATCGGAGCAGCTCACTGCTGGCGGGCGTGTTCTTCAATGGCCATAATAATATTTTAAAGTATATACGGTAGTAAAACTATTTGATTTTGCAAAATAGCGGCTATAGCTTACGCGCTAATGGCACTGAAGCCAGTTCTCGCCTAGGAGCGCCGCTATGTTCAAACGTAAATCCAACACTGAATCTTCCAAGCCGTTATCCAACCTGATGCTTGAGGTTGAGAGCTACGTTAAATCCGAAGGTAGCAAGGTGCATGACACCGTTGTCGGTCGTGACCTTGAAGGCGCCCTTTGGCATGTATCCTTGACCACCACTGGCGAAGCGGCTGATAACAAAAAGCGCAACGATATCGAATCCTTCTCTAAGGACAAGAGCAATCATCACGTGCCTGTTGGTGGCATGATTTTGTTTTCTACCGTTTGGGCCAAAAAGCCAGAAGCAGATGGTGAGCCAACCCTAGGCACAGCTCGCTGGGCTGAGTTCTTTGGCCATGCCCGTCGTGAATTGGTTGTTGGCAATGCCATGTTTAGCGCTGGCACCTACGTTGACGATAAGAAAGAAGAAATCCACTGGGCTGAAGTGCGTCGTCTGGGTGTTCCACTGGCTCTTCCAGCAGAAAAGGCTCTTGGCGCAATCGCCGCGCTAACTGACCGCTGCAATAACGACAAGACCCGTGCATACCCTATTCTTCGCCTGGTAAACGAGCAGGGCGGTATCCTGGATTACACGAGCGTTAAGCAGGGTACAGTTGAAGTGGAAGAGGATGGCGAAAAAGTTCGCCGTGCAGAATCAGGAGCTCAGCTTGCTGAGAGCGCGAAGAAAAATACTCGTTTGATGAAAATGATCGATCGCGCCGCCAAGGGTGAAGGTACTCTGGAAATGATCCCAGTAATGGCGATCAAGGTCAGCCCCAAGAAAATGAATTCTCCCAGTGGTAAGAATCTTTTGGCTTTACATAAGCGCTTTGCTACTGAAGAGCAAATCTTTGCGAGCGAATGTTACATCCGCTTCGCCCCGACTGATGATCATAACTACGTTAGCCATTTTTCCGCTTCGCCTAAAGAGCGGTTCGATCCGCTACTTATCCAGTCGCAGAATTTCGAGGCGTTGACCTATAGCGCTGAGCTCTTGAAAGAGCTAGGCATGGATACGCCTGATGCTGCTGAAAACGAGGTTACGGCCCAGGTCGCTTCGGCTGAAAAGACAACTGTTGAAGAGAAGCCGCCAGTCAGCGCTGAAGATGATTACACCCACGACGATACATTCATTCGCTAAAGTATGCTGGCAAGAAGACCCCTCGCTTTGAGGGGTTTTTTTTGTCCTCGTTTTACCCACTGCATGGCAACAAGAAATTTTGATCGTTTCTGTGCATAGAAAAGCGAATCAATGGCACGAAACATTAATAAAGCTCATAAGTTTCCTGACTAATGCTTTTTTACTGTATCTACTATTGAATAACAGGTTTCTAACCTTTAAGATTATTTTCATTCGAAATTGCAGCAATAAAACAAAGCCTGCATGAAATCAGTTTGAAACTAATAGGCAAGGAAAGAGGCTCCCATGACCCAAGAGACGATTTATGTTGGCGCTGATATCGGATGCAACTATGCCAAGCTATATGCTGGTAAGGGTAAGCAGATCGCTATCCGCTCTACTGTCTCAACCAAGCCGCAAATCGGCGTCTCACTTCTCGGCTCTGGCCCTGATGAAGTCGTCTTATCCATTGAAGACAACGTTTACGCCGTAGGTCCGCGGGTTGCTGACCCGCTCGACACCCGTATCTCCAGCTACTACACCAGTGACATGAATGTCGCCCTGGCGCTCACGGTACTGCTTAAGCAATTTGGTGATCTGTCCAATGCTCAGGTAGATGCCTGTTTTGGCATGCCCTTAAATGTTTTTTATAACAACCGCGGCGAAGTAAACGTTGAGCTCATCAAGACTCGTACAGCAGCTTGGAAGCGTTCAGCGAAACTCTTGAATGGCACGCCAGGCATGCGCCTGCCTCGTGATGGTTCCGTATTCGGTCGTCTTCAGGCAGCCTCAGAAGGTGTCGCTGTATTTCTTGATCACGTTTTGGATGACCAAGGGGACGTAGTACAGCAGCCCGACGGTTTAGTGGTTGTGGTCGACATCGGTGGCAATACAACCGATATCGCTGTGCTGGAAAATGGCCAGCTCGTCTTCAACGGCACAAGTACCAGCTTTGAAGCAGGCTCGCTTCATCTATATGAGCGAATCGCTGCTAGCGCTAAAGATCGTATGAATCTGATGCGTACACCACCGCTTAATGCTATCGAGAAGGCTATTCGCGAAAACGGCGGCGTGTTGGCTATTGGTAACCACGAAGAAAACATCAGAGATATTCTGGCGATTGAGCGGCGCGCCCTCATCAATGAGATCTGTCCCCGGATTGAGAAAGCTGTTAACCGTCGTCTGGATGAGGTTGAAACCGTTCTGTTCGCAGGTGGCACGATCAAACTGCTGGAAGAGGACCTGAAAGCTGTCCGGATCGGTAGAGCAAAAACTGTGGTAGTAGAAGACCCGCAATTTGCTAATCCGCGCGGATACTATAAGTACACTCGGCACCTGGCTGCCATAGCTCAGGGGTAAGCCATGGCACGTCCTCAGCGCACTCGGCCGCGCCTTCAATTCCGATTCTCATTAGACCCCCTCGATCCAATCGAGGGGGTAGCCATTTCTAAGATCAACGCATTAGCTGATGAGGCCAGGACGCTATTAGGCGAATGCACAGAAGAAGAGGCGCAGCGCTATGCTATCAAGCGGTTGATGCTTCAACTGATCTCAGATTTACCTGGGCTTACAACGCCCACTGTACAGGTACAGAGTCCAACAAAGGCTCTAACAACCGAAAAAGAGATTGCCTCGCCTGTTAAGTCAGTGGCCTTGGGTTCAGAGGTAACGCACCTGGAGCCTGCAGTGCAGGCTGACTTTGAGCAGCGTGGCGAACCTGTCCGTGAGGCGGCGCAGCAAAAACAAGTTGTGCCAGCCCCACAAGGTGTTATTCACGTTGATCTCGAAGAATTGCCGGCCCAAGAGATAACCAGCAAGCAGGCGGCCCCGGTGAGTCTTTCAAGTGAGGTCAGCGAATCAGCTAGCCCTCAATCGCCTTCCAAATCCTGGCACGAATCAATTCTTGAACAGCCTGTAGTCCCCCGTACTAGTCCATTAGTTAGCCTTGGCTGGCCTGGCGCTGGAGAGTAGTAATGCGCTCAATAAATGACGACCAGCTGGTCGGCTCTGTGACCTTTAGTAATTACATTCTGCTTTATATCCTCGCGGGTATGACCGTAGCCATCTTGCTTTTGGCTGGTGGTGTGCTGGGCACCCTTTGGTACGCCAAGAACCGCATCGAGGCTGTCGAGAGAACGTATTTCGCAACGACCTCTACTGGTTCTCTCTTTCAGCTGAGTCCGCTTGATAGCCCAATTGGCGGAGAAGAAAAAGCACTTAACTTTTCTTCAGATTGCGTCATCAAAATGATGCAGCTCGATTATCTGAACTACCGCCGTCAGATGAACGAGGCACAACTGCGCTGCTTTACCGATGTTGGCTATAACAGTTACCTGGAAGCCTTCACTCGTAACGGCATCATCAATCAGCTGAACGATCCCAAGATCCGTCTAGTAATGGCTGGCACCCCGGGGCCAGGGGAATTCCTCAGCAAAGAGGTCAAGGTCTTCAAGGGCGTAGCGCGCCAGACCTACACAATCCTTCATCCTATCGAGATCGTTTACAACGGTAATACGGACCAACCCAGACGCGGGAAGATCGAGGTTGACCTTATACGCATCAACCAAGCCGACCGGCCTCAAGGGCTCGCTGTAAACGCAATCCGGATCTCCAGCAAATGATCAACTCCAAAGCATTTTGTCTTGTGCCGCTGTTAGCTGCACTTTCCCTTTCAATGACGGCTAATGCTGATGACGAGGCCGATGGTATCCAGACTAAGCGTACTGGTGACCCACTCGTAGACAGTGTTCTGACTTCAAACCGCCCGCTTACTACCAAACAGCAGCAGACCATTAAGAACTACCTTACCGCTGAAAGTAAGGCACTAGCGCCGTCGGTGCCTGCTGGAGCGACTACTACCGACCCCGAGCAGATTATTGATCTTACTAATGGCGCAAAGACCAAAACGCTCACGCTTCAGCTTGGGTATATAACCTCGCTGATGGTCGTTGGAGAGAACGGCGCACCTTGGCCGATCCGTCGCGCTCGGGCAGGGGATGATGCCGTTGTTAAAGCAGAGTTGGTTCCAGATTCGGGTGCTCTTGAGTTCACGCCCCAACAGGCCTGGATTCCCACGAACGTCATCCTTTACCTTACCGATCGCAATGAGCCGATCAAGCTGTACCTGAAGATCTCTACAGATCCTGCAGATGGCATCAAGGATTCGGTAAAAGTTATTGTGGATGGCGTGCCGGCTGGTAGCCAACCTTTGTTGCAGCCTAACCGCGTTTCCATCGATGGCCAGCTTATGAATGCTTTAGGCCAATCGCCTGGCCGCAACTGGACCAACATGCAGGTCCACGAGGCGGACAGTCTGCCATTCACCGTAAATTACTGGATGTCTCCTAACCGCGAGGATGCCATCGTGCGTCTGCGTGGTGCTTCTATGGTTGGCCCTGACTGGCTAACTGAGACACGAGACCCCGACGGTACAACGCGTGTGTATCGCTATCGGGAGCCTGTCCCTCTAATGCTAAGGGTGCGGGACTCCGCGGGAGTTGAGTACCAGGTGCGTCTCGATAACCCGGCAGACATTCTTGCGGGGAGAGACGGGTCTAAAAGCATGACGGTTAAGGCAACGTCTCAGGTTCGCCCACCTATTGATACGCCATTGCCATTTGATAAGCCTGTCGGCCTGGTCAACAGAGAGCGCGTACAACGTATTGCCCCGGCCTCGGCTGGAGCCCAAGAAACGGTACGGACCTACGAGAGTTTTGAGGGCAGGGGCCAACGTGTAAACCGTGTCCAGATCGTGAACGACCTTAGTTTGAATAAGGATACGGCTGCGCGGTTGATTGAAGAAAGCTACAAACGTAGGCCGGTTGCACCCGCTGCAAATGTAGTGGCTCATCCTCAATCTCAGGCTACGGCCGGCATCACTGTTTCCAAGGGCAGTGAGGTGTTCATGGGTAAGGCCACACCTGCTGCGCCTGCAGTGGTTACACCAGCTCCCTCAGCAGCGTCGATCACTACTGCTCGCGTAACGCCCGTTACTTCTGCAGCGCCTATGGCTCAGCTACCACCTGCTGTAACTCCTGCTGCTGCAAAGGTAGCTGTTACGGTCCCGGCTCCCTCAAGTGGCGTAAGTTTCGAAGTGCGCAGCGGAGGCCTATACGAGAACTTGTTCCGCCTCACCCAAAGCACGCAATGGAAGGCGCCTATTTGGGATCTTGGCGAAAATGATCGAGTGATCCAGGGCGGTTACACCATTACTGGAGCAAGTGCTGAGGAAGTCTTCAGCAAGTTCCTCTCCCCATTTGCTGACTCATACCGGTTCGACGTTGAGATCAGTCCCCTTGAAAAGAAAGTTTGGCTTCACTGATCGAGAATAATCATCATGAAATCTCCAAAGTACCTCATGCTTGCCGCCGCTATTGCCTCCTCACTATCTGGATGCATGAGCGATATCCCGAAGTCCGGTCAAGAAAGCCGCTACAACGAGTTGAACCGTGAGCTTGCTCAACTTAAAGCTCAAAGTGAGGCCTCGCAAAAAAACGAGCGAGTAAAGATCGTCAACGGTCCGCTCATGACTAATAAGACCATGCCACTCAAGCGCTCACCGTGGCTTTCCGAGAAGCGTGTTTACATCAAGGTTAAAGAGCCCTTGAACGGTAATGAGGTCGTCAAGATGCTCATGGACCAAGGCTTGAATATCACAAGTTCAATGCCGCTTCAGTCATTCACCTATGCTGGCTATGGCTTCAATGACGTTGATGCTGAAACCGCCATGCGGCTTGTATTTCCGGCTATGGGCCTCGATTACGTCGTAGATAATGATCGCCGCATCATTACGGTAGTCCCAATGCGCCCCAAGCAGTGGACGCTTAATATCAACTCGAATCGCTCAACCAATTACACCTCAGCCTCGCTTTCGGGCAACTTGGATGTAGGGACTGAACTGGCCAACTCGCTATCCAATGCCACTGGTAGCGGCTCAGCAGGCGGTATGAACGGTGGCTCGCTGGGCTCTATGGGAGGATCATCCTCCAGGTCTGGTAGCAGTGGTAGTGGGGATGGCGAAGGTGATCGTCAGGGCTCTTCCAAGCTTGAATCCAAATCAGACTTCTGGAAGGCAATGAAAGAAGATCTGGACCAGCGGTTAAATGTGCTGGTGCCTGTCACTGGCGGATCGGTAGTACCAGGTGTAATCAATACCCAGGCCGGCATGCCTATCAATGGTATGCCTCCATTGCCTATGGGTAATGACATGCCCATGCTGCCTACATCCCCTGCAGTGGCCGCTACTGGCGGTGGAGACATGTATAAAACTCAAAAGCTTGGAACGGCCAGCGTGAATCCGGTTACAGGGACTATCACTGTCCAGGCGCCAAGCTGGCTTTTAACTGAGATTGACAATTACATTAAAGGTGTTCAGCGCGAATTCAATACATCAATCAACTTTGAAGGCCGGTTGATTCTTGTCACTACGACAAAAGATCGTTCGGAAGGCCTGGACCTCTCGGCCTTTGCAAGCTTTGCAGCCGGTAAATACGGGTTGGCGCTCAATAACAATCCGGCTGGCGGTATTACAATCTCCGGTAACCAAATTTCTACCGGTGGCGACATTATCGGCTCAACCCGATTTGGCCTGGCCAAGTTAGGTGGAAACCCTGCAAACATTTTCATTAACTACCTCTCGCAGGTGGGTGATGTTTCGGTAACCCAGCGCCCTGCGATCGCAACAACATCTGGGTCACCGGCCGAGTTCCGTCGTATTGAGACTGACCTTTTCAGCGTTGTTAGCCAGAATGCTGTGGCAGGAACAGAGTCCGCGACAGTGGCGACGCAAAACATCCAGATCCCCGTGCGCTTCGGTACGCTCCTTCGAGTGAACCCGAAAATTGATTTGGAAAGCGGAGTAATCAGAACTCAGCTTACATTGAACGTAGCTGTACGCTCTCAGGTTAAGACGATTGAGCAGTACATCACCGATGTAAACGGCACCACTAAGATCCCAACTCAGATCACACTACCTGCAAACATTGACTATAACGGTGAGGCTTTGTTGAAGGACGGTGACACGATCATTATTGGTGGACAGCAAGAGACCAACGATACCAATTCTGGATCAGGGATTACTGGGTTTGAGAACGCAGGGCCCTTAGCTGGTCTTATCGGATCTACCAAGCGGCAGAGCCAAATCAGTACCTACTATTTCGTACTGACAGCTCATGTTTATGAGCGGGACGATCGTTCATGAGTAACAAGCCAGGCGTCGATTTGACGCCTAGTGCTGTCCTTGCCTTCTGGGCGGAGCGGGAGCCTAAGCTGCTTCCGTTCTTCCGCGAGATGGACGAAAAGGAGCACTGGGCACTGCAGGATATCGATGATCAATTTTCCGCACTGTATGTTGAGGTCACGGAGCTGCTCGATGAGCATGAGCAAAATACGGGCCTTGACGAACCGCTTGTGAAAGAGGGTGTGCAAAAGCTGGTTCGTACTGCAGCAGCGCTTCCATGCTCTGCATCTTCTAGATTCTTCGAATGGTTAGGTGATCGGTCTTTCAACTTGCCGTATGCACTGCTTAGTCATGCTCACGATCATCATAAGATGGACCCTGATTGCAGTGTTATCTGGCAGCGGGCTCGAATGACCGCTCGTTATCAGATTCTCAAAGAGATTGTTGCCGAGGTAACTGGAGGGGGAGATCCTCTATGAAGACGTATGACCAGTTGAATGTATGGACCAACGATCCTCTTATTGGCCAGGCAGCTAGACAAATTCTGGCGATTGCTAAAAAGCATAACAACCCGACGGCGCCCTTCATGATGCGCCCGGTGGAATATGACATCCCGTTTCCTTACACCTTCATTGAAGGTAACGAGGCAAAGGAGCAAATTTTTCGCCGAGTAGGTGTCCTTTTTGCCTCACTGGATGTGCATTGTTATTGGCGTGATAAGAAGCAATGCCTGGGGGTTGCGGTAAACCCTGGTGATAAGGAGGCTCAGCGATGGGCTGCCTTTGTTGAGGAGGGCATTGAGGTCATTCTGGATTTCATTAACACGGTAGACCTGTCTTAAAGGCAAACCATGTACGCTTTTGCATCTTTTGGTGAAAAACCGTACATGGCAGTGCTCATGTACGCATTTGCATATATATGTGTAAATCCGTACATGCGATTCGTGTTTGCTTAAAGGTTGCTGGAGGCGTACTTACAAGGTGGCACTATCGAGCATCTGCAGAACTTACATAAAGTTCTGCGTCCTCGTTATAGACGGGCAAGCTACTCTCATCAGCTTGGTAAGTGACCGCTACTTTCTTCTCAGCTGTAGCGACTTTGGCAGCCTTTATAAGATCCTGGTAGCTCATCTGCATTTCACCCAACCCGGCCTCGATCGCCGAAGTGATGGTAGGGAAATGCCTTCCATCGAAAAATTTCTCAAGATCCTTTCCGTTGAGTAGCCCTGGAAAAGAATCGCGCAGGTAAGTCAGAGCAGACTTTCCTTTATCTGAAAGCACGCCTGCCGGACTTACCCAGCGACGCTTAAGCGCATTTGTGATGTGTCCTACCACTGTCGATGGACGGCCGATGTTCTTTTCAATAAGCCGTTCCAGGATCGCATGATCAAGATCCACAGCAGATACCTCTGCCGGCCTCACAAAATCGCGCTCAAACGCTAACCAACCAACTGTTTCAGGCACGTCTTTCCAGATCCGGACATTGAGATCCGGAAGACTGTTGCTCTGTAGGAAGGCTGAAATGACTTCCTGGGGTACGGTAAGGGATTTCACTTTCGCATCAGGAGATAAGGAAGCGAACGTTCTTCTGGCAATCATGTTAGGAACCGCATCATGCTTAGAAAGCCCGACAAGCGACGGTGAATAAAAAAGCTGGGGCGAGGCCGGATAAACCGCTTCGTGAGCGCTAGCAGGCTTCACAGGAGCTCCTAGAGGCATATTAAAAGGGCGGACGCGCTTCCCCAGTTGCCTCATTGCCCCTTCAAGCATGGTCCGCGTCTGAATAGATATCTCCTGTGAATCAGTGCGCGGATAGCTAATGGCACCTCGCTCATAGGCAGATTGAATCAGTTTCTCTGCCTCATCCAAGGGAATATCGAGCTGTCCAGCAACAAAAAGCAGCGTGTCTCCTCCCGTCAGCAGGGGGGGAGGGGGTTTCGTCAGGTTTCGCGCTGGCGCCGGCTGCATTAGCCTTTCATCGAAATTTTTGAAAGCCTTTTCGAGCGCATGGAGGCTGGCTTTCTTTGAGTCAGGGCCTTTGGCTGAAATTCTCCAGCCCGGCTCGCTTGGGTGGGAGCCCATTAAGCGCCAGCGAGAAAGAGGTCGTTCATTGATGGCCTGAGCAATCTTGCTGCTTATACGGCCGGCTGTCTGATGTATCGATCGATCAGAGCAAAGATAGCCAATAGCGCGGTCAATCGCTCTGGTTGCCATCATTGTAAGGCATACATCACGGTCTATGTTTCGAGGGACAGAGAATGCGTGACGTACTGACTCGGTATTGAGCGCAGATGCAGTGATGCGCAACACCTCAGCTGTGGAATTATTCTTTCGAAGGAGCGTTACAACCTGAGCGGCGATCAGTTCTCCAGCACGGTCGGCATCAGTCATGATGAATACTTTCTTAGCATCACGGAAACGCTGCGAAAGAAATCGTATCGTGCCTTCAGATATAGCAACCCATTTCGTTGGCTTTAAGTCGGATGGGTCAAGTCCTAACTGATCGATAGGCATGTCATAAAGCGAACCCCTGGTAGCTATGACTTGGCCAGAGATACTTAACTCAGCAAGAATTTTAGAGAGAAGCTTAACCTTGCCTGGTGCTTCAATCACTATGAGTGTATCGGCCATCGTATTACTACCGCGATTCTAATTGCATTAGATAATTCTAATCTGCTTCTTGGTTTCCTGCCATGCACAAATCTTTGAGCATGCAGAGTCCCTTCACTGATTACTAAGCGATCACTCAAGCAGCTCTGTGCTGTCAGGCTCTATATATATTTCTTTTACTAATATATAGGGATGCAACCATTTCTCTTAAAATCCTTATAAAACAATAGCTTATAAATGCTGATCTTCATTAAAGTGTTCTCGTATGACGAAACAAAGTGTTCTCGCATGACGACTAAAAGTGCTCTCGCATGACGAGTCGGGCACAAGATTTTGTTCTCGCATGACGAATGTGTTCTCGCATGACGAAGCCAGGCTATAAAAGTGTTCTCGTATGACGAGTGAGATTTATCAGGAGTGTTCTCGTATGACGATCCTTGGGGATAAGTCCATCAATTATTAATTCTGCTCATAGACATCCAAGTCAATAATTTGGCTGTCAATGTATATAGGGGCCTGAAGACATTGGGCCTAGGTGGCATCTAGATAATGCATTAGCGCTCTTCATATACAACGCAGATTTGCTTACCTGCTCTTTATTGGACAAAACTTAATGCACCTGGCATTCTTTATCCGATTAAACCTAATGTTTTACTATAGGATATAAGAAGACATTTCATGCGTGGCTCCTTCATCAAAAAGGTTGGGTCCAGTCGCAAAGGTCCGCGTAGCTGGCTACAAGGAGGTGAAGTGGCCAAAGCAGGGTTTGCAATATACCGCTTAAACGTTCACACATTCGTGCTGGGATGTAAGCGGAAAACGCGCAGAGCTTCTATTCCTGCGTGGGCTGACTCTGCAGATACTCCTTTAGGTTTTCAAAGGTTGCGCCGCCAGCGCTACAGGCGAAGTAAGCGCGCGACCATAGTGCAGCACTTTTGCTTTGTCGCGGGATATGCGTGTTGAGTATCCGTATGCGGCGAGACGAAACAGTATTGAGTATGAACACTGAAATATGCGGTACCAGATTAACACTTATCCATTGCTACCCCGAGGCAGATGACTTTGAGTGCGGCCAGGCCGTCAAGCGTGTACAGGTAGTCGGCTGGAAAT
>NZ_BDAE01000026.1 GCF_002091675.1 Pseudomonas luteola NBRC 103146 | reverse complement strand
CCCGCTCGTTTTTTTCAAGTAGTACGTCCGACGAACGGTAAATTTTTACTTGGTATCAGTCGATGTGCAGGAGTCGGTAGATGAACACGGCTTCGCTGCGTATCGGTGCAACTTCTTTCGTACTGGCGTCGTCTTTATGACGATCAGAAGACAGCAAAATGCAATAACGAGACATGCGTCTCACTTTTCTAGCGCTATGAACGCTACCCTTTCAAACACGTGAGATGAACGGGTTTGAGCAACGCAGTATTCATGCTGAAGGTAAGAAGTTGATTCAGCTATGAAATTTTGATCCCCGCCAAATCTCGCCGTTGTTGTCGAGTAAGTGCTCGTAACGGTTGCCCCATTAAATTGGAAACCGTTTGCAAACTGCCTGTGCGCAGTATGCAAACGCTATAGCGGCTGGAAAATCTCGTTTCAGATCGCCTGAAATTTTTCTCAGGCGAGGCTCAGGCTGAACAGTTCACCGTTCTCATGGCCGGTCGTAGCTGATGGAGCTCCAGCAATATTGAGACTGGTTCAGAGCCTTTGCTCCCGTCTCCCTACCGATTTCGAGATACCTTTCATGACCAAATACAACAACGCCCTGCGCCGCACCGAAGAAATCTTTTTTGATGATCGCAAACGCAACGAACTGATCATTATCCCGCACGACACTGATGAAATCAGCGAAATTGAGGCACTTTTGACACAATTATCACGTGCCTCCTTACGTGTCATCCATAAGAATGGCCAAAAGGCGACATTGATGATTCTTCAGGGCTGGAAGTCCAATCCCAAAAAAATCACGGCCAGCTTTACGCCGGGCGTGATTGATGTACTGGGACGTGACCTGGAACCCAAGGATCTGCTGGCCCTAGCTATCGAAAAAGCAACTTAACCCGTACTGCAACACCGTACAGGTACGATAGAACCATTTGGCTTATTCAGGCCAAATGGCTAGTCACATCTGTAGAAAAGTGTCTAGCGGGTACAGACTGCCTTCCTAATGGACTGTAGATACAGGTCTGCCTGCTGCTCAAGACATTGCCGTTTTGTAACTGCCTCATCCCGCACCGTGCCCTCCTCCAGCATCTTTGCATCTGCATCTACATTGAGCAGTACCGCCGATAACCCACCCTGCAATAACAGACTCCCAGACAGTATGTCGCTCAGCACATTCTCGGACGTAAACGAAACGCCTTCTTCCGCCAGACGAAGCAGTTCGAGACAGGTTTCTGCTGTTTCCAACGGGACCTGCGTGGCCTCGACCACGGCATCTTGTACCTCCTGCTCACGTTCTTCTGCCTGGATTGAGGAATGCTCCGGTAGTCGAGCCGCATCCATATAGCGCTCAAACGCTTTTACATCTGCGTCGGCGTAGGTACCAAGCTTCGCCATCTGCTGCTCGACGCGCTTGATCAGCTCGCTCCGACCAGGAGCAGCCGATTTGGATTCGCTGATCCGCAGCGCCATGAGTATCAACGCACTTCCCATCGTGGCCGAGACGGCCGCTGCTGCCCCACAGCTGGGTGTCGAGCTGTTGGCAGCCGTTGCATCACGAAAGGCTGCCAGCGTCATGCTCCAGATACTGCTCATGATTCACACCTGCACTCTTTGTCTGTTCTTATCAGAGCGGCCAGCAAGCAAATACGTTTCCAGCGTACGTGCTGACAGGTTATATGGATGCACGTATATACGACTTTTCATATATTAATTATAGTGTCTCCCTTATTGAAGGAAGCCATATGTCCCAATCCCTGACACCTTCACTCCTGTTTAAATGCCTCGCCGACGAGACCCGTGCACGCATGACATTGCTGATCCTTCAAGAGGAAGAGCTATGTGTATGTGAACTCGCCAGCGCTCTGGATGAAATCCAACCAAAGATTTCTCGCCATCTGGCACACCTGCGCCAATGTGGACTGCTAGCGGATCGTCGCCAGGGCCAATGGGTGTATTACCGGATTCACCCAACCTTGCCCGGGTGGATTCGGGCTGTCCTTCGGAGCACGCTGGAAGCCAATCCAGCGTGGCTCGCGGTGGACATGGAACGCCTGCACAAAATGGGTAACCGTCCCGAGCGTAAGGCGCTTTGCTGTTAATCAACGTCAACCTTCCATCGAGTTTCATGCATGCTGATTGCATCTTTGATCTTTCTGATAACGATCGTTCTGGTCATCTGGCAGCCCAAAGGGTTAGGCGTGGGCTGGAGCGCATCCCTAGGAGCCGTTCTGGCACTTCTGACAGGTGTCGTAAGCCTGGGAGACATCCCGGTCGTATGGCATATCGTATGGAATGCTACTGCCACCTTTATCGCCATTATCGTCATCAGCCTGCTACTGGATGAGGCAGGCTTTTTCGAATGGGCCGCATTGCATGTCGCCCGCTGGGGTGGCGGCAACGGACGCAGGCTGTTCGCGTTCATTATCCTGCTGGGGGCTGCGGTTTCTGCCCTGTTCGCCAATGACGGTGCGGCGCTGATCCTCACTCCTATTGTCATCGCCATGCTAATGGCCTTGCGCTTTTCTCCAGCCGCCACGCTGGCATTTGTCATGGCGGCCGGTTTTATTGCCGATACAGCCAGCCTGCCGCTCGTGGTATCCAACTTGGTAAACATCGTTTCGGCGGATTATTTCGGCATCAGCTTTGGCGAATATGCCGCCATCATGGCACCCGTGAATATCGTGAGCATTCTGGCCACGCTGATTATGCTGCTCTGGTTTTTCCGCCGTGAAATTCCTCAGCACTACGACTTGGCCCAGATCAAGGACCCTCGTGAAGCCATACGCGACCGTGCAACGTTCATTGCTGGCTGGTGGGTGCTGGGCCTTCTGCTCATTGGCTTCTTCATCATTGAGCCGATGGGTGTACCTATCAGCGTGATTTCTGCGGCCTGTGCCCTGCTGCTATTCGTAATTGCGGCGCGAGGTCATGTGATCAGCACCCAGAAGGTTCTCAAGGACGCTCCCTGGCAAATTGTCGTCTTTTCCCTTGGGATGTATCTAGTGGTATACGGGCTACGCAATGCGGGCCTGACAGACTACGTGACGCAGGCGTTGAAATATTGCGCTCATTACGGTGTATGGGGCGCTGCAATCGGAACCGGCCTGCTAACCGCTTTTTTGTCGTCCATCATGAACAACCTGCCCACGGTTCTCATTGGAGCGCTTTCCATTCATGACAGTGAAACCACCGGTGTGGTCCAGCAGGCCATGATTTACGCCAACGTTATTGGCAGCGACCTGGGCCCGAAGATTACCCCTATCGGGAGTCTGGCCACGCTGCTCTGGCTACATGTTCTTGCACGCAAGGACATTACGATTACCTGGGGTTACTACTTCAAGGTAGGTATCGTTCTTACCCTGCCCGTTTTGCTCGCGACGCTTGCTGCGCTCGCTCTGCGTTTAAGTCTGTAAGCGCCAGGAGGCTTTATGAAAGTACTGTTCATGTGTACCCATAACCGTTGCAGAAGCATTCTATCGGAGGCAGTGTTCAATCATCTGGCTCCTGATGGATTCGAGGCGGTTAGCGCTGGTAGCCATCCTAGCGGGGAGGTCAGTCCATTGACTTTAAATGCTCTAAAAAGGGCTGGTATTACAACGGAGGGACTTTATAGCAAGTCTTCCGACGTGTTTGCTGACGCTCCGCCTGATGTGGTTATTACCGTCTGCGACCGTGCAGCTGGCGAAGCCTGCCCGGTCTATTTTGGTCATGTACTCAAGGCTCATTGGGGGCTGGAGGATCCCTCTGCACTGGAGGCCAGCGAAGCGGATATTCAGCAAGCCTTCGAGAAAACGCTAAGGATCATCGAGCAGCGCGTGCAGGCATTCCTTGCCCTACCGTTTGATCGCTTGAATCGGGACGAACTCCGCTCCGCAGTTAATGCGCTTGGCAACTGACCGGGAGGCTTCACTTGGATAACCTGCCGAATCTCGATATGTCCCTGATCGACATTCCCGCTGTCGAGCGCCTGGATAGTCAGCAGCCCCTGCCCCATAAGCCCAGGATCCTGTTGCTTTATGGATCGAACCGAGAGCGCTCCTTCAGCCGACTCCTGACACAGGAAGCCGCTCTTCTGCTCGAACATTTTGGCGCCGACGTCCAAATTTTTGACCCTTCAGGTCTCCCCTTGCCTGACGATGCCCCCGATACCCATGAGAAAGTCGTTGAGCTGCGGGAATTGATGCAATGGTCAGAAGGTCAGGTATGGTGCTCACCTGAGCGACACGGCTCCATGAGCGCCGTTTTCAAAGCACAAATCGACTGGGTTCCGCTGGCCATGGGTGCGGTTCGCCCTACCCAAGGCAAGACCCTCGCTGTTCTGCAGGTCTGCGGAGGCTCGCAGTCCTTCAATGTCGTGAATCAACTGCGTGTTTTAGGTCGTTGGATGCGGATGTTCACGATTCCAAATCAGTCCTCGGTGCCCAAGGCGTTTCTGGAATTCGATGAGGCAGGACGAATGAAACCTTCGCCCTATTACGATCGCCTGGTGGACGTCATGGAAGAACTGATGAAGTTCACGCTCCTGCTCCGTGGGCGCCAGACGTATCTGGTAGATCGTTACTCGGAACGCAAGGAATCTGCCGAGGCACTGTCCCGGCGCGTCAATCAACGCTCCCTCTGATCGAGATAGACTTCAATCTCCTGAACGGTGCTCCGTGCCGTTCGGGTGACGCCTACCAGCGTTGCTGATGCCATACCGGTCCACTCACCGTAGCCCACGAGCCACGCACGGGGCTCCTTGACCGAACGAGTGCGGTTAACCTGAACACGTCCATCCGGCTCGACCAGCCCCAGCGCTTCCAGATGCGCCAACGCAGGCCTGAAGCCCGTGCACCAGATTACCGCATCTACTGCAATTTCATGTCCGTCGGACCAGACTACGCCGCTCTCAGTAAAGCGCTCGAATGGCCGCACGGCCCGTAATACGCTTCGTGTCCTTGCCTCCTTCACGCTGGGAACCATGACAATATCGCCCAGCCCACCCGCGGGCTCATCGCAGATGCGGCCTTCCTGCTGCGCCCTCCAGCGCTCGGTTGCTCGCTCGAACAGGACATATCCATCCACATCGTCCGGTAGAAATTGTGGATCCGCCAGGGTAATCCAATGAGCCTCTGCCACCTTGGATACTTCAGCCAGGATCTGAGCCCCTGAATTGCCCCCTCCGACAATCAATACGGTTTTGTCCATAAAAGGCTCGGCATTGACATACTGTGCCGAATGAATCTGCTGCCCTCTGAACAGCGTTTGGCCCGGATAACGGGGCGTGTAGGGATGTCGCCAGGTTCCGGTTGCACTGACTACCGCCTGGGCCAGCCATGCCTCTGCGCCAGCCTTGACCAGCAAACCGTTCGGGTGTGGCTCAATGCTCTCTACCCAGACAGGACGCCTGATGGGAAACCCGTAACGGTGCTCATACCGGGTCAGATAATCCAGGACATGGTCACGCGAAGGCGTTTCTTCGTGGGTAGGAGGCATGGGCCAACCAGGAATGGAGCTGGAGCTGGCCGGTGAGAAAAGATGCAACGAATCCCATCCGTGTTGCCAGGCACCACCTGGATGCTGCTCTGCATCCAGCAACACGAATGAACGTGACGTACGGCGCAGGAAATAGGCAACTGCCAGCGCGGACTGCCCTCCTCCTACCACAACCACGTCAATCTGCTGCATAACCCTGCTCCACCCTGCCATTCTCGGTAGTTTCTGACCGTTCATGCACCCTAGGGGTGCCTACCGCTTCGACACCTTGATCAAACGATCAAGGCCAAATGCAGTCACATCTATAACAGACGAAGTGGCAGTTAATGACTGCACAGCTCTGGATTAGAAGGAGTTCACATTCGGCATGACTGGCCACGATCAACGCGAAGCCGACCCCATACGCTGTGAGAGCGAGCCTATTCATATTCCAGGCGCTATTCAGCCTCATGGGTATCTGATTGCTTTTAGAGAAGCCGATACTCGCGTTCAGCACATCAGCGCCAACCTCCCTACGCTTTTGGACTGCAAAACGGATGCGGTACTTGGACAGCCTCTTGCAAAGATCCTGAATGCTCAAGCGCTGTCGCAGGTCGAGCAAGCGCTCCGGCAGCCCGATTTCGACGAGGTCAATCCGCTGTTATTGACGGTCGGAGGCCACGAATACGAGGGTCTGCTGCATCAACATGATGGCTTGATCTTTCTCGAACTGGAACGTGCTCAACCCACTTCGCCTTCTGACGGCGTTCTGAATTCACGCGCGTTGCGTCGCCTGCAAAAAGTACGCACGTTGGCGGATTTGCAGCAGGTGGTTGTCGAGGAGGTCAGAGCCCTAACAGGTTTCGACCGTGTTGTGGTCTACCGATTCGATAACGAAGGTGACGGCCAAGTGGTGGCAGAGGCACGAGATCCTGAGGTAGATCCCTATCTCGAGCTTCGGTTTCCTGCCTCTGATATACCGGCCCAGGCCCGTAAGCTCTATGAGCATAACTGGATTCGCCTGATTCCCGATGCTCGCTATGAGCCGGTCCCCCTGCTTCCGCCATTCAGAAGCGAGACAGGCCAGCCGGTGGACCTTAGTTGTGCAATCCTGCGCAGTGTTTCGCCGCTGCATCGGGAATACATTGGCTATCAAGGCTTGCGGGCGTCAATGAGTGTATCGCTTATGCAGGGCGATTCCTTATGGGGCCTGATCAGCTGCGGTCATAGGGAGCCCCATTACCTTCCCTACCGAATCCGTGCCGCTTGCCAGGCAATTGGCGAGTTAACGTCGCTCCAGATCAATGCGCTCCAGGAGCGGGATGCCCAACAGCAGCGTGAAGCCAAGCAGGAATACCTTTCTCGCCTGGTGAAAGCCATGCATTCGGCTGAAGATGAGGCGTTGATCGGGCTGATGTACAAAGGAGACGATCTTCTGGCGCTTGCGGATGCCAGTGGCGCTGCCATTTTAGTCGATCAGCGCGTATTGGTCGTGGGGGATTGCCCGGGTGATACTGAAATCAGGGCGCTTGCCCAATGGGCTGAATCGCAACTTAGCGAGAGCGGGATTTTCCATACGCGCTGTCTACCCAATGAGCTGGCTGATGCCTCTACCTATGCGCACCTGGGTAGCGGCCTTATGGCTATTACCCTGCCCAAGCCAGTCACCAATATGGTGCTGTGGTTCAGACCAGAGCTGGTCAAAACCCTCAAATGGAGCGGTAATCCGAATAAACCCTTGGAAGCGGACCCAGAGACCGGTCAGCTGCGTCCTCATCCGCGGCGCAGCTTTGCCGTTTGGCGAGAACAGGTACGTGGACGCTCCAAGCGCTGGCTTCCTGGAGATATTTATGCCGTCAAGGACTTGCGCCGCTCAGCGATAGAAATTGATCTGGCCCTTCAGGTCGCCCGCGAACGCGAGGCCGTACGTGCACGTGACGAGATTGTGGCAGTAGTCTCCCATGACCTGCGTAATCCCATGACGATTGTGACCATGCAGGCAGGCCTTATGCAGCGGATGATCGTGGGCGATCAACGTGAATCATCCAAGCGCTTGCTGTCGGCGATCAATATCATTCAAACGGTCGCTACACGCATGAATAGCATGATTGGCGACCTGTTGGACCTGTCCAAGATTGAATCGGGCCGCTTTCAGATTTCACCTCAGCCCCATGATGCTTCCAGTCTGGTCCACCAGGCGGTGCAGCTATTGCAGTCGCTCGCCGAAACCAAATCCATTCAGCTCAAGATTCATGTAGAAGACGACGTGATCCTGAATGCCGATGCCGAGCGGCTCTTTCAGGTGCTATCGAATCTGATCAGTAACGGTATCAAGTTCACGCCTGCTGGTGGCAGTATTGAGATATCCGTGACGCGTGAGGGTAGCCACGCCTGCTTCTCCATCAGAGACAGCGGCATAGGCATTTCCGATGACGAATTGGAGCACATCTTTGATCGTTACTGGCACGTCAAGGCAGGCAACCCAACGGGAACCGGGCTGGGCCTATTCATTAGCAAGGGAATTGTGGAAGCGCATGGAGGCCGAATCTGGGCCGTGAGCGATCCAGGGCAAGGCAGCACCTTTCATTTCACGCTGCCCGTGGCCGCTTGATTGACTGAGGCGTTATTCCACACAGTGATCTGCTCGTCAAAAAACTTTTACGGCAAGCCTCGTAAATCGCGGGTTTTGGCGCGACTGTCAGAAAAACGTGACACTTTCTCTCACGGGAACAGCCCTGGCTCTTCAGGCCGGGGTTGTTACCTAAGTTGGCTTCGGCTCATATAGGTCTACTGGAAAGGACATTCCATTACCGTTTCTCTGGTACGTCCGCTCCGTCACATACAACAATAAAAGGTGACGCATGATCCTGAACGTAGACTGCCTGCTTTCTAGCCCTAAAACCGCCTCGATTAACCTTACCTATCACAGGTGTACTCCTCAAAAGAGTGCTTCAACCGATAAAAGGCGGAGTACCTGCGACATTTTTACCTAGTTTGGCCTTCGCATAGACACGCTTCACACCGCACAATAACAACACCTTGCGTGAGGACGTTTAAATGGTTGGTCGTAACACCCAATCGGGTACACTCAAACGTGGCCTGAAAAATCGCCATATCCAATTGATAGCCCTGGGTGGCGCTATTGGTACTGGTTTGTTTCTTGGCTCGGCAGGCGTCATGCAGTCGGCCGGCCCTTCCATGATCCTGGGCTATGCCCTGGCGGGATTTATTGCCTTTCTCATCATGCGCCAACTGGGCGAGATGATTGTCGAGGAACCTGTAGCCGGCTCGTTCAGCCACTTCGCTCATCGATACTGGGGAGGCTTTGCCGGCTTTCTGTCAGGCTGGAACTGCTGGGTTCTCTATATCCTGGTAGGCATGTCCGAGCTGACGGCGGTTGGCAAGTACATTCACTACTGGTGGCCGGAGATACCCACTTGGGCCAGCGCCGCCTTCTTTTTCCTGCTGGTCAATGCCATTAACCTGGCCAATGTGAAACTGTTCGGCGAGGCCGAGTTCTGGTTTGCGATCATCAAAGTGGTTGCCATCATCGGCATGATCCTGCTGGGAACTTACCTGCTTATCGGTGGCAGTGACCCACAGGCTTCTGTCAGCAACCTGTGGTCGCATGGCGGCTTCTTCCCCCACGGCATTCAGGGATTGGTCATGTCCATGGCCATTATCATGTTCTCGTTTGGTGGCCTGGAAATGCTGGGCTTTACCGCCGCCGAAGCCTCGGAGCCCAAGAAAGTCATTCCCAAAGCCATCAACCAGGTGATCTACCGTATCCTGATCTTTTATGTCGGCGCCCTGATCATTCTGCTTTCACTCAAGCCCTGGGATTCGCTGGTACAGACGCTGACTGCCTCCGGCGATGCGTACAGCGGTAGTCCCTTTGTCCAGATCTTCTCTCTGATTGGCAGTGATGCAGCGGCCCACATCCTGAACTTTGTCGTACTGACCGCAGCGTTGTCCGTCTACAACAGTGGTTGCTACTGTAACGGACGCATGCTGTTGGGTCTGGCTGAGCAAGGCGATGCGCCTCGTTTCCTGGCCAAGGTCGATACTCGCGGCGTACCGGTAAGTGCCCTTCTGTTCTCGGCCGCCATTACCTTCCTGGCGGTAGTTGTCAATTATCTGATGCCGCAGCAGGCGCTTGAGCTCCTGATGTCGCTGGTAGTGGCAACGCTGGTAATCAACTGGGCGATGATCAGCCTGGCGCATCTGAAGTTTCGTGCGCAGATGAAGCGCCAGGGTGTCAGCACGGCGTTCAAGGCGTTCTGGTATCCCTATGGGAACTACCTGTGCCTGGCGTTTGTAGTCTTCATCCTGGGCACCATGCTGTTGATTCCCGGCATCAATATCTCGGTCTACGCCATTCCGGTATGGCTGGTCATCATGGTGGCGTGTTATCGCCTCAAACGTAAGCCGGACGCCAACCCCGCAGAACCTTCGCTGGCAGCCACTTCGGCTGACTAAGCCAGACACCTGGACCCGTAAGGGTCCAGGCTCCTCCTCTGTATCAACTTTTCCCTCCCGCTGTAGCCTAATGCTCCGATCTTGCGTGTTCGCAACCGGAGGAAGAGCAATGGATTTAGGCATTTCGGGACGCTGGGCAGTGGTATGTGCTGCCAGCAAGGGGCTGGGTAAAGGCTGTGCCAGCGCGTTAGCTCAGGAAGGCGTCAACCTGGTAATCAATGCACGCGGCCTTGAAGCACTGGAGGAGACCGCCACATTTTTACGCTCGCTCAATCCTGCTATTGAGGTCCGCTGTGTCGCAGGCGATATCAGTGATGAAAACGTCAGACAGGCACTCCTGACTCAATGTCCACAGGTCGACATCCTTGTGAACAACGCAGGCGGACCTCCGCCGGGAGACTTTCGTGACTGGACGCGGGAGGACTGGCTGAGCGCCGTCGAGACCAATATGCTCACGCCCATCGAGCTGATCAAGGCAACCGTTGATGGCATGGCGGAGCGAGGATTCGGTCGTGTCGTGAATATCACGTCCTCTGCCGTCAAGGCGCCTATCGATATTCTAGGCTTGTCCAATGGCGCACGCAGCGGCCTGACGGGGTTTGTCGCCGGGCTTGCGCGTCAGGCTCGTCTGGCGGAGCGCAACGTTACGATCAACAACCTTCTGCCAGGCTCTTTCGATACCGATCGGCTACAAAACACACTGGAGCGTTCTGCACAGTCTGCTGGAAAGCCGGTGGCAGATATTGTTCAGCAGCGATTACAGACGGTCCCCGCCAGACGCTTCGGCACGGCAGATGAATTCGGTGCGGTGTGCGCTTTCCTATGCAGCCAACATGCGAGTTACATGACCGGCCAGAACGTGTTGCTCGATGGAGGGCATTACCAGGGTACGTTCTGAAAGAAAAGCCGGCGATTGCCGGCTTTTCCGCTACCGAGAGACCTCGGCAATCGCACGTGCCAGTTCATCGAGCCGGTTCTCGTCCAGCCCGGCGACATTGGCCCTGCCGCTACTGACGAGATAAACGCTATAACGCGCCTTGAGCTGTGCGACCTGCTCAGCGGTGAGTCCTGTATACGAGAACATACCGCGCTGCTCGGCAATATGAGCAAAGCGCTCGTTCAAGCCAAAAGGGATCAGTGCTTCGACCAGTCCCTTGCGCAAGCTCGTGATACGCGTGCGCATGGCATTGACTTCTTCTTCCCACATTGTGCGCAATGAAGCAGTACCCAGGATCTCGGCCACGACCGCCGCACCATGGGAAGGTGGCGTAGACCAGAGATTACGGGCAATCGAGGCGAGCTGGCTGCGTACGGCCAGAAGACGATCTGCATCTTCCGCCACCACGATCAGCCCTCCCGTACGTTCACGGTACAGACCAAAGTTCTTCGAGCAGGAGCTGGTAATCAAAAGCTCTGGCAACGCCTGGGCAAATAACCTGACAGCCCAGGCGTCTTCTTCCAGCCCATCGCCAAACCCCTGATAGGCAAAGTCGAACAAGGGCAGCAGCTCGCGCTCCTTTACGATCCCCAATACCTGCTGCCAATCGGCTCGACTCAAATCGAAGCCAGTCGGATTATGACAACAAGCGTGCAACAGGATGACGTCACCTTTGGGAATCTGCCGCATGGCTTCGAGCATACCGGCTACATCAAGACGGTTATCTGCTCCCACATAGGGGTAATGCTGCACGGCGAGCCCGGCGGCCCTGAACAGCGTTTCGTGAATCGGCCAGGTTGGCTGACTCAACCAGACGCCCTTGCCTGGCAGACACTGCGCAATGAACTCCCCTGTTAGCCGCAGGGCTCCTGTACCACCGACGGTCTGGGTACAGCCGGCCCGTTTGTCATCGATTACCGCGCTATGTGCACCTAGAACAAGGTGCAGCAGGTAGGTCCCGAAGCTCACATCGCCGTGGCCGCCAACATAGCTCTTGGTCTGTTCGTTGCCGATCAATGCCTGCTCCGCCAGTTTGACGGCTTTGGGAATGGGAGTAAGGCCTTGCCGATCCTTATATACGCCTACGCCCAGATCCAGCTTGGCGGGGTTAGGATCGGCTCGAAACGCTTCAAGCAGCCCCATGATCGGGTCGCCGGCTACCCAGTCGACCGTCTTAAAATGGCTCACTTGCGCCCCTCCGCTGTAGCCGCCACCTCGTCCGTGCGGGCCGCCATGATGAAATCGTTGCGATGAAGTCCTTTGATCGAATGGCTCCACCAGGTCACCGTCACCTTGCCCCATTCGGTCAAGAGGCCGGGATGATGCCCTTCTTCCTCAGCAATAGCGCCAACGGCATTGGTGAACGCCAGCGCATGGCGAAAATTCTTGAAGCGGAAGACCTTTTCGAGCTGCATGATTCCGTCACGCACTTCAATGTTCCAGTCCGGAATCTGCCGAATCAGCTCCGCCAGCTCTTCTTCGCTGACTTTGGGGGCATCGGCGCTACAGGCTTCGCAGTGGCCTTGTTTCAGAGCGGTAGCAGTCATGTCTTCTCCTTGTAATATCAGGCTGCTTTGGGCGAAAAGCGGGGTTTGTGAAGCCCGAGCTGCATGGCCTCGCGAACCATGCCCATGATGTCTTCATGAGCGACCTGGAATAGCCGCTTGAGTTCAGGCAACACGAAATAGACGGGTTGCAGAATATCGATTCGATACGGGGTACGCATGGCCTCGATGGGGTCGAACGGCAGGTGCTCGGGTTCGGCCGAAAGCGAATACACCGTCTCCTTGGGCGATGACAGGATACCGCCTCCATAGATCTTACGTCCCATCAGCGTATCCACCAGTCCAAACTCAATGGTCATCCAGTACAGGCGCGCCAGGAAGATGCGCTCTTCCTTGGAGGCAGCGAGCCCCAACTTGCCGTAGGTATGGGTGAATTCGGCAAACCAGGGATTGGTCAGCAGCGGACAATGGCCAAAGATTTCATGGAAGATATCGGGCTCCTGCAAGTAGTCCAGCTCTTCCCGGGTTCGAATGAACGTGGCGACTGGAAACTGCTGGCTAGCCAACAAGGCGAAAAACGTCTCGAAAGGGATCAACGCTGGCACCTGTGCCACGCGCCAGCCCGTGGTGCGTTCCAGTACGCGGTTGACTTCGGACAACTGGGGTATGCGGTCCATAGGCAGATCAAGCTGGGTAATACCGTCCAGGTATTCCTGGCAGGCCTTGCCTTCAATCACCTTCAACTGCCGAGTGATCAGCGTATTCCATACACCGTGTTCGTCATCCGAGTAATGGATAAAACCAGACTCATCCGGTTTTCTCGCCACGTACTGCGTACTTTTCATGTAGCCTCCTTGACGGCGGATGCCGCTGGGTCTTGTTGTATGGCTCTAGCAATAGCGCGAAGACGGTCTGTATGTATAAGGCTAAAAGATCAAGGCGGCATATTTTGCCTGGATGATTCGTAAGAAAATCTTTACAGCAAACTGTTAAGGGTTCACTTCAGGCTATGCGGTTTACTTGATAAAGGGCCTATCTGGCACATATTCTTGACACTCAGCTTGCGGCCTACTGAAAAAATTGGCTGCACCGCCCGCTATAATCACAACAATGGGCCCGCTCGATGCGAATCAAAGTTTTGTGTCAGAACCGCGTAGGCATTCTGCGCGACATGCTCAATCTGTTGGCTGACTACGGGATTAACGTGGCCCGTGGCGAGGTGGGAGGCGACCAAGGCAATACGGTCTATCTCTACTGCCCTAATCTGATCAATCTGCAATTCCAAGCACTGCGATCCAAGCTCGCGGCCATCCCCGGTGTTTTCGATATCTGGCGTATCAGCCTCATGCCCAGCGAGCGTCGCCACCTGGAACTCAATACGCTGCTCGGCGCGTTGGAGTTTCCCGTGCTGTCGATTGATATGGCTGGCCATATCGTTGCAGCCAACCGCGCAGCAGCGCAGCTATTGGGTGCCCGAGTGGACGAGGTGCCCGGAATGGCACTCTCTAAATATGTGGATGAGCTGGACCTGCCTGAGCTGGTTCGTGCCAACAAATCCCGGCTCAATGGTTTGCGTATTCAGATCAAGGGCGATGTTTTTCTCGCCGATATCACACCCCTGCAGACCGGGCATGACGACAGCGAGGCCCTGGCGGGCGCCGTACTGACGCTGCACCGTGCCGATCAGGTGGGCGAGCGTATCTATCAGGTACGCAAGCAGGAGCTGCGAGGGTTTGACAGCATCTTCCAGAGCTCCAGGTCCATGGCTGCTGTCGTCCGGGAGGCGCGACGCATGGCTCCTCTTGATGCGCCGCTGCTGATTACCGGCGAAACCGGTACCGGCAAAGAGCTGCTGGCGCGGGCCTGCCACTTGGCGAGCCCTCGCGGTCAAGCCCCCTTCATGGTGCTCAACTGTGCGGGTCTGCCCGAGTCGATGGCTGAGACGGAACTGTTTGGATACAGCGCTGGTGCATTCGAAGGGGCTCGGCCAGAGGGCAAGCTTGGACTGCTTGAGCTTACCGCCGGTGGCACGCTATTTCTGGATGAAGTGGGTGAGATGAGTCTGCGCCTTCAAGCCAAACTGGTTCGGTTTCTGCAGGATGGGATTTTTCGCCGGGTGGGTAGCGATGAGGAGGTCTACCTGGACGTCCGTGTCATCTGCGCCACCCAGCAGGATCTTTCCGATTTATGCGTACAAGGCGAATTCCGCCAGGACCTGTACCATCGCCTCAATGTGCTTTCGCTGCACATCCCCCCCTTGCGTGAATGCCTGGATGGACTGGAGCCGCTGGTCGAACACTTTCTGGATCAAGCCAGCCGCCAGATCGGCTGCCCGCTCAAGCCTTTGGCCCCTGCCGCCTTCGAGCGACTACGCCATTACCCCTGGCCTGGCAATGTGCGTCAGCTTGAAAATGCACTCTTTCAAGCGGTTTCCTTGGCCGAAGGCAAGGTAGTTAAACCTGAGCACATACGTCTGCCTGATTACGGCACCCCACAACCGCTGGGACACTTCACGCTGGACGGTAATCTTGACCAGATCGTTGGTCGATTCGAAAAGGCAGTGCTGGAACAGCTGATCACCCAATACCCCAGCAGTCGTTTACTGGGTAAGCGACTTGGCGTCTCCCACACTACCATTGCCAACAAGCTCCGGTTATACAGCATTGGGCAGCCTACCGAGCCGCAAGGATAAACAGCCAAAATCGGTGTGAAATATCCAGGTGATCGAACACGATCTGCACAGTTAATGCCTGAATAGTATCCGCAACCACAAGATGGCCACGCTTACTCAGCATAGCCACAACCGATGAACGTAGGCCGGACTCTTCATGAAGCTGTCCGAACCGGTGGCAACGATGCCATGTTGATTGAGTATTGGTTAATTATCGAGTCCCTGTTGCACGACGCGGCCGACTCGACGGCCTTTAACCTGAAGGTTCACTTGATTCGAGCGCGAGACAGAACGCTTCGACCTCTCAAGGTATTTTACGCACTACTAGATCCTAATTTGGCAGACTACTGCGCCGGACGTTTTTATCCTTAAATTTCAATTATTTAAACTAAAAAATTGATCCTATATCTAACGTTAAGTGAACGGTTTTTTAAGTACTGGGTAGCTACGTAAAGATCTGTTCAAATCTGATCGAATAGAAGATTTAATCTTTATAAATCAAAAACTTATTTATATAATTTAATGTTATTTATAGATATAAAACCAGCATTAAAGCATGCCGTGCGGTCTCTTCTGAAAAGCCCCCTGCGGTCAGACAGGAGGCTTTGTACGTTGATCAATGCGGAGCTGGTGCGGAGCCGACTGGCGTGAACTTATAAAGCTTGTTATTAGGGCCTGCCAAAATTGAAGCGACCATAGCCAGAGCCCCAGAACAGTTAACCATTTATAATCGATGGCGCACTGGCTACTGCATACTTCCAGATAGTAGCCCCGGTATTGCGTCGAGCACTACCATGTCACCGGACATCGAACCGGCATAAACCAGACCCGGCGACGAAGCTACTGGCCCTAACCCGACAGCCTATTTTGACGTCACCGGATTGGTACCGGTGGCAGGCACTTGGCAGAGAATCCGGCCAGTTGTCGCATCCAGCGCGGACCACGTACACCCTTTCTGCTTTTCTGGAGATCAGGCGTCACCGTATGGTTCTGTTCGAGGAGCTATGATCGACACATAGATTTGCGAATTGAGCGGATCTACCGATGAGCTCCACTCGATTCTACCGATCGTGTCTCCAGGGCCTACCTGGATTAACCAAAGGGTTCGCCGGCTCCTGCATCCAGCACCAGCCCCGAGTCGGCATAGTTATCCGGTATTAGTCGATGCGTCCTAGACACAACAGCACGCTGCGCTCGCCAAATGCCATAGACCCGGCGGTTGAAGGGGCCAACCGTCAGCATGCCTCACACGGCAGTGCCGGCAGGCTGTTGGTTGACCCGCCGGTGCCGATACAGGAAGGATCACACCGTGCAGCAGAACAGATTATGTGATGGCGCCAATATGCCAGGGAACGAATTCATTCTGCCCATAGCCGTGCTGCTCGCTCTTGCTGCGCTCGCCCGAGGCAATCCTTAGCATTTTGTCGAAAATCTCGGCTCCGGATGCTTCGATGGTCAGCGTACCGGTCGCGATTTCGCCACAGTTGATGTCCATGTCCTCTTCCTGACGCTGCCAGAGGGCATTATTGGTCGAGAGCTTGATCGAGGGCGCCGGTGCGCATCCATAGGCTGAGCCCCGTCCGGTGGTAAAGGCAATAAGATTTGCGCCACCCGCCACCTGCCCGGTAGCGGAAACCGGGTCATAGCCGGGCGTGTCCATGAACACCAGTCCCTGAGCCCTTACCGGCTCGGCATATTCATAGACAGCCATCAAGTTACTTGATCCGGCTTTCGCTACCGCGCCAAGCGATTTTTCCAGAATGGTCGTAAGGCCACCCGCCTTGTTGCCTGCAGACGGGTTGTTGTTCATTTCCGCTCCCGTGCGTCGGCAATACTCTTCCCACCAATGGATGCGCTCGATAAGCTTTTCGCCTACCTCACGGCTGGTAGCCCGACGGGTCAGCAGATGCTCGGCACCATATATTTCCGGTGTTTCGGATAGGATAGCCGTACCACCGCAGGCTACCAATCGGTCCACCGCATTACCCAGGGCCGGATTGGCGGTAATACCGGAATAGCCATCCGAGCCGCCGCATTGCAGGCCTACTATCAAATGACGGGCACTCACAGGCTGGCGCTCGATGCGATTGGCTTCGCTCAAGAGGTCTTTCACATACGCAATGCCTTTGGCTACGGTCTTGGCCGTACCTCCCGTATCCTGGATGGTGAACGTACGCAGTGTTGCGGTCGCTTCCAGCCCCTGAGCCGCCATCATGCCTTCGATCTGGTTGGTTTCGCAGCCAAGTCCGATCACCATGACCGCCGCGAAATTGGGATGGACAGCATATCCGCCCAGGGTGCGGCGCAAGATGGCCAGAGGCTCGCCTGCTGAATCCACAGCGCAGCCGGAGCTGTGTGTCAGCGCAACGACGCCATCCACATTGGGATAAGGCGCCAGAGCGGCCGGATTGATATCCCGCCGAAAATAGTCAGCCACTGCCCGAGCTACAGTCGCCGAGCAATTTACCGAGGTCAGGATACCGATATAGTTGCGCGTCGCTATACGACCATCCGGGCGGACGATACCTTGAAACATTGGCCCCTCGGTGGGAAAGGCCTGCACGTGGGCATCCTCTCCAAAAGCATAATCCCGGGCAAACTCGCCCATCGCCAGGTTATGAACATGGATGTGCTCGCCGGGCATGATGAGCGTCGTGGCAAAGCCGATGATCTGACCATAGCGGCGCACCGGTTGCCCGCTATCAATCCGGCGCACCGAGAACTTGTGGCCTGCGGGAATGGGCTGACTGAGGGTTACGCGCTCCTCCACGATGGCAAGCCCTGCCGGCAGCGGCTGTAGAGCCACGAGGACGTCGTCCTGCGGGTGGAGGCGAATCACGGCTTTGGCGGTATCGATCCCGCCTGTTTTTGTTATCAGTTCCATGGCGTTCTCACGGTAATGTCAATTTTGCAGTAATTGACGCACGGCCAGCTCTATCCCGCGCAACTCTGCCAATCCTTTGAGACGGCCGATCAGTGAATAGCCGGGGTTGGTACGGCGATGCTGATCATCCAGCAGCTGATGACCATGATCGGGCCGCAGGGGAAGTCGGGGGCCATGCTCATGTTCGCGTCGACGCTCTTCCAGAACCAGCTCACGGATCACACCAACCATGTCTGCGTCTCCAGCCAGATGATGCGCTTCGTGAAAGCTGCGCGGATCAGCCTCGCGCTTCACCGAGCGCAGGTGAGTGAAATAGATGCGAGGCGCAAACTGCCGAGCCATGGCAACAAGGTCGTTATCTGCACGCACCCCGTAGGATCCGGTGCAAAAGGTCAAGCCGTTGGCCGGACTGGGTGCCGCATCAAGAAGCCATTGGGCGTCCTGTGCGGTAGACACGATACGAGGCAAGCCCAGAAGAGGCCGTGGCGGATCGTCGGGGTGAATGGCCATGCGTACGCCCGCCGCCTCCGCCACCGGCACAATGACCTTGAGAAAGTAGCCCAGGTTTTCCCGAAGCTGTTCCGCGTCGATGTCCGCATAGGTCGCAAGCAGTCCTTTGAAATCATCCAGGCTATAGTGCTCTTCAGCGCCTGGTAGACCGGCAATCAAGGTAGCAACGAGCGTATCGCGCCGGGTGTCGTCCAGGTTGTCAAAATAGGTACGGGCCCGCTGGATATCGTCCTCGGTGTAGTCCGCCTCGGCGCCTTCACGCTTGAGGATAAAGAGATCAAACGCGGCAAATGCATCCTGATCAAAGCGTAGTGCCCACCCGCCGTCCTCCAGCGGCCATGCAAGGTCCGTACGGGTCCAGTCGAGGATGGGCATGAAGTTATAGCAGACAATATCGATACCGCACGCCGCGAGATTGCGAAGGCTCTGTTGGTAGTTGCCAATGTAGTCATCGCGGCGGCCACAGCCTCGCTTGATATCCTCGTGAACGGGAATACTTTCCACCACCGACCAGGTCAGTCCAGCTGCCTCGATCATCGCCTTTCGTTCACTGATCGCTTCTACTGTCCAGACTTCCCCGTTGGGAACCTGATGCAAGGCCGTGACGATGCCTGTTGCGCCGGTCTGCCGAATGTCGCTCAAGCTGATGGGGTCGTTAGGGCCGAACCAGCGCCAGGTATGCTCCATGACTTCGCTCCTTAATGATTATTACTGTTCGTCGCTTCTGCGAGCGCCACGGCAATACCTTGGGTGCTCAGCACACGGTAGGCTTGATGTACGGCCTGCCGGAACGCCTCCTGCTCGGCCAGACTCGCCGGAAATACGTCCGTAAGTCCCAGAAAGGCCTCGACCAGTGCTTCGCCCTGCCGGTGCGCATGCAACTCAGCAAAGGTGTCATGCAGTGGATCATTTACCTCATGCGCCCCTTGGCTGCTCTGCCCGGAGCAGTACTCAATCCAGGCCGCTACGCCAAACGCAATGCAGCTGATTCCGCCTCCCTGAGCAAGCCGTGCTTCCGTGCCGGAGAGCCAGCGCTGAGGCAGCTTTTGCGAGCCGTCCATAGCGATCTGATGCAAACGGTGCTGGAGGCTGTCGTTGCGAAAGCGTGCTATCAGATCATCAGCATAGGCGTTGAGGTCGATTCCTGCCGGCATCTCCAGCGTCGGCATGGCCTCGTCTTTCATGTAATGCCGGACGAGTCTGACCAGTGCAGGATCATTCATGGCGTCATACACCGTGGTATGACCTGCCAGTGCACCTACGTAGGCCAAAAGTGAATGGCTGCCATTGAGCAGGCGTAGTTTCATGGTTTCGAATGGGCGTACATCCGTTACCATTTGCACCCCCTCCTGCTCCCAGTCGGGCCGCCCCTGAGGAAACTGATCCTCTATCACCCACTGGCTGAAGGCTTCGCCAATAACGGCTGCCGGGTCCTCGCAGCCAAGCTGACGCAACGTTTCGAACGAGGCGTCAGTCATGGCAGGAACAATGCGGTCTACCATACTGCAGGGAAACGCGACCTCCTGACTGATCCAGGCGGCCAGTCGTTCATCTTGGGCAGCCGCCAATTGCGTTACCGCCTGCCGTGTTCGCTGGCCGTTGTCCGGCATGTTGTCACAGCACAATACTGTAAAGGGGGCTATCCCACGGGCATGACGGCGGCGCAAGGCCTCTACCAGCAGACCTGGGGCCGTACGCGGCGCATGGGGCGTGCGAATATCATAGGCGATATTGGGGTCATCTACGCGTAGCTGCCCAGTGGCGGGACTCAAGCAGTAGCCTTTTTCCGTCACAGTCAGCGTTACGATGCGTGTTGCTGGCTCGGCCATTCGTTCGAGCAAGGCTTCTCTATCTTCACCGCCTTCACCGGCATAAAGCACTTCCTGCAACGCTGCGATTTCTCGCAAGGCAACGTGTTCGCTGTCTCGGTATTCGGCCACGTGATAGCGGCAGTCTTGGGCACGAAGCTGATCGACAAGTGCGCGGTTGGAGCGAATGTTGGCGCTGCATATACCCCACTCTCCGCCACCATGCCGTGCCAGAGTGCGCTCCAGGTAGACCGCCTGATGCGCACGATGAAACGCACCAAGGCCCAAGTGCACGATGCCGATGATCGGCTTTGGATAGGTTGAGGGATACCGCTCGACTTCACGCATGGAAAGGCTCCTTGATTCCTGCCAGAGTAACGCCACAGGCTTCCCCCAGCGCTTGAAGGGATTCGATCACCCCTGTCTCAACCGGCACACCCTCACGCGATGCCGCTTCCTGGGCCTGGATTTCCTTGAGTCCCGCGTACCAGACCTGATCGTGCCCTGCGGCAGGCTCCGAGGTACGCAGGTCTGACAAGAGCTGATCCATGGCTTGGCGAAACTCATCCGCGGGGCGGAACAGGTCGATTCGAAAAGCAGCAAAAAAGTGCCCCACTCGCCCCGTACTCCCAGGCGTATCGTGCAGGTGCCTGCCAAACCCATGCCCTGCCAGTGCGCCACAAAGGATGTCGACCATCACGGCAAGACCATAGCCCTTGTGGCCACCAAACTCGGTGCCCGCACCGCCTAATGGGTGCAACCCGCCGCCTGCATAGATGTTCATGCTTTCCAGAAGACTGGGGGCATCATGGGCATCGCCTCCATCCGGTGCCGCAGCCCATCCAGTGGGCAACGGTGTGTTCTGCCGGCCATAGACTTCCAGCTTGCCGCGCGTCACGGCTGTGGTCGACATGTCCAGCACAAAGGCCTTTTCCCTGTCGGCCGGTGCGGCAAAAGCGATCGGGTTGGTGCCAAACATGCATTGTCGACCATGCGTGGGAACGCCAAGTGCCGCCGTGTTAGTCATGGCGATGCCAATCAGGTCATGGGGCAGCGCCTGCATGGCGTACCAGGCGGCAATACCAAAGTGGTTCGAGTCGCGTACGGTCGCGAAACCCGCGCCGTGCTCGCAGGCTTTGGCAATCACGGCATCCATGGCCTGCTGGCTGACCGTGGTGCCCATACCACCCTGGGCGTCCAACACCAGCGAGAGCGGCGTTTCATGAACCAGCTTCGGCTTGGCATCTGTCAGGATACTGCCCGCCTTGAGCCCCCGCACATAGCGCGGCAGACGTGCCACGCCATGGGAAGGAATGCCCCGGGCGTCAGAATTCACCAGCACCCGGGCAGCGAGTTCGGCGTCCGGTGCGGCGAGACCATGGGCTCTAAAGGCCTGCTGGCAGAATCCTTCAAGCGCCCCTTGTTCTACACGTGTGTACTGCATCTGCAACTCCTTACGAGGAACGGCCCAGTACTGACGGCGTAGCGACCGGTGGCGCCATCTCCGCCTGCACAGGGGCAATAGGCTTGACGAAACGGGCCACACACAGCGCACCCACAACCGTCAAAAGACCTGCCAGGAGGAAGGCACTGGTAAATGCCCCGGTAAACTGGACGATAAAACCGGTCACAGTCGGACCCACAATACCGGAGGTATTGGCCAGGAAGTGCATGAACCCGCTTACCCCACCTACTCGCGCTGCCGGTACGGTATCCTGGATGATGGCCCAGTAAATAGCGCCGGTCAGATACAGGAAGAATACAGACAGCGCCACCAGCGCTACCGCGCTATACATGGTGGAAACAAGCCCGGCGCAACCGATGCAGACCGCACAGCACAACAGGCACCCCACCAGCACCACCTTGCGCGAGAACATCACCCGGCCGGTTTTCTTGAGCACGAAGTCGGACACGAAGCCACCCAGCGCCAGTCCCAGGCATCCCAGAATCCACGGGATGACGGTCGCGATACTCATGTCCTTTACGTTCATGCCATGAGCCATGGTCAGGTAGCTTGGGAACCAGGTCAGGAAGAAGTACAGCGTGTAGTTGTAGGTGAAGAAGGCAAACGCCGTAAACAGCACGGTAGGCTGCTTGAGGTAATACCGGAGTGGCTGAGTCGGCACGTTGGCAATCTCGGTGAGCCGTTCACCCTCTTCGATTTCACGTGCTGCCGCACCGTCCGGCTTGGCCTTGATGAACTTGAACCACACCGCCGCCCAAACGAGGCCAATAATCATGATGACGATAAAGGACTCCTTCCAGCCGTAGGTGACGGCAATGATGCCTACCACCGGCCCGGAAATGGCGCCACCCAACGGCGTACCGGCCATGGAAACACCCAAGACGCGTGCTCGCTTATCGGGCGCATACCACGTGTTCACCATCTTGCTGGTTGTCACGCTCAGCGGCCCTTCCCCCATGCCAAACAGCACACGGATCAGGAACAATGAGGCAAAGCCCAGGGCCAGCACCGTCAAGCCACTGAACAGTGACCACAGCACCATAGCCACCAGCAGCGTGGTTTTGGCACCATAACGATCCGCTGCCCAGCCGCCAACAAAGTTGAAGGCTGCATACCCTACGAAAAAGCTGCTGAAGATCAGCCCCATCTCGCCGGCATTGAGCCCAAAGTCCTTCTGAATGAACGGAGCCGCCACAGACAATGCCGAGCGATCCAGATAATTGATGACACCCGCCAGAAACAGCATGACGAGTACCAGGCTACGACCTTGACCAAACATGGAAACCTCCCGCTTCTTGTATTTATCGGTGAGGGCGCCCGGGTGAGCGCGTATCGATTGGAAAGACGGCTAAGGCCGTCCGAGTTAACCCGCCACGTGCATCAACTCCACTAACACCTTACGCGTCTGCTCAGGATGGCTTTCGATCAGATCAATGGCCTCAGGCATATCGTCAAAGGCTACGCGATGGCTGATCAGATCCTGCGCATTCAGCTTTCCGGTCGCCATCAGCTCAATCACCCGTGGAAATTTGCGGTTGTTGAGCCGCGATCCTACTAGCGTCAATTCCTTCTTGATCATTTCCAGCTGTACCAGGTCGCTGGGCGCTGCATTGAAACCCAGAAGACCAATCCGCCCGGCGGGTGACGCCAGCCGCACCATTTGAGGCATCAACGCAGGAATACAGGCTGCATCTACAATGAGCGGTACGCCCTCGCCTCCGGTCTGCTCCTTCATGACAGACTCCACATCCTGTGCCTGCCCGTTGATCGTGCGTGTCGCGCCCAACGCCCGGGCTGTTTGCAGGCGCGTATCAATCACATCGGTAACAGTGATGTCGGTAAGTCCCAGGGCGCGCGCCATCTGCACGATGGTCAACCCGATAACGCCAGCGCCATAGACCAGTACAGAGTCGCCTGGCTGAGGTTGCATGCGATCAAGCACGTTCAGCGCGATGGAATACGGCTCCACCAAGGCAGCATGGCTGAGCGGCATCCCCTCTGGCAGTTTGTGAGCGTTCTCCGCTGGCACACTGACGCGCTCGCTGAAACCACCGTCGCGGTGCACGCCAATCACTTGCAAATGGGTACAGACATTAGGACGGCCAATGCGACAGGGGTAGCAGGTGCCGCAACTGATGACCGGATCGACGCACACACGATCGCCAACGCTCAGCGTCTCGACACCCTCGCCGACCTCCTGAACGACACCGGCAAACTCATGCCCGGTCACCCGGGGAAACCGAACGAACGCGTTCTGCCCATGGATGATATGCATGTCCGAACCGCAGATACCCGCATACGCCACGCCTACCACCACCTCACCTGGCGCAGCGACTGGTGTCTCGACCTGGGCCAGACTGAACTCATGGGGAGCCCGTACCTGAAAGGCTTTCATTGTTTGCCACTCCTCTGGATCGACCTAACGGCTGCACCGGCGTTACCCAGCAGCCTCCCTGCATACAATCGGTTCTGTTTGTTCATTGTGCGTACCCGTCTGTTGTTTCATTGTCGACCATGATTCACCAGTGCCAGAGCGTGCCGTCTACGAGACGGTTTACCGGCAGACTGGCACGCTTGTAGGGATAGCGCGCCGCCAGATCTTCATCGATGTCCACGCCATGCCCTGGCGCTTCGCCCGGCGTGAAATGACCATCTTCGAATCGATAGGCGTGGGGGAAGACTTCATCGATCCGCTCCTCATGGGGCATGTGCTCCTGGATGCCAAAGTTAGGTACCCAGGTATCGAAGTGCAGCGCCGCTCCCATGCATACCGGTGACAGGTCAGTCGCACCATGAAAACCGGTACGCACGTGGTACAGCGCCGCCAGATCAGCGATCCGCCGGACATGGGTAATGCCACCGGCATGCACAAGCGTTGCACGGATATAATCGATCAGCTGCTCTTGGATCAGCTCGCGGCAGTCATGGATCGAGTTGAAGACTTCACCCACCGCCAGCGGTGTGGTGGTGTGCTGGCGGATCAGGCGGAAACCTTCCTGATTCTCGGCAGGTGTACAATCTTCCAGCCAGAACAGATTGAATTCCTCTACCGACTTACCCAGACGCCCTGCTTCAATGGGTGTCAGGCGATGGTGCACGTCGTGGAGGATGTGCAGGTCATCACCAAAGCGTTCACGAACCGCAGCAAACAGCTTGGGGACATACTTGAGGTACTTGGCGGTATCCCAGACATGTTCGGCCGGCAGGTC
Organism: Pseudomonas luteola NBRC 103146; assembly: GCF_002091675.1. Classification (GTDB taxonomy): domain Bacteria; phylum Pseudomonadota; class Gammaproteobacteria; order Pseudomonadales; family Pseudomonadaceae; genus Chryseomonas; species Chryseomonas luteola. The sequence goes on along the minus strand of NZ_BDAE01000026.1, from coordinate 39,354 downwards.
ACTGTCTGCCGGCTCGTAGCGCTCACCTTCGCGCTTGGCTACACCATAGGTGGTCGGAATACCGGGAATGCCACATTGGACTCGAACAGCCTTGTAGCCCAACTCTACATGCCGGGCCACCTCGTCCAGGCAGGATTCGATGTCCTTGCCGGTAGCATGCCCATATACCATCACCTGCTCACGGCTTTTGCCGCCAAGCAATTGATACAACGGCATATTGGCGGCCTTGGCCTTGATGTCCCACAACGCCAAGTCAACCGCGGCAATCGCCGTCATGGTGACGGGCCCACGACGCCAGTAGGCACCGCGGTACAGGTACTGCCAGATGTCTTCGATTCGATGAGCATCCCGTCCGATCAAGGCAGGAATAACATGTTCCTCCAGATAGGCGACCACGGCCAGCTCACGGCCATTGAGGGTAGCATCGCCGATTCCGTAAAGACCTTCGTCAGTCACAATCTTGAGAGTGACCAGATTACGACCGGGACAGGTCACGATAACGCGGGCTTCTCTTATCTTCATTGTTCAAGCCTGGGCAGCTAGGGAATACGAAAGCGCGGGCATTGCCGGCATGGCGGGAGGCGGGATCAAGGCGCCTCGGTGCTGAATGACATTGACAGCCAACCGGTGACCCCACCGGGCAGCCTGTTCAGGATTACCGCCCTGCAGACGACAGGCTAAGTATGCTGCGCTGAAAGAGTCACCGGCGGCGGTGGTATCGACCACCTGCTGCGCCTTCTCGCCGGGAATCGTCAGAACCTGCCGTCCGGTATGGATCAGACACGGAGCCTCCCCCCGCTTGAGAACTATTTCAGTAACGCCTGACTGGGCATAGGTACGGAACAAGGCCTCAGGTGAAGAGAAGCCGAACAGCTCGACATCGTCCTCCCAGGTAATCAGCGCTAGGTCGACCAACGCCAGCAATGCCTGGTAGCAGTGCTGCGCCGTAGCGCGATCCGGCCAGAGTCGGGGGCGGTAGTTGTTATCGAATACGATACACGTGCCCTGCCTGCGCGCCTCGGCCAATGTCTCGAGAAGCCGTGCCCGGCCTTCAGCAGTCAGCACCGCCAAGCTGATACCGCTCAGGTAGATGACGTCATAGTTGAGCAAGGCCGCCAGCGTCTGCGCTGCCTCATGGCCATCGAAGCAGCGTCGGGCGGCCGCCTCACCACGCCAGTAAAGAAACTGCCGCTCGCCGTGCTCATCGGTCTGGATGAAATAAAGACCAGGCAATGCGTCAGGCAGGTGTCGCACATTTTGCGTACCCAGCCCTTCAGCCTGCCAGGTTTGACACATGGCCTCGCTGAACGGGTCTTGACCGATGGCGGTTATATAATCCACCGAAATGGCCGTGGACTGGCATAGCCGAGCCAGGTAGACCGTGGCGTTAAGCGTATCCCCGCCAAATGCCTGAGTAATCGTGCCTACGCTGTCGCGTTGCAGCTCGATCATGCATTCACCAACCAGGGCAACCCGTATCGGGGATGGCAAAGATTTGAAGAGGGTCGTCATAGGGAGCCCCCCACCCGATTCGTCACATACGCGTCTGCCTGGACGGGCATTAGATACCGTTGTCGAATGGCCTGCATCATCTGGTGCCTTCTTGTTTTTGTAGCGGGGTTCCACTCTTGCGGACCCTACATCAGCATTATTGAAACGCGGTTTCAATTCCTGTATTGAACCGAGTGTAGCGATTCAACAAGGCACGTCAAGAGAAATGAAACGCTGTTTCGAAATGGAATTCAGATACACTTAACAACGTTCGCAGAGGAGCCCGCATGGATAGTCCCACTACCAATAATGAATCTGTAACCGCGGTTAGCCGGACCATGGCTGTTCTGGAAGCGCTGGGTCAGTGCCCTGAAGAAAGTGGCGTTTCAGAAATTGCGCAAAAGCTGGACATGTCCAAGAGCACCGTCTACCGCTTTCTACAGACCCTTAAATCGCTGGGGTATGTCGTACAGGACAGCGAGGATCGTTATCGCCTCAGCGTGCGGCTGTTCGAACTGGGCAGTAAGGCATTGCCGCATATTGATCTTGTACGTGAAGCCGAGCCCGGCATGCGTACCATCAGTGAACTTACGAGCGAAACAGTGCATCTGGGCATTCTCGATGAAGACAATATCGTTTATGTCCACAAGATCGACTCGCGCTACAACCTGCGGATGTACTCGCGGATCGGCTTGCGTGCGCCGCTTTATTGCACAGGCATTGGCAAGGTACTGATGGCCTGGCGCGACGAGCAGGATGTACGCAAGCGCCTGGCGAGCGAGACCTTCCAGCCTCGTACGGCCAATACCCTGTCGAGTCTGGAGGCCTACCTTGAAGAGCTGGCACTTATCCGCAGCCAGGGATACGGTGAGGACAAAGAAGAATTCGAAGAGAATATGCGCTGCCTTGCCGCGCCCATCCATGACCGCTTCGGCCATGTCGTTGCTGGAATGAGTGTTTCCTTCCCCTGCTTTCGCTTCAGAGAAGAACTCAAGGACGAATACGTTCAGGAATTACTAAAAACAGCCCAGGTCATTTCTCGCCGCTTGGGTTGCCCCGAAAGCATGTTTAACTAAATGTTCGACGTGTCTCCGCTGCTACTAGCGAAAGCAGCGGAGAAGTAACAGCGCATTTAGTGTGCAGCCGTCAATCCACGATAAAGCTTGTGGTAGTACCGTAATAGAGATTATCCATCTTCTGACCGGCTACTTCATAACCATTCGCAGGCGTCTGGTAACCACTTGCCAAGATGAACCGACCTTTCTCCTTGGTAGGGACATCGACAACGCCCCGACTATCTGTCTTCAATTTCAGCGCCTGATTTTTTGGATCGAACAGAACCACATCATGTGCGGCAAGCGGCTTGCCTTTGAACAGTAAGGTAAAGCGGTTACTGTTTGCAGCAGCAGGGACGAGTTCGTAATCCAGCAATGCCTTGGTCTCGGTGCGGCCTGCACGAGCGTGCATCAAGGCGGCTGTATAATGGCCCTGCTCATCCTTCCAAGGTTTCCAGACCTGATCGTTATAACTGCGAACATCCCCCTGCTCGTTTACTGCAGCCTCCAAGTGATCTTCACGTGCTACAACCTTTGCCGTTGCATTTCGATCATGGGTAAACACTTGAGTGGTAGGGGCCAGCGCCGCAATGGTCTCGCCGGTTTCCAATACGCCCTCGTCCGGCTCGCCGAGGTAGACACGTATGGGGCCACTTGCATCCCGCTCAAGCCATAGTTCATGCGCGCTTGCATTAAGTACAACGCTACCAAGACCAACACAGAGCAGAGCGTTTCTAAGTATCACCACAGGTTTTCCTTATTGAAGGTTATTGGAAGCGCCCCTTCACCACTTGGCAAAAGAAATTCGCACCGGTTGCACCGCTTTCATGTATCGCGCAGCAGTACATAAAGCATGTAAAAATCATTGATGAGAAGCGTTTTTCCGCCTGCTTGACCTCTTTAGCCCTTACCTCACATCCATCCTATCCCGTTACGTCGATAAAGCCTTATGGCTAATTTGTAATGAGATATTTTCTTTTTTGATACACATTCTCAATTGATATAAATTATCAGGTAGATAGAAATCCTCTTACCTCGCGCTATTAGCTGTGGTTGTACTTAAGCGCTTATCTACAAAGGACTTGTATGTACCACTCTGCTGCTTCATCTTGCGCTGTCGTTGCCTGCGTGACCCTGCTTGCCTCACCCATAAATGCGGCTGAACAAGAGGCTGCCTTTGAACTGGACGCTACCGAAATCAGCGAGGAATTGCTGGATGAAAGTCCTACAGGGCCGGTGAGTGGATATGTCGCCAATCGCAGCCTTACGGCAACCAAGACCGATGCCTCATTAATCGAGACACCGCAGTCCATTTCGGTCATTACCCGTGATCAGATGCAGGCTCAGGATGCGCAGAGCCTCAATCAGATCCTGCGTTACACCGCGGCCGTCATTCCGGAAAGTCGTGGCGCTACCGCTTCGCGCCTGGACCAGTTGACCATTCGGGGGTTTTCACCAGGCAGTTACCTGGACGGGCTGCGCATGCCCGGCAGCCGGGATGCCCTTCCTCAGGAAGATGCCTTTGATCTGGAGCGTGTAGAGGTACTACGAGGGCCTGCGTCGGTACTCTATGGACAATCCAGCCCGGCAGGCGTGATCAATATGGTCAGCAAGCGTCCCCTGGATACGCCCTACCATGAAATCGGTGTTCAGATAGGCACGTTTGACAAGAAGCGGACCACGCTGGATTTCAGCGGTCCTCTGGACGACGCAGGAGAGTTTTCCTACCGCCTGCTGGGTCTTTATGACGATGCGGATGGCCAGATCGAACACACCGAAGTACGTCGACAGTCTATTGCACCGTCATTCACCTGGCGCCCCTCGGAGAACACGACCCTTACACTGCTGGGCCATTTCCAGCGGGATCCCAAAGGGGGCTCCTACGGCTCCATTCCCGCCTATGGCTCAGCACTGCATAGTCCAACTGGCAGGCGCATCAAGGTCGATTTTTACGACGGTGACAAGGAGTTTGAAAAGTCTGATCGCGAGTACTACTCACTCGGTTATCAGTTCGAACATCACTTCAACGACATCTGGACCATAAGGCAAAACGCGCGCTATCTGCGCAGCGAAGGTATTTACCGCAGCTTGTACAACGCGTCTGTCCTGGCGCCTGATTACCGCACGATGAGCCGCAGCACCATTGCAACCGATGTGGATATTGACGCCTACGCCCTCGATAACCAGCTCCAGGCCAAGTTTGGTACGGGCCCGTTACAGCATACCGTGTTACTGGGTGCTGACTATCAGAACACCAGCAGCGATACCAAGGCCGGTTATGGAAAAGGCAGTAGCCTGGATATCTTCGACCCTGTCTATACCGGTATCGATCGCTATCCTGCCTTCTCGACCGATGCGACTCAGCGCAGTGAGCAGAAAGGTCTCTACCTACAGGATCACCTGAGTTGGGACCGCTGGGTCCTGCTAATGGGAGGACGATACGACTGGGCAGATACCAGCAATAGCACACTTACCCTTAGCACCGGCAGAAAAGCCAAAAGCTCGCAGTCCAGCGAAGCATTTACAGGACGTCTGGGCATGGTCTACCTGTTCGATAATGGGTTCGCACCTTATGTAAGCTATGCGGAGTCGTTCGAGCCGCAGTCGGGCACGCTCTATGGCGGCTCGCTCTTTCAGCCATCGGAAGGCAAGCAGTACGAAATCGGAATCAAATACCAACCGCCTGGGAGCAACAGCTTTATCACCATCGCGGCGTTTGATCTGCGTAAGACCAACGTACCGACACTCGACCCAGACCCTACCCATCTGTGTAACGGCAGTCGCTGCCAGGTACAGGATGGCGAAGTCCAGTCCCGTGGCCTGGAGATTGAAGGCAAAGCCAGCCTGACCAATAATCTGGACATCACTGCCGCCTACGCCTACCTCGACAACCGGATCACAAAATCCAACAACACCACCAACAGAGCCCCTGGGGTGACGGGTGTTGCAAACGGTCCCGAGGTACCCGTGGAAGGCACGACCACTTACGGCCTACCTCGCCATACCGCTTCCGCCTGGGCCGATTACACTTTTCATGAGGGGCCGGTTAAAGGTCTTGGTGTAGGCGGCGGTGTACGCTACGTCAGCTCCTCTTGGGGTGATGCCGCCAACACGTTAAAAGTATCTGGCTATACGCTGTTTGATGCGGCCATTCATTACGACGTCGGCCCTATCAACAGCCCTACCGATAACCTGCGGCTGGCCCTGAATGTGACCAACCTGACAGACAAGGAATACATCACCACCTGCTACTCGTATTCGTGGTGCTGGTACGGTTCGCAGCGTACGGCGCAGTTGAGCGCAACGTATCAGTGGTAACAGCTCCGCCGGAGCGAGGTTAAGCATCAAGCAGTGGCGATAACCTCGCCTCACAACGGGCTATATTGGCTTGCGTAGCGATCAGGTCGTTTTGCGGCCTAGCCCCGGCTGGTCACAATGCGGTACTGCCTGGCCGCCAGACGCGCATCCAGCAGTGCATGATGAGGCACCAGTTCTTCAGGAATGGCCCTGGCAAGATCGGGTATCAGGTCATAACTATTACGGGGCGCGTTACGTACATTGGCAGGCCACTTGCCATGGCGATATGCCAGCTGACTGAAGAAGTCCCAATCCCATAGTGGCGCATCACAGCACACGATGACCTCTTCATCGAAGCGGGATAGAAACTGCCGTAGCGCCTCCCTGGCTTCCGGCACGCTCATTCCGTACTCCACAGGGTCCAGCTGCGGCAGCACAATCTCAATGACAAAGTCAGAGCAGTCTGCGAGGTCCCAATTCTGCGGCAATTCAACATAGAACTCGGGGCCGTCTGGAACAACCAGCGCCAGCGAAATCAGTCTGGCTTGCGCAGTAAGACTGGTGAACTCCGTATCAAGAAAAGCAAATGGCATTGCGTCACCCCGGGCTGGTGTGTGTCAGTATGTAATCATCTAGTCAGGAGAGGCTGTCGATGTCTGAACACGTTCATTTCTACGAACCCGCCAAAGGCCATGATCTGCCCCACGATCCCTTTAATGCGATCGTCGGCCCACGCCCGATTGGCTGGATTTCCTCTCACAACGAGCAGGGGCAATTGAATCTGGCGCCGTACAGTTTCTTCAATGCCTTCAACTATGTGCCGCCCATTATCGGCTTTTCCAGCATTGGCTATAAGGATAGCGTACGTAATATCGAGCGGACGGGTGAGTTCTGCTGGAACCTTGCGACACGCGCACTGGCGGAACAGATGAACACCAGCTGTGCAGCGGTAGCGCCGGAGGTCAACGAATTTGAGCTGGCCGGGTTGACGACTGCACCCTCACGCGTGATCTCGGTACCACGTGTTGCCGAAACCCCGGTGTCCTTCGAATGCAAGCTCACTCAACTGATCCAGTTGCAAACCGCAGCCGGGGATTCGGTGGAAAGCTGGCTGGTGTTGGGCGAGGTGGTCGGCGTACATATCGACAGGTCACTGCTGGTCGACGGGGTCTATCAGACAGCGGCCGCACGGCCCATCCTGCGCGGGGGTGGCCCGGCAGACTATTTCGAGATTACCGAAGCGCAGCTCTTCAAGATGTACCGGCCGAAATAAATACCCAATAATTATTCAGCGCAAACGAAAAACCCCGCGCTTGGCGGGGTTTCGTCGACCTTACTCAACATCCTGTCAAGTTGCCATCCTGGCGTGGTCGTCGTCCTTGAGGTGCGATGAGCGCTTCCTGCGCTGCATTCCGATAGGTGTAGATTACGCAGATGCTGCATGCAGGCCTAGCGCCAACCGACTTCTATCCGTGTAAGCCTTTTGCCATAGGTGCCGTCAGTATGGACTCGCGCTTTGGAGCCACATGGGGAAAGCGCAAGGTAAAGCAAATGTGCCGATGCTCATCCTGCTCGACGCTTGCACTTCCCCCATGCAGACGCATGATGGCTGCTACAATCGCCAGTCCAAGCCCGTTGGATTCCGAGCCATGCCGTGCCGCATCACCTCGGTAGAACCGATCAAACAAGCGCTCCAGCTGACGAGGTTCGAGCATAGGGCAGCTGTTCTCTACCTGGATCCATTGCTCCTGTCCTTTTTGCAGTGTACGGATATGGATAACGGAACCTTTGTCCGCATATCGAATGGCGTTGGCAACCAGATTGCTCAGCGCACGGCGCACCATCAACGGATCAGCTTCCAACTTCCCGTCGCCTTCAGTGCTGAGCCGCAGCTCACGCTCTTCGGCTAGCCCCTCGAAATAGTCCGCCACACGCTCCAGCTCGTCTGCAAGCGCCAGGGTTTTGTAATCCAGTACTGCCTGCGCATCATCGGCGCGGGCAAGAAACAGAATGCTTTCCACCATGCGTGAAATACGCTCCAGCTCTTCCAGATTGGAGGCGATCACACTTTGGTACTCATCCAGAGAGCGAGGTTGCTGCAACGTAACCTGGCAGATCCCCATCAGCGAACCGATAGGCGTGCGAATCTCGTGGGCAAGGTCCGCTGAGAACTGCACCAGACGCTGATAGCCATCCGCCAGCCGATCCAGCATACCGTTGAACGCCGTGGTGAGTTGATCCAACTCCTTGGGCGTATTGGCGGGATCGAGTCGACTGTTCAATCTCGCGGGTGTGATTGTTGCGGCATGGGCAGCCATTTCACGAATAGGCAGCAACCCTCTGCGCAGCAACAGATAACCCAGGATAGCCGTCAGCAGAAACGCCAGTACTACGGCGCCCAGGATGCGCTCACGGAACGTATCAAGCATGGCCATTTCCTTGACCAGCAAATGAGCCGCCACGACACGAACCGAGGTATCCCCGGAACGGACTTCAGCCGCCGCCGCGCGCAGGGGAATATTGTTCGGCGCAACGCCACTGCGCAGGTCATCCAGACTCAATGACTCGTCACTGCCGACCACAGGCAAATCCGGCAGTATGGCCTGCTTGGGATTGACCATGACGATAGACTGCCCCTGCTGGCTGATGATGAAGACATCATCCTCATTACCCAGCATGTTTTCGAACAGCTGCGGATTGCGCTGCAGATCCGCAAGATTCAGGTCATACCTCAACAGCTTGCGAAAATGGTCGACCCGCCCAAGTACGGCATAATCACTGCGCTCCAGTAGCGTGTGTTTCAACGAGCCGTACAGATAAACGCCCACGCCGCCTACGGTCAGCATGGCGACAACCGCAAAGGCCAGAGTTGCCCGAAGGGTTAGAGAGGGCTGTCTTCGGATGCGCATGGCCGAGCCTCACAGACGTAGCCAATGCCGCGTACCGTATGAATAAGTTTGATGGGATAGGGTTGATCGATCTTGCTGCGTAGTCGCTTAATGGCCACATCCACCACATTGGTGTCGCTATCGAAATTCATGTCCCACACCTCCGACGCGATCAGAGTACGCGAGAGCACCTCACCTTCACGGCGCAGCAGCAGATGCAACAATGCGAACTCCTTGTTGGTCAGCGTAATCACCTGCTGCTGCCGCGTAACGCGCCGCTTGAGCAGATCCAGCTCCAAATCTGCCAGGTGGTAGTGGTCGACCTCACGGACAACGCCACGCCTGAGCAACGTACGGATGCGCAACACCAGCTCGGTAAACGAAAACGGCTTGACCAGATAGTCATCCGCGCCCAGCTCAAGGCCGCGGATACGGTCCTGCACCTGATCGCGGGCAGTAAGAAACAGGACGGGCACGTCGTGCTTCTTGCGCAGCACCTCCATGATCTGCCAACCGTCGATGCCAGGCAGCATGACGTCCAGAATGATCAGGTCATAATGATGCTCAAGCGCCATGTGCAGACCGTCCGCTCCATGCTGGGCCCAATCCACCGCGTAGCCGGACTCACCCAGCCCTTTCTTCAGGTACTCGCCGGTTTTCGTGTCGTCTTCAATCAGTAATAGGTGCACAGTTGCTCTCCTGCGATCAGTCAATTCTAACGAGCACGACGACGACGGTGGATTACATTTTTGTCATTCGCCCGTCATCTTCATGACCCCTTCCCTGCGCGAGCATGGCTCCTGCAACCTATCCCAGAAGGATTCGCCCATGACCAAGAATCTGTTATCCACTGCCCTAGGTACCTTGTTACTGGGCAGCACGCTGCTTGTCCATGCCGCCACGCCCGCCGGCGCCGCCATGCCGACTGTCAAGCCGGTTCGCGGAACGGTAGATGCCGTGCAATCCAACACGCTGGACCTCACCACTCGCAATGGCCAGCACCTGTCGGTTGCGTTGACTGACAAGACATCTTATCGCCTAGTCTCTCCGGCCAAACTGGACGCGAGCGAGCCCAGCAGCTTTGTAGGTTCCGCCGCCATTCCGCAGCCGGACGGCAGCCTCAAGGCACTGGAAGTCACCGTATTTGAAGCTAGCCTGCGGGGTACTGGCGAAGGCCATTACGGATGGGAAAACGCTGATGGCTCTTCCGGTACCATGACCAACGGTACTGTTGGAGAACTCAAGAATGCCAACGGCCGCACCCTGACAGTGCAGTACAAGGGCGGCGAAAAGCAGTTGCATGTACCTGAAGATGTGCCGATTGCCTATGTAGAACCCGGCAAGGCGGACGAACTCAAGCCTGGGACCAAGATCGTGTTGTTTCCTGATGCTGATGGCAAGACGGCCAAAGGCGTTGCAATCGGCAAAGACGGCTATACCCCACCCATGTAGTCCAGCTGAGGCGCACCGGAGCGGTGCGCCTACCCTCCTATCGGAGATGACCCATGACGCATCCGACTACCACGCGGCGGCTGGTGCATGCCTGGCCGGTACGCCTGACTCACTGGATCAACGCCCTTGCCATGCCCTGCATGTTTTTGAGCGGATGGGGTATCTACAACGCCTCACCGCTATTCGGGTTCGCCTTTCCGACCTGGGCTACCTTGGGCGGCTGGCTGGGTGGCTCCATTGCCTGGCATTTCGCGGTCATGTGGGTCCTGGTGATCAATGGCGCCCTCTATGTGCTGTACAGCCTCGCCAGCCGACACTTTCGTCGGGACTTGTTGCCCATAGGCGTCCAGGCCTTTCGCCAGGACCTCATGGATGCGCTGCGCCTTCAGTTAGCCCATCGACTGGGTACGTATGACGCCGTACAGCGGTTGATGTACTGGTTTGTACTGGCCATGGGCGTTCTGGTCGTGCTTTCGGGTCTTGCGATCTGGAAACCCGTACAGTTGCAGACCCTGGCCACTCTGTTCGGTGGGTTTGACCGGGCACGCTATGTCCACTTCCTTGCCATGGCTGGGATCGGCGGGTTTGTGATTATCCACCTTGCCCTCGTCATGCTTGTCCCTCGCACTTTTCTTCCGATGATTACCGGTCGGGCCAAGGAGACGCATCATGAGTGAGCGCAAAACCAGAATTCACCTTGAGCCAGCGCAGCGTACGCAAGTGATTAACCTGCAGCGTCGACTGTTCCTGCGCTCCGGTCTTACCGTCGGCGCCATGGCCATGCTGACCGGCTGTAATCTGCAGGATGGCGATCAGGTAGACAAGGTGCTCTGGGCCCTGTCCCGTTGGAATGATCGGGTTCAGGCCTGGTTGTTTGGCGGCCAGCGTCTGGCGCCGGTCTACCGGGAAGACCAGATCACTCACCCCTTTCCTTTCAACGCCTTTTACCCTGAATACAACGTTCCTGACGTAGACTTGAGCGATTATCGCCTTGAGGTCTCGGGGCTCGTACAAAAGAAGCAGCCCTGGACGCTGGAAGCGCTGCGGCGACTTCCTCAGCGCAGCGACATTACCCGGCTAATCTGTATCGAAGGTTGGAGTGCCATTGGTCAGTGGAGTGGCGTACCGCTCAAGACCTTTCTCGAACACATCGGTGCTGACACCACGGCAAAGTATGTTGCCTTCAAGTGTGCCGACCGCTATTACTCCAGCATCGACATGGCCACTGCCCTTCATCCACAAACCCTTCTGGCACTGGACTTTGGCAAGACACCGTTACCGCCCGACTACGGCTACCCGCTTCGCCTGCGCGTACCTACCAAGCTGGGCTTCAAGAACCCCAAGCATATTGGCGAGCTGTTTGTAACCAACCAATACCCGGGAGGGTACTGGGAAGATCAGGGCTACAATTGGTTCAGCGGTATTTGAAACCCAGCATTCTGCCCTTATATTAAGAGCCAGCCATATGATGCGTACCGTATTTGCCTTTGCGCCGGTACGCCTCTTTTCAGCGTCATGCTGCGCTTGTACGGGTTAACGCCCTTATTCCTAGAACAATCCCAATACCGCCTAGGCTGGCATCGACCAGGTCTGAACCTGTCGTACGTCGACGGCCCGATTCAAGTATCGGACAGCCGTGCCGTCATAGAGCATATGGGCATCGAGCTTTCAGACCTGATAAATCAATCATGCCGCTCCTGAACAAGAGCGCAGCATTGTTGCTGAAAAGACCGACCGGGCCTTATTTATCCAACGTCTTTTCAAAGGTTATTTCATGCACAACTTACTCGCCTCGAAGAACGCGCGCTATTACGCACTCGCGCTAGTCTTCCTATTTTGCGGCACGCTGGCACTGTTCGGCCTGCTAGGTTTTTTCGACCCCTTCAAAACGCATCATCTGATGCTGAACAGTGCAGATAACCGCAGCGACATCATCATCTGGATGCTGCGCAAAGTATCCTGGTTCCTGTTCATGGCGGTGTCTTTCAGCGGATCACTTCTGTTCCTGGATGCAGCGGTTACGCCAGCAACCGCCACGTCCGATAAGTAATCAGGGAAGCGCCGAGACCAGTCGTATGCGGGTGATTTCCGAGGGCGCACCAAAGCGAATCGGAGGTCCCCAATAACCTGTGCCCCGGCTGATATAGACAAAAAGCCTCCCCAGCCGATGGATACCGGCCACCCACGGCTGCTGGAAACGCACAAAATGCATCCACGGCCAGAACTGCCCTCCATGGGTATGTCCGGAAAGCTGAACATCAAACCCCGCCTCGGCTGCCAGCTTTGCTGAGCGTGGCTGATGGGCCAGAAGAACCTTGGGCACGTTGTTCGGCGCACCCTGGAGCGCCGCCTGCGGATCGCTTTTGTGCTGCGGCACAAACATTCCGGCGGAATAATCCGTAATTCCCGCCAGCACCAGCTCAGCCCCGTTGTGAGCAATCACCACGTGCTCGTTGAGCAGCACCCTGAGGCCCATGTGTTTCAAGTGGCTTACCCACTCCAAAGCACCTGAGTAGTACTCATGATTGCCTGTCACCACGTACACACCGTAACGGCCTTTTAGTTCGGCCAGTGGCTGAATGTGCTCGGCCAACTGCTTTACAGAGCCGTCGACGAGATCCCCTGTTACCGCGACGACATCGGCCTCAAGACGGTTCACCCGCTGAACGATGGCAGAAATATAAGACCGGTGAATTGTTGGGCCAACATGGATATCGCTGATCTGAGCGATCGTAAAACCTTCCAGGGCTTCCGGCAGGTCTTCGACGGGTAATTCAACGTCAACGACGTTTGCAATTCGTCGTGCATTGAAGACGCCCAGCACCGTGAAAAGCAGCACCAGACCTATGACTGCCTCGGCAGAGCGTTCTGTGACCGCCTCGGACAGCGCGCCAGGAAATAACATGAGCACAGCGATCAATACACCGCGCAACAGGCTTAGCACGGCAAGGCTGGAAAATATTCCCATAGCCAATAGACCTGCCCAGGCCAGCCAGGGCATGCGCAAACTGCGCGAGCGAAACCCTAATGGCACCAGGTAGCAGGACAGCGCCAGCAAAAGCGCGGCAAGCAACTGCCCTACATCGTTAAGCGGCAGATGGGGAATCAGCGTCACGCCGACATAAACATGAAGCAAAATCAGGATAACCGGCATCGTCCAGCGTGAGCGAAACATTTAAAGATCCTGTTCTAGAGCATTCAGGTAAGACCACAACGTTGCGGAAACATAACCGCGTTATAGGCAGCACACCAGCAGAAAGCCGCTGATAGAAACCGGTTCCATGGTTGCAACAAACGACCGGCCTTCTGTTTGCCTGGCCTGTAGGAGACTTCATAGAACCTATGCCCGTTCGCGTTGTTCTTTATCCAAGGCTTAAACCTAAAGGAGACAGGCCATGAGCAACAACATTGAAGGCAAGATCGTTGTGATTACCGGTGCCAGTAGCGGGCTGGGCGAGGCAACGGCCCGACAGTTAAGTCAGATGGGCGCAACCGTTGTTTTGGGCGCGCGCCGCCTGGAGCGTATCCAGGCCTTGGCTGATGAAATCAATGGCAACGGCGGCAAGGCGCTTGCCATGAAGACTGACGTCACCGACAGCGCACAGGTCAAGGCACTGGTCGAAAAAGCCATCGCCACCTATGGCCGCGTCGACACCCTGTTGAACAACGCAGGACTCATGCCGCACTCCCCGCTTGAGCGGCTCAAGATCGAAGACTGGGACCGCATGATCGACGTCAACGTCAAAGGTGTGCTTTACGGCATTGCTGCGGTACTGCCCCACATGTCCGAGCGCAAGGCCGGTCATATCATCAACGTATCGTCAGTAGCCGGACACAAGGTGCGCGCTGGCAGTACGGTCTACTCTGCGACCAAGCATGCCGTACGCATCATCTCCGAAGGACTACGCCAGGAGGTGAAGCCCTACAACATCCGCACCACCATCATTTCTCCAGGCGCAGTTGCTACAGAGCTGCCAGACAGCATCACCGAGAAGGACGTCGCTGAAAACGTCCGCAAATTCTATGAAATCGCTATTCCCGCCGACTCCTTCGCGCGAGCCGTCGTTTATGCCATGAGCCAGCCGGATGATGTAGACATCAACGAGATTCTCTTCCGTCCTACGCTTCAGGACTACTGACACTGCTCCACTAGGGTCTTGCCTGCAAGACCCTGTTTCGCCCTGCGCTACACCATCAGTTTTTTGACGTCCTGCCTAGCTGTGCCACAATTTCCGTCTTTACCGCTTACGCCCTGACTGAGACTGCCCGTTTCGTCTGGATCAGACCAGACGTTCCAGTGCACGAATCACTTATAAATAACACTAGAAGGTTTGGTATGGAGGACATCTCCCCCCAATGGCGCATGGCAATCGATTTGGAGCGCTGTATCGGTTGTCATGCCTGCTCGGTCGCCTGCAAGGTCGAAAACCAAGTGGAACTTGGCCACTTCAGAACCAAGGTCTATTACTACGACCAAGGCGAATTTCCTCACACACAGCGCAGCTTTCTTCCGGCTTTGTGCATGCAATGCGCCGATGCACCCTGTATCAAGGCGTGCCCTACGCATTCCATCGAAAAGGGCAAGGACGGCATTGTTCGAATCAACGTGGATACGTGTGATACCTGGGGCAGCTGCGTGACCGCCTGCCCATACGGCGCCCTGCACATTGATCCGGTCCAGTGGGTCGCCGACAAGTGCGACTTCTGTAGCCACCGCCTGGAACAGGCCATGCAGCCTGCCTGCGTCGAAGCCTGCCCAACCGGCGTACTGGTCTTTGGTGATCTCAGCGATGCAGCAAGCCCTGTCGCGCAATTCTACCAGAAGCGCGGAGCCGAGCTGGCCAGCCTCAAGCCTGAACAGGCCACTCAGCCGCAAGTTCTCTACCGAGGACTGGATCGCGTTGCGCCTCGCGCCATCGAGACCAAGCTGCCACACGGACGCAACCACGACCCGCATTCCTACGAGATCGATACGTGGGCGGAGCTCGGTACGCCTACCTGAACACGCTTGCGTCCTGTCCCTTTTCGAGCATGAATCAATGAAACGTCGCACGTTCATCAAATCCGGAATGGCAGCGCTCGCGCAGCTTAAACTGGGTGAATACATCTATCTGGGCGTAGGTACCGCCGTTGGTGCCGGTGGTGTCGCTGCCGCCCTGGCCATGGATCCACCGCCCCGCAAGACCAAGCATGACTACAGTCAGGCCAAACGCGTCAAAAGCGTATGCCTGAACTGCTCCACCGTATGCGGTATCGAAGGCTTTGTCATTGATAACCAGGTCGTCAAGATTCGTGGCAACCCTCTCGATCCAAACATGGGTAGCTACATGACCTGTGCCAAGGGTCAGAGCGGGCCGACGATCAATGACTATCCCGAGCGACTGCTTTATCCTCTGAAGCGGGCGGGCGCTCGGGGCGAAGGTTTATGGCAACGGATTAGCTGGGATGAAGCTTATACAGAGATTGCCTCGCGCATTCAGCGCAGTATCGATGCAGGGCACCCCGAGCGGGTCGCCCTGCATGCCGGACGCTCTCGCATTGATGCGGAAATTAAGCGTTTTTTAGGCGCTATAGGCTCACCCGTGCAGCTCAACCATCGCGCCTTGTGCTCAGCCAGCAAGCGCGGCGCCAACTATATCAGCCTGGGCGACACCGACTGGGAGTCCATCGATGCCGAGCGCTGCCGATACTTTCTGAACTTCGGCTCCAATTTTTATGAGGCCCACCAGGGCGGTCTTCATTTGGCCAAGCGTGTGGCAACCGCCCGCTTCGATCATGGTGCCAAGCTTGTCACCTTCGACATTCGCCTATCCAACACTGCTGGCCGCAGCGATGAGTGGCACGCGCCTTTTCCGGGTACCGAGGGTGCTATTGCACTCGCCATGGGCCATGTCATCATGCGCGAGGGTGAATACGACCGCAGGTTCATGGAGCACTTCGTCAACCTGAGCCTGAAAGAAGTCCATGCCTTCCTTGCCCCTTACACGCCTGAATGGGCGGCCCAGCAGTCAGGGATCGCCGCCAGCGACATCGAACGCCTTGCACTTGAATTTGCCCTCCAGCGCCCCGCTGCTGTGGCGTTTACCAACCGGGGGACAGGCGCCCATTACAATGGACTCAATGCTGAACGCGCCGTGGTCATGCTTAATGCCCTGGTTGGCGCTGTAGGCCAGCCGGGTGGTTACTGCTATGGCCTGGAAGAAAAGCTCAGCGCCACTCGCTATCCGCAGCCGCAACCTGTGCCGCCCAAGCCGAAGCTGAGAACGGATCTGGAAGATCCACCCGAGTGGCCACTGGCCAACCGCTGGCAGGAGATGAAGGTGGGCCAGATTGTGTATGACTACATCCGCCAAGGCCGCGCCAAGGTTGATGTGTATCTATCCTATACGATCAGCTCCCCCATGACCTGGCCTGAGGGCCGCTCGACAACGGTCGAGGTGCTCAAGGATGAATCCCTGATCCCTTTTCATGCCTGCTCCGACGTAGTTTATTCAGAGATGGCCCATTACGCCGATTTGATCCTGCCGGATGCGACCTATCTGGAGCGCTGGGGGCTTGATACCCGTAATAGCCTGGAACTCCAGCACTTCGTTACCTTGCGTCAACCCATGGTGCAGCCGCCGGGCGAGGCACGTAGCTATGCCGATGTGCTGTTTGATATTGGCCGACGCCTCGGCCCGGAACAGGCCAGATACTTTCAGTTTGGTGACCATGAGGCGTTTGTCCGACACCAATGCGCCAACATACCGGCTGGCGAAGAAGCTGATGGCTTCGAGTACATGAAAAAGCATGGCGTATACGTCGACCGCAGCGCTCCGAAAAGCTACGAGGTACATCGCCGTCGCCTCACGCCTGAACAGCTCCGCAACACGAGAGTCGACGAAGCCACGCAGGTCATCTATACGGCGAATACGGCCGGCCAGGAAAGTGCTATTGGCCTAATGATCAAAGAGGACGGGATTCGCACAGCAGTCAGAGGTTTCCAGACACCCTCTCGCAAATTCGAGCTGTACTGTCCGGAGCTGGTCAAGGTCGCTACGACACTCGGCATTACCGATGACGGTCTGCCCAGTTATATCCCTATTCCTGCGCACCAGAACCTGCCGGAAGACCGGTTCATCCTGACCAGCTTCAAATGGAATGTGCATACTCAGGCCCGGACAGCCAATCAGAAATACCTGACGGAAATCGTCCATGACAATCCCATGTGGATCAATGCATCCACTGCCGCGTCACTTGGCCTTAAAACCGGCGACTGGGTTGAATTGACCACCTACCGCCCGGTCAGCGGCCCGCATGGTGACCAGGCCTATAAGGGGACAGGTGAGCCTGTAGGCTCCGAGCGTGTTCGTATTTTCGTAACCCAGGGCATACATCCTCGCGTGTTTGCGGTATCCAATAGCCTCGGCTATCTCGTATCGGGTCGCGCTGCCCTTGCACGTCAGGGCGAGCGCAATACCGAAGCGACACTTGGCCAGCAGGGTTATGGAGGGACTCCAGAACAGGATGACCTAAGCACCTCGCTCTGGTGGGATGAGCGCCAGGGGGGCCGCGGTAACGGTTACAACGTGAACCGAATTATTCCCATCAACCCACAACCGCTCATTGGTAACCAGGCTTGGTTCGATACGGTTTGTACGATTCGCAAAGTCGATGGTAGAGAAGCGTGAAAAGGTAGGCAGGGCCTAAGCCATGCCACAACGCACGCGACAATGCGTTCATGGACATCGCGATAAATAACTAATAGAGTCTAATCGGTACGGCCTTGCCTATAGCCAAAAGCTATGTCAAGGCTGTCTCGACTGCAATCCATTCTGGCTTCAACACCTTAAGCTGTACCTTGCCGTAGTTATGCTTCCCTGCGTTTCCCTCTAGCATTCATACGCCTCGTCCCGCTCGACGGTTTGACTAGCCATCAACCCTTTCCCGCAGGTTGATTCGCCTTACCCATGAATACCGTTTATCTCGTTCTGATTCTGCTACTGGTAGCGTCTGCAACCGGTGTGGCTGCCCGCTTCCTACCCGTACTTCCGACACCGCTGGTTCAAATCGCATTTGGTGCATTGCTGGCCTGGCCTGCCGGCGGTCTGCATGTGGAACTTGAGCCTGAAATCTTCATGCTGCTCTTTATTGCTCCGCTTCTCTTTGCCGATGCGCGACGCTTTCCTCAAAGAGAGTTCATGATTCTGCGAGGTCCTATCCTGGCGCTGGCCCTAGGTCTGGTGCTTATGACGGTGGTTGGTGTCGGCTATGTCGTGCATTGGATATTCCCTCACCTGCCCTTGCCCGTCTGCTTTGCGCTCACTGCCATTCTGTCTCCCACCGATGCCGTGGCGGTGTCCGCCATTTCCGGTCGTCTCCCCGTTCCGCCGCGGCTCATGCATATCCTCGAAGGCGAATCGTTGATGAACGATGCCTCAGGCCTTGTGGCGTTCAAGTTTGCAGTTGCGGCAGCGCTTACCGGCGCGTTTTCCATCATGGATGCCACTGTGGGCTTCTTCATGATCTCGATAGGTGGTCTCGTCATCGGCGCGGCCATGGCCTTTGTTTTCAACTTCATCAGAACGCGCCTGATCGAGCGCCGACTGGGCGAAGCTTCAACGATCCAAATCGTGCTTCTACTGCTTCTGCTGCCCTTTGCAGCTTATCTGGTGGCTGAGCATTTCAATATGTCGGGCATCCTGTCCGCCGTAGCTGCGGGGATGGTCATTAACTATAAGGACCTGAAACGTCAGGACCAGACCAGCTCACGCATTCAAACGCGCAGCGTTTGGGACATGCTTGAGTTTGTGCTCAACGCCCTGGTCTTCCTGCTCCTAGGTTTTCAACTACCCGAAATTATCGAGGGTGCTCTGCACTATGCGGAGCAGAATGGCGGTACGCTCGAATTCTTCAAGCTGCTGGGTCTGGTCGGCCTGATTTCCCTATCATTGTTTGCCATGCGTTTTGTCTGGATTTTGGGCGCAGCCCACCTGCCTCGCCTGCTGTCCAGGCGTGAAGCCAGACCCAGGGTATCGATGCGCGTCATTCTTGCGGGTAGCCTGGCTGGTATTCGAGGCACGGTAACCTTGGCAGCAGCGCTCTCCTTACCGGTTGCAATGAATGATGGGACTCCCTTTCCAGCACGAGAGCTACTTATCTTCCTGGCTACCGGCGTCATTATGTTTACCTTGATTGCCGGCAGTATCGGCCTTCCCCTGGTGCTTCGGAATCTGCACTTGCCAAAGGACACCAAGGCGTATGAAGAGGAGCGAACAGCCCGCATTCGCGGCGCTGAAGCGGCTATTCGTCGAATTGAAAGCTACCGTCAGGAAAAAGCCAAGAAACTGGCCGAGCACAAGGGTGATGAAGAAATCATCATTGCGTTCAATGACGTTACGCTCCAGCTGATGGACTACTACCACAAGCGGCTGGAAATCAATAATGTCGAACTCTCCACTCCTGTCCTGGAAAGTCGCCGGGAGCTGGAGCGTGAAACCCGTCTGGAGGCATTGAAAGCTGAGCGCCATGAGTATTACAAGTTGCGCAGCAAGCACATTATCAATGACAACACCTTACGCAAACTCGTACGTGAGGCAGACCTGCTTGAGACCGCTCTGGGCAACAACGCTGAAAAGTCTCATTAAATATCGGTGACACTGATAGCCCGCGGGAGCCTGCACCGGTCCTGCGGGGTTGCCGGTAACCATTGAATTTTCTTAAGGCAAATAAAAACCCCGCCGAGGCGGGGTTGTCAGTAATGCGGTTCTAACGGTGCTGACTAAGCTCATAGGAGGTGATGAGATTGCAGTTTCAAGATATCCCATCCAACCAAAACAAAAGCTGAACAGCCTTTAATCTTCCCCTATGAGCCAAGCGTGCGAAACATCAGGTTGCTATCTGAACAGTTTGGAAACTAGATCAAAACAATATAAAGGCAATTAGCCATTACTACTGGCCCTGTGATCTAATAATTCACTGTTTATTGTGGAATGGAAGATCATCTTGAGTTTCACTCATGCCAGCAAGGATGCCAGCGAGTTTCGTATCGACAGTGCTGTAACAGCTATTGATTCAGCACGTTTTCAGGCACATGCCTCTGAGGTTTGTCGTCTGGCCCTAGTGCTGGATGGCAGTATTCACCCTGAATACGCAGGCAAGGCTCGTTATCTGATAGACCGGTTGATTCAGATCGACACAGAACTTGAAGCGCTGGTCGAATCTGCCAAGGCGCTGATAGCCGAATCCAGAAACTATCAACGCCCAAAGCCGACCCCTGATCATGTAGAGCCGCCTTTGCAACCAGGACTGGACATACGCCCCTTCTCAGACGGCAGACGACTCGACTGAACTCAGGACGTTGCAGCTCGCATGGTGGGGCCTGGCTTGGGTAACACCCGCTTGCGCCATGTCGCCAGTTTCTCAAGCGTAATGCAATCCTGCCAGTCAGCGAGCGCAACGCCTTGGTCAGCCAAGCGCTCACGTAAATCCTTCAGGTAATGATGCAGAACGATGGGGTTGCTGAAATAAGCACTGTTCAACGGCTCGGAACTGAACAGGATGCCATTTTCCTTATCGTGAACCATGAAGCTGAAAGTTCTGTACGCCTCACCTTGTTTAAAGACGCAGCGAAGAGGCGCCAGGGCGTATCGGATCTTTCCACAAATGGCTTCGTAACGTAAATGTTGCATAGGTCCCTGCCCAACTACAGATAACTAGGTTGCGCAAAGACCTTACAGATGAGAATTAGTTCAATTTAAACAATAAACTAGGCTGTAATCTTATAGCAAACTCTCATCTATGGCATGCAGATTATGCTTGATGAAAAGGCTCACGGTTCGCCTGAACCTGATTTCTGCCGTCACGTTTGGCACGGTAAAGTGCCTGATCCGCGTTCATGATGAGTTTCTTGCCGGAACACTCATCGCCACGACTAGGTACATACGCATGCACACCGCAGCTGACCGTTACATAGCCAGTTGGATTACCAGGATGCGCCAGCTTGAGCTCTCGTACGTTTTCACGAATCCGCTCCGCAACCAGAACGGATCCATCCAGATCGCTTCCTGGTAGAAGTACCGAAATCTCCTCGCCACCATAGCGAACAGCAACATCGCTGGGGCGGTTGAGGCTTTTCTGGATGGCTTTGGCGACACGTTGCAGACAATCGTCGCCGCCTGGATGGCCGAAGAGATCGTTATACGTCTTGAAGTAGTCGATATCGATCATGATCAGACCGACCGGATGAGAATAACGAAGTGCACGTCCCAGCTCGGCAGGCAACAATGTATCCAGATAACGTCTGTTGGCGAGACCGGTCAGGCCGTCATGCATGGCCAACTTTTCAAGCCCCTGCTTGGCATCGACCAGGTCAGCCTCTGCCTGCATGCCGTGCTGAATCTGCCTGAGTAGTAAAAGCCCGAACATCGTCATGCCCAACAGCATTAGCGCCACCATGGCAACGGCTCTGCGCGTCTCGTCAGTCCAATTAGCCAGAACAGCTTTTTTGGACAAGGCGGCACCAATTACCAATGGATAACGCTCTAACTGGCGATAACCATACATGCGCTCAACGTTATCTACGGACGCGCGGACCACCGCGACACCTACAGGTGCGCCAGGAAGATAATTACTGAAAATCGGACCTTGCTGAATGCTTTTGTTAACGTATTCATCTTTAAAAGGACGTCGGGCGATGATCGAGCCATCGGTCAGGGCAAGAAAGATCGCGCCCTCGTCATCAAGCTTGAAACTGTCATAGAACTGTTGGAAATAGCTCATCTTGACCGTAGCCAACACAATGCCACCAAAGCTTCCATCAGGCTTGTTGAAACGCCGCGAGATCGGAATGATCCAGTTGTTGGAAGAGCGGCTGCGCACGGCATGATCAATGTGTGGCGTCAGATTGAAATTGGAGACATGCTGCTTGAAGTAGTTACGGTCCGCATTGTTACTATTGGCCGGTATCGTCGGAAAGGATGTCGCCAGCCAATCGCCCTTCTCATCATAGACGAACAATCCCTCGAGCTGTGGAAGATCTTGCACATGCCGCCTGAGCAGCATACTCATTCGAGTCATGTGCTGGGTGCTGGTGCCATCTATTTCCATACGCTCCTGCAGACCGAGCAGTACGGTATCAGCCTCGGTGAACGTATCTTCGGCATGCTGGGCCAAGGACTTTGCAAGGTTGGAGGTCATGACCTCGCCTTCGCTGATCTGGACATTTCGCGAATTCCAGACCTGCCAAGCCGTCAATGCCACCATTGACAGGCAAACCGTGACCAAAAAGAGAATCGTCAGGAGCTGTAGCGGTAACCGCTTGGCCTTCGAGTCGTACCCATTTTCGAGATCAAGCATATCTAGGCAAACCTGGAAGACCAAAAGCCTGAAACAAAGATTGCATACTGTAAGGGTTAATGCTGCAAATCACCTTAATTCATAGAGTGCAATCCTGCACCCCGAGTCACATGGCGACAGCATTAAATTACAGTCGCTGCGTTGCCAAAACTTCAAACGCCTGCTCATCCGCGTTACGTCCACGCCAGGCGAGAATCTTGCCGGGACGGAAATTACGGGAGTCAATCATCGACTTGGTCAACCTGAGCTCGCCACGCAACCAGGCCTGATCATCCGGCGAGAGTGAGGTGGGCGCCTGCTCCAGGCAGGAATAGAAGGCTCGCTGTCCATTCAGGTCGACATTCATGATCTGAATAACTCGGTCCCGAGGCTGAGCATCGCCAGCCAGAATATCGGGGATCAGATAGGCATTCAGGAACACATCGGCGATCTGGACAAGATCGCTTGAGATATTTTTGAACGCTACGACTTCCACCCGTACGCCCTTCGCCTGAAGCGCCTGTGCCAGCGCGACAAAATCACCGTCGCCTGTCACCAGCACGACCCGATCCAGCTTGTCAGCTTGGGTCAGGACATCAACGGTCAGTTCCACATCGACATTGCCCTTGCGGGACGTGCCCGTATCGTTGTTGTAGCGCTTGACCGGCTTGATCAACAACCGAAACCCGGCGCCCTGGATACGGGCGACGTGGGCAGCATGCCAGTTCGCATACTCGGGCTTTTCTTCGGCCAGCACTTCGTCGAAGGCATGATAAGCCTTGGCGATAGTGACTACGCTGGATGCTTCATAGAAACGCCTGAGCGTTTCGTAGCGCATGTAGCTGCCGCCACTTGAGCTGATATTGTCTGAATCGACGTAGATGCCTGTGCGCACGGGTAACCCTTACTGAACTGCAAACCATGACAACGTCCGATGAACGCTATCAGTATAGATCGCTAATATACCCTGCCGCGTCCATCCGCCGAAGTCACAGGTTATCAGAATGACATCACGGACCTGAAAACAGTAGCCTGTCGAACCAAAAAGACAGTCGGTCAACCGGCTGAACTCGACGCTTCAGAAATCACATGCCCGCATTTTGCTGTTATGCGAAACTGCTCACTCTTGCCGTTTCGCTGCAAGAAGAGAAAGAAGAATAAAACCCTTTGAGGTGTCACTTGAAGAAGCTGTATGTGCTAGGAACCTTGGCGGCATGCTTTTGTGCTGCTGCGCTGGCTGAAACAGACCGCGCTGCCCCTTCAGTCAGGGAACATGACAAGAGTGTTTTTATCGGCAAGCTCATGAAACAAATGACGCTTGAAGAAAAGATAGGCCAGCTCAACCTGGTAAGCGTTGGTCCTGACTACACCAAGGACGCCATCATGGCGGACATTCGGGCCGGCAAGGTAGGCGCGATGTTCAATACGGTCACTCGGCCCGACATTCGTCAGATGCAGGTCCAGGCGGTAGAGCACAGCCGCCTCAAGATCCCACTGTTATATGCTTATGATGTGGTGCATGGCCACCGCACCATTTTTCCTATCAACCTGGGGATGGCGTCCAGCTGGGATCTGGATGCGATTGCCTTGAGCGGGCGCATTTCAGCAGAGGAAGCCAGTGCAGACGGTCTGAATCTCACCTTCTCGCCGACAGTTGACGTCACTCGTGACCCTCGCTGGGGACGGGTTTCCGAGACGTTTGGTGAAGACAGCTACCTGACCTCAAGGATTGCCGGCACACTGATCAAGGCGTATCAGGGTGACGACTTGGCGTCTGCGCATTCGATTATGGCTAGCTTCAAGCACTTCGCCTTGTACGGCGCGACTGAAGGCGGTCGTGATTACAACACGGTCGACATGAGCCCCCAGCGCATGTTCCAGGACTATCTTGCTCCCTACAAGGCGGCGGTGGAGGCAGGCTCGGGCAGCGTCATGGTTTCCCTCAATGCCATTAACGGCATTCCTTCCACAGCCAACCGCTGGCTGCTCAAGGATCTGCTGAGAGACCAGTGGGGCTTCAAGGGTCTCATCATCAGCGATCACGGCGCCATCAACGAGTTGATACGTCACGGCGTCGCCGAAGATGGTCGCGAAGCCGCAAAACTCGCTATCAAGGCAGGCGTGGACTTGAACATGCACGACGACTTGTATGGCACCCAGCTTCCCGCCCTGCTCAAGAGCGGCGAAGTCAGCCAACAGGAAATCGACGATGCCTGCCGTTATGTACTCAGCGCCAAATATGACTTGGGCCTGTTCAAGGACCCTTATGCCTTCCTGGGCAAACCGAACGATCCGCCTTTTGATACCAACGCCGAGAGCCGCTTACACCGGGAAGCCGCGCGGGAGGTAGGCCGCAAAAGTCAGGTCCTGCTCAGGAACAAAGGCAACCTGCTCCCACTTGAAAAGAACGGCACCATTGCGGTTATCGGCCCCCTGGCCAAGAGCCAGCGCGACGTAATGGGAAACTGGTCAGCCGCCGGGATGACCCAGCAAGCCGTCTCCCTTTATCAGGGCCTGGCTAACGCAGTCGGCGACAAGGCCACACTGGTCTATGCCAAAGGCGCCAACATTACTGATGACGCCAGCATTCTGGCCTATCTAAATTCCTACGATCCTGCTGTCGAGGTAGACCACCGCTCTACCGAAGATATGATTGAGGAGGCGGTCGAGGTAGCCTCGAAGGCGGATGTCATCATCGCCGCGGTAGGTGAGTCGCAAGGCATGGCCCATGAAGCATCCAGCCGCGCCCATATCGATATTCCGAACAATCAGCGCCGCTTGATCAGAGCCTTGAAAGACACTGGTAAGCCTCTGGTGCTGGTGCTCATGAATGGCCGACCACTGGATCTGAGTTGGGAAAGCCAACAGGCCGACGCGCTATTGGAAACTTGGTTTAGCGGCACTGAAGGCGGTAACGCTATCGCCGATGTCTTGTTTGGCGATTACAACCCCTCCGGCAAGCTGCCCATGACCTTTCCACGCTCGGTTGGCCAGATACCCATCTATTACAATCACCTCAATACCGGCAGACCGTTCAATCCGAAAGACCCAGGCAAATACACGTCTCGCTATTTCGATGAGGCTAACGGACCGCTGTATCCCTTCGGCTACGGCTTGAGCTACACCACTTTCGACCTTTCCGATATAACGCTCTCCAGCGGCACGCTGCACCGAAATGACAGACTGAAAGCCAGTGTGACGCTGAAAAATACGGGACAGCGCGCGGGCGAGACGGTTGTACAGCTGTACTTGCGAGACGTTACTGCCTCAATCAGTCGTCCGATCAAGGAGCTGAAGAATTTCCGCAAGATCATGCTGCAACCTGGCGAAGAAAAGGTTATCGACTTCGACATCACTGAAGAAGACCTAAAATTCTACAATGCAGACCTGAAGTACGCCGCCGAGCCCGGTACATTCAAGGTCTATATCGGACTGGATTCGGAAGAGGTAAAGGAGCAGCAGTTCCGCCTGCTTTAACTCACTGGAAGTGCCGGGCCATCCGGCACTTCTTCACCCTGCTACCCTACCAGCAGTTGGGTGACCGTATGGATGATCAGTCCAACCAGTCCGCCTACGAGCGTGCCATTGATGCGGATGAACTGCAGGTCTCTGCCTACGTTCCTCTCAAGCTGTTCGACCAACTCGTCAGTGTTCCAGGCTTCGACTCGCTCGGCGATGTAGTCTCCCAGCTGACCGCGATAACGCTCAATGACAGGAGGCGCCACCTCCTCAATCTGATCATTGATCCATTGCCGCATAGGCGCATCCGCTGCCAGCGCAGCCCCCAGCCCTTGGGTCAGACGAATCAGGCGTCGACGTATTGAGGAATCGTCCTTGCCCAGATCATCCTGCAGCCAGTCAATCAGATCATCCCAGAGCCCTTGCAGATACCCGGCAATGGCGGGGTGCTCGATCAGCTGCATACGGACCTGCTCGCCTTTCACTCGAAATTCGGGATCGTTCTTGAGCTTCTCGATGAAGTCGGCGACATAATGGTCGAAGCGAGCCCTCATCTCATGATCCTTGTCTTCGCTGATCTCGGTAATGAGCATCGAGATCCGCTTGACGACCTTCTCGGCCGACCAGCGCCCCGCATACTCATCAAGCCGAACATAGCGCAACGCGCTGAGCTCTGAAGAGATGGCACGGGCAATCATCGCCTGAGTATCTTCGTCCCTCATCATGCGGTCGATCTCACGCAGCACATCATCGAGCATGGCCTGATGGCGCCGGTCTGCCGTCATGACATCCAGCAGCTGCCCGCTCAACAGTGCCAAGTCAACCTGCTGCAACCGAGCCGTCGCCGTGCGCTGGATAAAGCGCTGAACACGCTCATCCCGCAAGGCACCTACACCGAATCGGGCCACCCCTATCAGATGATTACCTAGGGCTTCGGCATGGTGAGGCTTTTGCAGCCAGCCGGCCAGTTGGTCGGCTGCGTTGAATTCTCTGACCTTTGCCATCAGCTGAGGGGTAGACAGGAAATTAAGACAGATGAAATCCGAAAGCTTGCGCCCTATGCCCGCCTTGTTACGTGGAATGATAGCCGTGTGAGGAATGGGCAGCCCCAGGGGATGCCTGAACAGCGCGGTAACCGCAAACCAGTCGGCGATCGCGCCAACCATCGCCGCCTCGGCAAAGGCGGCGACATATCCCCAGCCAGGATGGATGTCATGCAGTGCGGTAGCGACCGCATACAGGACAGCGGCTGCCAGCAACAGGCAGCCCGCCAGAACCTTCATGCGAAAGACTGGGGACTGCCAGCGATCGGATTTTGCAGGTGCATCAGGTGTTACAGGTTCGTTGGCCAAAACGGTCCTCGCTCGGGTCGTTGTTCCTGTCTGGGTGACTGAGCAGGCTGCGCTCAGTCCCGGTAATACACTTTGACCAGGTGATAGCCAAACTTGCTTTTGACCGGACCATGAAGATCACCGACCGACTTCTTGAAAATTACCTGATCGATCACCCTGACCATCTGGCCCGGCTTGACCTCGCCAAGGTCGCCGCCCCGCTTTCCTGAAGGGCAAATCGAAAATTTCTTCGCCAGTACGTCAAAGGCCTCGCCTTTTTCAAGGCGCTTCTTGAGGGCGTCCGCCTCGTCGGATGTCTTGACCAGAATATGTTTGGCCATGGCTTTCATAAAAGGGAACCTCAGGGTCGATAATGGCCGACCCGCTGTTTATTCAGTGGAGAGATGGCAGGTTGATGACTGAACGCCTCAGTCTTCCAACGCGTTCTTTAGCGCTTCATAGGAGGGCGCTGCGTAGATGTCGAGCTCGGCGCAGAGATCCAGTACGCGCTGCACGTCATGGGTGTACACCAGAACGGCTTGCAGCTCATCATCAAGTGGCTCACTGAAATCCATCAGGGTGTAGCCACCCTTTTCCTTGTACATGCTGCTCAGCTGAACCTGGATCCGATTGAGCGCCTTGAGTGGTTCAACCTTCACCAGCTGCTTGGGTTTGATGTTGAACGGCACATCCTTGCCGAAGGAATCCATGATGTGCTGGAGCAGCTCATCGTAGCTATCGGCCTGGAACAGTACCGTTTCCGGCAAACTGCCGACTACTACCCACTCGCCCAGCGAAATCGGGAAGGTCTCGTCGTAATTGATATCCGGATTGGCTGCCAGGAACGCTTCGGGATCGGCATAAGCTTGTGCAGCTTCGTCAGCGATCCGCGCGATCTCCTCATCGCTCATACAGCCGGAGCTGATTAGGGTGATCAGTTCAAGGAGTTGGTCTTTCATGTGAGGCATCCGGAAATAATCGAATTCCTAGTGTACAGGGAGGCGCTGCCGGATGCCGACTCGCTGGC
The DNA here is from genome assembly GCF_002091675.1 of Pseudomonas luteola NBRC 103146. GTDB lineage: Bacteria > Pseudomonadota > Gammaproteobacteria > Pseudomonadales > Pseudomonadaceae > Chryseomonas > Chryseomonas luteola. The sequence goes on along the minus strand of NZ_BDAE01000026.1, from coordinate 11,039 downwards.
CCAGCGGCGTGGTATTACCGCTGGGCCGACTGATCAGCGCTAAGGCTTGCGGTACAGCCCAATGATGCCGGAAAAGTCTTTGCCGCCCTCACCTCGCTGGCTCATGCTCTGGTAGAGCTGCTGTGCCAGCGCACCCAACAGAACCGGTTGGCGCACCTGCTTCGCCGCTTCAGTGGCAAGCCCCAGATCCTTGAGCATGAGGTCTGTCCCAAAACCACCGGTGTAGCCTCGTGAAGACGGCGCCGTCTCGATGATACCCGGCCAGGGGTTATAGGTATCCGAACTCCAGCAGCGTCCGGTAGAAGTATTGATGATGCCGGCCAGAACCTTGGTGTCGATGCCGAGCGCATCGCCCAGCGCCATGGCTTCTGCAACACCGATCATGCTGATGCCCAGCAGCAGGTTGTTACAGACTTTAGCAACCTGTCCGGTTCCGACTTCACCACAATGCACAATATTCCTACCCATATCAGAGAGTACCGGCTGTATGAGATTGAACAGCTCAGGCGTCGCGCCGACCATGAAGGTTAAGGTGCCTGCCTGCGCACCGCCGGTCCCCCCTGAAACCGGCGCATCGGCCATGGCGATTCCTCGCCCCGCCGCCACCTGGGCGACCTCCCGGGCCGTCTGAGGATCGATGGTGCTGCTGTCAATTGCTACGGCTCCGTCAGGCAGTGCTGCCAGAAGCCCCTCTTCACCCAGGTAGACACTGCGCACATGGGCCGCGGCAGGCAGCATGGTAATGACCAGCTCACATTCCAGTACAGCGTCCCGGGCGGAGTTTGCCGCCTTGGCGCCCGCTTCCGCCAAGGCGCCAACCGCCTGTGCGTTGACATCGAAGACCGTGAGCGCATGTCCGGCTTTCAGCAGGTTATGCGCCATCGGAGCCCCCATGTTTCCCAAACCGATAAAGGCAATACGCATGGCTATTCTCCTTCTGTAACGTTGACGACCGCGCCGATCAACGCAAGGTAATCGTGGTATTCACCCCATCACTGACACTGTCATCGTCGAACCAGCGGGCCGTGACGGTTTTGGTCTGGGTGTAAAACTGGACGACTTGCTTACCGTAAGGCCCTAGATCACCCAGTTTGGAACCGCGGGAGCCGGTAAAGCTGAAGAAGGGAACCGGTACCGGGATCGGAATATTGATTCCTACCTGACCAACATCGATTTCACTCTGGAATTTGCGAGCCGCTGCACCGCTCTGGGTAAAGAGCCCAGTTCCGTTACCGAAGGGGTTGCGATTTACCAGAGCAATCGCCTCATCCAGCGTATCAACTTCGAGGGTCAGCAGAACCGGACCAAAGATTTCTTCCGTGTAGATACGCATGTCTGTCGTAACGCCGGAAAACAGCGTAGGCCCTACGAAATTACCCTGCTCGTATCCGGGCACCTGAACATTGCGGCCGTCAAGCAGCAATGAAGCACCTTCCGCCACCCCGCTTTCGATCAGACCGAGCACACGCTCCCTGGCCTGTTTGGAGATCAGCGGACCAACGTCAGTCCCCGGTTCGGACCCGGCATTGACCTTGAGTTGTTCAGCCTTGGCCTTGAGCTCCGGCAGCCATTCGCGCGTCTTACCTACCAGAACAGCCACCGAAGTGGCCATACAGCGCTGGCCGGCAGCACCAAAAGCCGCACCTACCAATGCATTAAGCGTCTGCTCCTTGTTGGCATCGGGTAACACCACCGCGTGATTCTTGGCGCCCATCATCGCCTGCACGCGCTTGCCGTGCTGACCCGCCAGATTGTAAACATGAGTACCAACGGCTGTAGACCCGACAAAGGAGACAGCCTTTATATCGGGATGAGTACACAGCGCATCGACTACGTCCTTTCCGCCGTGTACCACATTGAGGACACCGGGTGGAATGCCGGCCTCAAGCGCCAACTCGACCAGCTGCATCGTGGAAAGCGGGTCCTGTTCGGAAGGCTTGAGCACGAACGTATTGCCACAGACGATAGCCATAGGGAACATCCACAGCGGGATCATGGCCGGGAAATTGAAGGGTGTAATGCCTGCGCAGACACCAATGGGCTGGCGTAGCGTATAAGTATCCACCTCGCCCGCCACGTTTTCGGCAAACTCGCCCATCTGCAAGCTACCTACCGAGCAGGCGTGCTCGACGACCTCCAGACCCCGGAAGATGTCACCCTCGGCATCGGCCACGGTCTTGCCCTGTTCGGCACTCAACGTTTGGGCAATGGACTTCATATGCTCACGAATCAATGCCTGATACTTGAGCATGATGCGCATACGCGTACCGATGGGCGTACGCTTCCAGCGGGTAAATGCCTGCTGGGCAGCAGCGATCGCCGCATTGACCTCATCGGGCGTGGCAAAGGGAACACGAGCCAACACCTGCTGAGTTGCCGGGTTGACAACATCGCGCCACTCCTGCGTTTTGGAGTCCACCCACTCACCGTTGATCAGCAGTTTGACTTGGCTGATATCAGCCTTGGCATCATTCAAGGGGGCGTTCATAAGGATTCTCCTGAGGTGGAATTGACCATGCCAACGGGACGGGAAGCGGTAGTGGAAATAGCGGAGCGGCCGATCTGAGCATCCGGCTTCATCAGGGCTGTACAAAGCAATGCGATCGCACCCATGACCAGTAGATAGACGATGACATATCGCGGATTACCCTCTCCCAGCGATAGCAGCGTAGTGGCGATCATGGGTGCAAATCCGCCGCCCAGCACGCCAGCAAACTGAACCGAGAGCGAAATTCCGCTATAGCGAATCTGCGCTGGATATTGACGGGCAAACAGCAGTGACTCAGGCGCATACAGGATGGGAAACACAACGCCCACGGCCAGCACCATGGCCCACCAAACAAGCAGGGGTTCACGTGTTCCCAGCATGGCAAAGAAGGGATAAACAAAGGCGCACAGCAGGAGCAGCCCGGTGAAATAGAGACGCCGCTGCCCTACCCGATCAGAGAGGTAACCACAGAACGGCATGGTGACCAGGGACAGTGCGGCACCGGCGGTAATAGCATTCAGTACACTGGCGCGGGGAATCTGGAGCTGATTGGCGGCATAGGCCAGCGCAAAGGTGACCGCCATATAGAACCAGGCGTTTTCAGCCGTGCGGGCGCCGATGATGGCCAGAGTTTCCCGAGGGTGCTCCTTGAGCACTGTAAACAAGGGGATCTTGACCTTACGCCCCTCCTGCTTGAGCCGTTCAAAGTCAGGCGACTCCGCCACCTTTACCCGGATCAGCCAGCCGATACCCAGCAGTACCACACTGGCCAGGAATGGCAGCCGCCACCCCCAGGCCAGCATATCTTCCTCTGGCAAAGTGGCCACCGCCCCCATGGCCAACGAGGCCAGTACCAAGCCTGCCCCAACACCAGTCTGCGGCAGGCTGCCATAAAAGCCTTTTTTGCCTTCCGGCGCATGCTCGACCGCCATCAGAACGGCGCCGCCCCACTCGCCACCTACGGCCATGCCTTGCAGGAAGCGCATGACTACCAACAGCAAGGCCGCCCAGTAGCCGATCTGGTCATACGTGGGAATCAGGCCGATGGCGATGGTAGGAACGCCCATCAACATGAGCGTCAGCAATAACATGGATTTTCGCCCAATCCGGTCACCGAAATGACCAAACACGATGCCGCCCATGGGACGACCAAGAAACCCCACGGCGTAGGTGGCAAAGGCAGCCAGTACGCCACTCATGGGATCGAGGGCAGGAAAGAACAGCTTATTGAAGACCAATGCCGCAGCAGTGCCGTAGAGGAAAAAGTCATACCACTCAATGGTGGTTCCGGCCATGCTGGCCAACCCGGCGATCCGATAGTGCTTGCGACCAGATGAGGTCGCTCTGGGTGATGGCGTGCCTGTAGTCATAAACGCCTCCGCTTATTGTTGTTGTGCGAGGTGTCATCAGCCGGAATCGCGTTCTGGCGCTTGCGGCTGTTTCGGAGTATAGATGTGCAAACTTCCGATAAGAACGCACAAAAAAGCCGGACCGATATGCAAAAAAATCTCATGTCCCCTGCCGCACTTGACTGGGACGATCTCAAGTTTTTCCTGGAGGTAGCCCGGACACGAACGGCTACCGGCGCGGCCCGTAGGCTGGCGGTGGACTACACAACAGTGTCACGCCGTATCCGTATTCTGGAGCAGACGCTAGGCGCCTTACTGTTTGAAAAATCACGCAGCAGCGGCTTTGCAATGACCACCGAAGGCCAGCGGCTCCTGGGCTATGCAGAGGCTATCGAGAGCACGCTGCAATCGGCCTGTGAAGAGGTCGCCGGTGCAGGGCTGTCCCTGTCGGGACATGTCCGAATTGGCTCCACAGAAGGGTTCGGCAGCTTCTTCATCGCGCCGCAAGTCAGCCATTTTCAGCAAACCTATCCAAGCCTGACGGTCGATGTCTTGCCGGTTCCGCATTTCATCAGCCTGTCCAAACGTGAGGCAGACATTGCCATTACCCTGGAGCGGCCTGAACGAGGACCTTACGTCTGCACGAAACTGTGTGATTATCAGCTTAGGCTCTATGCGACTCCGGGCTATCTAGAGCGGCACGGCCCCATTCATGATCGGAGCGATCTGGCTGAGCATACCTTTATCACCTATGTAGATGATCTCGCTTTTAGCCCGGAGCTGTTGTATTTGGAACACGCTGTTCCAAGCGCTCGATCGGTGTTACGCAGCACCAGTGTAATCGCTCAATATACGGCGGCGCTTCAGGGACGTTCGCTGGCGATCTTGCCCTGCTTTCTAGCCGGCCCGGATCCCCGTTTGCAACCGCTGCTTGCGGAGGAAATTCAGATAACACGGCATTTCTGGATGTATTGTCAGGAGGATTTGCGGGCATTGAAGCGCGTTACGCTACTTTGGGACTACCTCAAAGCCTGCGCCGAACTGAACGAACCACTGTTAAGCGGCGCCTCCAGTGAAATGAGATTCATCGATCCTTCGTGACTTGCAGCGCATCTAACGCTTCTACCACCCACAGGTTTTTACCGGACATATGAAACAAGTACGGTGCTCTATGTGTCCTTGTTACAAAATCGACAACACACCGTTTCGAACACCCATACAGCGAAACGGCCTAACGCAGTATCCTAACGATCAGGTGCTGGTCGACGGGGCGGCGTTTCCACACTTCACCGAAACCTATCTAATGCACACCATCAGCCATGCCTCAACACCCTGACTGGATCATCTGCGAGCACTGCGATTCGGTCTACCATCGGCGCCCACTCGCGCGGGGCGAAGCTGCCCGCTGCGTGCGTTGCGATGCCGTGATCGAGCGCAGCAGACGGCTCAATGTCGAACAGTTGTTCGCCCTTACGCTGGCAGCTGGCATCCTGTTCATATTGGCCAACGTCTTCCCCATCATGCACATCAGCTTGCAAGGGCTGAGCAACGAGGCCACGCTCTGGGAATCTGTCGAGGCATTGGCTCAGGGTCGTATTACGTTGATTGCGCTGGTGGCAGGCCTGGCGATTATCTTCGCGCCGCTGTTTCAGATTCTGCTGCTGGGCTGGGTGCTGGGTTACGCTTATGTGGGCGAAATGGCCCCTGGTTTCAGGGCCTGTATGCGGGCGCTTGAGCATTTACGACCCTGGAGCATGCTGGAGGTCTGCCTGCTTGGCATTCTCGTAGCCATTATCAAACTGGCCGGTATGCTCAACGTTTCGCCTGGCGTCGGCTTATGGGCCATGGCCATGCTGACGGTGCTGATTATTCTCATTGCCGGTCGTGACATCCGCTACCTCTGGGATGATCTGGAGGTGCCGGTTATATGAATAAACCGCCCTACGCGCGCGAACTCAAGGTTTGCCTGTGCCATACCTGTGGATTTGTCTGCCCTGAGGGAGCGCATGAATGCCCGCGCTGCTATTCCCCGGTTCATACGCGCAAACCCAACAGCATCGCCCGTACCTGGGCCTTTCTGCTTGCTTCGATCATCTTTTATGTGCCGGCCAATGTCCTGCCGGTGATGTATACCAGCATGTTCAGCGGGGGCAGTGAAAATACGATCATGAGCGGTGTCATCGAGTTCTGGCAGCACGGCTCATGGGACATCGCTATCCTGATTTTCATTGCCAGCGTTGCCGTGCCTTGCATGAAATTTTGCGTCCTGGGTACTTTGCTGATTACCTGTCAAAGGCGCAGCCGCTGGGCCATGCGCGAACGGGCCAAGCTTTATCGCTTCGTAGAGCTGATCGGCTATTGGTCGATGCTCGATGTATTGGTCGTGGCCTTGGTGGCTGCGCTAGTTCAATTCCGAGCCTTGAGCACGATCGAGCCCCGTCTGGGTATCCTGTTCTTTGGCCTGGTTGTTGTGTTGACCATGCTGTCTGCCATGAGCTTTGATCCGCGCCTGATCTGGGACGCTGAGGTAAATGATGTCGAATAACCCGAACACTGCTTTTCCAACCCCTGGCACGCCTCAGATCAGAAAACGGCGCTTCAGTATTTCTCTGGTCTGGCTGGTCCCGATCGTGGCGGCTCTGGTAGGGCTATCCATGGTCGTCAACAGCTGGTTGCGGGCAGGTCCTCAGGTCAACGTCAGTTTTCAAACGGCTGAGGGGCTTGAAGCAAACAAGACCCAGGTAAAGTACAAGAACGTGGTAATCGGTACGGTTACTCGGATCGCCCTCAGCGAAGACCGCACCCACGTTACCGCCACGATTGACCTGGATAAGTCAGCCGAACCCTTTACCCGCGAGGATACCCAGTATTGGGTGGTCCGTCCGCGTATCGGCGCCAACGGGGTTTCCGGTGTAGACACACTGCTCTCTGGCCCCTTCATCGGTGCGGACGCTGGCCGTTCCGACGTGACCAAAAAAGATTTCGTCGGACTGGAAAACCCTCCTCCTGTCACCTACGGGCAAAGGGGCAAGCGCTTTACCCTTCATACCGACGATCTTGGCTCATTGGATATTGGCTCGCCGGTCTACTATCGCCGCATTCAGGTAGGCCAGGTCATCTCGTATAACCTGACGGAAGATGGCAAAGGGGTAGATGTTCAGGTGTTCGTCAATTCGCCCAACGATGCGTTTGTGACCGACGATACCCGCTTCTGGAATGCCAGCGGCATTGACGTCTCGGTTGATGCCAGCGGCCTGAAGGTCAACACCCAGACGATCCCCTCCATTCTGGCGGGCGGCATTGCCTTCCGGGAGCCTAATTACAGCCCGGACGCCAAACCAGCTCCAGAGCACTACGAGTTCACGCTCTATAACGACCAGCAGACGGCACTGGCGCCTCCCTCCGGCGAACCTCGGTTTATTCGCCTGCGTTTCAATCAGTCCTTACGCGGACTTGCGGTGAATGCTCCCGTGGAGTTCCTGGGGGTGAATATCGGCCGGGTTGTCTCAGTGGATCTTGATTATGACCCCAAAACGCAGCGGTTCCCGACTACGGTAGGTGCAGTGGTCTATCCGCAGCGTCTGGGCAGTGCCCATGACAAGCTGGTCAAGCAGATCGGCGGTGAAAGCGAAGAGCAATCCGCTCAACTGATCAAGCGTCTGGTCGAGCAAGGTCTGCGAGCCCAGGCCCGCACGGGCAACCTTCTGACAGGACAGCTTTATATTGCGCTGGATTTCGATCCCAAGGCGGCCAAGGTCAGCTTCAACCCCAACAGTCGTCCTCTTGAGATTCCGACGGTTCCAGGCGGGTTCGATAAGCTACAGGAGCAGCTGCAGGCTATGGTCGACAAGATCAGCAAGCTACCTATCGACTCGATTGCCAACAACCTGAACGGCAGCCTGAACGAGTTGCAGAAAACGATGAAACAGGTCAATGGCGATGTGTTGCCGCAAATGCGAGGTACGCTCGAGGAGCTGCAAAACACGCTCAAGACCGCCAACGAAACGTTGGATGAAGATTCGCCGGCACGTCAGCAGGTCAACCAGGCCATGGACGAGGTCCAGCGAACCGCTCGCTCCGTGCGTGTACTGACCGATTATCTGAGCCGCCATCCCGAGTCGCTGATTCGTGGCCGTACCGAGGAAGCGGCGCCCGGCTCCTATAAAGGGAAGTCATCCTCTCGAGACATTGAAATGGAGTCCCAGCCATGACCCTTCGCTTATCGCTGGCTGCAATAGCGGCCACGCTGGGGCTTGCCGCGTGCAGCTCAGCCCCTACGCATTACTACACACTACTGCCTCCCCTGTCTGGCCAGGCGGCTTCTCACACCGCCTCCGCAGCGTTTCAGTTCGAGCTTGCGCCTGTGCGCATGCCTGTGCAGGTTGACCAGCCCCAACTGGTGGTGAGGCAAAGCAATGGTAGCCTCGCCATTCTGGAGTCCGAACGCTGGAGCGCGCCGCTTGGCGATGAATTTCATGACGCACTGGCAGGTCAGCTGGAGCAACAGCTCGGCGTCCGGGATCTGGCAGGACTTCCCAAAACCTCCGGCAAGCCGGTGTTGACGCTACGCACTGATGTACGCCGCTTCGACATGCTGCCCGAGCGGTATGCCTTGATTGATGTGGTTTGGAGCCTTAACCTGAGAAGCGAAGGTAGCCCACGCCGAACATTGACCTGCAGCAGTATCATTCGCGAGCCTGCCGGCATGGAGCTTGAAAGCCTCGTCATAGCCCATCAGAAGGCTATTGCTACTCTAGCCAAAACCATTGCGCAAACCGCGCAGCGTTGGAACGAACTGCCGACTACAGAATGCCCATGATGATCGATTGGTACCTGCGTATCCGCCACGCCTGCTCACAAACCAGTGTCTTTGAAGTCTGCTTTGCCTTCGGCACCGCGTTTGTCCTGTTATTTCTACCCGTCGAGCAAGCAAGCGGCTTGGCCAAGCGCCTGCGAGAGCATAGCGCCTATTTTATAGAAAGTACGTCCTTTTCGAGCGATGTACTCTTTAGCCTTGGCAATGAAGTGAACTATCAAACCGGAACGTTGACCAGTTGCGGCATGTAAGCCACGCCTCCATATAGGGGGCTAAAACGCCCTCTTGTACCTACTGCGTGTTTACTCAGGCTTTACGGCTGATGATCCCTTCTCACAGGCAGTAGGCTTTCTGCCTGTGTAGTTCCTGCTGTTTTGAACTAGGCCGCCTTTCAATACGTTCAAATAAGCATTTTGAGACAGGGTAGAAACCGAACCTCCCATCACCTCGGTATGCTCGCCCCCTTGCCATACACAAGCTTGTTCCAAGCCGCACATGTATGGGTGAACTTCACGGATACACCTTAGTAAAGAAATACAGGCCACACGCCAAGGAGTAATAATATGGACACCACGGAACCCTCCAGAAAAGCATCATATCCGCCAAAATGGCAAGAGCGTTTCGCCTTTTACGAAACCTATGGTGCACCTAAAACCGCTACCTGCAAAAAGGCATTCAAGCAGCTTCCTTTTCGAAAGAAGCTCCTGATCATTAGATGCTGGCCAGCCTTTTTTCTCGGACCTTTCTATTTGATTTTTGCGTTAGGTTTAAAGAAAAAAGGTTTAGCCATGTTAGGCATTGCCTTCTCTACCGGCTTACTTGAACTTCTGTTTCAGGAGCTAACGGGGATTGATGTCCCCCAAGCGCTTGACTTTGGCATTAGCATAGGCTTTGCGATTGCTAACTCAATGATCGCCAATTACGCCTATTATCTTAAAGAAATGAAAAATACGCAGAGCTGGAATCCGTGGGAAGGTTTCTCGGCTTTCGGATGAGTTTAGGCGGGCTAGCTCTCTCAGCTTGGAAGACTTCGGTTTTTACAACGACGTTGGTTACTTATCAAAATAGCCAACGTACCTCTACTGTAAAACCTCTTTACAGCGCTAAACTTGTCAGACATCTTATAGGTAGACCGGATAATTAATCTAAATAAGAAGGTGTTCCAGATGCATTCCGAGCCTGTTTTTCTCGCCAAACGCTCGCATAATCTTTCGCAGGAGCTGGCCAATATTCTCGATAGCCAGATACGCGATGGCCAGCTTAGCCCTGGCGCAAAACTGCCTTCCGAAGCGCAAATCATGAAGGCTCATGGCGTGAGTCGCTCGGTTGTTCGTGAAGCGCTTTCCCACCTTCAGGCAAATGGCAAGGTAGTCACCCGGCAAGGTATCGGTACATTTGTCTGCGAGCCCATTATTCGGCTATCAGGCATGATTGATCCCTCCAGTGTAGAGACACTGCAGGATGTTCTTTCAGTCGTTGAGGTCCGAATCAGCCTTGAGTCCGAAGCGGCAGCCCTGGCAGCACAAAGGCGCTCAGAGGCACATCTGACGCAGTTTAGAGCCCTGCTCGACCGTATGCAGGCGCGGGCAAGAGCGTCTTCTCCCTCAGAGGATCTCGACATGGAAATGCACCTTTTGATCGCCCAGGCAACCGGCAATCGCTACTTTACAGAGATTATGAGCTGCCTTAGCCGAGAACTCATTCCACGTATGCGCCTGAACAAAGCCTTTAATGAAAGTTCGCTGTCCCAAGCCTATCTTGAGCGGCGCGATGCCGAACATGAAGACATCTATAACGCCATTGTCCGGCAGGATGCCATTGGGGCTGCAGCAGCTATGCGTCTGCACCTTAGTAACAGCCGAGAACGATTGGTAAAAGTGATGCAGTCACTTTAGAAGGGCCAGCTGCAATCAAAAAATAAGCAAAAGAGCATCATACCCACTTGTATGACGACTGATGAGAGGTTAGGCTAAATCCACAACAACAAACCTCATGGCTCTCAGCAGGGTGCAATACATGAATCCGCAAGAACTCAAGCACACCCTTTCATCCGGATTGCTGTCCTTTCCGGTAACCGATTTCGATGCGCAGGGCGAATTCCGCCGCGATACCTACATCAAGCGCCTGGAATGGCTGGCACCCTATGGTGCCAGCGCTCTGTTTGCGGCGGGCGGCACCGGTGAGTTCTTCTCGCTGGACCAGAAGGAATACTCCGACATCATCAAAACGGCCGTGGACACCTGCAAGGGCATGGTCCCGATTCTGGCCGGTGCCGGTGGCCCAACCCGCGTGGCGATCCAGCAGGCTCAGGAAGCCGAGCGCCTGGGTGCCCAGGGCATCCTGTTGCTACCGCACTACCTGACCGAAGCCAGCCCTGAAGGCGTGG
>NZ_BDAE01000025.1 GCF_002091675.1 Pseudomonas luteola NBRC 103146 | reverse complement strand
CCTACTCGCTTTTTTCAAGCAGTACGTCCGACGAACGGTAAATCATGAGTCTATAGCGGACTGATCGAACCAGATAAATCAAACAGAATAGAGCAGGATTTAATCCTGATAGACGACGTTGGCGACTAATAAACCATCTTTTGGGCGATAGCCTATTCACGACCAGCCATAGAGACTTGGCCCGTTTTGCCTGATTGCCATGAGCGTAAGGGCGAAACTCCAGGCTGGCGTCCCGAGGGGCAGGCAGTGCGGGCGATCCGTGCATGGACGTTATCAACGATCAAGGAGAGAGTCTCTATGTTCAGTTTGAAACCTCTTGTACTGGCGGTATCTGCTCTGACCAGCTTTTCAGCCATGGCAGCATTCGATTCGGCCACACTAACTCAGGAAGGCAATAACAACGAAATAATCCTCAACCAAAGCGCCGGAACCTACAACACGGCGACGCAGACGCAAACCGGCGATGACAATCAGGCTATTGCCGAACAGACAAACAGTAACAACAGCACGATAGAGCAGGTTCAAGCTGGCAACGCCAACCTAAGCCGAGCAACTCAGGCCTATGCCGAAGGGAGCAGCATCACCACTGACCAGAACGGCAGTAACAACACGGTACTGGCAGGACAGGATGACGTTTCAACCAGTACGATTACCGTCACTCAAGGCGGTGATGCCCACACGGTAGCTGTCCAGCAGATCGGTACGACCGACTCTACCGTTACGGTCTATCAGGAGGGCACTGGACATACCGCATCCATTACCCAGGCGGGCTCAAACAATCTGGCTGAAGCCTATACCTACGGCAGCAATAACACGGTGAATGCCAGTCAGCAAGGCGCCTTCATGGGCGGTCAATACGGCTCGGATCTAACGATGTTTTTTGGGCAGAGCGGTGATTCGAACGTGGTGAATGCCAGCCAGCAGGGATTCGATAATGAACTCTGGACCGGCCAGTATGATGCGAATAACACCATAATGGTTGAGCAGTCCGGCTTTGGTAACGGTCTTCGACTCGCTCAAGATGAAAACAATAACGTCATGACCAGCGAGCAGGCTGGAAGGAACAATACGCAGGCCATGACTCAGTCCGGCAACAACAACGAATTGAATATCAGCCAGGACGGTATGGACCAGCGCGCAACCTTGATCAGCCAGGGAGACAACAACGAAGTCAACATCACCCAGAACGGTACGATTGGAGGGGTAGATATCACGCAGACAGGGAATGACAACCTCGTTAGTACCACCCAGAGCGGAGACTTCCTGCTCTCTACCATCACCCAGACCGGCGATGTAAACCAAATTCAGCTCAACCAGACCAACGCCTGGAGCCAGGCCTATATCCAGCAAACAGGAACAGGCAACTCCGCAACGGTTAGCCAGTAATCGTAACGTCCAGGCGGCTGGCCAATCGGGGGCAGCCGCTTTCCATTTCATAATTCACCGTCCATCTGCTCGTAACGGTCCTTACATAACCTTTACCTTCCTCCTCTTTTTCTTTACAGCGCTTCTTTGTTTTATTGAATGGCCGGCTTTTCATACAGCCGGGCTCCCGAGGAGGAGACGTTCATGATTCGCCAGTTACCCAAGATTGCGCTTTTGGTAGGTTGCCTCGCTGCGGCTGGCCAGGCTTCCGCTCACGGTGGGCACGGCCCAGGACCTGCCATTTTCGGGGCCGTGGTCGGGGCAGTCGTTGGCGGAGCGATTGTGGCTAACTCACGTGCAGCTGAAGCGCCTGTCTACGTACAGGCGGCTCCACCGCCGCCCCCGCCACAGGTGGTTTACTACCCGGCGCAGCCTGTCTATTACGAGACCCAGGTTGTACGCGTAGCTCCTGCTCCGCCGCCACATTATTACTATGGCCCGCCACCTGGCTATTACGGCCCCCCGCCGCGCTGGTAGCTGAAAGAAGCCTCGCTTGATGCGAGGCTTCTTTTTATGAGGCCAAGGCGCTGCTGATCCACAGCCGTTGCAATGACGCACAGGCGCTAAAGGTTCGAATGCTGAGCCTTAGCCTTCACTCATTGAACCCTCTCCGCAGACTCACGTACCACCGACCGCACATGGCTGATCACAAAACGACTTTCCGGGAGAGCTGGAATACGCGTGATATCGATCGAAAGATCCTGCGGGGGCACGTCATAACGCATCCACTGCGTAAGCGCCTTGACTGCCACCTTTAGCAGCTCGATCGTAATCCACTCACCGGGGCAGCGATGGTTCTGATGATGGTTGCCACCGCCTTGAGTGACAAAACCGAACGGGTTTTCATCCCAAGTCAGAAACCGTTCAGGATCAAATCGCTCAGGGTCCTTCCAGATTCTCGCATCGTGATTGATGCCATAGAGATCCAGCAGAACGCGAGTTCCCTTGGTAAAGGGATAGCCTTTCCATTCGAAGTTCTTGCGAACACGCGCCACTGTAAAGGGAAAGAACGAAAAGACGCGCCGCACTTCTTGTACAAAGGGTTCCAGCATGCTCGGCTCGTCGCGCAGCCGTTGTTGCCACTCGGGGTGCTTGTTCAGGGCCCAGGCAGCAAAGACTACAAAGCGTGCAACCGCTACGGTAGGCCTCAGCACATTGAGAATTTCGACCGCAGCCGTTTTAGGGTCAAGCCGGTTGCCATCACTGTCCTTATGGTGGCTGAAGACGTACAAGGCCGTTTGCGGAGCTGGATTCAACGCACCCTGACGCACCTGCGTGACGAGATCTGCAATCCAGGCTTCAGCTTCTTTGCGAGCCTTTCGGCCATTGAGGTGCCGAAGCCCTATCCCACCCGCGCCATCAATCAGAGCGGTGAGCTGCGAACGGCGCTTGGCTACGTCGCCCTCGGGCAGCGGCACGCCGGACCACTCACAAACGACCCGGCAGAGCTGAAACTGGGCTGCATAGAGCAGGATAACTTCGTGATTACCGGTCCAGGCGGAAATGTCTCGCTGCCATTGCTCGGCGTACCGGGCCGTCAGTCGTTGGATATTGTCGGGCGTCATCAATGACATGAACATCTGCTTGCGCACGCGGTGTGCCTGCCCGTCCAGCCCTTGAATGGAGCCAAAGCCAAACAGGGTCTTTTTCAACATACGGGGGGCGGCTGCTTCCCGCATGAAAAGCGACTCGTCGTAAAATAGCCTGGCCCCCTCCTCCCCGGACAGACAGATAGTGTTCTGCATGAGCAGGCGCGCCTGAAAGACATCGCTCTGGTAACGACGGCAGCGCTCAGGGATGTAGCGGTATCCCTCCTTGAGCAAGGTGATAGAGCTGTCCAGATGAGGGTCTTTAGGGATCGCTGACATAAACGACGGCACTCCAATTGATCGACTTGCACATTGTCGTAACGCTCTGCCGATGGGCAGACGAACGCACGCGTGATGCCTTAATCGACCCTGCAGACACGCCAAAGGTGCTGTATGTAGCGACCAGCCGTCAGACTAGCGAAAGCTGCGGCTTAGAAAAGGGGACCCTTTCAAACCAAACCGCCAGGGCACATCGCGCGCCTTGGTGATACCGATCCGTGGTCCTGAAATCGTCTCAAAAGGCGCTGTCGGTGCGGCCAATTCGAGGCCTGGCGACTCCAGTACAAGCCCGTCGTGCTCTCCGGTAATTCCCAGAGCCTGACACACACGCCCCGGGCCTGCACATAGCAGGCGTAGCGTATCGAGTCCGCGGCGCTCACGCATGATGTCAATTCCTTCCAGGGGCTCCAATGCGCGGATCAGCACACCCGCACCATGCCCCGTGTCGCAGCAGACGATGTTCAGGCACCAGTGGATGCCATAGGAGCGATAGACATAGAGATGGCCTGGCGGACCAAACATGGTGGCGTTACGCCGCGTAAGCCCGGAAAAGCTATGGGAGGCTGGGTCTTCGCGATCATAGGCCTCGGTCTCAACGATCCGCCCGCCTACACCATTAACGGTAAAAACCCAGCCAATTAGTTGATGCGCCACTTCATGGGCAGGAGATGCAAAATCAATCGGTAAAGTCATGGTCATATTGCCTATACAGTCATAGAGACACATGACACTCCTGAGGACCTCAGGTGCCGTTAAATGATCATTCCAGATTGAACGTGTGCAACCTTATCGGCCGATCTTGATGTTGCTTTAACAGATATTTTCTAAAGATCTGGTAGGAATTTTTAATATCTGACATGCCTCACAAAAACCATATGATCCAAAAATAGCCCACGTCTGATAACAATCATGAACAACTTAGTGCCCACTCCCGCGAATGAGTCCGAGCGGATTGCAGAAATTCGGCAGCTATGCCTGATCAATCCGGAGCCGGATCGCGCTTTCGACAAGATCGTTGCGCTGGCTGCTGAGTTGTTTCAGGTCCCGATTGCCCTGATCTCGATTATCGATACTCACCGGCAATGGTTCAGTGCGAGCGTCGGGCTTACCATCAGCGAAACGCCGCGTGAGCACTCTTTCTGTAGCCATGCCATTTTGAGCGATGAGCTTTTCATGGTCAGCGATGCTACTCAGGACCATCGCTTCAAGGACAACCCGCTGGTTACGGGGGAGCCTCACATCCGCTTTTACGCAGGTGCTCCCCTGCTGACTCAACAGGGCCTTGGGCTGGGCAGTTTGTATATTATTGACACGAAGCCAAGGCCCGCTCTGGATAAGCATCAGGTAAAGCTGCTGAACCAGCTCGCCGAGCTGGTCATGGCGCGTGTAGAAACACTGCGCAACCTCAACTTCATTGGCCTACCGACCGGCCTGTTCAATCGTCCTCGCCTGGAAAGGGATGTCTCGAGCTTTTTCTCGGACCAGGATCTTCCGATCACGCTGGTGGCAGTCGATGTCATTGCGCCTCGTATCCTCAACGACATCGTCAAAGCGTTGGGCTATACGTTTTCAGAACGGCTCATGCTTCTGATCAGGGACCGCCTACAGGCTGTTGTACCCAAGGATCTTGCACTTTACAGGATCAGTCCTACACGCATTGCGTTTATGTTGGCGGACATCGAAACGGAGGCAGCTGAAACGCTTTACAGGCACATCCTCGAGTCCTTTGAGGCGCCGCTGGTTTGCGACACCATTCCCATCCAGACGCAGATAGGTCTGGGCATTCTGGTCCTTAACAAGGAAAAGGCACGCTCGACGGACTGGATACGTTCGCTCGTCAGCGCAGCAGACGATGCACGGGAAAACAATGCTGGCTGGGAGATGTACAGCCCGCGCCGCGACCATGCGCAGCAGCGCGCCTTTCGCCTGCTGAGCGCACTGACGATAGCGCTTCAGGCGGACGATCAGCTCAGGCTCTACTTCCAGCCTAAAATCCAGCTGGCTACCAGTGAGTGTACGTCTGTGGAAGCCTTGCTCCGCTGGCGCCATCCTACACTGGGCGATATCAGCCCAGGCGAATTCATACCGCTGGCTGAAAAGACCTTCCTGATTCGCTCAGTCAGCCTGTGGGTCCTCAAGGCTGCGGTCAAACAGGCGAAGGCATGGCAACAACAGGGGTTGAACCTGACGGTGGCCATCAACGTATCCGCGGCCGATCTGGACGATGAGGTATTTACCGATACGCTGACTGCCCTGCTCAGGGAATATGATCTGCCGGCGCAGCGGCTGGAGGTGGAGTTTACCGAGGGCGCCCTGATCCGGCAGACCGAAGTTGTGCAGCGCCAACTGGAGCGCATCCATGATCTTGGGATCGTCATCGCTATCGATGACTTTGGTACGGGCTACAGCAACTGGTCGTATCTGCGAGATATTCCGGCGTCTGTGGTCAAGCTTGACCAGTCCTTCATCCGCAATACGCTTCGGCAGGAAAAGGACAAACGCATCGTCAAGGCCATGATCAAACTGGCCAAGGAGATGGACTACCGGGTAGTGGCTGAAGGCATCGAGACCGAGGAGATCTACAAGCTGATGCGAAACTGGGGATGCGATGAAGGCCAGGGCTACCTCATGGCTCGCCCCATGCCGGCCCTTGCCCTGCTTGAATGGCTCGAGAGTAAACCGCTTCGCTATTAAAGCTCCTCCTGAGTCCTACCGAACAACAAAGCCGTCTAGCAGTTCTCAGCCTCATGAGGCGTTGGTCTTATCAATGGGATAAACCCTTACTTTTTCTGTCACATCATGAACCGATAGGAAAAAGTATTATTTATGGAATCCGGTAGATCCTCCCTCAGCGCCTTGAGCCCTGGTGAACTGGCCCAACTGGTATTGGCCAATACCTCTGACTATGCCGTGGTCGTATCCGACCTATCGGGGACCATCGTGGACTGGAACCCCAGCGCGGAAAAGGTCCTGGGCTGGACGGCAGCCGAAGCCATTGGCCAGCCGGTATCTATTTTCTTTACCCCTGAAGACTGCGCGCAGGACCGGCCCAACATCGAGATGTCGGAAGCCGCCCGCTGTGGCTGCGCCAAGGACGAGCGGTGGCATATCAAGCACGACGGCACACGCTTCTGGGCCAGCGGTGAGATGAGTGCGCTGCGCAGGGATGGCGTGCTGATGGGCTACTCCAAGATCCTGCGTGATCGTACACCCGAGCGTCTTGCTGCAGAGCGCCTTCGACTGGCTCAACAGGTAGGAGAGATCGGAACGTTCGAATTGCACCCGGCTCAAGGACGCATAACCGTGTCTCGGGAGATGTGCCAGCTTTGGGGGCTGCCTGAGCAGGAGAGCTTTCAGATCGAGGAGTTGATTGCACTCATCCACCCTGAAGATCGCGCACGTGTTATCACCAACAGTCATGAGTTTTTAGAGGGTGCGTTGGATTACGTCGAGTATCGTATCCGCAGGCCTGACAATGGAGAGGAACGCTGGATGGCTCGTCGAGGCGAGCCTATCTTGGTCAATACTCGTGAAGGCATGCGTTATTTTGGCGTGTGCTACGACATCACCGATCGCAAACGGGCTGAACAGGCACGGTTGGAAAGCGATGCTCGCTTGCGCAACCTTACCCAGGAGATGCAGGAAGGCTTTTTCGTCGCAGAGCCCATCCTAGACATAACAGGCCATATGGTTGATTTTCGTTTTATCGAGGTCAACCCAGCCTTCAGCCAGCTGACAGGACTTCCGCCCGAGCAGGTGCAAGGCCGGACCCTCCGCGAAGCACTACCTCATATCGATGACACGCTGATAGAGAGTTATGCACGCTTCATACGTCATAACGATCCCGTACATTTTGAACTGCAGCTGCAGGCGTTGGAAGGTCGTTGGTTCGAGTCCTGGTTAAGGCGTCTGGACCCTACCCGCTTTGTTGTGCTCTTTCTGGATGTCACCGCACGCAAGCAAGCTGAAGCCGCCTTGTCGGAAAGCGAAGCACGCTTCAAGGCCATCACGAACTCCATTGACCAGATGGTCTGGGCCAGTCGCCCGGATGGTCATCATTACTACTTCAACGAGCGCTGGTACGAATTCACCGGATCGGTGCCAGAACATACCGATGGTGACAAGTGGATTGAGATGGTTCACCCCGATGATCGGGAGACCACTTGGGCGTCTTGGCAGCAATGCCTCACAAGTGGTGAGCCCTACCGTACAGAGTTTCGGCTTCGCCATCGCTCCGGCCAATACCGCTGGGTGCTCGGGCGGGCTCAGCCGGTACGTAATGAGCGTGGTGCGGTCGAGGGCTGGTTTGGTACATCGACCGATATTCAGGACATCATCGATGCTCGCGAGGTCCTTTCCCGTTCACGGGAGGAGCTTGAAAAGCAGATTGAGCTACGCACGCGCGAGCGTGATCGAATCTGGCGTTTAAGTAACGACCTGATGAAGGTCTGCCAACTGGATGGCCGACTCACTTCGGTGAACGAGGCCTGGTACGAGACGCTAGGCTGGTCGGAAAACGATCTGCTTGGCAGAAACTATCTTGAATTCATTCATCCTGATGATGTTGAACGCGTCACGCATGGGCTCAGCATCATCGATCAGGAACGGCGGGCCCGTTCCTACGAGGTACGCCTGCTCCATCAGAATGGCAACTACAGGTTGACCTCCTGGACAGCCGTACCCGAGGAAGGATTGATCTATTCGGTTGGTCGGGATATTACCGAGCAGCGCCAGCTTGAGGATCAACTTCGTCAATCCCAGAAAATGGAAGCTGTCGGCCAGCTCACCGGCGGTATCGCCCATGACTTCAACAATCTGCTGACGGGCATTATCGGCTCGCTGGACCTGATGCAGCGCCGTTATGAGTCGGGGCGCGCCCAAGATCTGGAACGCTATATGAGCGCTGCCGTCACGTCGGCGCAGCGTGCAGCCGCCCTCACCCAACGCCTTCTGGCTTTTTCGCGGCGCCAGGCCTTGGATCTCAAACCGGTCAACCTGAACACCCTGGTTGCGTCGATGGAGGAGCTGCTCAGACGCACCATTGGTGAAAAGATAGCCCTCGATACAACGCTTGCAGCAGGATTATGGCCGGCGCTTACCGATACGAATCAGCTGGAAAGCGCGCTGCTTAATCTTGTGATCAATGCCCGTGATGCCATGCCGGAGGGCGGAACGATCACTATTGCCACCTCCTCGGCGCACTTTGATGAGCACACTGACGATCCACACCTGACATTGGCGCCAGGTGACTATGTCGTGCTGTGTGTAAACGATACCGGGACGGGCATGAGTCCAGAGGTTATCGAGCGCGCCTTTGATCCGTTTTTCACCACCAAACCCATCGGTCAGGGTACCGGCCTTGGCTTGTCCATGATTTATGGCTACGCCAAACAATCCAAGGGACAGGTCCGTATCTTCTCCACACAGGGCAAAGGTACAAGCGTCAGGCTATATCTACCTCGATACCGTGGCGCGCTGGATGAGCACGCGATCAATACCGAAAGACAATTGCTTAAAGGCTCCGGAGAGACTGTATTGGTGGTGGAGGACGAAACCATTGTCCGCTCGCTGATCGTCGAAGTGCTCGATGAGCTGGGCTATAGCTCGCTTGAGGCGGTCGATGCGCAGCAGGCGATTCCTCTGCTACAAAATGGTCAACAGATCGATCTGATGATCTCCGACGTGGGGCTGCCGGGAATGAACGGCCGCCAGCTGGCCGATGTAGCCAGAACCCTGCGACCGGAGCTGAAGATCCTCTTTGCGACAGGCTATGCCGAAGGCGCCCAGGTCGAAGGCTACCTGGGCGAAAACATGGAGATCATTACCAAGCCGTTCAATGTGGATGCCTTGGCCAGCAAGATTCAAGAGATGATCAAGGCTCAAGATTGATGCGCGTCAAGAGACTAAGAATCATGCCCCTCTCCCGAAGGGCATGACTCATATCACGAGGCGCCTGAATAAGCCCGTATAAGGCAAGATTGTCAGGGTTGTGCTCCACAAACGCATTCAACGACCCTGTATCAATAGGCCATTACGCCTTGCTGGCGATCGGCTTTTGCGCTTTTAGTGTCCAAAAGCAGGCAAATACCTTTAAAATCCGTCGCTTCGCTCAATGGCCGTACGTGAAAAACGAACCTTTAGCGGGACAGACTGATCCTGTACGGCGTGTATTCAACTCGCGTGAAGGGAACGCACGAACCCCGTCTTTGCCAACATCGCCCCGCTTCCTTATAAGTTGATCTTGCCATGACCCAAGCTACAAACCCCTTTCTGAACTGGCTGATGCGCTCCAGTCTGGTGATGCAGATTCTCATCGGACTGATCGCCGGCATCGTGCTTGCGCTCGTTGCGCCCTCTGCGGCCCAGGCCACAGGTTTCATCGGCTCCGTGTTCGTCACAGCCCTGAAAGCGGTTGCGCCGATCCTGGTATTTGTTCTGGTAGCGTCCTCCATTGCCAATCACAAGCAGGGACAACCTACCCATATCAAACCCATCCTGTGGTTATATGTAATCGGGACGCTGTCTGCATCGATAATTGCTGTACTAGCCAGCTTTCTCTTCCCATCGACCTTGACGCTGGTCGCCCATACCAGCGATATCAGCCCGCCGGAAGGGATCAGCAGCGTATTGCAAACATTGCTGCTGAGCATCGTCGATAACCCGGTCAACGCGCTTATCAATGCTAATTTCATGGGCATTCTGGCCTGGGCCATTGGCCTGGGCATTGCCTTCCGTCATGCCAGCGAGACGACCCGTACCGTGTTCACTGATCTGGCGGATGGCGTTTCGAGTATTGTCCGCTTCGTGATTCGCTTTGCGCCGCTCGGTATTTTCGGTCTTGTATCCTCGACCCTGGCAACGTCCGGGTTTGATGCCCTGGCGGGTTACCTGCATCTTTTGGTCGTATTGATTGGTTGCATGCTGCTGGTGGCCTTTGTGGTTAACCCGCTCATCGTGTACTGGAAAACACGACGCAACCCCTACCCCCTTGTCCTGACCTGCCTGCGTGAGAGTGGTATCACAGCGTTCTTCACCCGTAGCTCGGCTGCAAACGTACCGGTCAACCTGGGCTTGTGCGAACGGCTGGGCCTGCATGAGGACACCTATTCGGTTTCGATTCCGCTAGGCGCCACGATTAATATGGCTGGCGCAGCCATTACCATTACTGTGCTAACACTGGCTGCAGTCGAAACACTGGGTATTTCCGTTGATATTCCGACGGCTCTTCTGCTCAGCATAGTGGCCGCGGTTTGTGCCTGCGGTGCGTCAGGCGTCGCGGGCGGTTCGCTGCTGCTGATCCCACTGGCCTGCAGCCTGTTCGGGATTCCCAGTGAAATCGCCATGCAAGTGGTAGCGGTAGGCTTCATTATCGGTGTGGTTCAGGACTCGGCAGAAACCGCCCTGAACTCTTCCACCGACGTGATCTTTACGGCAGCGGCCTGTCAGGCCAAGGAAGCCTGATAGTTAGGCAGCGGAAAGAAACCTCCCTTTCCGCTGCCCTACTCCCTACAGTCAAGCAGGCTCCACTGTAATCTTTGGCGTGCCGTTCTGGGTCTGCACCTTGACCCTTCCAGGGGTGTATTCGACGAGGTGGCCCCCGTCAAAGATAAAGGAATAATCCGAGCGATCGGCTGACATGCTGAGCAACCGGTCCCTGTAAACAAGGACGGTCAGCGACCCTTCCTTCTGTACATGATCCGGTTTACCCATCGAGCCTACGAGTTGCTGCTCGGTCATGTACCGCTCAATCTGAACATCCTGAGCGGTCTGGTCATTCTTGTTCCCATGGGTACACGCTGCCAGGAGCGCCAGGGAAAGCATCACGATTGTCTTGCGCATGAATCTTCATCCTTTTCCGGCCCGGCAGCACTCACGGCTGCACGCCATGCCGAACCCTGATTGACATCGCTACGCTCAAGGCCCGGTCATCCTTAAAGGACTTCAACCCAGTCGTAACGATTCCTTCCGACTCGCTTTCTGTGATTTCGTTCGCAGCGGTTGGAGGCTCAGACAGGATGGAGGTCAAGAAACAGATGAGATGGCTACATAAGCTCAAGGAAATCAGCGCTTTCCTGGCTGCTTACGTCCACGGAAACGGTTGCGATTGAGCAGTACATAACCGATGAACTGGACAACTGCCGACAGGACCAGGGGCGTCAGGTGACCCGCGTCACGAGGCGCTCTTTCAGGACCGATCAGCGGCACCAGAGCCGTTATCAGCCCCACTACTCCGCCTACGAACAGCACCAGGCCGATCCAGGTCAATGGGCGTACTTTGGATTTGGAGTCGTTCATTCGATTACTCGGCTAGTTTCTAGGCGCACCTATTCTATCGGATCGTTCGCCTGACTGCCCCCGGTCGGTTGTGCTGAACCGAAACGGTTTCTTACCTTCAAATCTGTATATTGCCTTCGCAACCCAATCCCATTCCGATTCCAACCGCGAGTATTCAGCATGCGTATTGCTTGTCTTGCCTGGGGCTCCCTGATCTGGAAGCCCGGCCCGCTTCCATTGGCTTCTGCCTGGATGAACGATGGTCCAAGGTTGCCGGTAGAGCTCTGCCGCACCTGTGACGGTGGAGAATTAGCGGTTGCCTTGTCTTCAAGCGCACCGGATAGCCCCACGTTCTGGGCACTGTTGAATGTTCAGGACATTGATATCGCCCGTGAATTGTTACGTGATCGCGAGCAGATCAACCGTGAACGTCCTGAATACGTAGGCAGTATTCCAGGCGAATACGAAGGTCCGTATGGTGAACGCATTCGAGCCTGGGCTGACCACAGGGAGCTGGATGCCGTGGTCTGGACGGCGTTACCTCCCAAGTCAAGGGACGAAGAGGGCCGTATGCCTTCCGTTGATGAAGCCATTGCTTATCTCGATGGGCTTGAAGGGGGTATTCGAGACCATGCCTGCAACTATGTCAGGCAGCTTCCGCTTGAAATCAGAACGCCTTATCGCACCGCGATCGAGCAGCGCCTGGGCTGGATACCTGTTGATCAATGACCGATTCCTAACAACGGACAGTTGAGTTCATCGGCGAAGCATGGACTTAATACACTTTGTGTCCCGGATAATCCGGGAGCCGCCTGTTATCCTGTCACATGACCTCACAAAACGCTTCTGCTCTAACCCTATTTCGCGGCCCTGGTGAGATACGCGCCCTGGCAAGGGATCTTGATTGGTCGAAAACACCACTAGGCACCGTATCTACCTGGCCACAGAGCCTTCGCTCAACGGTCCGTACCCTTCTTTCGTCCCAGTACCCCATGATCCTTACCTGGGGTACTGCATTTACGCAGATCTACAATGATGCCTACGCCAAGCTGATCGGCGATAAACATCCCCGAGCGCTGGGCGAGGATATCCGCATTACCATGGCGGAAAACTGGGATACCCTTGGTCCTATGATCGAACGGGTCATGGAAAGTGGACAGGCGAACTGGACCGCAGCCCTTCCTCTGCTGATGGACCGCGCAGGCTACCGCGAAGAAGCCTATTTCAGCGTCTCCCATGCACCAGCCGAAAATGACGAGGGAAGCATTGTCGGCATGCTGGCCGTGTGTAGCGAAGTCACTCTACAGGTTGTAGGCGAGCGCCGATTGAAGCTGCTGAGCGATCTCTCCACACAGGCCGGTGAAATTCGAAGTGTCGAAACCACCGGCAGGGACATAGGAGCCGCATTGGCCAGTGATCCGCTGGATCTGCCTTTTGCACTGCTTTATCTAAAAGGTCCTGAAGAGACGCTGAATCTGGTTGCCGCGACGCCCATAGACCCGGGGGCTCATGTGCCCTCTACCGTGTCTGTAGGCAGCACCGCGACTGAGCCGCTGTGGCCCTTCAAACAGGTCTTGGCTGGGCAAGCCCAAACCATTACCGGGCTTTCAGATGCGCTGGGGCTTCATGGTGGCCTCTGGCAGGACCCTGTCGATTCGGCGCATATCATGCCGATTGCTGGCGAAAGTGACGCCGAGCCGCTAGGGGTCCTGATCGTGGGGATCAGTCCAAGCCGTGCGCTGGACGATGCCTATGCCACATTCATCACACTGGTCGCAGGGCAGGTTTCGACGGCTCTGCGCAATGCCCGTGCGTATGAACAGGCACAGCAGAGAGCCGAGATGCTGGCTGAGCTGGACCGTGCCAAGACTCAGTTCTTCTCCAACGTATCCCATGAGTTCAGAACCCCCCTGACACTCATGCTGGGTCCGCTTGAGGATCTACTTGGAACACAAACCCTGACGCCCGAGGTTCGGGGTGAGCTGACCATAGCGCACCGCAATGCCCTGCGCCTACTGCGGCTGGTCAATACATTGCTGGACTTCTCCCGTGTCGAAGCAGGCCGCTCGCAAGCCCGGTTTGTGCCTACGGATCTGGCATCTTTTACAGCGGATCTGGCGAGCAGTTTTCGCTCGGCTATCGAGCGGGCGGGTCTTCGTTTCGATGTCTTCTGCCCCACCCTCCCCGAGCCCGTCTTTGTCGACCGGGAGATGTGGGAAAAGGTGGTCCTCAATCTATTATCCAATGCGTTCAAGTTTACGTTCAGCGGCCAGATCCGACTGGAACTGAGCTCGACCGATACCCATGCTCAGCTGACCGTAGCTGACACCGGGGTCGGCATTGCTGCAGAGCACCTTCCCCGTCTTTTTGAGCGCTTCCACCGAATCGAGGACACCAAGAGCCGTTCCTATGAAGGTTCAGGTATTGGCCTGGCCCTGGTGAATGAGCTGGTTGCACTGCATGGTGGCTCGGTATCCGTGAACAGCGAGCTGAACCACGGCACCACGTTCACCTTGAGAATTCCCTTTGGCAGCCGTCATCTCCCGGACGAATTGCTTCAGGATGCTGCATCCGGTGCGAGCGAAAGCCCTGGAGCGGCACCGTTTGTAGAGGAGGCCTTGCGCTGGCTGGTTGATGACCCCGTGACTCCGCGGCTGGAAACCCAGGCGGCTGGAGCGGTGATGGTCGCAGCAAGGGATCCCATGAAGCGGCGTGCCCGTATTGTGCTAGCCGATGACAACGCGGATATGCGCGCCTACATTCAGCGCCTGCTTGAGCCTGATCATGACGTTGTTGCGGTCGCAGACGGAGCCGTCGCGCTTGAGGTTCTGCAGCAGTACGGGGCAGACCTGTTACTGACCGACGTGATGATGCCCCAACTGGATGGATTCGGCCTGGTACGCAAGCTACGGGAAGATCCGCTGCTTAACACCCTGCCCATCATTATGCTCTCGGCACGTGCCGGTGAAGAGGCCAGTGTGGATGGGCTGGCAGCCGGTGCAGATGACTACCTTGTCAAACCCTTTTCCGCCCGGGAGCTCAAGGCCAGGGTTCAATCTACCCTTGAGCTGGCACACCTGCGCCAGGAAGCCGAGGAGCAGCTGGCCCAGTCGCGAAAGATGGATGCGATCGGTCAGCTGACGGCGGGCGTGGCTCACGACTTCAACAACCTGCTTGCCGTCGTAATCGCCTCGCTGGATTTGCTGGAGCGGCGTACTCACGACGAGCATACGAGTCGCTTGCTGAAAAATGCCCAGCAGGCCGCCAATCGAGGCGCCAGGCTGACCGCGCAGCTGCTTGCCTTCTCGCGTAAGCAGCGACTCAATGCCCGCCCCGTTGACCTCAACTCGATCCTACAAGGTATGCAGGCCCTGTTGCACGCCACCCTTGGCGGCACCGTAGAACTGGTGATGAACCTTCAAGCAGGCCTCTGGCCCGCGCAAAGCGATTCTGACCAGTTTGAATTGGCTATCGTAAACCTGGCGGTGAATGCGCGGGACGCCATGCCCAGCGGCGGAAGCCTGACCATTCAGACACATAACATAGGCGCCTCGGATAGTCGCCCGGCCTCCCTGGGACGAGGCGAGTTCATACGTATCAGCCTTACCGACACCGTTGAGGGCATGTCTCAGGAGGTGCTCAGCCACGTGTTCGAGCCCTTTTTCACCACCAAAGCACAGGGCAAGGGGACAGGATTGGGCCTGGCCCAGGTCTATGGCACGGTTCGTCAGTTTGGGGGAGACGTTGAAATACAAAGCCAGCCAGGTCACGGCACGTGTATCTCTCTTTACCTGCCCCGTACTTCAGAGCCGGTACAGGCGATGAGCGAGCCGGTCAACGTAGACCTTTCCTCTCCAATCCCGCTAAGGATTCTGCTGGTGGATGACGACGCGCAGGTACGTCACTCAACGTCTGCCATGCTATCAGAGCTAGGCTATGAACACATCGAGGCGGCAAATGGGCAGGAAGCGATACAGCAGTTACATGATGGAGACGGGATAGACCTGCTTCTGACCGACTATGCCATGCCCGGCATGACAGGCATGGAGCTGTGCAAGCAAAGTCTGGCCATCAAACCGGAACTCAGGATTGTGCTGATGACGGGATATGCGGACTCAGCTGCGCTCTCTGCGGGCAATCTTACAGTATTGAGCAAGCCGTTTACTTTGAGCCAACTTGCCAGCGTCATTATTAATGTTGCAAGCCGCGAGCAAACTATCAAACTTAATTGACATAAGTACATTGGTATAAATAAAACCCTCAAGACAGGCTCTATCTTGAGGGTTTCAGAAATACTTTATTGTTGAGCAAACCGCATGGAAATATTGAATCCATTTAAAATAACGGTTCAATACTCTTTCAAAGGCAAATAAATACCTCTGATCCGCTAAACAGGATCCTATGAAGTAGTTTTGCTTTTATTCTTATGCGGTAAAAGCCACAGGGCTCGAAAGAAGCGTGATCAGGTCAGCAGCGGCGTTTCTTGGGCAGCACGGCTGATATCTTCGATGATCTGCTCTTTTTGCACTTCGGTCAGTGAATTCCACTGCTTCTGTGCGAAAACGGTGAGACTGAATACGATATAAACCGAGAGGACGCCAATAACCAGCCATTCCATGATCGATACGCCCTCTCGACGACGTTTCGATGCACCTTCTTTAGTTCTCACGTTACCTCCACACAAGATATTAAAAAATCGATTCAGCTGCCTGAAGACGCAAGCTTAATATCCAGCGGTCACATCAAAAGGCAGCAAGCTAACTAATAGGGGCAAAATACCTGACGAGCGGTTATCAACCAGTCAAATGACTGCAACCGTTAATTCTTGTCGTTAGGTATCGGTTTAAAAGACTACTTCTTGATACTCGTAGCGACTTATTCTTGACCTAGCGGCATGTCAAATGGATGACTTGGCCGGGTTTCAGGGAGAACCGGTTGTCCCAGTACTCGATACAAGCGTCGTGGCTGTTTCGTGGATCAGAAGATAAGGACAATATCCGGTCTTTCAACGCGACAATCAGCCGCACCCCTTTGTACTCGATATCCAACGAAACATTGTCCAGCGCAGCAGGAGGCGCAGGCATCACCTGTAAACAGGCCACACTGGGCACTATCCCCAGGTAATGCCGCTGCAGGACATCCAGCGACCCGGCCATAGCGCCCAAATGAATCCCTTCCTGAATGCCGCTATCAGAAGGTGCATCCAGATCGGTACGCAAGCTCTGCCTGAAGTAGTCCCAGGAGCGCTCCGCATCCAGACGAGCCAACGCACCCGCACAAACCACTTTCGACAGACTGGATTCATGCGTGATACGTGCCAGGTAGTAGTCAGCCGTTCGCCGAATCTCAGCCAAATGCTCGATATAGCCCAAGCGCGCAAAAAGCCGCTCCAATTCCTGGGGCGGAAACAAGTAAAGCAGCATCAGCACATCGGCTTGCTTGGTCAGCTGATAATTATCGGTCTTGTCACCTTGAGCCTCCAGCATCCAGTCCAGGCGCGGCCGCCCATCTTGACGAAATTTTGGGGGCGGTGATTCCAGCCGGTCAAAGCCTTCAAACTGGCTAATCACGCCATCTCCCTGCACAGGGATATACAGCGTACGGCTGATCCGATCCCAATCCACTCGCTCCTGTGGCGTAACACCAAGCCGCTGTTGAAGTGCATCGGCTTCCTCGTCAGGTAGTAGATCAAGTAATTCCAGAGCCAGGGCCAACACCCAGGACGCCATGACATTGGTATAGGCATTGTTATTGAGCCCCGGCACATCGGTATTGGGATACGCGTTGTGATACTCGTCGGGACCAATAACGCCTTCGATTACATAGCGCCCACGTCCTGGATCAAAACGCACCATGCTGGCCCAGAAGCGAGCAATTTCCAGAATCAGCTCGCCGCCGTTGTGGCTCAACAGGGAGCGATCTCCTGTGGCGAGATACAACTGCCAGACATCATAGGCAATGGCTGAACCCACGTGCCGTTGCAGATAGGTATGGTCGGGCACCCAGTGATGGGACAATGGATTACACTGATAAGGAGGGGTTTCCTCCCCTCCGGTTCGCCCGCTTCTCCAGGGGAACATCGCTCCGCGATACCCGCTCTTGCGCGCCAACGCCCGTGCCATGTCGAGGCGGGCATAGCGGTAGTTCACTACCGTATGAGCAAGCTCTGGAAAGTGAGTGGCTAGAAAGGGCATGGCAAAAATCTCATCCCAGAAGATCTGCCCAAAATATCCTTCCTGCCAACCTCTGGCAGGCCACCCCATGTCCTGACCAAGACTGTTGGGCGAAAGCGCCTGAAGCACATGGAAACGATGCAGGCGCAGGGGCAAGGCGAGATGATGCTCGGTCATCTGCATGGCCATGCGGCCCCATAACCCGTGCCAATGGGCGGCGTGCCGCTGCAGGACGCTATCAAAATCGGAGCGCCGACGGAGTTGGTCGAGCATAATCGAAAGCGTTCTCCCACTGTCCTCATGACGCGGGATTTCACCCTCGACCCTGACCGTTACATATTTCTCGATGATCAGCGTTCTGCCTTCAGGCAGATCACAGGTAGCCTCAAGGCACAGGCAGTCGCCCATCACGGCCTGTTGCCAGGGACCAGCCGGCATACTTAGCCGGGTATGTGCCGCAACTGCTACCTCGCGGGACCGGTCATGCAGGGATGCCAACACAGCGGCGCCACCGTCAGCTTCGCTATGGAATCCAATGGTTTGCAGGCGTCGCCCCTCATAGGCTGCATCACGCTTGACCCCGGCATTTCTGACCCCGGCGTTGAGCGTCGAGCGCACCCGGATGCAGCCTCCCTCGGGTACGTACACCTCCCAGCGCAGTACACACAGATCAGGGTCGGCCATGCTGACCAGACGCGTCTCGCTCAACCGCACTTCACGCGTCGGCCCCATCATGAAAGTCATGTCGCGCCGCAGCGTGCCACGGTCCAGTGAAAGTACCTGGCGATAACGCTGAAGCCTGACAGAGGCTAGGTTGAACCACAGGTCATCATCCAGCGCGAACGTGAGTCCGAACGGATCAGGCAGGTTGACCAAGGCCGACATGGCGATGCGCTTCCCATTCACCCTGCGTGGCGCATCGTCATACCAACCCGCACGATAAAAACCAGGGTAGTGCTGGTCGTCCCCCTGGCTCAGACGGCTTGCGCTAAGTTCCGGTGCACTGGCCCGCATACTGAGCACACCATTGCCCAGTGCCAGAAGTGCTTCACGGCGACGTTCGTCCGAGGGCTTGTACTCATTGAATATGATCTCGGTGCGAGTTGTGTTGAACGCATCATTCATGGAGATTGCGTACCCCTGCTCTCAGCCGGTCCGCCTGCTGCTCCACCTCCTCGCGCGAAGGATAGGCAGGTTGCGAGCCGTATCCTCTTACCGCCAGGTTGGCAGCAGCAACGCCTCGCAAAGCGGCTTCCAGCGGTGCGAGGCCTTCCAGCAGGGCAATCGACAGAACGCCTGTGAACGCATCACCGGCCCCCGTGCTGTCCACTACATCAGCCTCTCCTGCCGGGATAAGCGCTGCGCCCTCCTCGGTTGCCAGCACACAACCGCCATCTTCCAGCTTGATGCACACAATCGAGACGCCCCACTTATGAAGCGTTCGAGCCGCTTCCAAGGCCGATTCGGGAGAATCGATCGTGATGCCGGTGACTCCCTCGGCTTCGGAGGCATTGGGCGATACCGCCAGAACCTTGCTCAGCAATGCCTTTTCAACGCGGTCGGGAAAGGACAAGTCCATTACGACAGGAACGGTACGCTGGTCTGCCGCCTCGACAGCCTTACGCACTACCCAGGCAGGTATCTCATAGTCCACTGTCAGCAACGCCGGCGGAGCGGTCTGCCTGATCGCCTCAACCATGGCCTGGGCAGATGCCTCATCCCATTGATCGTTGGCGTTGGTTGCCAAAACGATCTGTTTCTTGCCTTGGGGCGGGACCATGATGATGGAAACCCCGGTAGTCGCTCCGCGCGCCGTGCAAACCGAACCTATATCGACCCCTGCAGCCTGCAGAGGCGACAGGGCTTGTCTTGCCAGATCATCGTCTCCCACGCAGCCCAGCAGCCGAGACGTACATCCGAATACCGCACCCAAGTAGGCTACGTTGGCCGCTTTGCCTCCCGAAAGGCGCACGTGGTCATGGGCGAGCAAGGTTTCGGTACTACCTGGCTCCTCATCGAGCCGCATTTGAAAGTCTGCATTAATGCTGCCCAGGGATAGCAATGTAGAGCGAGTCAAGGCGTTTCTCCCATGAGAAAAAGAGCTCTAAGGAGGACTCGCCCCGATTGTTCAGGTTCGCTGAAAGCTCGTTTTTACCGATCGATTGCGCAACCAGGTGTAACAACAGGCTGTCCACCTTAGACCCATACGTAAGGAACACCCATGACCTGTTGCCTGTTCGATATCAATGAAACACTGCTGGATCTGGCAGGGTTGGATTCGGTCTTCTTCCAGACCTTTGGCTCATCCACAGCGCGTAGTGCCTGGTTTGCCCAGACGCTGCAGAACGCCATGACCGCTACGATTACCGGCCCTAGCATTTCATTCGAGGAAGCTGGGCAGGCTGCGCTGACCATGCTGGCGCAGCTTGAACAGGTTCAGCTGTCAGAAGCCGATCGCCACCACGTTAAAACCGCCATGCGTATGCTGCCAGCGCACCCCGATGTCGAGCCAGCGCTTGAGCAGTTGCGCAAGTCAGGGGCTCGAATAGTCGCCCTGTCCAATAATGCACGCGAGCTGGTTGATGCCCAATTATCCGCCGCTGGACTGCGTGGCTATTTTGATGAAGTGCTTTCGGCAGAAGATGCTCAGACCCTGAAGCCGGATGCGCCTGCGTATCTCCAGGCTGCCAAAACCCTGAATACAGACCCAAAACGGCTGTGGCTGATTGCCGTGCATGCTTGGGACATCGCCGGCGCCCAACGCGCAGGCTTCAAGACCGCTCTGGTTTCACGCACTGCTCAACAGGTACCCAGCCCATTGGCGCCACCTACAGTTCAGGGTTCTGACCTGACGGCAGTCGTCGAACAGATACTGACCCTAGAGTCAGCCTGAATAGATGTTTCTGTATGTTACTGATTCCTGAGCCCATCAGTGACTAATGCCGCGGCCTCCACGGCAGGCAGAGATCACAGCCAAACTGTATACCCATGCGCATCTGTCGCAGACAGAAAAAAAACGTAGAACTTTGCGGACCTGACCTATGTCAATGAAACCGTAACGTTGGTGTGGCTATCAGGTGAGGCATATGGATAATCCTTTTCAAGTTATCGCTGCGGCTTTCGAAGCTGATTACCGCGTCAATTTCCGTATTGAGCGCATGGATGGAAGCGTCACGCTGACCCTTTCGGACGATACCGGCACCAAGGCTCGTCGTCTGATTACCAAAGAGCAACTGCACACGCCGAAAAAGCTGGACCGCGTCATCGATGGCATTCGCCTGGGCATGGCGATCGACAGTGGCTGTGGTGTACCGGAGCTGTTGGCCTCCCTGTCGCCCTACAAGACGTATTCGATCTCCCGCTGAGTAAGTAGTAGCTGCATGTCTTCACCCAACGGCCTTGGTGGCGTCTCGATGACTTATGATCAAGCTGAGTCGATCGGCGCGCCCTCCTCTTTTAATACGGTAATTCCGCTAGCTGACGCGGCGAACCTGTCGTCCAAAGAAAATACGGTCGTTACCGACGCGATCATGGCGACACGCTATGCGTTGGCATGTGATGAGCTGGCAGACGCGTTGGCCCCGCTCAAAGTGTGGCCAACACTGACTGACCTGCAGGGAACATTTTCCTTTAGCGTGCTTGATCTCTACGGACGCGTTGCCTACCGCTCAACACGCATTCGTCAGGTGCAATACAGCGAACCCGGTTCGCTGAAAGGTACTGTCTCGGCAGCACGACGCGCGTTGACTGCGCAGGGCCTGGGTTTTCCAGTCTGGGATACAGGTCTTGAAAAACCGGACACCTGTCCGGAGGAAACGACAGCCCCTGCAGATCTGCCTTGCAAGGGCTGTCGCTTGATGGGGTGTAAGTACTAGCGTCAATGGCCAGCCCTACTTTTTAGCGCAACAGCAACACCCGCCAGTGGCGGGTTTTTTGTTCTAAATCAACACGCATGACATCCAACAGGCAAAGCCTGCTGGATGTCGATTGAGCAAGCGCAATAACACGCTGTCATAGACAGACGCCTATGCCTCAATCAGCGTAACGCATTACGGTAGCGCCCGTGGCTCGCAAGGTAGCCAACGATTGCGGTGCCAACGCCCCCGCGCGAAGCGAGACGTCTTTGCGCATATCGTCGATCACGATTTGCAGCGCGCGGTCATCGCTTAGCTGGCGAGCGGAAATCACACGTGTGACTCGCGCATCGCTGCCCAAATCCTGTACGCAGAACACAACGCTTCCGTCAGGACGAGGCTCAGTTACCGAGCATTCGTAAGTTGGAAAGGCAGTCATCAGTTTTTCAGTTGCGCTATTCATCATTCCCCCATTCATTAAATAGTTTTACGTTTTATGAATGCGATGAGAAAGACAGTGACTTGGAAGCCAGAGTTCACAACAAAAACTTGAAATTCACGAAAAAATGCAATAGAAGTCGCGATCCTGCTACTATCAATGCGCCATCTACTGGCAAAATAGGCGATTTAAAGACGAAGCAGAGCCATATAACCCCCCTTCCTATCTCTATCAGCAGTGATAACACTGACCTAATCCTGCATTAAAAAGGTAGCGATCTGTTCGCAATTGAACGGCCAATCCAGCTCTCGTCCACTTTCCAGGTGACGCAGTACCGGAATTCGCATGCCGTACCGCTCCACGCCTCCATCCAATTCCACGATGTCAACGGCTTCGACCAGCAGACCATGCTCGACGAAGGGCATCAGTACCCTTTCAGCGTCATGACAGAGGTAGCAGGCTGCGGTAACCAACAACTGACAATGCGGGCTCATGGCCACCTCCTAAACGTGCAACATCTTTCAGTATGGTACGGATTGAGCAAGCCAGGCATTGATATACCTCAATGGAGTTTACGCTGGCTCGTTTAGACTTTTGCTCATTACCGCGGAGGCTTGGCGTATTCGAGGGGGGAGATAACCCCTCATTGCGTGGTCGACTTAGTGATGTAACCGGACTGTGAGGCCTACGTGTTCATTGATCTTCTCTTGCTGTTGGCGGCGTCCCTGGTGGTCATCTCGCTAATACGCCGAGTCGGACTGCCGCCCTTGCTGGGCTATCTGTTCGTAGGTCTGGTCCTGGGCCCCAATGCCTTGGGCTGGGTTCAGCCGGATCAGTCTCTTCCCCTGATTGCCGAGATGGGCGTCGTGTTTTTGCTTTTCATGCTAGGCCTGGAATTTTCCCTGCCTCGCATGCTGGCGTTGCGTCGGGTTGTCTTCGGGTTGGGCAGTTTCCAAGTTCTGCTATGCAGCATTCCGCTGGCACTGCTTCTGAATCTGCTGGGCGCCTCGCCCGGAACTGCAGCGTTGTTAGGGGTTGGACTGTCACTGTCTTCAACCGCCATCGTGACGCGAGAGCTTTCCACCTTGGGCGAAGTGCTGACGCCCCATGGTCAGAACACCATAGGCGTCCTGCTTTTTCAGGATGTGATCGCGGTACTGCTTTTGACCCTGATTCCGGTATTCAGCGGACATGCCGATACCGTGTGGTATTGGGCCCTTCCCCTTACTTTGGGCAAGACGGCCGTCCTGTTCATCACCCTATTGGCGGCCAGCCGCTGGCTCTTGCCTCCCCTGTTTCGTGAAATCGGCAGCTCCCGCTCCGCCGAGCTGTTTCTGCTGCTGGCATTGCTGATCGTCCTGCTCACCGCCTGGCTCACGCACCTGATGGGCCTTTCCATGGGCTTTGGCGCATTTCTGGCGGGGATGCTGCTGGGCGAGAGCCATTATCGGCATCAAGTCGAAGCGGATTTGCGGCCTTTCCGAGATGTGCTTCTAGGCCTGTTCTTTATCAGTGTCGGCATGCTGATCGATATACAGGTCGTCATACGCCAACCTGGTTTCGTACTGCTCCTGGTCCTGGCACTGGTCGTCCTGAAGGCAATCATCGTGGCACTGGTCGTTCGAAACCGCTTTGGCGATAACGCCACCGGCTGGCGCACGGGCGTGGCGCTGGCCCAGGGCAGCGAGTTCTGCTTTGCACTGGTAGCGCAGGCCAGGCAGGAAGGACTGGTGGAAGAAATGTTCTCCGGTGCGCTGTTGACGGCAGTTTTCATTTCCATGGCCATTGCGCCTGTGCTGCTGCGAAATGCTTCGCGGCTGGCCCGATCATTGGGGCTGGTCAGCCCAACACCCGTCTCGGACATTGCCAGTGCCAGCAAGGGTCTCGCCGGGCATGTCATCATCTGCGGCTTCGGCCGGGTCGGGCAGTCGATCGCCCGCCTGCTGAGCCTGGAGAAAATACCGTTCACAGCGCTGGATAACGATCCTGTTCGAGTCCAGGAAGCCGTGGCTATCGAGGCAAGCGTTCATTATGGAGACTCCAGTCGTACCGAGCTCCTGGAGGCCGTAGGCATTGCCCATGCCCGCCTATTGGTTGTTGCGGTAGACGACCCGTCCCGGGCGCTGGCTATCGTTCGCCTGGCACGTCAGCAACGGGCGGATCTACCTATCCTGGTGCGCACACGAGACAGCAGCCTCAACGCCAACCTGCGCGCTGCAGGTGCCAGTGCCGTTGTTCCCGAACTGCTTGAGTCAAGCCTGATGCTGGGATCTCAGGCGCTACTTCTCCTGGGGTTATCGGAGCGCCACGTCCAGGAGCGTATCGACACTATCCGCCGGGAGCGCTACAGCCTGCTGCAAGGTTATTACCAAGGCGCACAAGCCGATGTGCTGGATGCTCACCGCAACAGCCGCATCATGCTGCATGCCATCTATCTTCCCGATAATGCCCATGCGGTCGGGCGGTCCCTGGACTCTCTGGAGCTGGAGTCGCTGGGACTTAGTCTGGAAACCATCCGCCGTAATGACGCGGAGCTGATCATCACGCCGGAGCTACTTCTTAAAGCCCATGACACCGTGCTGCTCAAAGGGCCGGTCGCGGCGTTGGAGCAGGCCGAGGCCCGCTTGTTGGCCGGTATGTCATGAAAGAGCGACAAACGGAACCTTTGCGACCCAGACAGGTTCGAACCCGCTGAAGCAAATGAAATTCAATCTTTCACGATCTTTGCAAGGAGTATCGATATGACGATGGAAAGCGTTCTTCCACCCTCGCAGGAAGACCAGACCGATTCCAGCACTCAAAAGCAGACTCACCGTGAAAACCTGCGTAATGTTCAGAATGCGATTACTGCCGAGTTTTCTGCACTGATTGCAGATGCCGAGCGCCTGCTCAAAGGTTCGACATCGTCTTCGGGCGAGCAGATGGATGAAGCCCGCAGCCGCCTGACTGATACCCTGGCCCGCGCCCGCGAAACCCTGAAAGCCCAGCAGGCTTCCGTGTACGATCAAAGCCGTGCGGCCGTTCAGACCACTGAAGAATACGTTATCGAGCACCCGCTGAAGTCCGTAGGCATCGCAGCCGGTATCGGCTTTGTAGTAGGCCTGTTATTCACCCGTCGCTGATAAAGGAGTGGGATGAATGGACATGACACCGCCGAATCCCCATGAAATACCAGACGAAGTACCCAAGCCGTCCCTGAAGCGGATGGCAGGTGCGGCAGTCGGTCTGGTCCAGAGTCACCTCGAGCTGCTGGGTATCGAGGTTCAGGAAGAGAAGGTTCGCACCTTCAAGCTGTTCCTGCTGACCGGCCTGAGCCTGATTTTCGGTTTGCTAGTCCTGGTGGGGCTATCGGCGGCCGTCATCATTGCGTTCTGGGATACTCACCGTTTGCTGGCAACCCTTCTGCTTTCCGCCGCTTACGCCGTCGCGATGGCGCTGTGTGTCTGGAAGGCCATGAGCTTGATAAAGGGAAATCCTCCGTTCCATGCCACGCTTGAAGAGCTGGCCCGTAATCGGGAGCGCCTACTGCCATGAACCAACCTCTAACGGCGGCTGTTGGCCGTCAGAAGCGTAAGGAAATGGTACGGCTGCGCATGGAGCTGTACCGTCAGCAGATCGTTTACAACGCCGAGCCCTTGCACAATCCGCTCGGGACCTTGAAGGAGATGGTTCGTCCCAAGGACGTGGTCACTCAGTCCAAGGGGCCGTTGGTGATTGGTGCGACGCTGCTTCTATCGTTGTTTGGTAAGCGCCTGGGACCCATTGGACGCCTGGCGCGAATAGGTCTTGCCGTGTATCCCTTCGTCAAGCGTTACCAGACCGTGCGTCATAATCAGCACGCGCAGCACGCGGCGCAACAGGGTACTCATCACCCTTACCCTTAGGAATACTGGCGCACGGATGCGCCATATGCCTGCTCTATCCTAGCGAATATTGGCCGCATTCTTGCGAGAGAAAAGAGACCCTCTTTTCAACCTCAGGTCAGCTCACGGCAGACCTAATCCGCAGGAAGGACCCCGTGCTCACAGGATACCCTCTCGCCTTTTTCCAACCCTTCATCGATACCGCAACCGGACAGATCGCCGGCGTAGAAGCCTTGGGCCGCCTGCGTCAGGCAGACGGTAGCTGTCAGTCGGTAGGCCCACTGTTCGCGTCCCGTACAGTTTCACCCATAGACCTGCGCCAGTTGGATCGAGACATCCGTGATAATGCCCTGAGCCGCTTCCGCGACGCGCCACCAGACTGGTTTCTGAGCTTGAATATTTCCCCCCGCTGGATCAGCCACGCCCGTGCGGATCACCCATTGCCGAGCCTGAAGCAGGTCGAACGCCAGGGGATTGACCCTCGGCGTATCGTGTTTGAGATCACCGAGTTGGCAGGTAATCAACAACGCTTACTGGACGTGGTTCATCGCTACCGTACCGCCGGTGCCAGAATCGCCATTGATGACTTTGGTGCAGGCTATTCACAGCTGGATCGCGTCATGGACCTGGCACCGGATATTCTCAAGCTCGACATGCGCCTGTTCCAAGCCGCGGCCAGGGGTGGACCCAGTGGTGAAGTCGTCAGAGCCATGGCCCTGATGGCTGAGAAGATTGGCTGCTGGATCATTGCCGAAGGGGTTGAGACGGACGAAGAGCTTGATTTCGCACTGGAATGTGGCGCTCGCTACATACAAGGCTTTCTTTTTGCGCAAGCGGCTGAGCAGTTTCAACCAACCGGGACCCATGTCGAGCGCTTTGCAGCCTTGCGAACACGTTATGTGCAGCGCAAGCTACGAGAGCGTACAAGGCTCATGATGTTGCGCCACCAACTGGCCCGTTTTATCCAGGAGGTGCGTCCCTGGGCAGAAAACAGGTCAATGATCAGCGCACTTCCCCTTCCCCACGACCTGCCCTGGCTGCTGCGCCTGTATCAGTGCGATCGACATGGCACCCAGATAAGCCCG
This sequence comes from Pseudomonas luteola NBRC 103146, assembly GCF_002091675.1. Lineage (GTDB taxonomy): Bacteria > Pseudomonadota > Gammaproteobacteria > Pseudomonadales > Pseudomonadaceae > Chryseomonas > Chryseomonas luteola. Next base: position 37,727 of record NZ_BDAE01000025.1, on the reverse strand, counting down.
AATCTGGAATGGAACGGCATGTTCTGGCAGGAAAATCGTCGCTACCTGAACCACAACTGGTCATGGCGCCCGTACTTCTACAGCCTGCTTGCCGAGGGCGTGGATGAGCGCCGCCTGAATCTCTCCACCACCTACCGGGACGCTACCACTAACCGGTACTGCATGACGGCAGGCCAGTTCATTGCCCAGGGGCAGCGGCTTCTGCTGATCGACATTGACGCCTCGCTTTTGACGGAGCCTCAGATCTGAAAACCTGCCTGATCGAGAACGGTCTATCGTGTAAGCAATGCCCCAGTATCGCCTACAGGCACAAGCCTGCTAGGGTACGCCACACGAAAACCGTTGTTGCGAGGTAGGCCTTGGACTGGCAAACACTTCTAACCCGCGAGCGCCTCGGCAAGGCTGTGCACAGCACCGCCGAACTGGGCCGCAGCCCGTTTCACAAAGATCACGACCGTATCATTTTCTCAGGCGCCTTTCGCCGCCTGGGACGCAAGACGCAGGTGCATCCGGTCAGCAGCAACGACCATATCCATACCCGACTGACCCACAGTCTTGAAGTCGCCTGTGTAGGCCGCTCGCTCGGTATGCGCGTAGGCGAAAGCCTGCGTCATCAGTTGCCGGACTGGTGCGAACCCAGCGATCTGGGGGTAATCGTGCAGTCAGCGTGCCTGGCGCACGACATCGGCAATCCTCCTTTCGGACACTCGGGGGAAGATGCGATTCGCCACTGGTTCGCCCAAGCGGCCGGCCGTGGCTGGCTGGATGACATGAGCGACATCGAGCGCGACGATTTCCTGCACTTCGAAGGCAATGCCCAAGGCTTTCGTGTCCTGACACAGCTGGAGTACCACCAGTTCGATGGAGGTACACGTCTCACGTATGCCACATTGGGGACTTACTTGAAGTACCCCTGGACGTCCCGCTATGCCGAGGCACCCGGCTACAAGAAACACAAGTTTGGCTGCTACCAGAGCGAGCTGCCGCTGCTTGAACAGATTGCCAGCAAATTGGGTATTCCTCTGCTTGGCGAGGAGCGTTGGGCGCGGCATCCGCTGGTCTATCTGATGGAAGCGGCCGATGACATTTGCTATGCGCTGATCGACCTGGAAGATGGGTTGGAAATGGATCTGCTTACCTATGCCGAAGTGGAAGCCCTGCTGCTGGGCCTCGTAGGCGATGATCTGCCCGAAACCTATCGCCAGCTCGGCCCACAGGACTCGCGTCGGCGCAAGCTGGCCATCTTGCGTGGCAAGGCCATCGAACACCTGACCAATGCCACGGCACGCGCCTTTGTCGAACAACAGGACGCCCTGCTGGCCGGTACCCTGAAGGACGATCTGGTCGAACACATGGATGGTCCCGCCAAGCTGTGCGTGCAGCGCGCCAAAGCCATGGCCCGGGAAAAGATCTTCCAGGACAAGCGCAAGACACTGCATGAAATCGGTGCCTATACCACGCTTGAAATTCTGCTCAATGCGTTTTGTGGCGCAGCGCTTGAACAGCATCGCGGCCGTGAGCCATCCTTCAAGCACCGGCGCATTCTGGACCTGTTAGGCAACAGCGCGCCGGACCCGAACTGGCCGCTGCACCGCTCGTTCATGAGGGTAATCGACTTTATCGCCGGCATGACGGACAGCTACGCCACCGAAATGGCTCGCGAGATGACAGGACGCTCAAGCCCTGTTTGACCATGCTCTTCAGCCGATCATGAAAACGAGCGGCTGAAGAGTTCAGCGAGCCTTGCCGCAGTTACCCTGCGCTATCTGGCTGAGCATCAGCAGGGACGAGGAATAATAATCCTCCTGCTTCAACACTTCCGCCTGCAAGGATTGCGGCTGACCATCGAGCAGCGCGCGAATACCCAGCACTCCCCAGGAGGCCGCATAGGGTGCAACCTCACCAGAGACCAGATCGATCCAGGCAGGCGGTGAAGCCGGATCCTTGCTGTGCCAGAACGTACTGACTGCGCGCCACTCACCGCGCTTGCCAAGTCCTGCCCAGGCGCCATACAGCGGCACGCGGACGGCATCGAATCCAAAGCGTGACGGCCAGCCTTCGGCAGGCTTCAGGGTGCCGTCAGCTCCCAGGGCGATCCAGTCAGATGGTAATTTGGCCTCACCAAACTGCGCGGCTTGAAGCAATTGCGTGCCGCTCTGGAAAAGCGCCGTCCAGGGACCTTCCGGTTCGATCCGCGCAAAGGCTTGCAAGGCAGGAAAGATCCAGTACGACAGGTTGATAACGGTTCCGTCTGGACGCTTGAACCCTTCCAGACCTGGCAACAGCAGCGTATAGCCCTGCTCGCGCTGGATCAGATGCGCTGCAATGGCGTCACGAATCTGTTTCGAAGCCTTTGCATAGGCAGGGTTCTGCCAACGCTCACCTGCTTGCTGCAAGGCCCAGGCAATAAGCAGGTCCCCATCGGATGCATTATTGCGATCGGTGACGGCAGGATTTGCCTTTGGGTCGTACCTCCACGAGAACAATCGGTCCTCACGCTGCAGGGTCTGCTTCGTCCAGCTCCAAAGACGGTCAAACGCCCTGCGATCACCATTGGCCTCCGCAATCAGCATCGCGTAGCCCTGGCCCTCGGAATGGCTGATGCCCTGGTTACCCGTATCGGTAACACGTCCTTGCGCCGTCACGAACCGCTGCTGATAGATGTCCCAACCCTGCTGGCAGCTCAAGGGCTCACCTGACGCAAGGGCCGAGGCCAGACAAAGCACAGCCAGGAGCGCACATCGCCATGTTCTAACCTGCACAGCGAAACACCAGCGCGCCTTCGGGCGATTCCAGCAGACGAACCTGCAGCCGATGCTCCTCTCCCTGCGCCTGGAATATGTACTCATACAGACCCTCCAATACGGCAGCCAGGCTCCGGGTCCAGCGCTCGGAAGACTCAAGTATTGGATAGCCACCGTGCACGATCTCGATGGCCTTGCCCTGCACGCCAAAGCGTACCCAGCCCCAATCCATGGCCTTCCAGCGCTCGTTGACAACCCTCTCCAATGCCTCAAGTGTAGGCTGCTCGCTTAACGCCATGGATTCGCCCAGGCGAGCCCCTACCAGTCGCAGAAAACCCAGCGCATCGGCACTGCCAGCCGACTCATACATCTGGTTGATCAGCGTCAGAATAAGGCTGCCCCACCGCCCCCGCTCTTCTCGCGTGGACAAATAGGCAAGCGTCGCCTGTTCAATATCCTTGGACTGCATTACGGCAGGTTCTCCAGGTTGTGTTTCAAGTAGAGTTGTCCTGTGGTTTCGGAGTAATCACCAAAGGTATCGTAACTCAGCGCGCCGCCTACCTTGGTCTGCTTGCCCAGGCTATATTCGAGTTTAGCGCCCGCATTGAGCGCAAGCCCGCTGTCACTGCTGCCCTTGTATCGGGCGCTGCTGACATAGCCCTGCCCTGCAAGGAACTCCATGCTCGACTGCAAGGCCTTGTCGGTCGGGAAGTAGTCTTCACTCTTCTGATTGAACGCCTGAAAGCCGGGCGCCACGTTGAATTTCATGTCCCATTTGTCGTTGTACTTGGCGGTGTATTCGATCGGGAACGAGACGCCTACGTAATTTTGTGGGCTGAAATACCCGCCATGCCCGACGGTATAGCCGCTCAGATTCTTGTCAAAGCTGTTCCAGCCGAGGTGAATCCCTGTCTTGAGCTCACGGTCAGCCTCATGGATGGGGCGAACGTAGGCACCGGCATGGACTCCCAGGGCCTGGTTATCGGCAACGCCTTCTCCACGATAGATAAAGTAGTCGCCACCATAGTAAGCCCCCACATCGCCATCGTCGTAACTGTACTCAGCCGCTATACCGGTCTTGGTGACGCCACCCCAGCGCTTGCCCGTCAGCGGGTCCTTGGCTCCTGCATAGGACAAGACGCTGTCTGTTACTGCGCGCCGTTCGACGGCCAGGGACAACTTGCCGTTATCCCCGATCTTGGGCGTCCATTTAAACCCTCCCACCAGGTTTTGCTTCTCAAACCCGAGCGGGGTCGTGCCGACATCTGCCTGGAATTGTTCATGCCTGATTGCGGCGCTAAGCGCTACCCCGGAGTCGGACTGCGAACCCGGCTCGTAAGGTGCCATCACGGCGCTGGCGCGGTTATTGACAAGACTTTCGAGCAGGGCGCGGCCTTTTCCACCCAACGCATTGCCGGTGTCCGCACTCAACAGTTCGTTACGCACACTTTGCGCAGCGGCCTGTCGATCAGCCGCCGTCATATTGGTTCGGCTGTAATTGACGCTTTCCAGAAAATGCGTCGTAACCTTCTGCTCGAAGTTGAACGCCATCTGCCGATAGAGACTACCGGAGCCAAACCGGTTGGCGCTGTCGCCCTCCACCGACCCTGCGCTGATGGAAACAGGCGTGGCGGTAAGCTCCAGCCGGGTATTACCGAACGGCACCAGTGAGACCGTCAACGGCGCATTGACCTCAGTCAGCCTGCTCAGGCCGGTATCGCCATCCCGTGCACGAATGTTCATGCCCCCTTGGATGAAGGGCATCCGCGCCTGTTGAAGATCCGCCAGGGTTCGCTGAATATCGGTCATCAATGGATCGGCTGGTAGACCTGAAGAGGCTCGCTGCGTGTGCAGATAGCCTGGAACAGCAGAATCAGCGCCTGCATCGGCCAGTATCAAAGGCGAGCCAGCCACCGCATACTCCTTGCGGAATGGATTGCCTTGCCCCAAGGTGGCCAACTCGGCAGACGAACCAGACGCCTGAGGCACCACGCCGTGTTGCTTGCGCTGAGCCGCTTTCAGAAGTTCGATGGCGGTGTCTGTCTTACCCTGAGCCTGAGCGATCCGGGCTGAGAGGTAAAGCGAGGTGGCATCGTCGGTACGCCCGGCTTTCTTGAGAATGGCCGATGCGCGTGCCGGATCGTTCAATGCCAGGGCGGCACTGACGCCCCCCTTTACGGCATCTTCGTTGGCAGGGGTCTGCGCCAGTACGTATTCGTACACACCCAGCGCCTCCTTGGGCATGTGTCCGCCATCATAGAGCCGTCCCATCGCCAACAGCAGGTCCGGGTCCCGCGGCGACTGTGCCAATGCAGCCATTAACAGGTCATACGCTCCGGCGTTGTCGCCGCGCTTGCGCATCCAGTCCGCCTGATTGACAGCAATTCCCCGGCGCAAGCCGACCAGGCTGGCCTCATCCACTGCCGATAACCGTCCGCGACGCTCCAGCTGGTGCAGCAGCAGATCGGCTTCGGTCGTTTGACCGGCCTGACTCAACACTGAAACGACAGGCACATAATGGGTAACAGGCTGCTGGCCATCGTCACGCTGGAATTCCCTGACCAGCGACAATGCCCAGGCCGTTTGCCCCATATCGACCAGCGCCTGGGCCACAGCGCCGCGCCCGCCAAGGTCCGAAGGCGCATTATCATAAAGTTCACGCAGCGCCTGGCGCGCCTGGACTGCATTACCACCCGCAACGATCCGACGCGCACGGGCGATACGGCTGTTTATTTCGGTGCGCGCGATCAACTGAAGCATGTCCGGGGTACGAGCCGGCAAAGGGACACGCTCGATATAGCGCTGGGCATCCTCCCAGCGCACCTGCTCAATGGCGAATACGGCGGCGGCGTGCAAGGCTTCCGGATCGTTGCGGCGCGTATCCGGCTCCATAAGCGCCTGGGCCTGTACCGGGTCGGAACCGTGCAACAGCCGTGCATAGGCCAGGCGGATCCAGGGACTGTTTGGCGCAATGGCCAGGGCCTGCGCATAGAGTTTCAGCGCTTGTTCATTATTACCGGCCACGGATGCCTTGCGGGCACGCTCGCTCAAGGCCTGCGCTTCTACCTGCTCAAGGCTGCCTGCTGCCTGTTTGGCCATGGCAGGGTGCGCCTTGAGTAACGCCAACGCCTCGGCACTGCGTTGTTGCATGAGATAGCTGTTGTACAGCCCCAACCCCGCGGCAGTGTCATCCGGGCGCGCGCTCAATAGAGGTTTATAAACGGCTTCCGCCTCGGCTGCTTTGCTATTACGCAGCAGAATATCGCCATAAAGCAGCTTGCCCGAGCGCCCCTGCTCACCTGTTGCCTGCGCCAGCGCCCGGGCCTGCTGCTCGGCCTCCATCAGGCGGCCCCGGTCACGTAAAGCGCGCACGGCGGTGAGTTGGCCGTAAAAATCGGCATTACCTATGGCCTCCGCCCAACGAGCACGTTGCGTCGGATCAAGCTGACTGGCCCGCTCAAGGCTGCGCTTGGCCGCTTCGTAATCCTGGGCGCGCAATTGGATGATCCCCAGGCCGCCCCAGGCCTCGGCATCCTGTGGATCTTCCTGAAGCGCCTGCTGGAATTTACGGGCGGCCACATCGAGCCGACCTGCGTTCAAATCCTTGAAGGCTGCTGCCCTTGCCTGCCCTTGGGCGTTCTCGGCCTGAGCGTTGACCACCGTCATGAAGTGCTGAACGACCTCGGCATCATTCGGATTGATCTGGGCGTAGCGCTCATACAGCGCCTGATCAGAAGATTCCGCACCCAACCACAGCAGCGCCTGTCGCCAGGATTGCCGCGCCTCAGGCACCGAGCCTGACAGTTCGGCCAGCTGATGGATTCCTTCCCGCCGCGTCTCGTCCCGGTAGGTCAGCGCCTCGGCAAGCGCCAGACGCGCCTTGAGGTCGGCTGGATTGCGGCGAACCTGCTGCTCCAACCCATCGCGTCCCTGCACCCAACCGTTTTTTGTGCCTGCAAGCGTCTGGTAGTACTCAAGCGCCAAGTCATCTGGCGGAGGATTGCCGTTGAAGAGCGTTCTGTAGCGCAGGGCAGCCTCGTCAGCTTTACCTTGGCTTGCCAGCTGACGTATTTGCGGCAACTCGCTGCGATCAAGCGTCTTGGCCTGCGCCTGGTTTTGCAGGGTCTCGATGCGGGCGCTGTCCGGGTGCAGTTGTTTGAGTTTCTGCAACCAGCCTTCGTAGGCCACCCTGTCAGTACCCAGGGCAAGCTGAGCCTGCCGGTACAGGACCTCCTCGGATACCGGGTCAACCTGTAGAGCACGGTCGAGCGCCTGACGAGCCATGTCCGGCCGGTTGCGGCTCTGCCAAAAGCTGGCTTGCTGTAGCAAAACGTCTATCCCCTGATTTGCAATCGCCGTATCAGGCAGATTGGCATAGGTCATTCCGCTGAGCGCGCACAGCACCGCGACCGATAAGGTTTTCAGCGCATACTTCGGCATGATCAATTCCTTTTGCCCAGTCGCTTGTGGGCCTGGAGCCTGAGCAATGTGTGAAGCCCAAATGCCGTCAGCACTGCGGCAAGCAACAACAACCCCATCAGGACCAGGGGCCGCTCACTGAACAGCCAGCGCACATACATGAACCAAGGCAACTCGCCATAGGTAAAGCGCAGCCCGGTACGAAAGCTCTCCACCTGACCATCACGGCCAAATAAGGCGATATCGCCTCTGATCTCGGCGCTGTGTTCCGGGCTGTTCAAATAGGTAATTACATTAGGCAGGCGCTCTGGCTGGCTAGCCAATGCCATCACAACGACGCGCTTGCTGTTGAGGGGTGACTGGCGGCTGACAAACCCCTGAAAATCCCTATAGCCCGCCAGCGTGTGGTCGGCTGCATCCATCTGGCGATCCCAGTCGCCCAGCAATACTGTTTCAAGCATGCCGGTTGGCGTGAGCGGCTCGATACGAAGCCGGTTCTGGGTGAGTGTGAAGGACGAGCCCTGGAACAGCGTCTTGAAATCCAGCCGATCACTGATCTGGCCGACCACCAGCCAGTCGCGGTCCGCGACTTCAGGCAGACGTGTGGTTCCCAAGAGCACGGTTGCGTTAAGGGCAGGATAGCCCGTGGCATCACCGAAACGCCCCATCAGCGTCAATAAGGCCTCAATCTCACTGGCGCGGGGTGAATGAGGCAGAATGAGCGCCGTCTGGGAAAGATCGGCCATACGTGTAAAGGGAAAGCCGGCGCCAACGAAGAAAGACAGGTTGGGCAGCTGTGAAAAGTGCTTGGCTCCACTCAGGTCAATCACTGAGTCACCGTCGATGTAGCTATGCGCTGACTCCGGCAGCACAAGGTTGCAGTCTTCGGTGCTGGTGACCTGCTGGTTGTAGTAGAACCCTAGCTGGTTATCGCCATAGATCAGATACGGTGGCACTTCGATCACCGCATCTTCCTGGCGGCTGGGGTAGCCCAGCAGTGACTTTACCTTTTCATACAGGCCCGGCTTGAGCACCGATACTGAACTCAGGTATTGCCCGTTAAGTGAGACATCCAGTCGGGAGCGTGCGGCGTCGTACCAATCCCCTTCGGGGAAGCGAAACCGTATGCGCATCGGCACATTGTCGCCTTCCCAGAGAAAGTTATCGGGTGCAGCGCGAAAACCTACCTTGATGACGCCTGGAAAGAGATTGTCGCTGGTCAGCGCCTCAGGCTTTGCCAGATCAGCGAAGCGGGTAACCTGATTGGAGATCCAGCGCGGCGCATCGTACGGCCGGCGGGCCGGGATCGAAAACGGCGCTAAATTAGCAGCTTCCCCTTTCAGACGATCCGACCTTAGTACCAGATTCTGAGCGGCGACGCGGACTTCCGATGCATCACGCCCCAGCACCAGCAGGAGCTTGCCCAGGGAATCACGGGGGTTATCGACCACGGCCAGCATAGGACCCTCAATCGCTGGCAGGGTCAAACCTGTAAAGGATTCGCGTGCCGTGCCAATGAGAACGGCATTCCCCATCGGCAGCTCATTGAAGCTGACCGGAAATTCAGCGCCACGAAAGCGGGACTGCATACCAAACCAGGAGGCGACCATCGCAGCGCCTTCTATCTCACCCGCTTCAGGTTGATCGGGCAGTACTACAGGCAGGCGCAGGCGGCTCATATCCGCTTCATCGAAAAATGGTGCCGGCAGCAGCGCCAGATCGCGCGTAATAGGCAGCCGCTCCAGAGCCAGCTCCAACGTGGAGGCAGGGTCTATTCTAGCCCACAGCGCAGGATGTAACGGGTTCTCACATTGCTGTGAATAATGCGCATCGAGGCGCAGGTTCAACCGGTTATAAGGCAGCAGGAGTAGCGGATTGATGGGCAGATCGACGTCCAGTCCCGAGGCGGTAGCAGGTACCAATGGAATGTTCTGAATCAGCTCATCGTTGACCGATACCTGCAGGACGCTGCTCCCGGTTAAAAGCTTGTCGGAATAGCTGAGGCGCAGGTGCAGCGTCGCGCCTGTAACCACCTGCTGGCGGTTGATGGAAAAAGCTACGCCCGCCTCCCCTCGCCGCCCCTTCAGCATCAGTGCGTCGGACACGCCCAACCGGCTAAGGCTGATCGATTCAACCCTGCCGGGCATAGCAGGCATGCCAGCAGAGGTTATTGTATTGACGGGTGGCGGCAAGGCCGGAAGCGGCGGAAGGGGCTGCTCATCAGCCTTGGACGGCAAGGAAATAATGCATAGCACAGCAACGACCACCAGGGCGGCGGCAGGCATCAGCGCCCTGGCAAATCCCCGTGGCTTGCGAGCATTGGTTGCGTTGCCAGGCGAGCGTCTGGTCGGCCGCCTGACCAGTAGCGCGCCCGATCGGATCACATTCCACAATGAGCGCAGCGGGTTATCTTCCTGTGTCGGGTGCGTCTTGAGCCAGGCATCTGGCCGCCCCATGACGATAGCCACCAAATCGCGGCGTTGGGCAATCGAGAGGGGCTTGTAACGCAACTGCACATAACCATCGCGGGCATTGACCATGTCTGTGCCCAGGATCAGAGGCGACTCGCCATACTGGATCTCGATCTCCTCGACTGGCGCGGACAACTCACCGCCCTTATAACGAAGCCGCGCACCACCCATGGAAATATCCACCGACTCGCTGCGCACCACACGGCCATCGGCCAGGTACATGAGAATCGGCAGATTGACAGCGAGCCGCACGGTCTGACGTACCTGCCGGGTTTCGAGTGCCGCCGCAATGGCCGCCAACAGGATCAACATGTTGAAGACTGTCCAGCCAATGTTGAGCATCAGCGTAAACAGATCCGGCCGAATTGCTTCGATCCAGAAATACTTGGCAATACCAAACAGGATGCCGGCACACAAAAAGCCCACCGTAATCAGGTGCGGCTTCACCACAGGAAAATCGAAGAAGCCCCGGTCCAGCAGATCGCCCTTGTCCGTCACGTTGAACTTGCCCTTCCTGGGGTTGAACAGCGTATAGAGCGTGGGCTTGATCAGGTGAAAGGCCAGCACCGTCTCGTAGATTTCCCCCCAGAAGGAATGGCGGTGTTTACCCTGGATACGGGCATTCGTCAGGATCGACAGCACCAGATGCGGCAAGGCATAGGCAAAAATGGTCTGCGCCGAGGCAGCGATGATGTTCTGTCCCAGCAGCAGGAAGGCCAGTGGCGATGTCAGGAAGACAAAGCGCGGCAGGGCAAACTGGAAATGCAGCATGGCGTTCAGATAGCAGAGCCGCTGAGGCAATGCCAGGCCCCGCCCGAGCAGCGGGTTATCCAGCCGGAAGATCTGCGTCATGCCTCGCGCCCAGCGCATACGCTGACCGACATGCAAGGCCAGGCGCTCTGTTGAAAGGCCTGCCGCCATGGGGACGCTGATAAAGGCTGTGTTCCATCCCTTGCGCTGCAGCTTGAGCGCCGTATGCGCATCTTCGGTTACGGTCTCGACGGCAAATCCGTTCGTATCTTCTAAGGCCTTGCGGCGGATGATAGCGCAAGAACCGCAAAAGAACGTGGCATTCCACAGGTCGTTGCCCTTCTGGATCGGGCCATAGAACAGCTCATCCTCACTGGGAACCTTGCCCTGGGTACTGAGGTTTCGGGCAAACGGGTCTGGCGAATAGAAGTGATGTGGCGTCTGCACCAAGGCGAGTTTGGGGTCATCGAGGAACTGCCCGACCGTGGCCTGCAGGAAAACCCGGGTCGTGACGTGATCGCAGTCGAAGATGCAGATCAGGTCGCCGTGGGTCTTGGTCATCGCATGGTTGAGATTACCGGCCTTCGCATGATTGTTGTCCGGCCGAACGATATACCCCACGCCTGCGGCAGCGGCATATGCACCAAATTCGGGTCGACGACCATCATCGAGCACATAGATCCTGAGCTTGTCGCCCGGGTAATTCAGATTCTGGGCAGCCAGGATCGTATCCTGTACTACGCTCAGGCTCTCGTTATAGGTCGGAATGTAGACATCCACGCTTGGCCACACCGAGGTATCGGCTGGCAGACGGCTGGGCCTGCGCTCAAGCGGCCAGGCACTCTGGAAATAGCCCAACAGCAGGATGATCCAGGCATAGACCTCGGCCAGGTACAGACCGATGCCCAGAACCCACTCCACGCCATTGCTGAAATGCAGCGTCTCAGTGGTACGCCAGTAGAGATAGCGTGTCGAAAGCGTGATCGAAATGACCACCAGCGTCAAAGTGATTCGGGAAGAAGGGTTGCGCTTGAGCACCATCGTAAACAGGATGGCAGCCACGCTCAGCAGCAGCTGCATCTCGATACTCATCGGCACCATGATGATCAGTGCAAGGATGGGCAACGCCAGAACAACAAGCCCGCTGGCTGCGAGCTTTCCGACTCCAGAATTCATCCTTGATTCCTCAGGAATACTGCCGTTGACGCGTATCAGATACAGGTGTGGTCTGCTGCTCAAGCGCGGCCAGCAATCGCTGCGCAAGCATATCGAGGTCATGGGCGGCGGCCGATGCCGAATCGAATGCGAAAACCGATTGCTGACTTGCCAGCGCCTCAGGCAGTGACTCGTCACGATGGATCATGCCCAGCAATGCGCCACCGCAGCGCGCCTGCAGAAACACCGAGACGTCTCGATTGAGGCGCCGCCGCCGATCCACCTGATTGACTACATAGCGCACGGTTTCCGTTCCAGCACTGCCAAAGAACTCACCGGATTCGATGTCCGGCAGCAATGCAACCGAGCCTGCATCGGCCAACAGTACCGCTATGCAGAGATCCGCCTGATGGATAAGTGCGCTCAGAGCAGCGCTTGGGCCAGGCGGCGTATCTGCCAATACAATCATATTGGGAATCGTGAGCAGATCTGCCAGCCCTTCCTTCAGAAAAGAAGGATCATTGAGCAGGCGGTGCTCGAACACCAGACGCGTCGTTGCGCTAACCCGTCCGTATGGCAGCACCTGAATATTGCTTGGAGAGGTTATCTTTAGCTGCCGCCAGTCTGCGCCCGCCAGAGCGCTTTCAACAAATCCCTGACTCAGCCCGAGCGGCAACCCAAAATGCAGGCGCAAAGCGTTCTGCACGTCGAAGTCAACCAACACTACTGGTCGCCCCAGACGCTGAAGTGCATACCCCAGGCTGGCCGTCACGGTCGTCTTGCCTACACCACCCTTGGGAGAGGCAACACAGATTAACGGCATGTGGCAATACTCTTAAGCAGCGCTTTCAGAGAGTCCTGAGGTTGAAGGTCTACCTCGTCCACTGCCGGTTTAATCTTGAAGATATTGCCAAACGTATGAGCGGCTGAGACAGGCTTGGCCTGGACACCCACCGGAGGAACGATGCCTGACGAGGGCTCACGCGCCTCTTGTAAGGGATTGCTCGTCACCGCTGGAATGGCCTCGGTAGAGACCGCAGAAGAAGAGTGGATAACAGGTAATGGCTGATCAACAGGCGAGGCAATGGCATCGAGAAGTGCCCACCCCAGCGTATCCCCTGCTTGAGCCGATGCCCCAGACTGCCGGTTCAGGTTTTCTTCATTAAGGCTGTTAATGTAGTCCCGGATGTCCCGCTCGCTCATGATAGCAATCGTCTGTATGGCAATTTGCTATCATTTTAATACCTAATGCACAATCGATCATTATCTTTTGCGATATTTGTCACATTATGGAGATCCGCCAGATAAATGGCTGTTTAATTCCTCCAGGCGGAAAGCTGACAACGCGTGCTAGTCATTTCACAGGCTGTATTGGCTATAAACCGGTTTGCTGCATAATGTCTGTTTCTTGTAACAGATCGCTCGGCTATCACCTTTTCATCTCGGCCCAGCCTTCTTTTGGGGTTTGTTAATGCTGAAATTCTTCCGCTCCGTTTCACTTGCGCTAGGCCTTCTGCCTCTGGGCTTACCCGCTCTGACCTACGCCGACACTACCGTGCTGCCACCTAAAGTGCAGCAGCTCATGCAAAAGAACAAACTGGCCAATGACGAGTTGTCCCTGGTCATGATTCCGCTGGATGCTGCCGGAAGCGCTGACTTTTACAATGCCGATGTTTCCGTAAACCCTGCTTCTACCATGAAGCTCATTACGACATTTGCGGCGTTGGAACTGCTAGGTCCTACCTATCAGTGGAAAACGGAGTTCTACACCGATGGCCAGCTCCACAACGGAGTGCTCAACGGCAACCTTTATCTCAAAGGCGGTGGCGATCCAAAGCTGAACATGGAAAAACTGTGGCTGATGATGCGTGATCTGCGCGCCAATGGCGTCACCCAGGTCAACGGGGATCTGGTTCTGGATCGCGGCCGCTTCATCAAACCTGAACTTCCTGTTTTCAACGATGACGGCAACGATGAGAACAAGCCGTTCCTGGTTGGCCCGGATGCCTTGATGGTCAATCTGAAGTCGGTCCGCATGGTCATTCGTGCCGATGACGGCAAGGCCAGCGTCTCGATGGACCCACCCTTGACCAACGTGCGGATCGAAAATCAGGTCAAGGCCGTAGGCAAGGGCAAATGCCCGGCGTGGCCTGAAATACGGTTCAACCCAGTCACGGAAGCGGACGGCACTGCCCTTATCGTGACGGGCAACCTGCCTAGCGGTTGTAGCGCTCAGAGCTACCTGTCACTGCTGGATCACCCAAGCTATACCGCAGGTGCCGTACGCGCCATCTGGAAGGAACTGGGCGGCACCATCATGGGCAAGGACCGGGAGGGTACGGTACCCAAGAGCGCAGAGCTGCTGGCTCGCTCCTTTTCGCCTGATCTGGTCGAGATCATTCGCGATATCAACAAATACAGTAACAACACCATGGCGCGACAGCTGTTCCTGTCCATTGGTGCCCAATACCGCACCAGCGCGGACGCGAATGATGGCGTAGCGGCGCAGCGTGTGATTCGTCAGTGGCTGGCCCGCAAAGGTATCACCGCCACGCACCTGGTCATGGAAAACGGCTCGGGACTGTCCCGCGATGAGCGCATCAGCGCGCGGGAAATGGGCCTGATTCTTCAGGCAGCCTGGCGAAGCCCCTATGCCTACGAATACATCTCTTCCCTGCCCATTGCAGGCATGGATGGCACGCTGCGCAAGCGCCTGAAGAATACACCCCTGCTCGGACAGGCCCACATGAAGACGGGAACGCTCAATAACGTACGCGCTCTGGCCGGCTTCAGCCGGGATGCCAATGGCAGGACGTGGGCGGTGGTTGCGATTCTGAACAGCAGCCGTCCCTGGGGTGCGTCCAGCGTACTGGATCAGGTTATGGTGGATCTGTACAACCGTACCAAGCAGGACAGCACTGCTGCTCGCTGAGAACAGCGGCTACGGGAGGGCTTCAGCCCTCCCGCTCCCAGGCACACCGTGCCCGTAAGTCATCTTCCTGTGGGCTATGGAAGCCTTTCTCAGATTCCCAACGGAACGTATGAGTACCGCTCAAGCCGGTTTCCAGATGCACCACGGCGCTAGCCCAATAGAGGCGTTTGAGCAGGGCCTCGAACTCTTCGACCCATAATTTCCACTCATACTCGACGCCTTCATAACTGGCGCCAAAGTGAATGACCTGGGTTTTATAAAGACCTGCGCCGGCCTGCTCGCACTGGCTGAACATCTCCCGCCCCAGAAATGCCCAGGAATCATGAGGGAGATTGGCCAGGACACGACGATTCAAAGCCCGGCGCATCCGGCGCTCCATGGAGTCGCTCGTCGGCCAATCCTTGATGCAGCCATACACTATGGATTCCGAATCCACGGAACACTCCCTCTTTGCTACTCCTTGGGCTTTTATCACAGCCGCCTGGCCGATTAAACGCCGCGCAACACCTGAATGATCGCTCCGTGATGCAAGGCACTGAGACGAGTGAAATAAGAAGAGGTAGCGCAGAAAAGACAAAACCAGAGCAAGCAACGCTTGGCTCTGGTTTTGTCTCACAACTGACATCGGCAAGGCAGGCCGGTGAAGAGAACCCTACTCTCTTGCACCTCTTTGGGCAAGAATTTTCTCCTACGCACCAAACAGGGGCAAAAAGCAGGGAATAGCCTGTCTCAATCGATTCTTAAGCAATTGATTATAAAAGACTTTTAATCTTTAAGTCGTCGATGCTAGATCATTCCCAGCAACACCAGCACGAGCAGTACGACCAGCAACACGCCCACGATTCCGGACGGGCCATATCCCCAGCTGCGCGAGTGCGGAAACACGGGCAATCCACCAATCAACAGAACAAGCAGGACCAGAACCAATATGGTAGTCAGCGACATGATGCATCTCCTTATAACCGCTACGGGAATCCACGGCACAGGTCACTTCCCATCACCGAGACCGGAAAAGCTCGGGGAATAAGAAAAAAGCGTACCTGTACTATCGGACTGCTACCCCTGCGGAAAAGTCCTGCAACCGCTTCGCTTGTTGACGAGAAGCACACTGTTTTCTGTTTAGTACGGCTTGGGCACAGGCCCCTTCAATAATTTAAGAAACATCAGCGAAACCGTTTGTGCATCTCCAAGCGCGGTATGCCGCCCCGTCACCGGTATGTCCAATGCCCGCGACAAGGTGTCAAAGCGCAAATCCAGGTGCACATCGGGAAACAAGCGGCTGACCTTGCGATGATAGAGGGCCGACACTTCGATCCGGGGATTCGTCAGCCTGGGCATCCCGTAACGGCGGAAATGACGACTGAGCACTGCGATATCAAAGGATACGTAATAACCCAGCAGCGGGCGATTTCCGATGAAGTCTTGCAGTTGTCTCAGGGCATCCCGGATATTGAGCTGCCCCTCCAGATCCATCCGACGTAGCTTGTGAATGCGGATCGATTCGGCGTCCAGACTGGGTGGCGGCTCGACGTACAGCTCAAGACGTTCCCCTACCTGCATCTTCCCCTGTCGAATGAGTATGGCACCCACACTGAGAATATCGGCCCGACGCGGATCAAGGCTGGTCGTTTCCAAATCCAGCGAAACGATCTCATCGGCGTCCATCGGGTCATGCCACCACCAATGCAGGCGTTGCCGCCAAAGGGGCCAATGCAAATCAGGTCTTGAGATGTAGGCAGCCATCAACGCGTATCCAGATGAAACAGACGTCCCAGGGTTTGCTTGAATTTTTTAACTACATGGAGGCTGAAGCGCAGCAGGTCTCGCTCGGCCCGGCTCAGGATCGACACATCGATACCTTGCGTTAATCCACTCCTGTCGCCTGCCAACTGCTGTGACAGCCGTAGCTGCATGAACAGCTCGAAAGCCTCAGCGAGGTTATCGGCCATGTTTCGATCCAGAATGCCTCGCTCGCCTAGCATCTGCAGTCTGCCCAAGGTGCCACGCACCATCAAACCGTCTCGCAGAGCGAGTATTCGGGTCCCATGAACGATCGGGAAAAGACCTCCACGCTTGATGTCCAGGCGTTCGCCAGATGTTTTGAGCCCACCAAACAAGGTCAATGGCGTATCGAACTGTAAGGCAGCCAGCGCCATATCGCTCAGCCAGCGCTCCCCCGGGCTAGACCACACGCTCAGCTGAGCCTGCACAGCCATAAACCAATGCTCATTTCCGGCTACAGGGTGGGCATCCATCAGAATGGACAGACGCAGCAGCTGCTCAGGATGCCCCTCGCGGGCGGCCTTCAGAAGCTCATGCCGCCACTCGCTAACAGGCTTGCACCACACCGCATTCGAGGCCATTACCCTTCCTGGGCATTGAGGATAACCAAACCCCATGAGTGCCTCGTTGAAGCGGGCCATCCAGGCCAGAGCTTCCTCGTTTGCAATGTCGTCCGCATGAATCAGCGCATTATCCTGATCGGTCTTGAGCAGTTGCTCTCCTCGCCCCTCACTTCCCATGACCACCAGGCAACAACGGGAGCGATACGCTACAGGAACACACTGCTCGAAGACGCGCGCCAGCAACTGCTCATTCAGTGCGCTAACAAGTTGCATGATAAAGCGCAGCCGAATGCCGTTACCCTCCAGAGTAGCAATCAGTATATCCAGGGTTTCGGCGGCTCGCTGCAACTCATCTAGCGTTTCGGCGCGAGCGATCCGCAGCGCCAGAACATGAGAGTGGGTGGAAAAGAGACTCAGCACTTGGGTCAGATGCAGTAGGCCGACTGCCTGATTACCTTGCCTGACCACGACCCGCTCGATGCGTTGGCGGGTCATAAGAATCATGGCATCGAATAGAAAGTCGCCCAGCTCTACAGAAGCCAACGGCTGATGCGCCAGCGTCCCGACAGGTGTCTCGTCACCCAGCCCCTGTTGAAAATGGGCAACCATCAGGTCCGTTCTGGTCACAATACCCAGCCCTTCAAAGCCGTCTTCCAGCCGGACCAGCAACGCATCGGCGCCGACCTTTAGCTGCGTACGGGCGGCCTCGCCCAATGACAGATCGGCACCGACTTCCACCGCAGGCATCAGATGCTCACGGGCAATGCGAGTCAGAATGAATTCCGCCAGATTCTGCCCGTCCCGGCGTGCCAGTTGCCGCTTGGTGGCAAGGCTTGCCTGGAAATAAGAAGCAAACGAGGTATTTCGCTCGCACAGTTCATGAAACATCTTGGCGTTGAGTTCGTAGACGATGCTTTCCTCAACAGCTCGATAGGCATGCCGGGTCTGTCCATCAAAAAGCCCCCGCACATCAAAGAGATCGTCCGGCCCATAGTGTGCAAATAGCTGGTCGTCCTTGCCACGCTCCTCAATGACACCCTTCAGCACGATATAGAGTGCAAGCGTGACGCTACCCGGCTCGATCAGTATCTCGCCAGGCACGTAGTATCCGACCGATAGCGCCGAGCGAAGCAGGTTACGTTCATACTCACTGAGTGTATCGAACGGGGCTGCCTCGAAGTTGAAATTATCCGGCATGACGCGAATTCGCCTGAAATGAAAACGGCAGGCCCTGACGAGCCTGCCGATTCAGTACGACTTAGTGAGCCACTGCGCCGGAAGCGCCAAGACCCGTCTGAGAGCGAACGAACTGCGGGAAGAATCGAGCACGCTCTTCATCGGCTGCGGTAGATTTGTCCGTAATCGAGAAGAACCAGATCCCGATGAACGCTACGAGCATGGAGAACAGTGCTGGATACTCATAAGGGTAGATCGCCTTTTCATGACCCAGGATAGTGACCCAGATGGTCGGGCCCAGAATCATCAGAGCTACCGCTGTGATCAGCCCCAACCAGCCACCAATCATGGCACCTCGCGTGGTCAGTTTCTTCCAGTACATGGAGAGCAGCAGTACCGGGAAGTTACAGCTGGCCGCGATCGAGAAAGCCAGACCCACCATGAAGGCAATGTTCTGTTTCTCGAACAGAATACCCAAGCCGATCGCAACCACGCCCAGCGTCACAGTGGTGATCTTGGAGACACGCAGCTCATCCTTTTCGTTGGCATTGCCTTTCTTGATCACGCTGGCATAGAGGTCATGGGACACCGCCGAGGCACCCGCCAGGGTCAGACCTGCTACCACCGCCAGGATGGTTGCAAACGCTACCGCCGAGATGAACCCCAGGAAGATGCTGCCACCCACCGCGTTGGCCAAATGCACCGCCGCCATGTTGTTGCCACCAATCAGGCCACCGGCAGCATCCTTGAACGCAGGATTGGTGCTGACGAGCAGGATCGCGCCGAAACCGATGATAAAGGTCAGGATGTAGAAATAACCGATGAAACCGGTAGCGTAGAACACGCTCTTGCGGGCTTCCTTGGCATCACTCACCGTGAAGAAGCGCATAAGAATGTGCGGCAGACCTGCTGTACCAAACATCAACGCCAGACCCAGAGAAAAGGCTGAGATCGGGTCTTTTACCTGACCACCAGGACTCATGATGGCCTCGCCTTTCGGATGGACCGCGATAGCCTGGGAGAACAGCGCACTGAAGTCGAAGTTGACGGACTTCATTACCATGACGGCCATGAAGCTTGCGCCCGAAAGCAGCAGCACCGCCTTGATGATCTGTACCCAGGTGGTTGCTAGCATGCCACCAAACAATACGTACATCACCATGAGGATGCCGACCAGGATCACCGCCACGTGGTAGTCAAGGCCGAATAGCAGCTGAATCAGCTTGCCCGCACCCACCATCTGAGCGATCAGGTACAACGCCACCACCACCAACGAACCACAGGCAGACAGGGTACGGATTTCCTTCTGCTTGAGACGGTAGGAGGCAACGTCGGCAAAGGTGTATTTGCCCAGGTTACGCAAGCGCTCGGCAATCAGGAACAGAATGATCGGCCATCCGACCAGAAAGCCGATGGAGTAGATCAGGCCGTCATAACCCGACGTAAATACCAGCGCGGAAATACCCAGAAAGGAGGCGGCAGACATATAGTCGCCTGCGATTGCCAAACCATTCTGAAAGCCCGTGATGCGACCGCCAGCAGCGTAGTAATCTGCCGCTGAACGGTTGCGTTTGGAAGCCCAATAAGTGATCCCCAATGTCCCCGCCACGAAAGCAACGAACATTACGATAGCGGCCACGTTCAAAGGTTGCCGTTGAACGGCACCGGTCAACGCATCGGCAGCCCAGGCAGCCGGAGCGAACAGAGCCAGTCCCATTACTGCAGAGAGAGGCGCTTTCATTATTGAACCTCCTTCAAAATGGCACGGTTAAGCTGGTCGAATTCACCATTGGCACGGCGAACATAGACACCTGTCAGGATAAAAGCGGAAAGAATCAGACCGACACCGATCGGAATTCCCCAGGTAATCGGACTATCCGGGTTGATCCGAGCACCTAATACATGTGGCGCAAAGGCGATAAGCAGGATGAAGGCGACGTAGAGTCCTAACATGATTAGGGAAAGCAGCCAGGCAAAACGCTCACGCTTGGCAACCAGTTCTTTGAATTGCGGATTTTGTTCTATCCGCCGGTAGATGCTGTCGTTCATTATTGTTGTCCTCACAGCGTGACGGGGATCGTCGATTTGTACTCTAGGCTACCGGCACCTGACAGCCAGACGACTTTAGTCGTAACCGGGATAAAGGGACTGTTTCGCGAGATAAAGGGTAGAGGCTTAAAAGTGCGACCCTACAGCCCCGCTGACGCGGCGGGACTGGAGCGGTCGGCATATGGCTCGGATGCCGAATACGCTTACGGCGGCAACAGCAACGTGGGCTATCCGACCTGATCAACCATAGCTATTTGTGTGACGGCATGTGTCTCGAGAGTTGTCGGCGGGCCCGCTAGTAATCCCACAGACTGCGCCACCCCTCCAGCGGATGATGCCCTTCGGCATCGAGCACCGAGACGCTAGCGGTCATTCCGGCACTCAATTGCACCTCCGGCGGCACATCCAAGAGCTCTACGCGGACCGGAATACGTTGCGCCAGTCGTACCCAATTGAACGTGGGCTGAACTTCCGCCAATAGCTGCTCGTCCGGGCTTGCGTTGCGGTCGGTGATTCCGCTACTGATGCTGGCCACACGCCCCTTGAGAATCCCCTTGTGGCTCATCAGGCGGATATTGACGGCATCCCCTACTGCAATATGCGGGATCTTGGTTTCCTCGAAATAGGCCATGACGTAGAAAGAGCGCGTATCAACCAGCGCCATGACAGCTTCACCGGTACGTACGTAGTTACCTTCGGCAAATCGCAGGTTCGTGATGCGCCCTTCGCGAGGCGCCAGCACTTGGCTACGCGCCAGGTTAAGCTCCGCCAGCCGGATATCCGTCAGCGCTTCCTGATACTGACTCCGTGCCACGGCAGCGTTAATCTGCGCATTTTCCCTGTCTTCGGCACTAATGGCGCTGACACCCAGACGATTACGGCGCTCAGCCTCGCTCTCACGCAGGCGCAGCTGCTGTTTGCGTGTATCGGCAACGGCACGGGCGTGGTTGAGCGTAGCCTGGTATCGCTCCCGGTCGATCTGCATGATCAGATCACCTTTCTTGACCAGCTGATTATCCTTGACAGGCAAGCGAGTCACCCAACCGGCCACATCGGGCGAGACGACTACGACATCGGCTCGAACACGTGCATCACGCGTCCAGGGCGAGAGCATGTAAAACCGCCACAGCCATAGGCCAGCCAGCACGGCCACTATCACCACGACCACTGTAATCGCTACACGGGCCACCTTGCGCATCATGCCCTCCTCATCCAAGCGTTCATATTCACCTTGACCACGTCACGTTGCGGCAACCCAGGTAATGGCTGCGAGCAGCAGCAGAAACAGTGCGCACCCAAATAGCGCCTCATGCCAGATCCAGCGACTCGCATGAAATTTATGCATGACCAGCCGAATCACACCTGTCAGTAATAAAGCCGCTACCGCATAAAGAAACAGCGGGCTCAGGTAAACGCCGCCGATAGCCCATTCATGCAGGTCCATGGTGATCCTCAAGCGATTGGCACCACATCGTCCAGGTTCGCTGCAACTGGCGAACCGCTCCATGAGCCAGGCGCTTGGGCTCATCCGGCTCTGGTACGGCTTCTAATACAGAGCGTAATCGGTTCGCGGGTTCATCCAGCTGCTCCGGCCGTACGTGCTCCAGACCATTTGCCAGGGCTGCCGAAAACGCCTGTAGGAAACGATCGCGCTCCGCCGCCAGTGAGCCGGTCGCCCCGTCAAGGCAGGCGCGCAGGTGCAACAGCTCGTTACCCAGATCCAATGCCAGCAGGCCATCGTGCCAGCGACGACGTTCATGAAGCGGCATGAGGTTGATATTGCGTGCCAGTTGCAGCAATCGATCGGCCATCCGCCCTCCAAACCAGGTTTCAGCAATACCAAGAGGGCGCTCTGTCAGACGCTGCAGGTCATAGGTCGTGGCTGAAAGAACTCTTCGGATCAGCCGCCGCGGGTGACGCAGCGTAATCAAACGAAAGATCACGACGGCAAAGCCAACTCCAATGACCAGCGCCTGGGCCTGATTGAGCAGGTTAGCCATGTCCATGCGGGTATGGTTGTTTGGCGAAACCAGCACAATGAAGTGCAACGCAAACGCAGTAGCCGTACCTACCACCGCTGGCGGCCCCGCCATTCCAAGCGCGGCAAAAAACAGCGGAACCCCCATACCCAGGCACAATAACGGGAAGCCGGACCATGACGGCAATACGGCCTGGCTGACAACAATAGCCACCACGATGGCGTAGGCAATACCACGAAGAAAACTTAGGCCGATCTGAACGGCGTTATCGCGGTTGGCGAACAGGCTGCATAAAACAGCACCCAACAGCATGGCACCGGTTGCGGCAGGCCAAGCGGTGTTCAACCAGAAGATCGCAAGTCCGAGCAATGCCAACGCGCTGCGCATTCCATACAACAGCGCCGTCTGGATGTCACGGTGCCAGGACAGTGCCGAAGGAGCACTGTCATCAGCCACGCCACGGGCAACCGCCCGTTCGGCCTGTTCAGCCGTTAGCGCCTTGCCGAGCAGAATGCCCAGGCGAGCTAGAAAGTAGCGCTGGTCATTGTTGTAACGTGGGTCATTGAGCTCGTCACGGAGCCGGTTGAGCAATGCATCAATGGCCGCTGGCTCGAACGGGTCCAGATGTTGGATAACCTCCTCACGCCAGGGCGCGACCGCCTCTCGTTCACCTGCTTCAAGGTTACGCCACTGGCGAACCACGCCCCGCGAGGTACGCAACAGGCTCAGCAGATCTCGACAGAACAGTCGCAACGCACGGGCACGCTGACGTCCTCGATGGCCCTCGAACCATGTGTGGTCGCGCTGCGCATCGACAGCCACGATCTGGCCAAACACCCCAAGCAGTCCGGTCGCAGCGGTTTCATCTTCAGCCACCTCAGCGCGTGCTGCCTGCAGACCCGCCTGCCACACCTTGCTGGCCTGTTGACTCAGGTTCTGCTCTACACGTTGCGGCCAGATCACCGAGCTGACGATAGACGCCACAATGATGCCCATACAGATTTCCGTACAGCGAGCGACTGCCTGATCAAAGACGCCGAGCGGCTGAGCAATGGCTGGCAGGCCGATGATCGCTACGGTGTAGCCGGCCAGAACGAAGGCATAGGACACATGATTGCGCAGCAAGGTCGACGCAGCGGTGCACAACCCGAGCCAGAGCGCCATGGCCAGAAGAAAAGCCCAGGGCGTCTGTGCAAACAGGCCAATCAACACCACAGACATGATCGTCCCAGCTACGGTCCCGATCAGACGAAACAGACCCTTGGCTACCACCATGCCGGACAACGGCTGCGAGACTATAAAGACCGTCATCATCGACCATGTGGGCTGTTCAAGATCGAATCGAAACGCAAGCCATAGGGCCAGACACGCCGCAAAAAGCGTCTTGACCGCAAACTTGAGCGCCAACGGGCTCGGCGCAAGGAAGACCTGCCAGGGAATACGCACGTGCTTATTATCGTCGAGTGATGACCGATAGGCTCACGAAGGCGTCAGGAAGTTCCTTGCATCCACTTGGACAATATCAGGCAGCTGGCTCGCTATGCCCTTCGAACGATGCCCGCGCGCAGACACAGCGCGGCACATAACATCACAATGGACAGCAAGGCCAGCTTGAGTCCTACTGCCTGGGCCAACAGACCGATCAGCGGAGGCCCCATGAGCAGCCCGCCATATCCCAGAGTGGCAACAGCGGCGACGCCAACGCCCGGATCAATGCCCGGGCGATTGCCTGCAGCACTGAAAAGGATCGGCACAATGATCGACAGTCCCAGACCGGCCAGAGCAAACCCAATGATCGAAATGATCGCATGAGGCGCCAGCAGCGCTACAACCATTCCCAGTGTTGCCAACCCTCCAAGCGCACGAACCAGTGAGTAATCCTGAAAGCGAACACGCAGGCGATCGCCAAAGAGTCGGCCAAATACCATCGTGGCGGAAAAAGCGGCATATCCCAAGGCGGATAACCCTTCGCTGGCACTTTTCACATCATGCAGAAGCAAGACGCTCCAGTCAGCGATAGCGCCTTCGGACACAAACGAACACAACGCCATGAGACCCAGCCCTACGACTGCCATGGGCGGCAAACGCAGCCCCGAACCTTTATGGGTGCGCGCAGGCATGTGCTCATCAGGCAAAAGCCGTTTACCGCCAGGCAGCAGAAAGATAAGAGCAATCACTGCCAGTAAGAGGAAATGCCAGACGGGTGACAATGCCACCAGCGCAGCCGCCCCTAGCGCACCGACCAGGCCGCCAAGACTGTACATCCCGTGAAGAAGCGAAAGCGTCGGACGCCGAAGGGCTCGTTCGACTTCTACAGACTGCGTGTTGACCGCAACATCCATTGCGCCACTGGCCAAACCAATGAGGTACATCGCCAAGGCAAAGCTGATCCATTGATGGGCCAGCCCGACTAAGGGAAAGGCAAGCAGGAGCAATAGCCCTCCACCAATTACAATCCGGCGGCTACCCAGCCCCAGGCACAGCAACGCCTGTCCAAGCGTACCTTCGTCAAGTCCGGCCTGCATTTTCAAAGCCGGTATCCGCGCCATCAGACTGCCGTGCACCAGTCCATTGATAGCAAAGAAATAAGCGCAAGCCCAACGCGCAGAGCCTGTCAATGTCTTCTCAGACATAACCACTCCAGCAAAACAAAGCCCCGCCGAAGCGGGGCTTTGTTGAATCCGGTTGACTACCGGACAACCCAGGCAGTCAGAGCCGAAGCGGTTACCAGAAGTTCATCTGGCCATCCGATCAGGCCTCGGTTTTACCCGCAGCGCCTTTGACCAGCTGCTGAAGCTCACCTTTTTCGTGCAGCTCCAGCAGGATATCGCTACCGCCTACCAGCTCACCGTTTACCCACAACTGGGGGAACGTTGGCCAATTGGCATACTTAGGCAGATTGGCCCGGATCTCAGGATTTTGCAGGATGTCCACATAGGCGAACTTCTCACCACACGCCATCAACGCTTGCGAGGCACGGGCAGAGAAACCGCACTGCGGAGCATTGGGGGAGCCTTTCATGTAAAGAAGAACAGGGTTATTGGCGATCTGTTCTTTGATCGTTTCGATGATATCCACGGTGCACCTCGCTGAATTTCAGTGCTGACCAGTGTAACGGAAAACCCAGTGAAACGCTCGGTTTTGCCTCTGGCCACCCGTCCATACAGATAAGGACAACAGGAACAATTTACAAGCCTGATAACGGCGTGACTTGACGCAGGAGGAGAAATTGGCGGGAGGAAGAAAGAACGCGGCAGTCGTTTCTCTTCGAACCGGCGAACTCCATGTCCGCCGGTTCGAGCTCATCCTTAATGGATAGAGCTGATGGTGCCTTTCTGGCCAGTCACTTTGACGTTGACGGCCTTGTACACCAGGTAGTCCTGAACATCGACTTCATAACGCGGAGCAACGATTACGTCAGCACCCGAAGCCTTGACAGCCTTGTAAGCTGCAGCAGCTTTGGCCGAGGAGACTGGATCCAGTCCCAGAGCAAAACCACCTTCGCCACCACCATAGGTAACGCCGTCTGCAAACTTGCTATCACCACCCAGCTTCAGCATACCGAACAGAACGTTTACGGAAGACTGACCTGTGATGGTTTCACCTACTTTGACATCCGCTTTCAAACCGGTATCAACCGCGCCACCCAGAGGTAGAGCTGGCTGACTTACGTTCTGGCTGGCACAGCCAGTGAGCAGGGCCAAAGTAGAGAAGGCAGCGGCATACACTACGCGTTTCATGCAATACTCCTTTGCATACAATTTTCCAATAACCCCGTTGCGGGGTAATAACGTCGCCTCGAAAGGCGGGCGGCATAGTAGTCATTTAACAAAAATGTAACAACCGTAGCGGAACAATTTTCCAATCTTTGTGAAGTTTTACCTTTTGCGTAATAACCGGTTGCAATCTCATCTTTTCTGCAGCCTCGCCAGGGATTTGCGCAAATATATAAATTACTTATAAGATCCGGCCCTTCCCTTTCCTCCGCATAGGTGCGGCAGTAGCTTTGGGTGTAGCCTGTTTTTCCTGAAGCCGGCCGGCACCCCTGGCCTGTATTCATAGGTATTGATGATGAGCGCTCGGCATTTTCTTTCGTTCATGGATTGCACACCCGATGAGCTGTTGCAGCTGATCCGCCGTGGCATCGAGCTGAAAGAACTGCGTAGTCGAGGCGTCAGCCACGAACCGTTGAAAAATCGTGTTCTTGGCATGATTTTCGAAAAGGCCTCGACCCGTACGCGTCTGTCCTTCGAGGCAGGCATGATCCAGCTAGGTGGCCAAGCCATTTTCCTGTCCCCGCGCGACACTCAGTTAGGCCGCGGTGAGCCGGTAGATGACTGTGCCCGCGTCATGTCCCGTATGCTCGATGGTGTCATGATCCGTACCTATGCCCACAGCACCCTGACGACCTTTGCGGCAAACTCCAACGTTCCGGTTATCAATGGACTGTCTGATGACCTTCATCCCTGTCAGCTGCTGGCTGATATGCAGACATTCTTCGAACACCGCGGCAGCATTCAGGGCAAGGTTGTGGCCTGGATCGGCGACGGGAACAACATGTGCAACAGCTATATAGAAGCTGCCGAACAACTGGACTTCACCTTGCGCGTGGCCTGCCCTGAAGGCTTTGAGCCAAACGCCCGCTTCGTTGAGCGCGCCGGTGCCCGCATTCAGATTGTTCGTGATCCAACGGAGGCCGTAGAAGGCGCTCATCTGGTCAGCACTGACGTTTGGACATCCATGGGCCAGGAAGAGGAATCGAAAATCCGTCTGGAAACGTTCAAGGCGTATCAGGTCTCGCGTGAGCTCTTGGACAAAGCCAGCCGGGACGTCGTTTTCATGCACTGCCTTCCAGCCCACCGCGGAGAAGAGATCAGTCACGACCTGCTGGAAGATCCACGCTCGGTCGTATGGGATGAAGCAGAAAACCGCCTGCATGCGCAAAAGGCATTGATGGAGTTTCTGATCCCACATACACGCAACGCATGAGCATTCTCACGCTCAGCCATCTGGCCTGCGGCTACGGTGGCAGTACGATCGTAAGCGACCTGAGCCTGTCTCTTGAGTCAGGAGAGATTGGCTGTCTGCTTGGTCCATCGGGATGCGGGAAAACCACGACGCTGCGCGCCATCGCCGGATTCGAGCCTGTCATGCAGGGCGAAATCCGTCTCGCCGATCGGGTCATTTCCCGAGCGGGGTTTACCCTGGCGCCAGAGCGGCGCGAGATCGGCATGGTCTTTCAGGACTATGCTCTTTTTCCTCACCTGAACGTAGGTGACAACATCGCCTTTGGTATTCGCAAGCATCCCGAGCGCGAGCGCATCGTGGGTGAGCTGATGGCCCTGGTCAAACTGGAGCAGCTGGCTAAACGCTATCCTCATGAGCTGTCAGGTGGTCAACAGCAGCGTGTTGCCTTGGCTCGCGCCTTGGCACCGTCGCCTCGCCTGTTATTGATGGATGAACCTTTTTCCAACCTGGACGTAGAGCTTCGTCGATCGCTCAGCAGCGAAGTCCGGGATATTCTAAAAGCTCGAGGCACCAGCGCCATCCTGGTGACTCATGACCAGGAAGAAGCGTTTGCGGTAAGTGACAAGGTGGGGGTTTTTCAGCATGGCCATCTTGAGCAATGGGATACACCTGGGCACCTCTATCAGACCCCTGCCACGCCCTTTGTGGCAACGTTTGTAGGCCAGGGATTTTTCATTCCGGGTCGTGCCGTCGACTCAGAATCGATCAGAACGGAACTTGGGGTTGTCAGGGCCAGGAACAAAGCGTTCGAGGAAGGCGATGAGCTTCGCGTTCTCCTTCGGCCTGACGACATCCTCTATAGCCCCGCGAGCACGTTGACTGCGCAGGTGGTCAACCAGGTATTTCTAGGTGCAAGCACCCGCTATCAACTAGCGCTTGCGTCAGGAGCACGCCTCGAAGCGTCCTTCCCAGGTTTTATTGAGCACAGCATCGGTGAACAGATCGGAATTGCGCTCAAGAGAACGGCGCTGACAACCTTCAGCGCCACATAACGTCAATCCAGCAATAGACGACCACTGGCGACGCGACGAGCGTGACCCGCGATGCTCACGCGCTCGCCATCCAGACGGCACCAGAGTTCCCCGCCCCGCTCCGAGCACTGGTAGGCCCGCAGCATCCGCTTCGCCAGGCGACGAGACCAATAGGGAATAAGGCTACAATGAGCCGAGCCAGTCACCGGGTCCTCATTGATGCCAATACCAGGCGCAAAGAAACGGGACACGAAATCATACCGCTCACCTCGAGCGGTGATAATAACACCCGGCCAACGCAGGCGCGCCAGAGCCGCAAAGTCAGGCTTGCAGTTGTGCACCGCCTCCTCCGACTCCAAGAGAACCAGTAGCTTATCTGCGCCCAGTACATCGACCGGACTAACGCCTAATGCACGCTCCAGCTCTGGTGTGGAACCGATCTCACTTGGAATTTGTGCGGGAAAATCCAGCGCCAGAAGCCCATCCTCTTCCTTATAGGCACGCAAGGTGCCGGAGCGGGAAATGAATTCGATCTTTTCTCCCGCTTCCTCATAAACAGTAAACAGTACATGAGCCGCTGCCAGCGTCGCATGGCCACACAACGGTATTTCAACCTTTGGGGTAAACCACCGAATGCGCCAGACATCACCCTCCCGACGGATAAAGGCCGTTTCCGCCAGATTATGCTCAGCGGCAATCTTCTGCATCAGATCGTCCGGCAACCATGCATCGAGACGGTAGACCATCGCTGGATTACCCGCGAACGGACGATCAGCGAAGGCATCGATTTGGTGAAAGTCGAGTTGCATGGTTTGCTCCATCTTTTCTTTTGAGTTCTTCGTACAGCATGAGCGAAACGTGCCTACGTCACAATGTACAGTTCACCAGCTATGACAGTTAAACTGGTCCGGCAACTCGCTCTGCGTAGGATCTCTCGGATCATCGGCACTCTTGTCACCAACCGCTACGGGCACACTCAAAGCCCGCTGTAATAGCGAGCAGCCAGATAGCGATCAAGGGAAAACACCAGAGCGGCAATAATTGACCATAGCGCAGTGAATCGATTGGTCAACTCAGTTGAAAGGACTTCATTTGCCCGCTACCCGTACGAGCAGAGAACCTGCACATTACTCCCGTGCAATCTCGGCAAACTGCCCTGCGGTCAGGCTAGCCAGCGCCTGGGCAGACAGCTCCACTTCAAGGCCACGTCTGCCTGCACTGACATAAATGGTAGGAAACCGCTCGGCACTGCTGTCAATGAACGTTCTCAAGCGTTTCTTCTGCCCCAACGGGCTGATTCCGCCTACCAGGTAGCCGGTAGCACGTTGGGCTACCTGAGGATTCGCCATGTCTGCCTTTTTGACAGACGCCGCATGAGCCAAGGCTTTCAGGTCAAGACTGCCACCTACCGGAACGATAGCCACCAGCAACTCTTCCTTCTCGGTAGCAGCCAACAATGTTTTGAACACCCGGACGGGTTCAAGTCCAAGCTTGTCTGCCGCCTCAAGTCCATACGAAGCGGCTTTGGGATCGTGTACATAACTGAGCACGCGATGCTCTATCTTGTACTTTTTAAGCAGGTTTATCGCTGGTGTCATGCCATTATCCTTGTGGCTTTATGATTCAGTTTGTCTCTGCCTTTGTAGCGTGTAAAGCCTGGTAATGCCTTACTTGGGGCGTCCCGCAAGCGTGACCTGAAACACGCCTTATAAAGTTCCCTTTCAAACAAGTGTTTTGCCTGTCATAAAATATCCTGCTTCGCTCATCACAATTTTCTATGGGGATGAAAGAAGAACCTTTGACAACGTTCGATTTTGAAACTAACTTTTCGTTTCCGAAAGGATGTAGTTTCACTTTTTTTCTACTACCGCAATAAATACAACAATCAAGAGGCTCCTCGTATGAGTACTCCACTAATGCCCACCCTACGTGGGCAATGCATTGCCGAGTTTTTGGGAACAGGATTATTCATTTTCTTCGGAACCGGTTGCGTCGCTGCCATGAAGGTTGGCGGAGCCACTCTAGGGCTCTGGGAAATCAGCATCATATGGGGCATTGCGGTCAGCATGGGGGTTTACTTGAGCGCTGGCGTGTCGGGTGCACATCTGAGCCCTGCCGTTACCATTGCGCTTTGGCTGTTTGGCGGCTTCGAGCGTAGAAAAGTCCCGCTCTACATCATTTCGCAGATCGCAGGCGCTTTTTGTGGCGCCGCGCTGGTATACGGCCTGTATAACAGCCTCTTTTTCGAATACGAACAGGCTCACAATATGGTACGCGGTAGCGTAGCCAGCCTTGAGCTTGCGGGTGTGTTCTCCACCTATCCGAACGCAGCCCTGTCTGTTGGTCAGGCGTTCCTGGTCGAGATGGTCATTACCGCCATCCTGCTGGCCGTGATCATGGCCTTGACCGACGATGGCAATGGTCTTCCACGCGGCCCACTGGCCCCGCTTCTAATTGGTTTGCTTGTTGCTGTGATCGGTGGATCCATGGGCCCGCTGACAGGCTTCGCCATGAACCCGGCTCGTGACCTGGGTCCTAAACTTATGACCTTCCTGGCTGGCTGGGGTGATGTAGCCCTGACCGGTGGCCGCGATATACCCTACTTCCTGGTACCGATCTTCGCGCCCATCCTGGGTGCCTGCCTGGGTGCCGCTGCTTACAAGGCACTCATCTGCCGTCACCTGCCCAGTCTTGGCTCAGCAGCGTGCGACATTCCAGTCAAAGAAACCTCAGTTGAAACGAATAAGAAAGACGCCGCCGCTCAGCCCAAGATCAGCGCGTCACAGGCTCAATAATAAGGATTTCCATCATGTCTAATAACAAGCATTACATCGTGGCCCTGGACCAGGGCACCACCAGCTCCCGCGCCATCGTGCTGGATCGTAACGCCAATGTGGTGAGCATTGCTCAGCGTGAATTCGCACAGATCTATCCGCAAGCCGGCTGGGTCGAGCATGACCCGATGGAAATCTGGGCCACCCAGAGCGCTACCTTTGTGGAGGCCCTGGCTCATGCAGGCATTAGCCATGACGATGTAGCCGCCATCGGTATTACCAACCAGCGCGAAACCGCCATCGTCTGGGACAAGACCACAGGCCGCCCGATTTACAATGCCATCGTATGGCAGAGCCGCCAAAGCACAGAGATCTGCAATCAGCTCAAGCGTGACGGCATGGAAGAACATATCCGCCGCACGACCGGACTGGTCATCGACCCCTACTTTTCCGGTACCAAGATTAAGTGGATCCTGGACCACGTGGAGGGCAGCCGTGAGCGCGCCCGCCGTGGCGAGCTGCTGTTCGGTACTGTCGATACGTGGCTGATCTGGAAGATGACCCAGGGCAAGGTCCATGTCACCGACTACACCAATGCCTCACGCACCCTGATTTTCGATATCCATAAGCGTGACTGGGATCCCGTGATGCTTGAAGCACTGGATATCCCCCGCGAAATGCTGCCGGAGGTTCGCTCCTCCTCCGAAGTCTACGGCTATGCCACTCTGGGCAGCAGCCAGGAAACCGGCATTCCGATCGCAGGGATTGCAGGTGACCAGCAAGCCGCCCTGTTTGGCCAGATGTGTGTAGAGCCGGGCCAAGCCAAGAATACCTATGGCACCGGCTGCTTCCTGCTGATGAACACTGGTGAGAAAGCGGTGCAGTCCCAGCATGGCTTGCTAACCACTATTGCCTGCGGTCCACGCGGGGAGGTGAATTATGCACTGGAAGGTGCCATCTTTAATGGTGGCTCTACCGTTCAGTGGCTGCGCGATGAGCTCAAGGTCATTAACGAATCCTTGGATTCCGAGTACTTCGCCACCAAGGTGAAGGACAGCAATGGTATCTATCTGGTACCGGCCTTTACAGGCCTGGGCGCTCCCTACTGGGATCCCTATGCCCGCGGAGCCATGTTTGGCCTGACCCGCGGCGTCAAGGTTGAGCATCTGATTCGTGCAGCCCTGGAGTCGATTGCCTATCAGACTCGCGGCGTACTGGATGCCATGCAGCAGGATGCCGGCGAGCGTCTACGCTCGCTACGTGTGGATGGCGGTGCCGTCGCAAACAACTTCCTCATGCAGTTCCAGGCCGACCTTCTGGGCACCTGCGTAGAGCGCCCCGAAATGAAGGAAACTACTGCCCTTGGTGCAGCGTATCTGGCTGGCTTGGCCACCGGCTTCTGGAGCAGCCTGGACGAACTACGCAACAAGAGCACCATCGAGCGCGTGTTCGAGCCCACCTGTGATGGCGACCATCGAGAGGAGCTTTACAAGGGCTGGAAGAAAGCTGTCGAGCGTACTCGCGGCTGGGCGCAGGACTGATGTCATTGGACGGGGCGACTGGGAAGTCGCCCTTTTCACATCAGGACGATGAAGTTGATGCACTGAACTGGCGCCCGGCGCCTCGCTACGGCATTCTTCCTGTCAAACCACCGTTGAAGGAAGATTGCATGAGCCTGGCGCCCCGTCAGCAGAACATCCTGGACCTTGTCCGCGAGCGTGGCTATGTCAGCATCGAGGAGCTTGCCCAGCATTTCACCGTAACCCCCCAGACGATTCGTCGAGACATCAACCAGCTGGCCGAAAGCGGTTTGCTGCGTCGTTATCACGGTGGTGCCGCCCATGACTCCAGCGTGGAAAACACGGCTTACACCATGCGCGCTGGACAAATGCGTGATGAGAAGCGTCGTATCGCGGAGGCCGTTGCAGCACAGGTCCCGGATCATGCCTCATTGTTCATTAACATCGGTACGACGACCGAAGCGATCGCTCACGCGCTGCTCAATCACCGTAGCCTGAAGATCATTACGAACAACCTCCATGTTGCGAACATCCTTAGCGCGAAAGAGGACTTCGAAGTCCTGATTGCAGGTGGCAGCGTGCGCAGTGACGGCGGCGTGGTAGGCCAGGCGACGGCTGACTTCATCAAGCAATTCAAAGTGGACTACGCGCTGGTTGGCATCAGCGGCATCGATGAAGACGGCACTCTGCTGGATTTCAATTATCAGGAGGTTCGCGTTTCACAGGCCATTTTCGAAAACGCGCGCAAGGTCTTTCTGGCAGCCGACTCCAGTAAATTCGGACGCAGCGCCATGATTCGCCTGGGCTCGCTTGAGCAGATCGATGTGCTCTTTACCGAGTCTCAACCAGACGAAGCCTTTACCCGGCTGCTCTCTCAATTCAAAGTCCGTCTTGAAATCGCCTGACCAGAGTGTCAGGCCTTTCACATTTAATTCATTTAAGTTCGTTTATTTTCCTTTTAGAGTTTTTTTATCGGTTTACGACTGGCGCAAGGCAACTCTTTTGTCTACGATTGTTCGAATACGAACATTGATGTTCGTTTATAACAGGAGACGCCCATGCCTCAGTCCACTTTGCTCGGGACGCCGCCCCTTTCCGAGATCTACGACATCGCCGTGATCGGCGGTGGTATCAATGGTGTTGGTATTGCAGCCGATGCCGCAGGCCGTAACTTGTCCGTCTTTCTCTGCGAACGTGACGACCTGGCGAGACATACCTCCTCGGCCAGCAGCAAGCTGATTCATGGTGGCCTGCGTTATCTCGAACATTATGAATTTCGACTGGTACGCGAAGCGTTGGCCGAACGCGAGGTACTGCTGGCCAAGGCTCCGCATATCGTCAAGCCCATGCGCTTCGTCCTGCCGCACCGGCCACATCTGCGTCCGGCCTGGATGATTCGCGCAGGTCTCTTCCTTTATGACCACCTGGGCAAGCGTGAAAAGCTCCCCGCCTCCCGTGGTCTTCGGTTCGGTTCCGATAGCCCTCTGGTCAGTGATATCAACCAGGGTTTCGAGTATTCGGACTGCTGGGTAGACGATGCACGCCTCGTTGTACTCAACGCCATGGCTGCCCGCGAGCGTGGCGCCCATATTCATACCCGCACCACCTGCACAAGCGCCCATCGCGCCAACAAACTGTGGCACCTGACCCTTCAGCGTGAAGACGGCAGTACCTTCTCGATTAAGGCAAAAGCCCTGGTCAATGCGGCAGGTCCATGGGTTGCCCAGATCGTTCGCGAAAACATCAAAGAGCGCTCGCCCTATGGTATTCGACTGATTCAAGGCAGCCACATCGTCGTGCCCAAGCTATATGAAGGCGATCATGCCTACATCATGCAGAACGAAGATCGTCGGATTGTCTTTGCGATTCCGTACCTGGGTCGTTACACCATGATTGGTACCACGGATCGTGAGTACAAAGGTGATCCAGCCAACGTACAGATTACCGAGCAGGAAACTGACTACATCCTGGGTGTGGCAAACGCACACTTCCGCCACAAGCTGACCCGCAGTGACGTCCTGCATACGTTCTCGGGCGTACGTCCCCTGTGTGATGACGAGTCAGACAATCCTTCAGCCATTACTCGTGACTACACCCTGTCACTGTCGGCTCCTGAAAACGATGCGCCTTTGCTGTCGGTCTTTGGTGGAAAACTGACCACGTACCGCAAGCTGGCCGAGTCGGCCATGCAGCAGTTGCAGCCGTTCTTCAAGACGATGGGACAGCCTTGGACAGCCAAGGCTACGCTACCGGGCGGAGAAGACATGACGACGCCTGAAGCACTGGCCAAACAGTTACAGGCACAGGTCAAGGATTTGCCAGCAGCACTTGCCCAGCGCTGGTCAACCACCTATGGCAACCGCACGCGCAAGCTATTGGAAGGCGTTACGCAAATGGCCGACCTAGGCGAATGCCTGGGGGCGGACCTGTATGCGCGTGAAGTGGATTATCTCCATGCTTACGAATGGGCCAACGCGGCAGACGACATACTCTGGCGCCGGACCAAGCTGGGCCTTGAGTTTACCCCTGGTGACAAGACCAAGCTGGAAACCTATCTAGGCAGTCTGGATATCCGCAAGGCCAGTCACGCAGCAGCGTAATGGATACGTGAATGAAACTGGCCGAATCATGAGCCAGTTTCATTCATGCCCTCCTTGGCTTGGAAATCATTCATAATGGATACCTGCTGCACTCATCAGGATCCAGGCCATGCTCGAACTTCGTCACTTGAAAACGTTACACGCACTGCGTGAGGCTGACAGCCTTGTCGAAGCTGCCGAACGTCTTCATCTGACCCAATCTGCACTGTCTCATCAGTTCAAAGAGCTTGAAGAGCGCCTTGGTCTGAGCCTGTTCGTCCGCAAGACCAAGCCAGTGCGCTTTACCAGTGCCGGCCTGCGCCTCCTGCAATTGGCCGATGCGGTATTACCTCAGCTTCGCAGTGCGGAACGTGACCTGTCACGCTTTGCTGGCGGCACTGCCGGGCGCCTCAACATTGCCATTGAATGCCATAGCTGCTTTCAGTGGCTGATGCCTACCATTGATCAGTTTCGTGATTCCTGGGCTGAAGTGGAGATGGATCTCGCCTCGGGCTTTTCATTCGCCCCGCTACCAGCCCTGGCACGTGGCGATCTTGACCTTGTCGTCACGTCAGACCCGATTGATCTCACCGGCATCACTTACATTCCGCTTTTTACTTATGAAGCGCAGCTAGCCATGGCCAACCAGCATCCCTTAGCTGGCAAGCCTTACATCGTGCCTGAGGATCTGGCTGAAGAAACGCAGATCACCTATCCGGTCGACCGTGAGCGTCTGGATATCTTCAGGCAATTTCTCGACCCGGCCGGCGTCGAGCCTGCTGGCATACGTACGGCAGAGCTGACGGTCATGATGCTGCAGTTGGTAGCATCCGGCCGGGGCGTATGTTGTCTTCCTAACTGGGCGCTCCATGAGTACAGCTCGCGTGGCTATGTGACCGCGAAGCGTCTGGGTGAGAAAGGCTTGTATGCCACACTGTATGCCGGTATTCGAGAGGACATGCTGGAAGCTCCCTTCATGCAGGACTTTTTACTAACAGCCAAGGACACATCCTTCGCTACGCTTGAAGGCGTCAGTGCGGCACGTTAGGGATCAATCTGACCGCTCCGTCAGTCGCCGGTACAGGTACGCCCCAAACACTAGCGCCGCAGCACTGGTTGCTGCCACGACCATGCGCTCATCAGGACGACGCCATCCTCCATCGACACTGCGATTGCCACTGGGAGGGCTGAACAGATTGCCCGAGGAGTGCTCTACCGGCTCCATTCGACTCAAGGCGCGATCCATAAAGATCCGGGACAGCCGAGCATAACCAGGCACCAGCGCATGGGCTGCACGAAGTACCGTGGCGGCCTGCCCTACTGTCGTAGACTTGCGTGGATAACGCGCCATGGAGAGGATGGCTCTGGCGACCTTTCGAGCATCATAAACAGGTGGCGTAGGCTTTATTGTCCTTCCACTGTAATTACCGCCGTCTCGCAGCCCTGGCGTATCGATGAACGCAGGGTAAACATCGCAGACATGAATATCGGACCAGCGCGTAAGCTCGCCTCTCAAGGCTTCGGTAAACCCTCTCAGGCCTGACTTGGCAGCCGAATAGGCCACTGCATAGGGAAGCGGTACCCAGCTGCCTACCGATAAGGTATTGATCAAAACCCCTGACCCTTGCCGTTTGAAAACCGGCACAACGGCGTAGGCGCCACGCAGATAGCCTAGAAGGTCGGTCTGCACGACGCGTTCATGCGCCTCAAAAGGCGTCTCATCAAACTTGCCTACCGCACCGATACCCGCATTGTTGACCCAGATATCAATCCGTCCGCGTCCAAATTCCAGCGCACGCTCGGCCAATTGCGAGACTGACTCCATCAACGTGACATCCGTAGGCACACCAATCGCCCGGC
This sequence comes from Pseudomonas luteola NBRC 103146, assembly GCF_002091675.1. Lineage (GTDB taxonomy): Bacteria > Pseudomonadota > Gammaproteobacteria > Pseudomonadales > Pseudomonadaceae > Chryseomonas > Chryseomonas luteola. Next base: position 975 of record NZ_BDAE01000025.1, on the reverse strand, counting down.
CTCCCAGGAGAAGACACTCGGAAACCGTATCGTCTAATGCCGCCTTATCTCGAGCAGCCAATACCAGGCAAGCCCCCTGTTGTGCAAACGCCTGAGCGGTGGCCCGACCAATTCCGCTGGAAGCGCCAGTAATGACCACAATGGCGCTATCTAGATTGCGTGCTTTCATCAGGTATCCCCTTTTGCTTTTTCAAGCTGATTAAAAGAGGACCCCGCTTACCGCCAGCCATTCCTTCATTCAGACATAAAAAAGCCCTCAAAATCATGAGGGCTTTTTTTAGAGGCCGGATTACTAGGAAGACTTGCTTCCGCCCGGAAACCCTGCGAAACGCTTGTTGAAGCTAGAGACGCGACCCTCGCTTTTCAACTGGCGCTGCTCACCGGTATAGATTGGATGCGAAGCACTGGACACGTCCAATGCCACATAGGGATAGGTCTTGCCTTCAAATTCCTGGGTACGATCAGTCTGTGCTGTAGAGCCGATCAGGAAGTAATGATCTGCCGTGGTGTCATGGAAAAGCACTGGCCGATAGTTAGGATGAATATTTGGTTTCATGGTACCTCCTGGATACTCGGTTGGACTCTACATCGAGCCGCTTCGTTACATTATAACGATACATTACCAATATAAGGTCTTGCCGGTGGCTTTCAACCCTTACCAGCAGATTAATTTCACTAAGGCCTGAAAACGGTACCCAGTCCCCGTAATAGCCTGTTGCCTTGAGTCATTCGGGCGGAAAAATGCAACTTATCCCCACAAATGCTTGTCGTTTCCCTGTGGAGCAATACCTCCCCACCCCAACGGAGCAACCGGTAAGGAACTATGTGCGGTATAGCTGGAGTATGGCTCATGCTCCGCAGAGGGGATTCCAGCGTTAGGTAACTCCCCGCATACACCCTCGTACACCCGCTGAGTGGTATGAAAAATGGTACAGGATTTATTCCTTGCCATTTTACCCGCTAGCCACCCTCCCT
>NZ_BDAE01000024.1 GCF_002091675.1 Pseudomonas luteola NBRC 103146 | reverse complement strand
TAACCGTGGAGTGCGAAGGCGCCCAACCCCAGGTTTTCAAGAAAGGTGTCGAACGAAGTCTGCGGCATGTTTGATCGCGCTGTTCTTATAGGTCTTGAAATGCCAACGCCTCCACAAGCGGGAGGCGCTGACGTTAAGGCGGATCTTACTTGTTGTTATAGATATCCAGATCGCCAAAGTACTTCTTCTGAATCTTCTCGTAGGTGCCGTCGGCATGAATGGCCGCGATTCCCTTGTTCAGCAGGGCCTTCATTTCGTCGTTGCCCTTGCGTACGCCAATGGCGGTATCGGCAGGCAGCAGCTCGTCACGAATCGACTGGTTGACATAATCCTTGCCTTGAGGAGATTTCATGAAATCTCCTTCGGCCTGCAACATGTCCTGCATGGATACGTCGATGCGGCCCGAGGTCAGGTCAGCATAAACCTGATCCTGGTCCTGATAGCTCTGTACCTTGACACCGGCAGTGGCCAGCTTGGTCTTGGCAAAGTTTTCCTGAATGGTGCCCTGCTGAACACCAACGACCTTGCCCTTGAGTGACTCGGCCGTAGGCTCTAGATTGGCACCTTTCTTCATAATCATGGACGAGTTGCCTGACCACATGCGGTCTGTGAAGTCGATCTGCTCGGCTCGCTGAGGCGTTACGGTCAGCGAGGAGAGGATGCCATCGAACTTTCGTGCCCGCAGGCCTGGGATCAGTCCGTCGAAGTCGCTGACGATCCAGCGGCATTTCACCGCCAGCTTTTCACAAATGGCGTTGCCCAGTTCTACATCGAATCCTGCAAAGCTTCCATCCGGTGCCTTGTATTCGAAAGGAGGATAGGTGGTGTCTACACCGAAACGAATCTCCTTGATGTCCTTCGCCAGCGCAGAGCCCGCGGAAAGGCACAGCGCAATTGCGGAGAGGGTCAGCCATTTCTTTTTCATGGGTCGTCCTAATACGGATAATTGCAATAGAGTGCGTACCAGAGGTCGCGCTGCAGATGACGGGCTGTTCGCAGCAATAACCGAACCAACTGCCACTATATTGAGGTCATGTCCATAAACACAGAGTAGGCCAGGCGTCTCGTCCGGGGAGAATAAGTCAGCCTTTATTCACTATCCTGCACCTAAAATGTGCGTAATTTCCTAAGAGAGCAGGAGATTGCACAGCTTTGGTGCGAAAGGGTGATGGCATCTTGAAACTGATTGATGTGCATACGGCCTGGTATGCCATTTGGGAAGTGTCACCCAAGAGAGGTGCGCTTTGTAGCAACGCAGCGAAACGGTGGGTGGATTCGAAACGATTAGATGACATGATCTTTCTGGATTGATCAAGGCGTATACGGGAGCGGGTAATGCTTGACGAATGGGAGCTGACAGGCAGGGCGCGAACGCATCTGTTGCAGATCGATAACCCACGCTATGCGATCCATCGTGAGGTCTATGCGCCGTTCAAGGCAATGCAGGAGGCTGCACGGCGGGATGGATTTACCTTGCATCCATTCAGTGCCTTTCGTGACTACAAGACGCAGCTCAGAATCTGGAACCGTAAGTTTGCCGGTGAAAAGCCGTTGTATGACCGCAACGGCCAGGTGCGTGATCAGTCTGCTCTTGCCGTGGATGAGCGCATCGACTGCATTCTGAATTGGTCAGCTCTGCCAGGCGCAAGCCGCCATCACTGGGGCACCGAAATCGATGTGGTTGACCTGACCCAGGCTCCGCCAGGGTATGTCGTTCAGCTGCTACCCGAGGAGACGCAGCCCGGCGGTGTGTTTCATGAGCTGCATCTCTGGCTCGATGCGCACATCGAACAGTTCGGCTTTTTTCGACCTTATCGGGAATACCGGGGCGGTATGTATGAAGAGCCCTGGCACCTCAGTTATGAGCCATTGGCAACCCTTGCGCTCGAATGGCTGACGTTGGATCTGCTGGAGCAGGTTGTTGCCGAGTCATCCATGTTGGGACGGGAAACCGTTCTCGAGCGCTTGCCGGACCTGTACGAGCGACACGTCCGTATGATCTGTGAGCGCTAGCTTCTGGATGTGCTACCGCTGATACCCTGTTCAGGCTAAGCTATTCGAAGGTTTATTGTTTTCTGGAGTTGACGGTGAAAGAGCCTCGGGCAAATGCCTCTCATGTGGGTGATCTTCCTGCACATGATGGTAAGTCGGTCGCGCTGTTCGTGCTTGCGCTCATTCTGGCACTCTTCGGTACCATCGCCATGTGTGTTGAGTTCGCTCGCGGTACTCAGCAGTACGGATTGCCGCTCATCGTCTGGATTCTGGCCTTTTTCATAAAAATGGCGGAAAGCTTTCGGCTGCGCAGTCTGCTCAAGGCCGCATACGAGTCTGCTGGCAAGCGCTGAGCCCTTAGCTGATCCCTGTTAAGCCGATGGAAGCGCAAGAGTCCATCGGCTTGCCTGTACTATCACTCATCCTGAACACCGCATCGTTATAGGCTGCCGGCGTATAACGCATCTGTTTTTATCCGCCTTTCCTGCTGTTGGTCATCTCATGATTCATCTGTTGTCAGCGCATCCCTGGCTTTATGTCGGGCTTGGCGTCGTTGTTTTTCTTTGTATCGTCATCGCGCTGCGTTTGCGTGATACCCAGCGAGCGTTTCCCTATGTGCTTAACGAAGCGCTGTTTACACCTGCTGAACGCGCCTTTTTAACCGTACTCGATGAGGCGATTGGTGAGGACTACCGCATCTTTGGCAAGGTCCGCATTGCAGATGTGGCTAGCGTGAAAGCCATTCGGGACCAAAAGAGCTGGTACAGAGCCTTCAACAAGATCAGCGCCAAACATTTCGACTACGTCCTCTGCAACCGCGATGACCTGTCGTTCGTGGCGGTTATCGAGCTGGATGACAGCTCCCACCAGCGGCCTGATCGGCAGGCGCGGGACCTCTTTGTGGCGGGCGTCTGTCGGGCGATTGCCTTGCCGCTTATCCAGATTCCGGTACAAGGGGCTTATTCGACTGCGCAGGTGCGGGAAGAAATCATGGCTGCCTTACAGAAGGGCGGGGCCTTGACCTCGCGCAAACGCACAGCAGCCCGGCGCTCCAGCAAAGGGGAGGCGGCGAGCGAGGCAGCGTCTCCGATATGCTCGAAATGCGGCTCGCCCATGGTCATGCGCAAGGCCAGGCAAGGAAGCAATGCTGGCGCCTATTTCTGGGGCTGCAGCGCCTTTCCAGATTGCCGCAACATCGTACGCATTGAGGAGTAGTGTCCGCTGACGCTAACGTTTTATGTAATACCAGCCCATTTATAGTGGCAAACTGAGCTTAACCCTTGTTGTAATCATCCAGGCTTGCATATAATGAGAACAATTATCATTAAGTGAATGCCTAGGATTCTAGCGCAAGGATATCGGTGTGCACGCCAGCAGTACTTCACCACAGGGGGATCTTGGCCAGCTCTATCATGAGCATCGCTCCTGGGTATTTGGATGGTTGCGCCGGCGTCTGGGGTGCTCCGATAGTGCAGATGACTTGACCCACGATACGTTCATTCGCCTCCTGGGAAGTCAGGAGCTGGGCCGGCTTGCTGAACCTCGGGCTTTTCTCATTACTGTTGCCAAGCGTGTCCTATTCAATCATTACCGACGTCAGGATATCGAGCGGGCCTACCTGGATGCCTTGGCGGCCTTGCCTGAGCAGGAGGTTCCCAGCGAGGAAGTTCGTGCTATCGCTCTGGAAACACTTCTGGAGCTGGCTCGCGTATTGGATGGATTGGCTGAACCGATCAAACAGGCTTTTCTGTTGGCACAGCTGGACGGAATGCCATACGCCGATATCGCCGCACACCTCGGTATTTCGCTGGCAACCGTCAAGCGGTACATCGCCAAGGCCGCTCAGCAATGTTATTTCGCGGAGTGCATGGCGTGACAGCGCCCATCTCTCCCCAGATCGCCGAGCAGGCCGTGCAGTGGCTGGTAGAGCTGCAGGCGGGGGCAGGCGAGGAAGAGCATCGGGCCTGGCAACAATGGCGGGCCGCTGATCCTGAGCACGAGCGTGCCTGGCAGCGGATCGAGACCATCAACCAGCGGCTGCAGGGGTTGCCCTCAAAGGCTGCGCGTCAGGCTGTATTGAGCAAGCCCGCATACGGTCGCCGCGAGGTGCTGAAGCTCATGGGGGTGTTTGCCCTCCTGGGCCCGGCCGCCTGGCTCTTAAAGGAGCGTGCCGAGCCCTGGTTGGCGGACTACCACACCCGGATTGGGGAACAGCGAACGGTTACCCTGACCGATGGCAGCCGCCTTGATCTGAATACCGACAGTGCTGTGAATGTCAGCATCACGGCTACGCAGCGTCAGCTCATGCTGATTCGTGGCGAGATACTGTTACACGCTGCCCATTCAGCCCTGCCATTTTCGGTACAGAGCCAGGCAGGCATGGTCTCAGCAACCCAGGGGCGTTTGAATCTTCGCAAGTTCGACGATGGCTGCCAGTTGAGTGTTTTTGCTGGCAGCGTTCAGGTGCGTTGTGCCGAGCGGCCGGATCTATCCACGACCCTGACGGCAGGACAACAGGTACGCTTTAGCGCGCACCACCTGGATAAGGTAGTACCGCTCGACGGTGGTCTGGATGCCTGGCGTGACGGTCTGCTGGTGGCAGCCCATATGCCGCTTGGGCAGTTCATCCAGGAGCTATCTCGCTATCAGCCCGGTTGGCTGAAGTGCGACGAGCACGTCGCGGGTCTGTTGGTTTCAGGAACGTATCCACTCAAGGACATAGAAGCCATCCTGGCCATGCTGGAAGTTACCCAGCCGGTGCGCATCCAGCGGCGGACGCGCTACTGGATCAGCATTCAGCCTCTCACAGCGTGAGTTGAATATTTTCAATCAGCGGTGAGCCTTTTCTACTTCTCGCGTGACAAGTAAGGCAGATACCCTTACTGCAGGCTAATCTCATGTCTTCCTCTACATTTACGTTGACCCCTTTAAGCCGGGCGCTTCGCCATGTCGTGTTCGGTACAGCTGTGCTGCTTGGCAGCGTGCCGCTGATGGCAACGGCGCAAACGGTTACTCAGGCTGAGGTGAGCCGAACATTTCATATTGCCCCCGGTCCGCTGGAGGCCGCCCTCAACCAGTTCGGCCAGACGGCGAATATCATGGTGGCGTTCAGTCCCGATCTGACGACGAACCGCACCACTCAAGGGCTGGAGGGTGAATTCGGTATTTCCGAAGGGTTGAACCATCTGTTGGAGGGGAGTGGGCTTGAGGCCGTCGCGCAGAAGGGTGGCTATAGCCTGCAACCCATTGCTGTTCCGGCATCCGCCACTAACGACGAGGGGACAGCAGCCAACCTGGAAACCCTGACCGTGGTAGGTGACTGGCTGGGTGATGCGCAGCAGCAGGATGTATTCGAGCACCCAGGGGCGCGGGATGTGATCCGCCGCGATGAATTCGAGCGGGTCGGCGCTTCCACGGCGCGCGAAGTGCTCAACCGGATTCCCGGTGTGAATGCGCCGGAAAACAACGGAACCGGCAGCCATGACATGGCTCTCAACTTTGGTATCCGAGGCCTCAATCCGCGTCTCGCATCACGTTCGACAGTGTTGATGGATGGCATCCCGGTCCCGTTTGCACCCTATGGCCAGCCACAGTTGTCCTTTGCACCCATTTCCATGGGCAACATGGATGCAGTCGATGTGGTGCGCGGTGGTGGTGCAGTCCGCTATGGCCCGCAGAACGTGGGCGGTATCGTCAACTTCGTGACCCGTGCCATTCCTGACGACTTTACCGTCAAGGGCGGCATCCAGAACGAACTCAGTCCGTCTTCAAGTCATGACGGTATCAAGACCAGTGGCAACCTGCTCATTGGTGGTACGGGGGAAAACGGTCTGGGTGGCGCCTTGCTGTATTCAGGCGTACGGGGCGGTGACTACCGTGAGCACAGTGATACGCAGATTGATGATCTGATCCTCAAGGGTAAATACCAGCTCGATGACGCCAACAGCTTTACGGCGATCGGCCAGTACTACGAGGGCAAGGCAGAGATGTCGGGTGGCCTGTCGGTTGCCGATTTCGACAGCAACCCGTACCAGTCCACACGTCCCCTGGATAAATTCTGGGGCCGTCGTACCCTGGTCGGCCTGGGATATCAGTATGAAGAAGACGCGCGGAAGTTCACGGTGAATACGTTCTTCACCAAGACCCTACGCAGCGGTTATCTGGATCAAGGTACATTCCAGTCGCTATCGCCCCGCGAGTACTGGGTGCGTGGGGTGGAAACCCGGTTCTCCCAGGGCTTTTCTTTAGGCGAGAGCTGGCATGAGGTGGGCATCGGCTACCGCTATGTCAACGAAGCCAGTCACGAGCTGCGATATCGGGTACCGATAACCTCCACGGAGCGGCCATCCACGTCCAGCCGCAACGATCGCGACACCCGCGGCAGTACCGAGGCCAATGCGTTCTATATCGACGACCGTATCGACATCGGCAAATGGACGTTCACCCCAGGTATTCGCTACGAGCTGATCGATTCCGAGCAGGTCAACAAGCTCAACAATACACCTTATAAAGGTGACTACCACGCCTCGCTGCCCGCGCTGAACGTGATGTATCACGTAACCGACACCTGGAACCTGTATGCCAACACGGAGGGCTCGTTTGGTTCGGTCCAGTACAGCCAGATGCCGAACCGGGTTGCTGCCGGTGAAGTAAAGCCGGAAAAGGCACGCACCTGGGAAGTGGGTACTCGTTACGATAACGGGACCTTGAAGGCGGAGTTGGGAGCCTTTCTTATCAATTTTGATAACCAGTACGACAGCAGTCAGACGCTGGATACGGTTATCGCCCGTGGCAAGACACGCCACCGTGGTCTTGAGGCCAGCGTGGCTTATCAGCTGGAAGACCTGAGCCCAAGCCTGGCCGGATTCGATGTCTACGCAACCTATGCCTACGTGGATGCCACCATTCGTGAAGAGGGGCCAAACAAGGGTAACCGTGTACCGTTCTCGTCCAAACACAAGGGTACGCTGGGCGTAGGTTACACCCACAATGCCTGGCGCCTGGATCTGGACAGTGCCTTCCAATCCAGCCAGTACGCCGATAATGCCAATACGGTGGAGGAGAGCGCCGATGGCAGCAACGGCCGTATCCCTGGCTACATGACCTGGAACAGTCGTGCGGCTTATGACTTTGGGCCGCAACTGTCCAACCTGAAAGTAGCGGTCGGGGTGAAGAATATCTTCAATACCGAGTATTACACCCGCTCCTTTGACGACAACAACAAGGGCAAATACCTGGGGCAGCCGCGTACCGTCTATCTACAGACATCGGTCGCATTCTGAGACGTCTGTAACAGAGGCCTGTCAGGTTAAACCAGCAGGCCTTGCAGGATGTCCAGCGTATCTGCTTCTTCAACAGGCTTGTCGTGACGCCAGCGCAGCATGCGGGGGAAGCGCACGGCAACGCCGCTCTTGTGCCGCGTGGACAGGGCTATGCCTTCAAAACCCAGTTCGAATACCAGTGTTGGCTGGACGCTGCGTACAGGGCCGAATTTCTCGACAGTAGTCTTGCGCACAATGGCATCCACCTTGCGCATTTCTTCATCGGTCAGACCCGAATAAGCCTTGGCGAAAGGTACCAGGGTACGCTCGGTGCCCGGCGGGCCATCCCAGACGGCAAAGGTGTAGTCGGTGTATAGGCTGGCGCGTCTGCCATGGCCGCGCTGGGCATAAATCAGTACCGCATCCACCGAGAACGGGTCGACCTTCCATTTCCACCAGACGCCCATGTCCTTGGTGCGTCCCACCCCATAAAGCGAGTCCCGGGCCTTGAGCATCATGCCTTCCACCCCGAGCGTGCGGGAGGCCTCCCGCTGGTGGGCAAGGTCCTGCCAGCTTTCACCGGCAAGAAGGGGGGAGGGGCGTAAAAGAGGACTGTTGCACTGTGCGGTGACCGCTTCAAGTTGCGCCCGACGCTCATGCTGCGGGCGGCTGCGCCAGTCATGCCCTTGCCATTCCAGCAGGTCATAGGCCAGGATGACTACAGGTACATCGTCGAGCAGCTTCTTGCTCAGGGTTTTACGACCGATGCGCTGCTGCAAGAGCGCAAAGGGTTTGACACCAAACGGAATAGGCTCGCCGGGCGCGTGTTCGGCCTGCTGGTGGGTGACCTCTTTGCTGCTCATCAGCAGGTCGGGGCTTTCCTCGTCTTTCCAGACGACAATTTCACCATCAATGACAGTGCCGTCCGGTAGGCAGGCTGCGAGCGCGTGCAATTCGGGAAAACGATCGGTGACCAGATCCTCGCCCCGAGACCAGATCCACAGGCGCCCGTCGCGTTTGACCAACTGCGAGCGGATGCCGTCCCATTTCCATTCCACCTGCCAGTTCTCGATAGGCCCCAGCTGGGCATCGAATTGATCGACGGGTAGCTGGAGGGCATGCGCCAGGAAAAACGGATAGGGCTGCCCGCCACGCTGTGCATGTTCATCGTCCGACTCGGGAGCGATCAGCGCAAGGTAAGCTTCGGCAGTCGGACGATGGGACAGGTCCGTATAGCCCACCAGACGCTGGGCTACGCGCTTGGCATCCAGGTCTGCCATGGTTGCGAGCGCGCGCGTCACCAGCAGCTTGGATACGCCAACCCGAAACTCGCCGGTAATAAGCTTGAGGCTGACCATGAGGCTGGGCCGATCCAGTTGCGACCACAGCTGCGGCAAGCGCTCAGCCAGTTCTTCCGGCGCAAGGCCACGTAAGGGCAGAAGCCGCTCCTCCATCCAGACCGCCAGACCCTCATCCGAAAGATGCTCGGCGGTAGGAATAAGCAGCGACATCGTTTCTGCCAGATCGCCTACCGCCTGATAGCTCTCCTCGAACAGCCATTCCGGAAGGCCCGAGGCGGCAATCGTCAGCTCTCGAAGCTGGCGCGTGGGCACCGTTCGCCGCGGGCGTCCGCCGGCCAGGAAATAAACGGCCCAGGCTGCATCGGCAGGCTCGGCCTGGTTGAAGTAATCCTGCATGGCCTGGAGCTTGGCATTGCTTGAGGTTGTTGCATCCAGGCGGGCATAGAGATCGGCGAAGGCTTTCATCATGGTCTCGCTTTCTACACAGCGTTCAGAAGCAATCAGTAACGGGCCGCTCGCGAGCCTCTGTTAATCCGATATCGCTTCGCTGTTGTTATGAGCCTGTTATGGGGAAAGGAGTTCGTGATGTGGTGTGTTCCTGGTCCCCTGTCCGGTTTATCAGGCGACGTGGAACAGGAGGACCACTACAGCCTTCTAAGTGATTGTCTGACAATGAGGTTGCAGTAGATGGGCCAACATATCCGCTTCATCTGGATCGCCTGCCGGGACAGTCTCTGGTTTATCCCGATGGTGATAGCGCTCCTGGCGGCCGGATTGGCCGTGGCGCTCGTGTCCCTGGAGCGCCTGGGCATCATCAATGCAGGTGATCGGCTGGTGTGGCTGGCGGGTAGTACAGGGGAGGGGGCTCGTTCAGTGCTGTCGGCGATTGGAACCAGCGTGGTGACGGTCACGGGTACAGTCTTTTCCATCATGATCGTTGCACTTCAGCTGTCCAGCAGTCAGTTCTCGCCGCGTCAACTCAGAAACTTCACTTCTGATCGAGCCAATCAAGTGGTCTTGGGCCTGCTGATCGGGACCTTCACGTACACCTTGATTGTCATGAGCATGATCCGCTCAGCCTCGCCCTCATCCGCGCCCTTCGTTCCACAGATCGCTATCGCGCTGGGCATAGTGCTGGCGTTGGTCAGCGTTGGTTTGATCATCTATTTCATCGATCACGCCTCCCGCTCCATGCAGATTGCCGTCATCCTGCAGCAGGTGACTCACCGCGCCAACGAACAGATTGAACAGGCCTTCGCGCCTCTCGATGAGCCCCGGGCCGAACCCGATGCGTATGTGGGCGAGGCGCTGGATAAGAACGGGTACCCTTTGTGTACGCAGCGGGGAGGGTATCTGCAGGCTGTCGACCGCAAGGGGCTGCTCAGGCTGGCGCACAAGCAGAGTCTGGTGGTTCGTGTGGAACACCGCACCGGAAGCTTTATCCTGCCCGGTGATCCAATTGCCTCTATCTGGCCTGCCGAGGCGGTTGATGCAACTGTCATGGCGGAGCTGAGAAAGAAGTTCATTCTTGGATCGGATCGTACGCCCGAGCAGGATATCGAGTACTGGCTGATAGAAATGGCAGATATCGCGATCAAGGCGTTATCGCCTTCCATCAATGATCCTACTACGGCATTTCGAGCCATTGACCGGCTTTGTGAAACACTGACGTTCCTGGGGCAGCGTAAGCCTTGCTGGACACATTGCGGTGACGACGGAAAGATTCGGTTGATCGAACGCCCTCTGACATTCGAGTTGGCGGTAGGGCTTGCATTTGAGCAGATCCACCATTTTGGCCAGACCAATCCTTCCGTGCTCAAAAAGCTGGCCGACTCGGTGAATGCATTGATAAAGCGGGTTCCGCATGATGAACGGGTCGCCTTGATTCGATACAGTCGCTTGCCTGATGACATTGCGCTGAAGCATTGATTGGCGCAAGCAAAAGGCGCACGGGCATATTCTTTTTTTTTAGGCGGACTTCTCGTTGTTGGGCTCGTCGTCTTCATCACCGTATTCCGTGGTAAAGCCTTGGGCATCCAGTCCCTGTTCACGAAGGTAGCGCACCAACACTCCCACAGAGCCATGGGTCACCATGACCCGTTCAGCCCCTGTCTGCTCAATGGCCCAGAGCAGGCCAGGCCAGTCGGCGTGATCGGAGAGCACAAAGCCACGGTCCACGCCACGGCGCCGACGCGTACCGCGTAGCATCATCCAGCCGCTGGCGAAGGCATCGCTATGCTCGCCGAATCGGCGAATCCAGGTGCTTCCGCCAGCCGAGGGCGGCGCAATGATCAGGGCCTTGCGCAGAAGAGGGTCGTTCTTCTTGAAGTCCCCTGCATAGTGGGTATCCGGGATGTACACACCGCCTTCACGGTAGACCCGGTTGAGCGGTTCCACAGCGCCGTGAGTCAGAATAGGGCCGATACTCGCATCGATTCCGTGCAGGATGCGCTGTGCCTTGCCGAAGGCGTAGCAATACAGCACGCTGGCGCGGTCTTCCGCTGCATTCTGCCGCCACCAGGCATTGATCTGCGCAAAAGTCTCTGCCTGCGGCTGCCAGGTATAAATAGGCAGGCCAAATGTGGATTCGGTAATAAAGGTGTGGCAGCGCACGGGTTCGAAGGCGTCACAGGTGCCGTCCGGTTCTACCTTGTAATCCCCCGAGGCCACCCAGACTTCACCCTGGTATTCCAGGCGGACCTGGGCTGAGCCCAGAACATGCCCAGCCGGGTGAAGGCTGATTTTGACGCCATGGTGATCAATGACTTCGCCGTAGTGCAGCGTTTGCAGATTGATGTCTTGCCCCAGTCGGGAGCGAAGAATGCCTTCGCTGGGCGCTGATGCCAGGTAATGCTGATTCCCCCCACGTGCATGATCGCCATGGGCATGGGTAATGACGGAGCGTTCGACGGGGCGCCAGGGATCGATATAGAAATCTCCTGGAGGGCAATAGAGACCTTCGGGTCGGGCGATGACAAGATCCATGGTGTCGCTCTTGATGGGCTTATCTAGTAAGAGCGGAACGGGGCGGATCAGTTCGAGCGGGCTGCGCTCGCCTTGTGACCTGAAAGGGCAGGCCTAAATCACCGGCTCTGCGCGGGAGGTGTCCGACCTATAGCAACCGTGGCGTTCCAGCAGCTCAGGAACCTCGGAATTGGGCACCGCCCGGCTGAAGAGGAACCCCTGACCAAATTCACATCCTGCCTCGCGTAGCCACTGGACCTGATAGTCGTGTTCGATCCCTTCGGCAATGGATGGCATGTTCAGACCATGCCCCAGCCCCAGCATGCAGCGCACAATCTTGTCATCCTTGTCATTGATGGCCATGGAGTCGATGAACTCGCGATCGATTTTCAACTTATCAAAGGTAAAGCGGCTAATCTGCGCCATGCTGGAGTAGCCCGTGCCAAAGTCATCGACAGCGACCCGTACGCCTAGCTCCCGTAGCAGATCCAGGTTGAGCTTGGCCTGCCGGATATCCTTGACGATGGCGGTTTCGGTGATTTCTATTTCCAGCTGCGAGGCCGCAAAGCCGGTCTCAAGCAGAATACGTTCAATGCGGTCCGGCAGCAGAGGATCGCGCAGATCGATCGCGCTCAGGTTGAAGGACAGATAAATGCCTGTAGGCCAGTATTTGGCATCGATACAGGCTTTTCGCAGGAGATAATCCGTCAACTCGGTCATCAGGCCGCTTTCCTCGGCCGCCGGAATGAACTTGTCGGGAACGATGGAGCCATGGATCGGATGATCAAGCCGAGCCAGCGCTTCAAAACCGGCAATGGTCATTCCATCCAAGGCAACGATTGGCTGGTACTCGGGCCGGACGTAGCCCTGTTCGATGGACTCGCGCAATGCCTGAGCAATCATGGATTGCTGTTCCAGCATATGATCCTGGGCCATGTCGAAGAAGCGAATGATGTTCTTGCCGTTGCGTTTGCCCTGGTAGAGCGCAACATCGGCGCGACGAAGCAACGTACTGATGTCCTGCCCATCATTGGGGTAATGGGAAACGCCAAATGTGGCCGCCGTCATCAGTGCAGTCGAACCATGGACCATCGGGGTTGCAACCAGACCCGCCAGTCCTTTCAGAATGGCGTGGGCTGCGGTCTCGCTCTTGGCGGAATGCAGCAGAACAGCAAACTCGTCTCCACCCAGGCGGCAAATAAAATCTCCTTTAGGTAGAGCCGTAGCCACACGCTGCGAAATCTCTTCGAGCAACCGGTCGCCCGTAATATGGCCGTAGATATCATTGATGGCCTTGAACCCATCCAAGTCAAAAATGGCTAGGAAGAAGGGCTCTCGCGTGCCGCGTATCGCTTGTGCGAAATGCTCATTCAACGCGCGGCGATTCGGCAGGTGCGTGAGGTTGTCATGATTGGCCAGGTGATAGGCCTCCTCCTGCGCCTGCTTGCGTGCTTCGATTTCCTTGCGCATATCCGCGATGCGACGGAATCCGAAGAAGAAGCCGCACCACCCAATGATGATAAATGCCGTTATGCATTCGTCGACTTGCCAGTGTTCGTGTCTGGCGCTGAAAGCCACAAGATGCTCGAAGAAATCACATTCGATCATCACGACAAGCAGTAAGACACCCAAGGCAATGATGCTGGCAACGTCTCTGAAATGCCTTTTATGCAGTGAGTAGAAAAAGGTCTTCAGAGACATGAGCAGCTCGGTAGCAAGATCGAACAAGGGGCAGGGCCTGAGACTGAGGTGAAGTCCTAGTCGTGTTATCGACAGCAGGCTGGCAAAGTTGATAGTAGCATTATGCTACGAATATAGTCTTTGAACGTACAAAGTGACTTGAAGGGAAATACTTGCCTGCCCAATGACGAACAGGCGCTCTCTGGTCACCCGGTAAGTGTCTTCTGAACAGGCTCAAGCGGCAGGCGAAGCGATTCGGCAGCAGACGCGACCTCGCCAATCACAAGAATGGCTGGGCTCTTGAGCTGAAAGAGGGCCGCGTCGGCTAACAGGGTGCCCAGTGTGCTTCGGCATTCTCGCTGTTCCGGCAGGGAGGCGTTTTCGATCATGGCGACCGGGGTAGAGGCAGCCATCTGGCCTGCCAGGAGTCCCTGCTGAACATCGTTTAGTCGCGAAACGCCCATATAGATGACAAGGGTCGTGCCGCTTTGGGCCAGGGCGTCCCAATTCAATGAGCTGTCGTCCTGGGTATGGGCTGTGACCAGCGTAACGCCACGGGCAATGCCGCGATGAGTCAGTGAAATGCCGCAGTTCGTCGCACCTGCAAGACCGGCAGTGATGCCGTTGACGATTTCGCTTTGAATGCCATGGTTCGCCAGCCATTCGGCTTCTTCACCGCCTCGGCCAAAAATGCACGGATCGCCGCCTTTGAGGCGCGCCACGACCTTACCCTGGCGTGCATAACGCAGCATGAGGCGATGAATGAACGCTTGAGGCGTTGAGCGGCAGCCGCCCCGTTTGCCTACCTTGATGATGTGTGCATGCGGGCAGTGCTCCAGCACGGCAGGATTGACCAGGTCGTCAATCAGGACTACCTGTGCCTCGCCCAATGCGCGAACGGCCTTGAGGGTCAAGAGCTCTGGATCACCTGGGCCTGCACCGATCAGCCAGACTTTTGCATTCATGAACATACCCTCGTGTTCTACTCAATCAGGACAAACAAAAAAGGCGCACCCGCTGTAACCAGCAGGGACGCCTTTGTCCGGTTCTGTTCGGGCCTTGCAGGCCTCTTCAGAAAATGCCGCACTCGCCGTTGAGCGCCGCATCCTATGTCAGACAAATCAGTGCAGTGATTATGCCAAGTATTGAAAGTGGGTGTGTAGAGCACTTTTCATCATGATCATGAGTGTCCATTACCGTGTTCTTGCACAGGTTTAGGTACTGGTGCACCTGAACGGTGCGCCTTATTGCCGACGTTTCAGGTATGGACAGGTGTACGTGCCAGTAAGCGCTTGATCTCCGGAACACAGGAGCCGCACTGCGTACCACAGCCCAGCGACTCCTTCAGCCCGTTCAAGTCAAGTCCTTCAGCGATACCGCCGCGAATGGCGGCTTCGCTGACATTCATGCAGTTGCAAAGCGTTTTGCAACTAACCCCGGTCTGGCTGCCAGGGGGCGTGCTGAGGGGCGCCAACAACCAACGGCGCAGGTCCTGATCCGCTCGACCTTCTTCCCACAGGCTCTTGAGCCAGCGCCGTGCTGCTGTTTCACCTGTCAGGCAGAGCGCGGTAATACGGCCCGCCTCGACACGAACCCGCTTACCCACCTGGCGGCGTGCATCGTCATAGGCCATGACCGGTCCGTCCAGCAGGTTAAGGCCATCATAGATCTGTGCAAGCAGGGCCTTGTCGGGTGACTCCCCATGTGCAGCGCGAATAAGCAGGGCCGGACGGTCGCGACCAGTCAGGGTAAGACTGGCATGGCTAAAGGTCTCAAACAGAGGGCGTAGGGTTTCGAAGCGCATTTGTACATGGCCTTCTACCAGTGCGTACAGCTCCCAGGGGAGTTCTACCCTTTCCACTTCAATGCCGGCATGTTTGAGCTCCGGTTGCTTGGAGAGCGGATCGAATTCCGAGAGGGTGAGGGCATTGATACCGAGCCCTTTGAGAAAGCGATCCCCCCAGTGCATGGGCAGGAACGCTTGACCCGGTCTGATGTTCTCGTCTGACTCGACACGGACCAGAAGACTGCCGCGACGGCTTTTAACGCGGGTCAGCTGGCCGCTCATCAGCCGACGGCGGCGCATATCGTCCGGGTGCAGGGAGAGAAGCGGCTCCTCCACATGGCTGAATAACCGCGCCGCCGTGCCGGTACGGCTCATGCCATGCCATTGGTCGCGCAGGCGGCCAGTATTGAGGGTCAGCGAATAGCGGGCATCACGCTTCTCTTTCGGCGCGGCGTACTCGTCGGCAACAAAGCGTGCCCGCCCCGACGTTGTGGGAAACACACCGTTTTCATACAGGCGGGGCGTGCCCTGGCTGGCGCCGGTGGGAAACGGCCATTGTTGGGGCCCATGGGCATCGATCAGCGAATAGCTGATACCGGAAAGGTCCAGGTCACGTCCTGTCGTCAGGTGCTTGTATTCCTCAAAGAGCGCTTCAGGTGTCGGGAAGGCGAATCGGCTGCTTTGCTCAGGGTACAGGCGGCTTTCCAGCCGGCGGGCAAAGTCAAGCGTGATGGCCCAGTCCGGGCGTGCTTCACCCGGTGCGGAGATGGCGCGGCGCACATGGCTGATGCGTCGCTCGGAGTTGGTTACCGTTCCTTCCTTCTCGCCCCAACTGGCCGCAGGAAGCAGCAGGTCGGCATAGCGACAGGTTTCGGTCGTGAAAAAGGCTTCCTGAACCACTACAAACGGACAGCGGGCCAGGGCTTCATGAATTTTGGCCTGATCTGGTACGGACTGAGCCGGATTGGTACAGGCAATCCAGAGTGCCTTGATTTTGCCGCTGTGCACCGCATCGAACAGTTCGATAGCCGAAAGGCCGGGCGTTTCAGGCAGCGCATCGATACCCCAGTAAGCCGCGACTTCGCTACGGTGAACAGGATCGGCTACCTCACGATGACCAGGAAGCAGATTCGACAGGCTGCCGGTCTCACGTCCTCCCATGGCGTTGGGCTGGCCGGTCAGCGAGAAGGGACCGGCACCGGGTTTGCCGATCTGGCCTGTTGCCAGGTGCAGATTGATCAAGGCTGAGTTCTTGGCCACGCCTGCAGTGGACTGATTTAGCCCCATGCACCAGAGCGACAGAAACGCGGGCGACTCGCCAATCCATCGGGCGCAGGTCGTCAATGCCTCTACGGTAATGCCGCACAGCTCTGCCACCATGCTGGGGTTATAGTCTCGCACCAACGCTTTCAAGGCATCAAACCCCTCGGTATGGGCATCGATATAGCGACGGTCGGTCCAACCCTCCCAGAGCAGCAGGTGCAGGATGCCGTGGAAGAGTGCAACATCGGTGCCCGGCTGAATGGCCAGGTGCAGGTCGGCCAACTCGCAGGTGTCAGTACGGCGCGGGTCGACTACAATGATTTTCATGTCGGGTCGCTGGGCCTTTGCTTCTTCCAGGCGTCTGAACAGGACCGGATGGGCATAGGCCATGTTGCTGCCTGCAATCAGCAGGGTCTGTGCGTGTTCGATATCCTCATAAGAGCAGGGTGGCGCATCGGCTCCCAGGCTGCGCTTGTAACCGACCACCGTGGATGACATGCATAGCCGGGAGTTGCTGTCGATGTTGTTGGTACCGATCAGGGCACGGGCCAGTTTGTTGAAGGCATAGTAGTCCTCGGTCAGCAGCTGGCCGGAGATATAGAAGGCCACGCTGTCCGGGCCATGCTCGCGGAGGGTGTCGGCAAAGACGGTGGCAGCGTGGTCAAGCGCGCTGTCCCAATCGGTCCGGCTGCGTGCCAGCGTCTTGCCCAGGCGTAGTTCGGGGTAGAGCGCACGTGCATCCAGATCGCCGGTCAGGTGCAGCGTAGCGCCTTTGCTACAGAGCCTTCCGTAATTGGCTGGATGAGCCGGATCGCCCGTCACATTCAGGATGCGAGTACCGTCATGTTCGATCAGCACGCCACACCCTACGCCGCAATAACAGCAGGTTGAAGCAGTGATCTGAGTAGCAGCGCCATCACGCGGCTCGTGAGGATGGATGGTCATGGTGTGCTCCATTCTGTTCACGCGGGCCCGGCGGCGAGCCAGGTCAAACGATTAGGCGGCAGTCGTGCTGGCAATGATGTGAGCGCTGCGGCGCGTCTTTTCCAGAGCGAGATAGACGCGTCCGTCTTCTACTCTGACCGGATACCGGTGGGCGCACCCTACATCCGGGGCCAGGGCTTCACCGGAGTCGAGAGCAATCTGCCAGTTGTGCAATGGACAGGCCACGGTCTTGCCAAAGACGATGCCCTGAGACAGCGGGCCGTGCTTGTGCGGGCAACGATCATCCAGAGCAAAGACATCGTCAGAAGACGTGCGGAAGAGAGCAATGTCGCCTTTGGGACCTTCGATGACCCGCGCGCCCAGTTGAGGGATATCGGTCAATGCGCAGATGTTCAGCCAGTTCATGAGGTAATCCTGTTCAAGTCGCGTAAAAGGGATACGCGATGGGCCGCTCCGCAGGAGGGTGGTGAGCGAAGCGATACCCATCGATCAAGAGACGTCTATAGCGCCGCCACCGGAATCCGTTCGAATTCCTTCTTGAGCGCCGTCTGTTCGATGCGCGCCTTCCAGGGGTCCTGCTCCAGCGACAGGGCGAACATCAGCTGTTGATAGAGGGCTTTGCGCCGCTCGGCATCGTCCAGAATGGCAGTCTTGATGTGCTCAAGGCCCACGCGCTGCATGTAGTGCACGGTCCGTTCGAGGTAGAAGGCCTCCTGGCGGTACAGCTCGATAAAGGCCAGGCTGTACTCCATGACCTCTTCAGCCGTTTTCACCTTGGTAAAGAATTCGCCAGCTTCAGTCTTGATGCCGCCATTACCACCGATATACAGCTCCCAGCCGGAGTCCACACCAATGATGCCCACGTCCTTGATACCGGATTCGGCGCAGTTGCGCGGGCACCCGGAGACGGCCAGCTTGACCTTGTGCGGTGACCACATGCCGAACAGGGCATGTTCCAGATCAATTCCCATCTGGGTCGAGTTCTGGGTGCCAAAGCGGCAGAACTCGCTGCCCACGCAGGTCTTTACGGTGCGGATGGATTTGCCATAGGCATGGCCGCACGGCATGTCCAGATCCTTCCAGACCCCGGGCAAATCCTGTTTCTTGATACCCAGCAGGTCGATACGCTGACCTCCGGTGACTTTCACCATGGGCACCTTGTATTTGTCGGCCACGTCCGCGATACGACGCAGTTCCGCTGCGCTGGTTACGCCGCCCCACATACGGGGAATAACCGAATAGGTGCCGTCTTTCTGAATGTTGGCGTGTGCGCGTTCGTTGATGAAGCGGGACTGCGGATCGTCCTTGGCTTCGCTCGGCCACGTGGAGATCAGGTAGTAATTGAGTGCCGGGCGGCAGGTGGCGCAGCCATTAGGCGTTTTCCAGCCTAGGGCCGTCATGGTTTCGGGAATGGTCGTCAGGTGCTGCTCACGGATTGCCTGACGAACGAAGCCATGGGTATGGTCAGTGCAGTTACATACCGGTTTTTCGCTCTTGGGCTTTACATCGGCCGCACCGCCCACCGTATTGATCAGGATCTGCTCCACCAGACCGGTACAGGAGCCGCAGGAGCTGGCCGCCTTGGTGTGCTTTTTCACCTCATCCACGGAGAGCAGGTTGTTTTCAGTAATGGCCTTGACGATAGTGCCCTTGCAGACGCCGTTGCATCCGCAGACCTCCATCTCGTCGCTCATCAGCATGGCCTTGTCCTGCCCCTGATGGCCCGCATCGCCTATGGCATGCTCGCCAAACATGAGCAGGTCACGGATTTCGCTAACATTGTGATTCTCACGAATCTGGCGGAAGTACCAGCCGCCATCTGCCGTATCGCCGTACAGGCACGTGCCGACGAGAATGTCGTCTCTTATCACCAGTTTCTTGTAGATACCGCCGATAGGATCGGAGAGGGTGATCTCCTCACAGCCTTCACCGCCTATGAAGTCCCCGGCAGAAAACAGGTCGATGTCCGTGACCTTGAGTTTGGTAGACGTCACCGAGCCGTGATATTCGGCGGTGCCCTGAAGGGCCAGATGATTGGCACACACCTTGGCCTGTTCGAACAAGGGGGCTACCAGGCCATAGGCAATGCCTCGGTGCGCTGCGCATTCTCCTACGGCGAAGATGTCTGGATCGGAGGTGCGCATCGTATCGTCGACGGTCAGGCCGCGGTTACAGGTCAATCCGGCTGATTCGGCCAGCGTATAGTTGGGACGAATGCCGGCAGCCATCACGACCAGATCAGCAGGTATTTGATCACCATCGGCGAAACGAACGGCGCAGACACGACCGTTGCCGTCATCGAGCAGCTCGGCGGTCTGCTTGGGCAGCAGAAAGTTGAGGCCACGGCTTTCCAGGGCGGTCTGCAAAAGGTTGCCAGCCGTCTTGTCCAGCTGGCGCTCCATCAACCAGTCACCGATATGAACGACGGTGACGTCCATGCCGCGTAGCTTGAGGCCGTTGGCCGCTTCCAGACCCAGGAGGCCACCGCCGATAACCACTGCGTGGCGATGCGTGGCTGCCGTATCGATCATGGCTTGGGTATCGGCAATGTCACGATAACCAATCACACCCTCCAGATCCTTGCCCGGAATGGGCAGGATGAAGGGGTTGGAGCCGGTAGCAATGATGAGTCGATCATACTCTGCCACGGTGCCGTCTTCGGCTATGACGCGGCGGTTCTGGCGATCGATTTCCGTAACCCTGCGATTGAGATGCAGCTCGATAGCGTGCTCGGCGTACCAGTTGAGGTCGTTCAGGACGATCTCCTCAAAGGTCTGCTCGCCAGCCAGAACGGGGGATAGCAGGATGCGGTTGTAGTTCGGGTGTGGTTCTGCGCCAAAGACTGTTACGTCATACAGGTCAGGGGCGAGTTTGAACAGTTCTTCCAGGGTGCGTACCCCAGCCATGCCATTGCCGATCAGTACCAGCTTGAGCTTTTTCATCAGGCGTCTCCGCAAGCTGCCCACCGGGCGTGCTTGAAATCGAGGCAACAAAAAAGGCGTCCCGCACATGAATGCGAGGACGCCTTTGTCCGGTCCCGTTATCGGCCTGCATAGGCCTGTCGGGGGAGCGCTGCCGTTCGCCGTTGAAGGCTGCGCTTGATGTCTGCCTAGAGACTAAGCAGGGGACGTGCCAAGAATGTAACTGCCTGAACTCGCTCTATTTTTTGTCAGGAGATCCTGATTATTCTGAGCTTTTGTGCACCACTTTGAAGCGCATTGCACACTATCCGTGCGAACTTTCCTTGATAGGCGTGACGTTCTGCGTGCTGGACGCTGGCCGATCGCTGACCCAGTTGACCTTGGGGAAAATACGGTGGAAAGGTTTGGGCATAGGCTCGATGTGCTTTTCGCGATAGTTGTAAAAGACAAAACCGCACTTGGCGAGCGCAATGGTGGTGTCGGTATCCGGCCGAGTAATGCGGAAGATGATATCGCCCCCGTATTTATTGAAGTCCATGACCCCAATGTCAAATTGCAGCTTGTCCCTTGCAAAGGCTTCAGCCAGATAAACGGTCGCAAGATCCGTCACCATGGTACCGATGCCATCCTCGGCACCATCCCGGATACCGTAGTAAAACATGAAGCGTGTACGAGCTTCTGAAATCATGGAAATCATCGACTCGTTACTCAAGTGGCCACCGGCATTGATGTCGGTACTGCGGACCGTTTGATGGGTAGTAAAATAAAACTGGTCGCTTGGAAGATTGAGTTCGATGCGGGCCATGAGGAGCTCCCTATGATCTTCTTATTGAGGGTTATGCTTGGAGCTTAGCAAGCATGCCGTCTGGAATCACGGTTCCTTCTCTCTTTTACACCCTTGAGGGGCAGTTTGAGAAGCAATTAAGTGAAACGTTTTTACAAGGCTTTCTTCACAAAACGTTGACGAGCCCCTCACCACACTTTTGTCATCTTATTTCAAGAGTTGTACGAGATGCTGAAGTTGAGACCGGTTCGTCCCGAGTGGCTCACGCTGATCGTGAGTGCGGCTTTCCTGATTTTTTACAACGTCCCACTGTGGACTCACCTGTTCGACGTGGTGACACCTCTCGATATGAAAGGTGTGCTCACCTTAGGCGCAGTGGCTGTTCTGTTCCTGGCAGCGTTCAACCTGATTCTGACCTTTTTTGCCTTTCGCTGGGTTTTCAAGCCGCTGCTAAGTGTGCTCTTTCTGAGTGCCGCAGGGGTTGCCTATTTCATGAACCAGTACGGTGTCATGATCGATACGGAGATGCTCCGTAACATGCTGGAGACCGACACGGCCGAAGTGGTGGATCTGCTGTCATTCAAGCTGGCTGCCTATCTGCTCCTGCTCGGCGCGCTGCCGGTCTGGCTGCTTTGGAAGACACCGGTTCAGTATCGCCGGTGGCCGCGCGAGCTGTTGAGTAAATCCATTGCCAGCGGTTTAACCGCCGCGGTTATAGTCGGCGTGGCCATGCTCAACTATCAAAGCCTGTCTTCCCTGTTCCGTAACCATCATGAGATCCATATGCAGCTGACGCCCAGCAATTCTGTGGGTGCCTTGATCAGCTATGTTCATGACGCGACGGCCAAACCCAAGGGTCCGCTGCGCGAGATCGGTACGGATGCTGTACGCCTGGCGCCCGTCAGCGCCGGTGCGCACAAGACATTGACTGTTCTGGTCGTTGGGGAAAGCGCACGTGCCGACAACTTTGGCCTGGATGGCTATGGCCGCGATACAACGCCCGAGCTGCGCCAGGAGGAGGGCGTGATCAGCTTTACCGATATGCATTCCTGCGGCACCGAGACGGCAGTATCCGTACCCTGCATGTTCTCCAATCTGACCCGCGCGCATTACAGCGACAATGTGGCCAAAAGTCAGGAGAACCTGCTTGATGTGCTTAAGCGGGCTGGATATGACGTGATCTGGCGCGACAATCAGGCCGGCTGCAAGGAAACCTGTAACCGTGTGGCCTTTGAAAGCCTGACAAAGGCTCAGGACCCGGCATTCTGCAGCGATGGCGAATGTCATGATGAAATCCTGCTCAAGGATATACAGGGCATCATCAATCACATGCAGCGCGACACTGTGCTAGTGCTCCACCAGATGGGCAGCCACGGTCCGGCCTACTTCAAACGCTACCCGGCGGCCTTCGAGTACTTTACCCCGGTATGCAAGAACAACGAGCTGAGCCAGTGCTCCCGGGAAAGTATCGTGAATGGATATGACAACACCATTCGCTACACCGATCATGTCCTGGCGAGCCTGATAAATACCTTGCGCGCCAATCAGGACAAGGTGAGTACCGCCATGTTTTACCTGTCCGATCATGGTGAGTCATTGGGTGAATACAATGTATTTCTTCATGGCATGCCGTACGCCGTAGCGCCGGATCAGCAGAAGCATATCGCCAGCGTAGCGTGGTTTTCTCAGCCGTATCAGCAGTCGATGGGGGTGAATAGCCAGTGTGTAGCGGTCCACCGGAATGACTCGCTCAGCCAGGACAACCTGTTCCATTCCATGTTGGGTCTCCTGCGTGTCCATACCCAGGTCTATAACGCAGAGCTGGATTTGTTTGCCAGCTGCCGTCAGCTCTCAGGGGCAACCGTGGCCAGTACGAGCCCGTCAACGCAACCGCCCGCGAACAAGCTCAACTGAAACAGGCGAGCTGGCCTTGGCGGGCTGGCTCGTCAGATCGATCAATGGCGATACAACCAGAGCAGCACAGCGGCGAGGTTGATCAGTAACGAAACGCAGGCCACTGTACGCCAGAATTTCAGTGGCTCGCGCTCTAGCAATGCCTTGGGCGGTAATGCAGGTTGCCGCTCGCCTTGCTCCAAAAGTAATAAGGCTTCCTCTGCCGTCTCGAAACGCTGGGCTGGATCGACCGCTACACCGCGCAGTAACCAGTCATTCAGCCAGAGCGGTACGTCGTGCCGATAGCGCAGCACACGTTCCGGCTGTTGAAAACGCGGTCGCTGGAAGGCCTCTATTTCTCCGTAGGGATAATGGCCTGTCAGCAGGTAATAGAGCGTAACACCTACTGCAAAGAGATCCTGCTGCGGCCCTGGTGCGGCACCTTCGAACGTTTCGGGCGCCAGATAGCTGGGCGTACCCGGCACCGCGCCCTCGCATTCATGGGAAAGGCCAGGGCAATAGGCAAGGCCAAAGTCCAGTAGCCTGAGTTCGCCATCATCGCCCCGGTGCAGATTCTCGGGTTTGATATCCCGGTGCAGAATATTGCGCCGATGCAGTTGACCCAGGGCGCGCAGGAGGCGGGTTGCGGTATCCAGCCACTCGCCAAGCGGAAATGGACCGGCCTGTTTGAATTGGATAGCCAGCGTGCGGCCCGGGTATTCACGCTGTACGTAATACAGGTGCTGACGTTGAGACAGTGGATGCAGTTCGACAAAAGCTCTTCCGGCGACGCGGCGCAGAAACCACTCCTCCATCAGGAGCGCCTGCATGGCCTGGGTATCACCTTGCTGACCTGGGGCGAGAGTCTTGAGCAGCCAGGACCGCCCGGCGCCGTCACGCACGCGATACAGCCAGGACTGCTGAGAGATCGCCAAGCGCTGTTCGACCTGCCAGCCCTCGAACATCTGGCCCTCTTTGAGTCGTGGTGGAACAGGCCAGCCCGCTACCTCGGCGAGGGCATCCGCCAAGGGTTTGTCAGGCAGGGCGTCAATACGTACCAGTAATGCACTGGCATTGTCCTGACTGCCCGCCAGATGGGCTGCGTTGATCAAGGCATGGGCCACTGACATGGGGTTGGCTTCATCCAGCAATATACGTCGTATAGCCGCATCACCCAGGCAGGCCCAGACCCCATCACTGACCAGCAGGAAGCAATCACCGATTTGCAGATCACCTTCATGAAAGTCCACGATCAGATGAGCTTCCAGCCCCAGAGCACGTGTCAGAACATGTTGCATGCCGGGCTGTTGCCAGACGTGGTCTTCTGTCAGACAGGAGAGTGTCTGGCCTCTAAGGTGATAGGCCCGACAATCGCCTACATGGGCAAGGGTGTAGCGGTGCCCTCTGAGCACAAGGGCCGTCAGCGTCGTCAGTAACGGCTGGCCTTGGGCCCCGGCTTGTAGCCAGCGGTTCTGTGCCAGGAGCAGACGATCCAGTGACTGTGCAATAGGCCAGGTTTCGGGCGTTGAGTAATAATCCATCGCCACCGCCTGTACGGTTGAGCGGGCAGCCAATCCGCCGTCGGCGCAGTGGCTTACTCCATCGGCCAGGGCAAACAGATGCCCCTTGCTGAGTGCCAGAGCGGGAGCCGGCGTGACGCTACGCAGGGCGTCCTGGTTTTCCGGTCGTGGACCGGTGGCCGTGGCTTCACCGATGCTCAAGGTAAGGGGCATGGATTCGGTCAGGAAGTAGAGAGGTTTAGAAGCGAAATGCCCGTCGTTTGACGGGCGCTTCGAGTTAAACGCGTGCGGCAGACACGGCCGCCGATCCCCAGGTGGTTCTCCAACGCCGCTTCACACTCAGCAGACCAAACCAGGCCAGTACGCCCAGGCAGGCGAATAGCCAGAGGCCCAGCTGATAATCACCGGTAGATTGCTTGATGGCACCAAGGCCCGCCGTCAGAACAAAGCCTCCAATACCACCTGCCATACCAATCAAGCCAGTCATGACGCCGATCTCCTTGCGAAAGCGCTGCGGCACCAGCTGGAAGACCGAGCCATTGCCTGCGCCCAGGCTCAGCATGGCGACTACGAACAGCCCCAGGGCGGCCGTTGCACTGGGTAGATGGAAGCCTACTGCGGCAATACAGACAGCTGCCACGGTATACATGCCCAACAGACAGCGGATACCGCCAATCCGATCAGCCAGCGCGCCACCCAGCGGCCGCATCAGGCTACCGCCAAAGACGCAGGCAGCGGTGTAATAGCCGGCAACGACGGGCTCCAGGCCATATTGGTCATGAAAGTAACCCGGCAGGGTACTGGCAAGGCCGAGAAAACCACCAAAGGTCACGCTGTAGAAAAACATGAACCACCAGCTGTCCTGGTCACCCAGGGCCTTGGCATAGTCGGCTAGTTTCTTCGGCGCAGGCCGCTGCGGTGCATTGCGTGCAAACAATATGAAGAAGACGAGCGTAGCGACCAGCGGAATCAACGCCCAGCCAAAGACGTTGGTCCAGCCGAACAGTTTTGCAAGGCCAGGAGCGAACAGCGCCGCGAAGACCGTTCCCGAGTTGCCGGCACCTGCAATGCCCATGGCCTTGCCCTGATGCTGCGGCGGATACCATTGTGAGGCCAGTGGCAGGGCGACGGCAAAGGAAGCGCCGGCAAAACCCAGGAAGAGTCCCAGCAGCAGAGCCTGCTCGTAACTGTCGATACCCATCTGCCACGCCACGAATAGCGCCGCGATAACGGCGATCTGGCCAATAATGCCTGCGGTCTTGGGCGAGAGCGTGTCAGCCACAAAGCCGAGGATCAGACGCAGCACGGCGCCTGCCAGAATGGGCGTGGCGACCATCATGCTGCGTTGCTGAGTCGTCAGTTGCAGGTCGGCCGCGATCTGCACGGCTAGCGGGCCAAGCACGTACCAGACCATGAAACTCAGATCGAAATATAGAAACGCGGCGAACAGGGTCGGCGCATGGCCGGCTTTCCAGAAACTCGTGTTCATTCGTGCACCTCGTAATCAACGATGTACCCGCCACGCGGCAGGGCCTCAGTTCGAACATCACAAGGCGAACGCGCCTGACGTGCGTTGTGAAATGCCAGGCATTCAGCACAACCGCGGAGCGTCCACCCGCCCCGGGCATTGGGGCAGAAACGACAAAGGCGCCACGTTGCCCTCTGCCGGAGCAGGAGCAACGCGACGCCTTTGTCGTAGGTGGGTAACCGCCGTTGGCTACCGTTACGGATGGATTAGCAAACGCCACGCCAAGTCAGCAAAGCGCTCTGGCCTGCGGTTTTACCGTCAGACCATCCGCCCGTCTGAATCATTACAGCGCATCGTGGATAGACATGCCCGGATATGGGGCACAGGCATCGTCTTGTTAGGACGTTACATGGTCCGGCTTTTTACTGCGGACAAAGCGCTCGTAGGCATCAAAGTCAAACTTGGTTGCAGACAGGATTTGGCTCTGCTTCAGCGTGAGGTAAATATCCTTGTCCGCATCGGCATAGTGGGTCGTGAACGTTACCCAGAGTTTGTCCTTGTCCCGATAGCCACTCATAATCGGCTTGATGCAGACCTCCTGATCGGCACCTTCCGTTTCGCTGGGTTCGCCCAGGGTCGTGATTTTGCCTACATAGACCTTGCGCTCCTCCAGGGAGAGCATCAGGGTTTCACGGTTGATCGTGGCATTGAACAGCAGGTCATCCAGCGGGCTGTCCTTGAGAATGCCGGCCATGAGAAACATTGCATAGTTCTCTTCCTTCAACCCATGCCGCCGCTTGATGTAAGCCTTGGCCAGAAATGCCCAGGGTCTTGGGATCATGAGTGCGGTCACGGTGAGGATAAGAATCCAGGAGAGCTGGGCGGCCTGGCTTGCCTCCTCAATGGCATGGGTTCGCAGGATCAGGCCTGTCAGGCCGGAAAAGTAATCGAGCGAAAAGGTACGACCTGCCACCGTCCAGTCATGCTGAGCCACGAGCAGAAACAGGGCGAGGTTGAAGGTCAGCGAAAGAAGCGCGCAAAACAGACCCAGCCGGGCGCTCTGCAAATAGAGGTACTGTCCCTCGTAGCGATGCAGGCGATAGTAGAAAAGCGGGTGCTTGTGACAGACGAGAAATCCGCTAACCAGGATAGGCAGAAGAAGGAGAAGAAACATTTAGCCGTTGATAAGGCGCTTGGCTCGGTCGAGATCCTGCTTGAACTCCGGCGAGTCGAACACTTCTTCAGGATCAATTCGGATGGTACCGCGGCCCACGACCCGAAGGGACTTGTACGAGTTGTTGATCGTTTGCGCCAATTTCCGCTCTTCTTCCGAAGGCGCTTTGAACAGACCGATCAGGTGTTTGAGCATGATGATGTCCATACGGGGTTTCCGGGCTTATAGCCTAGATAGGGGCCGCCTTCAAGTCAGAGCGGAAAAGCTCTTCATGAAAATGAATGTAACACTATAGTGGACCCGTCAGTTCTTAATTTATTCGTTTCGCTACCGATATGGTCGGCATATAGAGAACTTATAGTATCTAAGCTTGATATTGATGAGGCTGCAGCTCATCAAAACAGGTATGGATTTTCTTGGAATCGATTAATGACCAAAACTGCTTCGCAGCTGCGTAGCCGATTCAGTCTCATCATCATTTTGCTGGTGATTAATATCCTTGTGCCTTTGGGTAGTACTACCTGGGTCAGGGAAAGCATTGATGAGTATGAAACGCTGGAATCGCAACTACAAAAAATTGAGCGGCTCATTTCAGCCGTCAAAGATGGAGAAACGGGGCAAAGAGGGTTTGTTCTGACTGGGCGAGAGGATTACCTCACTCCATTGTTTCAGGGCTACGCCGAAGTGGACCATCTTCTGGGGTCCTTGAAAAATGAGATTGACGTTAAGGAGTATCCAGAATTTATAGCGCTTCAAGGGCATATTACGGAGCAGCGAAACTACTGGAATAGCGTCATTCAGCTACATCGGGATAGAGGTCAGGCTCAGGCAATCGCACGCATTAATACAGGAGAAGGCAAAAGGCTTATGGATACCGTCCGTCAGGAGGTATCGATGCTTGAAAACCGTATTCAGCAAAAAAGCCTGTTGGTTGGCCAGGAAATCGAGCTTCGGCGTCAGATTATACGTATCGCTCTGCTCTTTATTGCCCTGCTTGATCTCGTGTTGGTCGTTATTCTCTATAAGTTTACATTTCGCGTACTGAATGAGACCAAGGCAAGTGAAAGCCGCCTACTTGACCTTTCCGAACAGTTATCTCGCGGCATGCTGGCATTGGAAAATCGCAATCACGAGACGGTTTTAATGAGCCGCATGGCAGGTGCGCTGCACTCTACCACCGACTTTCCTGAGTGCTACGACATCATTACCCGTTTTGGCAGTCAGCTTTTCAGTGACGCACCTGGGTGCATACACCTTTATCATCCTTCACGGGATGTACTGGAGATGGCCGGTTCATGGAACGGGTGGGACCCTGTTAAGACCTTGTTTGAACCGCATCAGTGCTGGTCCGTACGCCGTGGGCAGACACATGATGTGCAGGATATTAATAAGGATTTGATCTGTCCCCATATGGCAGGGCTTTCCCTCAGCACAAATGGATACGTGTGTGTTCCGCTCATGGCTCAGGGCGAACCCGTTGGCGTGCTGACACTTTGCAATCATCCTAAGAGTGGCATTGAGCTAGCCGAGGCATTTGCTGAACAGGTCTCGCTTGGTGTCGCTAACCTTGCACTACGAGAAAGCTTGCGTCATCAATCGATCATCGACTCCCTGACAGGACTCCACAATCGACGATTCCTGGATGAGACGGTTAGTCGTGAGCTGTTACGAGCGGGCCGTAATCAGACTACTACTGCTATCGTTCTGCTCGATGTGGATCACTTCAAGCGATTTAACGACACGCATGGCCATGAAGCGGGTGATGCTGTGCTGAGACACTTGGCGGTAGAAATGAAACGTTTGGTGCGTGCCAGCGATCTGGCTTGTCGTTTTGGAGGGGAGGAATTTGCACTGGTGCTGCCCGAGTGTACTCAGGCAGGGGCAGTGGCACGCTGCGAAGCGCTGCGTGAGGCAGTCAGCCGTATGCAAGTCATGTATGGCGGTACGCCACTGGGCCCGGTCACCATTTCGCTGGGTATTGCCATGTATCCGCAGAGCGGTCAGAAGGCCGAGGAACTGCTGCAGGCTGCCGACAAGGCGCTCTACGAAGCCAAGCGCGAGGGCCGCAACCGGGTCTGCTTGAGTCAGACGGTCACTGCGCTGCCAACCTCGCCAGCGCACGCCGTGCAACAACGTCAATGAGGGGCTTTACATGCCGAGTAGCTCGTTCATGGAAATGATCTGCTCGGCTACCTGAGCGAGCTTTTGCTGTTTACTCATGGCCTGGCGGCGCATCAGGGTGTAAGCCTGTTCCTCATTGCAGTCCCGCATTTTCATCAACATGCCTTTCGCCAGCTCGATTCGCTTGCGCTCGGCTAGTTGCTGTTCCCGTGCCTGCAGCTGGGCGCGCAGAGCCTGATCGGTTTCGAAGCGTGCCATGGCCACGTCGAGGATCGGTTGCAACCGTTGGGCATGAATGCCTTCCACGATATAGGCGCTCACACCTGACTGAATTGCCTGGCGCATGACATCTGGATCGTGCTCGTCGGTAAACATGACGATTGGCCGAGGGCGGTCTCGCGTCACCAGGCATACCTGATCCATAACGTCACGGCTGGGCGACTGGGTGTCGAACAGGATGACATCGGGGCGGGTCGCTTCGATTCGGGCGGGCAGGTCTATGGTCAGGCCGGACTCTTCGATTACGTCAAAGCCGGCTTCCAGCAGGGCGGCCTTCAGGCGGCCTACCTTCTTCGGGGTGTCGTCGATAAGCAGAATGCGCATGGTGCTTGTCGCCTCGAAGTCAAGTCAGTGGATTAAGCATGGCGTCAGCCAGGGCATGCAGGGTAAAGCTGCGGGCGTAGCCTGCCGGATCCTGTCCATCCCATACCCGGCCGTCAATGAGCGTAGCGCTGCGCAGGGGCTGATCAGGAACCTCCACGCCTACACGCGCTGCCGCCTCGCCGTAAAGCGAGAGCTGCTGTACCTGACGGGCCACTCCCACGTAGTCAGGGTCATTGCGCAAAAGACCCCAGCGGCGGAATTGAGTCATGAACCACATGCCATCTGATAGATAGGGCATATTGACTGCACCCTTATGAAAGAAGCGCAGGGGATGCTCATCCTGCCAGCGCTGCCCCAGTCCATTTGTGTACTGACCTAACATGCGCGGCTCGATGGCGCTTACCGGTGCATTGACATAAGCGGCGCCGCTGATCAGTTGTGCAGTGCTGCGACGATTCTCGAGACTTTCCTCGATGAACCGGCTGGCATCGAGCAGGGCACAGATCAAGGCGCGGGCCGTGTTGGGGTTCTGCTCGGCAAACGCACGGGTACAGGCCAACACCTTTTCTGGATGATCCGGCCAGATGGATTGCGTTGTAGCCAGGGTCACGCCCAGGCCTTGCTCAATGGCCGAGGCGCCCCAGGGCTCGCCTACACAATATCCATCGATTCGGCCAGCGCGTAAATGCTCCACCATCATCGGTGGAGGCACCACAGCGGTGCTCACATCTTCCAGCGGATGGATGCCTTTGGCGGCCAGCCAGTAGTACAGCCAGAGCGCATGAGTCCCGGTGGGTAGAGTATGCGCCAGCACAAGCGGAGCCTGCGAAGACTGCTGAATACGGTGTGCCAGTGCTTCAGCTGTAGTGACACCTTCGGTCGCGAGCGAGGCTGAGAGGTTGATGCTTTGCCCATTCTGGGCCAAGCCCATCAGGACAGCCATGTCGGTAGGTGACGAGCTGCCCAGCCCCAATTGCAGGCCATAGATCATGCTGTACAAGCTGTGCGCCGCATCCAGCTCGCCATTGAGTAGACGATCCCTCAGGGCTGACCAGGACGGCTGACGATGCAGGTGCAGGGTCAATCCGTAGGGCTGAGCGAATCCTTGAGTGGCTGCCACGATCAGCGAGGCAGCGTCGGTCAGGGGCATGAAGCCCAGATTTACAATGCTCCGTTCTGGTGCATCCGAGCCTAATACCCAGGCGAGGGCGTTAATCGTCGTCATAGCAAGCCTTGGCAAAAACATAAACAAAAAAGCGCCGTTAAGGCCGATAACAAGGGTTATCGGCGCAGAACGACGCCATTGTCGAATATACGGTCAGCAAATGCCGCCGTTGGCACTTGCTTCTGAAGACACATGAAGCAAGTGATATGCCAGGGCCGGCTCGCTTACTGGGCAGGCGTTAGCGTCAGACGACGCGTGCCATAAACACGATCCAGATTGTGCGGCTGGAAGGGGAAGCTGGAATACTGACCTTTCAGCCAGGGTTCGATGCCCTTGCCGTAGTAAGGGCTGGCCGGATTATCCGACTGCCCCTTGCCATCAATGGCCATAAACGGTTCCGGCTGACCAAAATCCACGACCATGCGCAAGCTGTTGGCACTGTGTGCCCCAAAGCCTTTGCCCCAGCCATAGGCCGAGCGATCTAGTGTCGAGAAGTCACCGCCTCCTGGATATGCCCGGCGAGCGGGATAGCGTGTACTGGTACCTGGCCGGGCGGCCGTCTGTTCGGTTTCGCCCTGCCAGTCATACGTGTGCAGACGCCCCCATTGCCAGCTGTTTCGGTCATTACCCATGACCTGCTCGCATTCGGCAATGGCTGAGGCAAGCGCCTGGGCAAGAATGGCCGGCTTGTCGTGCCTGGCTGTCGTCTGGGTATCATTCCAGAAAGGACTATCGTCCCGGGTCAGAAGATGATCGATCTGAGCCGAGTAAGAGAGCGTGGCGATCCGGTTGAGGGCCTGCATCGCCGGGCTGTTGCTTCCTCCCAGTTCATCGGCAAAAGTCAGTCGAGCGGTAGCCTGCAGAAATGCTTCATAGACGGCCGCATCGGCTGACGTGGCCAATAGGCGCCCATCGAACGTGCCGATTCGGCGCAAGGCCTCGCTGGCATGTGCGCGTTGCTCAGCCGGTAGGGCCTCGATGGCCGATTTGAGGGGCTGAGCCATGCCCGGTGCGCTCAGCATGGCCTGGACCTTGGCGACCAACGGTGAGGTCTGGTCTGCCTGCATGGCCATCAGGTTGCGAGCTTCCAGCCGTGTCTGCGAGCCTGCAAGCTGAGCAATACGTTCGGCCCGCTCAGGAGCCTGCCATGAGCTTGATAGCTGCATGCCATATCCCAGCGGTACCGTACGGTTGCCAGCATTGCCAAGCCACCCTTGGGAGGGGTCCTGATCATAGGGATGCAACATCGGGTCGGCAAAACCATCCCATTCATAACGATCGGTCCACCCGGGTGAGGGCAGCAGCCCGCGTCCTTCGCGGCGGTTGGGGTATAGGCCGGTCACCTGCCACGCAACATGTTCGGCGTCGGCAAAGACTATATTTAGCGCAAGCGCTCGGATGTCTCGGGTTATCTCGAATGCACGGTCAACATCCTTGGCCCGGCTCAGGTCGAATACTGCATCCATGGATGTGTCCGTATCGAGCGTAGCCCTGCGCAAGGCCAGACCATAACCGCTTTGCTGGCCGACTTGATGATTGATCAGCGGGCCATGCCGGGTTTCGAAGACAGTCTCTCGTACCGGCCGCTGGCCTTTGATGAAAAAGGTCTCGGAACGGACCGCTGCAGGTGTCCATTTTCTATTGACCTCGTAGCTCAAGCCGCTGCCCTGGGTGCGTACACGTTCAAGATATAGATCCTGAGTGTCGCCCATGGCTGGAGAAAACGACCAGGCCAGCTTGCCGTTGTAGCCGGAAAGAATGAACGGCGTTCCCGCCAGGGACAATCCTGCCGCCTGGTAACGGGGCGCACGAACCTGTACGTAGCTCCAGGCTGATGACAGGGCTAGCGATTGGCTGAGGTCACCTGCCAACAAGCTCTTGCCGCTGCGACTGCGTTGCGGAGCAATGGCCCAGCTGCTTCCGGCGGGAACCGTCAATCCGTTTACCTGGGCGAGGCGTGTTGAGGCTGCGTTCAACGCCTCCAGCCCTGGGATTTGTCCCGCCAAGGACAAACCCTTGAGTTTGGCAGCTTCGTCGACGGGAATCGGCTCATCGAAATAGCTGGGCAGCAACCAGGCCAAGGTATCGGCGCTGACCTTTTGTGCCAACGCCAGACTGGCCAGTTCCTCGTTCAGATTGACGGACAGACTGAAATCGAGCAGAGCAAAGAGCAGGGCGGAGTCCTCAGGCTTCCAATATTCAGGCTGATAACCGGTGGCGGCCAGATCTGCTGGAAGCTTGTTCCGGTAACGGAACAGGTAGGCGTTAACGCCGCGAGCGTAGACCTCTAGGAATTTCTTCAGGCGTGGCGATGCATTCTTGTAGGCAGTTTCTGCCGTTTTCCTGAGATTGACCGCACGCATAAGGCGATCGGTGTCCAATGCGTCCGGCCCTGCCATTTCTGCCAGCCGTCCTTGCGCCAGCAGGCGCAAGGTAATCATTTGGCTCAGTCGATCCGATGCGTGGACATAACCCAGCGTGAACAGCGCATCGTGAAAGGTCGATGTTTCGATCAGGGGCACGCCCAGTTCGCTTCGCCGAATCGACGCGTTTTCTGCAAGTCCCTTGATGGGCTGAACGCCCGAGCTGGGTGGAAGGCTATCCGTGTCACGTTGATCAAACGTTGTCTGGCAGCCCGCAAGCCCCAGTACTGAAACAAGACCAAGGCGACCCAGATGGCGCCGGTAAGCAGGAAAATCCATGAACGGACAGTCTCCAGAGGAGCAGGGTTTCAAAAGCGCGCTACGTTAGTGAGGCGTTGTTATCCAGGCAAGCACTGTCCAGTCCATTCCGCCAGCGGGTGTGATTTTTCTGACCAGTGAAGCGGATCACTCTTGTTTAAAAACGACATTTAATCCTTATCACGACAGAAACATTCTGACATGATTTGTCGCTTCGCCAATTGGACGGGCGACTTTTGGCCCGTTGTTGCTCTGTTCATCGGCCTTGAGCCCGTCTTTTAAGGCGCTGACCAAGGAGTAGACGATGTCGAATGAGCGCGCGATCCGTCGCGATTTAGGGCCTCTGGCTTTAATGTTTACTGGGCTGGGGTCGATCATCGGATCCGGCTGGTTGTTCGGTGCCTGGCATGCTGCCCAGCTGGCAGGTCCCGGGGCTATCTATGCGTGGTTATTAGGTGCAGTAATCATTCTTTTCATCGCGCTGACCTATGCCGAGCTGGGTGCCATGTTTCCAGAGTCGGGCGGCATGGTGCGTTATGGGCACTATTCGCACGGCTCTCTGGTCGGGTTCATTGGCGGATGGGCCAATTGGATCGCGATTGTATCGGTCATCCCGGTCGAGGCCGAGGCGTCCGTTCAGTATATGGCGTCCTGGCCCTGGCAATGGGCGCAGGACCTTTACAGTGTCAGCAGCGGTCATGGCGAGTTGAGTACAACCGGTCTGATACTGGCCGCGCTCCTGGTAGTCGTGTACTTCCTGCTCAACTTTTGGGGCGTCAAGCTCTATGCCCGCAGCAACAGTGCAATCACGATATTTAAGTTATTGGTACCGGCACTGACCGCCATAGCGCTCATGCTGTCAGGTTTTCACAGTGAGAATTTTACCGTTGGCATCACCGGCGAAGACCACTCCATCAGTATTTCGGCCGTTCTGACAGCAGTAGCCATCAGCGGCATTGTGTTCAGTTTCAATGGTTTCCAAAGTCCGGTAAATCTTGCAGGCGAGGCGCATAATCCCGGCCGTAGCGTACCCTTTGGGGTAATCGGTTCGATTATTATCGCCACGGTGATCTACCTGCTGCTCCAGGTCGCTTTTCTAGGCGCCGTTCCTCCTGAGCATCTGCACGAGGGATGGGCAGGTCTTGAATACAGCTCACCTTCTGCCCAACTGGCGCTGGCCTTGAACCTGAACTGGCTAGCCTTTCTGCTCTATGCGGACGCCTTTGTCAGCCCGAGCGGAACAGGCGCTACTTATACCGCCACCACTGCGCGGATGATCTATGGTATCCAGCGCAACGGCAGCCTGCCGGCCATGTTCGGGCATGTACATCCCAAGTTCGGGATTCCCCGCCCGGCCATGTGGCTGAACCTTGCGGTGTCCTTCATCTTCCTGTTTTTCTTCCGGGGCTGGGGCACACTGGCGGCAGTTATTTCTGTTGCCACGATCATTTCCTACCTGACCGGGCCGGTAAGTGTCATGGCATTGCGGCGGACGGCGCCTGAGCTCTATCGCCCTTTGCGAATCCGAGGGCTGTCTGTTTTAGCCGCACTGGCGTTCATTTTCGCCACTGAGCTTCTCTACTGGGCCAAGTGGCCTCGGACAGGTGAAATCATGCTGCTGATCGTGGCGGCATTGCCCATATACATCTATTACCAGGCCAGGCAGGGGTGGAAGGGTTTCAGCCGTCATTTCTTCGGCTCGCTATGGCTGCTGTGTTTCCTGCCGGTGTTGGCAGCGGTCTCCTGGGCGGGAAGCGACCGTTTCGGTGGCCAGGGTTATCTGCCATACGGATGGGATCTGGCGGTAGTGGCGGTGATTGGTCTGGTGTTTTTCCTGTGGGGTGTGTCGGCTGGCTGGCGCACGCCAGCGGTTGAAAAGGCGCGCTTCCACGATGATGACGGTCAGCCGCTGACGTGATCATGACAGGCGTCGGTCGCTATAGCGCTGCCGACGCCCGTTCTGGCAATCAGCTCGCCGCTGGCGGGTTTACCTTGTTGACGAGGTCATAGGCGCGGACAGTAGCGGTTCGCATGCTAATCGTCTCAAACCACCGCTTGATATTGGGATAGTCTTCCAGCTTTTGCTGTTGCCATTCGTAGGGCACAATCCACGGATAAATGGCCATGTCGGCAATGGTGTATTCCCCACCCGCCACAAAGTCCCGATCTTCCAGTCGCTTGTTCAGTACGCTGTAAAGGCGCGCGGTCTCGCTCACGTAGCGATCAATCGCATAAGGAATCTTCTCTTTGGCGAAACGCCCGAAATGGTGGTTCTGACCGGCCATAGGGCCCAGACCGCCCATTTGCCAGAATAGCCACTGCATGACCTCCTGACGTCCGCGGATATTCAGCGGGATGAATTTGCCGGTTTTTTCTGCCAGATAGAGCAGGATGGCGCCAGACTCGAACAGCGTCACGGGGCTGCCATTATCTGCCGGGTTCTGATCGACAATGGCAGGAATCTTGTTGTTGGGCGAAATCTTCAGAAAGTCTGGCGCAAACTGTTCATCCTTCATGATGTTGATGGGATGAATGCGGTAGGGCAGTTCGGCTTCCTCAAGAAACAGCGTTACTTTGTGGCCGTTGGGGGTAGTCCAGTAATAAAGATCGATCATCAAGGCTCTCCGGGGCAAAGGGTACTGCCAAAGGAGTGACCGGGCTGGACGCTTACAGTTCGAAAGGAACGATGAACGAGAGCGGCCCACATCAGTGGGCCGTCATTTATTCATGAAGCGCCGTGGCACTTCTTGTACTTTTTCTCGCTTCCGCACGGGCAGGGATCGTTGCGACCGATCTCTTTGAGTGGGTTGCGAACAGGGGTAGCTGGACCATGATTGCAATGCGGCCCATGAACATGGTGATGATGGCCGTGATCGTGGTCATGATTGCAGTCAGGGCCGTGGACGTGGGGTTGCTGGTTCATTGATTACTCCGGTAAAAAATTGTTCGGTACGATCTCGCCGCTGCGCGATATATAGACGCTGCGGCCAAACATCAAACCGGTCTTCACTTCGCCAACGAGACGATAATGAACGGGCTTGTCGGTCCGTTTGATCAGTTTGACGATGTCTTTGACGTACCGCCACATATTGGTCTGCACGGGGAGGGTAAACTCCGTGCTGCCAGAGGCTGGGATCGTGAAGTTACGCCCCGTTTCGCCTTCGGCAAGGGGAATATCTTCCAGGTAGATCGCATACGTCATGCCACGAATGGGCAGATCAATATCGTTGGGGTTGTCCACCTTGAAGTGCAACAGGAATTCCTGTCCCCATAATTTGGCTTTGAGCAGGTCTACCTGGGTCAGCTGTATTTCAGGGTCTTCGTAACCCCTGGAGAACCACGTACAGCCACTGACTCCAAACAGGATCAGGACGCCTAGCGAGAGACCCAGGACTCTCCTGTTGAATGCCCGAAAAAACATGTGACGACTCCATAACGAAGGGCAGCGGTTACAGCGCGTCGGCGCATCGAAAAATAGCTCGGTCCGATTGTTGCACAGGCGTGCCTGGCATAAGCTGGACCTTACCCAAACGCGAGCCATGCTCATTTTATTCTGAAGTCGGCAAGTGCCTGGGCCATTATGTTGTACTTATACAGGTTGAAAAACGGGCTAGCCGCTCCTCAGGCGGTAAGCAATCTACAGAACTCATAGCCCTCAAGCTAGACAGGATGATGAACATGAGCCTTTTCGAGATCGCCTTTTCCGGTGAGGTAGTGACAGGTGCTGACGAAGCGCAAGTACGTGCCAATCTGGCTCGGTTGTTCCAGGCGGACGAGAAGCGTATCGCTCAGCTATTTTCCGGGCGCCGCGTCATTATCAAGAATAGACTGGATGCAGCCGCTGCTGAAAAATATCGGGCTGCGCTGACCCATGCCGGTGCCAGGGTTGAAGTCGTGTCAATGGCGATTGCCGAAGAGATCGACCTTGCACCAGCTCCAGTCAATGCCGAAAAGGCGGAGTCGGGCGCATCGTCTGTAGCACGTCGCGTCTCCGTCGCACCGCGCGATGAGGTCATGGCAGCGTTCGTCAATGTGGATGCTCCGGACTTTGGCTTGGCACCGGTTGGAGCGGATCTGCAGGACCAGAAGGCCGAGGTCGCTCCGCCCCAGGTTGATCTGGGCAAGCTCACACTGGCACCGGTAGGAAGCGACATGGGCGAGGAAAGGCCACAGACAGCCGTCCAGGTGCCCGATACGTCTCATCTCAAACTGGTGTAGCGGCTCTACTCATGGCAGGAAAGGGCCGCAACATTTCTTGAATTTGGTTGTGCTGCCACATGGGCAGGGGTCGTTGCGGCCTGCCGTCATGGGCACGGTCGGATCCAGGAAATACCAGCGCCCCTGCTGTTGAACAAACGCCGAGCGCTCACGGTGGGCATGGTCACCCTGCGCATCGTGCCAGCGGGCCACAAAGATGACCCAGGCGTGCTCAGGCACGCCTCCCAGAGGCTCATGGCCTTCAACCTCAAGCCCAAGCCAGGTGCTCTGGGCACTCCAGGCGCTTATGGCTGCCCTGTCCAGTCCTGCCTGTTGTGCAGGCAAGGTCGTCTCGATCAGGTAGTCGATCAACCCCAGCACATAGGCGCTGTAACGCGAGCGCATCAGCGCCTCCGCTGTAGGGGCTGAGGCACCTGAATGATAGCGGCCGCAGCAGTTGTCGAGTAGCTCGTCGCTGCCGCATGGGCAAGGAGCAGATGCCATCGTTACCACCAATATTTTCCAAAGAGTTCAGGATGGGCCCAGAAGCGGGCGTTCAGCCAGTCCGGTACCTGCTTGTAATCATGCAGATCATACGTGAACAACGTCAGGGTTTGCTGATCACGCTGAAAGCGCTCGCTCTGTTGCATGGCCAGGGCATAGAAGTCCCTGGGCTGCCATTGGCTGGCGGCCAGATCGACCAGGACAGCCAGCCGACTGGCGTTGAGGTTGCGGATTCCGCCCAGTAGTTGCTGACCTTCACGTACGGACAGGTGTTCCAGACAGTCAGCCAGGATAGCCAGGTCATAGCGTTGGTGGGATACCGGTTCCTGTAATGATCCGGCAGGGGACTGCGTCAGCTCGCAGTCAGGGTGAGCTGCCTTGAAAGCCTGCACGGCAGGTATCTCGCTGGCACTGACCATCAGCAGGCGAGTAGGGGTGTAGTGATCCAATAGCGCGGCCAAGGCCTGTTGCGGAGTACGTGACGATAATGTCGCGGTCATGTGGAACCTCGGCGGTTGTTGTGGAGACTAATCAAGCGGCACTGTCAAGATCAGGCCTGTACCGCCAGTCTGACGGAGCGGAGAAATCGATGTCCAATTCCTTTTTCGAGGTCGCTTTTCTAGTCCTTAATAGGAGACAACAATGACGATTATAAGGACCGCTTTACCCCTCATTCTGGTGGGCAGTGTTTTAACAGGTTGCGCTGGTGTAAAGAAAACGGACTGGCCTGCGTGTGCCGCCATTGGTGGTGCCACGGGTGCGGCCGTCGGCGCCATTGAAAGCAGTAGCTATGCTGGGTGGGGCGGGCTGGTTGCCGGCGCCACGGCGGGGGCTTACTGCTATGTTCGTGGGCAGGGTGAAGAGCAGGTAGCTGCTGTCGAACCGGTAACGCCTGCGCCGACTCCCACGCCTGCACCCGAGCCGCTTCCTCGCCAAGAGACCATTGTTGTACGTGATTTGCACTTTGCCTTCGATTCGGCCGAAATCAGTCCGGCGGACCGTGCGCAGCTCGATACCGTAGCCTCCCGGTTACGAAACGAAGCGTCCACGACACGGCTGACAATTAACGGACATACTGACAGCAAGGGTACTGAAAAGTACAACCAGCGCCTGTCTGAGCGTCGTGCAGCAGCCGTGCGTAATTACCTGGTTCAGTCGGGCGTTCCGGCGGCCAGTATCGTCTCTGTCCAAGGGCTTGGGGAAAGCCAGCCCGTGGCTACCAACGAAACGGCAGAAGGTCGTGCTACCAACCGGCGCGTAGAGATCTTAGTCGAGCGTCAGTAACCTGTCTTGAGGCCTATTCCAGGTGCCTGCCAGAGGCTTGCACCTGGAGCAAACTCAGGTATGGTCATCGTCTGAAACAAAGGAGGCGGTGATGAGGCTGTTGAGTATTGTGGGCAAAGTGGCGTTTCTGGTGTTTTGGTTGGCAGTCCTGGCCAATCTTCTTGAACCTTTCGCTTATCCCTTTCAGCTATTGATCAATGGCGCTGCAGTGGCATTGTTGATTTTGCATGTCATCGAAGTGCTTGCTGTGGGTGCACGCGTCAGAAACCGACCGAGCCCATGGTTGGATCGGCTTCAGGTGCTGCTGTTTGGCGTCTTCCACTGGTATCGCCTGCCGATTACGGTGGCTGCAGCAAATTGATTCAGCTAAAGGTATTAAGACGGGCCGCCGCGACAATCAGCACAATGACGCCAAGCAAAAGGTTAAAGCCTGCCAGTGCCCGGATTCGCTTCAGCGTCTGGGCGGCCGTCGGCCAATCCTGATCTGATACGCTCCGTTTGAGCTGAGGCAGCTGAACGGCCTGGATCTTGAGAAACAGCGCCACCATGGCCAGATACAATCCCATCATGATCTGGATATAGCGGGGCGCAGTTTCGAAGCCATTGAAATTAAGCTGAAGAATCCCAATTCCTGTAGCCGGTAGTACAATAACGACTCCCCACACCCAGCGAAAGAATCGTGGAAATAGCGTATTCCAGAAGCGGGCGCGTGACGGGATATCCAGTATTGCAGTAACTACCGGATGCAGAATGACCCAGGCGAAAAAGAGGCCGCCTACCCAAAGCACGGCAGCAAGAACATGGATGGTATAGAGCCAGGTAGAGGGTGTCATTCAAACATTCCTGATAAATCGGTGCCGAAATCGGATGATACGTTCGGCACTGGCGTGAAGGCGCGTTATCATAGCGCTTCTGTTCAAGTACTGATAATTTATACAGTCCTGTGTGTCTGATAGGGCCGCCTACCCGCGGTGCCTGCCGGAAGCGTATGACGCTTCCCTGTCGAGGAACCCCATGCTTAGTGCCGAACTCAAGTCCCAGATTCAGGGGGCTTATACCCGCTTTCTCGAAGCCAAGTCGCTCAAGCCGCGCTATGGTCAGCGGCTGATGATTGCCGAGACGGCTAAAGGGCTCGGTGCGATCAAGCAGGATGACGAAGGGCGTCGCGTTGGCGATCCTGCCGTCGTGGCTGTGGAAGCCGGAACCGGTACCGGCAAGACCGTTGCTTATAGTCTCGCCGCCATTCCTGCGGCCAAGGCGGCCGGCAAGCGTCTGGTCATTGCGACAGCAACAGTGGCTCTGCAGGAGCAGATCGTCAACAAAGACCTTCCAGATATCCTGCGTAACAGTGGTCTGTCGTTCAATTTTGCCCTGGCAAAGGGGCGAGGGCGCTACCTGTGTCTGTCGCGCCTGGATCTCATGTTGCAGGAAAGCGAAGCCCAGAATACGACCGCTCAGCTGTTTGCGGATGATGGCTTTACGATCGACGTCGATGAGGCTGGTCAGAAGCTGTTTACGAAGATGATCGAGCGCCTGGCCAGTAATCGCTGGGACGGTGACCGTGACAGCTGGCCAGAAGCCATTGATGACCAGCACTGGTCACGAATAACCACTGACCATACGCAGTGCACCAATCGGCACTGCCCGAATTTTCAGCAGTGCGCCTTTTTCCGTGCCCGTGAAGGCATGACCAAGGTAGACGTGATCGTTACCAACCATGATCTTGTACTGGCTGACCTTGCGCTTGGTGGCGGGGCTATTCTGCCCGACCCGCGCGATACCATTTATGTGTTTGACGAAGGCCATCACCTGCCGGACAAGGCGATTAATCACTTCGCTCACTTTACCCGCCTGCGCTCCACGGCCGAGTGGCTGGAGCAAATCGCCAAGAATCTAACCAAGCTGCTGGCTCAACATCCCTTGCCGGGCGAGCTGGGACGGCTGGTTGAGCAAGTACCCGAACTGGCGAGACAGATTCGTACCCAGCAGCAGTTCATGTTTACAGCCTGTGAGCAGCTGGCCGAGTTTCGCGCCGGCGAAGACATGGAGGGACGTGATCGGCCTCGCCATCGGTTCGTTGGTGGCCTCGTCCCAGCGGATTTAAGGGAAATGGGGACTGAGCTCAAAAAGGGCTTTGCCCAGCTGTCCGACCTGTTCACTCGTCTTACGGACCTCTTGAAAGAGGCCATGGACGGGGAGAAAAGCATTGGCATTGCAAGCTATCAGGCTGAGGAATGGTATCCGTTGTTTGGCAGCCTGCTGGCTCGGTCCCAGGGTAATTGGGAGCTGTGGACGGCCTTTACGCTGGAAGATCCGACCGACTCACCACCCATGGCGCGCTGGCTGACATTGGTAGAGTCCGGTGCATTCCATGATATCGAGGTCAATGCCAGTCCCATCCTGGCTGCCGAAACGCTACGGCGTACGCTATGGAATGTGGCTTATGGCGCGCTGGTAACTTCCGCCACCTTGACGGCGCTGGGGACATTCGATCGTTTTCGGATGCGGGCAGGCCTGCCTCAAAGCGCCAACACGGCAATTGTGCCCAGTCCCTTCAAATATGCCGAGGCAGGGTTATTGCGCGTACCCAATCTGCAGGCGGATCCGAGAGACTCTGCGGCCCATACGGCGGCTATCGTGCGAGAGCTGCCCGATATGCTGGAAGGGGCCAAGGGGGCATTGGTGCTGTTTTCTTCCCGGCGACAGATGCAGGATGTCTTCGATGGGCTGGAGCGTGACTGGCGCCGCCGTGTACTGATCCAGGGCAACCTGTCCAAGCAGGAGACGCTCAATAAGCACCGCTCCCGTGTGGATGATGGCGAGCCCAGCGTATTGTTCGGTCTGGCCAGCTTTGCCGAAGGGGTCGACCTGCCCGGGGCCTATTGTGAGCACGTCGTGATTGCCAAGATTCCCTTTGCGGTGCCGGATGATCCTGTCGAGGCTGCTTTGGCCGAATGGATCGAGGCACGGGGTGGCAATCCGTTCATGGAAATCGCTGTGCCCGATGCCTCGCTGCGCCTGATCCAGGCTTGTGGACGTCTCCTGCGCACCGAGTCGGACAGCGGCACGATCAGCCTGCTGGATCGTCGTGTCGTTACGCAGCGTTATGGCAAGGCCATCCTGAGCACCTTACCGCCGTTCCGGCTGGAAGTGCAGTAGTAGAGGTCTCTTCTCGTCAGTGTGAGAGACTTGAATATGACCACGATGAGGAGACAGCTGTGCAGATCCAAGGTTATTTCGATCTGGCCTTTGAAATCGTCAGGGACCGCTTCAGTGCTCTGTTCGACGAGCCGGGGCGAGGCGTGCATACCCGCGGTGCAGCCCTGTGCGTTCAGGTGGACGGCGAAACCGTTCTGGATCTCTGGGCAGGCACGGCGGACAAGGATGCGCAGAGCGGGTGGCAGACGGACACGATACTGAATCTATTTTCCTGCACCAAAGCCTTTACTGCCGTGGCCGCCATGCAGTTGGTTCAAGAGGGCAGGCTTGAACTGGATAAACCAGTACAACACTACTGGCCGGAATTTGCGGCTGCAGGCAAGGGCGCCATTACGGTGCGCCAGTTACTGTGCCATCAGGCAGGACTGGCTGCCTTGCGTGCTCCATCGCCTGCCAGTGCGCTGTATGACTGGGACACCATGACGGCTGCCCTTGCCGCCGAAACGCCTTGGTGGACGCCAGGCGAGAGCCACGGCTATTCACCGATGACCTATGGCTGGCTGATGGGAGAACTGATTCGCCGCATTGATGGCCGCTCACCAGGGGAAGCTATTGTTGCCCGAACGGCCAGGCCGCTTGGGCTGGATTTTCATATCGGTCTGCCTGAGAGCG
The DNA here is from genome assembly GCF_002091675.1 of Pseudomonas luteola NBRC 103146. Taxonomy (GTDB): domain Bacteria; phylum Pseudomonadota; class Gammaproteobacteria; order Pseudomonadales; family Pseudomonadaceae; genus Chryseomonas; species Chryseomonas luteola. The sequence continues at coordinate 23,130 of NZ_BDAE01000024.1, read as the reverse complement.
AAGAGTATCGGGTTGCGCATATTGCTCGAGGCAAGGGCGACATGGGGGATGCTGCCGCCCAGCGTCTCTTGAAGACCACCATGACCGACCCCCAAGCCTTGAGTACCCGTGCTTTTGCCAACCCGCCGGGCATTCTGACCAGCACCAATAAACCGGAGTGGCGCCGTTTCGAGCAGCCTGCCGCCAACGGTCATGGCAATGCGCGCTCACTGGCAGGGTTTTATGCGGGGCTGCTCGACGGTCGATTGCTGGACCAGACGGTCTTGCAGCACATGCTCACGGAACATAGTCGGGGTGACGACAGGACGCTAATGACCTCGACACGCTTCGGCCTGGGATTCATGCTGGACCAGCCTGACCACGCCAACGCAACCTATGGCCTGGGCGTGCAGGCCTTTGGTCATCCAGGGGCGGGTGGGTCTATCGGGTTCGCCGACCCTGAGCGCAGGGTAGCATTTGGTTTCGCCACCAACACATTGGGACCTTATATTCTCATGGACCCGCGAGCTCAGCAGCTGGCAGAAGCCGTTGGGCAATGCCTCTGACATCAGGATAGGATGGATTGACCGGCAGTGGTGGCCGGTCAATCCGCTATGCACTTCAACTTATCAGTCGTTCACGGCCTTGAGTGTGGGTGTTGTGGGTGCAAGATCCGCCTGGGTCTTTTGTAGCGCTGACGCCAGATCGGCCGTCGCTTGCGCAGATGCAGGGCGATAGGCCAGAAAATAGGCCAACCCTACAAAGCCGGCGCCACCCACAGCATTACCCAGGAAAACCGCTACCAGGTTGGGCAGACATTGGGCCCAGGTAGCCTGGCCTGCAAAGATAGCGGCTGGAATGATAAACATGTTGGCAACCACATGCTGAAAACCGATGGCAACAAAGGCCATGACGGGAAACCACATGCCCACGACTTTACCTACCACATCCTTGCTGGCAAACGCGATCCAGACGCCCAGACAGACGAGCCAGTTGCATCCGATACCGGAAACGAAGGCGTGAAGGAAGTCGGCGTTCATCTTTGCCTGCGCAATGGCAACGGTCTTGCCCAGGAATGCACCCTCGGTGAGACCCAGCATATGACCGAAGAAGTACGCGACAGCCAGGCTGCCGACAAAGTTGGCAAGCGTGACCCATAGCCAGTTGCGAATCACCCCCATCGTGCTGATACCGCCTGCAAAACGTGCCAGAGGAAGCAGCAGCATATTGCCCGTCAGTAACTCACCGCCTGCCAGCACGGTCATGATCAGGCCGACCGGGAAAACCGCTGCGCCAACGAAGCCTGCAAACGAGCCCCATTCGGCGGGCATGGTGCCAATAACGTGAATATCGAGAAGAAAACCAGTCGCAATGAACGCGCCGGCCATAACGCCAAGAATGAATAGGGTAGGAATGGAAAGCCGATTTTTGGCAATACCAGCCTGTATCGCCAGTGTTGCGATTTCTTTAGGTGTATTTATAGACATGAGTGTACGCAAGGGAGGACAAATTGACGCGCCCAGCGTAGTGATGGCCAATGGCAATTTCAATAGCGAGCTATCTATCGTTTGATAAGCACCGTCTATGACGTGATACCCTTGCCGCCCTCGTTCACCTGACCGTTTCGCCACTGAGTCTACTCAACCGCTTGTCGGTTGATACAAAAGGACAACGTACACCCCTTGCGAAATAATCAGTTAAAGACACAATCTAAGAAACCACTTTAACTTTGCCTGTCGGTGCCGATTCGGCGGGCTTGCGCCTGATGGGATAAAAACGCATGAAGCTGCTCAAGACTACTACTGTCGTTCTCTGCATGAGCGTTTCCGCCTGCAGTTATTTTCACAAGGAAAGCGACGTTGCCACTGCCAAGGAGCCAGTCCCCCAGGAGAAGGTAGAAACGCAAAAGACCGAAACCCAGGCGAAAGCGGACGGCGGACATTGGTGGTGGCCGTTTGGCAAGAGCGACAAGACTGTAACCGAGGCAAAGGCTCAAGCGAAAGCCCAAGAGATAACAGTCAGCAAGGACTGGCTGGATCAGCATGAAAAAACGATCCGCGAAGCCATCGCTGGTAGCAAGATGCAAATGGAGCGCCGAGAGGACGGATTACTGCTGATCGCCAACGTTGACGACTCCTTCAACCCTGATCGTGCTGAGATGCTTCTGCCATCCATGCTCGGCCCGCTGGGCCGTACCGCCAAGCTGTTATTCAAGGATGACCAGAGCGCCGTCATTGTGCTGGGACACACGGATAGCACTGGTTCCAAGGCGGTTAATGACCAGCTCAGTCTCGGCCGCGCCAAGGCGGTAGCCTCCATCTTTCGTCTGAGCGGGCTTAATGGCAATCGTCTGGTCGTTCGTGGTCTGAGCGATACCCAGCCGCGTGCAGCAAACGACAATGCTGAAGGGCGCGCTCAGAACCGTCGTGTCGAGGTCCTTATCCAGCCACGTACAGTGGTATTGGCCTCTCTGCAAAGCAAGCGCTGAGTCAGTAAAGGCATCCGGAACCGTTTGGTTTCGGATGCCAATTCGCCATATACCTGGCATGAGTCAAGCAACCTGGCGCATGACTGGGTAAGCTGTAAGTTCCATTCCCAATCAGGAGCTTGCCATGACCCAGACGCTGGCTGACATGCGTCGTGATTACACCCGCGACGGATTGACCGAAGCGCAGGCGCCCGCCGAGCCATTTGCCTTATTTGGCCAATGGTTTGAGGATGCTGTTAAAACCGAGCAGCCCCCTGTAGAAGCCAATGCCATGGTACTGGCAACGGTTGATGCCGAGCAGCAACCCCATTGTCGTGTACTTCTACTCAAGGGTGTAGACGCCAAGGGGTTCGTGTTTTACACCAATTACGAAAGTGCCAAGGGGCAGCAGCTCGCTGGGCAGCCCAGGGCCGCCATGACCTTTTTCTGGCCCACACTTGAGCGTCAGGTGCGAATCGAGGGTGTGGTCGAGCGCGTAAGTCCTGAAGAGTCCGACGCGTACTACCGTGTCCGTCCGTTGGGTAGTCGGTTGGGCGCCTGGGCTTCGCCGCAGAGCCAGGTGCTGGGCGGTCGGGAAGAACTTGAGACGAAAGTGGCTGAAGTGCAGGCACGCTTTGCCCATGAGGAGCCACCGCGCCCGCCACATTGGGGAGGCTATCGGCTGATTCCCGAGCGGGTCGAGTTCTGGCAGGGCCGCTCCAGCCGTTTGCATGATCGGCTCGATTACCGCCGTGAAGGAGAGGGCTGGAAGCGCCAGCGTTTGGCTCCTTAAACAGTGCTCATGTAAAGGAAGGGATTGCCGTGATTGAACTTGATTCAACCCTTGCGCAACACATTGTGGATCGCTCCATGGCAATCCTTCCCTACAACGTCAATGTGATGGATGCGCAGGGCATGATTATCGGCAGCGGTGACCCCTTGCGATTGCATACCCGTCACGAAGGCGCTCAGCTGGTGTTGGCCAACAGTCGAGTCGTCGAGATCGACGATCAGGCCGCCTCTTGCCTGCGAGGTGTGAAGCCGGGGGTCAACATGCCACTGCTCTATGCCGAGCGGTTGATCGGGGTCCTCGGTATCACGGGCAGGCCCGAGGTTGTCAGGCCATATGCCGAGCTGGTCCGCATGGCGGCCGAAATGTTGGTGGAGCAGCGACAATCGCATCTGGAGCGTCATTGGCAGCGGCATCGACTGGACAGCTGGATCGGCCAATTGCTGGACCCTTCGGTAAGCCTGAACACGCTTTCTGTTGAGGCTGAGCGACAGCAGGTACCCCTGAGCTGGCCACGTCAGGTATGCCTTATCGAGCTGAATGAGGCCTCAGACTCCCGTTCGGCTAAGGCGTTGAGCGCCATGTTGTCTGCCAATCTGGAGAGTTTTTGCGCCCCCGTCGGTATGCAGGAATGGTTCTGGTGTCGTCCGCTCGGGCGGCCTCATGAAGAACAACTCTGGCTTGATCAGGCAAAGGCCAAGGGGCTGAACGTATTACGCGTTACAGCATCGGGTCCGCTGGAAAGTCTGGTTGACTTGCGAGAGGCCTGCCAATCACTGCGCTTGCTGCAAGCCTATGCCCGTGCGTGCCTGCCTGATGTGCGGCTACTCAAACTGGATGAGCACCGGCTGACGGCACTGCTTTACAGCCAGCGGCAGAGCTGGCTTTTGCAAGGGTGGCTCGATCCATTGAAGCGGCTGTTTGCGCAGGATGAAAATGGCGTGTTACGAGAAACCTTGCAGGCGTGGTGCGAGCACCATGGGCAGGCATCTGCCTGTGCCGCGTCCTTGAATATCCATCGGAATACGTTGCGCTATCGTCTCGAGCGTATCTGTGAGCTGACTGGGCTCAGCCACGATATGCTGGGGCAGTGGCTTTACCTGTCGCTGGGAATCAGTCTGCTGGAATGCGTCTGATTGTGCAGATGCACAATACATAGGGTGAAATAAGCTGCTTATCTTGTGCTTGTGTACCAAGCGGAACTCATGGAACTGATAGCACAATAAGCTCATCCACAGTTATCCGATCACAATAACAACCGGAGCCTGTCATGAGCCTCGTCCTTATTCTGGTGGCGTTGATAGCATTCATCGTCGTGACCACCACACGCTTCAAGCTTCATCCATTTCTGGCCTTGCTCCTGGCGGCTTTTCTCGCCGGTTTCGCCTATCAGGTGCCCATCGCCGATATCACCAAAACCCTTACAGCAGGCTTTGGCAGCATCCTGGGATATATCGGTATCGTCATTGTGCTGGGCACGATCATTGGTGTAATTCTGGAGCGTAGCGGCGCGGCCATAACCATGGCGGAAACTGTGATTCGCGTACTCGGCGAACGCTTCCCAACCCTGACCTTGTCGATCATCGGTTACTTGGTTTCGATACCCGTATTCTGCGATTCCGGCTACGTGATTCTCAACTCGCTTAAGAATGCTCTGGCTGCTCGTATGAAGGTCTCCCTGATTTCTATGAGTGTAGCCCTGGCGACTGGCCTTTATGCTACGCATACCTTTGTGCCACCTACGCCAGGGCCGATTGCGGCTGCAGGTAATCTAGGGCTCGATGCAAGCCTCGGATTGGTTATCGGCGTTGGCCTTGTCGTGTCATTCGTGACAGCCATGGCAGGGCTTTGGTGGGCCAACCGCTTCCTGGATAAAGACATCCCGCTGGTCGACGATGGCACGCCGATGCCTTCCCAGGCGGATTTCACGGCATTACGTGAAAGTTATGGTGTACTTCCCAGCGCCTGGCAGGCTTTTGCCCCAATTTTTGTTCCCATTGGATTGATTTGCCTGGGGTCAATCGCTGCCTTTCCCAGCAAGCCTTTCGGAGAAGGGGCGGTGTTGACGCTGTTGGGTTTTATTGGGCAACCCGTCCCGGCGCTGCTGGTAGGCCTAGTGCTGGCCTGTTCGCTGCTCAAGGGCGATGACAAGCGCCAGGAGTTTCAGAACCATGTAGCTGAAGGCATCTTATCAGCGGCTCCCATCCTGCTTATTACCGGCGCCGGTGGGGCGTTTGGTGCCGTGCTCAAAGTCACTCCACTGGGCGATTACCTTGGCAGCACGCTTTCCGCCTTGGGGATTGGGCTGTTCATGCCATTCGTAGTGTCCGCCGCCCTGAAAACAGCCCAAGGCTCGACTACGGTCGCACTGGTGACAACCTCTGCTTTGGTGGCACCACTGCTGGGCCAATTGGGACTCGACAGTGAGATGGGGCGTGTGTTGACCGTAATGGCGATCGGCGCTGGAGCGATGACGGTTTCACATGCCAACGACAGCTTTTTCTGGGTTGTGACTCAATTCAGCCGTATGAGCGTAGCCACAGCGTACCGTGCCCAGACACTCGCTACCCTGATTCAAGGACTTGCCGGGATGGCTACGGTATGGCTTTTAAGTCTTTTCCTGCTGTAACGAGCAGCCATACCCATCGACAGGCGAACCGTCAGCCGGGAGAACATTGATGAAACTCGTGATCGCACCTGATTCGTTCAAGGAAAGCCTGAGCGCACCCGAAGTCGCCCAGGCTATTGCAGAGGGTTGGAGAGCGGTTTTTCCCTCCGCCACTATCGAACTCAAACCCATGGCCGATGGAGGAGAGGGCACGGTCGAGGCCTTGCTGGCTGCAACTGGAGGAGAACGTCGTGAGCTGACCGTGCAGGGACCGTTGGGGCAGCCGGTATTGGCTCACTGGGGATGGCTGGGCGAGGGGACAGCCGTGATCGAGATGGCGGCTGCCAGCGGCCTGCACTGGGTGCCAAAAGCGCAGCGGGATGCCAGACGAGCCAGTAGCTACGGTACCGGTGAGTTGATCCGCGCTGCACTGGATGCTGGAGCTCGACGAATTATCCTGGGGTTGGGTGGCAGCGCTACGAATGATGGCGGTGCGGGGTTGCTGAACGCCTTGGGAGTCAAGTTCCTGGATAAACATGGTCAGCCTTTGCCGCCAGGGGGCGCTGCGTTAGCCGAACTTGCCCGTATTGAGCTGAACGGCCTGGATAAGCGTCTTGCTACCGTTCAGATCGATGTGGCTGCCGATGTCGATAACCCCTTGTGTGGCTCTCATGGTGCCTCCCATGTCTTTGGCCCTCAGAAGGGCGCAACGCCTGAGGATGTCGCTGTGCTGGATGCAGCACTTGGGCATTACGCTCAGGTTGCAGCTCAAGTACTCGGGGAAGATCACAGTTGCTTTCCAGGAGTGGGAGCGGCAGGGGGGCTGGGTTTTGCTGCTAGGGCCTTTCTTCAGGCGCATTTTCGATCGGGTGTCGAGCTGGTTGCAGAAGTTTCCGGGCTGGCAGAGGCGCTCCGGGACGCGGATCTAGTCATTACCGGAGAGGGGCAACTGGATTACCAAAGCCTGCATGGCAAGACGCCCATAGGAGTTGCCAGGGTCGCCCGTGAGGCTGATGTGCCTGTCATTGCATTAGTGGGTAGCTTGGGTGCGCACTACCAGCAGGTATATGAGGCAGGAATTGAGGCAGCATTCAGTCTGGTGCCTGGCCCTGTCACGCTGGAGCAGGCCTGTCGGACCGCCGCACAGGAGCTACGCGCGCGCGCAACCGACCTTGCTCGTGTCTGGCGTCTGGCCCGGCAATCACGCGAAGGTTGAACAGGATGAGTCGTCCTATTTCAGGTAAAGCAAGCGAAGCGGATGAACGAAAGCTGTCTGGATCAAAAGATTCAACCGTTTGCCTTGAGGCCATATGAGAGGATGATAAAAGCTGAACATTCCTGTAAGGCGGAGGGTCCACCATAGGGTTCCGCCGAGAACAGCCCTGTAGGAACTGGAGTTGAATGATGAACAAGACCACTCAAATTATTACTGCACTGACTGCCTCCGCGCTGCTGGCCGGGTGCGTATCCAGCCAGACCGGTGACGTGTACTCACGCGATGAGGCTCGTCAGGTTCAGACCGTACGCATGGGGACCATCACAGCCTTGCGCCCCGTTAAGATTGAAGGAACCAAGACCCCCATCGGCGCAGGTGCCGGTGCGGCGGTAGGTGGTATCGCCGGCAGTGGCGTAGGTGGCGGTCGGGGTAGCTATGTCGCCGCTATCGTGGGCGCCGTAGCAGGCGGCCTGCTTGGTGCCGCTACCGAAGAAGGTTTTACTCGTGCCAACGGGGTAGAAGTGACGGTACGTGAAGACGACGGCAGCACCCGTGCCTATGTACAGGAAGTCAGCAAGGGAGAGGTGTTCCGGGTGGGCGAGCGCGTACGCATCGTGACAGTGAACGGCACCAGCCGTGTGGCACCTAATTCTGCCCAGTAAGATCAGTGGTCGCAGAAAGCGTTTCTGCGGCCATTATTTCAGCGTTTCACTCATTGTTGCCTAGCTGTGCATTAAAGATGAGCATCTACTGATGCTTCCCGCATTTCTCCGTACACCCTAGACTGCGTATTGCCGATGTTTTCTGTCGCATATCTGTAAGCCGCTCCGCTGGCTGGTTGTGCGCTGTAAATAGTTGTCGCATAGCGGCAATGCCCGGCGTGATCTACTCCCTACAATCCTTCCATCGCTAGCCCACAACAGGCAGGAGAATTTTCGATGTCTGCTCCGCAGTTCTCGGTGCAACGCACCGACTTCGACCAGATCATGGTGCCCAATTATGCGCCCGCCGCATTCATTCCCGTCCGAGGCGAAGGTTCACGCATCTGGGACCAGGCCGGGCGTGAGCTGATCGACTTCTCCGGCGGCATTGCGGTTAACGCACTGGGGCACGGTCATCCCGCCCTGATGCAGGCCTTGATGGAGCAGGCTAACAAGCTCTGGCATGTATCCAACATCTACACCAACGAGCCTGCATTACGCATGGCTCGCAAGCTGGTTGACGCTACCTTTGCCGATCGGGTGTTTTTTGCCAACTCCGGCGCAGAAGCCAACGAGGCTGCGTTCAAGCTGGCCCGTCGTTATGGGCATGACGTCAGTGGCGGAAGCCGTTATGAAATCATTGCTGCAACCAACAGCTTTCATGGCCGCACACTGTTCACGGTAAGCGTGGGCGGGCAACCCAAGTATTCCGAAGGATTTGGTCCAAAGATCGAAGGTATCACCCATGTGCCTTATAACGATCTGGACGCACTCAAGGCGGCCATCTCCGAAAAGACCTGTGCGGTCGTGCTCGAGCCCATCCAGGGCGAGGGTGGAGTACTGCCGGGTGACCAGGCGTATCTGCAAGGCGCACGTGACCTGTGCGACCAATATGGCGCACTGCTTGTATTCGATGAGGTGCAGAGTGGGGTAGGCCGTACCGGCCACCTTTATGCCTACATGCACTACGGCATCACACCTGATGTACTGACTACAGCCAAGAGCATTGGTGGCGGTTTCCCGTTGGCGGCAATGCTGACAACTGACAAGCTGGCGGCACATCTTTCGGTAGGCACTCACGGCAGCACCTACGGTGGTAACCCTCTCGGCTGTGCTATCGGTTCCGCCCTGCTGGACGTAGTCAACACGCCTGAGGTTTTAGAGGGTGTGAAGACTCGTCATAACCGTTTCCGTACCGCGCTTGAGGCCATGGGCAGCAAGTACGGCATCTTTTCCGGTGTTCGCGGGATGGGCCTGCTGATTGGCGCTCCGCTGAGCGAGCCCTGGAAAGGTCGGGCGAAGGAAGTGCTGACGGCAGCCAACGAGGAGTCGCTGATGGTGCTTCAGGCCGGTCCGGATGTCATCCGCTTTGCTCCCAGTCTGGTCATCAGCGAGGCTGACATTGATGAAGGCCTAGCGCGACTAGAGCGCGCTGTGGCCCGCATTACCCAGGCTTGAGCCTGAACGTGGCGCAGGGAGGCGCCACGGTATTCAAGAGCGATTTCAATTAGAAAAATTAGAAGGAGTGACTTCATGCTGGTGATGCGACCTGCTCGGGCAGCTGATTTGCCCCATGTGCAGCATCTGGCCGCGGACAGTCCGGTAGGTGTCACCTCTTTGCCGGATGACATCGAGCGGCTCAAGGAAAAGATCCGGGTTTCAGAAGCCTCTTTTGCCGCCGAAGTAAGCTTCAATGGCGAGGAAAGTTATTTCTTCGTACTGGAGGATTCAGACACGGGGCGTCTGGTTGGCTGTTCAGCCATCATTGCCACGGCTGGCTTCTCCGAACCGTTTTACAGCTTTCGCAACGAGACCTTTATCCATGCCTCGCGTGAGCTCAAGATTCACAATAAGACGCATGTGCTTTCACTTTGCCATGACCTGACGGGCAACAGTGTGCTGAGCAGCTTCTATATCGATCGTGATTTTCTGGATACCCCTATCGCCGAGCTCAATTCACGGGGTCGATTGATGTTCATGGCTGGTCATCCCGAGCGATTTGCCGAGTCTGTCGTGGTCGAAATCGTAGGCATGAGTGACGAGCAGGGCGATTCGCCGTTCTGGGACTCAGTAGGCCGTCACTTCTTTGATGTGAGCTATGCCGAAGCGGAGCGCATCTGCGGTGCCAAGAGTCGCACTTTTTTGGCCGAGCTGATGCCGATCTATCCGATCTATGTGCCGTTGCTGACAGATGCCGCCCAAGAGGCCATTGGCCAGGTTCATCCACGTGCGCAGATCACTTTCGATATCCTGACCCGCGAAGGCTTCGAAACTGACAATTACGTCGATATTTTCGATGGCGGTCCGACGTTGCATGCGCGTACCAACAACATCCGTTCGATGGCAGGGAGTCATGTGGTCGCGGTGGAGGTGCAGGATGCGGTCGACGGCAACCGTGCCTATCTGATCAGCAATGATCTGCTACAGGACTTCCGTGCCATTGTTCACGAGCTCGATTGGGAGCCAGGAGCGCCGGCAGTTCTGTCGAGTGCCGCCGCCGCCGCACTCAACGTCAAGGCTGGCGATACCGTACGGCTCGTCGCTGTTTAACCATGATACGTGCTGTCGTCATGAGAGTAGTGCGTGCCCAGGGCACGTCAGACGCAGGCGCGGCGAAGCGCCGGCCTGGGTCATCGGAGGGAATATGATCATTCGTCCTGTCACCCGCGCGGATCTGCCCGCGCTAATCGAGCTTGCGCGCACTACAGGCGCCGGGCTTACCACTTTGCCTGCCAGTGAAGAGCGTCTGGCTCACCGGGTGGAATGGGCTGAAAAAACCTTCCGCGGCGACGTCGAGCGTGCCGATGCGGATTATCTCTTCGTACTCGAGCAGGACGACGGCACCGTTATCGGTATTTCCGGTATTGCCGGCGCCGTAGGTTTACGTGAGCCCTGGTATAACTACCGGGTGGGGCTGACAGTCAGTGCCTCTCGCGAACTCAATATCCATCAGCAGATTCCCACGCTGTTCATGGCCAATGACCTGACCGGTAATTCGGAGCTCTGCTCGTTATTTCTGCACGCAGGTCATCGTAACGGATTGAACGGCCGTCTGTTGTCCAAGGCGCGCTTTCTGTTCATCGCCGAGTTCCGCTCGTTGTTCTCAGATAAGCTGATCGCAGAAATGCGTGGGGTGTCAGACAGCCGAGGACTTTCGCCTTTCTGGGAAAACCTGGGGCGTAACTTCTTCAAGATGGAGTTTTCTCAAGCGGATTACCTGACCGGTGTGGGCAATAAGTCATTCATTGCCGAACTCATGCCCAAGTTTCCGCTTTACACGTGTTTCCTTTCAGAGCAAGCACGGGCTGTCATTGGTCGCGTCCATCCTGATACCGAGCCTGCACTTCGCATGCTCAATGCAGAAGGGTTTGCCTACCAGGGATATGTGGACATCTTCGACGCGGGCCCGGCAATTGAATGCGAAACCGACAAGGTTCGTGCCATTCGGGATAGCCAGATACTCGTTTTGTCCATCGGCACGCCGGGCGAAGATGCCCAGCCCTATGTAATTCACAACCGTAAGCGAGAAGGCTGCCGAATTACCGCTGCACCTGCACGGGTAGCCTCTGGAACACTGGTGGTTGACCCTGTTACGGCGAGAAGGCTGCAGCTGTCTGCTGGCGCTCAGGTCCGCGCAGTGTCAGTAGCGCCCTAGGAGAAAACGACATGAGTACGCATTACATTGGCGGTCAATGGCTGGCTGGCGAAGGCGCCGAATTCACTTCGCTCAACCCTGTCGGGCAAACCGTGATCTGGCATGGAAACGAAGCCTCTGACAAGCAGGTATCGGACGCTGTAGCCGCTGCTCGCGCCGCTTTTCCTGCATGGGCTCGCAAGCCGCTGGACGAGCGTATCAAGGTGCTCGAAGCCTTTGCAGCAACACTCAAGACGCGTAGTCAGGAACTGGCCAATACCATTGGTGTGGAAACCGGCAAGCCTCTTTGGGAAGCTGCGACAGAAGTCACCAGTATGATAAACAAGGTGGCCATCTCGATTCAGGCCTACCATGAGCGCACGGGTGAAAAGGCGGGCGTCTTGGGCGAGGCTAGAACGCGGCTACGACACAAGCCCCATGGTGTTGTTGCGGTATTTGGTCCTTATAACTTCCCAGGCCACTTACCCAACGGGCATATCGTGCCGGCTTTGCTGGCAGGAAATACTGTTGTTTTCAAGCCCAGTGAGATGACGCCTGCTGTCGCCGAGCTGACGGTCAAGTGCTGGATCGAGGCGGGGTTACCGGAAGGTGTACTCAACCTGGTGCAAGGGGCTCGCGCTACTGGTGTTGCCTTGGCTGCGCAGCCTGACCTCGATGGGCTGTTCTTTACGGGTTCAAGCCGGACGGGCGCCTTGCTCCATCAACAGTTTGCTGGTGCTCCCCACAAGATCCTGGCGCTTGAAATGGGAGGGAATAATCCGCTGGTGGTCGACACGGTCGATCAGATCGATGCAGCGGTCTATAATATTGTACAGTCTGCCTTCATTTCGGCCGGGCAACGCTGCACCTGTGCACGCCGTCTGTTAGTACCGAATACGGAGCAGGGCGACATCATTCTGGAGCGTCTGGTACAGGCAGCGGCCAGGCTGCAAGTAGGACGGTTTGATGAAGAGCCGGCTCCTTTCCTGGGGGCTGTGATCTCTCTGGACGCTGCCCGCCAGCTACTTGAAGCACAAGAGCGTTTCCTGGCCAAGGGTGCAATGCCGCTACTGACCATGACTCAGCCCAACGCTGAGAACGCTTTGCTCACGCCTGGCATTCTGGATGTGACCAGCGTTGCCGATCGTGCTGACGAGGAGTTCTTCGGGCCGTTGCTGCAAGTCATTCGCTATGAGAGCTTCGACGAGGCTGTACGCGAGGCTAACGCTACCCGCTTTGGCCTGGCGGCAGGCTTGCTCTCGTCATCCAGCGCGAGGTACGAACAATTCCTGATCGAGTCGCGCGCGGGCATTGTCAATTGGAACAGGCCTTTGACAGGCGCTGCCAGCAGTGCTCCCTTTGGTGGTATAGGCGCTTCCGGCAATCATCGTCCCAGCGCTTATTATGCGGCGGACTACTGCGCTTATCCGGTCGCCTCGCTGGAAGCCGACACGCTTGATTTACCGGCAACACTGTTGCCTGGAGTCCATCTATGAACGCTTATGAAGTCAATTTTGACGGATTGGTCGGCCCGACCCATAACTATGGTGGGCTTTCCTATGGAAACGTAGCCTCTCAAAGCAATGGGCAGCTCACTTCGAATCCTCGCGAAGCCGCTCGCCAGGGGCTGGCCAAAATGAAAGCGTTGATGGAGCTCGGCTTCAAACAGGGCGTATTCGCGCCTCAGGAGCGTCCCCACGTTGCTGCGTTGCGCCAGTTGGGCTTCACCGGGACAGATGCTCAGGTCATAGAGCGCGCCGCCAGGGAAGCCTTGCCGCTGCTTGCCTCGGTCAGCTCTGCTTCTTCAATGTGGACGGCCAATGCCGCTACCATCAGTCCTAGCGCAGATACGGCAGATGGACGGGTGCACTTCACGGCAGCCAACCTGAACAGTAAGTTTCATCGTAGCATCGAGCACCCTACGACCAGCCGTGTACTGGCAGCCATGTTTCGTGATGAAACGCATTTTGCGCATCATCCGGCCTTGCCGGCCGTAAACCAGTTTGGTGATGAAGGGGCTGCCAACCACACACGTTTCTGCCGCGACTATGACGAGGCTGGCGTAGAGTTCTTCGTGTTTGGTCGGAGTGCTTTCGACAACCGCTACCCGGCGCCGCAGCGTTATCCGGCGCGTCAAACCCTGGAAGCCTCCCAGGCCATAGCGCGGCTGCATGGACTGACGGAAGAGGGTGTGGTCTATGCTCAGCAGAATCCTGAAGTCATCGACCAGGGGGTCTTCCACAATGACGTGATCGCGGTGGGCAATGCTGAAGTATTGTTCTATCACGAGGATGCTTTCCTCGAAAGCGATCACGTGCTCAAGGAGTTGACCGACAAGCTGGCTCGACGTGGCGGAACGCTGCGCGCCGTATGCGTACCCCGTAGTCAGGTAAGCGTCAATGACGCGGTACGGTCTTACCTGTTCAATAGCCAATTGCTGCTCAAGCCGGATGGCCAGACATTACTGATCGTGCCTGAAGAGTGCCGCCAGAATGCTCAGGTGTGGACATATCTGGATCAGCTCGTCAAAAGTGATGGGCCTATCCGCGAGGTCAAGGTATTCGACCTCAAACAGAGCATGCAGAACGGTGGGGGGCCAGCCTGTCTACGGCTACGTGTAGCGCTGAAGCAGACAGAGCTTGAAGCTGTCAATCCTGGTGTGCTGATGACGTCCGAGCTCTATACACGACTGGTAACCTGGGTAGATACTCACTACCGGGATCGCCTTAACGTATCTGATCTGGCTGATCCGCAGCTACTACTCGAGTGCCGAACAGCCCTGGATGAGCTTACACAAATCTTAAAGCTGGGTTCGGTTTATCCATTCCAGATCGATTGAGTACAGACATGATCGAAAGCTTGTCCCTTATTCTCGAAGACACCCAAGGCGAGCGCCGCGAAGCGCGTGCTGCCCGCGTTGCTGTTCAAATCAATGGCCGTGACCTCTGGCTGGAGCCAGACGGACAGGGTGGGCTTACGATCTATGCCGAGTCCTTTGAAGATGAGGCTGAGACCCCGGTACTGGGGTTACGCCCGCAGGCAGTGAACCAGTTTGGACTGGCGCTCAGTCTGGAGCCGGTCGAAGAGGACCATGAGCATGGTCCAGATTGTGGTTGTGGGCATGATCACTGACTAACACTACTTGCCAGCCAGGATCATCATGACGGAACAGTACGGTCTTTCTCTGGGCAAACTGCTTGAACTCACACTGGCTGGCCGAGAGCCAGCCGAAAAAATCCAGGTCACCTCCAGCGGTATTCGCTTGCAGTGGTTGAGTGAGGGCGCCTTGCTCGTCAAGCCGTCCAATGGAACGGATGCAGGGGTCGACCTCCTGCTTTCAGCCGGTATTCACGGCAACGAGACAGCACCTATCGAAATGCTGGATCGGCTGCTCAAACGCATTGCGAGAGGTGAGATAAAGCCTCGTGTTCGCATTCTCTTTCTTCTGGGCAATCCTGAAGCCATGCGGCGCAATGTTCGCTTTGTCGAGCAGGATATGAATCGCCTGTTCAACGGTAAGCATGTGCTGACGTCAGGATTCGAAGCTCAGCGGGCCGATCAGCTGGAGCGCTTGGTCGCACACTTTTTCAGCGAGCCGGACAGGGCTCGACTGCATTACGATCTGCATACGGCGATCCGTGGTTCGGCCATTGAGCGGTTTGCGCTGTATCCCTGGAGCGAGGGGCGAGAGCACTCGCAGGCCGAGATGGCCAGGCTCGAAGCCGCCGGTATTGACGCTGTGCTATTGCAGAGCAAGCCTGGTATCACCTTCAGCGCTTACAGCTACGCGGCCCATCAGGCTGAAGCCTTTACGCTTGAGTTGGGAAAGGCTCGTCCATTCGGTCAGAATGCCGGAGTCGATGTCAGTCAGCTCGAGTCCCGACTCAAGGCTATCATTGAGCAGTGCGAGCCCGAGTTGCCGCAAACACTGGAGCGGCTCAAGGTGTTTCACGTATCGCGAGAAATCATCAAGCAGAGTGAAGCGTTTCGCCTGCATCTGGCTGACGATGTCGCGAATTTCAGTCCACTGCCCGAAGGCTATCTGCTTGCAGAGGATGGTTCTCAAAAGTGGATAGTCACTGAAACGGACGCCAGGATCATCTTTCCAAATCCCAACGTAAGACCCGGTCTGCGCGCAGGGATTTTGATCGTTCCAACCAAAGCTTTAGACAATTCGTGATTTTCGAGGCGGCTTTGCATTAGCATCGGGATTTTCTCTTTCCGGAGCTGTTTGCATGAGCCTCATCGATTTGAGAAGTGATACCGTCACCCAGCCTACGCCAGCGATGCGCGACATCATGGCGAAGGCTGAGGTGGGGGACGACGTCTACGGTGAGGACCCTACCGTTCTCAAGTTGCAGCATTATCTGGCAGATGAGCTGGGTTTCGAGGCTGGTTTGTTTGTGCCCAGTGGGACCATGAGCAACCTGCTGGGGCTGATGGGGCACTGCGAGCGAGGTGATGAATACTTGGTAGGGCAGCTGGCGCATACCTATAAATATGAAGGCGGTGGGGCCGCTGTTCTGGGCTCGATCCAGCCACAGCCAGTCGAGATGGAGGCTGACGGAAGCCTGGATCTGGATCGCGTAGCGTCCTACATCAAGCCCAGGGATTTTCATTTTGCACGTACCCGCCTTCTGGCGCTGGAAAACACCATGCACGGCAAGGTGCTTCCCCTGAGCTATCTTGCTGATGCACGCCGCTTTACCCACGAGCATGAATTGGCACTCCATCTGGATGGCGCCCGTCTCTACAATGCAGTCGTCAAGCTGGGCGTTCCACCAAAAGACATTACACGTCACTTCGACTCTGTATCGGTGTGCCTCTCAAAAGGTCTTGGCGCGCCAGTAGGATCGGTTCTGTGTGGCAGCCAGGGATTGATCGATAAGGCCATTCGCTGGCGTAAGGTCGTTGGCGGCGGCATGCGCCAGGCGGGCGTCCTGGCGGCAGCAGGACTTTACGCGCTTCAGCACAACGTGACCCGACTGGCAGAAGACCATGCCAACACAGCTCGCCTCGCTGAAGGACTTGAAAAGCTGGGCTACACTGTCGAGCCGGTGCAGACCAATATGGTTTACCTTGCCGCGGGTGACAAGGCTCCCAGACTCGCTTCTTTTCTGCGAGAAAGAGGCATTGTAGTCAGCCCGGCCGCACGGTTAAGGTTGGTGACGCATCTGGATGTGTCCAGCGCAAACATTGAAACCGTGCTGGAAGCATTCGCCGCCTATCGCAAGGCCTGAATCCACTTGAATCAAATAGGCAACGCCTATATCGCAAATTGACGACAGCCGGCGCTCCGTCCCGATATACTGCAAGACTTTGCTGGCGCGCTGTAGCCCTGTATCTGTCTGGAAGAATTTATGAAAAGCGCAGAAATCCGTGAAGCCTTCCTCCGCTTCTTTGAAGAGAAGGGGCACACTCGAGTGGCCTCAAGTTCGCTGATCCCCGCGAACGACCCAACCCTGCTGTTCACCAATGCAGGCATGAACCAGTTCAAGGACTGTTTCCTCGGCCTTGAAAAGCGCACCTATACCCGTGCGACCAGCAGTCAGAAATGCGTACGTGCCGGCGGTAAACATAACGACCTGGAAAACGTCGGCTATACAGCACGTCACCATACCTTTTTCGAGATGCTGGGTAACTTTAGCTTTGGCGACTATTTCAAGCGTGACGCCATCAGTTATGCGTGGGAATTCCTGACCTCACCCAAGTGGCTGGGTCTGCCGCAGGAAAAGCTCTGGGTTACCGTCTACGCCACCGACGATGAAGCCTACGACATTTGGACCAAGGACATTGGCGTGCCTGCCGAGCGCATGGTTCGTATCGGTGATAACAAGGGCGCTCCTTACGCCTCGGATAATTTCTGGGCAATGGGCGACACAGGTCCCTGCGGCCCTTGCACAGAAATCTTCTTCGACCATGGTGAAGGCATCTGGGGCGGTCCACCCGGCTCGCCAGAAGAAGACGGTGATCGTTATATCGAGATCTGGAACAACGTATTCATGCAGTTTAACCGTACGGCTGACGGGGTTCTTCACCCGTTGCCGGCGCCCAGTGTGGATACGGGGATGGGGCTTGAGCGTATCAGTGCCGTTCTGCAGCACGTTCACTCCAACTACGAAATTGATCTGTTCAAGAATCTTTTGGCGGCTTCTGCGCAGGCAATCGGCTGCGCCAATGATGACGCGCCTTCGCTCAAGGTTGTAGCCGACCACATTCGTTCCTGTGGCTTCCTGATTGCCGATGGTGTACTGCCTTCCAACGAAGGTCGCGGCTATGTACTACGTCGTATCGTCCGTCGTGCCTGCCGTCACGGTAATAAGCTCGGCGCCAAGGGTACGTTCTTTCACAAGATCGTGGCGGCCCTGGTGGCTGAAATGGGCGAGGCATTCCCTGAGCTAAAGGATCAGCAGGCACATATCGAGCGCGTGCTACGTACCGAGGAAGAGCAATTTGCCAAAACCTTGGAGCAGGGCCTCAAGATTCTGGAGCAGGATCTGGCTGGCCTTGAAGGCGACGTGATCCCGGGTGATGTGGTGTTCAAGCTGTATGACACCTACGGCTTCCCCGTTGATTTAACAAACGACATCGCACGTGAGCGCAACCTGACCCTGGATGAGGAAGGGTTTGAGCGTGAAATGGAAGCTCAGCGTGAGCGGGCCCGCTCGGCCAGCTCGTTTGGTGTGGACTACAATAGTCTGGTCAAAGTCGAGGGCGAGACGCTCTTCACGGGTTATGACAGTCACGCCGGTAGTGGCAAGATCGTTGCGCTGTTCAAGGCAGGCAGCCCGGTGCCTCAACTGGTTGAAGGTGACGAGGGTGTCGTGGTGCTTGATCAGACACCTTTCTACGCCGAGTCGGGCGGTCAGGTGGGTGACAGCGGTTATCTGTTCGCTGACGGCCAGCGTTTCGATGTGCGTGACACCACCAAGGCAGGCGGTGCGTTCCTGCATCATGGCCTGGTTGCCGCTGGTACGCTCAAGGTAGGCGAGACGCTGGAAACACAAGTCGACGCCTCTGTGCGCCAGGCTACGGCACTTAACCACTCGGCGACTCACCTCCTGCATGCCGCACTGCGTCAGGTGCTGGGCGATCACGTCCAGCAAAAGGGCTCCCTGGTTGATAGTCAGCGTCTGCGGTTCGACTTTAGTCACTTCGAGGCTATCAAACCTGAACAGCTCAAGGAGTTGGAAGAAATCGTCAATACCGAGGTTCGCCGGAACACGACGGTTCAAATCGAGCTAATGGACATCGAAAGCGCCAAGCGCAAAGGGGCCATGGCGCTGTTCGGTGAGAAGTATGGCGATACCGTGCGCGTACTGACTATGGGTGACGGCTTCTCCATTGAGCTTTGTGGCGGCACTCACGTTGCCCGCACCGGTGATATTGGTGTGTTCAAGATCATCAGTGAAGGCGGTGTGGCATCGGGTGTACGCCGTATCGAGGCGGTAACTGGTGCTGGTGCGCTGGCATACCTGAACAAGGCGGAAGAGCAGCTCAAGGAAGCGGCAGGCCTGCTCAAAGGCAGTCGTGAAAATGTTCTCGATAAGCTCTCCGGTGTGCTTGAACGTAACCGTCAGCTAGAAAAGGAACTTGAGCAGCTCAAGGCCAAGGCCGCCAGCGCAGCTGGTAATGACCTGGCGGGGTCTGCCGTCGAGATCAAGGGCGTTAAGGTGCTGGCTGCTCGCCTTGATGGGCTGGATAGCAAGGCGCTGATGGCCATGGTCGATCAGCTCAAGAACAAGCTGGGCTCTGCCGTGATTCTGCTGGGTGGCGAGCAAGACGGTAAGGTCGTGCTGGTCGCGGGCGTGACCCAGGATCTGACCGGTCGACTAAAGGCGGGCGATCTGATGAGGCAGGCTGCTGCGCATGTGGGCGGGAAGGGTGGTGGTCGCCCTGATATGGCTCAGGGTGGCGGTACCGATCCGGCTGCGCTGGAAGGTGCACTTGAGTTGGCCCGCAGCTTTGCCGAAGCGGGATTGTGATTGAATAAGCGATGGGGCTCGCATCGCGCTCTGTGAGCCCTTGGCAGGTGTATACCTGAATTGTTAAATGAGCGCCCTCGCGTTAGGCAGCAATCAAATGGCATTGATCGTACAGAAGTTCGGCGGCACCTCGGTGGGTACTGTCGAGCGCATCGAACAGGTGGCCGAAAAGGTCAAGAAGTTTCGCGAAGCCGGTGACGATATTGTGGTAGTGGTTTCTGCCATGAGTGGCGAGACCAATCGTCTGATCGACCTGGCCAAGCAAATCATGCCGCAGCCAAACCCGCGCGAGTTGGATGTAATGGTGTCAACAGGTGAGCAGGTGACCATCGCCATGCTTGCCATGGCATTGACCAAGCGGGGTGTTCCGGCCGTGTCCTTCACCGGTGGACAAGTCCGGATCCTGACCGATAGCGCTTTTACCAAGGCGCGTATCGTCAGCATTGACGAACATCGTATCCGTGCCGAACTCAAGGCAGGGCGAGTCGTGGTTGTGGCAGGTTTCCAAGGCGTGGATGAGCAGGGCAATATCACTACCTTGGGCCGGGGCGGCTCCGACACCACGGGTGTCGCGCTTGCAGCTGCGCTCAAGGCAGATGAATGCCAGATCTATACCGATGTGGACGGTGTGTATACCACTGATCCGCGCGTAGTGCCTCATGCACGTCGTCTTGAAAAGATCACCTTCGAGGAGATGCTGGAAATGGCCAGCCTCGGCTCGAAGGTTCTGCAGATTCGCTCGGTTGAGTTTGCAGGCAAATACAACGTGCCTCTGCGCGTACTTCATAGTTTTAAAGAGGGTCCAGGCACCCTAATTACTCTTGATGACGAGGAATCCATGGAACAGCCGATCATCTCCGGCATCGCCTTTAATCGTGACGAAGCCAAGCTGACCATCCGCGGTGTTCCAGACACCCCGGGCGTTGCATTCAAGATCCTGGGTCCCATCAGTGCGGCCAATATTGAGGTCGACATGATCGTGCAGAATGTTTCGCACGATAACACCACGGACTTCACGTTTACGGTACACCGTAACGACTACCAGAATGCGCTTGAAATCCTAAAGCAGACGGCAGCGACCATCGGCGCACGTGAGGCAACCGGTGATACCAAGATCGCCAAGGTATCAATCGTTGGGGTGGGTATGCGTTCTCATGCCGGGGTGGCGAGTCAAATGTTCGAAGCGCTGGCTAAAGAAAGTATCAACATACAAATGATTTCGACGTCTGAGATCAAGGTGTCGGTCGTTATCGAAGAGAAATACCTGGAATTGGCTGTACGTGCCCTTCACACGGCTTTCGAACTCGATGCGCCTGCTCGGGTAAGCGAATAGCCAATCTCTCTGGAGGGCGTTTTTGGATGCCTTCCATCGATTTGATCATGCCGCCGGAACTTTCTTTCTGGCGGTATTGGTCAATAGATCAGTAAGGATCGCGGGTTCCCGTAATTGATCCTGATTTTTTTGCAGACTGTGGTCCTGAACGAAAGGAGAAAAGGAATGCTTATTCTAACTCGACGGGTTGGAGAAACCCTTATGGTAGGTGATGAAGTGACCGTAACGGTCTTGGGAGTTAAGGGAAATCAGGTGCGCATTGGGGTGAATGCTCCTAAAGAAGTGGCGGTTCACCGTGAGGAAATCTACCAGCGAATTCAAAAGGAAAAGGACCAAGAACCTAACATCTGATTTTTATTTAACTTTTTGCTTGCATACGGGAAAAAATCGCGTATATTACGCCCCGTCGCGGTGAGGTGGCCGAGAGGCCGAAGGCGCTCCCCTGCTAAGGGAGTACACCTCAAAAGGGTGTCGAGGGTTCGAATCCCTCCCTCACCGCCATTTACGTTACAGGCTCCGGGAAAAGCGATTCAGAGTTCTATCCCTCTGATTCTATTAAGAAATTCGCTTGACTCAAAAAGATATGAGCCTATAATGTGCACCCTCAGCGCGCTCGTAGCTCAGCTGGATAGAGTACTCGGCTACGAACCGAGCGGTCAGAGGTTCGAATCCTCTCGAGCGCGCCATTTTGAAGGGTGTTTAACAAGCACCCGGTTTTACCAGTGGTGATCTGGATATAAAAGCACCAAGTTGCGCGCTCGTAGCTCAGCTGGATAGAGTACTCGGCTACGAACCGAGCGGTCAGAGGTTCGAATCCTCTCGAGCGCGCCATACCCCAAAGGGCTTGCAGAAATGCAAGCCCTTTGTTTTTGTGCCCTGAAAAACTTACGCAGACATGTTCCGGCGAGGCTATATGAACTGGGAACTTGAAAATCCGTTCGTCATATCGTTGCAGGTATCAATGACTGACATCGATGCGCTTGGGCATGCCAATAATGCTGTTTACGTCGCCTGGCTAGAACAATGTGCCTGGCAGCATTCAAGTAGTTTAGGACTTGGTGTTGACGAGTTTCACCGGTTGGACCGCGCCATGGCGGTAGTTCGGCACGAGATCGACTATCTCGCAAGTGCTTTCGAAGGTGATCAGTTGCTGCTGGGAACATGGCTGACTGATTGGGACAGGCGGCTACGTATGACACGTCGTTTTCAACTGATGCGCCCGTCCGATGGTATGACCTTGCTGCGTGCAGTCACGACTTTCGTATGTATAGAGCTCTCGTCAGGCAAGCCGCGGCGTATGCCTGAGGCTTTCATTCAGGGTTACGGTCAGGCGCTGCCTGATTCGCTTTAAGTGTTCCAGAGGTCTACATGCAAATCGCTTTGGCGCCCATGGAGGGGCTGGTTGATGAGATTCTGCGTGATCTGCTAACGCAGGTAGGTGGCATCGACTGGTGTGTCACGGAATTTATTCGCATTACCAACCGGCTATTGCCTCTAGCAACGTATGAAAAATACGCTCCGGAGTTGGCAAGCGGCTCGATGACGCGAGCGGGAGTACCCATGCGAGTCCAGTTCCTAGGGTCGGATCCTGTCTGTCTGGCAGAGAATGCGGCGTACGCCTGTACGCTGGGTGCTCCGGTCATTGATCTGAATTTTGGTTGTCCTGCCAAGACTGTTAACAACTCCAAGGGCGGTGCCATTCTCCTTAACGAGCCAGAGCTGTTGCACTCGATTGTCTCGCATGTTCGTCGTGCCGTGCCTTCGTCTATCCCGGTGACAGCCAAGATGCGGTTGGGCTATGACAGCCCTGAAGGCGCGCTGGAGTGCGCTCAAGCGTTGGTTTCTGGCGGGGCGCAACAGTTGGTTGTGCATGCCCGTACCAAAAAAGATGGCTATAAACCGCCCGCTCACTGGGAGTGGATTGCCAGGGTTGCGGAAGTCGTCGACGTTCCTGTACTGGCTAACGGCGAGATCTGGACGCTGGAGGATTACTGGCGGTGCCGTGAGGTGTGCGGTATCGCGGAAGTTATGTTGGGGCGTGGATTGGTTTCCCGGCCTGACCTGGCGCGACAGATAGTGGCCAGCGTCAAGGGTGAGCATGTTGAGCCTATGCAGTGGGAAGAGCTGTTCGCGCTGCTACAGATTTTCTGGCTCAAAGCGCGCCAGAAGATGGCGCCACGCTATGCGCCGGGACGTTTCAAGCAGTGGTTGGGTATGCTTTCCCGTAATTATGAGGAGGCGCTGACGTTGTTTGGCGAAATACGCCGTGAGACAGAATGCGAGCGGATCGATACGCTGCTTGGCTTACAGCCCTCAATTCCTTCGGTTGCATAGTCCAGTTCAGTTACCGTTCATCGGGCGTACCACTTGAAAAAAGCGAGCGGATTCCTATATGGAATCCTGCAGGGCGCCGAAGC
>NZ_BDAE01000023.1 GCF_002091675.1 Pseudomonas luteola NBRC 103146 | reverse complement strand
GAAGTAGAGCGGGGCGTGTTGACCGTGAAGAGCGGCCGCCGTGAGAAGAGCGCCGACAGCGTGACCTACCTGCACCAGGGCATCGCCCAGCGTGCCTTCAAGCTGTCCTTCCGCCTGGCTGATCACATTGAGGTGAAAGGCGCGAGCTTGAAGAATGGCTTGCTCAATATCGATCTGGTACGTGAAGTACCGGAAGAGGCTAAGCCCAAGCGCATCGCTATCAACGGTCAGTTGAGTGCCGATGAAAAGCCAGCGCTGGAAGGTCAGATTGCCTAAGTATAGCCGGCATCAAACAGTAGAAAAGGGGCGCCATGTGCGGCCCCTTTCTTATTCATGCGTGGAAATCGCTCAATAGCTTCATAAAGGCCTTGGCTGCATTGGAATGCGTTCGTTCTGTATGAGCAATGTAGCCCAGGCGGCGTTTGAGGTGTATTCCAGGCAAGGGGAGACTCACGACCTGTTCATCAAGCATTGTCCGTGGAAGAACGCTCCAGGCAATGCCGATGGAGACCATCATTTTAATGGTCTCCAGATAATTTGTGCTCATTGCAATGTTGGGGGTGAGCTGCTGCGCTTCGAACAAGCCCCGCACGATGTGATGGGTAAAGGTATTTCCGCCTGGGAAAACGGCAGGGTGCGCAGCAACGTCAGCCAGGCTGATTTGCTCTGACATGGCCAGGGGGTGCTCAGGCGCTGCGACAAAATCGAGGGGGTCATCCCAGACAGGTGAGGCCTGGATAAGCGGCGATGCTTCTGGCGCCAAGGTGATGATGCCAAGCTCCACACGTCCCTGTAGCACTTCCTCATACGCCGCCTCTGAGTCAAGAAAGCGAATATCCAGGGAAACCTTGGGATGTAGGCGTGTAAAGGTCCTGAGTACCGGCGGTAGCCGATGTAATCCAATGTGATGGCTGGTGGCCAAAGTCAGTTTGCCGGCAATCTCGCCATTGAGATTGGCCAGTGCTCTTCGGGTGTCAGCCAAGGCGTCTTTTACTTGGTAAGCCCTAGGTAAAAGCGCTCGACCTGATTCGGTCAGGCTGATTTCCCGCCCAATACGATCGAAGAGACGTGTTTCCAGTTGCTGTTCAAGGCTGGCAATTCGTTTGCTGACGGCAGGTTGTGTCAAATGCAGCCGTTCGCCTGCCTCGGAAAAACTTCCACTCTCAGCAACTGCTATAAACGCATTGAGGTTATTCAGATCCAAAAGATGGATTCCTAATGGTTATGCAGATCATGAAAATTATGAATTTGTTTTATGAGAGCATCAAGCGTTAGGATCACTTTACAAGCCCTAAGGGCATAGAAACACGCCGATGAGGACGTTAGTGATGGCTGGCAAGACCCTTTACGACAAGCTCTGGGATATGCACTTGGTCAAGCAGCGCGATGATGGTTCGGCACTGCTGTACATTGATCGTCATATCATTCATGAGGTGACCTCACCTCAGGCATTCGAAGGCCTGCGGTTGGCTGGGCGCAAGCCTTGGCGTCTAGGCGCCAATCTGGCAACGCCAGACCACAACGTGCCAACCACGCCGGATCGTAAGGAAGGTATTGCTTCCATCAAGGATGAGACGTCTCGCATTCAGGTTCGTACGCTCGACGAAAACTGCGATGACTTCGGTATTACTCAATTCAAGATGAATGACGTACGCCAGGGCATCGTGCATGTCATAGGCCCAGAGCAGGGCGCCATCCTGCCCGGCATGACTGTGGTATGTGGTGACTCCCATACGTCCACCAATGGTGCGCTTGGGGCCTTGGCTCATGGTATCGGGACGTCCGAGGTTGAGCACGTACTTGCGACCCAGTGCCTGGTCGCGAAGAAAATGAAAAACATGTTGGTACGCGTCGAGGGTGAATTACCTTTCGGCGTAACCGCCAAAGACATCATTCTGGCTGTGATCGGCAAGATCGGTACGGCGGGAGGTAATGGGCACGCTATCGAGTTTGCAGGCAGTGCCATTCGCGCCTTGTCGATGGAAGGCCGAATGACAATCTGCAACATGTCAATTGAGGCGGGCGCACGCGTAGGCATGGTGGCGGTCGATCAGACCACGATCGATTACGTAAAAGGGCGCCCTTTTGCCCCTGCGCCCGAGTATTGGGAGCAAGCCGTAGCGGTATGGCGCGGGCTGGTCTCTGATGAAGATGCTGTCTTTGATACCGTCATCGAGTTGGACGCGACCAAGATCAAGCCTCAGGTTAGCTGGGGGACTTCCCCTGAAATGGTGGTTGCTGTAGATCAAGCCGTTCCTGATCCGGCCCAGGAGCGAGACGCCGTGAAGCGTGGCTCTATTGAGCGCGCATTGAAATACATGGGATTGCAGGCCAGTCAGCCTATTACTGATATCCGTCTGGATCGAGTGTTCATTGGCTCCTGTACCAACTCTCGCATTGAAGACCTTCGCGCCGCGGCGGCTGTCGCCAAAGGCCGTAAGGTGGCGAGTTCCATCAAGCAGGCGCTGGTGGTGCCTGGGTCTGGCCTGGTAAAGGCCCAGGCTGAAAAGGAAGGTCTGGATAAGGTCTTTATCGACGCAGGTTTCGAATGGCGTGAGCCGGGCTGCTCAATGTGCCTGGCAATGAACGCGGATCGCCTTGAAAGCGGTGAGCACTGCGCATCCACATCCAACCGCAACTTCGAAGGGCGTCAGGGTGCCGGTGGTCGTACGCATCTGGTAAGTCCCGCCATGGCCGCTGCGGCAGCGATTGCAGGGCATTTCGTTGACGTTCGTGAATTCGGCCGCGTTTAAGGAGTATCTCATGCAGGCATTTACTCAGCATACAGGCGTGGTTGCTCCACTAGATCGCGCCAATGTCGATACGGATCAGATCATCCCTAAGCAGTTTCTGAAATCTATCAAGCGGACCGGCTTTGGCCCCAACCTGTTTGATGAGTGGCGTTATCTGGATGTAGGGCAACCTGGGCAGGACAATAGCCAGCGTCCACTCAATCCGGATTTCGTGCTTAATCAGTCCCGTTACCAGGGGGCCAGCATTCTTCTGGCGCGGGAAAATTTCGGATGTGGATCATCCCGTGAACACGCGCCTTGGGCGCTGGATGGATACGGCTTTCGCGCTGTGATTGCTCCAAGCTTTGCTGATATCTTTTTCAACAACAGTTTCAAGAACGGTTTATTACCAATCGTCCTGCCAGAACAGGAAGTGAGTGAACTCTTTGCTCAGGTTGAGTCGACAGAGGGGTATACCCTTGAAATCGATTTGGCCTCGCAGGTTGTGAAACGTCCTGATGGCAAAGTCATTCCCTTCGAAATCGACGCGTTCCGCAAGCACTGTTTGCTTAATGGGTTGGATGACATTGGTCTGACCCTGCAGGATGCGGATGCCGTCAGGGCATTCGAAAAGACATACCAACAGGCCAATCCCTGGTTGTTTCAAAACGCATGAGGTAGGCAACATGGCTGGTGATCACGAACAAATTGTCCAATCCCAATTCGGTACGATGGCTGAGTCGTACCTAGGGAGTAACGTCCATGCTCAAGGCTCTGAACTGCAGGAGATGCGGGAACAGGTAGCCAAACGCGAGCAGGCAAAGGTTCTGGATCTCGGGTGTGGGGCCGGCCATGTCAGCTACAACATTGCGCCTGTGGCGGGCTCGGTGGTGGCATTGGATCTGTCAGAAGAGATGCTGGCCATCGTCAAGCGTACGGCCAATGAGCGCGGCATCGACAATATCAGTGTGCAACCCGGGATGGCTGAGCGTCTGCCGTTTGGGGATGCCAGCTTTGATTTCGTTCTTAGTCGGTATTCCGCGCATCATTGGCGTGACATCGGTTCAGCCCTGAGCGAGGTGCGGCGTGTGCTGCGTTTCAATGGTCAGGCTGCGTTTGTAGATGTTATCTCGCCTGCCAACCCCCGTCTTGATACCTATCTTCAGACCGTAGAAATCCTGCGTGATAACAGTCACGTCAGAGACTACTCCATGGCTGAGTGGCTCCAGATGCTGGGTGTTGCTCGTCTGGGAGTAACCCGCTGTGTTCGCCAGCGGCTGCGCTTGAACTTCCTGGAGTGGGCCGAGCGGATGAATACGCCTGAGCCCATGCGCCAGGCCATACGCACGGTACAAGGCCGGATTGGCCAGGAAGTCCGTCATTATTTCGAAATTGACAAGGACGGCTCCTTTACCGTCGATGTGATGGTACTTTGGGCCCAGCCTATATGATCTGGGTGGTGCCCTTGCACCACCTCTACTTTTCCATGGATAAGTGAGATAACAATGAGCAAACAGATCCTCATTCTGCCAGGCGATGGCATTGGCCCTGAAATCATGGCTGAGGCTGTTAAGGTTCTGAATCGCGTCAACGACATGTTCGCATTGGATTTCGAGCTGATCGAAGATGTGATCGGCGGTGCAGCCATCGATAAGCATGGCGTTCCGTTGGCTGATGAGACGCTTGAAAAGGCTCAGGCAGCAGATGCTGTTCTGCTGGGTGCTGTGGGTGGTCCCAAGTGGGACAAGCTTGATCGTGCGATTCGTCCTGAAAAGGGTTTGCTCAAGATTCGTTCTGCGCTAGGTCTGTTTGCCAATCTGCGTCCGGCCATTCTCTATCCGCAATTGGCGGAGGCCTCTACCCTCAAGCCAGAAGTGGTGTCAGGTCTGGACATCCTGATCGTGCGCGAGCTGACCGGCGGGATCTACTTTGGTGGCCCTCGCGGTATCCGCACGCTCGATAACGGTGAGCGTGAGGGTTTTAATACGCTTCCCTACAGCGAAAGCGAAATTCGCCGGATCGCACGTGTCGGTTTTGAAATGGCTCGTGTCCGTGGCAGGAAACTCTGCTCGGTAGACAAGGCTAACGTCATGGAGTCCAGTCAGCTATGGCGAGAGGTTGTGGAAGAGGTCGCCAAGGATTATCCGGATGTCGAGCTGAGTCATATGTATGTCGATAATGCGGCCATGCAGTTGGTGCGCGCGCCCAAGCAGTTCGACGTGATGGTGACGGACAACATGTTTGGCGACATTCTGTCGGATGAGGCCTCAATGCTGACCGGTTCGATTGGTATGCTGCCTTCCGCTTCGCTGGATGCCAACAACAAAGGCATGTACGAGCCCTGTCATGGTTCGGCGCCGGATATCGCCGGACAGGGCATTGCCAACCCGTTGGCTACGATTCTTTCCGTTTCCATGATGCTCCGCTACAGCTTCAACCAATCAAAGGCCGCTGAGGCGATTGAGCAGGCGGTAAGCCGTGTTCTGGACCAGAACTTGCGTACAGGCGATATATGGTCAGCGGGCTGTCAAAAAGTAGGTACTCGCGAAATGGGCGAGGCAGTAGTCGCGGCGCTCGCAAGTGAGTAATCTGTACGGCCGGCCGGAGCGCTTCCGGCCGCCACTTCCAAAAAAGGTGCAGTAGCAATGAAGCGTGTAGGTTTAATCGGATGGCGCGGTATGGTGGGATCCGTGCTCATGCAGCGTATGCTGGATGAACGTGATTTCGACTTGATCGAGCCGGTGTTCTTTACCACCTCCAATGTAGGGGGCGAAGGTCCTTCCATTGGAAAAGATATCGCTCCGCTGAAAGATGCCTACAGCATTGACGAACTCAAGGGCCTGGACGTCATCATCACGTGCCAGGGCGGCGATTACACCAGCGAAGTTTTCCCGAAGCTGCGGGAAGCCGGTTGGAACGGTTACTGGATTGACGCTGCGTCTACCTTGCGTATGCATGACGATGCCGTGATCGTTCTGGATCCCGTAAACCGTCGAGTGATCGACCAGGCGCTTAACGAGGGCACCAAGAACTACATCGGTGGCAATTGCACCGTTAGCCTGATGTTGATGTCTCTGGGCGGGCTGTTCGAGGCTGGCCTGGTTGAGTGGATGAGCGCAATGACCTATCAGGCAGCGTCAGGTGCCGGTGCTCAAAACATGCGTGAGCTGATTCGCCAAATGGGTGCGACGCATGCAAGCGTTGCTGACGATCTGGCAGATCCTGCCAGTGCGATTCTGGATATTGATCGTAAGGTGGCGGAAACGCTACGGGGCGAGTCTTTCCCGGTAGAGCAGTTCGGTGTGCCGCTTGCAGGGAGCCTTATTCCCTGGATCGACAAGGAGCTGCCTAATGGACAGAGCCGAGAGGAATGGAAGGCGCAAGCGGAGACGAACAAGATCTTGGCCCGCTTCAAAAACCCGATTCCTGTCGATGGTATCTGTGTCCGCGTGGGCGCCATGCGTTGCCACAGCCAGGCATTGACCCTCAAACTTAACAAGGACGTGCCGATTTCCGATATCGAAGGTTTGATCAGTCAGCACAATCCATGGGTCAAGCTGGTGCCGAACCACCGTGAAGTCAGCATGCGTGAGCTGACCCCTGCTGCGGTAACAGGCACGCTTAACGTGCCGGTAGGTCGTCTGCGTAAGCTGAACATGGGCTCCCAATACCTGGGCGCCTTCACTGTCGGCGATCAGTTGCTATGGGGAGCGGCTGAGCCGCTGCGCCGTATGCTGCGTATTTTGCTTGAGCGTTGATGTATTACTCCTCATTCCGTTGAGATCATGCTTCTCCATGATTCACGGCAATTGAAAGTCTTAAAGGCGGCCGCTACAGTGCCGCCTTTTTTCATTCTGGGCCCCTGCACATGAACACATCCCTTTCGGTCGTTGTCGTTGGTGCAACAGGCAACGTTGGCGAAGCTATCGTGACATTGCTGGAGGAGCGTGATTTCCCGCTCGTCCACCTTTATTTGGTAGCGTCAGCTGACTCTGTTGGTCAGTCTATTGCCTTTCGCGGCAGAAACCTGCGCATAACGGCAGCTGATGACTTTGATTTTGGCAAGGCTCAACTGGCCTTTATGGCAGCTGATACGGTATCGGCCGGGACGTTGGCAGAAAAAGCGTTCGAGGCGGGATGTTCGGTTATTGACCTGACTGGCTCTTTGGATAGCTTACGTTCGCCGCGTGTGATGCCGGACGTCAGCAGCGAACTCATTAGCCAGCAGCAAAGGCCTTGTCTGCTGTCAGTGCCGAGTGCACCTGCCGCAGTACTCATTAGTACACTGGCTCCCATTTGCCATCAAAGTGCTATTGAGCAGGCAACTGTTACCGCTTGTCTCGCTGCCTCTAGTCGGGGTAGAGCCGGTGTTCGAGAGTTGGCGCGGCAAACAACCGAGCTGCTAAATGCGCGTCCACTGGAACCAAAGGTATTTGGCAAGCAGTTGGCATTCAATGTGCTAGCACAGACCGGTGAACCACAGTCAGATGGCTATACTGCAGTTGAGCATAGAGTCATGGGCGAGTGTAAAGAAGTGTTGGGCGACAGTCTCGGAACATTGGCGGTCAGTTGTATTCAAGTGCCAGTGTTCTTTGGCGATAGTCTTTCGGTAACCGTTAAAACACGTGATATTTTGGCTATAAAAGATCTGAATTTGGCCTATTCTAAGCATGAAGGCTTGGAATTGTTTGATGCAGAAGAATATCCAACGGTCGTGGATGATGCGATCGGACGTGATGAAATATTGATTGGGCGCGTCAGACATAATCCTGAAGATCCACATCTGATTGAAATGTGGATCGTTTCAGATAATGTTCGAAAGGCGGCTGCGCTTAATGCCGTGCAAACGGCTGAATTATTGATAAAACATTATCTGTAAAAGATACTGATTTAAGTTAGGGCAGACTTATCAGTAAATAATTGGCTAGGCGTACCGTTCAAACTGGCCGGTCATCTTGAACGGTACCTAGGTAAGCAAATCTGCTGCCGACAGAAATCATAAGGGAAAGCTATGGTTCGGGTTCGAAAATTAGTGCTAGCAATCGCGGCGGCATCCGCCTTTGCGTCAGGAGCGACGTATGGCCTTGGCCTCGGTGATATTCATCTGAATTCATCATTGAATCAGCCATTCAATGCGGTCATTGACCTCAAGGATGTTCGCGACCTTTCAGCAGAAGAATTGCGCCCCGTTCTGGCTTCCCCTGAAGACTTCAGTAAAGCCGGCGTCGATAGAAACTATTTTCTGACCGATCTTAAATTTACGCCTGAAGTCCGAGCGGACGGGCGTAGTGTTATTCGTATTACGTCATCCAAGCCGGTACGTGAGCCCTACTTGAACTTCCTGCTGGAAGTGAGCTGGCCAAGCGGTCGCGTGCTTCGCGAGTACACCGTTCTACTGGACCCACCGCTTTACACGCCTCAAACGGCGGCAGCACCCGTAGCGCCTGTTACGGCGCCTGCACCATCAAGACCTGCGCGTCCAGCGGCAACCCCGGTACCTTCAGGTGCAGCGGGTGTGCCTGTCACCATGAATGGTGAGTACACGACCAGCCCGAAAGATACCCTGTGGGAAGTGGCAGACCGTACTCGTCCCAACGACAACGTTTCTGTACACCAGATGATGCTGGCTATCCAGGATCGTAACCCTAGTGCGTTTTTGAGCAATAACATCAATTTGATGAAGAGTGGGCAGGTTCTTCGTCTCCCCAATGATGAGCAGATAAGAGTGCGTTCCCAGCGCCAAGCATTGGAAGAAGTGGCTGCTCAGAACCGAGCCTGGCGTGGTGGTCTGCAGGCTGCTGATGCCGCCAGCGTGCCAGGTTCGCCTCGACAACTTGATGCTACCAACAGGCAAGGCCCGGAGAGTGCACCGGGGGCGGCCGAGCAGCAGGACAATCTGCGCCTGCTTTCCGGTCAGCAGGGCAAATCAGCCTCTGGTAGCGACCAGGGAAATAGCGGTAATAACCAGGCGCTGGCAGACAAGCTGGCCGTGACGCAAGAAAGTCTGGATTCGACTCGTCGCGAAAACGAAGAACTCAAGAGTCGCATGAGCGATTTGCAAAGTCAGCTGGACAAGTTGCAAAAGCTGATGCAACTCAAGGATGCCCAGCTAGCTCAGCTGCAGGCTTCGGCTGCCAATCAGGGTGTTGCTCCAGAATCCCCTGAGGCGTCGGCTCCGGTAATCACTCCGCCGGCCACAACGGCAGAGGGTGAGCCTGCTCAACCTACGGCTGATCAAAGCGCGCCTGAACAGGCTGAAGCAGCGCCTCCCGCTACGCCAGAGGATACTGCACCCGATTCGGCCAGTGCTCCAGAAGTGCCGGCCGAAACACCCGCGGCGCCTTCGGCTACTACGCCTGCCATGCCCGCCACTGCAGCTCCGGCTCAGCCTGTTGAACCTGTTGCCGAAGAGCCCGCCAGTTTCCTTGATCAGATATTTGGAAACACCCTCTGGTTGGGTGTAATTGGTGGCAGTGCGCTGTTGGCGCTGCTGGTTCTTCTGATGGTTATCTCTCGCCGCAACGCCATGCGTGAAGCCGAGCGTGAGGCCGCCTTGGAAGAGGAGCAGTCCATTGGTGCCTATCGTGTCGATCCCGATATTCATGAAAGCAGTCTGGACGGCTTGGATATAAGCGACCTGTCCGAAAGCAATCTGGATAATCAGAACACCGATGCCAAGCAGCCGTCTGACGCGCTAGGTCAGGCTGATATCTATATGGCCTATGGGCGCTTCAATCAGGCTGCTGATGTTCTGCAGAAAGCCAGTGATGAGGAGCCGCATCGCGCTGACTTGCGTTTGAAACTCATGGAAGTGTATGCCGAGATGGGCGACCGTGAGGGTTTCATTCGCCAGGAAAATGAGTTGCGTGAAATTGGTGGATCCCAGCCGGAAGTCGAGCAGCTCAAGTCCCGTTACCCTGCTATGGCTGCCGCGGCAGCTGCAACAGTCCTGGGTGCGGCGGCGCTGGCTGCTGCGCACGAGGTCAGTGAGTCCGAGGAGCATCGCCTTGATGAGCCCGAGACTACTGAGAAGCTCGATGACGATTTCGATCTGAATTTCGATGACTTCAAGCTGGATGACACTGAAGAGCCAACGGTGGTGCGCGAAGATACGAATACACTCGACTTTACCGCAGAAGAAACCACTGCTCAGACTGCCAAGGACGATGATTTTGACTTTGACTTCGATCTGTCGAGTGATTCGGAGCGTCCGGTAGCACCCGAGCATACGGCGTTAAATGACGAGTTCTCTCTAGATCTGGACGAGTCGGATCGCAACGCTGAGCCGGTGGCCTTTAGCGAGCCTGCGGTTCACGCTCCTGAGGATGACTTCAGTCTCGATCTGCCAGATAATGAAACGAAGCCTTCGGACGTGAATGATCTGTCGGATGACTTCGATCTTTCCATTGACGAGCCAGGAGCAGAGCCAGAGCCTATTGCTGAGCGTGAAACGCCTGAAGCGGCTAACCCACAAGCACACAGCTTCGAAGCTGAGCTTCAGCGCGCCAATGCTGATCTGGAGCAGAGCAGTCCTGATCTGAGGGATGAGACTGTAGCTGAGGAGCGCAAAGACGAAGCCAGTACTGACTTCGGCAGTTTTTCTGCAGAGAGTGGTTCAGGTCTTGATGACGATTTCGATTTCCTTTCGGGTGAAGATGAGACGGCAACCAAGCTTGATCTGGCCCGAGCCTATATCGATATGGGCGACGCGGATGGGGCTAGAGATATCCTTGATGAGATTCTGGCCGAAGGTAGTGATGCCCAGCGTAATGAGGCTCGCGAGATGTTGGCCCAATTGAGTTGAATATGACTGAAAGTGTTAACACAGCGGCAGCCGAGGAGGCTGCCGTTGGCGTTTCAAGAATAGCCCTTGGTGTAGAGTACATGGGGGCTCGCTACCGCGGCTGGCAAAGGCAGCAGGCTGGCGTGATATCCGTGCAGGAAGCCCTTGAGAAAGCGTTGAGCCGGGTGGCAGCTCAGCCTGTGACGGTTTCCTGCGCGGGTCGTACCGATGCGGCTGTGCATGCCAGCGGTCAGGTCGTGCATTTTGATACGGCGGTTGATCGTCCGCTTCATGCCTGGGTGCTAGGGGCAAATGCCAACCTGCCTAAGGATATTAGCGTAGCGTGGGCCAAGCCCATGCCTCATCACTTTAATGCGCGTTTTTCAGCCGTCGCGCGTCGATACCGCTACGTGATTTACAACGATCCTATTCGACCTGCTCATCTGGCCGAGCAAGTTACCTGGAATCACCGTCCGCTAGATGTTGAGCGAATGCGAAGTGCTGCGGCCCTTTTGGTTGGGACGCATGATTTTACATCGTTCCGTGCGCAACAGTGCCAGGCCAAATCTCCCATCAAGACTGTTCATCATCTGCATGTGCAGGTGTTCGGCTGCTTTATTGTGCTCGATATCAGGGCCAATGCTTTCTTGCACCATATGGTGCGGAACATAGCAGGCGTATTGATGACGATCGGCGCAGGCGAGCGGCCTGTCGAGTGGGCTGCCCAAGTGCTGGACGCCTGCGATCGTAAAGCGGGAGGCGTGACGGCGCATCCCTATGGGCTCTATCTGGTCAGGGTCGAATACCCTGAAGAGTTTGATTTGCCTGAGCGCTACCTGGGGCCGCATTTCCTGTCGGCTCTCCCTGATATGGCGAACTGACTAAGCCTCCGCCTTCTGATACCATCGTCTGATTTTTCAGTCCGGGTAAAAAGACGTGTCAGCGGTCCGTGTGAAAATCTGTGGAATCACATGCGTCGAGGATGCATTGGCCGCCGCTCATGCTGGCGCCGATGCTATCGGGCTCGTCTTTTATAGAAAAAGCCCTCGTTCCGTATCGATCTCCCAGGCCAAGCGCATCATTTCTGCTTTGCCTCCATTCGTGACAACGGTAGGGCTTTTCGTCGATGCGTCCCGCTGTGAGATTGACGAAACACTGGATGCCTTGCCGCTTGATCTGTTGCAGTTTCATGGTGAGGAGACGGCAGCCGATTGTGCGCGGTATCGTCGGCCTTACATGAAAGCGCTGCGTATGAAGCCGGGTGAAGATATTGCTGCTCGTTGTCAGGAATACGCCAGTGCAAATGCCATCTTGCTAGATACCTACGTTCAAGGTGTTCCCGGTGGAACAGGGCAGGCATTTGACTGGGCGCAAATACCGCAGGGATTATCCAAGCCTATCGTGCTGGCAGGTGGGCTTGGGATTGAAAATGTAGCCGATGCCATTGCCAGAGTGCGTCCTTACGCTGTTGATGTCAGCGGCGGGGTAGAGTCAACCAAGGGTATAAAGGATCACGAAAAGGTTCGTGCATTCGTTGATGCCGTACGGCGTGGTTAGGATTAAAAGGATCAACTGAGGCCATGTGACGGCAATTGAATTAAGACCGTCAACAGGCTAAGTCGGGCCCGAACCGTTTCGGGTCATCAATGATTTTTCTGCTTGATAATTACTAGCAGAGTTTAGGTTGGGCTAGCCCGTTAGGGCGGAGCCTGGTGGCGTTGAGTTGGACATGCTGTTCAATCTCCGTTCACCATCAATTCATAATTCGCTCAGGGATTGTGTGTCGAGCTCAGGACTTGATACATGCGAGCCCATGCAAGTGGAGAGTAATGCATGAGCAATTGGCTGGTAGATAAACTGATTCCTTCGATCATGCGTTCCGAAGTGAAACGCAGTTCTGTACCTGAAGGGCTGTGGCACAAGTGTCCTTCTTGCGAGTCGGTGCTTTACCGCCCGGAGCTGGAAAAGAATCTGGATGTCTGCATGAAGTGTGGTCATCACATGCGCATCAATGCTCGTCGTCGTCTGGACATCTTTTTGGATGCGGACGGGCGCGAGGAGCTTGGCGCTGAGCTGGAGCCTGTTGATCGCCTGAAATTTCGCGACAGCAAGAAATATAAGGATCGTCTGACGGCTGCTCAAAAGGAGACTGGCGAAAAAGATGCCCTGATTGCTATGAAGGGCTCGCTGATGGGTATGCCGGTGGCGGCCTGCGCATTTGAATTTTCGTTCATGGGCGGTTCCATGGGCGCGGTCGTGGGTGAGCGCTTTGTACGCGCCGCCAATGTAGCTCTGGAACAGCGTTGTCCGCTGGTCTGTTTTTCGGCGTCGGGTGGAGCTCGTATGCAGGAAGCGCTGATATCGCTGATGCAGATGGCCAAGACATCTGCAGTATTGGCTCGCTTGCGTGAAGAGGGGATTCCTTTTATCTCCGTCTTGACAGACCCTGTATATGGTGGTGTTTCGGCAAGTCTTGCCATGTTGGGTGATGTGATTGTTGCTGAGCCCAAGGCACTTATCGGATTTGCAGGCCCTCGCGTCATTGAACAGACTGTGCGTGAAAAGCTTCCGGAAGGTTTCCAGCGCAGTGAGTTCCTGCTTGAGCATGGTGCGGTGGATATCATTGTGCCGCGCGCTGAGCTGCGCAGTCGTCTCTCCAAGTTACTGGCTACCCTGCAGAACGTTCCTAGCCCGGCGGCCTGATGAACAACAAGTCCCTGGCCGATTGGCTGAGTTACCTCGAACAACTGCATCCCACTGCCATTGACATGGGCTTGGACCGCTCGCGCAAGGTGGCTCAGGCACTTGCGCTGGGGCGTCTGGCGCCTCGAGTCGTTACGGTTACAGGAACAAACGGCAAGGGATCGACATGTGCGTTCCTGGCTCGACTGTTACGTGCCTCGGGGTTGCGTGTCGGGGTTTACAGTTCGCCGCATCTGTTGCGCTATAACGAGCGTGTCTCCATTGATGGGCAGGACGTAGACGATCAGACGTTATGTGAGGCATTTGCTGCCGTTGAGGCGGCACGTCAAGACACCTCGCTAACGTATTTTGAAATGGGCACGCTTGCTGCCTTCTGGCTGTTCGCGCGTGCGGAGCTCGATGCGGTCATTCTCGAGGTTGGGCTTGGCGGTCGCCTGGACGCAGTTAATCTGGTCGACGCTGACTTGGCACTTGTCACCAGCATTGGGTTGGATCACGCCGAATGGCTCGGTAACACGCGAGAAAGCGTTGCGTTTGAAAAGGCGGGTATTTTTCGTTCGGGAAAACCTGCCCTC
This sequence comes from Pseudomonas luteola NBRC 103146, assembly GCF_002091675.1. Taxonomy (GTDB): domain Bacteria; phylum Pseudomonadota; class Gammaproteobacteria; order Pseudomonadales; family Pseudomonadaceae; genus Chryseomonas; species Chryseomonas luteola. The sequence goes on along the minus strand of NZ_BDAE01000023.1, from coordinate 56,383 downwards.
TGTGGCGACCTTGATCCGCCTGTTCCACTGCTGGAGCAGGCGGAGCGTCTGAATGTTCCGCTGTTTTGCCGGGGTAAAGACTTTGATCTTCTTATGGAGCCCCATAGTTGGTTTTGGAAGGGCGTAGCCGCTGATGGCGAGGTGTTGACATTGCCCGGCATCCCTTTCCTTGATCTTCCTATGGAAAACGCTGCGCTGGCTTTGCAGGCGTATGTGTTGCTAGATATCGAGTGGGTGCCTGAAAAGATAGTCCAGGCTCTTGTGGACACAGCCGTAGTAGGGCGGCTGGATCGCCGTCAGGTAAGTATCGATAACAAGCAAATTCACTTGCTTCTGGATGTGGGGCATAACCCCCACGCAGCAGAGTATTTGGCTCGGCGATTATCTGTACGCAAACCCAGCGGGCGTCGCCTAGCTGTATTTGGCCTGCTTTCTGACAAGGATTTGCACGGCGTTATTACCCCACTGCTTGCAGTAATCGGCGAATGGTTTGTGGCTGAGCTGCCAACGCCTCGGAGCCGTTCTGCGCAAGAGCTACATGCTGCGTTGCGCAATCAGGGGCAGGCCGTGCATTGTCACGACACTATAAGAAATGCATTAAGTGCAGCGGCTGAAATGGCTACGGAAGACGATGAAATCATCGTATTGGGTTCTTTCTACAGCGTGGCAGAGGCGCTAGGCTGGTTGCATAGCCAAGCACAAGGGGAATAAAAAATGGATCGAGTGCTCAAGCAGCGTATCGTTGGTGCCTTGGTGCTGGTTGCCCTGGCCATTGTATTCATACCAATGCTTTTTACTCGTCAGGATGAGACCCGCCAGGTGGTTGTAGAGCCAGCACCTCGACCCCAGGCCCCTGCAATGCCTGAAGTAGCTGTAAAGCCGGTAGAGACGCCAGAGGTGATACCGGACAAGCCTGAAAATGCAGCTTCGTTACCCAGTGCGCCAATTGCATCCGTGCCGGAGATTTCCAATGCTGATGCGCCAGTTGCTCAATCTTCACAACCCAATGCTCCTGCCTCTCAGGCCAGCGCACCTGCTGTAGCGCAGGCACCCCAGGCCAAGGCTGCACCAGCGGCGCCTCCGTCTACGCAGCCAGCGCCCGCCGCTCAGCCGGAGAAGCGGCTGGACAACAACGATCTGCCTGTAAGCTGGTCCGTGCAATTAGCCAGCCTGTCTAACAAGGCTCGTGCAAATGAGCTGCAAAACACGCTGCGCAGTCAGGGTTACAATGCGTATGTACGCAGTGTGGATGGGATGAATCGCGTGTTTGTAGGTCCTGTCGTTGACCGAGGGGAGGCAGACCGCTTACGTGACCAGTTAAGCCGTCAGCAAAAGGTAAATGGCTTTGTAGTGCGTTTCCAGCCGGAACGCGGTTAACCAAATCGAAAGGCTCTGCTAATATGCAGGGCCTTTTTTAGTTGTGGGTCTCACCGTGGGCTTCACCTGGGCGGATTGGGCGATCATTGGCGTTATCGCTATTTCCAGTTTGATTAGCTTGAAGCGTGGCTTTGTAAAGGAAGCGCTTTCATTGCTGACATGGATAGTGGCAGGTGCTGTAGCATGGCTGTTCGGCGGTGCGCTGTCTCAATACTTCAACGACTATATCCAGATTCCTTCAGGGCGTATCATTGCTGCATGCGCGCTGCTATTCATTGCTACGTTGATGGTCGGTGCTCTGGTCAATTTCCTGTTGGGAGAGCTGATTCGGGTCACCGGGCTTTCAGGTACTGACCGTTTTCTCGGAATGGCTTTCGGGGCCGCACGTGGCGGCTTGTTGATCGTGGTACTGGTAGGGCTGCTGAGCCTGGCTCCAGTACAGCAGGATCCCTGGTGGAAGCAATCCGTATTGCTTCCCCATTTTCTTTTGGTGGCTGACTGGTCCAAGAACTTCATGTTGGGGTTTGCAGGGAACTGGATGACTCAGGCAGCCGTGCCGCACACGCTTAATGAGCTGGGTGGTATTGCCAAGTAAACGATGCGTTCACGCATCCAATCGAACTAGTCTTAACAGTGGGGTTCCGTCACATGTGTGGCATCGTTGGCATTGTGGGCAAATCAAACGTCAACCAGGCGTTGTATGACGCGCTCACCGTCCTACAACATCGTGGTCAGGATGCAGCTGGCATAGTGACCAGCCTGGACGGAAAGCTCTATCTGCGTAAGGACAACGGGCTGGTTCGGGATGTGTTTCAACAGCGACATATGCAGCGTCTAGTTGGCAACATCGGTATCGGCCACGTCCGTTATCCCACTGCCGGCAGTTCATCCTCTGCTGAGGCCCAGCCGTTTTACGTCAATTCGCCCTACGGTATTACACTGGCGCATAATGGCAACCTGACCAATGTGGCTCAGCTCTCTCAAGAGATCTATGAGTCGGATTTGCGTCACGTAAACACCAATTCCGACTCGGAAGTGCTGCTCAATGTTTTTGCACATGAGCTGGCAGTGCGTAACAAGCTGCAACCCACTGAAGATGATGTATTTGCTGCCGTCTCTGGCGTACATGAGCGGTGCCGGGGAGGGTATGCCGTTATCGCCATGATAACCGGGTATGGCATGGTAGGTTTCCGGGACCCCCATGCCATTCGGCCAATCGTGTTTGGGCAGCGTCATACCGAAAAAGGCGTCGAGTACATGATCGCCTCGGAAAGCGTATCGCTGAATGTACTGGGGTTCACCCTCATTCGTGACCTGGCTCCTGGCGAGGCGGTTTACATTACGGAAGACGGTCGCTTGTTCACGCGCCAGTGCGCGGCAAATCCCAAATATGCGCCGTGCATTTTCGAGCATGTTTACCTGGCTCGTCCGGACTCCATTATCGATGGTATTTCTGTATACAAGGCGCGGTTGCGCATGGGTGAAAAACTGGCTGAGAAGATTCAGCGGGAACGCCCTGATCATGATATCGATGTAGTTATTCCCATTCCGGATACGAGCCGCACTGCAGCACTGGAGCTGGCGAATCACCTAGGCGTCAAGTTTCGTGAAGGCTTCGTCAAGAATCGCTATATCGGCCGCACGTTTATCATGCCGGGGCAGGCTGCACGCAAGAAGTCGGTTCGCCAGAAGCTGAACGCCATTGAGCTGGAGTTTCGAGGCAAGAATGTCATGCTGGTTGATGACTCCATCGTTCGGGGTACTACTTGCAAGCAGATTATTCAGATGGCCCGTGAAGCTGGCGCAAAGAATGTATATTTCTGTTCAGCGGCGCCTGCGGTGCGGTATCCCAATGTCTATGGTATCGATATGCCCAGCGTCCATGAGCTGATCGCACACGGTCGCTCTACAGAAGACGTTGCACGCTTGATCGGTACGGATTGGCTCATCTATCAGGATCTCAATGATCTAGTCGATGCCGTTCGTGGTGGCAATCCAAGTATCGAAAACTTCGACTGCGCAGTGTTTGATGGTCAGTACATTACAGGCGATGTCGATGAGGCATACCTGCTCAATATCGAGCAGGCCCGTAATGATGCCGCTAAAACCACGTCACATGCGGTGCATGCCATCATCGACCTGTACAACGACTGAGGAGCTTTTGCATGAGTCATGACTGGGACGCCGGGCGGCTTGATAGCGACCTGGACGGTGTAGGTTTCGATACCCTTGCCGTTCGCGCAGGCTATAACCGCTCGCCTGAGGGTGAGCATGGTGAGGCGCTGTTTTTGACATCGAGTTATGTCTTCCGAAGTGCAGCCGATGCGGCCAAACGTTTCGCTGGCGAAGTACCGGGTAACGTTTACTCGCGTTACACCAACCCTACGGTACGGACCTTTGAAACGCGAATTGCAGCGCTTGAAGGGGCAGAGCAGGCGGTAGCTACCGCTTCCGGTATGTCGGCCATTCTGGCGTTGGTGATGAGTCTGTGCAGTGCAGGTGATCACGTGCTGGTCTCGCGCAGCGTGTTTGGCTCCACCATTAGCCTGTTCGAGAAGTACCTCAAGCGTTTTGGTGTTGAGGTGGATTATCCGCCGTTATCAGATATCGAGGCATGGCGTGGTGCCTGCAAGCCGAACACTAGGCTTTTCTTTGTCGAGTCACCTTCTAACCCGCTTGCCGAGTTGGTCGACATCGCAGCGCTCGCTGAAGTAGCCCATGCCCAGGGTGCACTATTAGCGGTCGATAACTGTTTCTGTACGCCCGTACTGCAGCAGCCGTTGGCGTTGGGCGCTGATATCGTGGTGCATTCAGCAACCAAGTATATCGACGGACAGGGTCGTAGCATGGGGGGGGTGGTCGCAGGACGTGCCGAGCACATGAAGGAGCTGGTGGGCTTTTTGCGTACAGCAGGCCCCACGCTGAGTCCTTTCAATGCATGGCTGTTCCTCAAGGGACTTGAAACGCTGAAGATTCGCATGCAGGCGCACAGTCAGTCAGCACTGCAGCTGGCGCGCTGGTTGGAAGCGCAGCCCGGTGTTGAGCGAGTGTTTTACGCTGGCCTGGAAAGTCATCCACAGCATGAACTCGCCAAGCGCCAGCAAAGCGGCTTTGGTGCCGTGGTCAGCTTCGAGGTGGCAGGTGGCAAAGAGGCCGCATGGCGTGTCATTGATGCTACGCGCATGATCTCCATAACCACTAATTTGGGCGATACCAAAACGACCATTGCTCATCCTGCTACCACGTCGCATGGTCGTTTATCGCCAGCTGAGCGGGCCAATGCGGGTATCAGCGACAGCTTGATTCGCATTGCCGTTGGGCTGGAAGACATTGAGGACATCAAGACCGATTTGGCTCGAGGTATAGCAGCGTTGTGAATGAGGCATATCAAATGTTGACCGGTAGCAAGGTAGCGCTGGTTACAGGGGCGGCGCGTGGTATTGGGCTGGGTGTCTCGGCTTGGCTCATTACCGAAGGATGGCAGGTGGTTCTGGCTGATATCGACCGTAGCCGTGGGACGCGTGTGGTGGAAGCGCTTGGCGATCGTGCCTGGTTCATGGAAATGGACGTGGCGAACGAAAGTCAGGTGGAGGCCGTCATTGCCGAGGTGGTGGGTCAGTTTGGCCGATTTGACCTTCTGGTGAATAATGCCGGCCTCTCCGACCCCCATAACGAGCCGTTGGAAACACTGACATTGGCACGCTGGAATCAGGTGCTATCGGTTAATCTGACGGGCGCTATGCTGACAGCTAAGTATGCCGCTCCCTATCTTCGTGCCAATCGTGGTTCCATCGTCAATGTGGCATCGACGCGCGCGCAGCAGTCAGAAATATCCACCGAAGCCTATGCTGCCAGCAAAGGAGGTCTTGTTGCACTTACCCATGCGCTGGCCATGAGCCTTGGGCCAGATATTCGTGTGAACGCTGTCAGCCCTGGCTGGATTGATTCCCGGGATCTTTCTCAGCAACAGGCTGAGCCGTTGACGGAGCTGGATCATGAGCAGCATCCGGTAGGAAGGGTAGGCACCGTAGAAGATGTGGCAGCGCTGGTAGCCTGGCTTGCATCAGAGGAAGCTGAATTTGTTACCGGTCAGGAATTTACCGTTGACGGTGGAATGACCAAGAAAATGATTTATTTGGATTAAATGATAAATAAATCTTGACGGATCAAAGAGGTATGCGCAAAATGCGCGCCATCCAAGAGGGTGACCTCTTGATTCTTCCGGGCGTTAGCCCGACCGACGCGCAGCGGTAGTTCAGTCGGTTAGAATACCGGCCTGTCACGCCGGGGGTCGCGGGTTCGAGTCCCGTCCGCTGCGCCATTTTATCTTTGCTCTCATTAACATCCTTGTGCCATCTCCGAGCAACTCGAAGCATGACATGCCACTTGGATGATTATCTCAAAAGCTTGCTTCGTTAACTGTCAGGTTTAGTGAGCAAGCACTACTGCAAACATAAACGCTTAACCTTCCTTGCGAATAGCTTTGCGGAAATCTCCTGGAGTCAGGAGTGTCCAACGCTTGAACGCTCGCTGAAACGCAGCGGCAGAGGCAAAGCCAAGCACGTACGCCACTTCTCCAAAGCTTAAATCTGTATCGCGAATATAGCTTATAGCAAGCTCTCGACGCGTATCGTTCAAAATATCCAGATAACGTGTTCCCTCATCTGCCAGCTTTCGTCGCAGTGTCCAGGCAGGCATCTGTAGACGCTTTGCAATTTCTTCAAGCGAAGGTTCTCCGTTTTTTAGCAGAGGGCCGAGTATAGATACGATACGCTCGGTTAGACTGTGTTGCCGTGTAATCTGCTGCAGCTCAGTTCTGCAGATGTCCAGAAGCGCTTTCCAGGTGCCTGGAAAATAACTAAGACCTGGAAAGGCCAACGTCTTGGCATCAAGCATGATTGCATTGGTTTCTGCACCGAACTCCACCATGCAGCCAAAGCGTTCGTCGTAAGATGCCGTGCAGGAGGGGCGGGGATATTCGATCAGGACCCTGGTTGGCCTTACAGGATTACCTGTGATGTTTCCTAGCATTGCGATCCATCCAGACAGTACTTGGTCTACCACGAATCGGTTGTAATCGTTGTAAGGACTGATGGAGTAGAAATGCATCCAGGCATGGCTGTCTTGGCGAGTGAAGCGAGACTGTCCACGGTAATTGCTGCCGTACAACAATTCATAATCCAGCAGCGTACGAGCGGCGTCTCCCAGTGTTGGTGCATGCAGGCTGGCTATGCCGGCAAGGCCCAGATGGACAGGCAGGCTCTGCTGGCCGATATCCAGTCCTAGAGCAGGCTCCTGGGTAAGTTGAATGGCAGCATGTCCCAGTCGCATGTATCGGGGAATGGACAGGCGTGCATTTGGTGTTGCAAACGTCGAGTCATCAATGCCGAAGCGGAGCAACAGCGTCGTTGGATCGTGGCCTCTGGCACGTACCGCGTTGGCCAGGGCGTGGACAAATCCTACTGATAAATCACCCAGGCGCAGGCGCTTTCGATTCATAGCCAGAGGTTTAGCAACTTGGCGCCGCCCTGTGGGGTATCGAGTGGCGTGAGAATCGGTTGCTCCTTGAGCATAAGCTTGCTCTGAGGCGTTGAGCGAAGCCCCCATGCTTGACCGCTGGCAAACACCTGAACGCCAGCATGCGCCCCGGTAGCCTGAAGTGCCTGGCGTATGTCCAGCGTGCTGCGCTCGCTCAGGGCGGGTATGACCAAAAGGTCCGTCTTTACGTTCGCCTGCATGTCAATTGAGTCGCTGCCTAGGATGACGCCTAGCTTACCGGCAGCAGTTTCGATGACTTGTGGCGTGATGCCAGGATGTTCTTTGCCGGATAGCCAGGGGCTGCGATACGGTTTTGCCAGTGGATGGCCCGTTGGATCAAACACTACGCAGGTGTTGTAGAGCTTACCTGTGCCAACCCGTAACAGGCCTTCCTTCATGCGTGGAGAGGGTAGAACGATCGAGCCCGCCACAACAGTAACCGAAAACTGGCGAGCCAGCCCGCCAAACAGGATCTGATAATTTCCTGCCATATCCCAGGCTTTCATTCTCAGCAGGGCTTCATCGAATCGCTGATCGCTTTTTGATGCAAGCCAGGCACGGGTGAACTTGACGGGGTTGCTGAGGGCTAGCCACTGGCGAGCTTCGTTTAGCTGGGCAGTGTTGTAAACGATAGGTTTCTCGCCAGTAAGCATAAGCCCTGTTCCAATATGCTCGGGGAATACCACAATCGTCTTGTCATTGAGCAATCCCTCGCGCTGGGCTTTGGCGAGGTAGCCTTCAAGCTTCAGTCGCAGACGCTCAGGGGTCTGGTAGTCGAGTGCAAACAGCTCCGGCTGAATCGCCAGCAGGTTGCCGTGGCCCTTGGCTTCGCCTGCATTGATTGCCAGCTCGCTTCGCAAATCCGATAAATAATGAAAGGTCGGCCGTTGGGCTATCCAGCCTGCGACTGCAGCGAAGATGCAGATGATGAATAGAAATACAAACTTGCGCATTAAAGCTCCGCGTTGAACCAGGCGTGCCCAAGGGCTTGAACACTCTGACTGAAAATTCCACGTCAGGGTAGGGAAAATGCCTTTAAAAGCCAAGCCGGGGGTGTGCACCATGGTTAATGAGTTGTCATTTACGGTGATTGAGTCTGCGGGACAGGCAGCTTATGTTTTTCCCATAACGTCCATAACAGGCTTTTAGCCATTGGCCTTGGAGATTCCCGTGACTGCTATTCATTACCCTCACTTGCTTGAGCCGCTAGACCTGGGTTTCACCCAGCTGCGAAACCGAACACTAATGGGATCCATGCATACAGGGCTTGAGGAGCGGCCGGATGGCTTTGAGCGCATGGCGGCTTATTTTGCCGAGCGTGCCCGCGGTGGAGTTGGTCTGATCGTGACTGGAGGGATTGCGCCCAACGAGGAGGGTGCGGTGTATAGCGGTGCGGCCAAGCTTACTACTGAGGAAGAGGCTTACCGCCACAAAACAGTCACTCAGGCGGTTCATGACTGTGATGGAAAGATCTGCCTGCAGATTCTTCATGCAGGACGTTATGCCTATACCCCAAAGCTTGTCGCCCCTTCGGCTCTTCAGGCACCTATCAACCCTTTCAAGCCAAAGGCACTGACTACCGAGGAAGTCTACAAGCAGGTCGATGACTACGTCCGGTGTGCCCGATTGGCTCAACTCGCGGGTTACGACGGTGTAGAGGTGATGGGGTCGGAAGGATACTTCATCAATCAGTTTATCGTGGCGCGAACCAACCACCGTGAGGATGAGTGGGGCGGATGCTATGAGAACCGTATCCGCCTGGCTGTAGAAGTGGTACGGCAGATTCGAGAAGCAGTGGGTGAGGCGTTTATCGTAATCTTCCGTCTGTCTATGCTGGATCTGGTAGAGGACGGCAGTGGTCCGGAAGAAATTGTGCAACTGGCCCAGGCGATCGAGCGGGCTGGCGCCACGCTGATCAATACCGGCATTGGCTGGCATGAGGCGCGCATTCCCACGATTGCGACACTGGTGCCAAGGGGAGCATTCAGTCAGGTAACTGCTCAGCTGAAGGGTAGAGTGAATATCCCCTTGATAGCTACCAACCGCATCAATATGCCGGATATGGCAGAGCGCATACTGGCAGAAGGGCAGGCGGACATGGTCTCCATGGCGCGCCCGTTCCTGGCTGATCCTGAGTTCGTTATAAAGGCTGCTACAGGACGGGCAGATGAGATCAACACGTGCATCGCCTGTAACCAGGCCTGCCTGGATCATACCTTTGCGGGCAAACTGACCAGCTGTCTAGTCAATCCAAGGGCGTGCCATGAAACCGAGCTCAACTACAGCCCTGTCAGTAAGACCAAGCGTATCGCAGTCATTGGTGCAGGGCCGGCGGGTTTGGCGGCAGCCACCATAGCAGCACAGCGGGGCCATTCAGTGACTCTGTTTGAGCGCTCCGAAATTATCGGAGGGCAGTTCAATGTTGCCAGGCGTATACCGGGCAAGGAGGAGTTCAACGAGACGCTTCGCTACTTTGGTAAACGTCTTGAGCTTACAGGCGTTACCGTAAGGCTGGGGCACGAGGTACGGGCTGAAGAGCTGATTCAGGGAGGCTATGACGATATCGTTTTAGCGACAGGAATCGTACCGCGTACGCCATCCATCCCGGGTATTGAGCATCCGTCTGTCATCAACTATCTGGACGCCATATACGGACATAAGAACATTGGTGCACGGGTAGCGGTTATTGGTGCGGGAGGAATAGGATTTGATGTGGCTGAATTTGTCACTCATCAGGCGCATCTGGATACCTTGAGTCCGACAGCCTTCTGGCGAGAATGGGGAATCGACACGACCCTACAGGCCAGAGGGGGAGTTACAGGTATTTCGCCTGAGCCTACACCCCCTGCTCGAGAGGTTTATCTGTTGCAGCGTAAAGCGACCAAGATGGGCGAAGGCTTGGGCAAGACAACAGGTTGGATTCACCGCACCAGCTTGAAACACCGTCAGGTAAGAATGCTGAACGGGGTGGAGTATCTCCGTATTGATGATCAAGGGTTGCATATCCGGATTGGTGAAGACGTTCGGGTTCTGGCCATTGATACCATCATTGTCTGCGCTGGGCAGGAGCCCAAACGAGACCTGATGGATGCCCTGTCTTCGGCTGGACAGCGTGTGCATGTTATTGGAGGGGCGGATGTGGCTGCAGAGCTTGATGCCAAGCGGGCCATCAATCAGGGTGCCCGCCTGGCAGCGATGTTATGAAACCTGACTGCATGCACTGAAACAGCTTGCCAAACAATAATGTGCATAGGTGCTGAGTCGTTCACATAAGCCACCTAGTCTTTTAACTGAAAGGCCCTAGACTGTAGCAATGGGTTTAGGGCCGATGTGCCTTAAATAAAAGTGTTGTGCTGTCCGGTTGTACGTCCGGTGCCAAGGCGCCTATGAGTCATGCGCTTTTCCAATGGGTCGAGGACTGCCCCATGAATACATTGAATAAGGCTCAACGAGCCGAAGCGGTGCTGTTCTTTGATGAAGAAGGATCAGTCATCAAAGAAATGCTCTATCACGAATTCGAAGCATTGCTGGATGCTTTCTTTGCATTGCCCCAATTCGCCCAGCGGCGAGTTCGGCTGGCCTATGTGACGATCGATCTACAGCTGTGCATCCGATCAGGTGTCTTTTTCTATCTGGATTTCACCCGTACGGGGGCTGCAGATCCCAATTGGAACATTCCGCTACGCGAAATGGCCGAGCGCGCCGGGCGTGGCCCGGATCTGGGTGCAGGACCTATCAGGCTTGCCTGTCGCAGTCAGTGTCCGATTTCCTGGCATCAGCCCAGCCTGTGGGACCCTGAACTTGTCGCAGGTCGAAATGACCTGATTGAGCTTCGAGAATGCATCAAGCGTAATCAGCTTGGGCTGGCCCGTACCGAGGCTGTCGTTGACGAAGTCAAACCTGAACAGCTTCATATGGCAGAAGAGCATCAGTGGTATGTTCAAGAGCCCTCTGCGTCGACTGTACATGTTGATCTGGCCAATCTCGAACAAGAGCATCAGGCAAAGATGGACCACCTTGTGCGCCAGCAGCGGCTGCGTATCCTCGCCCTGACGCGCAAGCATGAAGAGGAGCTGGTTCAGCTCAAGCAGGAAGCCGAGCACCTGCAGACTGCCTTGGCTGAGCAGGAGCGGATGAACGGTATGCTGATGAAAAAGCTGGAGCAGGAGGCCAGTCAGTATCGTTCGACTCGAAATGAGCTGACTCAGCAATTGCGAGCCCTGGAGAAAAACAGCGAATACAAGCTCGAGGCGTTCAAGATTCAATTCGAGGCCGAGCAGCAGGCCCGTATCGAAACGGCAGTAGCCGACTACAAGGAACAATTGGCCATCCGAGAAGTTGAGCTGGCTTATCGGGAGGAGCTGGATTCGCAATTGGAAGAAGAGCTCGAGCAGCTCAAGGCGAAATGTGCACGGCTTGAAGCGGGGAGTGGCAGCAAGCTGCTTGAAAGAATGGCAGACAGTGGCGTCATATTCGTGACTTACCAGCCTGGTGCAGGGCACATGACACTGTCACGCACGGATGTCATGCGGTTTGTTGAAAGCCCATTGGCTTACACAGCTATGCACTGCCGGGTGACACAACCGCATTACGAGCAATGGCTCTCTCATTACAAGCATCCTGTTTGCCAAAGGGCATTACCGGGTGGCATGCCGTGTAGTAAGCCGCTCCAACGTGTTGATTCACCTAGCCAGTTCATTCGAGGCGAGTCTGACTGCTGTCTTCAGCATCAAACAGCGGCGTTTCTGAAAAACCAGGCAGGTTAACATTGGACTTGTTGTTAAAAAGTCCACCGCTGGAAGAAGTTGCAACCACATGGCTGAGCAAGGCGGGAGTCCGATTGGCACTGCTTCGCCTTGATGAAGTAGACCCTCTGGTTTCCGGCAACAAGAGTTATAAGCTGACGGCTTACCTCCAGCAGGCGCATATCGAACAGGCTTCAGGGTTGATTAGCCTCGGTGGCTCGCACTCTAATCATCTGCATGCACTTGCAGCTACCGGACAACGGCTCGGCTTGAAAACTGTAGGGCTCCTGAGAGGCGAGCCGCAGGATACGCCAACAGTTGATGACCTGCGCAAATGGAAAATGGAGTTGCACTGGTTGGGTTACGGAGGTTATCGGGCCCGACGCGATGACGAGTTCTGGGGTGAATGGCTGGCACGTTATCCAGGCTATTTGCCAATTCCCGAAGGGGGCGGCGGCTCGCTGGGCATGCAGGGGTGTATACCTCTGGTTGCTTATATCAGAACGCAGCTAAACACGATTGGTTGGTCTGATTATGATGCGCTGTGGGTGGCTGCCGGGACGGGCACGACGCTGGCCGGTCTGGCTGTAGGAGAGTCTGGCAGACATCCTGTTATCGGGACGCTCTCTGTCCCGCTGCGCTACAACGTTCCCGAGCAGGTCGCGCGTTGGCTGCGCGAGGCGGGTCAATCTGATGCTGATGTCCGTTGGCTCGATGCGAGCCTGGGAGGATTTGCACGTATTGATGCCGCATTGGCCAACTTTATGGCCTCGTTCGAGGCCGAAACACAAATACCGCTTGAACCACTTTATACAGGCAAGCTATTGCTGGCGCTTCGCGATGCGGTTGAAGCAGGAGACATTTCAGCCGGACAACGCATCATAGCCCTGCATACGGGCGGATTACAGGGGCGTCGGGCCATGCAGAACAACCTGTCAAAGCTGTTGAAGTAATAGATCAGTGTTTGGCCTTCTCCGGTATAAAAGGCCATGTTTCAGGTACCCAGAATAAACGGCGATCTTCCTGCCCGTCTTTGTCAAAGTGCACAAGCAGCCGGGGCCAGTAAGGCTCGACGTTGAAGTCGAATGGAGCATGTCCATCACCCAGGTGTGCAGGTGCAAGCCAACGCTGCTTGGGAAGTAGTTTCCATACGGTTTCCTCTTCGGGTTTCGCTTTACCAAAAGGTTGCCAAAGACCCCGCAGATGGTTTGGGGAGCAGCTGGGAAACGGTGTGGCACCCGAGGGTGGGTAAAAGAGATAACCGCCCATCCATAGCCAGGACTGGATAGACGCGATATCGAGCGTTTTAAACAGAACGCGTGCTTCCGATGATTGCGATAGGGGCAACTGCCGTTTCAGGAAATGACTTAGCTTGCGTTCGAGTCGATCTTCGCCTCCCGGCCCCAGCCATTCCGGTGATTGCGGAAGGCCTGTTGCCAGATAATATTTAACTGCTACTTCAAGATGATGAACGCCTTCATCATCGCGGATCAGGAGATCAAGTTCACCCAGCGTATGAGTCGCCGTACGGAGCGGCAGATTGGCCCCTAGTAACTCAACCCCAGGGGCATGGGTGAGAACAAATTGCCAGAGTAATTCGTAGTACCGTCCAAGGCGACGGTCGCTTCCCTGGGTAAGCCAGCCTGTCAGCATTGCAGGATTTCGATCAAGTTCATGGAGCCAGGCGGCTAATTTGCCAGGGTTTGCTGTCCAATCGCTTGCAGCCAAGGGATGACGTTGTTCGGCTCGGTCCAGGATGGGGGGAGAGATGATTACCCAGGCCAGATCACGCACCGCGGGATGGCGAAGCGTATAAGGCAGTACGGCCAGTGCTTGGAATGGATTGCTCATTACTCAAGCATACGCCGAGTTGGACAAGGGCGTACGGTTTGCTGTGCCTTGCCGCTTGCCCGCATAATTTATCGACATTCCTGCCATAGAAGGGCTACGGCCGCGTATGGACTCTTTTCAGAAAATCGGCATTATCGGCCGTCTGGGCAGCACTCAAGTGCTGGATACCATTCGCCGGCTCAAAACATTCTTATTGGCGCGGCGCCTGCATGTGATCCTGGAAGATATCATCGCCGAGGTCATGCCCGGTCACGGTCTGGAAACCTGCTCGCGTAAAACCATGGGCGAGATCTGCGATCTGGTTATTGTGGTAGGAGGCGACGGCAGTCTGCTGGGGGCGGCACGTGTACTGGCGCGCCCGCGTGTACCTGTTCTGGGTATCAACCGTGGCAATCTGGGTTTTCTGACCGATATTCGCCCGGATGAGCTTGAGACCAAGGTAGCCGAGGTGCTTGAGGGGCAGTATATCGTCGAGACACGTTTTCTTCTGGATGCTTTTGTCTGCCGTGAGGGAGAAACGATTGGTCAGGCCGATGCTCTGAATGATGTTGTCCTGCATCCGGGCAAATCGACCCGCATGATCGAGTTTGCCCTGCATATCGATGGCAAGTTCGTCTGCGCTCAGAAGGCCGATGGGCTTATCGTCGCGACACCCACAGGCTCGACAGCCTACTCGCTGTCAGCCGGAGGGCCCATCATGCATCCCAAACTGGATGCGATTGTCATCGTGCCGATGTACCCACATACCTTGTCCAGCCGCCCCATTGTAGTCAGTGGCGACAGCGAGCTGAAAATCGTGGTCTCGCCGAACATGCAGATCTATCCGCAGGTCTCATGTGATGGACAGAATCATCTTAATTGCGCGCCTGGTGACGTCGTAACCATCCAGAAAAAGCCGCACAAACTGCGACTCATCCACCCACTGGATCATAACTATTACGAGGTTTGCCGGACGAAGCTCGGCTGGAGCAGCCGTCTGGGGAATGATTGATGCTTGACCCTGATCGTGGCTATGACCTGATAGGCGATATTCACGGCTGCGCTCATGTGCTTGAACGTTTGCTGGACCAAATGGGCTATCGCCGACACAACGGTGTCTGGCAGCATCCGCGAAGGATGGCGCTCTTTCTAGGGGACATCCTTGATCGTGGGCCTCATGTGCGAGAGTCGCTGCACTGCATTCGTGACATGGTGGAGGCAGGCCAGGCAATGTGCCTGCTGGGTAACCATGAAATCAATGCCTTGAGCTGGCACACGCCGGCGCCGCCAGAAAGTCACAAGCGATACGTTCGTGAGCATACCTCTCGTTACGAGCGGGTGATCCAGACGACCTTGGTGCAGTTCGATCACCATTCTGCGGAGTGGAATGACTTTCTCACATGGCTGTATGAGTTGCCCTTGTATATCGATGCCGGACGTTTCAGGCTGGTACATGCCTATTGGGATTCGTCCCTGATTGCTGCCATTGATGAGGTCTATCCGGGTGGGTATATCGATGAGCGATTCATTCAGCAGTCGGCCATTCCGGGGAGCCTGGCTAATCGCGCCTGCTCTCGGCTGCTCAATGGCGTTTCCCTGCCGCTGCCCAACGGCATGAAAATGACGGGGCGTGATGGCTTCACACGCGGTCGGTTCCGAACCAAATTCTGGGAGGAAGACCCGCAGACATACGGCGATATTGTCTTTCAGCCAGATGGTTTGCCGGATGATGTGGCCTGCGAGCGGCTAAGTGAAACCGAGAAGTCCAGCCTGATGTGTTATGGCATCGATGAGCCGCTGCTGTTTGTAGGGCATTACTGGCTCGACGGTCATCCTGAACCGATACGGCCTAATCTCGCCTGTCTGGATTACAGTGCCGTGAACAACGGAAAGCTGGTGGCGTATCGGCTGGATGAGGAGCATCGTCTGGATCCAAAGAAATTCGTCTGGGTCGATGTGCCGTTAACAGGAGGTGCGGAATGAATGCACAGCCTGCGTTACGTGTAGGGCTCGAAACGGACCTGCTAGGGTTTACGCAACTACTCCGTCGTCTGCATATTCCTCACCGGGTGACTGAAGAGCGTGATGCACAAGTGGTGTGGGTTAATGATCCGGGACTGGTAGACGAGGTGCGTAACCTGTATGCACGCTATCCGCAGGGGGACGCGGCCGGTGAGATCTCTGATGTTCGGCCTGCTGTAACTCGGCCTGGCTTCAAGGAGCAGCTACGGGCAAGTCCTGTAACTGCAGGCGTCCTGATCATCACACTGGTCGTGGCTGCGATTACCTTGTTGGGCGATCGTTATGAGGCTGTTCGCTGGCTTACCTTTCTGGACTTTCGGCTTTACGATACGTACATCGAGTTCTATCCCATCTCCTATACCCTTGAACAAAATCAGTGGTGGCGGTTTGTTTCACCCATGTTTCTGCATTTTGGCGTTTTGCATCTGGCCATGAATTCCCTGTGGTATTGGGAGCTGGGGCGCCGCATTGAGTTTCGTCAAAAGGGGTGGATGCTATTGGCGTTAACCGTCCTCTTTTCACTGGCAGCCAACCTTGTGCAGTACTGGTGGAGTGGCCCGGCACTGTTTGGCGGATTGTCAGGTGTGCTCTATGGCCTGCTGGGCCATTGCTGGTTATTCCAGCTGTTGGCACCCACCCCGGCGTATCGAATGCCAAAGGGCGTTGTCATCATGATGCTTGCCTGGCTGGGTATATGCCTGACCGGCGCCATTGATGTGCTTGGCTTTGGTGCCATTGCTAATGGCGCTCATGTAGGAGGTCTGCTGGCCGGCTGTGTAACGGGCGTTCTGGGTGGCCTGATTGCCAGGACGCGCCGCTAGACTGGACGAGTGCATCTGACGTTTCGTGGGCAGAGCTGCAAGGCTACACTATGCCGCTGAAAAGGAGCCCTAGATGACCGAATCCCGTTTACGCACTCTTCGTGACTATATCCGTTGGGCGGTGAGCCGCTTCCACGCCGAAGGGCTTTATTTTGGCCATGGCACCGACAATGCGTGGGATGAAGCCAGGCAGCTGGTGTTAGGCGCCTTGCATCTGCCTTGGGAAATGTCTGACAGCTACCTGGATTGTCGGTTGGAAGATGATGAACGCTACGACTTGAGCGTCCTGCTTCACCGACGGATTCAGGAGCGCATTCCGACGGCTTATCTGTTAGGCGAAGCCTGGTTTTGTGGGCTGCCGTTTATGGTTGATGAGCGTGTGTTGGTGCCAAGGTCACCGATTGCCGAATTGATCGATGCCCGCTTTGCGCCTTGGCTACCCCATGAGCCTGCTCGAATCCTGGACCTCTGTACCGGCTCGGGATGCATTGGTATTGCCTGTGCTTATGCGTTCCCTAATGCAGAAGTCGCGTTGGCCGATCTCTCCTTTGATGCATTGGAGGTCGCCTGGCAGAACATAGAGCGGCATGACCTTGAAGACCGGGTTTATACCGTGCAGGGGGATGGGTTTGCTGGATTGCCAGGGCAGCGTTTCGACCTGATCGTGTCAAATCCACCTTATGTGGACGCAGAAGATTTTGCCGATATGCCGGCTGAATATCACCACGAGCCGGAAATGGGCCTTGCCTGTGGCTCAGACGGGCTGGATCTGGTGCGCCGAATGTTGGCTGAAGCCGCGGATCACCTCACTGACACCGGCACGTTGATCGTTGAGGTGGGCAATAGTCAGGTACACGTCGAAGCGCTTTATCCTGAAGTCGACTTTACGTGGCTCGAGTTCGAGCGGGGCGGTCACGGGGTCTTTCTGCTGTCTGCCAAGCAGTGCCAGGAGCATCAATCGCTGTTCCAGAGCCGCCTCTAGTAGGCGGCTCGAATACCTAAGCTGCCTGCGTCTTCTCGACCAGGCGCTCCAAAAACATGAGCAGGGCGACTTCCTCTTCGCGAAGTCCCTTGCGTTTGCGCGGCTTGGGTAGCGAGCCGAGTTCGCCAGCTATAAATGCATCCATGACGCCCGGGTGGATATAACACTTGCGGCATACTGCTGGTGTGTTGCCCAGCATACTGGATACTTGCTTGACCATCTCCTGAAGGTGCTTTTTGGCTTCAGTTTGAGTTTCGTAGCGCAGTGACTTGAGCGTAGAAAGAGCCAAGGCGCTGCCTGCCCAGGTGCGGTAATCCTTGGCAGTAAAATCGGCACCACTGAGTTCGTGCAGGTAGGCGTTTACGTCTGACGAAGTGACTGTATGCCGATCGCCATCTTCATCCAGATACTGAAACAAGTGTTGGCCGGGTAGCTCAAGGCAGCGCTTGACAGTACGTGCAAGCCTTGGATCTGTCAGCTTGATGTTGTGCTCGACGCCGCTTTTGCCGCGGAAGTGAAAGCGAATCGTATTGCCGGTAACGTCTGCATGTCGGTTACGCAGGGTTGTCAGGCCGTACGATTTATTGCTTTTGGCATATTGCTGATTGCCTACGCGAATCAAGGTGGCGTCCAGCAGGCTGATAACGGTCGCCATGACCTTTTCCCGGTTCAGCTTGCGTTGCGCCAGATGCTCTTCTATCCGCTTGCGCAGTTTGGGAAGGGCATTGCCGAACTCCAGCATCCGTTCGTATTTGTCAGTGTCTCTGATTTCGCGCCAACGTGGGTGATATCGATATTGCTTGCGTCCTCGGGCGTCCCGCCCCGTTGCCTGTAAATGGCCACAAGGATCGGCACAGATCCAGACATCCGTATAGGCGGGTGGAATGGCCAGTTTGTTGATGCGGTCAATTTCAGCCTGATCGCGAATACGTTCGCCTTGGGCATCCAGGTAGATAAATTTCCCGCGCAGCTTTTTTCGCCGCAGGCCCGGCTGCGTGTCATCCACATAGTGAAGGTCCGAGGGTAGCGGGGGGCACAGGGCTGTACCGGTATCGTCGCGCTCGTCTCCAGGGGCGGGCAGCGTACCCTCGGCGGTCGGGGGAATAAATGAGGCACTCTCTGACATGAAAACACCGGCTGTGGACTGCTTTCTATGAAGACCGCAGGGCTAGTAGCCGGTTCGTCGCTCTAGACGAGAGGCAATATCTGATCCTTTAACCGACCGCTTTCGGCAAGCTCCAAAAACTCATCACCTAGCCGCTGGCTTTCCGCCATGGCTGTATACCAGTGACGTTGCCGTGTGGCAGGGTCGGTTGCATAACGGGTGAAATCCTTGCGGTCGGGAAGCTTTCGACCAGGTAGCCGCTCAAGGTAAGACCGTGAGGGTGCCAGTAGCACCACATTTCGCAGGTTATGTGTATTGGCCTTGCGCCAGAAGATGCTCTTGTCGAACCACCCAGGAATGATGCGATCGATAAAATGTGGATAGAGCACAATGTCATTCCCGCGATAGGGAAGATCCAGATGGTAATCGAGCAGTCCCCCGTCACGGTAAGTACCGGAGCCAAAGCCAGGGATATCTGTTACGCCCTCCATGACCAGTGGAATGGAGCCTGACGCCAGCAACGACTGGCGAAGGTTGTCGGGGCGAAGCGCATGGTACTGCGTTGGGAAATCATTCAGTTCATCCAGCGGCGGCGCCTGGCGCAAATCATGGGCCACGATACGGCTGAAATGGCGAATCAGACGAGACCGTGCTATCAGGTTGTCGCGGATCACAGCGCCCAGGCCAAGGCTTAATGTTCGGCGCTGGTCACTGGCCAGAGGGCCCAATGCCTGAACAATCATGATGTTCAGGCGATAGCCTGGTGCGGTCAGAATCGCCTCGTCACGCCCTCCCAGCAGTTCATCCAGCATGCTTTCGCAAATCTGACTGATCTGCCTGATTCCAATACCTTTGGGAAAATGCGATCCGGTATAGAGGTCGCCCAGCCGGCGTAATGAGTCTGCCGGATCCGGTAGGCAGACACATGCGGAGCGCCAGGCCCCAATGGATGCGCCAACCAATGCGCGCACCCGTGGTGAGCGAGGCAGCCATTCACCAAACAGCGCGATGTCTAGCCCTTGCAAGCCTAGTGCTTTCGGGCCGCCTGCTGCGCCTGGGATAATACCTACGTCTGCGGGTGACAGGCCCTGTTGGCGAATATTCGCCAGCGCCTGCGTGCCCGCGCGGATAACGAGGGAAGGAGATTTGATGTGAATAGCTGTCATGAGGACTCCATACGGACAGCCAGTATACAAACGCACCGCCGCAATGCGAGCAGGTATGGCATTGATTGCGAAAGACCGTTGGGCTGACCATGTAGTTCCAAAATGAGATTAAGGCTGAATTAAGGCTGCCTCGTTAAGGTGAACTCACTGAATAACCCGTGAGGACATACACATGAAAGCACTGACTACATTGATTGCCGCTGCCAGCCTGACCGCCCTGGCCGGTGCGGCCCAAGCCCGCGACCTGGGACCTGACGAAGCGCTCAAGCTGCGTGATGCAGGTACCATCAAATCCTTCGACGTATTGAACAAGGCGGCTATCGCCAAGCATCCTGGCTCGACGACTCACGACACTGAGCTGGAAGAAGAATATGGACGCTATATCTATCAGGTTGAGTTACGTGACCAGAAAGGTGTGACATGGGATCTGGAACTCGATGCCGCAACGGGCGAAGTGCTCAAGGATGTACAGGACGATTGAGCCTGGGTAGCAGCATGATGAAAGGCCTGCTGGTATTGACATTGCTGTCAGCCAGCGGGCTTTCAATCGCTCGCGACCTTGACCAGGATGAGGCGTTGCGGCTTCGTCAGGAAGGAAGAATTCGTCCTCTTGAGCAGCTTATCAACCAGGCTTATGCGCGCTATCCAAAGGCAACATTGCTGGAGGCGGAGCTTGAGGAGGAAGATGGTGTTTATGTCTATGAGATCGAGTTTCTGGTAGACAAGGGCGTTGTGCGCGAGCTGGAAATCAGCGCCACTGACGGTACGATTTTGAAGGACGAGGTAGACGACTGATGCGTCTGTTGTTGGTAGAGGACAGTGTTCCCCTGGCGGATGAGTTAATGGCTAGCCTGACACGACAAGGCTATGCCGTAGACTGGCTGGCTGATGGCCGTGATGCGGCATACCAGGGGGCAGTCGAACCTTATGACCTTATCGTACTTGATCTGGGACTGCCGGGGCGTTCTGGGCTGGATGTGCTCAGAGAGTGGCGCACGCAGGGACTTTCTACGCCGGTACTGATTCTGACGGCGCGCAGTGGTTGGGCCGAGCGTATCGATGGGCTCAAGGCTGGCGCCGATGATTACCTGACCAAGCCGTTCCACCCTGAAGAGCTTTCCTTGCGGATTCAAGGATTATTGCGGCGTGCCCGCGGGCTGGTGAATCAGCCGACATTGCAGGCTTCCGGTCTGAGCCTGGATGAGTCACGGCAATGTGTTAATCGCGGGGATGAAAGCATCGAGCTGACCGCCGCAGAGTTCAGGCTGCTGCGGTATTTCATGTTGCATGCAGGGCAGATCCTGTCCAAAAGTCATTTGGGTGAACATCTCTACGACGGTGAAAGCGAGCGTGACTCCAACGTCATCGAGGTGCACGTGAACCATCTCAGGCGTAAATTGGGGCGCGATATTATCGAGACACGGCGAGGACAGGGCTACCGCTTCGGGAAATCTGCATGAAGTCCATTCAGCAGCGATTGGGCATTGGCTTGGCCTCCGCTCTGCTGATATCCGGACTTTTATTGATACTGGGCGCACGCTGGCTGGTTGATACGGCGCTACGGGATTATCTGGGAAGCGGACTTCAGACAGAGAGCGAAAACCTCCTGGTGGCTATTGCGCGGGGGCCAAACGGGCTGCAGCTGGATGAGCAGCGCCTTAATCCCGCCTATCAACGGCCATTTTCCGGGCGTTATTTCGAGATCGACATAGGAGAACCTCGCTGGCGCTCCCGGTCGCTATGGGATCATGTGCTTGAGAGACCTACGCACGTAGGGCTGACCGGACATCTCGTCAATGGCCCCGAAGATCAGCGCCTCCTGGTCTATCGCGCGGATTATCAGCGGTTGGGGCAAAAGCTCAGCATTGTCGTTGCACAGGATTACAACCCGCTCCTGACCAGTTTCAGTCGAATGCTACGTATAGGTGCCGGTATTGGGCTGGTTGCGTTAATCGTAATCCTTTTTCTACAACGGATTACGGTAAGGCGCGCCTTAAAGCCACTTGAACGGGTCCGGCAACAAGTGGCTCAACTGCAACAGGGGCAGCGCAGCCAGCTGGATACGCAGGTTCCCCAAGAGCTTGAGCTGCTGGTGGAGCAGATCAATCATCTGCTGCGTCATACCGAGGATAATCTCAAGCGTGCCCGCCATGGCATCGGTAATCTGGGGCATGCGCTAAAAACGCCTCTGGCCGTGCTGGTAAGTCTTGCGGAGCGGCAAGAACTGAGTGCGCATCCTGAACTGCAGAGCATCCTGCGCGATCAGCTTGAGCAGATCCAGCAGCGTCTTGAGCGGGAGCTGCGCCGTGCTCGACTGGCCGGTGACCAGCTTCCCGGCGTCTATCTGGACTGCGAGGCTGAATTGCCTTCGCTCTGCGCCATGCTCAAGCAGATCCATGACAACGACCTGACGATCTCCTGTCATGTGCCTTCCGGTTTGAAACTGCCCTGGGATCGCGAAGACCTGCTTGAATTGCTGGGTACGCTGTTGGATAACGCCTGTAAATGGGCGAGCAGCCAGGTAGAGCTGACGGTACTGAAGAAAGATGCCTGTTATGAGATCAGTATTGATGATGATGGGCCAGGTATCGCGCCTGAATCCAGGCAGGATATTCTCGAGCGAGGCGCGCGTCTGGATGAGCGAGTCATGGGACATGGCTTGGGCCTTGGTATTGCGCGTGATATTGTGGACAGTTGCGCAGGTACGCTCAGCCTGGAAAGCAGTTCCCTGGGCGGGCTGAAAGTTTTGGTCCGGCTGCCGCTCCGAGCCTCCCGATCTGCTCCCGGTGATTGAGACCATACGGATAGAGCACTATCGATCGACCTTCATTTTCGTTTCGCTTGGCCGAAAACCTACTTAGATAACAACCTAAGAGGTCTCAGTGATGAGTTTAAAAGCTAAGGTGCTCCTGCTGGCGCTCCTACCTGTTGTAATTACTACCCTGATCATCAGCGGTATTTCCTATGTGATGCTGAGCAATAAAGCCGAGCGCGATATACAGACAACGCGTGATCGCTTGATGGAGCAAAGCAACGTAACCCTGAAGAATTACGTGCAGGTTGCCCTGACAGCGGTCAAGCCGCTCTACGATGCTTCAGCCGACGGTGATCAGGCGGCCCGCGCCGAGGCAATCAGGATTTTATCTGGCATCACCTATGGCAAAGATGGCTATATGTTTGGCTATGACTCAAATGTCATCCGCCTTTTCAAGGGAAACGACGCTGAAGGCATAGGCAAGAGCTTTCGTGATAACAAGGATCCGAACGGCGTTTACCTGAACCAGGAACTGGTCCGGGCAGGCAAGGATGGCACTCATTATGTCCGCTATTCCTCTACATTGCCTGGCAAAACTACCTTGGTTCCCAAGTTGAGCTATACCGAGTACCTGCCCAAGTGGGACATGGTCCTGGGCTCTGCCATCAACCTGGATGGCGTTGAGGAGCGGCTGGGCAAGATCGAGGCCGATGTACGTGCGCAGACCTTGACTCAGCTGTTCTCCATCATCGGCGTCTCGCTAGTAGTGCTGGTCATCATCGCCATTGCGGCTCATCTATTTGCCATGCGAGTGTTGCGTCCGCTTGAGCTCATGCGTGCAAACCTTGATGACATTGCTGATGGCGAAGGCGATCTGACACGTCGACTGCCGGTGCAGAGTAACGACGAGTTGGGCCGGCTTGCTGGCTCGTTCAATCGATTCGTTGGCAAGATTCATGGAACCGTACAGCAAGTAATCGACATCACTCAGCAGCTCACCGGTTTGCTGGATGAGGTGGCTGCCCAGGCTCGTCGTACCGAGCAGGCCATGCAGCGCCAGCGTAGCGAAACCGATCAGGTTGCCACGGCTATCAACGAGATGTCCGCAGCGGCTCATGAAGTAGCGCAAAGTGCCCAGCAAGCGGCAGAAGCTGCCCGTGAGACCGATGAGCAAGGGCGTGTAGCCAAGCGTGTGGTTGAGGGTAGTGTGGCAGGCATCCATTCTCTGGTCGATGAAGTGCGTGACAGCGGCATGTCGCTCGACAGTCTGCAGCAGGACGTACAGTCTATTGTCAGCGTACTGGATGTTATCCGTTCCATTGCCGAGCAAACCAACCTGCTGGCCTTGAACGCTGCTATCGAGGCGGCTCGGGCTGGTGAGGCGGGTCGTGGTTTTGCGGTCGTGGCCGACGAAGTTCGTGCCCTGGCAAGCCGTACTCAGCAGAGTACCCAGGAGATCCAGGGAATGATCGATCGCCTGCAACAGGGTACGCAAAAGGCGGTTGAGTCGATGCGTCGCTCTGGTGCGGCAGGTGAAAGTACGACTGTCCAGGCCAGTCAGGCAGGCGCCTCGCTCGATACCATCAGCCAGCTGATCGGTACGATTAATGCCATGAACGCCCAGATAGCCAGTGCAGCCGAAGAGCAGACGGCGGTCTCCGAGGAAATCAACCGTAGCGTCCACGAGATTGCTGGCGCGGTTGAAACCATGACGGCAGGGGCTGAGCAGAGTGCGACCACTACCCAGGGGCTAGTCTCGCTAGGGGATCGCCTCCACGGCCTAGTCAAGCAGTTCCGCGTTTAAATCGACATTCCTGAGGGCTCTGGCTGAGCCCTCAGGAACAAGTGCGTGGTATCCAGTGTTCTAACCAAAAGCGACGCTCGTTGCTCTTGAATGGACTTTGGAACCCTGATGAAAAGCACGCGACTTGAAAATAGAACATTTATCTTTCTTCTGATTATTGTCTCGATCGCATTTGCCTGGATTCTGTTGCCCTATTACGGCGCGGTATTTTGGGGAGCGATCCTGGCGATTATTTTCGCCCCTATGCAGCGCTGGTTTCTCAGGCGCTACAACAATCGTAAAAACCTTGCCGCGCTGAGCAGCTTGGGTGTTTGTTTACTCATCGTGATTCTGCCGGTCACAGCGATTAGTATTTCTCTTGTTCAGGAAGGCAGTGCGCTGTATCAGCGAATCAACAGCGGCCAGCTGAATTTCGGCGAATATTTTCAACACATGTGGCAGGCACTACCGAACGGTATCAAAAGTGTACTGCACCGATTCGATATCACTGACCCAGAAAGTATTCGCGAGCGCCTGACGCAAAGCGTTGCCCAAGGTAGTCAGGCATTGGCAAGCAGGGCCTTGTTGGTAGGGCAGGGGACGTTTCAGTTAGTCATCAGCTTTGGCATCATGCTGTACCTGCTGTTTTTCCTGCTTCGAGACGGGCAATACCTCGTAGGGCTGATCCGCAAAGCCATTCCCTTGAGCGAGATTCACAAGCGCAGCCTGCTACGCAAGTTCACGGCCGTTATCCGGGCCACTGTCAAAGGCAACATTATCGTGGCCGTTGTTCAGGGTGCGTTGGGTGGATTTATCCTGGGAGTACTCGGTGTTGAGGCTGCTGTTCTCTGGGGCGTAATAATGGCGTTCCTGTCGTTGTTGCCGGCAGTAGGCGCTGGGCTGATCTGGGGGCCGGTTGCGGTTTACTTCCTGCTGACAGGCTCGATATGGCAAGGGGTTGTATTGATTCTGTTCGGCGTTATCGTCATCGGCCTGGTAGATAACATTCTGCGCCCTATCTTGGTAGGCAAGGACACCAAGCTACCCGACTACGTGGTACTGATTTCCACACTAGGCGGAATGGCACTGTTTGGTCTCAACGGGTTCGTCATTGGCCCATTGGTGGCGGCGCTCTTCATGTCGGTATGGGACCTCTTCATGCACCGTGAAGAGGAATAAAAAGTTCAGGCAATAAAAAAGCCCCATCACTGGGGCTTTTTTATGAGAGACCCTTACAGGCCTGTATGTTGAAGCACTTGCAACAAGGGCTGCGGGTAAACACCCAACAGCAGCGTCAGGGCTGCAATGGCGATAAGCATGATACCGCCGGCACGCTCACCCCAGTTCATGGGTGCATCGTGACGGCTCAGACCTGGTTGTACCAGATACATCGTTACCATGACACGCAGGTAATAGAACAGGCCGATGGCGCTACCAATAACGACCGCCGCGGTCTGCCACCACAGATGGGACTCGACACCCACCGTAATAATGTAGAACTTGCCGATAAAGCCCGCCGTCAGCGGAATACCTGCAAGCGACAGCATCATCACTGTTAGAACGGCGGTCAGATACGGGCGTCTCCAGAACAGTCCGCGGTACTCAAACAGCGCATCGGCATCACGTGTGCCATTGCTTGGGCTGGACATAAGCACGATCACGCCAAAGGCTCCCAGGCTGGTAACGACATAAGTCGCCAAGTACACCCCAATCGCCTCTACCGCAATACCATTGCTGGCAGCGAGGGCTACGAGCAGGTATCCAAAGTGTGAGATGGAAGAGTAGCCCAGCAGACGCTTGAGGTTGCTTTGCATCAGGGCCAAGAGGTTGCCGACCAGAATGGAGATGATGGCGATGAAAGCGATCAGGTTATGCAGCCATGTATCGTTCAGCGCAGCGGGCATGGTCTGGAACAGACGAACCACGACAGCGAAAACGGCAACCTTGCTCGCAGTAGCCAGATAAGCGCCCACCGGTGCCGGTGCGCCTTCATAGACATCTGGCGTCCACAAATGGAAGGGTACCAGCGACAGTTTGAAGCCCAGACCTACGATCATCATGCCGATACCGAGTTCCAGCAGCAGGCCGGCCGAGGCTTGCTGAGTCAGCTGCGCACCGATTCCGCTAAAGCTCAGGGTGCCGGACTGTGCATACAGCAGGGCCATGCCAAACAGCAGAATGGCCGAGCCGGCAGCAGATAGCACCAGATACTTCATGCCAGCCTCAAGGGAGCGGCGATTGAAGTAGGAATAGGCCACCAGGCCATACACCGGTACGGACAGCAGCTCGAGGCCAATGAACAGCGAAGCCAGATGCTGCGAGCTTACCAACACGATACCGCCCGTACAGGACAGTAAAAGCAGTAGGTAAAGCTCCTCACGGTTGCTGGAGTATCCCTCCATGTAAGCATGCGACAGCGTCATGCATGCCAACGTGGTAATCAGGATCAGTGCGGTATAGAAGTAGGTGTAGCCATCCATGCGCATGAGGCTGGTGACGTCGATATCGACGACCCGCATCGAGTACACAATGGACAGCAGGGCCAGGTTCAATCCGATTACCGACAGTGTCGGAATCACGGTGTGGTTGCGCCGCCAGGCTATCGCCAGCATCACCACGACGGCGGTCAGACCGGTGATGAGGAGCGGCAGAAGTGCGATGAGATGTTCCGTTGTAAAGGTCATGGCGCTACTACCGGGCAGAAACAATGGAAGAGAAAGCTGTACCCAGCCACTGGTGTACACCACTCATGCTGGCTGCCGACGTATCCAGAATGGGCTGCGGATAAACACCCAGGAGGATCAGCAGACCGACCAGAAGCAGTACCATGGACAGCTCGCGTGCATTGAGCCCCGGCAATTCCCCTTCAGACTTCGCAGGACCGAAGTACGCACGGTGGATCATGATCAATGAGTACACCGAAGCCGCAACCAGACCGAATGTAGCTATCACAACGGTCAGCGGCACCATTGGGAACGCACCCATTAGAATCAGGAACTCGCCTACGAAGTTACCGGTACCCGGCAGGCCCAGAGACGCCGAAGCGAAGAACAGGCTGAGGGCCGGCAGGTAGGGGAGGCGACCCCAGAGTCCACCCATCTCACGCATGTCGCGTGTATGCAGACGCTCATAGAGCTGACCGCACAGAATGAACAAGCCTGCTGCCGAAAGACCATGGGCGATCATCTGTACCACGACACCCTGCAGTGCATGCTGGCTGCCGGAGTAGATACCGATTAAGACGAAGCCCATGTGCGAAACGCTGGAGTAGGCCACAAGACGCTTGATGTCAGTCTGTGCGAAGGACAGGAACGCACCGTAGAAGATTCCGATGATCCCGAGCCACATGGCAATGGGCGCAAACTCGGCCGAGGCATTGGGAAACAGCGGTACGGCAAAGCGCAGAAGACCGTAAGCGGCTGTTTTCAATAGAATACCGGCAAGGTCTACGGAACCGGCTGTTGGTGCCTGTGCGTGTGCATCGGGAAGCCAGGAGTGAACCGGCACGGCAGGCAGCTTCACGGCAAAGGCAATGAAGAAGCCCAGCATCAGCAGGTATTCAGTCGTTGGATCCATCTGCGTTTTCAGCAGGTCTTCATATTCAAAGGTCAGCACACCAGTTGCGCTGTAGTGCACCAGCACTAGGGCCACGATGGCCACCAGCATGATCAAGCCGCTGGCCTGGGTGAAAATGAAGAACTTGGTAGCAGCGGTAATTCGGCTCTTCTTGCCGTCGGCGGAGCTATGACCCCAGAGTGCGATGAGGAAATACATCGGCACCAGCATCATCTCCCAGAAGAAGAAGAACAGGAACAGGTCGACAGCCAGGAACACACCAACCACACCACCTAGAATCCATAGCAGGTTCAGGTGGAAGAAGCCAACATGCTTCTGGATCTCGCGCCAAGAGCAGACAACAGCCAAAAGACCCAACAGACCAGTCAGCAACACCATAAGCAGCGATAGGCCGTCCATGGCGAAGTGCAGGCTGATACCAAAGCGTTCAATCCAGGGATACTGGAATTCAACGGTCCAGTTCTGCTCGCTACCCGGAGCGGGGGCCAAGCTGAAGTCACCGTGCCACCAGACCCATAGGCCAAGCACCAGCTCCAATAGCATGGTTAATAAAGCAATCCAGCGTGGCAGGAGATTGCCGGAGCGATCTCCCAGCCAGCACAGCAGACCGCCTATGAAGGGGATCAGGATTAGCCAAGGCAGAATCATGACGGGCTCAATTCCTTTCGTAGATTCAAGTCAGGCCAGAAGCAGTGCGGCCAGAAGCAGCACTGCACCACCCACGATGGAGGCAGCATACCAACGCAGGCGGCCGTTCTCTGTAAGGCTCAGCGTGAGGTTACCGGCACGCGCGAGGATCGGGACAATCAGGATCGCCTTGTCGATCGGATCGCTACGCAGCAGTCGGGTAATCGCCAGGTAAGGCTTCACGAAGATCCAGTTGTAGAGCCAGTCGAAGCCCCAGGCGTGATACCACCAGGTACCAAAGAATCGACCCGGAGCACTCTTGGCAAGTGCACTGACAAAGCGACGCTTGCCCAGGAAGAGCAGGGCCGCCAACAGGATGCCGGCCAATGCAATGGCGCCTGAGGCAATTTCCAGACTGTGCTTGGCTTCGCCACCTGCATGGCCAGCCGACTGAGGCAGTACACCCGACAGCGGTGGTGTGATCCAGGCGCCGATAAAGGTGGACAATACGATCAGTACGATTAGTGGCAAGTGATGTGCGATCCCATGACCACCATGGGCCTCAGTCTTGGCTTCACCGTGGAACACGATAAAGATCAGGCGGAAGGTGTAGATCGAGGTCAGGAAGGCACCTACCAGGCCTGCAATCAGCAGATTCTGATGACCGCTGGCAAAGGCTTCCCAGAGGATCTCGTCTTTTGAGTAGAAGCCAGCCGTAATCAGCGGTAGCGCTGCCAGCGCTGAACCACCAACCAGGAAGCTTGCATAGGCCAGCGGAATTTTTTTCCACAGACCGCCCATCTTGAAGATGTTCTGCTCGTGATGGCAGGCCAGGATGACCGAGCCGGATGCAAGGAACAGAAGCGCCTTGAAGAACGCATGGGTCATCAGGTGGAAGATCGCACCGCTCCAGGCGCCTACACCCAGGGCTAGGAACATGTAGCCGATCTGACTCATGGTGGAGTAAGCAAGGATACGCTTGATGTCGGTCTGTACCAGTGCTGCAAAGCCTGCCAGAACCAGCGTAACCGCACCCACGATACCCACTAGATGCAAAATCGAAGGCGTCAGCTCGAACAATCCATGACAACGGGCGATCAGGTATACGCCGGCAGTCACCATGGTCGCTGCGTGGATCAGCGCCGATACTGGGGTCGGGCCTGCCATCGCATCGGCCAGCCAGGTTTGCAAAGGCAGCTGGGCAGATTTACCTACCGCACCACCCAGCAGCATCAGCGTAGCCAGCATCAGCAGTGGATCGTTCATCGTGAACACATCTGGCGCACGAGCCAGCAGTTCCTGGATATCCAGCGTGCCCAGTGTCATGAACAGGATGAACAGACCGAAGGCCATGAACACGTCACCCACGCGGGTCACGATAAAGGCCTTGAGTGCTGCATTACCGTTGGCACGCTCGCTGTAGTAGAACCCGATCAGCAGGTAACTGCACAGGCCTACACCTTCCCAACCAAAGTAGAGGAAGAGCAGGTTATCGCCCAGTACCAGGAACAACATGCTTGCCACGAACAGGTTGGTATAGGCAAAAAAGCGTGCATAGCCTGCTTCACCGCGCATGTACCAGGAGGCAAACAGGTGAATCAGAAAGCCTACACCGGTGACCACACACAGCATGGTTACCGAGAGACCATCCAGGTACAACGCGATGTTGGGTGCAAAGCCATCAACGGTCATCCAGTTCCACAGCACCTGGGTGACAGCGCCGGAAGGCGGCGGGCTGGACAGGAACTGCCAGCTAACCAAGGCGGCTGTAAGCGCAGATAGCCCGATCGAGCCTACTCCAATCAGGGCAGACAGGTTTTCGGACCAGCGGCTACGGGAAAACGCCAGCAGCACAAACCCGATAAGGGGAAAGACGAAGGTAAGAGGTAACAGGTTCATCCGCGCATCTCGCTGGCAGCATCGACATCGAGGGTTTGGAAACGGCGATACAGTTGCAGCAGGATCGCCAGGCCAATACTCGCCTCGGCAGCAGCAAGGCTCAGTACCAGAATGAACATCACCTGACCATCCGGTTGCCCCCAACGGCTGCCACCGACCACAAAAGCCAGGGCGGAAGCATTCATCATGATTTCCAGACTCATCAATATGAACAGGATGTTGCGCCGTACCATCAGGCCAACCAGACCCAGGGCGAACAACGCGCCGGCAAGTGCCAGACCATGTTCCAGAGGTATCGCATTCATAGGTCCATTCCTTAACGAGTTACTCGCCGACGCCTTTGACGTCTTGTTGCCGGCCTAGGTGATAGGCCGCAACCAGCGCAGCCAGGAGCAGCATCGACGCCAGTTCGACCGCTAGCAGATAGGGGCCGAACAGGCTGATACCAACCGCTTTTGCATCAACCGTGGTATGACCGATACTTGCACCGCCGGGCATTCTGCCCAGCACCAGCAGCAACTCGACCAGCAACGCGATGGAAAGAATCGAAGGGCCAACCCAGATGCCAGGCGTTAACCACTTGCGTTCCTGCTCAACCACGGCAGGGCCGAGGTTGAGCATCATCACGACGAATACGAACAGCACCATGATGGCGCCAGCGTATACGATGACCTCAAGCGCACCGGCGAATGGAGCGCCAAGGCTGAAGAAGGTCATCGAGACCGCTAGCAGCGAGATGATGAGGTAGAGCAGGGCATGTACCGGATTACGGTTGGTAATCACCCTGAACGTGGCCAGTACGGCGACACCGGCAGCGAAATAGAAAGCAAATTCCATCTTTCCGTCCTTACGGCAGCAGGCTCTTGACGTTGATTGGCTCGGCCTCGTTCTTCGCAGCACCCTTAGGTTTGCCCGCAATGGACATACCGGCGACGCGATAGAAGTTGTAGTCCGGGTACTTGCCGGGTCCGGAGATGAGCAGATGCTCCTTCTCGTACACCAGGTTCTGACGCTCGTACTCGCACATCTCAAAGTCCGGTGTCAGCTGGATAGCGGTGGTAGGACAAGCCTCTTCACACATGCCGCAGAAAATGCAGCGGGAGAAGTTGATACGGAAGAACTCCGGATACCAGCGACCGTCTTCTGCTTCGGTTTTCTGCAGGGAAATACAGCCTACCGGGCACGCTACCGCACACAGGTTGCACGCCACGCAGCGCTCCTGCCCATCGGGATCACGGGTCAGGACAATCCGGCCTCGATAACGAGGCGGCAGATAAACCGGCTCCTCGGGGTACTGCAGGGTGTCGCGCTTTCTAAAGGCATGGGAAAAGATCATCAGCACGCTTCGTAGCTGAGTCCATGTGCCATGCACGACATTGACTATTTCTTTGAACATGGCGGCTCTCCTCAGTGAACCACGGCCGGGGTGGCGTTATACAAAACCACCGCACCGGTAACGAGCAGATTGATCAGGGTCAGCGGCAGACACACCTTCCAGCTGAACGCCATCACCTGGTCATAGCGCGGACGTGGGATAGACGCACGCAGCAAAATGAACAGCATGATGAAGAATGCAGTCTTCAGGGCGAACCAGATGAAGGGTGGCAACAGCGGACCATGCCAGCCACCAAAGAACAGCGTGACGAGCAGGGCAGACACCAGCACGATGCCAATGTATTCGCCTACGAAGAACATGCCCCACTTCATGCCGGCATATTCAACGTGGTAACCATCTGCCAGCTCCTGTTCTGCCTCCGGCTGGTCAAAGGGGTGGCGGTGAGTCACCGCAACGCCTGCGATCAGGAAGGTACAAAAGCCGAAAAACTGAGGGATGATGAACCACAAGCCCTGATGCTGCGCTTCAACAATATCTCGCATGTTGAAAGAGCCGGTCACCGCGACGACGCCCATGAGCGAAAGCCCCATGAACACCTCGTAGGAGACGGTTTGGGCTGAAGCGCGCATGCTACCCAGCAAGGCGAACTTATTGTTGCTAGACCAGCCTGCGAACAGCACTGCATAGACTGCAAGGCCAGCCATCGCAAAGAAGAACAGAAGACCAATGTTCAGGTCCGCCACACCCCAGGTAGGTGTGATCGGTACCACGGCAAACGCGATCAGCAAGGCGCTCATCGCAATGACGGGTGCCAGCATGAACGTCGTCTTGTCCGCGAACGGTGGCGTCCAGTCTTCCTTGAAGAACATCTTGATCATGTCGGCGCCCAGCTGGAAGGCACCGAAAGGACCGACACGGTTTGGCCCGTGACGATCCTGCCAAAGGCCAAGCAGACGGCGCTCGACCCAGCTAAGCAGCGCGCCGCAGATAACGACGGCCAACAGGATCACGATGGCCTTCACGACGGCCAGGATAATGGCGATGACGGAAGGGGTTAACCAACTCATTGCGCAGCCTCCTGGACGCGATCGATGGTAAGACCCGCCAGGCGGGCTGGGATGCCTTCAAACCCCACCGGCAAGCCGATCAAGCCAGCAGCCAGACCAGGTTTGACCATCAGCGGCAGGCTCAGCGCCTGACCAGCAACCGTAACGCTGACCTTGGCACCAGGATTGACGCCCAGACGGTCTGCATCAGCTTTTGCAAGCGCGACGTAAACTTCGGGGATACGCTCCTGGAAAGTCTCCGAGCGAGCCGAGGTCTCTTCACTGCCGAACAAATGATGGATCGGTACGGCTTTCCACTGGTTCGCCTGAGCGGAATAGGCTGCCGGAATGGCGTTGAACCAGCTCAGGCGATCGCCAGAAGACTCAATCAGACGAATACCAGGATCGCCCGCACGCAGATGTCCGCCTACCTCGTCCTGGAACTTGTTCCAGGCTTGCGGCGAGTTCCAGCCAGGAGACCAGGCAAATGCGATCTGCTGACGGGGTTCGGCGCTGCCGTAATAGCCTTCCATGGAGAAGGCGAAGGCAGAGTCTATATCCTGTGGCGTACGCGGCTCGTGAACGCTGATATTGGCGCGCATTGCGGTACGACCGCTGTAACGGTGAGGCTCACGGGAAAGCTTCTGGCCCTTGATACGGAACGATGCGCTGGGCGCTGCATCCCGAATGCCAGCCAGGCTCGGATGGCTTGCTGCACACGCCTCGGTAACCTGGTCCAGCTGCGTCCAGTCCACGGCCTTGCCCTGCAAGGTGCTGTGCAGTGCATGTAGCCAACGCCAGCCTTCACGAATCAGGCTGCTCGGATCGTAATAAGTAGGCTCGTACACCTGGAAGAAACGCTGGGCACGGCCCTCCTGGCTTACCAGGGTGCCATCACCTTCCGCAAAGCTTGCGGCTGGCAGGATCAGGTCGGCACGCTCTGCCGTAGCTGTACGCTGATGGTCCAGTACGATCAACGTTTTGGCTGCCTTGAGTGCTTCTTCTACGCGTGCAGAGTCGGCGCGACGGAACAGGTCGTTTTCCAGCACGACCAGCGCGTCGGCTTTACCCGCTGTCAGCGCGTCGAACGCATCATCTACCGACTCGCCGCCAAAAATGGCCAGGCCCATGCTGTTGGCTTCGGGAACGACAAGGCTCAGCGAGCCGTTCTTTTCCTTCAGCGCCAGTGCCTTGGCAATGTTGGCAGCAGCCTCGATCAGCGCGCGTGATCCCAGTGAAGTACCCGAGATAATGAGCGGACGCTTGGCATTGAGCAGGGTGTCGGCCACCAACTTGACCTGCTGCGCTACTTCATCGCTCAGACCTTCTACTGCCGGAGCGGAAGCGTCGAGAGCGTTGGCCAGTGCAAAGCCGAAGCGAGCCAGATCTTCCGGCGCACCGTGGATAGTCTGCGCAGCGATGTCATCCAGACGTGTCTCAGCCAGGCTGGCCAGAAACACGGGGTTTTTGCTGGATTGCCCGATGGTCTGGACAGCCGCCTTGTGCCACTCAGGAATACGAGCTGCCGCTGCAATATCGGTTGCCTTGCCTTTGGCTGCCTGACGGACTGCCAGGGCGACACGGGCTGCGGTCTGGGTCAGGTCTTCGCCTAGCACCAGCACAGCGTCATGGTGCTCGATGTCGCGGATGGTGGGTACAGGAAGAGGGCTGTTACGCAAGACATCCAATACAAGGCGGACATGTTCAAGCTCATGCTTGGCCATGCCGCTGTAATAGTTTTCTGCACCTACCAGTTCACGTAGTGCATAGTTGCTTTCCAGGCTAGCACGGGGAGAGCCGATACCGATTACCCTACGCCCACGCAATAGCTCGGCAGCCTTATCCAGTGCAGCATCTACCCCTGCGTTGAGCGAGCCGTTACGCAGCAGCGCCTGGCGAGGGCGATCCTTGCGGTTCACATAGCCATACCCGAAGCGGCCACGGTCGCACAGGAAATAATGGTTAACCGAGCCGTTGTAACGGTTCTCGATACGACGAAGCTCGCCATAGCGCTCACCGGGGCTGATGTTGCAACCAGACGAGCAGCCATGACAGATGCTTGGTGCAAACTGCATGTCCCACTTGCGGTTGTAGCGCTCGGAGTGGGTCTTGTCGGTAAAGACGCCGGTTGGGCAGACTTCGGTCAGGTTTCCAGAAAACTCGCTTTCCAGCGTGCCTTCCTCGACGCGGCCAAAATACACATTGTCGTGGGCGCCATAAACGCCCAGATCAGTGCCGCCCGCGTAATCCTTGTAATAGCGCACGCAGCGGTAGCAGGCGATACAGCGGTTCATCTCATGGGAAATGAACGGGCCCAGGTCCTGGTTCTGGTGGGTGCGCTTGGTGAAGCGATAACGGCGCTTGTTATGACCTGTCATCACGGTCATGTCTTGCAAGTGGCAATGACCGCCTTCCTCACAAACCGGGCAGTCGTGCGGATGGTTGGTCATCAGCCATTCAATGACACTACTGCGGAAGTCTTTGGCTTCCTGGTCATCAATGGATATATAGGTCTTGTCCGTCGAAGGCGTCATGCAGGACATGACGAGGCGACCACGGGTGTCGTTCTCATCAGCAAACTGCTTGACCGCACACTGTCGGCAGGCACCGACGCTACCGAGCGCCGGGTGCCAGCAGAAATAGGGAATATCGAGACCGAGGGACAGGCAAGCCTCCAGGAGGTTGTCCGCACCGTCGACTTCGTACTCTTTGCCGTCTACGTGGATAGTGGCCATGGTTCTTCAGTCTTCGTTTGCCGGGGGACCTGGACAGGCTTTAGCCTCTCCATAGCCTTACCGCGGCGTGGCTATTGGAATCACGGTGTCGCCGTCTTTACACATGCGTTCAGGCGGCGACAGTGGCCAGCTCAGCGAGCCGGCACACAAATCAAATGACTGTTTCTACAACGGAAGGCTGGGGCTCGCTGGGAGCCTTCTTCACGCCCGCCTCGAATTCGCTGCGGAAATACTTGATTGCGCTGGCCAGTGGCTCGACCGCACCAGGGGCATGAGCACAGAACGTTTTGCCTGGGCCAAGGAAGGTGCATAGCTGCAGTAGCGTCTCGATATCGCCGCTTTGACCTTCGCCTTTTTCCAGCGCGCGCAAGAGCTTGACGCTCCATGGCAGACCGTCGCGGCAGGGCGTACACCAGCCACAGGACTCACGGGCAAAGAACTCTTCCATGTTGCGCAGCAGCGAAACCATATTAACGGTATGGTCTACCGCCATGGCGAGGCCGGTACCCATACGGGTACCCACTTTGGCGATACCGCCGGCAAACATAGGTGCCGAGAGATGCTCCGGCAGCAGAAAGCCCGTGCCTGCACCACCTGGCTGCCAGGCCTTCAGGGTATAGCCTTCGCGCATACCGCCAGCATAGTCTTCGAATAGCTCTTGAGCGGGTATGCCAAACGGCAACTCCCACACCCCGGGATTCTTGACCTTGCCGGAGAAGCCCATGAGTTTTGTACCCATGTCTTCGCTTCCCTCGCGCGCCAATGATTTGTACCAATCAACGCCATTGGCGACGATGGCTGGCACGTTGCACAGGGTTTCGACATTATTTACGCAAGTCGGCTTGCCCCAGACGCCAACAGCAGCAGGGAAAGGCGGTTTGGAACGCGGGTTGGCCCGGCGGCCTTCAAGCGAATTGATCAGGGCGGTTTCTTCACCGCAGATGTAGCGGCCTGCACCGGTGTGAACAAACAGCTCGAAGTCAAAGCCACTGCCAAAGATGTTTTTGCCAAGGTAGCCAGCGGCCTTAGCTTCCTCGATGGCGCGATTCAGGTTGTGTGCGGCATCGACATACTCACCACGAAGAAAGATATAACCGCGGTAGGCCTTCAAGGCCCGTGCGCTGATGATCATGCCTTCTACCAGGAGGTGCGGCAGCTGCTCCATGAGCAGGCGGTCCTTCCAGGTGTTAGGTTCCATTTCGTCAGCGTTGCACAGCAGATAACGAATGTTCAGACTTTCATCAGCAGGCATCAGGCCCCATTTGACGCCGGTCGGGAAGCCCGCACCACCGCGGCCCTTGAGGCCCGAGTCCTTGACAGTCTGAACGATATCCGTAGATGCCATGTCAGCCAGCGCCTTGCGCGCAGCGCTATAGCCGTCTTTGGACGTATATTCCTCAAGCCAGACCGGCGCGGCATCGTCACGCAGACGCCAGGTAAGCGGGTGAGTTTCAGGTGTACGAGCGATTTTGTTCGCAGGACCCACGGAGGTAAGCGTCATACATAACCCTCCAGCAATTTGGCGACACCGGACGGCTGGATATTGCCGTAAGTGTCCTCATCGATCATCAGGGCAGGGGCTTTGTCGCAGTTGCCAAGGCAGCATGTCGGGAGCAGGGTAAAGCGACCATCAGCGGTCGTCTGGCCCAGGCCGATACCTAATTGCTCCTGGATTTGTCCCAGTACGGATTCATGGCCACCGATATAGCAGACCATGCTGTCGCAGACGCGGATGATATGACGGCCGACGGGCTGACGAAAAATCTGGCTATAGAAGGTAGCTACGCCTTCCACATCGCTTGCAGGAATGCCGAGGATTTCACCGATGGCATAGATAGCGCCATCCGGGACCCAGCCACGTTCCGTTTGAACGATTTTCAGTGCTTCGATAGATGCCGCACGGGCATCCTCGTAGTGATGCATTTCATGTTCGATGGCAGAGCGTTCGGTTTCACTCAGCTCGAAACGATCAGTTTGAATCAGTGTACTCATGATCAGCGGTCCACATCGGCCATGACGAAATCGATACTGCCCAGGTAGGCGATCAGGTCCGCCACCATGCTGCCTCGGATCACCGAGGGGATCTGTTGCAGATGCGGGAAGCTGGGCGTACGAATGCGAGTCCGGTAGCTCATGGTGCTGCCATCGCTCGTCAGGTAATAACTGTTCAACCCTTTGGTCGCCTCGATTATCTGCATGGATTCGTTGGCCGGCATGACCGGTCCCCAGGAAACTTGCAGGAAGTGAGTGATCAGGGTCTCGATGTGTTGCAGCGTGCGCTCTTTAGGCGGCGGCGTCGTCAGCGGATGGTCTGCCTTGAAGGGGCCTTCAGGCATGTTCTTCAGACACTGATCGATAATGTGCAGGCTCTGACGCATCTCTTCGATACGGACCAGGCAACGATCATAGGCATCGCCGTTATGCGCGATAGGCACTTCGAATTCGAAGTTCTGATAACCCGAATAAGGCCGTGCCTTGCGCATGTCGAAATTCAGGCCGGTGGCTCTCAAATTCGGGCCGGTTACGCCCCAACGCAACGCTTCTTCAGTGTTGTAATGAGCTACACCTACGGTACGACCTTTTAGGATGCTGTTCCGAATGGCTGATTTTTCGTATTCATCCAGACGCTTGGGTAGCCAGTCAACGAACTCCTTGACCAGCTTGTCCCATCCTCGAGGCAGGTCATGGGCCACACCGCCAATACGGAACCATGCCGGGTGCATCCGGAAGCCGGTAATGGCTTCTACCACCTTGTAGGCGCGCTGACGATCCGTAAAGGCGAAGAAGACCGGTGTCATGGCGCCCACGTCCTGAATATAGGTACCCAGGAATAGGAGATGACTCATGATGCGGAAGTATTCACACATCATGATTCGAATCACCTCAACCCGTGCAGGGACTGTAATTCCGGCAAGCTTTTCAACGGCCAGTACGTAGGGGAGGTTGTTCATGACACCGCCCAGGTAGTCAACCCGGTCGGTATAAGGAATGTAACTGTGCCAGGATTGACGTTCGCCAGTTTTCTCGGCTGCGCGGTGGTGATAGCCGATCTCGGGAACGCAGTCGACAATCTCTTCGCCGTCCAGCTGAAGAATGATACGGAAGGCACCGTGGGCGGACGGGTGGTTCGGACCCAGGTTCAGGAACATGAAGTCAGACGTGTCGCTCTGCTGCTTCATGCCCCATTCTTCAGGCTTGAAGCGCAGGGTTTCCTGCTCCAGATCCTGCTTCGCCGCGTTCAGGGCGTAGGGGTCGAA
The DNA here is from genome assembly GCF_002091675.1 of Pseudomonas luteola NBRC 103146. Lineage (GTDB taxonomy): Bacteria > Pseudomonadota > Gammaproteobacteria > Pseudomonadales > Pseudomonadaceae > Chryseomonas > Chryseomonas luteola. The sequence continues at coordinate 17,783 of NZ_BDAE01000023.1, read as the reverse complement.
TTCCGTCGCGCGGGCTGGATAGTCCTTGCGCAGCGGGTGGCCTTGCCAGCTGTCAGGCATCAGCATCCGCTTGAGCAGGGGATGGCCGTCGAACCGGATGCCGAACATGTCCCAGACTTCACGCTCGTACCAGTTAGCGTTCGGCCAGATATCAGTCACGGTGGGCAAGTTCAGGTCGTTCATCGACAGCGCGACCTTGATCATCACATCGCTATTCCGCTCGATGGACATCAACTGATAGAACACAGTGAAGTCGGCCGGCGGCAGGCCGCGGCGCTGGGTACGCAGCCGTTCATCCATGCCGTGCAGGTCGTACAGCATGACGTACGGACGCGGCAGGTTACGCAGGTAGGTCAGTACTTCTTTAAGCTTTTCACGGGGCACCCACACTACGGGCATGCCCGTACGAGTGGTTTGAACAGTTAGCGCATCCGCGCTAAAGCGTGCCTTGAGTTCACCCACCACGCCTTCATCTTGGGCAGCGTGCAGGGGTGCGGACAGAACAGTGTCTGCAGTCATGATTATCCGTCGCTATCGGTCAACGTCACGTGTGAGCCTGAGGGCTCACACTTCGTCGGGGCTGCGCAGGTTGGTTACCTGAATACGCTGTTCGCGTCGCTGCTCTCGTTGGGCTGGCATCTCGGCACGATAAATACCTTGCTCACCAACAACCCATGAGAGTGGACGACGCTCTTCGCCAATCGAGTCCTGCAAGAGCATCAAGCCTTGGAGGAATGCCTCGGGGCGAGGAGGGCAGCCCGGAATATAGACGTCTACAGGCAGGAACTTGTCCACGCCCTGGACTACCGAGTACACGTCGTACATACCACCGGAATTAGCGCAGGCGCCCATTGAGATGACCCACTTGGGTTCGAGCATCTGTTCGTACAGACGCTGAATGACCGGAGCCATCTTTATAAAGCAGGTACCTGCCACCACCATGAAATCCGCCTGCCGCGGTGAGGCCCGAATAACTTCAGCACCAAAGCGGGCAATATCGTGCGGCGCGGTAAACGCTGTGGTCATTTCCACATAGCAGCACGAGAGACCGAAGTTGTAAGGCCAGAGGGAGTTCTTACGCCCCCAATTGACGGTGTTGTGCAGGACGTCATCGAGCTTGCCCATAAAGATGTTCTTATGGACTTGCCCTTCAGTCGGATCGGAAACGGTTTCCCGTGTCCCGGCCGGATAGCGTTCTACGACCGCATCGGGATCGATCCTGGTAAGTTTGTATTGCATCGCCAAAGCCTCATTGTTTTAGCTTCGCCTGCCGCTTACGGCGGCCTTCAGGAGCCCAGTCGAGCGCCCCGATCCGCCATAGGTAAACAAGACCCGCCAACAGAATTGCTATGAAAACTGTAACTTCGATGAATCCAGCCCATCCTGATTCACGGACGGATACGGACCATGCGAAGAGAAAGAGCGCTTCGACGTCAAAGATCACGAACAGCATCGCGACCAGATAGAATTTAGCGGAGAGGCGCAGTCGCGCTCCACCGGTAGGAACGATACCCGACTCGAAGGGATCGTTTTTACTACGGCCAACAGCACGGCTGCCTAGCAGGCTGGAAACGCCGAGCATGAATCCTATAAGACCGACTACACCCAAAAGGAAAATCGCAAAGCTCCAATTGTGAGCTAGAAGACCGGTCGTATCAGGCATGCTCATGGTCCTTATCGTTTTTGCTAGTAAAAATCCTGCCTCATCCTGCGACATGACGTCGCAAGCGGCGGTGGAATTCTATTCCTGAATAACGCGTGTGTAAAATTTTTGACGAAAAAAGATTTGTTTAAATGATTTCCGTCAATCGTATTCAAGTAAAGTGGATTAAATCTTTGTTTATTAAGATTTATTCTCAACTAAATTCGCTGTTTGGACGCTCTAATAATTGAGTGATTTAGTTGGTTTTATACGTGCAAATCGCTCTTGTTATTAGCGTAGCAGGCTCACTCTCAATTGCTAGAAGTATTGTTCTTTATAAATAAACTGCGTAAGTTGAGCGTTTTAATATGAAGGGTCCAGGTAATATCTTATTGATATCACCTGGATTCGAATATGTCAGATGAAGCGTGTTGTGAAGTGCAGTCAGCGCATGGACGCTAGTGAGATATGTGCGTCTTGAAGGTTGATACGCCAGGGTGTTTTTAGTCGAGAAGGTCCACCTTGACCCTGAGTTGGGTATCCTGACTGCCCCGGGTTGAATATTCATACAGAATTCCGTCCTCAGAACGTGAAGCATTCTGTGAAAAACCACTCAGCGTAATCCATTCACCTAGCCGGCCGCTGACGCGGGTGCTGGTGGATTGAGTATTGATAGTGTTGGGCTGATTTCTGTCCAGGCTGTTGTTGCCGCCATCTATTGTCAAATGTACAAGATTGCCTGTAAGGCTGGCAGTAACGTAAAAGCCACGGTTGAGATCGCGATACTCGGTACGGGTATAAGGGCGACCGTAAGGGTCGATTTCAGTGGTGGAAATAGGCACGCTTTGACCAATCTTGACCAAGGCAGGAGAGCCTTCCGTTGCCTGTACCTGCTGTGTGCCGTCTTGCTGTGTGCCGGTGCTGTTACTGATGATGCGAACCTGCGTGTCTGGATGATTACCCAGTCGTCCGTTAACCGAGTAACCCTGCTCATCGCCCTCATCTGCATCGCGTGTATCGACAGTAATCAAAAGGCGATGCGGCTCTGTATCCAATTGAGATAACAGGCTTTTGATTTCAGTGATTTTGTTCGACTCAGCATTAACGATGAGTTGATTGCCATAGGTACTGACTTTGCCTTCTGAGCCCAAAGTGGATTGCACGATAGGCAGCAGTTCATCGGCGGTTCTGTAATTAAGGGGAATCACTTCAGTACGAGGTGCCGCCTGTGCTGCGAAAGCAGTCATCAGCATGGACAGAAATAAGGCCAAGTACGCGCGATAGGGCTTCATAACACCATGCTTCTCACGTTAGGGTCCGATTGGCTGGTTTGCCAGATGCTGTCAAATCGGCTCTGTTGCAAGCGAACAGTGGCTCTCGCGTTGTAATAGGCCGTGCCGGTATATAGCTGTGGGTTGTTGCGAATCACCAGGCCCTGATCGTCTATCAGTACGTAAGCGGTGTCGTCTGCCGGATAATCAGGCGAGCGCCTGCGAATTAAAAAGTTACTGGTCAGGCGTCGTGCCAGATTGATGAGTCGATGGCTCTGACGTACAGCTTGGCCTGAGTCCTTGAGCAGTACGCGCAGGCGATTGCGAGGGTGCGCCAGTAAAAAACGTGTAATGGCGTGCTCTACATCGCTGCGGTTGTAGAGTTGTGGTTCAAAGTCTGGACTATAAATACAGATGCTGCGTCGGGCCTGGGAAAGCAATTCAACGATATGGAGAGCAGCAGCATCAGGAGTCTCGAAGCGCATCTCACGCTTTTCATCGGCTGCTACGGCCTCTGTTTGCTCCAGCGTAGAGTGTCTGGTCATGTCGACATGGGCGATACCCGCCTCCAGATATTCATCACCGGTGACAGTAAACCCCAGGCGCTGATAAAACGGAATGGCCTGGATTTGTGCGCTTAAAACCTGACGGTGTAATCCGCGTCGCTCGGCCTCGGATATCACTGCATGCATGATGGTTGAGCCAACATTGAGGCCGCGCCAATCGCGTAAAACCGCAACGCGACCTATGCGGCCATCCTCCAGTAGGCGAGCAGTGCCTACTGGATAAAGACCCTCTTGAGCCAGAAAGTGTATGGCATGCTCATCTTCCGAGTCCCATTCCATTTCTGGCGGTACAGCCTGCTCTTGGATAAATACGGTTTCTCGTATATGTCTCAGGGCCTCGTTGTCACGCTTCCAGTCTGCGACGCGGATAGAGAGATCACTCATCAGCAAATACCAGGCTGCCTTGTTCAATGAGTTCGCGTATCAGTTCCCGGCCGGCTTCATCCTCTAGCCAGTTGCCCAGGTTTTCTTGATGCAATGCGTCAGCTGAGCATACCAGCGCAAGCAAGGGTTGAAGGTGGCCGGAAAGTAATCTGCTTTGACCGCTCGCGAAAATCATCACATCGTCGCCCATTTGTGACCAGGCCAGTCGTGCGCTGGGGTTGCGTATAAGGCAGGCGCCATCTTCCAGAGCTTGGACCAGATCACCTTCTAGAAGAGACTCGCCGCTGATCAGCTCAGGGTAGCGCGGCTCGGTCATGTATTGGCCAAACCAGGCCAATAGCATCCGCTCATCATTGATGTGTTCTTGTATAAGGGCTTTAAGGCGATCTACAGCGTCTTGCTTGATCTGGCCAGAGTCTACTGCCTGCACAGGTTCAGTGCCTGCATCACTATAGCGCTCTTCTTCCGGGATGAACTGAGTCAAAAAGTCGGTGAAGTGCGTCAAGACCTCTGAGGTACTGGGTGCGCGAAAACCTATCGAATAGGTCATGCACTCATCCTCGGCAATGCCATCATGGGCAAGCTGAGGGGGTAGATACAACATGTCGCCGGGTTCCAACACCCATTCATCGGTCTGCTCAAATTCCGCCAGGATCTTGATGTCCGGGTTGTCCTGTAAAGGACTTTCACTGGTGCAACGCTGACCGATCTTCCAGCGACGTCGACCATAACCTTGCAAAAGGAATACATCGTAGTTGTCGTAGTGGGGACCAACGCCGCCGCCTGGTGCTGCATAGCTGATCATGACGTCGTCGATGCGCCAGCTTGGCAGGAATTTGAATGGCTCGACCAATTCGGCTACTTCAGGAACGAACTGGTCAACCGCTTGAACGAGCAGTGTCCACTCACGCTCAGGCAGGGTAGAAAAGTCTTCTTCCTTGAAGGGACCTTGGCGTAGCTGCCATGGGCCTTGTTCTCCGGGCGCGATGATGCGTGATTCAACTTCTTCCTCAAGGGCGAGGCCAGCAAGTTCGTCAGGAGATAGCGGTGTTTCGAAATCCGGGATGGCCTGACGGATCAACAGGGGTTTGCGCTGCCAATAGTCGCGCAGGAATTCTCGAGCCGTCAGGCCGCCCAACAGTTGCAAAGGAGTGTCTGCGTTCATGTCTGTCTCTGAAATAAAAAAGCCCGGCGCAGCCGGGCATAAGAATAGGCTCGGTATTCAAATACGCTTGGCTTGCTCTATAGCATTACCAATATAGTTGGCAGGTGTCAGCGCCTTGAGTTCTGCCTTGGCCTCTGCAGGAATGTCCAACCCTTCAATAAAAGTTTGCAGGGCTTCGGCGCTGATGCCTTTGCCGCGGGTCAATTCCTTGAGCTTTTCATACGGATTAGCTACGCCGTAACGACGCATGACGGTTTGAACCGGCTCGGCCAAGACTTCCCAGCAGTTGTCCAGATCGTCAGCGATACGCTGCGCATTCAGCTCCAGCTTGCTGATGCCCTTGAGCGTGGCTTCATAGGCAATAACACTATGGGCGAAGCCGACACCCAGATTACGAAGCACCGTCGAGTCGGTCAGGTCGCGCTGCCAGCGAGAGATAGGCAACTTGCTGGCAAGGTGCTGCAGAAGTGCATTGGCAATACCAAGGTTGCCTTCGGAGTTCTCGAAGTCGATCGGATTGACCTTATGTGGCATGGTCGAAGAACCGATTTCGCCCGCAACGGTTTTCTGCTTGAAGTAGCCTAGCGAAATATAGCCCCAGATATCCCGATCAAAATCGATCAGGATGGTGTTGAAGCGAGCAATGGCATCGAACAGTTCCGCAATATAGTCATGCGGCTCGATTTGCGTAGTGTAGGGGTTCCAGGTAAGACCCAGGTCATTCTCGACGAAGGCTTGTGCGTTCGCCTCCCAATTGATTTGGGAATAGGCCGACAGGTGTGCGTTGTAGTTACCTACGGCGCCGTTGATCTTGCCAAGCAGCTCGATACCAGCAATCTGCTTGATCTGGCGATCCAGGCGATACACCACGTTGGCCAGTTCCTTACCCAGTGTAGTAGGGGAGGCTGGCTGTCCGTGAGTGCGCGACAGCATCGGGACGTCGGCAAAACGGTGTGCCAGCTCGCGGATGGCGCCCGAAATATTACGCATCAGTGGTAATAGAACGGTATCACGACCTTCGCGAAGCATGAGTGCATGAGAAAGGTTATTGATATCTTCTGATGTGCAAGCGAAGTGGATGAATTCGCTGACGGCATTGAGCTCAGGCAGTGCTGCAGCCTGCTCCTTCAGCAGATACTCAATAGCCTTGACGTCGTGGTTGGTCGTGCGCTCGATTTCCTTTACCCGTTCTGCCTGCTCCAGGCTAAAACTGGTTACCAGCTTTTCCAGAATCTCATTGGCCTGCGTGGAGAAGGGCGCTACTTCGGGAATGGCATCATGCGAGGCCAGACGCTGGAGCCAGCGAACTTCAACCATGGCGCGGAAACGGATCAGACCGTATTCGCTGAAAATCGGGCGCAGGGCTTGGGTTTTGCTGGCATAGCGGCCGTCAATAGGCGAAACCGCGGTAAGCGAGGAAAGCTGCATGGGGCATTCTCGACAGTCAATGAGAGGAAAAAGGCGCGATAGCATACACCAAAGCGCCATGTTTGGCTGAGCGCGAGCGAGATGGCTGATCAGCTGTTCAGGAGAGGATAGAGCTCATCAAGCATCTTGCGCCGACTAAAGACCATCTGCCAGCGGTGTCCGCCCAGTTGTCGCCAGAGACGGGCAGAACGAATGCCGGCCAATAGCAATGCTCTCACCTTGGCGGCGTTGGCTGGTATCTGTAGGTAACGCATCTCGCCATGCACTTGAATACGCTGGCGAAATGTACTCAGTGTGTCTTCATAGATACTGCCAAAGCTGGCAATGACGTTTTCATGCGTCAAACCAAAGTGTTGAACCTGCTGCTGCACCTGATCAAGGCGCTTGCCAATCAGTTCCAGCATATCTTCGCGCCGGTCTAGCCGTCGTTCCAGAGCAATCATCGACAAGGCGTATTTAAGAGGCTCTCGCTGCAGGCTTGAGGGGTTGCGCTCCAGGGCGCTGGACAACGCCCTCATGCCATCGCGCAGGTCGATACTGTCTCCGCCATAGACCTCAAGTGTGGTTTGTGGGTTTGTAGCCAGCAGGCTGCCCAACATGCAGGCCAGTGGCGCCTCGCTGATCTGTCCCGTCTTGGCCAGGCGATCAACCAGAAACGCGGCCTCGAAGACAGCACCCAGTGCTACCAGTTGCTCATGTATCGACGTCATGCTGCAGGGCTCTCCCTATATGCAGGCTCAGCGTCTTCGATAACACCACCACCCAGGCAAATCTCTCCATCATAGAAAACAACAGATTGACCTGGGGTGACAGCCCTTTGTGGCACTTCAAAGACAGCACGATAACCGGTGGCTGTTCTTTCAAGGCGGCAGGCCTGATCCTGCTGGCGATACCGTACTTTGGCTTTCAGCTTGAGAGGGGACGTCAAATCGACCGGGTTGACCCAGTAAATAGTGTTGACGGTCAACGCTTGAGAATACAGCCAGGGGTGTTCGTTACCCTGACCAACGATCAGAACGTTACGCTTCAGGTCTTTGCTCAGGACGTACCACGGGTCATCTCCGGAATCCTTCATGCCACCGATGCCCAGCCCCTGCCGCTGGCCAATGGTGTGATACATCAGTCCATGATGTTTGCCGATGATCTTGCCTTCGGTGGTTTCGATATTGCCGGGCTGAGCGGGCAGGTACTGCTTGAGGAAATCGGCAAAGCGGCGCTCGCCGATAAAGCAGATACCGGTAGAGTCTTTTTTGCGTGCTGTGGCCAGTCCGTATTTTTCGGCAATCGCGCGAACTTCGGGCTTTTCCAGTTCGCCTACCGGGAACAATGTCTTGGCCAGCTGTTCGCCACCCACCGCGTGGAGGAAATAGCTCTGGTCCTTGTTGGGATCCAGGCCTTTTAGTAGCTGGGTCTGGTCGTTTTCGTCCCGACGGCGAACATAATGACCCGTGGCGATAAGATCGCCCCCCAGCATCAAGGCGTAGTCAAGAAATGCCTTGAACTTGATTTCCCGGTTACACAGGATGTCTGGATTGGGCGTTCGGCCTGCCTTGTACTCTTCCAGGAAGTGTTCGAAGACGTTATCCCAATATTCGGCTGCGAAGTTGGCCGTGTGCAGCTTGATACCAAGCCGGTCGCACACTGCCTGGGCGTCAGCTAGGTCTTCTTTGGCTGTACAGTATTCAGTGCCGTCATCCTCTTCCCAGTTTTTCATGAAGAGGCCTTCGACCTGGTATCCCTGTTCCTTCAGGAGCAGCGCTGAAACAGAGGAGTCCACTCCGCCTGACATGCCGACAATGACGCGTGTTGAAGAGGGCGTATGCATATGCAGAAGTATTCAGGAAAAAGCACAGTTTAACAGGGTAAGGCAGGGCACGGCGACCTAGAGACGGATCACTTCCAGGGGGAAGGAGCCAGTGCTGAGATAATCATCAACGCAGCGCAGGACCAATTCACTGCGCCAGGAGGTCTCATTTGCAACCAGTTCCTCCCGGGTCATCCATTTAGGGCCGATAATGCCCACGTCGAGTGGGTGCTCGGGTAGGTGGCGAAGCGGACGCGCTGAAAAGCAGACGCGCTGGTAGGTCACACCATTGCTAGGAGCGGTATACAAGTAAATGCCTGTGACACCTGTAAGCTCAACCTCCCAACCGGTTTCTTCGAGGGTTTCTCTACGTGCGGCATCGAGCAGACTTTCATTGGCCTCAAGGTGCCCGGCCGGCTGATTGAGGCGTGGCTGGCCATCAATCAGTTCTTCGGTAAACAGAAAACGTCCCTGATCTTCAATAACGGTTGCGACGGTGATATGGGGTTCCCATTTCATAAGAGGCCCTGTTTTCAGTGAAGCATAGAGGTGAAGGCTGAAAGCAGAACCCCGGCACTGGGCCGGGGTTCTGTAAGCACTAGCGTGTCATATTAGGACAGCGTGGCCAGGGCTTCGTTAAGGGTCGCGCTTGGACGCATTGCCTTACTGGCGAGTTCTGCGTTTGGGTGGTAATAACCCCCAATATCCACAGGCTTGCCCTGTACTTCGTTCAATTCGGCAACGATCTTGGCTTCATTGTCGGCAAGCTGCTTGGCCAGCTTGGAAAACTTCGCCTGCAGTTCGCCATCCTCGGTTTGCTCAGCCAGTGCCTGAGCCCAGTAAAGGGCTAGGTAGAAGTGGCTGCCACGGTTGTCCAGTTCGCCTACCTTGCGTGAAGGCGACTTGTTGCTGTCCAAGAACTTACCGTTGGCTTGGTCCAGTGTCTTAGCGAACAGACGGGCCTTGGCATTATTGGTCGCATGGCCGTAGTGATCCAGCGATTCGGAGAGTGCCAGGAACTCACCTAGAGAGTCCCAACGGAGATGGTTTTCCTGTACGAACTGCTGAACGTGCTTGGGTGCAGAGCCGCCCGCGCCAGTCTCGAACAGACCGCCACCGTTCATGAGCGGAACGATGGACAGCATCTTGGCACTGGTACCAAGCTCCATGATGGGGAACAGGTCGGTCAGGTAGTCACGCAACACGTTACCGGTAACGGAAATCGTGTCCTTGCCTGCACGGATGCGCTCAAGGGACAGGCGAGTTGCCTCAACCGGAGAGAGGATCTGGATGTCCAGGCCAGCGGTGTCGTGATCTTTCAGGTAGGTCTGTACCTTTTTGATCAATTGGGCATCATGGGCGCGTGCAGGATCCAGCCAGAACACTGCCGGGGTGTTGCTGGCACGTGCGCGGTTAACTGCCAGTTTTACCCAGTCGCGGACCGGAGCATCCTTGGTCTGGCACATGCGCCAGATATCACCTGCCTCGACAGTATGCTCAAGAAGAACATTGCCGTTGGTGTCAGTAACACGAACCACGCCGTCGGCGGGGATCTTGAACGTCTTGTCGTGGGAGCCGTATTCCTCGGCCTTCTGAGCCATCAGACCTACGTTAGGTACGCTACCCATGGTAGCCGGATCGAAAGCGCCGTTTTGCTTGCAGTCTTCGATAACCGCTTGATAGACACCGGCATAGCAGCGATCAGGGATCATGGCCAGGGTATCGTACAGCTTGCCATCGGCGCCCCACATCTTGCCTGATTCACGAATCATGGCGGGCATGGAGGCATCGACAATCACATCGCTTGGAACGTGCAGGTTGGTAATACCCTTGTCAGAGTTCACCATGGCCAACTGGGGGCGCTGCTCGTAAACGGCTTTGATATCCGCTTCGATTTCTGCCTGCTTGTCTTCCGGCAAGGTTTTGATCTTGGCGTACAGATCACCAATACCATTGTTTAAATCAACACCCAACTGATTCAACGTGTCAGCGTGCTTTTTGAGCGCATCAGCATAAAACACCGAAACTACGTGACCAAACATGATGGGGTCAGAGACCTTCATCATGGTTGCCTTGAGGTGCAGGGACAACAGAACGTCGCTGTTCTTTGCGTCAGCAATGGCGGCTTCGATAAAGCTGGCCAGAGCCTTCTTGCTCATGACTGATGCATCGATCAGCTCGCCAGCTGTTACGGATGTTTTTTCCTTCAGTACCTGCGTGCTGCCATCGTTAGTGGTCAGCTCGATCTTGACCGTGCCTGATGCTTCGATCAGCGCAGACTTTTCGCTGCCGTAGAAGTCGCCCTCATTCATGTGCGCGACCTTGGTCTTGGAGTCTGCGCTCCAGGCGCCCATTTTATGGGGATGCTTTTTGGCGTAGTTCTTGACGGAAAGAGGTGCGCGGCGGTCAGAGTTACCCTCGCGGAGAACCGGGTTAACAGCGCTGCCTTTGATCTTGTCGTAGCGAGATTTGACGTCTTTTTCCGTGTCGTCTTTTGGCTCGTCCGGGTAGTTCGGTAGTGTGTAGCCTTGATCCTGAAGTTCCTTGATAGCTGCTTTCAGCTGAGGAACCGAGGCGCTGATGTTAGGCAGCTTGATGATGTTGGCTTCGGGAGTAGTAGCCAGTTGGCCCAGTTCAGCCAAGTGGTCAGAAATCTTTTGGTCTTCGCTTAGATATTCAGGAAAAGTAGCGATGATGCGGCCAGCTAGAGAGATGTCGCGGGTTTCAACAGCAATGCCTGATGATTCGGTAAACGCTTTGACGATAGGAAGCAGGGAATAGGTGGCAAGGGCAGGTGCTTCGTCTGTAAGCGTATAGATGATCTTCGACGTTGTAGACATTTGTTACGTTAACCTCTCTGTATCATAGCGATTGCGCCTATTTGAATGGCACCGAACCAGCTAGTTCACCGACAAGGCACCGGTAGACGCAGATGAAAACGCGAGATTTGAGAACAATTCCGGGCACTTGAGCAGGCCAGAAAGGTTTGCCGTTAACGACGCGCCGGGTTTCAAGCCTGCACACACTGAGGCAGGCCCGACCGGACCCGTCCCGGATTGATCTCGGGCTTCTAGGGCCCAAAAATCGTCACGGAGTATATCAGCTAGGGAGGTCTTTCGCATTGCCGGGTTTGTTTGAATAACTACACAAATCTTTATAAGTGAAGTGATTACCTTTCAAATGTTTATTTTCTGAACAATTGGCTCTTTAAAAGAGCATAGTTCCTGCTTGGGGCTTGGCTAATTTATTGGTTTTAATAAATTAGTTTTTAAACGAATAAAGTCTTTTAACTGCTGCGTAATAAAAAGCCCCGAGCAGGTCGGGGCTTTTTATTTGATTTAGCGTTGTTGGCGCAGTAGCGCCTCTATACGCTCCTCCAAAGGAGGGTGGCTCATGAATAGACCAGCAAAGCCATGGCCCTTGCTGCTCTTGATACCAAAAGCGGTCAGGGTGTCTGGCATTTGTCCTTGAATGTTCTGTTCCGCACGCAAGCGCTGCAGTGCAGAAACCATTGCATTTGTACCTGCCAGGCGTGCGCCTGCTTCGTCGGCACGGAATTCGCGAAAGCGCGAGAACCACATGACGATGATAGTCGCCAGGATGCCCAGAACCAGTTCAGCGACGATACTGGTAATGTAATAGGCGGGCCCATGACCTTCCTCTGTCTTGAAGACGGCCTTGTCGATGAAATTGCCGAATATGCGAGCAAAGAACATGACGAAGGTGTTCACGACGCCTTGGATCAGGCTCAGTGTCACCATGTCGCCGTTGGCTACGTGACCAATCTCGTGCGCCAGGACGGCGCGCACTTCTTCAGGTGAGAAGCGCTCAAGCAAACCCTGGCTTACCGCAACCAGTGCATCATTCTTGTTCCAGCCCGTTGCAAAGGCATTCGCTTCATAGGCAGGAAAGATGCCGACCTCAGGCATCCGGATGCCCGCCTCGCGAGACAGATCCTCAACAGTTTGCAGTAGCCATTGCTCGTGACGAGTCCGGGGCTGACTGATGATTTCGGTTCCGGTACTCATCTTGGCCATCCACTTGGAAATGAATAGCGAGAATAGCGAGCCGGCAAAACCGAAGACGGCACAGAAAATCAGAAGACTTCCGTAGTTCTGGCCTGTAAAACGATCTACTCCCAGCACTTTAAGCGTAATGCTGGCGATCAGCAGTACGGCCAAGTTGGTGCCAAGGAACAGCAGAATTCGCATCATGGTGTAAAGCTTCTCCTAACAACCGGAAGACTATTTCCTAGCGGCGTATATAAGGTCCGGTTGTTAGGGTTTCAATCAATCGACTATTTCAAACTATGTCGTTTTGTTGGCAGGCCTGAGTAAAAGACGCGTCAACAGCACCACTCGTTCGCTATCGCTTTCTGCCAGAGCGTCCCGTAGATGCTGGGCTAGGGTAGAACGTTGGCGTCTCACGCTAGGCGGAAGCGCTTCTGCTTCCTTGAGTAAATGGGCGTGACTCGCTGAAAGACGTAGAAACGCTTTTTCGGTCAGGATGGCCTGGTCAAGTGCATCATAACCAAGGTTAGTGGTGTAGCGCAGATAGTCCTCTTCAGCCAGCCAGAGCAGCGCGCTAAAACAGCTCTGATGTCTAACACTGGGAAGCCCGAACTGGTCGGGTTCCTCTCGTCCAATCAGATCTTCGACATAGAGCGTCGCCTTGCGTGGAAAGCTTTGATAAAGCGCCAGCAGGCCTTTCGCTGCATCCTTGTAGAAGTCTTCGATATGGAGGTCCATGGGACTACTGCCGGTAATGTTTGAGGAAATTGCCAATTCGGCCAATAGCCTGTTCAAGGTCATCCACGCGTGGCAGGGTCACTACACGGAAGTGGTCAGGCCAAGGCCAGTTGAAGGCGGTGCCTTGAACGATAAGCAGTTTTTCCGAAAGCAGAAGATCCAGAACAAACTTTTCATCATTGTGGATTGGGCAAACCTTTGGATCGATCCTGGGGAAGGCATATAGCGCCCCCATAGGCTTTACGCAGCTTACGCCAGGGATGTCGTTCAATAGCGCCCAGGCACGGTTGCGCTGTTCCAATAAGCGCCCGTTGGGCAGTACCAGGTCATTGATGCTCTGGTAACCGCCCAGAGCGGTCTGAATGGCATGCTGGCTGGGCACGTTTGCACATAGGCGCATGTTGGCAAGGATATCAAGCCCTTCGATATAGCTCTGAGCTTTATGTTTAGGGCCGGAAATGGCAACCCAGCCCGAACGGAAGCCTGCCACGCGGTAGGATTTCGACAGGCCGTTAAACGTCAGGCACAGGACATCGGGCGCAAGCGAAGCCGTTGAAATATGCACTGCTTCGTCGTACAGGATCTTGTCATAGATCTCGTCCGAAAAAATGACAAGGTTATGCTGGCGCGCCAGCTCCACGATATCTTCCAACACCTCTTTGGAGTACACGGCACCCGTAGGATTGTTCGGGTTGATCAGCACCAGTGCCTTGGTATTGGAGGTGATTTTGCTGGCCATGTCTGAAAGGTCCGGAAACCAGTCCGACTGCTCATCGCATAGGTAGTGGACAGGTTTGCCGCCCGCCAGGCTGACAGCTGCAGTCCAGAGGGGATAATCTGGCGCCGGGATCAAAACCTCATCACCGTTGTTGAGCAGGGCCTGCATGGCCATGACGATCAGCTCGGATACACCGTTACCCAAATAGATGTCTTCAATGCCAACGCCCTCTACCTGCTTTTGCTGGTAGTACTGCATGACTGCCTTGCGCGCGCTGAACAGGCCCTTGGAATCGCTGTAACCTTGTGCGGTAGGCAGGTTGCGGATCACATCCTGAAGGATTTCTTCAGGTGCTTCGAAACCGAACGGTGCGGGGTTGCCAATGTTGAGTTTGAGGATGCGGTGGCCTTCCTCCTCCAGACGCTTGGCATGCTTTAACACTGGCCCACGAATGTCATAGCAGACGTTGGCTAGCTTGTTCGATTTACTGACCTGCATGTGTAACGGATCCCGGTTGGTAATAGCGAAGAGCGACCTGCGAAAGGTGCATGGTCGATGTCTGACTGAAGGTAGGCGTGCCTATCGGCTTGGCAGCGCCCTCAACGAGTGACAGACTGGAAGCAGATCATACGACTGCCCCTGCGTTTTCAAAAGAGACAGATGGGGCCTTTTCCATGGCGGAGGTGTTCATCCTATGGATAAAGTCATCAAATCCGAAGATGTTTGGCGTGACCAGCTGGATAATGACCAGTTTCGGGTGTGCAGGCTAAAGGCGACGGAAGCGCCGTATACAGGTAAGTACTGTGATACCAAGACGCCTGGGGTGTACCAGTGTGTCTGTTGTGGGCAAGCGCTTTTCGACTCGGAGACCAAATACAGTTCAGGCTGTGGCTGGCCCAGCTTTTATCAGCCTATCTCGAATGATGCTTTGCGAGAGGAAGAGGATTTTAGTCATGGGATGCATCGTATAGAGGTGCTTTGTTCGCGTTGCGATGCGCACCTGGGGCATGTGTTCCCGGATGGTCCACGACCGACGGGTTTGCGTTACTGCATAAACTCCGTTGCGCTGGATCTTGTCCCGCGTGATGAATAAAACAGACGCTCAAGCTGCGGAAGGCAAAAGCCTTTTGCAGATTCCGTTTACATTGATGAATGGGAAAGTGTGCTGCCTGGCTGATCTTTCTGCGCAAGCCTATCTGTTGGTCAACACTGCCAGTCGCTGTGGATTCACGCCTCAATACGAGGGGCTTGAGACGTTGTGGCAGGCTTACAAGGCTCAAGGGCTAGTAATTGTGGCCTTTCCATGTGATCAGTTCGGTCATCAGGAGCCTGCTGACAATGGTGAGATCGAACAGTTTTGCAAGGCCCGCTTTGGTGTCTCCTTTAACGTATCTCAAAAGATAGAGGTCAATGGTGCCGATGCCCATCCTTTATTCGAGGTACTAAAGGCGAAGGCGCCGGGGGTGCTAGGTACGCAGCGTATAAAGTGGAACTTCACAAAGTTTCTGGTTAGTGGTGATGGTGAAAAGATCAAACGCTTCGCGCCGCTAGTGAAGCCTGCGTCGCTAAAGGGACAGGTAGAGCGGTTTCTTTCGCTGTGACTCGAATGTCATGCTGAATCTTGCGGCTCTCGCTATATATAAAGGTGAGTCGCCGTTTTTGTGTAAGGATAAGTACGTGGAATCTAGACTCGATACATTTCTGGCACGTGCGGAAGGCGTGCTGGCCCGTTTGGAGCCTTTATTGCCAGCACTGCGCGAGCCGATTGATTGGTCTCAAACCGTTGCGGCTCGCTGGCGTCGTGAAGGGCAGGGAGGCTATCTGCAGCCTATTGAAGTCAATCTGGATCTGCGATTATCTGATTTACAGGGCGTTGATAGACAGCAGGTCCTGCTTGGGCAGAATACGCAGCAGTTTGTAGACGGCATGCCGGCCAATCATGCTCTGTTATGGGGCGCTCGCGGTACAGGCAAGTCATCCCTGGTCAGAGCATTGCTCGCTGAGTATGCACAGCGCGGATTGCGACTGATAGAGATTGAGCGTGATCATCTGACAGATCTGCCACGTGTGGTTGCGCAAATCAGTAAACAGCCTCAGCGGTTTGTGTTGTTTTGTGATGATTTGTCGTTTGATGCCAGCAACGATGATTATCGAGTGCTGAAAAGCGTACTGGATGGCTCGCTTGAGCAGGCGCCTGATAACGTTCTGCTTTATGCAACTTCAAATCGCCGGCATTTGGTGTCTGAGCGACAAAGCGATAACGCTGACTGGGAGCGAAGTGCGGATGGCGAGCTACACCCTAGTGAGGCGGTAGAAGACAAGATCGCGCTCTCGGATCGATTTGGGTTATGGCTTTCCTTTTATCCTTTTACCCAGGATCAGTTTCTTCAGGTAACCAAGCACTGGGTCGAGGTATTGGCTACCCGCGCGCAGCTTGTGTGGCAGTGGAGTGAGGAAACTGAAAAGGAAGCTATTCGCTGGGCGCTTGGCCGAGGTAATCGAAATGGCCGCTGTGCCTATCAATTCGCCCGTCATTGGGTTGGTAAACAGCTTTTGGATGTCGCAAATGCGTGATTTGAGTGAAGTGGGAAACGATCTGGGTGGCTATGAGCTACTAGCGGCACAGTTAGAAGCGCTTCTTTCTGGCGAAAACGATTTCATCGCCAATGCCTCGCAGTGTTCTGCCTTTCTTTTCCATGAGTTGCCTGACTTAAACTGGGCGGGCTTTTATCTGTGCAAAGACAATGAGCTTGTGCTTGGTCCGTTCCAGGGCAAGGTTGCTTGCGTTCGCATACCCTTTGGGCGTGGTGTCTGTGGTACGGCGGCGCAAACGCGCGAGACGCAGCGCGTTGAGGATGTACATGTATTCGCGGGGCACATTGCTTGTGACAGTGCGTCAAACAGTGAACTTGTTATCCCATTGATAAAGAATGAGCGTCTGATTGGTGTGCTGGATCTTGATAGCCCCAAGCTAGGTAGGTTCAGCCTGGATGATCAGAAAGGTATCGAGCGATTGGCAGCAATACTGCTAGCCGCAAGTGATTGCTGATAATAAAAGCGCAGCCCCTTGGGGCTGCGCTTTTATTGCTATTAGTCGTAGAGTGACTTCATAGGGGCATCTTCCTTCTCCATCTCCTCTAGCCCCTTTAATAGTTGCGTAGGTTCGCGGACCGGTTGCCCTGCACCAATTTCTCCCTTGATGACGCTGACTTGTTCATCAAGGTACTGAAGATGTTCATTGAACTTGTCTGAGTGAGGCTGTTTACGGATATATTGAGCGGCTTTCTCGAATGCCTGTCTGGCAGGAGCCAGTTGTCCCTGATCAATAAACTGACGGCCCAGGTGATCAAAGAATTCGAAGTGAAGTAGCGTCATTAGCGCTCTTATTTCCTCGTCCCAATAACCAGCCTCTTTAGCCTCGATCAGTCCATTCTGGATGGCGTAGGTGATTTGTGCGTGTAAATTTTCAAGCTGCGCACGAACCTGCTTTGCCTTGGCTTCATTCGCGATAACCTGGGCTGCGTTTGTGATCTCGATTTGATCACCCTTGGCCAGCTCAGCTTCCAGATGATTCATGCGTGCAGCCAATACGGGAGTCTTCTCCTTATTAGGCATGCGCTGAAGAAGTGTCAGTTCAAGCCTTGATAGTAAAAGCTTGAGGGCAGGGGTCATCCATTGCCCCGGTAACGTGTCGGACAGCTGCTCATAGCGTCGGATGCGGTTAACCAGCTCCGCTTTCAAGCGTGTCTTTTCAAGCTGATGCGCTTCAAGCTTCTGGTTGAGAAAGCTGATGAAAATCAACAGCACAGCTCCCGTCACAACCAAAATGGCAATTATAGATACAGACATCAAGGCCTCCTGCTGGCCTGCGAGTCAATAAAACAAGTACTACTATATTGGCAGCGCGACCATCTTCTTTAATGGCAAAGTCATTGATTTAAAAAAATTTAAATAGGTGTTGACGGATCTCGAATGTCTCTCTAGAATGCGCGCCACTTCAGACGCAAAGCTGAAAGCGAAGCGAAAGAGGTAGGAACTGTTAAAGCTCCAAGGCTGC
>NZ_BDAE01000022.1 GCF_002091675.1 Pseudomonas luteola NBRC 103146 | reverse complement strand
GGCCATTGAAGGGTTGCGTGACGGGTCATTGGTACGCGTGCTGCCGCAGTATCAATTGCAACAATTAAACGTATATGCGCTGTATCCCTCTCGTCAGTACCTAGACGCTAAAATCAAGACGTTTGTGGCGTTTCTGCGTGAAAGGCTGCCCGGTATTCTCGAGGCCGAGGAAGAAGAACTACGCGAATTAAGTCGGCGCAATGCCTGTGGTAGCGCTCGTCAGGCGCAACCGGCCTGATCACTCCTGGCCCTGATACATCGATTCGGGGCCATTTGTGCTTTTCTTTCTCTGCTCATCTATCCGATACTGAGGCTACCCAGGCGGGCTAGGTATGCGTGCGATTGAGTGCTTAGCTAGCTAATCAGTAGTGCTCAATCAGGATAATCAATGAGCCCTCAGTCATCCTCCGGCCTTGCCGAGCAACCGCTCAAGGGCATCGGGCTGATCTGTATTGCCATACTGTTGTTTGCCAGCCATGACACGATGTCCAAATACCTGTCGGGGTTTTACCCGATTGTGATGGTGGTCTGGGCCCGCTATGTTTCCCATACATTACTGATGCTAGGCGTTTTCGGGCCGCGCATGGGGCTGGGTGTCATTCGAACACGGCGACCGGGGATGCAGATTGCGCGAGCACTGTGCCTGATCGGCACCAGTCTGTTTTTCACTACCGGGCTACGGTATCTGCCTTTGGCAGAGGCTACCGCCGTAAACTTTCTGGCCCCTCTGATCGTAACGGCGCTCTCTGTGCCTTTGCTGAAGGAGCGCGTCACTCGCCCGCAGTGGATCGCCGTTGTGACGGGGTTTATTGGCGTGCTGATCATTGTCCGGCCGGGAAGCACACTCTTTACGCCCGCTATCTTTTTCCCCTTGGGCTCAGCGGTGATGTTTGGGATCTATCAGATCTTTACGCGCATCCTTTCCACCACTGACAGCCCCACGACCAGTAATTTTATCGCCGGGTTGGTGAATACACTGATCATGTCAGCTTTACTGCCGTTTTTCTGGGAGCCGCCTGTTTGGACGCACGTCATCCTGATGGTCATGCTGGGCGCCTGTGGTATGGGCGGTCACCTGCTGCTAACCCAGGCCTTTCGCTATGCACCGCCTGCACTGTTGGCTCCGTTTAGTTATGGTCAGATCATCTGTGCCGGCTTGATGGGGTTTATCTTTTTCGGGCATATACCAG
This sequence comes from Pseudomonas luteola NBRC 103146, assembly GCF_002091675.1. Classification (GTDB taxonomy): domain Bacteria; phylum Pseudomonadota; class Gammaproteobacteria; order Pseudomonadales; family Pseudomonadaceae; genus Chryseomonas; species Chryseomonas luteola. Next base: position 77,342 of record NZ_BDAE01000022.1, on the reverse strand, counting down.
ATACAGGGGCTTTGATTGGCATGGCCATCATCAGCCTGAGCGGGCTGGCTGTTGCCTGGCAGCAACGCCGCGCCCGTGCTTCGGCTTCTCGTACTTAGGAGATCTATCATGACTATTTCCACCGCTCGTATTACAACAGCCACCCCTAGCCGCTATATCACACGGCTATGTAAACACTGGGGGCACAAGTTTGAGGTGACGTTCGACGAGCAGAAGGGCTTGATTCAGTTTCCAGCCGGCACATGTCAGCTGGAGGCGCAGGACGGCGTGCTGCTGGCAAAGATCGAATTTCCTTCCGAGGATCTGGAAAAGATGGAGGAAGTGGTAGCCGATCATTTACAGCGGATGGGGAGCGGGGAGGCGTTAATCATTGAGTGGGCTAGAGCCTAAGCCTGGCTGACTTACCACCTAGGCTGACGTGATTTGCTTTCACTGGCGAGTCACATTAGCCAGTCCTTGTCTCAGTCTCTGTTCCTTGCTGCGCGCTGGGCTCCTTCGCTCTATCGGCTTTTTGGCGGCATACGGCGAAGGGCCTTCCATGCCATTGCGGTGCCTCGCGGTATACATGCCGCTCGACCTTGAGACAGCCGTCTGAGGAGCAGCTGGGTGCAAGTCTTTAACCACGTTTTATTCAATGGTTTCGGACGGACTCAGCGCGCTGAGAGCAAGCAGGATATGAGATACGAGAAGCATGCAAGCCATCAACAGGCGTGATGTCTCATATCCCTAAGACGCTGATGGAAAGAGAGGGCTTCAAAAGGCCAAAGGCAGACATGAGGTTTCTTTAACTCACGCTCTTTGCGGTATTGCAAAGAACGTGAGCCGCCCAAGGGGCGCAAGAAGGAATATAGAAAGAAGGGCAGCAGGTCTGAAAAGACTATTAATCAGCGCACCAGATAGTCCACTACAATCCCTACAAAAATTGCCAATCCCGCCCAGTGGTTATGCAGGAACGCCTTGAAGCACTTCATGGGGTCCCGGTCTCGTGTACTCAGGAATTCCCAGATAAAGCAACCTAGTGCTACTGCCAGACCCAGGTAGAACCAGATGCCCATGTGAAAGCGCGAACCGGCGAGGATCAGGCAGAGCAGAGTAAGGCCCTGTAGCGTCGCGATGATGATGCGGTCTGCGTCGCCAAACAGGATGGCCGTGGATTTCACGCCGATCTTCAAATCGTCTTCCCGATCCGCCATGGCGTAATAGGTGTCGTATCCCACCGTCCAGATCACGTTGGCGATGAATAATAGCCAGGCCTCAGGCGGAAGCGAGCCGGTTTCGGCGGTAAAGGCCATCGGCATTCCCCAGGAGAAGGCTGCGCCCAGTACCACCTGTGGGTAATAGGTGTAGCGCTTCATGAAGGGATACAGCGCAGCGATACCCAGGGCGCCAAAGGACATCCAGACGGTTGTGGCGTTGGTAAATAGCACCAGCACGAAGCTGAGCCCAACCAGCACGGCAAAGGCAGTCAGGGCTTCCTTGGCGGTTATCCTGCCAGTGGCTAACGGGCGAGCCTTGGTGCGTCTGACATGGCCGTCGAAGTTTCGATCGGCAAAGTCATTGATTACACACCCCGCCGAGCGCATCAGGGCGACACCCAGCACGAAAATAATAACGTTCTTCACGCTCGGGCGGCCTTCGCCCGCAATCCACAAGGCCCAGAGTGTTGGCCAGAGCAACAGGTAGATGCCGATGGGCTTGTCCAGTCGCGTCAGTTGGACGAAGTCTTTGATGCGGCTGCTAGGCCGGGTGGTCCCGATGATTTTCTGCGGGGCGGCGGTAGCGAGCGAGGCAGCGGGCTGTGGCTTTTTACGGGAGCGGTTCTTTTTCATTGCGGCGCCGTATCGGAATGAACGAAAGCCCGAGCCGTTTTACGGCGGGCTGGCCGATTATAGCCTCTGATCTTTCAGGAACTGCCAGAACGCTGGCAGAAAGACCTCGGCAACCAGCACGCCAAGCCCATCGCGGCGAAATACCGAGCGCCGAGCCCAAAGCGAGTCCTGCGCCTCCTCCAAGGGAAGCCAGTCGGCAGGATAATGGGTGGCTTCCAACGGATCACGGCTAAAGGCATTGTCGCTGAACAGCAGGGCTCCCAAGGGGCGTTGACCCAATTGAGCAAGCTCAAACCCTGAGGCCTCGAGCGCCTCGCGCGTTGCCACACTGCGGGCAAACACCCAGCGGCGCTGTGCACCCAGCAGAAAGACCTCACGTACCCAGCCAAGCGTGTCTGGTGGTGCCTCCAAGGCTTTGCATTCATCTTCCCGCAGCGGTTGCCATCCTTCTGCGACGACTTCCACTTCAAAACGACCTTCGCTGAGCTGCGTTAGGCGTTGGGTCAGAGAGCCATCGTCTTCGAACAGCCATTCACGAGGAGCTGGGCCGTGTAGATGCGCTGAGGTTTGCCAGAGGGGAGAGCGGGGCGTCATGTCAGGTGACCAGTCCATAGGAGGCTCATAGCTTAACAGCCGGGCGAAGGGTTATGGCCTGAGGCCAAGGCTATTGGCGCGTCGGCGCAAGAGTTGCAGAAAGGTCTCCAACTCTTGGCTCAGGGGTTCGTTCTTGCGCAGCAGCACGCCATAGGGCGCCATCTCTTCCTCGATTTCAAGTGGAAGCGGCACGACGAGCCCGGTCCGCAGATAGTCCGAGACTACCGTTTCGGACAGCACCAGAATCGCCTCGGTCATCTGCACCAGCTGCAGCATGGCAAAGACCGAACTGCATTCGATCACGTCTCGCGGCGAGGGTAGCGAAAGCCGCTCGAAGGCTCGCTCCAGTGCCATGCGGGCCGGACTGGAGGACGGCTGTAAGATCCAGGGCCATTGGCTGACCAGCTCGCTCAGGTCGATTTGGTCGCGCCCCGCCAAGGAATGATCGGCCCGTACGGCTACGACCAGATGCTCGTTACCCAACGGCTCGAACTGATAGCGGCTCCGGTCACTTTCCGCATTTTGACGTGCTACAGCGAGGTCAATGGTGCCCTGGTCCAGTAATTCGATGAGCTGATCGCTGGTGTCTCCCATGATCCGCAGCTTGAGGCGAGGGTACTGACGCTTCATGTCGGCGATGGACTGAACGACCAGATCGGGCGCTGCGCCCATGATGGTGCCGATGGAGAGATACCCATAGCCGCCTTGCTGGCGATCGGTGATGTCTTCGGCGCAGCGGTCGAGCTGCGTCAGGGCGGTACGGGCAAAGCGCAGGACTTCTTCGCCCAGCGCATTAGGCTTCATGCCTCGCGTCTGGCGCTCAAACAGCTCGCAGCCAAAGGCATCTTCGATTTCCTGCAGCATGCGAGTGGTCGCCGGTTGCGACATGTTCAGGGCCTGCGCGGCGCGATGCAGATTCTGGCTATTACCCAACGTGACCAGCATGAGCAGGTGCTTGTAACGCAGCCGATTGAACAGGGCGCGCGCGGATGCGGATACGTTCATTGTTGTTCTTCCTTAGCGAACGATGCCGCCTGGGTATCGGTGTTGACCTAATTATTATTGGTAATCACGCGCCATCACAGCTAAAGAGTGAGCTCCAAGAATAAAAAAGGAATTCGCCATGCAGTTCTCTTCTCGCTTACCAACCGGCTGCCTCATCCATCTGCCGCCTCGCTCTTTACTCTTGCACGATGCGCGCTAGCGTTTGACATGCGTAGGCGGTCCCTTTTGATTGGAGGCTTGGCAGCCATGGCTTCACCCGCATTGCAGACGTTTGCACAGGTAGGCGAGACCCTTGCGATTTACCGAGGCCCAGTACTCGATGCCCATATTCATCTGTTCGATCCACAACGCCCTGAAGGCGTCCCGTGGCCTGAAAAGAGCGACTCCATTTACCGACGTACGTTGCCAGAGGATTATTACGGCCAAGCCGCGCCGCTGGGTATCGTCGGCGCGATCGCTGTAGAGGCAAGCCCCTGGCGGCAGGATAACGAATGGCTGCTTGAGACAGTAAGGCAACATACCGGGATGGTGGGCTTTGTCGGCAATCTGGTCCCGGGTGATGAACACTTCGCTGCTGATCTCGATCGCCTCGCATCCGAGCCACTCTTTCTAGGGTTTCGCTACGGCAATTTGTGGGAGCGGGACTTGGCGAAAGATCTCCATAAGCCGGGCTTTATCGAGGGGCTACGCCTTTTGGCTCAAAGCGGCAGGGCTCTGGATAGCGCCAACCCGACTCCGTCGTTGATCGCTGCGCTACTGAAGGTAAGTGACGCCGTTCCAGACCTTCGCATCGTGGCGGATCACCTGCCCAATGCGCAGGTCCTGCCTGCTGAGCAGGAGGCGTATTGGCGTAATCTGGAAACACTGGGTACACGGCCAACTGTGTTCATGAAGCTGTCCGAAGTCCCTCAGCGCATAAAGGGAGCCATAAGCCTGGATGTTTCGTATTACCAGGATTATCTCGACCGGCTGTGGTCGCTCTTTGGGGAGGACCGTATCCTGTTTGGTAGTGACTGGCCCAACAGTGACCATCTCGTCTCACTGGCTAAAACGGTTGGGCTTACAGGTGCCTACATGGCAACCAAGGCACCTGCTGCGCAGGAAAAAGTGTTCTATCTAAACTCCAGACAAGCCTATCGTTGGAGTCCACGGCAAAGACAATAACTTTAAGTGATGCAAATAAGGTATCGAATGTAAGTTTATTTCGATTAGTCAGGCATCACTTCTGCGCTTAGATTCAAGGCACCTACAACAAAAACAAGGTGAACGTCATGACTCGCTTGCTTCATGTCGATTCTGCACGCAACTGCCGTCACATCCGCACTCGTTTTTCTTTCTCTAGCGCTCTACGCCATCGACAGCCATTAGCTGCGCGCTAGGGTTTGCCGTTTCGTACGTCGCTCCACGCCCCATAACAATTCCAAGAGGAAACTGGCGTGAACACATTGTCTCCGCACATCATCAAGAAGGTCTCCTGGCGGCTTTTGCCGTTTCTCCTGCTCATGTATGTCCTGGCGTTTCTGGACCGCGCCAACGTAGGGTTCGCCAAGGCTGCCTTTCAGGCAGACACTGGCCTTTCGGATGCAGCCTTTGCCTTTGGCGCCGGGATCTTCTTTCTCGGTTATGCCTTTCTAGAGGTGCCCAGTAACCTGATCATGCACAAGGTCGGTGCCCGGCTTTGGATGTGCCGAATCATGGTGACATGGGGCCTGATCTCGGCGGCAATGATGTTTGCCCACAACGAGATGACCTTTTATGTGCTGCGCTTCTTGTTGGGTGTCGCTGAGGCCGGTTTTTTCCCGGGTGTAATTCTCTACCTGACGTACTGGTTTCCCCATCAGGCCCGTGCCAGGGCTATGGGGTTCTTTTATTTTGGCGCACCGCTGGCATTTATCTTCGGAAGCCCACTCTCCGGCCTGCTGCTCGAGTTCGACGGGCTGGGCGGGCTGCATGGTTGGCAATGGCTGTTCATGGTGGAAGGACTCCTGGCGACCGTTGTAGGCGTCTGGGCCTACTGGTATCTGGATAATCGTCCGGGTGATGCCAAATGGCTGACCGTTGAGGAACGCCGGGCGTTGCAAGAGACGCTTGACCGTGAGGACCGCGAAAAGCTCGCCCACGGCAAGAGCCTGCTCAAAGTGCTGACACATCCCGGCGTTCTCTATCTGTGCCTGATCTATTTCCTGATCCAGACCAGCGTCTATGGCGTGGTGTTTTACCTGCCCACGCAGGTGGCGGGGCTACTGGGGCAGAAGGTCGGCTTTATGGTTGGCTTGGTCACGTCCATTCCCTGGGTGTGTGCGCTTGCAGCCGCCTACCTGATTCCGGCTTACTCAGATCGCACCGGTAATCGCCGTGCAACCGCGGCGCTTACCGTCGCTATGGGCGGATTAGGTATTGCCGCCTCGGTAGCGTTCGGCTCGCCGCTGCTGGCGCTGGTCGCTCTGTGTTTTGCCGCCTCTGGGTTCATTGCCGTCCAGCCGATCTTCTGGACGTTTCCCTCAGCTTACCTTGCCGGTAGCGCGGCGGCGGGCAGCATTGCCCTGATCAATTCTATCGGCGCGTTGGGCGGATTCATGGCACCCAACCTCAAGCGCTGGGCCGAGACGGCCTTTGACTCGACCGCTGCCGGCCTCTACTTCCTTGCCGGCGCCAGCCTTCTAGCCGGTTTGCTGATTATTGCTGTTCACCGCTTCAGTCCTTCGACGCCCATCAAGCGCGCCGCTACGCCTCTTAATACGCTGCCAGGAGACGCCCATGAGCATGCCCACCATTAAACACGTCCGTGCCTTCACTCTACGGGGCGGCGGTGCGGATTATCACGACCAAGGCGATGATCATTGGATCGACGATCATATCTCTACGCCCATGGCAAAGTATCCCGAGTACCGGCAGAGCCGCCGCAGCTTTGGTATCAACGTATTGGGGACGCTGGTGGTAGAAGTGGAGGCCAGCGACGGGACGGTAGGCTTTGCTGTTACCACGGGTGGTGAGTTGGGCGCCTTTATCGTCGAAAAGCACTTGGCGCGTTTTATTGAAGGCGCCAAGGTAACGGACATCGAAAAGATCTGGGACCAGATGTTCAACGCAACCCTTTATTACGGGCGCAAGGGCATCGTTCTCAATACCATTTCTGGCGTGGATCTGGCCTTGTGGGATTTGCTCGGCAAGATTCGTCAGGAGCCTGTTCACCAGCTCTTGGGCGGTCCCGTACGGGATGAGCTGCAATTCTACGCGACCGGTGCCCGGCCCGACCTTGCCAAGGAAATGGGCTTTATCGGTGGCAAGCTGGCGCTTCAGCACGGCCCCGCTGAAGGTGAAGAAGGGCTGCGCAAGAATATCGAAACACTAGCTACCATGCGTGAGCGGGTGGGAGACGACTTCTGGCTGATGTTCGACTGCTGGATGAGCCTTGACCTCAACTACGCTACCCGTCTGGCCAATGCGGCAAGCGAGTTTGGCCTCAAGTGGATCGAAGAGGCACTGCCGCCGGATGATTACTGGGGCTACGCCGCCCTCCGTCAGCAAGTGCCGAGCGGGATGCTGGTCACTACAGGAGAACACGAGGCGACCCGCTGGGGCTTCCGTATGCTCTTGGAGATGGGCTGTTGCGACATTATCCAGCCGGACGTGGGCTGGTGCGGTGGTATCACCGAGTTGATCAAGATCTCGGCGCTGGCTGATGCACACAACGCGCTGGTCGTGCCCCATGGCTCCTCCGTCTACAGCTACCACTTCGTCATTACCCGCACCAACAGTCCCTTCTCGGAATTCCTGATGATGGCGCCCAAGGCGGACAAGGTCGTGCCGATGTTCAACCCACAGCTCTTGGACGAGCCGATCCCGGTCAATGGCCGCATGAAGGCCTCCGTGCTGGACAAGCCCGGCTTTGGGGTACGCCTAAACCCCGAGTGCCAGCTGCATCGACCCTACGATCACTGATAAAGGAGCGCGACGTGGAGGCACCGCGCCGCCAGACAAGGAACCGCCATAATGCCAACAAAAGCGTTCCGTATGACCTTGCATCCCGGGCAGGCTGAGGAGTACCAGCGCCGGCACGATGAGATCTGGCCTGAGCTGGTCGACGCGCTGCTAGCCGCCGGTGTCGAGGATTACCGAATCTTTCTGGACCCTGATACGCATGCACTCTACGCCGTACTGACGAACCGCAGTGAGCACGCCCTGGATGAGTTGCCCCGCTTGCCGGTGATGAAGCGCTGGTGGCATCACATGGCTGAGATCATGGCGACCAATCCGGACGAGTCGCCGGTGAGCGTACCGCTCTTGCCTGTCTTTGTACTGACGGCAGGAGACGCGTGATGGAGGTCATCCTGCTGGGTGTCATCCTGCATTTTATCGGCGGCTTTGCTTCCGGCAGCTTTTACATCCCTTACAAGAAAGTGCAGGGCTGGGCCTGGGAGAGCTACTGGATCATTGGCGGCCTGTTCTCCTGGTTGTTCGTACCACTGGTGGCGGCCGTGCTGACGGTCCCTGGTTTTACGCGCATCATCGCCGAGGCTGATATGTCCACGTTGCTCTGGACGTATGTCTTCGGTGTGCTGTGGGGAATTGGCGGCCTGACCTTCGGCCTGACCATGCGCTACCTGGGCCTTTCGCTGGGCATGTCCATCATTATGGGCCTGACCTCCGCCCTTGGGGCGCTGATGCCTGCGATCTACAAGGACCTGTTTACTGACGAAACCCGTGGCTCCTTTACCGAGCTGGTCGCCAGCGCTGGCGGGCATTGGGTGCTGGCGGGCGTTGCCATTTCGCTTGTGGGTATTGCCATCTGTGGGCGGGCCGGTGTGATCAAGGAGCGGGAAGTCTCCGAGGCGACCAAGCAGGCGAGTGTGGCGGAGTTCTCCCTGGCCAAGGGGTGGACCGTTGCCATCATCTCGGGCGTGCTCAGCGCCTGCTTCAGCTATGGCATCTCGGCCGGGCGTCCCCTGGCTGAAGCGGCCGTAGCCCAAGGCACCAATAGCCTGTTCCAGAACAACGTCACCTTTATGCTGATCATGTGGGGCGGGCTGACCACCAACGCCATCTGGTGTCTGCTACTCAATCGGCGAAACCGCTCATTTCACAATTACACCGACTCGCGGACGCCGCTCCTGCGCAATTACCTCTTGGCAGCCAGCGCCGGCACGATCTGGTTTCTGCAGTTTTTCTTCTATGGCATGGGTGAGAGTCGGCTCAACAACGACGCCAGCTCTTGGGTGTTGCACATGTCTTTCATCATTGTCGTGTCGAACCTGTGGGGGCTGTATTTCCGTGAATGGCACGGCACCTCGGCGCGTAACAAGCGCATCCTGCTGGCAGGCATCGTGGTCATTCTGGCCTCGATTGCTATGGTGGGGTATGGCAACTATTTGAAGTAGAGATGACTCGGCCCTGAATTTATCGAACCCAAGGAGATAACCATGCTGCTCGCAGACAAGACCGTCATCATCACCGGCGCCTCTCGCGGAATAGGCCGTGCCATTGCACTGGAGTGCGCTCGCCAGGGCGGTAAAGTCGTTATCGGACACAGCGGCAGCGAACCCAGCAAGCCCCAGGTGGCCTCGTTGATCCAGGAAATCGAGCAGGCCGGTAGCCGTGCAGTCGATGTGGGCGCCGATGCCGCCGACCCGGACACCGGCAGCAAGCTCGTCAAAGCCGCAGTAGAGGCCTTCGGCAGTGTGGATGTGTTCGTCAACAATGCCGGTATCTGCCCGTTCCACGCTTTTCTCGATATGCCACGGGAGGTCTATTACAAGACCGTCGACACCAATCTCAATGGTGCCTATTTCGCCGTACAGGCCGCAGCCAATCAGATGAAGGAGCAAGGGCGGGGCGGTTCGATCATTGCCGTCAGCTCGATCAGCGCATTGGTGGGCGGAGCAATGCAAACGCATTACACACCCACCAAGGCTGGCCTGCTGTCACTCATGCAGTCCTGTGCCATTGCCCTGGGCCCGTACGGTATACGCTGCAATGCCGTACTGCCGGGCACTATCGAGACCGATATCAATAAAGACGACTTGGCCGATCAGGAGAAGCGCGACTACATGATTAAAAGGACACCCCTTGGCCGGCTAGGGGAGCCGGACGATCTGGCTGGCCCAGTTGTATTCCTCGCATCGGACATGGCCAGGTACGTCACTGGCGCTTCCTTACTGGTAGATGGAGGCATGTTCGTGAATTTGCAGTAGCAATCTCATGCGGAGCATTGCTCCACTTCGATCCTTGGAGATGCCTTATGAATAACAACAATATGCAGGCAATAACGGGTGCAACAGCAGGAACTACGTCTACCTCGCGGGAAAACGTGATTCCGCTCAAAAGCGCCCGGCTCAAGCGTATCCAGTGGGTGGCACTGGCGCTTCTAGTGCTGTCGGGTTTCGTCAATTACCTTGACCGCAGCACGTTAGCGATTGCCAATCAGACGATCAGCCAGGAGCTGTCCTTTACCCCTACCGAAATGGGGCTTTTACTTTCTGTCTTCTCTTGGGCGTATGCCGTCGCGCAGTTACCCATCGGCGGCATTCTTGACCGTTTCGGCGCACGTCTCACCTTGGGCCTGGGAATCTGCCTCTGGTCAATTGCTCAGGGCATGCTGGGATTGCTCAGTAGCCTGAACCACATGATCCTGGCGCGTATCGGTCTGGGTATCGGCGAAGCCCCTCAATTTCCGGCTGGCGCCAAGGTTGTCAGTGAGTGGTTCAACATCAAGGAGCGAGGGCTGCCGTCCGGCATCTTCAACATGGCGTCCTCCCTCGGGCCGGCGATTGCCCAGCCGATTCTCGCCGCGCTGCTTCTGGGCCTGGGCTGGCGGGCGATGTTCATCGCCATGGGCATCATGGGGGTGGGCGTGGCGATTGTCTGGTACGCCGTCTACCGCAACCGTGATGAGGTCAGCCTTACCGCGCAGGAGCAGCACTATCTCGACGAAGGCATGGCCAAGGGTGAAAGCGCGGGCCGTATGACCTTTGCTGAATGGCGCGGACTCTTCAAGCTGCGTGTGACCTGGGGCATCGTCTTTGGCTACGTCGGCATCATCTACATGCTGTCGTTGTACCTGACCTGGCTGCCTGCGTATCTGGAACGGACCCATCACCTGTCACTTGCCAGCGCGGGCTGGGTCGCCAGCATTCCGTTCCTCGCCGGAGCCGCGGGCGTCATCAGTGGCGGCCTCTTGGTTGACCGCGTGATCCGTGGCGGCGCCAGCGTCAGCCGCAGCCGTAAATGGCCGATCTGCGGCGGCCTGATCGGTGCAGGCTTCTTCACGGTCCTGGGCGCCTATGCCCAGGGCGTCGTCCCGGTCATGGCGTTATTCAGTGCGGCACTGTTCTGTCTGAATGTAGCGGTGGCTGGCACATGGTCCCTCGTCAGCGTGGCAGTACCGTCACGCATGGTGGCCTCCCTCGCCAGCATCCAGAACTTTGGCGGCTATTTCGGCGGTGCCTTTGCTCCAGTCGTGACCGGTATGGTCGTGCAGCAGACCGGCTCGTTCACACTCGCCCTGGTCATCGCAGCCCTGATCGCACTGCTCGGCGCTGCGAGCTACTTCTTTGTCGTCAAGCTTCCTGAAAAAGGAGGCCATCTGGCTTCTCACTGATACCTTAACGTTCAACACAACAGGACTTCTTATGCAGATGCCACATAACGCCTTCAAGGCAGCGCTCAAGCAGGACCAGACTACTTACGGCATCTGGGCCGGCTTTGCTACAGGCTACGCGGCGGAAATCATTGCCAGCCTTGGCTACGACTGGATGCTCATTGACGGTGAGCACGCACCTAATACCGTGCCCACGATTCTGGCGCAGCTCCAGGCCGTCGCACCCTATGCCACTCAGCCCGTGGTACGGGCCGTAACCGGTGACAGCGTGCTGATCAAGCAGCTACTCGATATCGGCGTCCAGACCCTGATGGTGCCTATGGTGGAAACAGCCGAGCAGGCGCGTGAGCTGGTCCGGGCCATGCGCTATCCACCCCATGGTATTCGTGGGGTTGGCGGTGGGTTGGCCCGTGCAACCCGTTGGGATGGTGTGCCGGATTACCTGGCTACTGCCCATGAGGAGCTCTGCCTGATCGTACAGGTTGAGTCGGCCAAAGGGGTCGAGAACGTCGAAGCGATTGCTGCGGTAGAGGGCGTCGACGCGGTCTTTGTCGGTCCAGCTGACCTGTCCTCGGGGTTGGGCTATCCCGGTAACCCAGGTCATCCCGACGTGCAGGCCAAGATTCGGCACGCCATCGATGCCACCCGCGCCGCGGGCAAAGTCAGCGGCATTCTTGCCCCTCAAGAGGATGACGCTCGCCGCTACCAGAGCTGGGGCTGCCAGTTCATTGCCGTGGGCATTGATATCAGCCTGATGCGTCAGGCGGCCCTCGATAACCTGCGTCGTTACAAGGAAGGCCCGGCCGTCAGCGCGCCTTCGCGAACCTATTAAAACAAGAGGACTCGGCCATGACCCAACCGTATCAGAACTTCATCAACGGTGCCTTTCAGGCTAGCAGCGAACATTTAGGGGTTTTCAATCCCGCCACTGGCGCACGCTTGACCGACGTGCCTGCCTCTAATGGCAATGACGTAAACCGCGCCATCGAGGCTGCACGTGCCGCCCAGAAAGCCTGGGCAAAAAAGCCCGCTATAGAGCGCGCTGGGTACTTGCGCAAAATCTCCGCCAAGATCCGTGAGCATGCGCCTCGACTGGCGCGCATCATTACCGAAGAGCAAGGCAAGGTCAGTGGTCTGGCTGAAGTCGAAGTCAACTTCACAGCTGATTACATCGACTACATGGCAGAGTGGGCGCGCCGCATCGAAGGCGAAATCATCACCAGCGACCGGCCTAACGAAAACATCTTTCTGTTCCGTAAGCCCCTGGGGGTAGTCGCAGGCATCCTGCCCTGGAATTTCCCGTTCTTCCTCATTGCCCGTAAGCTGGCTCCAGCTTTGGTAACGGGCAACACCATCGTTATCAAACCCAGCGAAGAGACGCCGATCAACTGCTTCGAATTTGCCAAACTGGTCGCCGAAACGGACTTACCTCCTGGCGTGTTCAACGTTGTCAGTGGAGCGGGGGAGGTAGGCGGGACGCTCAGCACCCATGCCGGTGTCGACATGATCAGCTTTACCGGCAGTGTTGCTACCGGTGCGCGCATCATGGCGTCGGCTGCACCCAACCTCACCAAGCTCAACCTTGAGCTCGGCGGCAAGGCACCGGCTATCGTGCTGGCCGACGCTGATTTAGATCTCGCCGTCCGCGCCATCCGCGGCTCACGCATCATCAATACCGGACAGGTCTGTAACTGTGCCGAGCGCGTATACGTCGAGCGTGGCGTAGCCGATGAATTCATCTCACGTGTCAGTGCTGCCATGAGTGAAACGCGCTACGGAGATCCGCTTGCCGACCCCTCGGTAGAAATGGGCCCGCTGATCAACCAGGCCGGACTCGATAAAGTTGCAGAACGTGTGCGTACGGCAGTCAGTCAGGGCGCTACAGTCATCTCTGGTGGCAAGGTCGCAGATATTCCCCAAGGCTTCCACTACGAACCCACCGTACTGGCTGGCTGCCGTGAAGACATGACCATCATGCGTGAGGAGATCTTTGGTCCCGTCCTACCAATCCAGATCGTCGACAGCCTGGACGAGGCAATCGCCTTGGCAAACAACTCCGAATACGGCCTCACCTCATCCGTCTATACCCGCAGCCTGAGCAAAGCCATGCAAGCCTGCCGCGAAATTGATTTTGGCGAAACCTATATCAACCGCGAAAACTTTGAAGCCATGCAAGGCTTCCATGCGGGTGTACGCAAGTCAGGGGTTGGAGGGGCGGATGGAAAGCATGGGTTGTATGAATATACCCATACGCAAGTGGTTTATATGGAGTGCTAATAACGATGCCCACCTAAATGAGTGGGCATCTTTAATTTAAACAACTTAATTTCATTTGTGTGTTCAAAAAATTTATTTCCAAGAGTCATAAGGTACACCGTGTATGTCTACATACTTCTTGGACATCTTAGATGGGGGTCTGTATTTGTCGCCAGATGTGCCTTCATACGGTCCTGCTTTAGCTGCAGCGCTTTTTCTTCGAGTAATTTATCAGGTCGTTGCCTCTGTTTGATCCTTTAATAATTAGGCAGAAACCTTGTAATGAGTTTGCCTAGTATTAAAGATCAAGAGTCTGGTCAGAAGAAGGTTTCTCCTGCATAAGCCTTGAATTATGGTTCATTGAGCTAATTTTTGGTTGCGAGCATAAGCGACCAAATCTTTGGGATACACCATGTGACTGATTTGGCTGTCATCTATGTCATAAAGATAGGCCACGGCACCGGCCTCGAAAGACCAGTAACCAAAATATGCACCTTCGGTTGAGGTCATACTAAGATGGGTATCATGCCACGTTGTATGTTTGAATGCTGGATACCATTCTTTACAATACTGATTCAGAAGTTTTGAAGCCTCATCTTTAGTTTCGGCATACATTGCATATATTAAGGTGGTATAAGGCTTATCATGGTACCATTCATCAATTTCTGCACGATTAGGTAGTAAGCCTCCTACAAGCTCTTCATAAAGCGTATCTTCAGTTGCATATCCTGGATCAACAATTTTAGTAATACGTTCTAAGAGATCCTTGCGATTAAATAATATAGCTATTCCGATCAGTTGGAGACAGTCTTCATAATCTTCAAGTTGGTCAAGACCTAGAGGCGACATCTTAAGTTCATTTTCATAACGCCCGAGAGCTAGTTGATAGTTCTCGTAGGCAGAAATTACTTTTTCGAAAGAGTCTTCGATCTGCCGTATTGGCTGTCCAGCTGTATAATCAAGAATCCAGGCCATCAGCTCATTTTGAGCTATTAGCATAGTTGCAACTGACTCGGCTTCTTCAGGCGTATCCGCTTGCGGCTTGGTGACTTTTAAGAGTTCGATATCTCCTAAAAAATAATTTCGCATATTTTGATAGTATGCGGCGGTCAAGAAACGTTGCCGAGCTTGCATTTTTGACTCCTCCATAAGGCTTGGTTGTTTTCCGTATCTTTTAGTCAGGGCACGTTTGCGTTTGTTTACTGCGGTCCGCACCTCATCTTCTCGATAATGAAAGGCGGAGTGCTCCATGTGGCTCTCGGGGGCATCATTTTTGGCAGCAGACTCAGCATGACGCATTGGTGAACCGCTCGAGTGGTAAAGTGGGCTATAGAAAAGATGACGGCTGTATGAGGAGCGGACCTGAGAAGCTAAAGGGCCAACTGCTCGAAGCAAGTTACGAGCAATCCAGTGAGTACTCATCTGGCCGTAGATAGTAGTTGAAGGTTTAGCCGCCTTTGGAAATGAGCGCTGCGGCTCTATAGATGAATGCTTTTCACCTTTTTCCCTGATCCGCCTTTAGAGCTGCTGGAAGTAGATATTGCGTCTTGCTCAATAGGCTCAAGCAACTCACTTAGATCATTAACATCGATTAGCGTTTTATCTGCACCAGATTTGCCCAATGTACTGGTTATGCTTGGCTTACGTGTATTGCCTGGTTTGCGGAGGAATTTGGGACCGTCTTCTTCTCTGCTCGCTTTGGCCTCGACAATGGCAAACCGCTTTCCGTTGTTGGTCAGTGGGTCAGCACGCCATACGGCATCGATTCCTGTCCTGGTCGGGGGATCGATGTGCTCGCCACTGACACCTAGCAAGTCGTTTAAAGATCCGCTAGAACGGAGAAGTTAGCTGTCTCGTGACCAATACCAAATCGTTGCTCCCCACTTGGACTCTGGGAAAGTGGGCATGATCACGCCTTGCTTAAAGTACTGCAGTGAGTTTTGCTTGGCACTACAAAACCAATAACCTGATCGAGGGCAAGGCTCTCCCGCGTAAACTTTAAGTTGTGATCCATCCTGCTCCTTTTTATTTCTAGCATAAGCGACTAGGTCTTTGGGATACACCATATGATTGATTTGACTGTCATCTATGCCATAAAGATAGGTTACAGCGCCGGCTTCGAAAGCCCAGTAACCGAAGTAAGTACCTTCGGTTGAGGTCATACTAAGATGGCTGTTATGCCAAGGGCAGCTTTTGAAGGCGGGGTACCAAATTTTACAGTACTGACTGAGCAGATTTGCTGCTGACTGTTTATCTTCAGCATCAATAGCATCAAGTAAGGTTCGATAGGGTTGATCATGATACCATTCTTCCAAATTAGCTCGGCCAGGCTGGATCTTTCCAACTATCTCTTCATATAGAGCATCTTCTGATCTATAACTAGGATCTATAATATTGACAAGCCTTTCAAATAAATCTAATCGACCTATCAATATTGCGATGCTTATAAGCTGGAGGCTGCGCTCATAATCTTCTAAATTTTCCAAGCCTAGTGGAGATATTAAGGAGTCTCTCTGAAATAACCCCTGTGCTTTTTGGTAGCGTTCGTAGGCAAGAACTACTGATTCAAACTGACTTGAAAGATCCGACAGTCTTTTGCCAGCCGTATAGCTTAATACCCATGAAAAAAATTCATTGTCAGCCATAAGCATGGCCCTGAGTGAATCGGCCTGCTCAATTGAGTCAGCAGTGAGCTCGGCTTTTTCAAGCTTGCTAGTGTCCGCCGTTAAGAACTCATGCATGTGGCTATAATAGGTTTCAGTTAAAAAGCTTTGTCTGATTTTCACTGTTAGGCCTCAAGCCTCAAGCTGTTTTGATTTCCATGTTTTTGAGATAGCTTACGTTTTCTTTTATTAACGGCTATCTTTATTTCGTCTTCTTTGAAATGAAATGCCTTATGCAATCGGTGTTTGGATTCATCACTATCTTTAAGGGCCGCTACCGCATGCTCCATGGGTGACCCGCTTGGATGATAAAGTGGGCTAAAGAAAAGATGGCGGCTATATGAGCTTATTATTTCAGCCCTAAAGGAAATAAGGCTCGATGTAGATAAGTTTTTGTAAATCCACTCATGACTCATTTGCACAAGTATTTCTACTTTTTTGGCTGTGGGCGATTTAGCTTCTTGTGAAGTTGAAGAGTTTCGCGGACGACTCCGCTTACGCCCGCTAGCTTTGGCGTTACGTTGGTATCCTAGTCCTGCCGACTCGTTTTCGATAGGCTCAAGTAGCTCGCTTGGATCAGTAGCATCCTTAGCTTTTTCTGGTATTCCCGACGCGCCCAATGTACTGGTTATGCTTGGCTTACGTGTATTACCTGGTTTGCGGAGAAATTTGGGACCGTCTTCTTCTCTGCTCGCTTTGGCCTCGACAATGGCAAACCGCTTCCCGTTATTGGTCAGTGGGTCAGCACGCCATACGGCATCGATTCCTGTCCCGTTCGGCGGATCGGTCAGCTTGTATAAGATGTGCTTGGCTTTGGGGCTACCCCCGGATGATAGCTTGCCAAGTTTTGAGCCACTGGGTGTGCCTTCCAGCCAGACGCCGTCACAGCCCTTGTCATGACCATCCCAGTCATGGCCCCATCCTAGCTCATTAGCGCAGATGTAATCAGCAATGTGCTCGCCGCTGACACCCAGCAGGTCGTTTGAAAGATCAGCTAGGGACCGTGTTCCAATCGTCGAACGGTCAACGCCATTGCTATGCGTTCCCGCTGGGCTGTCTCTGCCCTCTTTGGCGACTTGAGCATCTCTAGCTGCTGGTTTTGGTTGAGTAGCCGGACGGCTAGTGCTGGACTCTGCCCCGGAATTGTTACGCTGTAGGCGCTTCCACTTTAGAAGCCGCTTTTCAACGAGCCCTACCAGTGCCGGCAGGTTATCCCGAGCGACGACCAAGACATCTAACACCCCGTTACGTACGACTCTTGGAAGGGCATCAAAAGTCGATGAATGCCGTACCCCTTCAATAATTTCATCAATCTGTCCGTTAAGCGCTCCGGCATCGAAGATTTGTGCGAGTAATGCTTCTGGGCTGCTTTTGACGCCACATTCTTGCAAGACGAAACGAAGCAAATCGAACAGGACGGGTGCATAGCGGTTGGGATCTTTATTTACAATCCGAAGACTTTTCTTGACGCCATCACCTGGGCCAGGAATCCAGCCGATAAATGAAAGGAGAAGATCGAATTGCGCCTCTTCTTTCTCTGCGTCATTTTTAGATGTATAAATCCGTATGGCGGACTCAACGGTGTCATAGGTATCTATTGCCTGACCTAGAATAGGTACTAAGCCAAGCGCAATTCCTTTTCCGAGCTCAACGAGGGCATCTTGATAGGCAACCGAGTGATTTTCTCTCGCTCGCTGTCCTGTAGAGATATTTGTCATGTCAGAGGATCCTTCCTGCTGCGTGCCTTATTAACTCATCTAAATCTATACGGTCTGGGTCTAGGCCAAGCGTCACAAGATCTTGGTGTATGTCCTGATCAGTTACTAAGAGTCTTTTAATCGGCTCAAGAGACAACGGACGTGGGTCTTCTCCATAATAAACCTTAGCTGCGCCAGAGGGGACGTCCTCGAGCCGGGCAAAGCCTTTGTCATCAAGGATGCCTTCCCGGCTCGATCCATCGCAGAATATGACCTTGTAAGGTGCATGTGGAACGGGCTCTAGGTTGTCATAGTGCAGATTCAGCTCAAGCCAATTCTTTTCGGCGTTTATGGATTGTAGAGGGGAGCCGGCTCGGTCAGCATCGACCGCGCCGGGAACATGAGGCAGCTCAACTCTAATGCCACTTCCCTTGCCTGGTGCCCCTCCTGAGTTGATGTTTACCGCTGCCCCCATCAACGTAACGCCACTAGGATCCAGCTTTATAAAGGCGCCGCCTGCCTTGGCGGTCAGTTCAAGCCCGGCTTCGATAACGACCTTACTTCCGGCATACAGGTGGATCTCATTACCGGTCTCGATGTATTGCCCGTTACCCAGCTTGATGTGCTGATTCTGGCCCACCGTGAGGTGGTCGTTGGTCTTGATTTCGGTTTTACGGTCCAGGTCTGTGGTGTGGTGCTCTTCGGCTTTGAATTCCGTGTAGCTGTTTGCCTCGATACGGTCATGGCGCTCGTGACCGACACGGATTTTCTGGTCGTGCTCGATGTTCTCGTCCCAGTCCCGCTGGGCGTGGATATAAATCTGTTCCTGACCTTTCTTGTCTTCGATGCGCAGTTCGTTATACCCACCACCGCCCGGTGTGCTGAGTGTTTTGAAGACGGTGCGCGTCTTGTTAGCGGGCAGGTCGTATGGGACGACGTTTTCCTTGTGATACAGGCAGCCGGTGATCAGGGGCTGATCAGGGTCAGCCTCAAGAAACGTCACCAGCACTTCCATCCCAATACGGGGAATGGCGATGCCACCGTAGCGGTCACCGGCCCAATTACTGGCTACACGAAGCCAGCAGCTGGTCTGCTCGTTGGCTTGGCCTTCGCGGTCCCAATGAAACTGGACCTTTACGCGACCGTATTCATCGCAATGGATTTCTTCGCCTTGGGGACCTGTCACGACGGCCGTCTGACTTCCCAAAACAGCGGGCTTGGGATGCTCAAGAGCCGGGCGGTAGGGGACGTCCCATGGGGTAGCGGTAAAGCGGTTGCGGTAGCCCTGGGTGAAACCATCCTCTTTAGAGACGTCACTGGTGACGGACTCTTCCAACACCTGAGGTTGGCGACCTTCATGGAAGACTTCCTGGATAAGCCAGAGCGCATTCCAGGACGTGCGGGGGTGGCTGGTCAACGGTAGAAAGTGCCCACTGACCAGACCCGCGTCGCTTTGTCCCTCTGCGAGTTGTGAATCAGCCTGATGGCGCTCCAATGCGCGTTGGGCAAGGTGTTTGCCCCGGGTACGATCGGTAAAGCGGCCCGGATAGTCATAGTCCTCCAGATCAGGGGAGGACGGACCCTGGTAGGCTGCCTCCATCAACAGGCGTGGCTTCCCGAAGTTGTAATCGCGGCGTGTAACCCGACTGGTTCGCGTCGCCAACCGTACACCGAAACGGCGAACGACTTCATGCTGAGCCGCTAAGCCAGAGTCTTGCTGATAAGGCACAGATGAGAGCTTGGGGAAGACAGTCTGATCATCTCCAAATACAAGTACATGCCCACTGCCGCTGTGTTGAAAGTGGTAGCTCAGGCCTTCTTCTTCACAGAGACGCTGGATGAAATGTAGGTCGCTCTCATCGTATTGAACACAGTAGCCCCTCGGTGGATAGACTGTCTTGCCGAGCTGGAAGCGGTAGGCTCCTTCAAACAAGCCGTGTTCCTTGAGGATCGCTTCGATGATCTTGGGGACGGTAAGCTGCTGAAAGATACGCTGATTGACGCGGTGCGCCAGGTAGGCCAGTTGAGGCACAAGGCTGACACGGTAGCGCGTCAGGCGCTTGCCCGAGTCGCCTTGAGCGGCGCGGTAGACCAGCCCGTGAACACCGCAGCCGCTAGGGCCAAAAGCAAGGTAGGCCGGCTTGTGCAGCAGGCTTTCCAGATCGAGATCAGGCCGTTCGCTGACAAGCTCGATATCGAAACGATACGTCAGATTGAGGGCTTCGTGGCCTTCAAAGCTCAGGACCTGCAGGTCTGTCGACAGGCCTTCGAGCGAAAGGGTGATATGGCTTTCATTTGCGTCCAGCATCCTGCTGAGCCTTCTTTCCTTGAAGAACAGGGCGCGGAGAGTGCCGAACTAGACCATACATTACCGTGAACTGTGTCGCAATAATGGCTATAGGGCAATAAACCTGCCCGAATGGTTAGACCCATCCCTCCAGCCGCATTGTTGCGCGAACCAGACGCTGCTCTTCCTGTTCGATCTCCCGCAGATTGTCACGAATACTGTGGATATGGTCGAGCGCCGCGCGGCGGGCCTGATCGGGCAAACGCTGGGTAACAGTCTGATAGAGGCGGGTGTGCTGGCGGTCGATCTGCCTGCGTTGCGGCGGGCGGTGATAGAGGTTGGCGATACAGGCAAACACCGATCCGAGCAGCAGATCATTCAACGACTGGAGGGTATGCACCAGGACGGGATTGTGTGACGCCTCGCTGATGGCGAGATGAAACGCATGGTCCAGTCGGGCATGGGTATCTGCGTCCAACGCTTCCGGGTTTTCACAAGCCTCGCACAGCGCCTGATAACGTCGGCCAATCAACACAAAGTCCGCCTCTGTACCGCGCAAGGCTGCCAGCCGGGCGGCTTCTCCTTCGAGCAGGGCGCGCACTTCGAGCAGATCGAAGAGCGTACGGGGTTGACTGCCAAACAGGTGCAGCAGTGGGCTGGTGTCATTCGAGGCGCTGAGGCGAGCTACAAAGGAGCCGCGGCCCTGGCTGGTTTCAATGATGCCCCTTGCTCTCAGCACACCGAGTCCTTCACGCAGGGCCGCCCGCGAAACCCCCAGCTTGTCGCACAGGCGACGCTCGGAGGGCAGGGCTTGCCCGACCTTTAATACGCCATCGACGATCAACCGTTCGATTTGCTCGCTTACAGCATCGGCAACCTGTCTTCGCTTGGTGACTTCAAGAGTGCTCATGGCTCTGGTCTGACCAGTTGGTAAAGGCTTAGTGGGCATGAGTGCATGGTCTTTCGTCAAGGTGCATGGCGCCTGTGGGGCTAAGACTTTCGGCTAAGGCTGAGTATTAAAAAACTGGTCTGACCAGCTTTTAGTGGCATAGACGTCTTGGCAAACGGGGAGTAAAAGAAAAGCACGTAGCCTTGAAAGGCCCAGGCCCTCCGGCACAAAAACAACAAGATCGGTATTCTTGCAATGAATATCCTGTATGACGAACGCGTCGATGGTGTACTGCCTAAGGTTGACAAAGCCAGCCTGATTAAAGCGTTGGAAGCGGCGCTTCCTGGCGTTCAGGTCCTTCATGAGCGAGAAGACCTGAAGCCCTATGAGTGCGACGGCCTTTCGGCATATCGCACCACGCCCATGGCTGTTGTGCTGCCCAGTACTGTCGAGCAGGTGCAGACCTTAATGCGGCTCTGCCATGAGCATAACGTCCCGGTCGTTGCGCGGGGAGCAGGGACGGGGCTTTCCGGTGGTGCTCTGCCGCTGGAGCAGGGCGTGCTGCTGGTCATGGCGAAATTCAATCGGATCCTTGAAGTTGACCCGGATGCGCGCCGTGCACGGGTTCAGCCCGGCGTGCGCAACCTGGCGATTTCCCAGGCAGCCAATCCTTACGGGCTGTATTACGCCCCGGACCCGTCCTCCCAGATCGCCTGTTCCATTGGCGGCAATGTGGCTGAGAACGCAGGGGGCGTGCACTGCCTGAAGTATGGTCTTACGGTTCACAACATCCTGAAGGTCGACATTGTGACCATTGAGGGAGAACGTCTGACCCTGGGTAGTGAGGCGCTCGACACGCCCGGATTTGATCTGCTGGCTTTGTTCACGGGTTCGGAAGGGCTTCTAGGCGTGGTGGTGGAGGTAACCGTCAAGCTTCTGCCCAAGCCACAAACGGCCAAGGTGTTGATGGCCAGCTTCGACAATATTGAAAAAGCCGGTCGAGCAGTCGGCGATATTATCGCTGCAGGCATCATTCCTGGCGGTCTGGAAATGATGGATAACCTCTCTATTCGAGCGGCGGAAGATTTCATCCATGCAGGCTATCCGGTGGACGCCGAGGCTATCCTCCTGTGTGAGCTGGATGGGGTGGAGTCTGACGTTCATGCTGACTGCGATTGCGTTCGTGATGTCCTGGCTCGGGCCGGAGCCACCGAGATTCGGCTAGCCCGGGACGAGGCCGAGCGGCAGAAATTCTGGGCAGGCCGCAAAAACGCATTCCCGGCAGTAGGCCGGATTTCTCCCGATTACTACTGCATGGACGGCACCATTCCCCGCCGTGCATTGCCGGGCGTTCTCAAGGGAATTGCGGATCTGTCCGAGCACTACGGCCTGCGGGTTGCCAATGTCTTCCATGCCGGGGACGGCAACATGCATCCGCTGATCCTGTTTGATGCCAATCAGCCGGGCGAACTTGAGCGCGCAGAAGAGCTGGGCGGCAAGATCCTCGATCTGTGTGTGGAGGTAGGTGGCAGCATCACCGGTGAGCACGGCGTAGGGCGAGAAAAGATCAACTCCATGTGTACGCAGTTCAAGCCTGATGAATTGACGTTATTTCACGCCGTCAAGAAAGCCTTTGATGAGAAGGGATTGCTCAACCCGGGCAAGAACGTGCCGACGCTGCACCGCTGCGCTGAGTTTGGCGGCATGCATGTACATCACGGCAAGCTGCCTTTTCCTGAACTGGAGCGCTTTTGATGGACGCCATGACTGCTTCCCATGATGCTTCTCAGGCGCTTCAGGACGAAGTGCTCCAGGCTATTGAGCAACGTCAGCCGCTACGCATCCGGGGCGGCGACAGCAAGCGTCACCTGGGCCGACCGGTAGATGGTATGGAAATCGATGTGCGCGCCCACCGAGGCATCGTCACCTATGATCCCACTGAGCTTGTAGTGACGGTACGGACAGGCACTCCACTGGCTGAGTTGGAGGCTGCATTGGAAGCTAACGACCAGATGCTGCCCTGCGAGCCGCCGCATTTCGGCCCGGGCGCGACGGTAGGCGGCATGATTGCGACGGGCTTTTCCGGTCCGCGTCGGCCCTGGGTAGGCTCGGTGCGGGATTTCGTCCTGGGGAGCCGGGTCATCACAGGCGAGGGCAAGCACCTGCGCTTTGGCGGTGAAGTCATGAAGAACGTGGCGGGCTATGACCTGTCTCGTCTGCTAGCTGGGAGCTTTGGTTGTCTGGGACTGATCACCGAGGTGTCTCTCAAGGTTCTGCCCAAGCCGCGGACGTGTACCCGTCTAAGGTTGGAGCTGGACGCCCCGCGCGCGCTGAGCAAGCTGGCCGAGTGGGAGCGCCAGGCCATTCCGCTGGCAGGGGCCTGCCATGATGGCCGCGCATTACATATTCGTCTGGAGGGCGGTGAGGGTTCTGTCGCGGCCGCTCGGGATCGCATTGGAGGTGAAGACCTGTCCGTTGCGTACTGGACGGATCTGCGCGAGCACCGACTGGAATTTTTCGCTGATCCACGTCCACTGTGGCGCCTGTCGCTACCCAATCACAGCCCTGTATTGGAGCTGCCCGGCTCGGTCCTGATGGATTGGGGCGGTGCCCAGCGGTGGCTGAAAAGCGATATGGATGCCGCCACGCTCAGGCCTCTTGTCGAGCAGGTCGGGGGGCATGCCACCTGTTTCACGCCTGATATCACGCGCGAGCCATTCCACTCACTGGCACCTGCGCTTCTCAAATATCAGCGTCAGCTCAAGCAGCAAATGGACCCGCATGGGCTGTTCAATCCTGGTCGACTGTATGCGGAGCTGTAATGCAAACAATACTAAGTGAAGAAGCACGTCGCCTACCGCAGGCAGCGGAGGCCGAACGCGTACTGCGTAGCTGCGTACACTGCGGCTTCTGCAACGCGACCTGCCCGACCTATCAACTGTTGGGCGATGAGCTGGATGGCCCTCGCGGGCGTATCTACCTGATCAAGCAGATGCTGGAAGGCGGACCCGTAACAACGAAAACACAACTGCACCTGGACCGCTGCCTGACCTGTCGCAACTGTGAGACGACCTGTCCGTCCGGCGTGACTTACCACAATCTGCTGGATATCGGTCGTGCCGAGCTGGAGCGCCGCGTGCCTCGCCCCATGAGTGAGCGCCTCCTGCGGGCCGGCTTGCGCGCAGTGCTACCGCGTCCTGCGTTATTCAAGACGCTGGCGGGTGTAGGGCAAACACTGCGCCCACTCTTACCGGATGCGCTAAAGAGCAAGCTTCCTGCCGATCCGCTTCCCGCGGGAGAGCGTCCGGCGGTACGTCATGAGCGACACGTGTTGATGCTGGAGGGCTGTGTTCAACCAGGATTATCGCCCAACACCAACGCTGCAACGGCGCGGGTGCTGGATCGCTTGGGGATTAGCGTGGTCGATGCGCCGCGAGCAGGATGCTGCGGCGCCGTTGAGTTTCATCTTAATGCCCAGCATGACGGCCTTGACCGTGCCCGCTGCAATATCGATGCCTGGTGGCCTGCCGTGGAAGCAGGCGCAGAGGCAATCGTGCAGACGGCCAGCGGTTGCGGCGCATTCGTCAAGGATTACGGTCATCTGCTGAAGGATGATCCCGCCTATGCAGCCAAGGCCCGCCGGGTATCCGAGCTGGCAAAGGATATCGTCGAGGTGGTTCGTGCCGAGCCGTTGGAGCGGCTGGTGGTGAGTGCGGATCACCGGTTGGCCTTTCATTGCCCCTGTACCCTGCAACATGCCCAGAAGCTGGGCGGCGCTGTAGAGGAGGTCTTGCAGCGTCTGGGCTATACGCTGGCGACGGTGCCAGACGCCCATCTGTGCTGCGGCTCTGCCGGCACCTATTCGCTCACTCAGCCGGAGCTGTCTCGTCAGTTGCGAGACAACAAGCTCGCCGCGCTCGAGAGTGGGCAGCCCGATCTGATCGTTACCGCCAATATCGGTTGCCAGACCCATCTGGGCGGTGTTAGTCGTACACCGGTCCGACATTGGATCGAGATTGTCGATGCCGCTCTGAATTCCGAACCCTACCATCCTCACGTGGAGAATCTGCATGCAAAGCAAAGCCGTCCTGACCGTCACTGAAGTGAATCGCATCCTGGAGGCCGCACGCGCCGAGGCCGAGCGCAACCAGTGGGCCGTCTCCATTGCGGTAGTGGACGATGGCGGACATCCGCTGGCGCTGCTCAGGCTTGACAATGCCGCGCCAACCAGCGGCTACATCTCTACGGAAAAAGCCCGGACCGCAGCCCTGGGGCGCCGTGAGTCTAAAGGGTTTGAAGACATGATCAATGGCGGACGCACCGCTTTTCTGTCCGCGCCGGTGTTGGCTGGCATGCTGGAGGGTGGTGTACCGGTCATGGTCGAGGGACAGGTCGTCGGCGCGGTAGGCGTTTCAGGCGTCAAAGCCGATCAGGATGCACAGGTGGCCAAAGCGGGTGCTGCGGCTGTTTTGGGTTGAACCGATAAGAAGAACACAGGGATTACGACATGACTCAACGCACTTCTTGCCATCGCTTACAGGTAGCCACCTCCTTGCATCGCTTTGTCGAGGAGCAAGTGTTGCCCGGTACGGGAATCGATAGCGCTGCTTTCTGGCAGGGCTTCGATGCTCTGCTGCATGACCTGGCACCGCGTAACCAGGCACTGCTGGCCGAGCGTGATCAGATCCAGGCAAAGCTGGATGACTGGCATCGTACCAATCCCGGCCCGATCAAGGACATGGCGACCTATCGCCGCTTTCTGGAGTCCATTGGCTACCTGCTGCCGCAGCCGGAGAAGGTCCAGGCGACCACAGCCAATGTCGATACTGAAATCGCGCAGCAGGCTGGTCCGCAGCTGGTTGTACCGGTGCTCAATGCGCGTTATGCCCTAAACGCTGCGAATGCGCGCTGGGGCTCGCTTTACGATGCACTCTACGGCACCGATGCCATTCCAGAGGGCGACGGCGCCGAGAAGGCCAAGGGCTACAACCCCGCTCGCGGAGCCAAGGTTATCGCGTACGCCCGCGACTTCCTGGACCGAACCGTTCCGTTGGCCAAAGGCTCCCATAAAGAGGCAACGCGCTACCGGGTCGACGGCGGCCGTCTCGTGGTAGACATGAAGAATGGGGCCTGCGAGTTGGCCGATCCGTCAGCCTTTATCGGCTATCAGGGCGATGCATCCGAACCATCGGCCATTTTGCTCAAGCACAACGGCCTGCACTTTGAAATCCAGATCGATCGTCACTCCCAGATCGGCCAAACCGACTGTGCTGGTGTGAAGGACATCCTGATGGAATCGGCCGTCAGCACCATCATGGA
This sequence comes from Pseudomonas luteola NBRC 103146, assembly GCF_002091675.1. Lineage (GTDB taxonomy): Bacteria > Pseudomonadota > Gammaproteobacteria > Pseudomonadales > Pseudomonadaceae > Chryseomonas > Chryseomonas luteola. The sequence continues at coordinate 51,206 of NZ_BDAE01000022.1, read as the reverse complement.
TCTGGAGGACTCGATTACTGCTGTGGATGCACAGGACAAGGTCCTGGCTTACCGTAACTGGCTGGGCCTGATGAAAGGTGATCTGGCCGAAGAGGTGACCAAGGGTGACAAGCGCTTCACGCGTACGCTCAACCCGGACCGTGAGTATACGGCGGCCAACGGTGAGAGCCTGTCGCTGCATGGCCGCTCGCTTCTGTTCGTACGTAACGTCGGCCACCTGATGACCAACCCGGCCATTCTGTATGCCGATGGTCAGGAGATTCCTGAAGGCATCATGGATGCCGTGATGACCGTAACCATCGCCCTGCATGATCTGGCACGCCGTGGCAACTCCCGTACCGGCTCCATTTATATCGTGAAGCCAAAGATGCACGGACCGAAGGAAGTGGCTTTTGCGGCTGAATTGTTTGGACGGGTCGAGTCCATGCTGGGACTGCCTGCCAACACGATCAAGATGGGTATCATGGATGAGGAGCGCCGTACCAGCGTCAACCTCAAGGCCTGTATTGCCGAGGCGGCTTCCCGCGTGGCCTTTATCAATACCGGTTTCCTGGATCGCACCGGCGACGAGATGCACACCAGCATGGAAGCGGGTGCGATGCTGCGCAAGGGCGACATGAAAGGAAGCAAGTGGATCGCCGCCTACGAGCGCAACAACGTCCTGGTTGGTTTGTCCTGCGGGCTGCGTGGCCGCGCCCAAATCGGTAAGGGCATGTGGGCCATGCCTGACCTCATGGCCGCCATGCTGGAGCAAAAGATTGGTCATCCTAAAGCTGGCGCCAATACCGCCTGGGTGCCATCGCCTACGGCTGCGACCCTGCATGCGCTGCACTACCATCAGGTCGATGTGCAGGCGATCCAGCAAGAACTGGAGCAGGTCGATGTCAACGCCGCCCGTGACAGCATTCTGAACGATTTGCTGACCATTCCAGTTGTCGAGTCTGCCAACTGGTCTGCCGAAGAGATTCAGCAGGAGCTGGACAACAACGCCCAAGGCATTCTGGGTTATGTCGTGCGCTGGGTAGACCAGGGTGTCGGCTGCTCCAAGGTGCCGGATATCCATAACGTCGGCCTGATGGAAGACCGCGCCACACTGCGTATCTCCAGCCAGCATATTGCCAACTGGTTGCGCCACGGCGTAACCAATCAGGCACAGGTGATCGAAACGTTGCAGCGGATGGCCCGTATCGTGGATGAGCAAAACGCAGGTGACTCCCTGTATCGTCCTATGGCGCCTAACTTCGAAACGTCCTATGCCTTCCGGGCCGCCCGGGACCTGGTTCTAAAGGGACGCGAACAGCCCAACGGTTATACCGAGCCGCTGCTTCACGAGTGGCGATTGAAAGCCAAGGCAGGCTTGTAAGAACCTTGAAAAGGGACGCTACAGCGTCCCTTTTTCGTTGGCTCAAGCAAGGATCGGGTGGGTGACCGAAGCTGACTGTCTGGTCGCATCATGAACCTATGGCCCTTTTGGCGTGTTCGCTACACTCAGGGAATACTCACAAAAAAGCGCCGGATACCCTGCGCCTCTGCTGGAGGATTGCCCCATGGCTGACTACCAAGCTCCCCTACGTGATATCCGTTTCCTGCTCAACGATGTGTTCAGAGTGCAGGAGGCGTGGCAGCAGTTACCTGAGCTGGCGGAACGGGTCGATACCGAGACGGCTGACGCCATTCTGGAAGAAGCGGCCAAGGTGGCTGCCCGCACTCTGTCTCCACTCAACCGCAATGGGGATGAAGAGGGCTGCCGTTGGGATGGGGGCAAGGTGATTACGCCAAAAGGCTTCCGGGAGGCGTATACCGTCTATGCCGAAGGCGGTTGGGTAGGCGTAGGCGGTGACCCCGAGTACGGTGGTATGGGCATGCCCAAGGTGATTTCTGCTCAGGTCGAGGAAATGGTCCATGCGGCCAATCTATCCTTTGGCCTGTACCCCATGCTCACGGCAGGCGGTTGCCTGGCCATCCATGCTCATGCCAGCGAAGAGCTGAAAGCGCGGTATCTGCCCAACCTCTATTCCGGTGTATGGGCAGGCTCTATGTGCCTGACCGAGCCCCATGCCGGCACAGACCTGGGCATCATCCGCACTCGTGCTGAACCGCAGGCGGATGGCAGTTATGCCATTACCGGTACGAAGATCTTTATTACAGCCGGTGAGCATGACCTGACGGAAAACATCATCCACTTGGTGCTTGCGAAGCTTCCGGACGCACCTGCCGGCTCCAGAGGCATTTCACTTTTCCTCGTTCCAAAGGTCCTGGTCAATGAGGACGGCAGCCTTGGCGAGCGCAATACCCTGGCGTGCGGCTCCATCGAGCACAAGATGGGTATTCACGGCTCCAGTACCTGCGTGATGAACTTTGATGGCGCCAAGGGTTATCTGGTCGGTGAGCTCAATAAAGGGCTGGCTGCTATGTTTACCATGATGAATTACGAACGCTTGGGTGTAGGTATTCAAGGACTAGGAGCAGGGGAGCGTTCCTATCAGAGTGCCGTTGAGTACGCCCGTGAGCGCCTGCAAAGCCGCGCGGCAACCGGCCCTTCTGCGCCCGACAAGGCGGCTGACCCTATCATCGTTCATCCTGACGTACGTCGCATGCTGTTGACCATGAAGGCCTTGAACGAGGGCGGTCGTGCATTTTCCACCTATGTTGCGATGCAGCTCGATATCGCCAAGTTCAGCAACGATGCTCAGGCGCGCTCACGTGCCGAAGGCATGGTGGCGCTATTGACTCCTGTAGCCAAGGCTTTCCTGACAGATCTGGGACTCGAGATTTGCGTGCATGGCCAGCAGATCTTTGGTGGACATGGGTACATTCGTGAATGGGGGCAGGAGCAGCTGGTACGAGACGTTCGTATTACCCAGATCTACGAAGGCACCAACGGTATCCAGGCGCTGGATCTGATGGGGCGCAAGGTCGTAGGATCGGCGGGAAGCCTGTATCGGCCTTTCTCGGAAGAGATCAGAGCCTATATCGAAACACTGAATGGCAAGTCGTCCGAGTTTGCCGAACCGCTGCGAGCAGCGCTGGATAACCTGGATGCCCTGACCGAGTGGGTCATGAACGAGGCCAAAACCAATCCGAACGAGATAGGTGCAGCATCGGTAGAGTACCTGCATGTGTTGGGCTATACCGCCTATGCCTACCTGTGGGCGCGCATGGCTGAAGCCGCATTGCAAAGCGATCATGCCGAGCTGCGCAGTAGCAAGGTCGCAACGGCGCGGTTCTACTTTGCCCGACTGCTGCCTCGCATTCATTCGTTGACGGCTTCGGTAAGGGCAGGCAGCGGCGTGCTGTATGAGCTGGAGGCCGCACAGTTCTGATGTAAGTAAATACTTACAGGATATTGCATGACTTGGCTCTATTAACCCTACATTTATAGGGAATATCATTCAGCTATCGAGTTCAGCGCAGGAAGCGCTCCAGTTAAAACAGGGAGTTAGAGGACTGCACCAGGACGGTGCCCGATACGGAAATCCTCCATAGTCTGCAAAGCCCCGCTACGGCGGGGTTTTTTCTGCCTGGCATTCAAGGAACCGACTCCCGTGCAATAGGTCCTATAGCTGTTTCGACGGCCTGTTACGAGGAGCTTGCAAATGGACCTGATCAGAATCATCTGCGCCATCATCCTTCCGCCCCTAGGCGTTTTCCTCCAGGTTGGTCTCGGAGGCGCTTTCTGGTTGAACATCCTGCTGACCCTTTTGGGCTATATTCCAGGCATTATTCATGCTGTCTGGATCATCGCTCGACGTTAGTCCAGTCAATGGGTAATCCGGCTCGCGATTGAATTAATTGAACGCGTGCCGCTTCGCTTTCCGTTTTTTCGTGCATGCTTGCCGTACTGCGGCTGCCTTGCAGCAGGTGGCCGCTTTTTCATTCATGACTGATATTGAGTAACGCATGAATCGTGAGTCGCCTGTCGATCAGCAAAGCTTTCGTCGAATCCTGAGCCGTAACCTGACTCTGCCATTAGGAATCGGTTTTCTTACTTCGGCGTTCTTTGTTGCTGTCGTTTATTACCTTCTTTCCGTAAACCAGTGGATCGAGCATACCGATCGGGTTATCAGTAGCAGTAACAATGTATTCAGGCTCGCGGTAGATCTGGAAACAGGTATGCGGGGTTATCTGCTAAGTGATGATCAATCCTTTCTTGAGCCCTACCAGCGTGCACAGGCTACGTTTCAGCCTCAGTTGGATGAGCTGAAAAGTCTGGTGTCAGATAACGAAGTCCAGCTACGTCGGCTTGAGCGCATTGAAAGCTTGCATCGTTCCTGGCGCGAATATGCGACACGAATGATCGCGTTGAATCAGCAGAACGGCGACTTCATGAAGCACGTACGCGACGGCGAAGGCAAAGACTTGATTGATGCTATCCGTCGCGACTTCAATGATTTCATTGCATTGGAGCAGCAGCAACTAGCCGAGCGTAGTTCAACGGCCAGTCAGGCCACCATCATCATTGTTGCGTCATTTCTGTGTGTTAGCCTCTTGCTGAGCGGTCTGCTGGCCTTCCTGGGGCGCCGTGAACTGACGCGCTTGTCCAATACCTACACCACAGCGCTGGATCAGCAGCTCGATCATGCCGAGCAAATGCAACGGCAGGCTTGGTACCGTGCTGGACAGATGCAGCTCTCCGAACAGGTGATTGGCCAGCAGACACTGCCTCTGCTAGGGCAAAGCATCCTGCAATTCCTGGCCCGTTATCTGGGCGCTTCTGCGGGGGCGATCTATATCGTCCAGGACGATAACCGCAAGCTGGAACGCGTAGCCGAATATGCGTTGAGCGAAGAGAATCTTTCCACGAGACGCACGCTGGCCCTGGGTGAAAGCCTGGTGGGACAAGCGGCTCTGGAGTCGCGCATCATTGAGCTAAAGGATCTGCCGCGTGATTATCTGAAGGTCAGCTCGGCTGTTGGTGAGACTACTGCTGCAGCGGCCCTCATCGTACCAATTGAAAGTGATGGTATGGTCAATGGTGTGGTGGAGCTCGGCTTTACCCGCAGTCTGGAAGCGCGGGATACCGAGTTGCTCAAGCTTGTCTCCTCGGCGATTGGTTCTTCCATCGAGTCCGGTAAATACCGTCAGCGCCTGCAAAAGCTATTGGCTGAAACCCAGCAGCTCAACGAAGAATTGCAGGTACAGCAGGAAGAACTCCGCACCGCCAACGAAGAGCTCGAAGAGCAGTCCCGTGCGCTCAAGGAATCTCAGGCGCACCTCGAGCAGCAGCAGGCGGAGCTCGAACAGACCAACGAGCAGCTCTCCGAGCAGACCCATGAGCTGCAACAGCAGCGCGACATGCTCGACGAGCGCAACAGCCTGCTCAATGCAGCGCAGACTGAGCTGGAAGAGCGGGCCCGCGAGCTTGAGCGTGCCAGCCAGTACAAGTCGGAATTCCTGGCTAACATGTCCCATGAACTACGGACACCGCTCAACAGCTCGCTTATCCTGGCCAAGCTGCTGGCCGATAACACGGATGCGAACCTTACTGCCGAGCAGGTCCGCTTTGCAGAGTCCATCTATTCTGCTGGCAATGACCTGCTCAACCTGATCAACGATATCCTCGACATTTCCAAGGTCGAGGCAGGCATGCTGGAAATCAGGCCTGAGCAGGTGTCCGTCAAGCGTGTTGTCGACACCCTGAAAAACTCGTTCAATCCCGTGGCCGATAGCCGTGAGCTGTCTTTCACGGTGGATCTTGCCGACGATCTGCCTGGCTTTGTGTACTCGGATCGGCAGCGTATCGAACAGATTCTCAAAAACCTGCTTTCCAATGCATTCAAGTTTACCGAGCGAGGCGGCGTTACGCTCAAGGTGACGCTCGACCAGAACCAGGTCGCGTTCGCGGTCACCGACTCGGGCATTGGGATTGCGCCAGATCAGCAGGAAGTCATCTTTGAAGCCTTCCGTCAGGCCGATGGCGCAACGACCCGTCGTTACGGCGGTACCGGTCTGGGACTTTCCATTTCCCGCGACCTGGCCAAGCTGCTGGGGGGCTCCATTGAAGTACAGAGCGTTCCGCAGCAGGGCAGTACCTTCACCTTGCGCCTACCACTGCAGTATGAGCAGCCACTCATTGCCGACGCACCTGCTTCCCGTATTCAGGCAGCTCCCGCACCGCGTCCTGCCAGCGAGGCGCCAGCTCCAGTCGCGGTTGCTGCACCGGTCGCTGCCGCGCCGTCATCGGCGCAAGTACAGAAGGCCGATGAAATAAACCCGGCTCGCCCGAGACCGTTCCCAGACGACCGTGAAAGCTTCCCCTTCCCGGATCGCAAGGTACTGGTGATTGAAGACGAGCCGCAATTCGCGCGTATTCTTTACGATCTGGCCCATGAGCTGAAGTACAGCTGCCTAGTGGCGCACGGGGCTGATGAAGGTTTTGATGTCGCAACCGAGTTCACGCCGGATGCCATCCTGCTGGACATGCGCCTGCCCGACCATTCAGGCCTTACCGTGCTTGAGCGGCTCAAGGAAAACCCCCATACACGGCATATTCCGGTGCATGTGGTGTCGGTCGAGGATCGAGTCGAGGCAGCCATGCATATGGGGGCCGTTGGCTATGCCATGAAGCCCACCACCCGTGATGAACTCAAGACCGTCTTCAGTCGACTCGAAGCCAAGTTTTCGCAGAAGATGAAGCGCATTCTCCTGGTCGAAGACGATGCGCTACAGCGCGACAGCATTACCAAGCTCATCGGTGATTCGGATGTGGAAATCACGGCAGTAGAGCTTGGCCAGGAAGCGCTTGAGCTGCTGCGCAACAATATCTACGACTGCATGGTAATCGACCTCAAGCTGCCCGATATGGAAGGCAACGAGCTGCTTGAGCGCATGGCCAATGAGGAAATCTGCTCCTTCCCGCCGGTCATTGTCTATACCGGGCGCAGTCTGACCCGTGACGAAGAAGCGAACCTGATGAAGTACTCGCGCTCGATCATCATCAAGGGAGCCCGTTCGCCCGAGCGTCTGCTGGATGAAGTCACACTCTTCCTGCACAAGATCGAAGCTGACATGCCGCCTGAGCGTCAGAAAATGCTCAAGACTGCCCGTAGCCGCGACAAGGCATTCGAAGGTCGCAAGCTCCTGTTGGTAGATGACGACGTACGCAATATCTTCGCCCTGACCAGTGCGCTCGAGCAGAAGGGAGCAATCGTCGAAATCGCTCGCAATGGTCTTGAGGCGGTGGAGAAGGTACAAACGATCGAAGGTATCGACCTTATACTCATGGATATCATGATGCCAATGATGGACGGCTATCAGGCCATGCAGGAAATTCGCAAGATTCCTTACCTGCAAAAACTACCCATTATTGCCATTACTGCCAAGGCCATGAAGGACGACCAGGAGCGTTGTCTGCGTGCCGGTGCCAATGACTATCTGGCCAAGCCTGTCGATCTGAACCGGCTGTTCTCATTAATCAGGGTATGGATGCCGTCACTGGAGAAGCTGTAACCATGTGTCCCGACCGTACCCTGGATATTGAGCTGCGCTTGCTCATCGAGGGTATCTATTTCAAATACAGCTACGACTTTCGGGACTATTCCGGCGCTTCGCTCAAGCGCCGAGTGCTCCATGCGCTGTCGAAGTTTGAATGCGAAACCATTTCAGAGCTGCAGGCTCGCGTGCTGCATGATCCGCAGCTGTTCAGCGAGCTGCTCCAGTTTCTGACGATTCCGGTCAGCGAGATGTTTCGTGACCCCACCTATTATCTGGCCATTCGAGAGCACGTGGTTCCCGTGCTCAAGACCTATCCATCGCTCAAGATCTGGATTGCCGGTTGCAGTACGGGGGAAGAAGTCTATTCCATGGCCATCCTCTTCAAGGAAGAGGGGCTGCTGGACCGTACGTTGATTTACGCTACCGATATCAATCCACAATCGCTGGATCGTGCCCGGCAGGGCGTCTTTCCGCTGGAGCGGGTGCGTAAATACACACAAAGCTATCAGCAGGCCGGCGGCAAGAGCTCCTTTTCCGACTATTACACAGCCGCCTATGATGGGGCGCTGTTTGATAAGTCACTGATGGCCAATGTCACCTTTGCCGACCATAGCCTGGCTACGGACATGGTGTTTTCCGAGACACACTTCATCTCTTGCCGAAATGTCCTGATCTATTTCAACAAGGGCTTGCAGAATCGCGCGTTCGGTTTGTTTCATGAGTCGCTGTGCCACCGGGGCTTTCTCGGACTCGGCAGCAAGGAGTCGCTCGATTTCTCTGCCTATGCGGGTCATTTCGAACCGGTCGTCAAAAAAGAACGACTTTTCAGGCGGTTATAATCGTCATGAAACAAGGGCCGGATACCCTCTTTTCGTTGCCGCAGCGGCAAATTGAAGCAATTGTTGTAGGCGCTTCTGCGGGTGGGCTACAAGCACTTAGTGTACTATTGGTCGGCTTGGTCGAAACTTTTCGCCTGCCTATCGTCGTGGTAGTACACATGCCCGAGGATAAGGACAGTAAACTAGCGGAAATTTTCCGGCTGCGTCTGGAGATAGACGTCAAGGAAGCAGATGAAAAGGAACCGCTGCACCCTGGCACGCTGTACTTTGCGCCGCCTGGGTACCATCTGCTGATCGAACAGGACAAAACGCTCTCCCTGAGCCGGGAAGAGCGTGTGCACTTTTCGCGGCCTTCAATCGACGTATTGTTCGAAAGTGCTGCAGACGTATTTGGCGAGCACCTTTGTGGTGTTCTACTGACCGGAGCCAATGAGGACGGCGCGGCAGGCTTGAGAGCGATCCACCGTGCCGGTGGGTTGACCGTTGTTCAGGATCCGGCTGAAGCCTTCGTGCCTACGATGCCGGAAGCGGCTCTCAAGTTGTTTACTCCTGATTTCGTTTTGCCTGTCAGAGACATTAATACATTGCTCGTCGAGCTGGAACAGAACAATGCTTAAAGAAGTGAATACAGCAAAGATTCTCATCGTTGACGATCTTCCAGAGAATCTTTTGGCACTTGAGGCGTTGTTGAAACACGAGGACCTCTCTGTATTCAAGGCAGGTTCTGCCGAGGCTGCGCTTGAGCTATTGCTCGTGCACGAATTTGCGCTTGCCATTCTGGACGTGCAGATGCCGGTCATGAACGGCTTCGAGCTTGCCGAAATGATGCGAAGTACCGAGAAGACCAAACATATTCCAATCGTCTTTGTCAGTGCTGCCGGTCATGACCGCAACTATGCCTTCAAAGGCTATGAGAGCGGAGCTGTAGACTTTCTTTACAAGCCGCTCGACATCCATGCGGTCAAGAGTAAGGTCAGCGTATTCGTGGACCTGTACCGGCACCGCAAGGGCATGCGGCGTCAGCTTGAGGCGCTTGAGCGTAGCCGTCAGGAGCAGGAGGTGCTGCTGGCCGAGCTGCGCCAGACGCAAGTTGAATTGCAGCATGCGGTGCGGATGCGCGACGACTTCATGTCTATCGTTTCCCATGAGCTGAAGACCCCGCTCAATACCCTGATTCTTGAAGCCCAGCTGCGCAAGATCTACCTGGGCAAGAACAACATGGCAGCTTTTACGCCTGAAAAGCTGATGGAGATGGTCGAGCGGGACGAGCGTCAGGTACAGAAGTTGGTACGTCTGATCGATGACATGCTCGACGTATCCCGTATCCGGACGGGCAAGTTGTCTATCCGACCTTCCCGTTTCGATCTGGTGAAACTGGTTTCCAGTATCGTCGAAAATTTCATGCCGCAACTCAACGCGACTGGCTGTGACGTCACGGTAGAGCTTCCCGAATACATCGAAGGGGAGTGGGACGAATTCCGAATCGAGCAGGTTGTTGCCAATCTGCTTACCAATGCCATGCGCTACGGTGCAGGCAAGCCCGTTCATGTGAAACTGGATGTCAAGGACGGCTGTGCTGTACTTAGCGTACGGGACTTTGGTATCGGTATCTCGCCTGAGAATCAGGAGCGTATTTTCCGCCAGTTTGAGCGCGCTAGTGGAAGCGAAGGCGTTGCAGGGCTGGGCTTGGGGCTTTATATCGCCGATCAGATCGTCAAGGCGCACCGTGGCACGATAGGCGTCAGCAGCATCGAAGGGCTGGGGGCTACGTTCAGCGTGACGCTTCCTCTCGGCGAGTCGACGGCGACTGAATCGGCTAAGCCGAGGCTGACCCTGGTAGAGACAGGCATGCATTCCGCGCAGGGCTCGGCCTCCGGATCGTCAGGTCTGAAGGCGTAAGAAGAGCAGAAACAAAAAAGGCTTACCGAGGTAAGCCTTTTTTATTGCGCGCTTGGCGCTGAGATATGGCAGGGGCGGCTGGATTCGAACCAACGCATGGCAGGATCAAAACCTGCTGCCTTACCGCTTGGCGACGCCCCTGTAATACTTTCGAATTTCTGGTGGGCCCGGAGAGACTCGAACTCTCGACCAAAGGATTATGAGTCCTCTGCTCTAACCGACTGAGCTACAGGCCCTACGAGAGGGGCGCATTATACCCATATAGAAGCAAATGGCAAAATAAAGCGCATAAAAAAACCGGAGCGTTTGCTCCGGTTTTTCATTTACTCGTCGAGGAACGAGCGAAGATGCTCGCTACGAGACGGATGACGCAGCTTACGCAAGGCCTTGGCTTCGATCTGACGAATACGCTCGCGTGTCACATCGAACTGCTTACCGACCTCTTCAAGTGTATGGTCAGTATTCATATCGATGCCGAAACGCATGCGCAATACCTTGGCTTCACGAGCCGTCAGTCCTGCCAGTACATCGCGAGTCGCTTCCTTCAGGCTTTCGCTGGTCGCTACCTCGATCGGAGACTGCATGGTGGAGTCTTCGATGAAGTCACCCAGGTGCGAATCTTCATCATCACCAATCGGTGTTTCCATGGAGATTGGCTCTTTAGCGATCTTCAATACCTTGCGGATCTTGTCCTCAGGCATATCCATACGCTCACCCAGCTCTTCCGGCGTCGGCTCGCGACCCATTTCCTGCAACATCTGGCGGGAAATACGATTGAGCTTGTTGATCGTCTCGATCATGTGAACCGGAATACGGATGGTCCGTGCCTGGTCCGCAATGGAGCGGGTAATCGCCTGACGAATCCACCAGGTCGCATAGGTGGAGAACTTGTAGCCGCGGCGGTATTCGAACTTGTCTACCGCCTTCATCAGACCGATGTTGCCTTCCTGGATCAGATCAAGGAACTGCAAGCCACGGTTTGTGTACTTCTTGGCGATCGAAATCACGAGGCGCAGGTTGGCCTCAACCATCTCTTTTTTCGCCCGACGAGCCTTGGCTTCGCCGATGGACATGTTGCGGTTGATCTCCTTGATCTCGGCAACTGTCAGATCAAGCTCCTTTTGCAGGGCAATCAGCTTTTCCTGGTTGCGCTGGATATCAGGACGCAGGCGCTCAATCGCCTCGGCATACTTGGGCTTGTTCTTGAGAACCTTGTCTACCCACTCAAGGTTGGTTTCGTTGCTCGGGAACGAACGCAGGAAATCAGCGCGGGGCATACGTGCATCACGTACACACAGCTGCATGATGGCGCGTTCCTGGGCACGAACACGATCCAGCGACTCGCGAACGCGGCCTACCAGTATCTCGTACTGCTTGGGTACCAGCTTGATCGGCATGAACAGCGTGGCCAGGGCCACCAGCTCTTCAATGGCCTGATCGCTGCTACGGCCATGCTTCTGGAGCGCCTTTTGGGTTTTCTCCAGTTGTTCGGCTACGGCTGCGAAGCGCTGACGAGCTTCTTCCGGGTCCGGACCGCTTTCGGTCTCTTCCTCGGAATCATCGCTCTCGCTTTCTTCTTCGTCGTCGCTCTGGGCTGCAGCGGCATCCTTGGCCTTGGGCACAGGAATGTCATCGCTTTCGCTCTCAGGCAGCGTGCCGTCATCGGGATCGATGTAGCCGCTGAGAACGTCAGACAGGCGACCGCCTTCGGACGTAACCCGATCATATTCGCTGAGAATGTATTCAACCGAGCCCGGGAAGTGAGCGATAGCGCTCATGACTTCACGGATACCTTCCTCGATACGCTTGGCGATTTCGATTTCGCCTTCACGGGTCAAGAGTTCAACGGTACCCATCTCACGCATGTACATGCGCACGGGGTCGGTGGTACGACCAACATCGCTTTCAACTGCTGCCAGTGCGGCGGCGGCTTCTTCAGCGGCGGCTTCATCGGTATCCGCTTCTGCGAGCAGTAGGGTATCCGCATCCGGAGCTGTTTCGAATACGTTGATCCCCATGTCGTTGATCATGCGGATGATGTCTTCCACCTGTTCTGGATCGGAGATATCCTCCGGCAGGTGATCGTTGACTTCCGAGTACGTCAGGTAACCCTGCTCGCGACCGCGGGCGATCAACTCTTTAAGACGAGATTGCTGTTGCGCTTTTCCGGACATAAACACCCTTCCACGAAGGCATAGGCGGGCAAAAATAAGCTGAGTATTATAGCTGATCAGGCGGCTTTCTTGCCAGAATCAGGTTGATGACACAGCTGGGCGGCTAAGAAGCTCGCGCAGACGGTCCTTCTCTTCAATGCTGAGTTCGCTTTGGCGCGCCTTGCGGAGCAGCTGTTCAAGGCTGCGTTCACGCTGGCTTGCTGCAAGCCTAGTAATGGTGTCGAAAAACTGTTGTTCAAGGTTATCACCTGAAATCAACCACTCTTTTTCGGCTAAAACACGTAATAGTTTGCCTTGTTCAGTGCCGTGCCAGCGTGCCAGCAGCTGCAACGTGCTCTGTTCGGGCTTCTTCTGCAAGGCATCAACCAGGGCAACAAGAAGCTGTGCGTATTGGTCATTTTCTTCGGCAATGTTCTTTGCATCCTGAACCTGCAAGGCCAGCGAAGGGCGGTGCACCAGGCTGCGTAATGCGGCAAGCGTAGGCGGTTCAACCTTTACCGGCTCGCGTGGGGCACGCATGGCAGGGTCACCTTTGAAGCCGAACGACTTCTTGCCGCGGAACCCATTTTTCCCTCCATACGAGGGCTTGCCTGTGCGAGTGCTCGTGTAGGGCGCAGCAGGCGCAGGTGAATCATAGCCGCTGTCGTAATAGGCATCCTGCTCGTAGTAAGGCTCGTCCGTAGGCCGTGGTATCGCGGCTGGTGCGCTGGCAAACTGATTGAGCGACTCGTTGTTGAGCCCGGTCAGCTCGGTCAGGCGCAGGCGCATGAGCGCTTTCAGGTTATTTCCCGGAACCTTTTCAATCAGCGGTATGGCCAATGTCGCCAGGTGCGCCTTTCCCTCCAGAGTAGACGGGTCAGCCTCGGCTGCCAGTTGCTGGAAGAAATACTCGGCCAGTGGCAGCGCCTGCTGGACGAAACGTGCCTGAAACGCGTCCGGGCCCTCTGATCTGACGAGAGAATCTGGATCTTCGCCTTCGGGAAGAAAGAGAAAGCGGATCTTGCGACCGTCCTGTAGGGTGGGGAGCGCTGATTCCAGCGCGCGCCATGCTGCGCTACGACCGGCCTTGTCGCCATCAAAGCAGAACAGAATCTGAGGCACCAGACGAAACAAGCGCTTGATGTGCTCCTCGCTGGTAGACGTACCCAGGGTAGCAACAGCATTTCGTATGCCTTGCTGCGCCAGGGCAATCACGTCCATGTAGCCTTCCACGACAATGATCTCGTCAAGGTCCCGGTTGGCTCTGCGAGCCTCGAACAGCCCGTACAGCTCCTGGCCCTTGTGGAAAACAGGCGTTTCCGGAGAGTTCAGGTACTTGGGTTTCTCATCGCCCAGTACCCGACCGCCAAACGCGATAACGCGCCCACGGCTGTCCTTGATCGGAAAAATGACCCGATCACGGAAACGATCGTAGCGTTTGCCGTTTTCGGTATTTTCAATCAGTAAACCAGCCTCGATCATGGCTTTTTGCTGAAGCTCGTCACCTGCCAGATGCTTGAGCAGATTATCCCAGCCAGGCGGTGCGAACCCCAGGCCGTAATCGCGTGCGATCTCGCCGGTCAGTCCGCGTTTCTTCAGGTAATCCACTGCGGCTTTACGCTGGGGATGACTCTTGAGCGACTGACGATAGAACGTGGCTGCATCAGCCAGTAGCGCATACAGCGGGGAGTCCACCATCTGCCGCGGCTTGCGTGGACCGCCACTGGTGCTTTCTTCCCGGGGAACGTCAAGACCGGCTTTTCTGGCCAGCTCTTCAACAGCTTCGGGAAACTCCAGATTGTCATGGTCCATGACAAAGCCGAGGGCATTTCCGCCTGCGCCGCAGCCGAAGCAGTAATAGAACTGTTTATCCGGGCTTACGCTAAACGAAGGACTCTTTTCGTTATGAAAAGGACAGAGCGCACTAAAATTCTTGCCGGTTTTTTTTAGCTTGATGCGTGACCCTACCACTTCGACAATGTCGGTGCGGTTGAGCAGGTCGTCGATAAAGCTCTGGGGGATCAATCCGGCCATGGTGCATTCGGCTCAGGGAGGGCCATTAGCATACGCGATGAAAAACGGTTGCTTCCATGCGCAGGTCGCTTGGTTGAATTATAAATTCGACTATCGAAACTTGAGCATACTAACGCACGTTGCGAAAGGATGTTCAACAGGAAGTGCCAGGCATGGGACATGCTTGACAGGTGGTGCGGATTAGCAGATCACATACGTTCAGCCCGACCAGTGGTCGGGCGGAGCCGTTAGCCTTGCAGGCGTCTGATCAGTACAGACGCTCGCGGCGGCGCTGTTCGCGCTGCACTTTCTTGGCATGACGCTTAACAGCAGCAGCTGCCTTGCGCTTACGCTCGGAAGTAGGCTTCTCGTAGAACTCGCGGCTGCGAACTTCAGCCAGAACACCGGCTTTTTCGCAAGAGCGCTTGAAACGACGCAGGGCTACGTCGAAGGGTTCGTTTTCTTTGACTTTGACGGCGGGCATCCAGGTCGTACCTTCAATGTTTTACCGGGGGTTGATTCAACGCTTGAGGCCTTAGCCATATAAAGCGTCGGTTTTTAAGGGTTGCGGATAGTAACGCTTCGCCGGGGTAAATGCAAAGCTTCCGGACGAAAGCACTGGTCTGAGCAAATGGGTGGGATTATCATGCCTTCCTTCATTCATCGTCAGGCCGAAGGCCATCTGCCCATGCGTGTTCTGGGACTCGAAACGTCCTGCGACGAAACAGGTGTCGCACTCTTTGACAGCGAACGTGGACTTTTGTCCGATGCGCTATTCAGTCAAATCGATTTGCATCGTGTTTATGGTGGGGTAGTGCCTGAATTGGCCTCCCGTGACCATGTAAAACGAATGCTTCCTCTTATTAATCAGGTATTGGCTGAGGCAGGCAGCAAGCCGGCCGATGTCGATGCCATTGCCTATACGGCCGGTCCGGGCCTGGTCGGTGCGCTGCTGGTAGGTGCCTCCTTTGCCCAGGCGCTGAGTCTGGCATGGGGTGTTCCGGCGTTGGGGGTTCATCACATGGAAGGCCATTTGTTGGCGCCCATGCTGGAGGAGCAGCCGCCAGAATTTCCGTTCGTCGCCTTGTTGGTGTCTGGTGGCCATACGCAGCTTGTACGGGTGGACGGTATCGGCCGTTATCAGCTTCTGGGCGAGTCGGTAGACGATGCTGCGGGGGAAGCCTTTGACAAGACTGCCAAGCTCCTGGGGCTCGGTTATCCAGGCGGGCCGGAGATTGCTCGACTTGCGCTCAATGGCAATCCTGATCGCTTTGTCTTTCCGCGTCCGATGACAGACCGGCCTGGTCTGGATTTCAGCTTCAGCGGTTTAAAGACTTTTGCTCTCAACACTTGGCAGCAATGCGAGGCGGCAGGGGATAACAGTGAGCAGACGCGTTGCGATATCGCCTTGGCCTTTCAGCGTGCGGTCGTCGAGACGCTGACGATCAAGTGCAAGCGTGCCCTTAAGCAAACAGGCCTCAAGTCTCTGGTAATTGCTGGCGGTGTCAGCGCCAATACTGCGCTGAGAACTTCGTTGGAGACCATGCTCAAGGAGCTACGTGGGCATGTCTTTTATGCCCGCCCACGTTTCTGTACGGACAACGGCGCCATGATTGCGTATGCCGGTTGCCAGCGTCTGCTGGCCGGTCAGCAGGATGGTCCCGCCATTCAGGTGCAGGCGCGTTGGCCAATGGAGCAGTTGCCGGCGGTCTGAGTAACGTCAAGGGCGTGGTCTGGCAAATCTTTTGGAACAAAAGCTGTCACGCTCTCTAGAAGTGACGTTCTCGTCCTGCCAGCAAGGCTTTGAGATTGGCTCGGTGGCGAAGCACGATAAGGATGGTCAGCGCGAGCAGAGGCAATAACGCGGCATGTTGTTGCCAGGCGATAAGCGGCAGGCACAGCAACGTGGCGGCCAGTGCAGCCAGGGAGCTGATACGGGTCATTGCGAAGACGATTCCCCAGATGCCAGCCGCCAGCAATGCAGCCCAGGGATACAGGCCTAGCAACATACCGGCCGCTGTGGCGACGCCTTTGCCGCCGCGAAACTGAAAGTAGAGTGGATAGACATGGCCCAGTACTGCTGCCAGACCGATCCAGGCCTGCTCGACCTCTGACAGGCCCAGGGTACGTGCCAGGAGAATAGGGACGAGGCTTTTGCTCAGGTCGCCTAGTAATGTCAGGATGGCAAGGCGCTTGCCACCAAGACGAAACATGTTGGTTGCACCGGGATTGCCTGATCCACTGGTTCTGGGATCGTTAAGGCCAAAGGCGCGGCTGAGCAGGACGGCAAACGATACGGAGCCGAGCAGGTAGGCAAAAGTGGCCAGCAACCAAACCATGATGATGTTCCCGGAGGGGCAGTCCCTTCAGATTCTAATGGGAATCTTCGTCTGACCGCGATACGGTGGCTGGGCTTTTCAAATAATGCGCATATGGGCGCTGGAGAGGGTCGTGGACAAGGTATTCATCGAGGGACTGGAAGTTGACACCGTTATTGGTGTGTATGACTGGGAGCGCGAAATTCGTCAATGCTTGCGTCTGGATGTCACCATGGCTTGGGACATTCGTCCTTCCGCCGAGAGCGATGAACTGGACAAGACGTTGAATTACGCCGCGGTGGCAGAACGTATTACAGCGTTCGCCCAGCAGTCGAGCTTCCAGTTGGTCGAGACGTTTGCCGAGCGTCTGGCCAGTCTCTTGATGCAGGAGTTTCAATTGCCCGGGTTGCGGCTGAAGATTACCAAGCCGGGTGCCGTACCGACGGCGGCAGGGGTTGGTGTGGAGATCGAGCGCGGATGTCTCTGACCACGGTATACCTGGGCCTTGGCAGCAATACCGCGCGTGAGCAGCATCTGACGGCGGCACTGGAGGCCTTGTCCGCCTTATGCGGAGAGCTGGCATGCTCTCCCGTTTTTGAAAGCGAGGCCGTGGGTATCAAGAGCGAGCCGTTCTTCAACCTGGTCGTCAAAGCCCAGACAGAATTGTCCCTGGCTGACTTGAGTGTTCGCTTAAAGCACATCGAGGCTGATAATGGCCGATACGCGGCAGATCGTACCGGTTTGCCGCTTGATATCGACATTCTGACCTATGGCAATCTCGTAGGAAACCTGGATGGGCTGACTCTGCCGCGGGCAGAAATTCTCAAGAATGCCTTCGTGCTTTGGCCGCTCTCGTTATTGGCCGCCACAGTCAGGCATCCTGTCGATGGCCGTGATTACGCTTCTCTTTGGGCTGCGATGCCCAAGGTCCAGCGTTTATGGCCGGTACCGTTTACATGGCGTGGACAGGCATTGACGCCAGCCACGCTGTGTCAGGCCTTTCCAGCTGAATAGTCACGGCAATACGCCTCGATGGCCTCGAGGCGCGACTGCTTCAAAGCCTCCCCAAGTTCGGCGCCTTTAAGTCCTCTCTCCAATAAAGGTTGTACTGTTACTGCGCGTGCAGCCTGCGCAACCGAGCGCATGTAATTTGCCTGCGCATAGGGGAGTGCTGCGTCATAGTGGTCCATTTCACAGGCTTGAAGGAACTCCTCGAAGCGAGCCGGCCGACGGAACAGGTCGAAGCACTGGAATAGCGCCAGAAGCGCTGTTGAGCTCAGCTCGGCTGCACGCTGGACGTGCGGGTGATACTGGCTGACCAATAACGCCAGCTCACTGCAGTCACGCGGCAACTTGAAGCGGTTATTGATGGCTTCGATCGTGTCGGTAACCTGGTTTGGCTCGTGTTGATCGCCCTTCACCTGCATGAGTAGACATGACCAGCGTATGGGAAGGGGTTGCTTATGACTGGCGCATTGGCGCAGTACCCGCAAGGTATGGCTGGTAGACGGATCGGCATCGGCTTTGAGCAGGGAGTCGATCTCGGGTATCAGTACAGCCAGCGCACCACAGACATGCAGGGTCTGAATGAAAACATCCGGCCTTGACTCCATCAGCGCCCGGGAGATTTCTTTCCACATGCGCTCGGGTGTCAGGGCGTCCAGTTCACCGCTGGTCGCCATGCGCTGCATCAGCTCAAGGGTCTCCGGAGCGACATTGAACCCAAGCGGAGCATAGCGGGCCGCAAAACGAGCTACGCGCAGTACCCGCAATGGGTCCTCCATAAACGCTGGGGACACATGGCGCAGCAGACGTGCATGTAGATCCTTCAGGCCACCATAGGGATCAATCACGTGGCCCGCTTCGTCTTCTGCCATTGCGTTGATGGTCAGATCGCGGCGGATGAGATCGTCTTCCAGGGTGACGTCCGGGTCTGCAAAAAAGGTGAAGCCGCCATAGCCACGACCGCTTTTACGTTCAGTGCGCGCTAGGGCGTATTCCTCACCGGTCTTGGGATGAAGGAAGACGGGAAAGTCCGCACCGACGGGGCGAAAACCCTGAGCGGTAAGCTCTTCAGCGGTACCTCCGACAACAACCCAATCGACTTCCGTAACGGGCTGCCCTAGCAATCGATCCCGGACCGCGCCACCCACCTTGTATATCTGCATGCTTCACCTCCTGAAGGCAGCAGGATAACGATGAAGTAGGTAAACGCCAAAAAGGATGTAAAGAAACAAGGCCTCACAGGAGGCCTTGGATTTAGATGGGCGAGATAGCGATGTCGGTACGCCGAGGGTCAAGGTCCCGGTGGCCGTCCCGGGGCGGAACGTGCTGGGTACTGACGATCTGATCGCCCTGAGCGGTTTCAAGGTGAATGTCAAAGCCCCATAAGCGATGCAAGTGCTTGAGTACCTCCTCGGTAGAATCGCCCAGGGGTTTGCGATCATGCTGGGTATGCCGCAACGTGAGCGAGCGATCACCGCGACGGTTGATATTCCAGATCTGGATATTAGGCTCACGATTGCCCAGGTTGTACTGGGCTGCCAGCTGCTCACGAATCAGGCGATAACCCCGATCATCATGAATTGCCGCGACTTCCAGCTCATCACGGTGATCATCGTCCAGAATGCTGAACAGCTTGAGATCCCGGATAACCTTGGGCGACAGAAACTGAAGGATAAAGCTTTCGTCCTTGAAGCTCTTCATCGCGAACGTAACGGTAGAGAGCCAGTCGCTGCCTGCGATATCCGGGAACCAGCGCTTGTCTTCTTCGGTAGGATTCTCACAGATCCGACGAATATCGCGGAACATGGAAAAGCCCAAGGTGTAAGGGTTGATGCCGCTGTAATAGGGGCTGTCGAAGCTTGGCTGGTAGATCACGCCTGAGTGGGACTGCAGGAACTCGAACATGAAGCCATCGGTTACGAGGCCTTCATCGTAGAGATCGTTGAGCAAAGTGTAATGCCAGAAGGTTGCCCAGCCTTCATTCATTACCTGCGTTTGCCGCTGCGGATAGAAGTACTGAGCGATCTTGCGCACGATCCGGATAACTTCACGCTGCCAAGGCTCCAGTAACGGAGCATGTTTCTCGAGAAAATAAAGAATATTTTCCTGAGGCTCAGAGGGGAAGCGCGCATCCTCTTCGTGTTTATCCTTGTCGCCCATCTTAGGGATGGTACGCCAGAGATCATTTACCTGGCGCTGCAGGAGTTCCTCACGCTCCTTTTGCCGACGGCGCTCCTCTTCAGCGGAAATGGGATAGGGCCGCTTGTAGCGATCCACACCATAATTCATGAGCGCATGGCATGAATCGAGGAGGTCCTCTACCGCATCGATGCCATGGCGTTCTTCGCATTGCGTGATGTACTGCTTGGCGAACACCAAATAATCGATGATGGAGCTGGCGTCTGTCCAGGTCCGGAACAAGTAGTTGCCCTTGAAAAAGCTGTTATGCCCATAACAGGCGTGGGCAATTACGAGGGCCTGCATCGTGATGGTGTTTTCTTCCATCAGATAGGCGATGCAAGGATCCGAATTGATCACGATTTCATAGGCCAGGCCCATCTGCCCGCGCTTATAATGCTTTTCGGTATGCAGGAAGTGCTTACCATAAGACCAGTGGTTATAGCCGATAGGCATGCCAACAGACGCGTAAGCGTCCATCATCTGCTCGGCTGTGATAATTTCAATTTGGTTGGGATAGGTATCCAAGGCATAGCGCTTAGCGATACGACCGATTTCCCGGTCATACGTCTGTACAAGCTCAAATGTCCATTCCGAGCCGGTGGAAATAGGCTGACGCTTCATGACACAAGCCTCCGCTGGAACAGTTCACGAAACACCGGGTAAATATCGGCAGCCGATACGATCTGCTGTTGCGAAAAGGACTCGGGAAACGCCCCGCGCACCTGTTCGTATTCGTACCACAAGGCCTGATGTTCCCGTGGCGTGATCTCTACATAGGTGTAGTACTGCATGAACGGCAGTATCTGGCGGACTAGGATATCCCTGCAGATAGGCGAGTCGTCATTCCAGTTGTCACCGTCCGAGGCCTGCGCGGCATACAGGTTCCACTCGTTGATGGGGTACCGCTCCGCCATGATTTCCTGCATGAGCTTCAATGCACTGGACACAATCGTGCCGCCCGTTTCACGGGAATAGAAAAACTCCTCTTCATCCACTTCACGTGCGCTGGTGTGGTGACGAATAAACACCACATCGATTCGCTCGTAATTACGCTTGAGAAACAGATAGAGCAGGATGAAAAAGCGCTTGGCGATGTCTTTAGTCGCCTGAGTCATCGAGCCGGAAACATCCATCAGACAGAACATCACTGCCTTTGAACTTGGCGTAGGCTGTTTGCTCAACAGGTTGTACTTGAGGTCAAAGGTATCCAGGAACGGGACCTTATCGATCCGGGCGCGCAGACGCACAATCTCGGCTTCGAGCGCCTGGATATCAGTGATGTTGTCCGGCTCCTCGACACGCAGACGTGCAAGCTCTGCCTTGACTTCGCGCAGCTTGTTGCGGCTCCCGCCCGACAGAGCAATTCGCCGGGCATGAGCGGAGCGTAAAGTCCGGATGATATTGATGCGCGACGGATTCCCTTCGCTGCTGATACCAGCACGTACCGTCTTGAACGTGTCGCTGCCGGTCAGCTGTTTTTTCACCAGATTCGGCAGTTCAAGATCCTCGAACATGAAGTCGAGAAATTCGTCCTGGGTGATCTGGAACACGAAGTCATCCATGCCTTCGCCACTGTTGCTGGCCTTGCCTTGGCCTGCGCCACCACCACCGCCTCCTTGGGGGCGCGGAATGCGGTCTCCTGAAGAAAACTCCTTGTTACCGGGATGAACGGTCGTTTGCTTGCCGCCACGACCGTGATGCAGCACGGGCTCATCAATGTCGCGGCCAGGAATACTGATTTGCTCGCCATGCTCCATATCGGTAATGGAACGGCGGCTCACGGCCTCTTCGACCGCCTTCTTGATGTGCTCGCGGTAACGCCGCAGAAAACGTGTACGGTTTACCGTGCTCTTATTCTTGCCATTCAAACGCCGGTCGATGACATAACTCATAGACGCCCTCCGGGCTCGGAAATGGAGCAGTCCGCGGTCCTACGATAGGCTTGGCATATTGCGATTTGCCTACCGCCGGACAGGTCACGGCAGAGCACGGTCACGCCGCCTCTGCCTGTGACGATACGACTGCGTTCTTTACTGCGATTTCCGTACCCGCAGATACCACTCGGACAGCAACCGCACTTGCTTCTCGGTATAGCCACGCTCGACCATGCGAGTCACAAAGTCGTTGTGTTTTTGTTGGTCCTCCTTGCTTGCCTTGGCGTTGAAGCTGATAACCGGCAGGAGATCCTCGGTGTTCGAGAACATCTTCTTCTCGATGACCGTACGTAGCTTCTCGTAAGAGAGCCAGCTGGGATTCTTGCCATTGTTATTAGCACGTGCGCGCAGCACAAAGTTGACGATCTCGTTGCGGAAGTCTTTTGGGTTGCTGATGCCTGCCGGCTTCTCGATCTTCTCCAGCTCCTCGTTCAGCGCCGCGCGATTGAGAATTTCACCTGTTTCCGGGTCACGGTATTCCTGATCCTGAATCCAGAAATCGGCGTACAACACGTAGCGGTCAAAAATGTTCTGTCCGTATTCGCTGTACGATTCAAGGTAGGCGGTTTGAATCTCCTTGCCGATGAACTCGACATAACGAGGTGCCAGGTATTCCTTGATAAAGCGCATGTAGCGCTCGCGGACTTCTGCCGGAAACTGCTCCTGCTCGATCTGCTGCTCAAGCACATACAGTAAATGAACAGGGTTGGCTGCAATCTCATTGGCATCAAAGTTGAAGACACGGGAAAGAATCTTGAAGGCAAAACGGGTCGACAAACCGTTCATGCCTTCATCGACACCTGCTGTATCGCGATACTCCTGAATCGACTTGGCCTTGGGATCAGTGTCCTTCAGGTTTTCACCGTCGTATACCCGCATCTTGGAGTAGATATTCGAGTTCTCAGGCTCTTTCAGGCGTGAAAGTACAGAGAACTGCGCCAGCATTTTGAGCGTATCGGGCGCGCAATGAGCTTTGGATAGAGAGCTGTTGATGAGGAGCTTGTCGTAGATCTTCATCTCATCCGAAACACGCAGGCAATACGGGACCTTGACGATGTAGATACGGTCGATGAAGGCCTCGTTATTCTTGTTGTTACGGAAGGTATGCCATTCTGATTCGTTGGAGTGCGCCAGGATGATCCCACTGTAGGGCAGGGCACCCAGACCTTCGGTACTGTTGTAGTTGCCTTCCTGAGTTGCGGTCAGGAGTGGGTGCAGCACCTTGATAGGTGCCTTGAACATTTCCACAAATTCCATCAAGCCTTGGTTGGCTCGGCATAAAGCGCCTGAGTAGCTATAGGCGTCTGCATCGTTTTGCGGATATTCCTCGAGCTTGCGAATGTCGACCTTGCCGACAAGCGCGGAAATGTCCTGGTTGTTCTCATCGCCTGGCTCGGTCTTGGCGATAGCGATCTGGTTAAGGATGGAGGGGTGCAGCTTTACAACACGGAACTTGCTGATATCTCCGCCGAACTCCTGCAATCGCTTGGCTGCCCAAGGCGACATGATGCTGCGCAAATAGTGGCGAGGAATGCCATAGTCCTCTTCAAGAATCTGGCCATCTTCATCAGGATTGAATAGGCCCAGCGGAGATTCAAAGACCGGAGAGTCCTTGATGGCATAAAACGGAACACGCTCGATCAGCTGCTTGAGCTTTTCCGCCAATGACGATTTACCACCCCCTACAGGACCCAGGAGATAAAGGATTTGCTTTTTCTCTTCGAGGCCTTGGGCAGCGTGCCGAAAATACGAAACGATCTGCTCGATGCAATCCTCCATCCCGTGGAAGTCTGCAAAAGCAGGGTAACGACGGATCACCTTGTTGGAAAAGATGCGCGAAAGGCGCGGATCGCTGGCGGTATCTACCAGCTCCGGTTCACCAATAGCCATGAGCATGCGCTCAGCGGCACTGGCATAGGCAGTACGGTCCTTCTTGCAGATCTCAAGATATTCCTGAAGGGAATATTCTTCCTGACGAGTCGCTTCGAAACGCCCCTGGAAGTGACTGAAAATGCTCATGACGTCTCCTCGCTGGATACCCTCGAGCCGGCTGGGATCGGTCGTACGCGTGCACGGAAAACAGCAACAGTCGACGGAGCAACCGTTTGGAATTCCCCCGAACACCTAATGGTCGTACCGATGGCCCGCCGGAAATCCGGCTCCCTGAATGGGAAGGCCTAATCCAAGAATAGTCCGATTATGGAGATGTGGAAGCCCCTCTTTAGACTTATGTGTAACGGGATCGTCAAAAGCGTGTGCTAAGCACTTGAAGGATCAATCAAAACGAGCCGCTTTCCGTCTCGTCGGGATATACGCTTCGCCAGACTTCGAAGCCGCCATCGAGGCTGTAGACTTCACTGAAGCCCTGCTGGGAAAAAAAGGCGGCAGCGCTCTGGCTTGAATGACCGTGATAGCACACGACAACCAACGGCTGATCCATATCGGCCTGGGCCATGAAGTCGGGCAGGGTCTGGTTATCGATCCGCTGAGAGCCCGCAATATGCAGGGTGGCGTAGCTATGAGGGTCGCGGATATCCACAACTGTTGCGCCACGCTGGCGCAGCTCCAGCGCCTGTTCAGGATCAATGCAGTGAAACTCGCTCATCTTTAGCCTCCTTCCTGGCAGGCGCAACTGTGGCGCTCGCCGGTATCGACATTCATTAAGGTCATTTTGTTGCCCCAGACACAGCCGGTATCCAGCGCAAACACGCCCGGCTCATCGCAGCGGCCTTCGAGTGCCGCCCAATGGCCAAAGATCAGCCGATGCTGACGCGTCAGACGACCAGGATGGCTGAACCACGGGGCATAGCCGTCAGGCGCACTGCCGGAGGCCTCCTTGGTTTTCAATTCCAACGTGCCGTCCGGTGTACAGAAGCGCATGCGCGTCAGGTAGTTGGTAATAACGCGCCAGCGAGTAGCACCCTCCAGGCTCTCCTCCCAGAGTGCCGGCTCATTGCCGTACATACCGTCTATGAACTGTGGAAAGTGCTCATCATCCCGCAGAACAGTTTCTACTTCCTTGGCCAGGGAGAGTGCCTTCTCCAGCGTCCACTGCGGCGGCAGACCAGCATGAACCAGAATCGTATCGCGCGGCTCATCGTAATGAAGAAGCGGCTGCTGGCGAAGCCAGGAGAGCAGCTCGTCGCAGTCTGACGCCTTGAGGATCTTGCGCAGCGTATCGCTTTTCTTCATGCGTTCGGGATGGAGCGAAACCGCCAGAAGATGAAGGTCATGGTTGCCCAGTACGGTGACGATGGATTCCCGCATGTCATACAGGAAACGCAGCGTTTCCAGTGATTGCGGGCCACGGTTGACCAGGTCACCAACCAGCCAGAGACGGTCCTGCGCAGGATCGAAGTCTACTTCTTCGAGCAGGCACTTGAGCGGGTCAAGGCAACCTTGCAAGTCGCCAACGGCATAAAGCGTCATCAGTGTAAGGAACCTGGAACAGCGAGGCGGAAGGGCGCAATAACGGCATCGAAGGTATGGCCGTCACTGGCCTCCATCTGATAACTGCCACGCATACTGCCTACGCGGGTTTCGAGCACCGTACCGCTGCTGTAGTGGTGCGTTGCTCCTGGTGCAAGTACAGGCTGTTCGCCTACCACACCAGCACCACGCACCTCCTGGGTTCGACCATTGCCATCGGTAATGATCCAGTGGCGTGCATGCAGCTGTGCCGGCAGGCTGCCCTCATTGGTAATGGTGACGTCATAGGCGAAGGCGAAGCGATTCTGCGCCTCCTGAGACTGCTCCGGCAGGTAGCGTGTGGAAACAGCTACTTTAATGGAATAGCGTGGGTCGGACACTGAGGCTGACCTCTTAAATATTCAGGTTATTCAGATGACCTTAGTTGCTCTGTGGCTGATCTGCCAAGGCATTGGCCAAGCGGACAAAGGCTGCGATATCGAGTTGCTCGGGGCGTAGACCCGGCTCAACGCCGGCAGCCTCGATGGCATCACTGTTCATGAGACTCTTGAGTGTATTGCGCAAGGTCTTGCGGCGCTGATTGAACGCTTCACGTACGACTCGCTCAAGCATCTTTGGATTTTTAGCGGTATACGGACGTTCGGTATGTGGAACAAGGCGCACAATGGCCGAATCCACCTTGGGTGGAGGATTGAATGCACCAGGGCCTACATTGAACAGGTGCTCAACGCGGCAATGGTATTGAACCATGATTGACAGACGTCCCCAATCGCCGCCGCCTGGCTCTGCTGCCAGCCGCTCGACGACTTCCTTCTGCAGCATGAAGTGCATGTCGGAGATAACGTCTGCATGGTCCAAAAGATGGAAGATCAATGGAGTGGAAATGTTGTAGGGCAGGTTGCCCACGACACGCAGCTTCTCGCCACTAACCAGTTCGGCAAAATTGAACTTGAGGGCATCACCCTGATGGAGGGTGAACTGAGGGTTCAGGCCAAACTTTAGCTTGAGCAGGGGGATAAGATCCTGGTCAAGCTCTATGACATCCAGCGTTGCGCCACTGGACAGTAGTCCTTCCGTGAGCGCCCCTTGGCCAGGGCCGATTTCCAGCAGATGTTCACCTGCCTTTCCATTGATGGCGCGCAGGATGCGGTGGATGACGCCGGCATCATGAAGAAAATTCTGTCCAAAACGCTTGCGCGCCTTGTGTTGATAAAGCTCAGTCATTGATATGTGTTTCGGCCATTTGATAGGCCGTCTCCAAGGCAACGCTCAGGCTGCCGGTATCGACTTGGCCCGTTCCGGCCAGATCTAGGGCGGTACCATGGTCGACCGATGTACGAATGATCGGCAGGCCTAAGGTAATATTGACCGCGGCACCAAAGCCTTTGTGCTTGAGCACAGGCAGGCCCTGGTCGTGATACATGGCGAGCACGGCGTCGCAGTGATCAAGGTATTTGGGTGTGAATAGTGTATCAGCTGGCAAAGGGCCTATCAGTTCAAGGCCTTCTTCACGCAACTGCTCAAGTGCAGGCTCGATGATCTCGATCTCTTCCCGGCCCAGGTGTCCGCCTTCGCCGGCGTGGGGATTGAGGCCACAGACCAGAATTCGCGGCTTCGGAATACCGAATTTCTCTTGCAGGTCAGCCTGAAGTATCCGCGCTACACGCTGGACACGCTCGCCAGTGATGGCGTCCGCCACTTCACGTAAGGGCAAGTGCGTAGTGACAAGAGCCACGCGCAGGCCCCTTGTTGCCAACATCATGACAACCTGCGGAGTATGGGTCAGGTCGGCAAGAAATTCGGTATGTCCGGAGAACGCAACGCCTGCTTCATTGATCACGCCCTTGTGAACCGGTGCGGTAATCATGCCGGCAAAGTGGCCATTGAGGCAGCCCTGCACGGCCCGAGTCAGGGTTTCCAGAACATAGTGACCATTGGCAGGACTCAATTGGCCAGCCACCACGGGTGCGCCTAGTGGTGTGTCCCATACATAAAGCGCCCCGGCGTTAGTGGGCTCTACAGGCCAGTCAGATGGCGTAACGCTGATAAGGGAAATTGAGAGGCCGAGCTGCTGGGCTCGCTCGGCCAGTAGAGACTGGCTGGCAATAGCAATAAGAGGGTAGGGCTGAGGATGCTGAGCAAGCAGCAGGCAAAGGTCCGGACCGATGCCTGCTGGCTCCCCGGGCGTCAAAGCAAAGCGCTTTGGCCCTGTCACTTTTTGATTTCCACGTAAGCCTCGTCGCGGATCTGGCGCAGCCACAGCTGCAGCTCCTGATCGTACTTGCGGTTACGCAGAAGGTTGAGGGCTTGCTGTTGACGAACCTGCTCGCTGTTGTCCGTAGCACGACGACCCAGGACTTCCAGAATGTGCCAGCCATATTGCGTACGGAAAGGCTGAGACAGCTGGCCAGCAGAGGTGCTGTTCATGACCTCACGGAACTCAGGTACCAGAGACTCCGGGTTGATCCAGTTCAGGTCGCCACCGTTAAGTGCCGAACCGGGATCTTCCGAAAAGCTCTTGGCCAGTTCGGCAAAGTCTTCACCACCCTCAATGCGCTCACGCAGGCGTTCCGCTAGACGACGTGTCTCCTCGTCGCTGCGAATTTCGTTTGGCTTTAGCAGAATATGGCGGACATGAACTTCGTCAACCACCGAGCTTTCGCCGCCACGCTTCTCCTCAACCTTGAGGATGATAATACCGCCCGGTACACGAGCAGGCTCAGTGACGTCACCTGGCTTCATCGAGCTGATCATTTGATCGAAGGGAGGTGGAAGCTGGGCGGCTTTCCGCCAGCCTATCTCACCGCCATCCAAGGCGTTATCGCCAGCCGAGTTGGCAATGGCAAGTTCGCCAAAGTCAGCACCCTGACGAGCCTTGTTATAGATCTGCATGGCCTTTTGGCCAGCAGCCTGGATTTCACTGGAAGAAGCGCTATCCGCGACAGGAATCAGAATATTGGCCAGGCGGTATTCTTCTGATAGCTGAATGCGGCCCAGATCGGAGTTCAGGAAGTTCTGCACTTCCTGCTGACTGATTTGGATGCGCTGGGCTACCTGACGCTGCCGTACGCGACTGATAGTCAACTCACGACGTACCTGGTCGCGAACATCGTCATAGGTCAGGCCATCCTGAGCCAGCGCCTGACGAAACTGAGCCACGCTCAGTCCGTTGCGCTGAGCGATTGTGGCAACCGCCTGGTTTAGCTCGTCTTCCGAGATGCGAATGCCGCTACGTTCAGCGATTTGCAGCTGTATGTCTTCCAGAATCAGCCGTTCCAGTACCTGATTTTCTACAGCACTGTCGGGCGGTACTTCGCCGCCCCGCTTGGCAATGTTCTGCTTCACCTCGGTCAGGCGCTGCCTGAGCTGACTCTCCATCACCACATCGTTGTCTACAATGGCAACCACTCGGTCCAGCGGTACCACGGCAGCATGGGCCATTGAGCTGATAGTCAGCGCCACACCTAGAGCAAGTGGGCGCATGGCGTTACATAGCTTGGTCTTCACGTTCACGATAGCCTTGAATGCCTTTATCCAGGAAGCCTTCGGTCTTGCCACCAAAGACGTTGCCGAGCCCTTTCAGGACGATCTGCAGGAAGACGCCGCGGTCAGACTTGGACGTTTGTGAGCTGTAGAAGGCATCGTCATCCGTATCGACCCAGTAACGGTTGATCAGACGAAGCTTCCAGCAGCAGCTGTCATATTCGAAGCCGCCAAAGGCCTCAAGCGTACGGCTCTTGTTGTAGTCGAACTGCCAGCGGGCAATGGCGGACCACTGCGGAACGATTGGCCAGATGACAGAGAAATCATGCTGGTCGATCTTGTAATCGTTGCTGTTGTAGGCGAAACGGCCCAGGTTGGGATCATAGACGCGTGTATTGCTTCTGTAGCGATAGCCTGCGTTGACGATCTTCCGGGGATCGTTTTCCGGCTGGTAATGGAACATTACGCTGCCAGAGTCCGTGTGGTTAATGGTCGGATCCCAGTTGAACTCTCCATTGACGCGCCAGTCGCGGTTGAAGCGGTACATACCGGCCAACGCATAAGGCGAGCGCCAGGAGTCAGCTTGAGGATTGTCGACATCCTGACCAAGGCTGCGGGCGTAGGCAATATCATCTTCCGTCAAACCTGGCAGCTGTACGCGGCGGTCGCGGAAGTAGAACAGCTGGCCAAAGCTGACATTGGCTCGCTCAAAGCCACTCGGCTCGATGAAGCGGGAGGTTGCACCCAAGGCCAGCTGATTGGCATCGCCAATCCGGTCTCTGCCTGTAAAGCGATTATCACGCCACAGGGAGTCATAGCTGAAGGTGTATTCGCTGGTATCGAATACCGGGATGTCATCCTGGTCCTTGTATGGGACATACAAGTACTTGGCACGAGGCTCTAGAGTCTGCTTGCCGCCTTCGCCGAACAGGTTGGAATTACGATCGAAATACAGACCGCTGTCGATGCTTACGATAGGCACAGAACGGCTTGGACTATCGTTAAAGCTTTGGAGGCTAGAGCCTGCAAAGCGGCGACGGCCAGTGGCCGCTAGAGTATTTGCATCTGTAGCTGTAGAAAGAGAAGTTGCTAGGTCTCTTTGACCCTGGCTATCCAGATCCAGATCGTAACGAGTATAAGCATATCGAACAGAGGGCGTCAGGTAGCCCCAGCTGGCATTCATTGGCAGGGAAATACCAGGCTCAGCATGGATACGATTGCCTTCGGCTCGTGTCAAACCAAACAGGTTTGCATCAGGGCGAGGACGACGGTTAATTTCATTACCGTTGTCGTCCAGGTCGAAGTAGATCTGGTCATCCAGACTGCGTTGGAACCGAACAAACTCAGTACCATAGGTAAACTGCAGACCGCCTGGGCTGTAAGGTAGGTGTCCATCCAACGTCAGCTGTGGCAGGCGGTTATACGGTGTCACGTCGGATACCGTAGCCATCTGGTAGGCCTGAGCGTTCAAGCGCGCTGTATAGGTATCACCCCGGTACGTCAGCTGGCCCTGCTGGTTGACGTAGGTGGGTTTGCTAATGCCTAGATCGGTATCCAGATCCTGGAAGTAATACGGATCGCTGATCTTGGTGTAGTCGACTTCTGCCAGCCAGCGGGAGTCCAGGCCTGTGCGGTTTTTCCAACCGTACAGCCAGCGCCTGTCCGTTGCTTCCGGCATGCCTTCATGATCGTTTTCCTGATCGTTCAGGTACGCCGCACTGATCTGACCTTCGCTGCTGCGTGTCAGATAACGGAACTCACCTTCCATCATCAGGCCGCGCTTGGTCATGTAGCGTGGGTACAGAGTTGCGTCGTAATTGGGCGCCAGGTTGAAGTAGTAGGGCGTTACGACGGTCAGACCATTATCGCTCGACGAGGCAATGGTCGGCGGCAGGAAGCCTGACTGACGACGATTGTCGATCGGGAAATAAATGAACGGTGTATAGAGGACCGGGAAGTCCTTGACGCGCAAGGTCGCGTTGGTGGCATAGCCAAGGCCGGTCGCCGGGTTCAACGTAACGTTATTGCCCTTGACGGTCCATGAGTTGCTGCCCGGCTCGCATGTCGTATAGGTACCGTCTTTCAGACGGATAATGGCGTCTTCGCCGCGCTTGACGTACAGCGCGCTGCCCCGAATGCGGCTCTGGTGCACAACGTATTCGGCGTTATCCACCTGAACGGCGCCGTTGTCGAGTTGCACTTGAGCATTGTCGCCCACCACGAGCATGCCATTGTCACGGAACTTGACGTTACCGTTCAGCTCGCCCCGGTTTTCAGTCCGATGCAGGTTGGCCTCATTCGCCTCGACCTGCATGTGACCTTGCCGCAGGATTACATCACCTGCGAGGGTGGCGGTCTGAGTCTCTTCCTGATAGCGAGACACCTTGGCAGTGACGTACGTCGGCGATTCGCTCATCGGCGTTTTGTCATTCATGCCGGGGCGCTGTGGCTCGACATAGGCGCCCGAGCAGTAGGGGCCTGTTTCCGCCAGCTGCGCAGGGGTCAGCTTTTCACGCGGCACCCAATCCAGATGGCTATAGTCCGCGCTTCGGGAAGCAAGGCCTCGGCCTTCGCTCTCGGTGACCAGCGTCTTCTCCGGCTCTCGGGCGGCTGCGGTCTGCGGGCCATCGCCTGCACTGACAGCCGACTCCGTATGAGCTGGGCGGGGAGGCACATTACTCGTGGCCTCGGTAGTATTACACGCCCAGCCGCCTGTGGCGGAAGGAGCGCAGTTGAACTGCTGGGCTGCCGGAGCAGCAAGAACGGAGGTCAGCGGCTGAAAAGCCAGCAGACTGCCAGTAACCAGCAAGGGAAACTTTCTGCGAAACGCGGGGGATTTCACGGCCATCCTTAAAGTTATCCTGCGCGCCATCGGCCCGGAAACGGACCGCAGGCCTCTCGATGGGCTCAAAAAGATATCGGATAATAAAGCATGACCTGCGCAACGGCTAGGGCCGAGGGAAACCGTTATAAATGTCTGAAGATGTTCGCTTTACCCAACTCTGTCAGTGGCTGGACGCGTGTCTGCCTGAATTGTTCAATAAAAAAGGCTGGGGAGCGCCTGGAGAAGGCGAGCTGACCCCCGCCAGTAGCGATGCAAGTTTTCGTCGTTATTTTCGCTGGGAATGTGACGGCCGTACCCTGATCGTTATGGATGCACCACCTCCACAGGAAGACTGCCGGCCGTTTGTGCATGTGGCCGCGCTACTGGCCGAGGCCGGTGTGCATGTGCCGGAAATCCTGGCTCAGGATATAGAACAGGGCTTTTTACTGCTGGATGATCTGGGGCGGCAAACATACCTTGACGTCCTGACATCCGATAATGCCGACGCGCTTTTTAATGACGCTTTGAATGCGTTATTGACCTATCAGGTTCTTCCGACGGAAGGTCATCTGCCAGAGTACAACCGCGCCCTGTTGGCGCGTGAGCTACAACTATTTCCTGACTGGTATGTCCGCTACGTTCTTGATCATCGCTTCGATGCGGCGCAACAGGACGCGTGGGAGTCGGTCTGTGAGCTGCTGATTGACAGCGCACTGGCGCAGCCGCGCGTCTTGGTGCATCGCGATTACATGCCGCGCAACTTGATGGTCAGTATGCCAAATCCAGGTGTCCTGGATTTTCAGGATGCGGTATACGGCCCCATTACCTATGACGTGACCTGCCTTTTCAAGGATGCCTTCCTGAGTTGGCCGGAGGAGCGTGTCAGAGGGTGGATCGAAACTTACTGGACCCGTGCCCGGCAGCAAGGCTTGCCGGTTGGCGATGATTTTGAAGATTTTTACCGAGCCAGCGACCTGATGGGCGTACAACGACACCTCAAGGTCATCGGGATCTTTGCGCGCATTTGCCATCGAGACGGCAAGCCCAAGTATTTGGCTGACGTGCCGCGTTTCTTCGCCTATATCGAGGCGGTTATCGCGCGGCGCCCTGAACTCGCGCCTTTGAAGGCCTTGCTCGCCGAGCTTCGGGAGGCCTCTAACGTATGAAAGCCATGATTCTTGCAGCAGGGCGTGGGGAGCGGCTTCGCCCGCTTACCTTGCATACCCCGAAGCCTTTGGTTAAAGCATGCGGAGTGCCGTTGATCGAATATCAGATTCGGGCTTTGAAAACGGCTGGCTTCAACGATTTCGTCATCAACCATGCGTGGCTGGGGCGGCAGATAGAAGACTACCTGCAAGATGGCTCGCGGTTAGGCGTCAGTATCGTGTACTCGCCTGAAGGTGAGCCGCTGGAAACCGGCGGCGGCATCTTCAAGGCGCTTCCTCTGTTAGGTAAAGAGCCTTTCCTGGTGGCTAATGGCGATATCTGGACGGATTACGACTATCGGCCGTTACAGCTGACCGCCGGTGATTTAGCGCATCTGATTTTGGTCGATAACCCTCTTCACCACCCTGAAGGGGATTTCTTTTTGAGTAATGGACGCGTGGTTGAAGCTGGCGAGGCTTGCGACAGGTTTACCTACAGCGGTATTGCAATACTGCATCCTGATCTATTTCGCACCTGCGAGGCAGGCGCCTTCAAGTTGGCGCCTGTACTGCGCGCAGCCATTGCAGAAGGGCGCGTCAGCGGGATGCTGCATACCGGTCGTTGGGTCGATGTAGGAACCCATGAGCGGCTGGCAGAAGTCGAGCAACTGATCGAGGCGAGCGCCTAGTGTTCTGGCCATGGCCTTTAA
Organism: Pseudomonas luteola NBRC 103146; assembly: GCF_002091675.1. GTDB lineage: Bacteria > Pseudomonadota > Gammaproteobacteria > Pseudomonadales > Pseudomonadaceae > Chryseomonas > Chryseomonas luteola. The sequence continues at coordinate 17,839 of NZ_BDAE01000022.1, read as the reverse complement.
CGCTGTCCGGGGCGCTTACCGGCTGGGCGGCAGCTGATCTTTCTGGAGCATTGCTGGGTGCAATGTTAGGGCATGCGGCCGAGCGTAAGCTGGGACTCACCTCCTGGTCTGCGCTGCGCCTGCGGCTGGGGCAGGTTGGTTTTGAGCATCAGCTCTTGTTTGAACTGCTCGGCCATCTGGCCAAGGCAGGGGGGCAAGTGTCGACGGCACATATTCGCCAGGCTGAAGGTGAAATTAAGCGATTGGGTTTGGACGTTGAGGGCCGCCGCCGTGCAATCGCTGCGTTCAATCAGGGTAAAACGGCAGTTCGCTCGGCTCGTACCCGGCTGGCTGCAGCGGAAAGTCAGGCTGAAATTATCATTCGTGCCTGTTGGCGAATGGTATGGGTGAACGGCAGCGTCCGGCCTGGTGAGCGGGACCTGATCCGGCAATGGGGATTGTGGGCCGGGCTCTCACAAACGCGAGTAGATGAACTGCAGCCCATGCGGTCAGCGAAGAAGCCGCGGGCAAACAATGGCTATAAAGAGGCTTTGGCGCTGCTAGGGGTAAGCGAGAGCAGCGATAGCAAAAGTATCAAGCAAGCCTATCGGCGATTGCTCAGCAGGCATCATCCCGACAAGGTTCAAGGTGCCGGCGCCAATAAATATGTGGTTCAGGAGGCAGCGGAAAAAACCGCTGCCTTGCACGCAGCCTATCGGCTTATCAAAGAACGGCATGGCTTTCGTTAGTGCGCAGGCTGCTCTCCACCGCCTGCCGCTATGTGTGTGCTAAGCCAGCCTCGCACACGACGATACAACTGTTCCTGCTCATTGGAGGGGTCGCCGGGAATCGTCTTTAGGGCAACCTGGGTGTAATCGCTGGCCTGTTCCCGCTTGGCAGCCTGGCGGCGCTGCTGGGCCGAGGCTTGAGCGATCGAAGACTGGTTATGATAGAAGTCGCCTGTTGCTACCTTGAGCTTGGGCACGATTGCATCCAGATTTGAGCCCGAATTAACCGGTGCCTTGCCATCAATGATAATCAAGTGATGAAGCTCGCTGGGCTCTCGTTCAGCGAGGTAGCGAGCTGCCCAATAGGCTCCGGTACCGTGACCGAGCAGAATCACCTGCTTGGAGCCTCGCTGTAGCGCAAAGTCGATTCCGGCCGCCAGTCTAGCCATGACGCCCTCCGCATAGGCATCCTGCAATGCTTTGGCATCCGAGGGTGCCTTGCCTGCCTGTGCGGGTTCGCCACTGCCTATTTCAGCCTGGGTTTCAGGTGTTGGTGCTGTGCCGGTCACACCTTCTACGGGTGTGGGGGACGCGCCCTTTGCAGTGGATGCATCAGCATCGGCAAGAGCGGAAGTCGCCCCGTTGGCGTTACGCGGCAGTGGAGCCTGGTTTTGCGGGTCGGGCAGAGTCAGACTAAGTGTCTGCCAACCTTCGTCGGGCAATTTTTGCCTGAGTGGGCTGATGGTGTTGGGCCAGTCAGCGGACTCGCCATCGCCCGGTATCAGGACGATCGTTCCCTGAGGCTGGGCAGTATTGGCAGGTTTCCATAACGCCAGGAATTGCTCGTTGCCCGCCGTCAGGGTCTGCTGCTCGCTTTTGGGGAGCGTGCGCTCCAGCGCCTGCGCAGCATCCTGACTACGTCCAATCGGAGCTGCTCGTTCGGCAGCAGGGACTGGCGGGGTAGTAGCTTCTTCGGCAGAGGCATTGTTGGCTATGCCAAGAGCAATCAGCAGCAGGGTCTTGTTGAATACACCGGGTCGGCTAAACATGAAGTGCACTTCGTCCTGTCCAGAATGGGCGGAAGACTAATCACCTTTGGTCATGCTGTCATGGGCGATGTCTACCGCGGCACGCAAATAAGAGGCATCTACTTGCACTGACCGCCACAAGCGGCAAGTGTGCCCTGCAAGATGTGCTGTGCAAGACAGCAGGGGGGAGAAATGCCGGTTGTCAGCTCTCTAATGCATGAATGCCTAGCCGCCGCATTGGGTACAATGCCGCTTTCCGCTGACTTGCCTTGAGGCTTTTCCATGCAACCTTATGCTATCGCTCCGTCGATCCTCTCCGCTGACTTTGCCCGTCTGGGTGAAGATGTAGACAAGGTGCTCGCAGCGGGTGCCGATATTGTCCATTTCGATGTTATGGATAACCACTATGTGCCCAATCTTACGATTGGCCCCATGGTCTGTTCGGCGCTACGCAAGTATGGCGTGACGGCGCCTATCGATGTGCATCTGATGGTCAAGCCAGTGGATCGTATTATCGGTGATTTCATTGAGGCGGGCGCCTCGTTCATCACCTTTCACCCGGAGGCTTCAGAGCATATCGACCGCTCACTGCAGCTCATTAAGGCAGGTGGTTGTAAAGCAGGGCTGGTCTTTAACCCGGCGACGTCCCTGGACTGCCTGAAATACGTCATGGACAAGATCGACATGGTGTTGTTGATGAGTGTGAATCCGGGCTTTGGTGGCCAGAAGTTCATTCCGAAAACATTCGACAAACTGCGCGAGGCACGTGAGCTGATCGATGCCTCCGGCCTGCCGATTCGTCTGGAAATCGATGGCGGCGTCAACGTTTCCAACATCGGTGAAATCGCACGTGCCGGTGCCGATACGTTTGTTGCGGGCTCCGCCATTTTTAATGCGCCGGATTATGCAGAGGTCATCAAGACCATGCGTAATGAGCTGGCCAAGGCACGTGCGGTATGAGTCAAGGCGTGCTGGAAACCTTGTTTGATGGAAAGCAGCCACGGCTGATCATGTTTGATCTGGACGGCACGCTTCTCGATTCAGCCCCAGATCTGGCCGCAGCGGTTGATGCCATGCTTGAAACGCTAGGTCGACCCCCTGCAGGGCTGGATAAGGTCAGGCTGTGGATTGGTAATGGAGCCCGTGTGCTGGTTCGTCGTGCCTTGGCGGATCAGATGGAGCACAGCCACATCACGGAGGCTGAGGCAGATGAGGCTTTGAGCCTTTTCATGTCTCTATATGGGGGCAGCCACGAGCTCACGGTCGTGTACCCCGGTGTTCAGGAAGCGCTGGCGATGCTCAAGGCCAAAGGGATTGCGATGGCCGTCATTACCAACAAGCCGGAGCGCTTTGTTGCCCCACTTCTGGATGACATGCAGCTGGGCGGTTTTTTCTCCTGGATCGTAGGAGGGGATACGTTACCTCAACAAAAGCCTGATCCTGCCGGGCTCCTCTATGTCTTGGGCAAGGCGGGTGCCAAGCCTGACGACGCCTTGTTCATTGGCGATTCACGTAACGATATCCATGCTGCACGGGCCGCCGGAGTGCGCTGCGTCGCGATGACCTATGGCTACAATCATGGTCAGCCCATAGCTGATGAGTCACCTGACTGGCTACTGGACGACCTTAGGCAGTTACTGGCTTAGCGATAAAATGCCACACTCGCTATGGCAAAGAGGTTGATTCAGCGAGTTGCCTGAGCTAGTGTGGCCGTATTCCTATCTACCCGGTGAAGAGATCGAATCGTGGTGGTCACCTGCAAACTGTGGATGAAGGTCATCAAGGCCCTGGCGCGTTGGCGCTGGCGCGCCTGACTCATTCCTGGCCGGCATGCCCGGCGCGTTTTGCACCTGACCTTTACCCTCCACGAGGCTGATCATGACCCGCGAAGAATTCCTGCGTTTGGCCGCTGCCGGCTATAACCGTATTCCCCTGACATTCGAAACCCTGGCCGATTTCGACACGCCGCTGTCGCTTTATCTCAAGTTGGCCGATACCACCAATACGTACCTGCTTGAGTCTGTTCAAGGTGGTGAAAAATGGGGTCGCTACTCCATTATCGGGCTGCCCAGTCGCACCGTACTGCGAGTCTATGGCCACCAGGCCACGATTCATGAGGGCGATGAGGTCGTCGAAACCGTTGAGGTCGAGGACCCGCTAGCGTTTGTCGAAGCATTCCAGCAGCGCTACCGCGTGCCCACACTGCCTAACCTTCCGCGCTTCAATGGGGGCCTGGTCGGCTATTTCGGTTATGACTGTGTCCGCTATGTCGAAAAGCGCCTGGGTGCCTGCACCAATCCTGACCCGCTGGGCAATCCCGATATCCTGCTGATGGTATCTGATGCTGTCGTGGTGTTCGATAATCTATCTACCAAGATGCATGCCATTGTGCTGGTCGACCCGGCCGATGAAAATGCCTACGACCAAGGCAAAGCGCGCCTGGATGAATTACTGGAGCGCCTGCGTCAGCCTATTACGCCGCGCCGTGGACTCGATTTCAGTGCACCTCAGGCGCAGGAGCCCAAGTTTCGAGCCAGCTTTACTCAGGCGGATTACGAGCAGGCGGTTGTCAAGATCAAGGACTATATCCTGGCTGGAGACTGCATGCAGGTCGTGCCTTCCCAGCGGATGTCCATCGATTTCAAGGCCGCCCCCATCGACCTCTATCGCGCGCTACGCTGCTTCAACCCAACGCCCTACATGTACTTCTTCAACTTTGGTGATTTCCATGTTGTAGGCAGTTCGCCGGAAGTCCTTGTTCGAGTAGAGGAAGGGCTGGTAACGGTTAGACCTATCGCCGGAACGCGTCCACGAGGAGCGTCTGAAGAGCAGGATCTTGAGCTCGAAAAAGACCTGCTCAGTGATGAAAAGGAAATTGCCGAACATCTGATGCTGATCGATCTGGGTCGTAATGATGTTGGCCGCGTATCGTCGACCGGCTCGGTCAAGCTGACCGAAAAAATGGTGATCGAGCGTTATTCCAATGTCATGCACATCGTGTCCAACGTGACCGGCCAGCTCACGGACGGTCTCAATGCCATGGATGCCCTGCGTGCCATCCTGCCGGCAGGTACGCTGTCCGGCGCGCCGAAGATCCGCGCCATGGAAATCATCGACGAGCTGGAGCCTGTCAAGCGAGGTGTCTACGGCGGTGCCGTAGGATATCTGGCCTGGAATGGCAATATGGATACTGCTATCGCGATTCGCACTGCCGTCATCAAAAACGGTGAGCTTCATGTTCAGGCCGGTGGGGGCATCGTTGCAGACTCTCAACCTGCTGCGGAATGGGAAGAAACGATCAATAAACGTCGTGCGATGTTCCGCGCGGTTGCACTGGCTGAACAAACTTCTACGACTTCGCGTACCTGAAGGAGCGCTACCATGTTACTGATGCTGGATAACTACGACTCCTTCACCTATAACCTCGTGCAATACCTGGGCGAGTTAGGGGCAGACGTAAAAGTCGTACGCAACGATGAAACGACCGTAAACGAAATCGATGCGCTGGCGCCGGAGCGCATTGTCGTTTCCCCAGGCCCCTGCACACCGAATGAGGCAGGCGTCTCGCTCGAACTGCTGAAACATTTCGCAGGCAAAGTGCCTACTTTGGGTGTGTGCCTTGGTCATCAGAGCCTGGGGCAGGCATTTGGAGGTGAGGTGGTCAGAGCGCGTGAGCCGATGCATGGTAAAACGAGCCTGGTTTATCACAAGGGTGAGGGTGTATTTGCCGGATTGCCCAACCCCTTTACGGTCACGCGCTACCATTCGCTTGTGGTGAAACGAGAAACGCTGCCGGACTGTCTGGAAATTACTGCCTGGACTCAACACGAAGATGGAACCATGGATGAAATCATGGGGCTCCGTCACCGCGAGTACATGCTGGAAGGTGTCCAGTTTCACCCCGAGTCGATTCTTACCGAATACGGTCATGACCTGCTGGCCAATTTCCTCAAGCAGACCGGAGGCGCACGCTAGTCATGGATATCAAGGAAGCGCTCGGCAAAATCGTCAGTCAACTCGACCTGACCACAAGCGAAATGCAGGACGTCATGCGCCAGATCATGACCGGGCAATGTGATGATGCCCAGATCGGCGCTTTTCTCATGGGCATGCGTATCAAGAGCGAAACCATCGATGAAATTTGTGGTGCCGTAAGCGTGATGCGCGAGCTGGCTACCAAGGTTGAATTGCCCAGCCTTGAGCACGTTGTGGATATCGTGGGAACAGGAGGAGATGGTGCCAATATCTTCAACGTATCATCGGCTTCTGTTTTTGTTGTCGCGGCTGCTGGGGGAAAAGTAGCCAAGCACGGCAACCGTGCTGTTTCAGGTAAAAGCGGCAGTGCCGACCTGCTTGAAGCGGCGGGGATTTATCTCAACCTGACGCCCGAACAAATAGCCCGTTGCGTTAACGAGATAGGGGTAGGCTTTATGTTTGCCCAATCGCACCACAGTGCGATGCGCCATGCTGCAGGCCCTCGAAAGTCTCTGGGGCTGCGTACGTTATTCAACATGCTAGGTCCGTTGACCAGTCCAGCCGGTGTCTTGCATCAAGTAGTAGGGGTATTCACGCCTGCACTGTGCCGTCCCCTTGCCGAAGTGCTGCAGCGGCTAGGCAGCAAGCATGTGCTGGTTGTTCACTCCAGGGATGGGCTTGACGAGTTCAGCCTGGCGGCGCCTACACGTGTTGCTGAACTCAAGGATGGACAAATTCAAGAGTATGAAGTCCTTCCGGAGGATGTTGGTATCAAGAGTCAGAGCTTGATCGGGCTTACAGTCGACAGCCCGGAGGCTTCATTAAGTCTGATCCGGGATGCCCTGGGGCGTCGGAAAACCGAGGCTGGGCAAAAGGCCGCTGACATGATTGTGCTTAATGCGGGAGCCGCATTGTATGCAGCTGATCTAGCTTCAAGTTTGCAAAAAGGTGTCAATCTGGCGCATGACGCGTTGTACAGCGGCCTTGCCCGGGAAAAAATGGATGAGTTGGCCAGCTTTACAGCGGTATACAAAGTGGAGAATCAAGCGTGAGCGTACCTACCGTTCTGCAAAAAATCCTGGCCCGCAAAGCTGAAGAAGTAGCACAGCGTAAGTCAGCGCTTCCACTGGCCGATCTGGAGGCCTTGGCGCAGGCCTCTGAATCACCAAGGGGATTTGCCCAGGCCCTGATGGATCGCGTGGCACGCAGAGAACCAGCGGTCATTGCTGAGGTCAAGAAGGCCTCGCCCAGTAAGGGTGTCCTACGTGAGGAGTTCGTACCGGCAGATATTGCACGAAGCTATGAAGCAGGTGGCGCGACCTGTCTTTCGGTCCTGACGGATATCGATTTCTTTCAGGGCAGCGATGCCTATTTGAAGGAAGCCCGGGCAGCCTGCTCGTTACCTATCATTCGTAAAGACTTCATGATCGATCCATATCAGGTCGTTGAAGCCCGTGTGATTGGTGCTGATTGCATTCTTCTCATCGTGTCCGCCCTGGACGATACCTTGATGGCAGAGCTAGCCGCTACGGCAAAGTCGGTTGGCCTCGATGTGCTTGTTGAAGTTCACGATGCAAATGAGTTGGAGCGAGCGCTGAAAACGCTCGATACGCCGCTGATCGGTATCAATAACCGTAACCTGCATACATTTGAAGTGAGCTTGGAAACAACACTGGACCTTTTGCCGTCTATTCCACGAGAACGTCTGGTGGTAACCGAGAGTGGCATTCTGAACAGGGCTGACGTTGAGCTGATGCAAGTCAGCGATGTGCATGCCTTTTTAGTAGGTGAAGCATTCATGCGTGCAGAGGATCCCGGACACGAGCTGCACCGGCTGTTCTTTCCTGAAAGACGCGCGGGGATCTCCTCCCCCGACGTAGAGTGATTAATAAAAAAGCCGGCGCGAGCCGGCTTTTTTGTCAGAGCATGGTGTGTTTAGCGAGTACCAAACACAACCATCGTCTTGCCTTTCACATGGACAAGGCCCTGTTCTTCCAGAGACTTGAGTACGCGACCGACCATTTCACGTGAGCATCCAACGATGCGACCAATTTCTTGGCGCGTGATTTTGATCTGCATACCGTCCGGATGCGTCATGGCGTCGGGCTGTTTGCACAAGTCAAGCAGCGTACGAGCGACACGACCAGTCACGTCCAGGAAGGCAAGATCACCTACCTTACGCGTAGTCTGGCGCAGACGCTCGGCCATCTGGCGGCCCAGCGAGAAGAGCATGTCGGGATCTTGCTGGCTCAGTTCTCTGAACTGGCTGTAGCTGATCTCGGCAACCTCGCACTCCGTGCGTGCACGAACCCAGGCGCTGCGTTCGGGTTCGCTTCCTTCCTTGGCAAATAGCCCCATCTCGCCGAAAAAGTCGCCCGCATTCAAATAGGCGATGATCATTTCGCGACCTTCGTCGTCCTCAATCAGAATCGTTACCGACCCTTTGAGGATGAAGAACAGGCTTTCACTGTTATCACCCGCATAAATGATCGTCGTCTTGGCGGTATAGCGGCGACGCGAGCAATGCGCGAGCAGTTTATCGAGATGTTGAAGTTTTGCAGGAGGAATAATAGCGGCCATGCTGGTTCCTGAAGTTGAGACAAGCCTTGTCTACAGGGATTTGAACATATCGGCAAGTTTGCCACTAAATTAAAGTGAATTTTTACTCTGCAGATCACGACTTGTGAAGTGTGCGACGTGACTAACAGTTTAATGGCAGTTTGATGGCATTCCATCACATTTATGGGGCTGTGGTACTCTATTTTTTTACTGGCTGTGGAGTCTCATGGTGAAAGCACGAATTCAATGGGCCGGTGAGGCCATGTTTCTGGGCGAGTCGGGCAGTGGCCATGTGGTTGTCATGGATGGCCCTCCTGATCATGGCGGTCGTAACCTGGGCGTCCGCCCAATGGAGGCTCTGCTAATCGGCTTGGGTGGCTGCACCAGCTTTGATGTGATGAGTATCTTAAAGAAATCTCGCCAGGCTGTAGAGAGCTGTGAGGCCTTTCTTGAGGCTGAGCGGGCTGAATCCGAACCCAAGGTATTTACCAAGATACACATCCGCTTTGTGGTCAAGGGCCGTGACCTGAAGGAAGCGCAGGTCAAGCGCGCCATTGAGCTATCTGCAGAAAAGTATTGTTCAGCTTCCATCATGCTGGAGCGTGCGGGCGTCGAGATTTCGCACGGATACGAGATCATAGAGCTTAATTAAGCCCTGACTGTCATCAATTCATCGTCTTTCGGGCGCAACCTCTGGCGGATAGCCCTCAGGCTCTGCATAATGCGCCCCTTTTCAGGGCAAGGCCCGACAAGCACAGCCACAATCGCCAATGCGAAGAGGTATGAAACGGCCCTACGCACCTGCGCCTTATGCAGATGACGGGCATTCACGACCACGGTCAGAGACCGTACCTATGGGAGTTCCCTACGGTGAAAAGTAAACTCAGGCTCCATGGTTTCAACAACCTGACGAAGACCTTGAGCTTCAATATCTATGACATCTGCTATGCAGAGACGTCAGAAGATCAGCAAGCCTATGTACAGTACATTGATGAAGAGTATGACGCCGAGCGTCTGACTCAGATCCTGACAGACGTCGTGGATATCATCGGTGCCAATATTCTGAATATCGCTCGCCAGGATTATGACCCTCAGGGCGCCAGCGTGACCATTCTCATTTCGGAGCAGCCTGTTGAGCCTACCGAAAGCCAGATCGAGGAATCACCCGGTCCGCTACGCGAAACAATTCTAGGGCATCTGGATAAAAGCCATATTACGGTTCATACCTACCCGGAAATTCATCCAGTTGACGGCATCGCCACATTCCGTGTCGATATCGATGTGTCTACCTGTGGCGTCATCTCACCGCTAAAGGCATTGAATTATCTGATTCATCAGTTTGATTCGGATATTGTGACTGTCGATTATCGCGTTCGTGGTTTTACCCGCGATGTGGAAGGACGCAAGCACTTTATCGATCATGAGATCAATTCCATCCAGAACTACCTGTCTGAAGACACGCGTTCGGCCTATCAGATGACGGATGTAAACGTCTATCAGGACAATCTGTTCCACACCAAGATGCTATTGAAAGAGTTCGAGCTAGAAAATTACCTGTTTGGTGATGCTACTCAGAATCTTTCACGTGAGCAGCGTGAGCAGGTAACGCAACGCCTCAAGCATGAGATGCGTGAGATATTTTCTGGTCGTAACCTGCCTCGTTAAGCAGCAGGTTGAAATTAAAAGGGCGCTTTGAGCGCCCTTTTTGTTGTCTTAAATGCGGTATGTGCTTTTGGTCATGACCTTTGAAAGAAGCGTCATGCCAAGTTTGATAGGCGTAGCGAAGCGTAGCCCGCCTGCATCCAGGGCATGATCCGCATGTTGCTCCTCGTCAATGCGCATCTGCTCAAGAATCGCTCGGGAGCGCTTGTCTTCCGAAGGAAGTTGCATCAGGTGCTCATCAAGATGTTTACAGACTTGCTCTTCTGTCGCGGCGACAAAGCCAAGGCTGAGACGATCGCTTATCAGGCCAGCAGTCGCGCCGATGCTAAATGATAGGCCATAGAACAATGGATTAAGTACGCTGGTATGGCTTCCCAACTCTTTAATTCGCTGTTCGCACCAGGCGAGGTGATCAATTTCCTCGTCAGCGGCTTCTTCCATGGCGCTTCGAACTTCAGGCAGCTTGGCTGTCAAGGCCTGTCCCTGATAGAGCGCTTGTGCGCACACTTCTCCGGTGTGGTTGATGCGCATCAGTCCAGCCACGTGCCGCGTGCTGGACTCATCCAGCTCGGCTTCCGAGTGACTCAGCGCAGGAGAGGTCCTATTAGGGTGTCCATTGAAGGGCAGCAGTGTTTTTAATGCAGCATCAACCTGCATGAACAGGTGATCTGCAGGGGAATAGTGACGATCGTTAGCCATTCCAGTCTCCAGGTTCAAATCAGAGGAGGGTAAAGGAACGCTTAACCCGGCGGCCACGTCATTTGCCGTTGGCCAAGTACATGCATATGGATGTGGTAAACCGTTTGTCCACCCATGGGATTACAGTTCATGACCACCCGGAAGCCTTCATCGCAACCTTGTTCCTGGGCCAGGCGCTGTGCCGTAAACAGGATATGACCTGCTAGCGTCTTGTCATCGGTTTCGCTCAGGTCATGAAGCGTGGCGATATGCTTCTTGGGAATGACAAGAAAATGAACGGGGGCCTGAGGCGATATGTCATGGAAGGCAATGACATGATCGTCCTCATAAAGCTTGCGGGCTGGAATCTCTCCCGCCACGATTTTACAGAACAGGCAGTCCATGGATGTCTCCTGTGTATTTGAAGATCAAAGTGTAGCGAGGGTTATCTTTTGCGCACAGACGCAAGTCAAGGTGATGTCAGCATGCGGCCTATTCTGGCGGTAACTTTTCTTACAAGTGAGCGTGGCAAAAAACGAGGTACCATTGCCGTCAGGCGGTTTCGCCATCCGCAATGAATGATGGCCTTGCGCTTGGCGAGGCCATGCATGGCGATCAATGCAACCTCCTCGGCGCCCATCATGGTTTTGCCTTTCTCCATTGAGGCAGTCTGCATGCCAGCTTTGCGGAAAAAGCTTGTACGCGTTGGGCCAGGGCATAACACCGAGACGGAAATGCCTCGGCTTTTTAGTTCTTCACGCAGCCCTTCGGAAAAATGCAGGACATACGCCTTGCTGGCGGCATAGCTGCTCATAAGCGGAATGGGCTGGAAGGCGGCTGTCGAAGCCACGTTGAGAATCTGTCCGCCGCCCTGTTGAGCCATGTGCGCACCTAGGGCATGGCAGAGGCGAGTCAGGGCCAGCACATTTAACTCAATAAGGTGCTGCTCGCGTGACCAGTCGGAGGAAAGAAAGGGGCCGCCAGTCCCCATGCCTGCACAGTTCACAAGCAGGTCGATAACCTTCTCGCTCTGCTCAAGCTCGTGCAGAAGCCCTGTCACATGCAGCGGCTCCGACAGATCGCAAACGCGATAAAGTACTTCCACGCCAAATCGCTGGGCCAGTTCACTGGCAATGCTTTCAAGTGCCTCCCGCTTTCGGGCAAGTAAGATCAAGGGATGACCGCGGCGCGCCAGTGCTTCAGCAAGCGCAAGGCCTATTCCACTAGAGGCGCCAGTAATTAATGCATAGCGAGGCATGATGCTCCCTCAGAAGTACGGCATGGAGTTGGACCGCTCCGGCGTGGCAGGGTGCCCTTAGCTAGGGCGCACAAGGGAGGCCAGAATCACAGCGATCACAATAAATAGCCAGATACCCGCTAAAAGCTTGACCGCTATGCCGTTAGGTGGAGGCGGTGCACCATAGCGATTGGCTGTACGTGATCCTGGTAAGACCATCAGCACGAAAGTAAACAGGCCTCCTATGAGCGGAACGATGCTCAAAAGCCAGAGCCAGCCTGACCAGCCTAAATCATGCAAGCGTTGAACACCTATGCTCAGGTTAATAAATAGCATTGCAAGACCAAGCAGCGCACTAAGCCCAAGCCCTGTAAGGATTGAGGGATGCGACGTCATGAGACTTGCGATCCCTACCGTTGTCAGTAGTGCAAAAAAGGCGGCAAAAAAAGCGGCAGATGCTACAAGCGACCAAGCTACAAAGCGCAGGCGTCCTATTCGACCTTTGAGGCTGAAGACCTTCAAGGTACCGTATTCATGTTCGCCATGGGTATAAAGGTCTGCTTGAGGCGGAGCATAAGGAGACGCGGCCATGACTGGCGCAGTTGACGGTGCGGGCGGCTCTGACGCTAGCTCAGCCTGACGTGCCAGGTACTTTTCAACAATAATGCCGCACTGCTCGCATTCGTCGCGCTTGGTCTGCTCATGTCCACATTTTGGACAAGTCATTAACCGTGTGCTTTCTTTTGCTGGTGTTTCTTTGTCCTCAACCAGCGTAAGCATGGAGGCCAAGTCCTGTTCTTTCCTGGCTTGAGCGCCAGCTTGTCTCAAGGCTGCCAGATAACGATCAGCTTCAGGTTCCGAAAGGTTTCTTTTTAATGTAACGGGACCGCGAAACAGCTGGGCTATTTTCTGCGTATCACTTTTGAAAAGTTTCGCAAGATTCTCCAGTACATCATCTCGACTGACACCGGGGATCAATTGCCCATCAAAAGTAATCTTGTAACGCGTATCGGACATGGCGAGCTTCCTTGTCGCACAATAGAAGAGGCACGCAGCATATTGTCAGGATATGCTGCGTCTGGAAATTTAGTAGGGTTTGATGACAACCAGGATCACGATCGCAATCAGGATCAGGACAGGAGCTTCATTAAACCAGCGGTAGAATACATGACTGTGTTTGTTTTCACCTCGCGCAAAGCGTTTCAGCATGGCACCGCACATGTGGTGATAGCCGACCAGCAAAAAGACAAGTGCAAGCTTGGTATGCATCCAGCCCTGACTCAGCCAGCCTGGATTCAGGACCAGTAATACAATGCCGAAAACAAGCGTAGCCAACATTGAAGGCAGCATGATTCCTCGATACAGCTTTCGCTCCATCAGAATGAAGCGCTCACGGCTAACGGTGTCTTCACTTTGCGCGTGGTAGACAAACAGTCGGGGCAAATAGAACAGACCGGCAAACCAGCAGACTAAAGCTATGATGTGTAACGCTTTGATCCATAGATAGAGCATCAGGTATCTCCGGCAATATAAAACCAGAGATAGTAGATGCCCGTGTTGCAGGCGTCACCTTATAAGCGATTTAAGTTTTAATTATCGGTCGGTCGCAGAATAGTTGACCATTTTTCTGGGTTAAGCGGATAATGTTGCATATTGCAGTTGGTATCGGCGAAAGCCGGGAGATTCAAGCATGACCATCGAAACCTTCATTCCGACTCCCTTATTGTTCTCCCCCGGTGCAGCCAATAAGGTAAAGAACTTAATCGATGAGGAGGGCAATCCTCGTCTTAAGCTGCGCGTGTTTGTGACAGGGGGAGGGTGTTCTGGCTTTCAGTACGGCTTTACATTTGATGAAGATACGGCTGAAGACGACACCATTGTAGAGCGTGACGGCGTAAGTCTGGTTGTCGATCCTATGAGCTTCCAGTATCTGGCTGGCGCTGAAGTCGATTATCAGGAGGGGCTGGAGGGTTCGCGTTTCGTCATTAAGAACCCTAATGCGACAACTACATGTGGCTGCGGTCAGTCTTTCTCAATCTAAGAAGGCTTTACTGAGGCGCCGCGTTTAAACGCGGCGCTTTCGCTTAGGCAGGATACAGCGCGCCTAAGATTCTAGGCCCCTTAGCCGCTGTTACGTCCGGGCAGTTACCCGGTATGCGCTCAACAAAACAATGTGCCAGCCAGGCAAATGCCATTGCTTCTACCCAGTCTGGCGAAACGCCAAGTTCGTCTGTGGTTGTAACGAGCGTTTCTGGTAAATGAGCAGAGAGTCGCTTAAGCAGAAACTCATTGTGAGCACCGCCGCCGCAGATAAATAGCTCGGCACATGTGGGTTGAACCAGTCGCAGCGAATCACAGACAGAAATGGCGGTAAGCTCGGCCAGGGTTGCCTGAACATCGGCTACCGGTATCGCAGGAAGCACTGAGAGCTTTTGTTTTAACCAGCTTAAATTGAATAGCTCGCGCCCAGTACTTTTAGGCCCCTGTTTGGCAAAGAAAGGATCAGACAAAAAGGCATTAAGAAGCATGGATGAAATGGAGCCACTGGCAGCCCAGGAACCAAACTGGTCATAAGGCTCGCCTTTGTGCTCGTTTATCCATGCATCCATCAATACATTACCTGGGCCGCAATCAAAGCCTTCTATAGGGTGGCCGGGTGATAGCAATGTAATATTGGTAAATCCGCCGATGTTAAGAATAGCTCGCTCTTTCGCCGGATCTCCAAAGATGGCCGCGTGAAAAGCAGGGACGAGGGGAGCACCTTGTCCACCAGCAGCTACATCCCGTCGACGAAAATCTGCAACAACATCAATCCCTGTCAGCTCTGCAAGAAGTGCCGGGTTGCCGATCTGAATCGTGTAGCCATCAGAGGGACTATGCCTGACTGTCTGCCCGTGACTACCAATCGCTCTGATATGCGAGGTCGATAGCTGCGCTTCGCTGAGGAGTTGCTCAATACCTTGAGCAGCCAAATGGACCCAATCCTGCTCAGCCAGTGCGGCACGTTCCAGTTCGTTGTCGCCAGCACTGCACAGTTCAAGAAGCTTATGTTTGAGGCTCGATGGCATCGGCACATAATGAGAGCCGATAAGCGTGCATCTAGTAGCCGTTTGATCAATAAGGGCAATGTCCAGTCCGTCCAAGCTGGTACCAGACATTAGCCCTATATAAAGCGTCATACCTGTCAACGCTTGTTCATGGCAAGAAGGGTGGACTTTTCCTGGTCCATGCGGGCCATTAAAGGCTGGCTTTGGCTCAAGAAACGTTTCACCTCATTTTTTGCGATAGGATCAGCCATAGGTAGCTTTACGCCGAGCGGATCGACATGCGTACCATTGATGCGGAATTCATAGTGCAAATGAGGTCCCGTTGCGAGTCCTGTCATGCCTACATATCCAATAACCTGTCCTTGCTTAACCTGTACGCCTGGTCGAATGCCTTGACCGAATTTGCTCATATGTCCATAAACAGTGCTGTAGCGCTGTCCGTGCTGGATTACTACAGCGTTTCCGTAACCACCCTTGCGCCCAGCTTCTACCACTTTGCCATCCCCTGTCGCATGGATAGGCGTACCGGTTGGTGCTGCGTAGTCCACACCCTTATGCGCACGAATCTTGCTCAGGACAGGATGGTAACGACCCAGGGAAAAACGAGAGCTGATACGGGTAAACTCTACTGGAGTACGAATAAATGCCCTACGCATGCTGCTACCGTCAGCCGTGTAGTAATTCGTAGTGCCTTGCTTGCTGGTATAGCGGACTGCGGTAAAGGTTTTACCGCGGTTGGTGAAGCGCGCCGCTAAAATGTTGCCGTTGCCGACACGCTTTCCATCGACCACCTTCTTTTCGTAGATGACCTCGAATTCGTCGCCTTCTCGTATATCCAGTGCGAAGTCAATATCATAGGCGAATACGTTGGCCAGTGACATGATCATGTCGTGGGACAGGCCGGCGCGTCGGCCAGCTGTAAATAGAGAGCTATCAATAACGCCGCGTGCATAAGCCTTTTCAACATCAGGCTGTGCTATTTCACGCTTAAAGTCATAACCACTTTCAGCTTTGGAGATCGTGATGGTTTCCAAGGCGTTTGGCTTGCTTCGGAAGCCGAGCAGGTCACCGGTCTGAGATACCTTGAATTCGAGCTTTTGGCCTATGTGAATTCGGCTAAGGGCTTTGGCTTCTTTGTCGCTATTTAAAACGTCTTGCAGCACGTTTGCTGACAAACCGGCTGCCGAGAATAATGTGGAAAGCGTGTCGCCATTTTTAACAGTTTCGACTTTCCACTGAGGGTCAACTGAGGCAAGGCTTTCGGTAGAAGAGGGTTCAGCTGGGTTGGGTTCTTGAGCCGTTTCGGTTGACTCAGGAATACTGGCGAACGGACTTTCAGTTGTGGACGCTTCAGGCTCTGAGAGAGTGCTTAGCTGTCGAAGGTCATCCTTTTCTTGAATAATGCGCTCAGCACTATTCTGAATATCCATATTAACGAGCGTTTTCTTTGCCTCGACATCGCGAGAAGGAAACACCAGCAGAGCCAAACTCAGAAGCGCAGCGACCCCACTAGCAGCCAGGATATGGCTTTTAGGATACAACGGGCTTTTTGGAGTTGGTTGTGTCATGACGTAGCGGTGCTTTTGAGCATGAATAACTGCCTAAAATATAATCAAATAAAGTTCCGAACAACCCTTAATAATTTTCAATATGTGCCTGATAGGTAGAGGTTTCTGGAAATCTTGTTTTTATCAGGTGATCTTGTATGGTTGCGCCATTAATTTAAGCGGGATTGGCTAATGAAATCGGTAGAAGAACAGTTAGCGCTGATCAAGCGTGGAGCTGACGAGCTTTTGGTTGAATCTGAGCTCATTACAAAGCTTGAGAAAGGGACTCCGTTGCGTATCAAAGCAGGCTTTGATCCTACAGCTCCAGACCTTCATCTAGGCCATACCGTTCTGATCAATAAGCTACGTCAATTCCAGGAGCTGGGTCATCAGGTCATTTTCCTGATTGGTGACTTCACAGGCATGATTGGCGATCCCAGTGGTAAAAGCACGACTCGTCCGCCGTTGACGCGTGACCAGGTTCTTGAAAACGCCGAAACCTATAAAGCTCAGGTATTCAAGATATTGGATCCGGCGAAGACTGAAGTGGCGTTTAATTCTGCTTGGATGGACAAGCTTACACCGGCTGACTTTATCCGCCTGGCGTCTCAGTACACGGTCGCACGTATGCTTGAACGTGACGATTTCAGTAAGCGGTACGCGACTAATCAACCCATTGCTATTCATGAGTTCTTGTACCCCCTGGTTCAGGGGTATGACTCGGTTGCATTGAAAGCAGATGTCGAGCTTGGTGGAACTGATCAGAAATTCAATTTGTTAATGGGCCGCGAGTTGCAGCGTGCCTATGGCCAAGAGGCGCAGTCCATTCTCACCATGCCTTTGCTTGAGGGGCTGGATGGCGTCAAGAAGATGTCCAAGTCGCTTGGCAACTATATAGGCATCCAGGAAGCGCCTGGCGTTATGTACAATAAGATCGTTTCAATGCCTGACTCGCTGATGTGGCGATATTTTGAGCTTTTAAGCTTTAGGGCGATGAGTGAGATTGAAGCGTTTCGCCATGATGTAGAGGCGGGTGCCAATCCGCGCGATATCAAGATCAAGTTGGCCGAGGAGATCGTTGCCCGGTTCCATGGTGAGGAGGCAGCTGCTACCGCTCACCGTTCTGCTGGCAATCGCATGAAGGACGGCGAGCTACCAGAGGAAATTCCAGAGGTAACGTTAACGACTGCGGAGGATATGCCCGTAGCCGCAGTGCTCAATCGCGCAGGTCTGGTAAAGAACTCGGCTGCTGCACGTGATTTGCTGAACGCAGGTAGCGTAAAGGTTGATGGTGAAGTAGTAGATCGAAGCTTTGTCTTCAAGTTGGGTACTACTCATGTTTGTCAGGCAGGCAAGAAGGCATTTGCCCGCATTGTTATTAAAGCTGAGTAGTTCAAAA
>NZ_BDAE01000021.1 GCF_002091675.1 Pseudomonas luteola NBRC 103146 | reverse complement strand
CCCACCTGAACACTCTCGGCAACCTGGTAAACGGACTTGGCCAAATCAACCGCTATGCGTTTCATCGCACCTCTCCCAGCGAACAGTCACCACTGTGTTATAGAAGAAATGTGGTGCAGGGAGAGTCCATTACAGCCTCCAAGCCGACGCCGCTTCGCGGCGCGGCTTAATTCAGGTGTTAGACGTAATAGTAAGGAGTGTTATTGGTTTGAAAGTTTCAGATGTGGTTCATGATTTCGGTAATAGTAAAATGCATTCCTGTGGTGGGATTTGCCGGGTGCGAACCTATGTGGGAAGCGAAGGCCTTGTCGTGCTTTTGACTGATTTGGGTAATCTCAATGATGGGCAATCAGTCACGAATGCCGTAGAAAAAATAATAGACTCGGTTATTAGAAAAGGGCTGGTGACTCAAAGTGCCACTTTTATTGAACATTACGAAAGAGACCTAGCTGAGCTCGATACATTTGATGTGGTAACGCTGAGCCCAACTACCCAGTGGAAGTCTATAAAAAGAGAAAGGGTAGTCGAGCTGATTGCCGGTGATGAAAAAGATGAAAAAGAGCTTTCTGAAAGAAGTGTAGAGAACAGGTCTGTCTATGAGCAGGCTGACAAGATTAGATACCAGAGAGATCCTTTCAGGGGATCCATGTACATTGAAAGTCCGGACGTAATTGCTCGTAAATTTGAGATAATGGAGTCAATGATTGCAAAGGATTCCATCTCAGAACTAATAGAATTTGGCGCTAATGAGCAAGAAATCCAAAGGCTGATTAAAAAAGATCTTTCCCTTATTGCCGAAGCTTATGTGGGCGATGGAGAGTACATATGTTTTTCGGAATACCCATTAGCTGACGGTGCTGTGGATTTTGTGATCTTTTCAGGCAGGTCGCGTATGGATATTACCTTAGTTGAAGTAAAAGGTGCGGAATTCAAACTAGTTAACTCGAACCATTATGCCTCGTTTAATCACAAAGTTCGTGACGCTGCCGAACAGATTCAAAAAAGGCTTGGAGTGGTTTATCGGAATTATGAATCATTTCGTAAAGACGCCCATGAAAGAAGGCTTAAAGTCCTATCCGGTGATTTGATTCACAACGCATTTGTTGGGCCGAACTCTTGCAAAGGAGTTGATCCTGAAAAGGATGTAAATATTCGCACTGTTGTAATTGGGGGTAGAACGGTAAATGACTTAGAAGAGAGTAAAAAGAGGCATGATTATGAAACAACCTCCACTCCACCTGTTCGCATTGAATCATGGGACACTTGGCTTCGAAGGTTGAAGCGCTGAGAAAAAAACCTAACAAGGTGCTGCAGCGGACCGCTTTTCCAGCGCGGTGCGCCTCCAAATCGGCCGCTGAGCCCAGGCGTTAGGAGACAATATGACTGACACATCTAATAATCCTCTGTGTCTCGTATTTATCCCCGCACTTGTTACTGTTCTCTATGCGGCGGAGCAGCAAAAAGGTGCTCCTCTTACTGAGCACGAAATCAACGATATTCGCGATAAGTCTACTTACATGACCGTCCCATTCAGCCTGGCTTTAGAACAAGGGAAGAAAAGAGGTTATGCAGACATCGTTGCGGAAAATTGCTGGGAAGAAAGGCAATCTGTGCGTGTGCAACTGTAGCGAAAGCCCCTAACCATGCGCTCAAACCGCTCACCTCATTCGCTGGAACGGCGTTCCGCCGCCCCTTAGCTTAATCGTTAGGTATATGGAAGAAAAATTTTCGCTCTACCTTATAGAGCCTGGCTCAAGGCCACCGTTTTCAGCTGTCGCTCATTATTTGTGGGGTAAGGAAGATTTTGACTCTGATGGTAATAGTCGACACCCTAACGATGACCAATGGACGGAGCTTACAGTCATACGTCGCCCTACAAATAGCGAACGTCTTGATATAGACCCAGTTTCAGAAAATCCGTTGGTACTAAAAATTTCGTCTACGTCTTCTTCACTTGCCCGCAAAGGCGCGCAGTTTCTAGTAGCGAACAGTGGTGGCACCATATGTGCCGAGTGGCCACGTACCTAACTAGCGGTTCAAATCGCTCGCTTCGCTCACTGAGGCGGGCTAAAGCCTGCTTCTTAGATTAATCGTTAGGCAATTATGTATCGTATCCCAGAAGACTTAGACCTCTCAGGAATGGTTGGAGAATTCACCACGCAGATACTGGTTGGTCAGTTCGATATGCAATTTAGCTTTGGGAAATACCATTTTGCAGTTCAATCAAACATAACTCTTGTCAGAAACGGTGAGGTTATTGGTGTCTGGCAAGAAGGTGTCTGGCCTCCATCTCAATTTTTTGAAATCATGAATGTCAGCGTAGTGAGATGCCAAATTCCGGATGACAGAACAATCGCTATCTACCTAGACAACGACATTGAGATACACCTGAAAGACAATTCAGATGAATTCGAGAGCATGCAGATCTCAATTGATGGCGAGCTAGGGCCATGGACTATCTGAAAGGCCTAAAGTTGATTGAAGTCTTTCGCTTCGCTTGCTGGGACTGGCTAAAGCCCGCCCCTTAACAAATGTGCACTTAGGAGATTTTGAGTGATTGAGAGAGCAACCATTCACTTCATGTGCGGAAAAATGGGCGCTGGTAAGTCCACTTTCGCCAAATCGCTCGCAGAGTCCTCAGGTGCGGTTCTCCTATCAGAAGACGATCTGCTGCGTGGCCTCTATCCCGGCGAGATCACCGATCTAGGTAGCTACATGACGCTGTCTGGCCGCATCAAGAACGCCTTGGCTGGCCATATCTGTGCGCTGCTACGTCAGGGTATGTCTGTTGTCTTGGACTTTCCCGGTAATACTGTGAATCAGCGGGCCTGGTTCCGGGAACTCATTGAAAGCTCAGGTGCCCACCATCAACTGCACTACCTTGATGTATCGGACGAGACATGCAGACGGCAGCTTAGGGAACGCCGGTCCATTAATGGCGGTGACCCGCTGTAAGATGACGCCACGTTTAATGCCCTACTGGCCTACTTCGCGCCGCCAACACCGGAGGAGCAGTTCAACGTGGTTCGGCTTGGGGCGAGCTAAAACCCGCTTCTTAACCTAACGTCAAATGCAGGTCACATGGACCCGACTGATCTGGATGACAAAATCGCAAAAGGCAGAATTGATCTTTGGCTACCCCAGAACAAGTCGCGTTTATCGCCAATGAATGACAAAAATTCCAAACAATGCATCGCTGGAAGTAAAAGAAGCTGAACCACTCTGATATTGTTCGTTTAGAAACTAATTGACCCATGAAGAATATACTATTTATCTGTAGCCGTAATCAGTGGCGAAGTCCTACAGCTGAAACAGTCTGGCGTAAACATCCAGGCATCAGTGTTCGGTCTGCAGGTACAAGCCCAAATGCTCGAAAAACGGTAGGTCCTGCGGATATACGCTGGGCGGATATCATTATTGTGATGGAGCAGAAGCATAAGAGCAGGTTAGTGGCGGATTTTACTCGTCTATTGGAGCATAAGCCTATTCACGTGCTGGAAATTCCAGACGAGTACAAATATATGGATCCAGAGCTCGTAGATATCCTGAAAGAGTCTGTTGGCAGTTGTCTCTCTATCTAATAAAGGGTTCAGATCATTTGCTCCTGCTTACTAGGGCTTGGCTAAAGCCTAAACTTGCCCAAAAATTGTAAGGCTTGCATGAAGCTAACAGAGCTAGAAGAAGGCCAGCTTCTTGGGATTGAATTAGAGGCTGGCGAGTTGTTTGTACAATTTACGGTACTTACTCCGGATAATGAAAGAGTGGCTGTCTTTTCTCATAATCGGGATACCTCAAAGATAAAGATTCGGTTTTACGCATTGTCTTTAAGGACAGGACTTAACACAGTGGATGGTTTCGCCACTTTTGGGGAAATAGAGTCAGTTTCATGCTTTAAAAGTCGCTATACTCTCGAAGGAGATTTTGGTGCAATTACAGTATTTGCAGATACAACCTTTATCCAACCAGCCCCTTTCTGAATGGGCGACGGGGCCTGCTAAAGCCTGCCGGTTATGTCTCAATCAGACAGCGTAAATGTCGCTCAAATCGCACAAGAATTTTGAGCTACCGCATCACATGATCCTTGCGCATAGCAGGCCAGGCGGCAGTTAGCCTGAGATTACAGCTCAATGGCTGGCTGCGCTTGAGACACTCGAAGCCATTTAGGCCATGAAAGTACACTTATATCTGAATGTGTTAGTAACCTTTATTGTTCATCATCAAAGATTGCCTCGATAGGTAAGGCAAAAATCCGTGCTATCTGAAAGGCCAGTGGCAGGCTAGGGTCGTAGCGGCCGTTTTCAATGGCGTTGATGGTTTGTCGGGAAACGTCGAGCTGCGAGGCGAGATCGGCCTGGGACCAGTTACGTTCAGCGCGCAGCTCCTTGAGTCTGTTTTTCATCGGTAACGTAGCGTCGCTATTCTCAGCCCTATCATCCACATGAGTCCCATGATTGGCCACACCATGTGCCAGCTGATATGGGGAAAACCTACGTTTTCAAGAAACCCATAACTGAAGGTCAGCAGGGCGGAAGCCGCAAAGGCAAAGCCGAGCGCTTCAAGTTGGATGCGCAGGTGCATCTCATCAAGGCGGCGAAGCTGCCGGACGATCGCCCAACACATCAACCCGGCCGGGGCGATAGGCAATAACGAAACCACTGTCTGTACTGCCAGACTAGCGCCTTCAAGATGCCGCAGCAGGATCAGGGATGCGACCAGAACGGTACTATAAAGAAGAAGTGCAGCGCCTAACTCATAGTGATACCGGGACATGTAATGCTCCTGGATGTAAAGTCTCCTTTCCATCATTGACCATCTTATGAGATATGTAAAGCGAGCTTTACATAAATAACCGGATTTTGATTGGCCCAGCTACAAGGACCTTGTGGGAAGATACATTAAGAGGGCGAAGAGCCTGATCGCGTTGACATTCAAGGCAGAAAAATAAGGGGCTACGAACTATTGTCCGGTATCGCAAGGCGAAAGCACGTAGAACTGAAGCAAAACGGCCAGACAAATGTCTGGCCGTTTGGGTGGCTGTATCGCTTGAATATTGCTTTGGTAGAGAAGTAATAGACTTGGATATCAAAGCGTTTCGGATTCTTTGATATGAGCAATCGGGCCTAGCAGGCTAGGATCGAATTCGGCCAGTACTTGTGCGTTCTCCACCTTTTGCGGCCAGTCGGGATTGGCCAGCGCACCGCGTCCAATGGCAATCAGATCGGCACCGTCTTCCAGCGCCTGTACTGCCCGCTCCGGATCATGCAATTTGCCGTTGGCAATGACTGTAACATTGGGGGCATAGCGGCGTGCCAGTGCTACAAGGCTGGGCCCTTCGCCAAAGGCAGGCTGCCATGCTTCGTGCTCGGTCACGTGGATGAAGTCGATACCCGCTTCGGCCAGCGTACCAAATACAATTTCTGCTCCGGCTTCGCCTTCTTTCCATTTGTGCTCGAAGTCGTTCACCTTGCCTTGGGATATGCGGATTCCCACGGGCACGTTAGCCCCGACTGCGGAGCGAACCGCTTTATACACTTCAAGGCTCAGCGAAAGTCGTTGGCGAATATCGCCACCCCAACGATCATCACGCGTGTTGGTGTAATCGGTAAAGAACTGGTCGAGCAGGTAGCCATTGGCGCCATGAATCTCGATGCCATCGAATCCCGCAACCTCCACCGCCCGCTTGGCGGCCTGGGCAAAGCTGCTGATGACATCAGCGATGTCTGCTTCGGTCATTGCTTTTGGCAGGGGATAAGGGCCTTGACCACGGTAGAACGTCATCTGCTGGCCCTTGGGTTGGAGGGCAGAGGGGGCGAGGGTGTCGTTGCGAAAACGATTGCCCTGAGTCAGTGCGCCGGCATGCATGAGCTGTGCAAAAACCTTGCTGCCCTGGACATGCAGGGTATTCACAAGAGGTTTCCAGGCCTGGGCTTGCTCGTTATCGCTCATCCCAGGCTGATACGCATAACCCTGGGCGTAAGCCTGATCGGTATACAAGCCTTCCGTGATGATCAACCCAAACCCACCACGTGCAAAGCGCTCGTAGTAACGATTCATGGTGTCGTTCGGCGTCCCGTCCTCATTGGCACTGACACGTGTCATGGGCGCCACGGCGAGGCGGTTGTTTAACGATACGCCGGTTATGTCGAAATGGGTGAAAAGCGTCTTGACCATGAGATGATGTCTCCAAAGGCTTTAATGCAAAGAGAAGTTTGCCAAGCCTTTATCGATAGGCTTGAAGAGGGATCGTGTGGTTACGATAGCGATATCTTGAGTGCTTCTGTAGCCTGCACAGGTGAGTAACCGGTATAACGGTAGGCGTTAAAGTCTATGGATATGAAAGATGTTGCCGTCCTGGCAGCCATTGCAGCGGCGGGGAGTTTGTCAGGTGCGGCCCGCCGCCTCGGTATGACTCCTATGTCCGTTTCACGTCGGCTGGCGGCATTGGAGCGTGAATTGCGGGTTCGGCTGATTCACCGCACAACTCGCTCCGTATCGCTGACGCCTGAAGGCGAGGCGTTTTTACCGTATGCCCAGACCATGCTGGAGGCTGAGGAAGCTGCACGTGCTACGCTTTCTCCTGAGGCCTCTGGTGCTCGCGGTGTGCTGAAGGTCACCGCGCCAGCAGTTTTTGGCCGCACGGTGATTGCGCCTCTATTACCCCAGCTCTTGGCAGAGCATCCTGCCTTGAAGATCGATTTGAATCTGAGTGATAACATTGTCGATATTGTGGGGAGCGGTATCGATGTAGCCATTCGTATTGCACCTTTGCGAGACTCGAACCTGATTGCCCGGCAGCTGGTAGTCAATCCACGTGTGTTGTGCGCCTCCCCGGATTATCTGCGCCTCAATGGTACGCCTGTTAATTCCGGTGAGCTGGCTGATCACGCCTGTCTCCTGTTGAACGGCCTTCAGCACTGGCCTTTCATGGCAGGGCAGCAGGTGCGCTCAATTCGGGTGGAGGGGCGGCTTTCCAGCAGCAGCCTTGAAGGTATTCGTACTGCCTGCCTTCAGGGGTTGGGCCTCGCCCAGCTAACTTATTGGGATGTGCATGGAGAGCTGGCGGCCGGTTCGTTGGTAGAGGTCAGGCTGGATGATGTACAGCCGCAGGCGCTGTCTATCTGGGCGCTACTACCGACTCGGCGCTATATTCCACTGAGGGTAAAGGTTTTCCTGGAACTGCTTGGAAACCGCCTGAACAGGCCTTGAAGTGTGGAGCACGTTATGCGTTTAGCGATGGGGCATAAAAGGAATCCGCGTCAAATAAAGGCCTTTTGATATACCGTTCGTCGGAGTCAAGATTGCGAGATACCGTTTGTCTTATTACTGTTTATTTATACAGTAATAGCAAAGGAGGTCTCACCCATGTTCATGCTTGCCCTTTTACGACGACTCAGCCCTGAAAAACAGGTCGACACTGTCTGTTGGATGGCGCAGGAAGATTATCTTCATCTGGCGCACAGGCTCTCTGGGAGCACACTTCAAACAGCGGCTTGCAAGGATGCTGAAAACGTTGTCGTGCTCAAGGTAGGGCCACATG
The DNA here is from genome assembly GCF_002091675.1 of Pseudomonas luteola NBRC 103146. GTDB lineage: Bacteria > Pseudomonadota > Gammaproteobacteria > Pseudomonadales > Pseudomonadaceae > Chryseomonas > Chryseomonas luteola. Next base: position 71,547 of record NZ_BDAE01000021.1, on the reverse strand, counting down.
GACAAGCTCAGTGAAGCAATCGACTCGCTTGATCTGCAAGTCATTCTGTTCCGACCGCAACCATCACTGCTTCGCTATGATCACTTACTCAACGAGACGTTGGATAGGTTACGTGGCGTTCTAGCAAAAGCCCAGCAGGCCAATCACCTGCAATGTAAGCCGTCTAACAAACCAGTTCCCTTTGGTCCTTACAACGGTCTGGTCAAGGCCCATCGGCACATCCCGCGCTTTAAGGCATTTAATTGGGTTTGGCATGCGCGCCTGGCTTTGCTCAGGCTACTGCTCAAGCCGCTGGCCGGAGACAATCTCCAGCTGACCCATGCCCTGCGCAAAGCGGGAGGCATGCCATGAGCAATGTGGTAGCGCTCGAAGGCCTGCTTGACAGTCGTCGGGTCTGGAAGGGTCACGGCGTTCAGGTCAGAACAGGCACTCAGCCAACCGGATATGCGGAGCTGGATGAGCGATTGCCTTTTGGCGGCTGGCCTGAGGCGGCCTTGACCGAGATCCTGCTGCCCTATACCGGAATAGGGGATATCAAGCTACTTTGGCCTACGCTTGCCCGGCTGACGCAAAGCGGTGAGCGAGTTACCTTGATTGCGCCCCCTTATGTGCCTTATCCCCAGGCCTGGATCGCCGCTGGGGTCGATATGGACTTGGTGGGTATCGTCGAAGCCAAGGGGCGAGAAACCTTATGGGCTGCAGAGCAATGCCTTCGCTCGGGCAGTTGTGGTGCGGTACTGTGCTGGCCGGAACGTGCGGATGACAAGGCGCTACGCAGGCTACAAGTGGCGGCCGAGACCGGGCAGACATTGGCATTTGTCTACCGCAGCCTTGAAGAGGCTGCCAATCCATCACCTGCTGCCCTACGGCTTGTGATAGAGCCCAGCCCGCTACAGCTGCGCATCCTCAAGTGCCGTGGCGGTCAACCGAAAGCACTGCCTCTTCCTGCGGCTGCCTGGCGCTAAGGGGACTGCTATGAAATGGGCGTGTATCCTGCTGCCACAGCTGGCGCTGGACGGTGTGCTGCGTCACCGTCCCGAATGTACCGAACCCCTGGTCTTGCTCGGAGGTACGCCACAACGGCGCGTCCTGCGTGCAGTCAATGCCCGTGCCAGGGCGTTGGGGCTGGCGCCAGGGTTGACCCTCGCTGCTGCACAAACCTTATGCCCAGGCTTTGCAACAGCCGAATACAATCTGGACGATATCGAGCGCAACCAGAATCTTCTGGCTGCCTGGGCATATGGCTTCAGTGCCCAGGTGAGTCTGCATTATCCACGAGCGCTTCTGCTTGAAGTTGAATCGAGCATGCCGTTGTTTGGCCCCTGGCCTGCGTTTTCCAAGCGCCTACGTGACGAGTTGGCGGCGCTCGGCTTCAGCCACCGTATTACCCTGGCGCCCAATCCTGTATCCGCGCGCATCATGGCCAATGTCTCGGATGATCTGGTTATCGCGAACGATACGGAGTTGCGGCAAAGGCTCGGCCCCTTGCCACTGGACCGGGCTGGTCTGGATAACGCTCTGGTGCAATCGCTTGGCCGTATGGGGTTCAGACGACTCAGGCAGGTAATGGATCTGCCCAGGGCCGAAATAGCCAGGCGCTTTCCCGCCGGTTTGCTGAACCAACTCGATCTGTTACTGGGTAGAAGGCCATTGGCGCTGGGCTTCTACCGGCCGCCTGATACCTTTGATACGCGGGTAGAGTTTAACTTTGAAGTGGAGTCGAACCAGCAACTTCTATTTCCGTTACGTCGCCTGACGCTGGATCTGGCCATGTACCTGGCCGGGAGGGACAGTGGTGTGCAGCGCTTCATGCTGTATCTGGAGCATCGTGCGCAACCGGATAGCCTGATCACGGTAGGACTCCTGACACCCGAACGGGATGCGGGCCTGTTGCTTGAATATGCCCGTGGGCGGCTGGAAATCCATCAGGTTACGGCGCCCATTCTGGCGTTGCGGCTGGTCGCGGAGCAACTTCCAGCCTTTGTACCGGAGCACCGTAGTTTGTTTGAACCGCGACCGCAGCAGACGCTGTCATGGGAGCAGTTACGCGAACGCCTCAGAACACGCCTTGGTGATTCGGCCGTCTATGCGGTTGGCGGCCAGGGGGATCATCGGCCGGAGGCATCCTGGCGGCAGGATGCCAAATCATGTGATCTACAGATGCTTGCGCAAGGGAAGCGCCCGGCGTGGTTGTTACGTGAGCCTATTCCACTGGGCGAGGCGGCACCCCATATTCTGGCCGGCCCCGAGCGGATCGAGTCTGGCTGGTGGGACGGCAGCGATATACGCCGGGACTATTATCTGGTGGAGCTTCCCAATGGCCGCCTGGCCTGGGCTTATGAGGCAATCGCAAAGCGGCCGGGTTGGTGGTTGCATGGGTGGTTTGCATGAGCACTGGTTATGCGGAGCTGCACTGTTTATCCCATTTCAGTTTTCAGCGAGGCGCCTCCAGTGCCGATGAATTGTTTGAACGGGCCAAACGCCTGGGATATGAGGCGCTGGCCATTACGGATGAGTGCACGCTTGCCGGTATCGTACGCGCTTGGCAAGCCGCACAAGCACATGGCCTACCTCTGATTGTGGGTGCTGAATTCTGTATCAGTGAAGGTCCCAAGGTTGTGCTGCTGGTGGAAGACCTGGGCGGCTACCACCATCTGTGCCGACTGATTACCCGAGCGAGGCGCCGTGCCGAAAAGGGCCGTTATCGTCTACTCAAGGAGGACCTTACCGATCACTGCTCGGGACTTCTAGCGATCTGGCTGCCTGGCACGGACGACAATGCGCAGGGCAGCTGGTTGAGCGAGTGCTTTTCCGGGCGCCTATGGGTAGGTGTCGAGCGACATTATGGTCCGGATGATGCCGAAAGATGGGTAAGGCTTCAGGCGCTAGGCGCCGCCCTGGATTTGCCTCTGGTCGCCTGTGGCGATGTGCATATGCACGCACGAGGGCGACGCGCCTTGCAGGACACCATGACCGCCATCCGGCATCATGTAACGGTCGCCGAAGCTGGGCAGCGGTTGTTCCCCAATGGCGAACGCCACCTGCGTACGCTGGAAACACTGTTTGAGTGCTATCCGGCAGTATTGCTAGCCGAGTCGGTGAAGATTGCCCGGCGCTGTCGGTTCAGGCTTACCGAACTACAGTATCACTATCCTTCGGAGGTGGTGCCCCAGGGGCATACGCCCAGTAGCTGGCTACGCAGGTTGGTAGAGCAGGGCAGTACCTGGCGGTGGCCGGAAGGTACACCGGACACTGTTACGAAACAGCTGGATCGTGAGCTTGAGCTGATCTGCCAGAAGCGGTACGAGAGTTATTTCCTGACCGTGCATGACATCGTCCGCTTTGCACGAGAGCAAGGCATTCTCTGTCAGGGTCGGGGCTCAGCAGCCAACTCGGCGGTATGCTTTGCCCTGGGGATCACCGAGCTTGACCCGACGCGAATCAATTTACTGTTCGAGCGGTTCATTTCCCATGAGCGAAACGAGCCGCCAGACATCGATGTGGACTTCGAGCACGAACGCCGTGAAGAGGTCATCCAGTATGTCTTTCAACGTTACGGGCGCACACGTGCAGCCCTGACGGCGGTGGTCAATACCTACCACGCGGCTGGCGCCGTGCGTGACGTGGCCAAGGCGCTGGGCTTGCCGGCGGATCAGATCAATGCCCTGGCTGAATGCTGCGGTCGCTGGAGCGATCGTATACCGCCTCCGGATCGCCTGCAGGAGGCCGGATTCGACCCGGAGAGCCTGTTGCTCAAGCGAGTGCTCGTCCTGGCCGGTGAGTTGATTGGGTTTCCACGTCATCTCTCGCAGCACCCGGGTGGGTTCGTCATTTCGGAGCAATCACTGGAGACGCTTGTACCCGTAGAAAATGCAGCCATGGCCGAGCGTACCGTTATTCAGTGGGACAAGGACGATCTGGACGCCATGGGGCTGCTAAAAGTAGATATCTTGGCGCTGGGCATGCTTAGCGCGCTACGCCGCTGCTTCGATCTGATTCGGCACTACAAGGGACGTGAACTTACCCTGGCCACCATTCCTCAGGAAGACCGAAAGACCTACGCCATGATCAGTCGTGCAGACACCCTAGGCACTTTTCAGATCGAGTCACGGGCCCAGATGGCCATGCTGCCACGGCTCAAGCCACAAACGTTTTATGATCTGGTCATCGAGGTGGCAATCGTTCGTCCCGGGCCTATCCAGGGTGATATGGTTCATCCCTATCTGCGCCGCCGTAACGGCGAGGAGCCTATCGTTTATCCCTCCCGCCTGAAGCGTGTATTCGAGCGTACCTTGGGGGTTCCGCTGTTTCAGGAGCAGGTCATGGAGCTGGCTATTGTGGCTGCAGACTACACGCCTGGCGAGGCCGACCAGTTGCGCCGCTCCATGGCTGCCTGGAAGCGCCACGGCGGCCTTGAGCCGCATCGGCAAAGACTGACCGAGCGGATGCTTGCCAATGGCTATACCCGGGAATTTGCTGAGCGCATCTTTTTGCAGATTCAGTGCTTTGGCAGTTATGGATTTCCTGAATCCCATGCAGCCAGCTTTGCGTTACTGACGTATGCCAGTTGCTGGTTGAAATGCCATGAGCCGGCCGCTTTTGCCTGTGCCTTGATCAATAGCTGGCCCATGGGGTTTTATAGCCCTGATCAGGTGTTACAGGATGCCCGGCGACACGGTATTGAAACGCGTCCAATCGACGTCTGTCACAGCCATTGGGACTGTAGTCTGGAGCAGGCAGACACCGACCAGCCTGCAATCCGATTAGGCTTGCGAATGATTCGAGGGCTTTCGGAATCAGCCGGACGCGCTATTGAAAAAGCCTGTGCGGTACAGCCGTTTTTGAGTGTGGCCGATCTCTGCCTGCGAGCAGGGCTCGATGCCAGAGCGCGTGAATGTCTGGCAGATGCTGGCGCGCTCAAAAGCCTGGCGGGGCATCGCTATCAGGCCCGCTGGAATATGGCAGCTATCGAGCCGCAGTTGCCTCTCTTCACAGAGGGCGCAGTGGTGAGCGAGGAACACGTCAAATTACCAGAGCCTACTGTGGCAGACGATCTGTATACCGACTACGCCGCTACAGGTACTACGCTGAGGCCACATCCATTAGCACTGCTTAGGGCTGAGCTCAGGACTCGCCGGCTGCTTGATTCGCGCGAACTTGCCGAGCGATATCATGGGCAGCTCTCGCGCATTGCCGGCCTCGTCGTTGGTCGGCAGCGCCCTGGTACTGCCAGTGGCGTCACCTTTGTAACGCTTGAAGATGAGTATGGAATGGTCAATGTGGTCGTATGGCGTGACCTTGCCGAGCGGCAACGACGCGAGCTTCTGCAGTCGAGGCTGCTGCGTATCGATGGTACGGTTGAACGAAAGGAAGGAGTGCTTCATCTCATCGCGGGTCGTCTTACAGACCTGAGCGAGCTGCTTGACGGACTGGATACCCGGAGCCGGGATTTCAAATAGTGAGGTTAACTGCGGGTAAGGTGCGTTGGGTCTGAGCCTATCGTCGCGCTTGCCTAGCTGACCTTGAGCACTGTCGTATTTTTATACGAGAGCCGTCCGCCTAGTTGCAAACCTGGTCTGGCACAACCTTTTTAACCCAATGCGTAAGTGTGAATGCTGATACACGTAAGGGCGTGCCAGAAGCCAATCAAGCAAGGCGTCATAATAGCTATGTTGATAGCACTATGATCTCATAAAGACGCAATGAAACTTAAATTTAATGCTATTGAAATAATAGTGTAATAAAACAACTGAATATTAAGCTTTGCTTACTTATTTATTATAGAAATATAGACAATCTATTTCTTGAAGGTTAAAAGGTAGGCGCAAAAACGAAAAGTCGATTTCTTTAAAGCTTAGAGCATGTGAAATGGATATACGCATAGAAAAAGTACAAGCTGAATCCACATGGGTTGTTTGGCTGAATAATATTCCGGTCAAGTTCTATACGGAATATGAAGCCGATGCTTTTGCTCAGAAGCTTTCGACACGCATTGATGCGCTGCAAGACGTCCGGCTGACCAGGGAAAGTCTGGCCGAGGCAGTGTAAAACGCGGAAGCGGGACTCTGGTTAAGGAGTGCCGCTTTAAACGTGTTGTGCTCACTACCGTCTTACCATGCAAGGAGCAGTTTTCAAAGCAAATGATCAGAGCGGTTTTCAACAAAAAGGGAGGCGTGGGCAAGACCAGTATTGCCTGCAACCTCGCCGCCATCAGCGCAGCTGAGGGCTTTCGCACACTTCTGATTGACCTGGACCCACAGGCCAATTCCACTCATTATCTGACAGGCTTTATAGGCGACGAGATTCCGGCCGGTATTGCCGACTTCTTCAAGCAAACGGTTTCTGATTCCGCCAAGAAAGCCAAGGCTTCTATTCTCGAGACGCCCTTTCATAATCTGAGCATCATAACGGCTTCCCGCGAGCTGGAAGATATTCAGATGAAGCTCGAAGCCAAATATAAGATCCAGAAGCTGGGAAAATACCTCGAGAAGTTGATCGATGATTACGATCGTATCTATCTCGATACACCACCGGCTTTGAATTTCTATAGCGTATCGGCCCTGATTGCAGCCGACCGCTGCCTTATTCCCTTTGATTGCGATACGTTTTCGCTTAATGCGTTACGTGAGCTCTTTCTTGATATTGAAGAGATCAAGGAGGACTTTAGTGATCGTTTGCGTGTGGAAGGTATCGTCGTCAATCAGTTTCAGGCCAATGCCGGTGTTCCCCGAGCGCTGTTAGGTGAACTGGAAAAGACGGACATGCCGATTATCCCGACGTACCTTATGGGGTCGGTCAAGATGAAAGAGTCCCACCAGCAGAGCAAGCCGCTTATCCATCTGGACCCTGGCCACAAGTTGACCCAACAATACAAGGCGTTGTTCGACTGGCTGGAGCGATAGCGGCATATATGATCAAGGCAAGCTGCTCATGCCTGTATCCAAAAGGGTAGGCGCCAAACAGTTTCTTTGTCTGGCGCCTGGCCCGTTTATACATAAGTGAAGAGGCGCTCAGCTGGCAAGCGTGACTTGGGCAGACTCGCGTTGAAGTCCGAATCGGCTCGATAGCCAAGGCTTACCAGAACCAGACTCGTGAAGCCCTGTTCACGAAGGCCGAGCTCTTTATCCAGCTTGCGAGAGTCAAAACCTTCCATGGGGGTGGCGTCGACACCCAGACTGGCAGCACCCAGCAATAGCGTTCCCAAGGCCAGGTAGGTCTGTTTTTCCATCCAATGCTGCAAATCCTTCTGGTCGTAGCGATGCAGACTCACGTAATGACGACGGCTCTTGTTCTGTGTGGCCTTGGCTTCTTCAGACCGGAAGCGACCAGCGATATCTTCCTGCTCCAGGATGGCGCCAAGATGTTCTTCGGTCATATCGGTGCGTGTGCAGAGCACTATGACGTGGGACGCATTGAGCACCTTGGGCTGGTTGTAGGCAAACGTGTCTTGTGTCGAGACGGCTAAGCGAGCCTTGCCTTCGTCAGTTGAGGCAACCACGAAATGCCAGGGCTGTGAGTTTACGGATGAAGGGCTCTGGCGTAGCAAACCAAGCAGTTCTTCAAGCGTGGCGTGCGGTATCTTTCGCGAAGGGTCGAATGCCTTGGTGGTGTACCGCTGACTAAGTAATGTAGATAGATTCATAAGTATCTTCTCTCAGGTCAGGTGAAAGATTGGGCCAGCCAGCGATCAGCCGCTTCCAGAGGCGAAAGCCCTTCCCGGCAGATCCAGTAATCGAGTTCGCTGATTGTGGCGTTTCCCAGCGAGAGCTGAGAAAGCTCATTGAGCAGTGCCGGCGCCAGATGGGCAGCCGTTTCTTCGCGCACAATCAGCGTGGCGTCATCCTGGCCGCCCAGAAGGCCGCGTGGTTCGTGTAGCGCCCGGATGGCGTAGCGGTAATGCAGGAACTGAGGGTGCCAGAGGGGGACGACGATCCATTCGCGACGCTCTACGGCCTGCTCGAATCGCTCGAAACACTGGGCTTGCGTACCGTTGGCGAAGTGATAGCCAACCTGATCAAGACCATACTGCTCGATGATGTCGCGCGAAAAGCGGCTGATACCGGCTCCCGGATTGATGCCCTGTATCAGCAGACTCATATGTGCCGCAACGTCAGGTCGCTTCAGATCATCGATGCTTGCCACCGCCTCGGCAGGCACATAGTCCGGCACGCCCCAGATACAGTACGGCTGATATAGAACGCCCAGGGTACGGGTCTGTTCGGCATAGGGAGCCAGATAGCCCCCATGACTGGCCGGTAGCCAGGCCGATACCAAAAAGTCCACCTCCCCAGCGCCATAGTGCCTGAACATATCTTCATGGGGAGCAGCTACGCTCTCTACGCGATAGCCATGACGCTCAACAATACGTTGTACCACGGCGGCACTGGCAGCATGAAAGCTCAGCCCAATATGACCTATACGAATCGGATTATGCATGATGAGCTCTCCCGTATCAGCGGGTTGGCGCCGGAGCGGCGTTGATCTTCACACGGAACAGGCTGTAAGGCTTGGTACGCAGATCCTTGCCGCCATGAAAGCCAGCCTGGCGATTTAGCTGATTAGCCGTGAAATAGAGATAGCCATCCGGCCCGATGGACAGGGTGTCAGGCCAGATTGCACGAGGATCGTGGACGATGGTCTGCCAAGTGCCGTCGGCAAGCCGTTTGCGAATACCGTTGTGCTCGTAGTCACTGGCATAGACGGCGCCATTGGCATCGGCTTCAAGGCCATCGGAGGCGCCTTTCTCGCCCATATCCAGTACCGCAGCCGATAGCTGTGCTTCAGTCACATGCTCATCCCGTAACAGACGGGTTGGCACTGCATAAAGGTGGCGACTCGAAAGTGGGCTGAAGTAAAGGGTCTGACCGTCCGGCGACAGGGCAATACCATCGGATGCCACACCAAACGGTTTAGCGGTTCCATCTGCGCCGCGTGCCAGCATGGCTTCGCCTTCCACGGTAGGAATAAAACGCTTGTCGGCAGAGGTCGTGACGTCTCCATCAAGACGGCGAGTCGCCTTGCCGGTGGCGATGTCCATGACAATGATGGCGCCCGGCCCGCTGACAGACGAGTCGGTGACATACACTGTACCTTCCTTCCCGGTACGGAAGTCAAAGCGCATGTCATTGACATACGTACTCGGCAGGATGACGTTGGCAGGGAAAACCAGCGTCTTCACAACCTTATTGCTCTTAAGGTCGATCGCGACCAGTTTGGCGCCGCCAGGTTGAGGAGCACTGAACTTCGGCGCAGCAGTATCTAGTACCCACAAGCGTCCTTGTCCGTCTGCCACAACGCTTTGCACGCTGATGAAATGCCTGGCCGGTGCCTTTGGGTCAGGCGTATTGATGGCCTGATCAGGGTAGGGGACTACCTTACCGTCGCGTATTTCGCCAACGCTGAAAGGTGCGTTGTCCCCCCATTGTGGGAAGTTGACAAAGAGGCGGCCTTGCTCGGAAACCGTAACGCCGGTCGGCATGGCGTCGTAGAACGCAAACACAGGTTCCAGCTGGCCAATGGATGTCTCATGTGGCAAGTCCTGTGATGCAGGGGCTGCCGCAAACGACAACGTACTCACGGCGGCAATGGTTGCGGCCAGCAGGGTGGGAATCAAATGCTTCATTGGGTGGCTCCTTGTAAATGAAAATGGGGTGCCTTGGCGACGGCTAAGTTATTCAAAACGGCTTCGGCAAAGGAATGAGTGCCTCCTCGTGTCGCTGTTACGATCCAGCCGGCCACGACAGGTGATTCATTGCTGTATAGGGCGCCGTGTAGTTTGAGGTCAGCGATCACAGCGGGTGTTGGATTGCAGGTGGCACGCTTGCCAACCAGCAGGCCGGCATGGGCCAGTACCAATGCCCCAGTCCCTATGCCGGCAACAGTTTTCTTGATGGCATCGAAGCCTTGCACGCTATCCCATAGCAACTCGTTGTAACCGAGTGGGCAAAGCGTATCGCTGCTACCAAGCACTGCCAGGGCGTCGAATTCGACAGGGTCAATATGTGCCAGAGGAGCTTGGTCATCGCACGAGAACATACAGGTTTCATGACCTGCCTGCCGCCAGAAGGACACGATGTCGAGCATGTCCTTCGGAAGCAGGGATGTTGTCGTGCTGACTGCAGCAATACGTGACATGGGGCTACTCCTTATCAGAGGCTAAAAGCCTTCCAGGACAAGCTTGCCTTTGGCCTTCCCGCTCTCGATAAGGGCGTGGGCACGGCGCAGGTTTTGCGCATTGATCCGGCCGAAATGCTCTCCTAGCGTAGAGCGCAGCACGCCTTGGTCGATAAGCTCCGCTACCCGGTTCAGCAGCTCATGCTGGCGGATCATGTCGGGTGTTTCGAACATCGGGCGGGTAAACATCAACTCCCAGTGCAATGACAGGGATTTGCGCTTCATGGGTACTACGTCCAGCGTATCGGGATCGTCGATTAGCGCGAGGCGCCCTTGTGGGCGAAGCACTTCGATAAGGTGTGGGAAATGGCTATCGGTATGAGTCAGGCTGATAACATGGCTGACCTCCTTGAGACCGATGCGAGCCAGTTCCTCAGTGAGTGGCTGGCTATGGTCAATCACATGGTGCGCGCCAAGCGCTCGGATCCATTCCTGGGTTTCAGGGCGCGAAGCTGTACCGATAACGGTAAGTTGGGTGAGCTGTCGGGCCAGTTGCGTCAGGATTGAGCCGACCCCGCCTGCGGCGCCGACTATCAGAAGACTTTCGCCTTTGCCACCATTCTCCAGAATGCCTAGTCGATCAAAGAGCAATTCCCAGGCGGTTATGGATGTCAGAGGGAGTGCAGCGGCATCGGCCGCGCCTAGCGAGGCGGGCTTGCGGCCTACAATACGCTCATCCACCAGATGAAACTCACTGTTGGTGCCAGGGCGGGTAATCGAGCCGGCATAGTAAACGTCATCACCCGGTTGGAAGAATGTCACCTCTGACCCCACCTCACGTACGACGCCCGCCGCATCCCAGCCAAGCACGCGCGGCGTGTCAGTAGCCGAGCCACCACGGACTTTGGTGTCGACAGGGTTGACCGAAACGGCCTGAACCTCAACCAGAAGATCGCGTGGACCAGGGGTTGGCGTGGGCAGCTCGATATCAACCAGCGAGCGAGAATCATCAATGGACAGGCCGTGCCGGGTATAGGCAATTGCTTTCATGGGGGACTCCGTAAGTGAACATATGAACAGTGGCGTTAACCGTGGAGCCATCATCGCGATTCACGACGGGAGCAAACAGCCATCGAAACGGGCAGGACTTTCACTGGCGCAGTGAAAATGGAGTGAAGTAAGCGGAAAGCAATACTGCATGAGTGCTTTGACGCCGCGCCAGGGATCCCCCCTGGAAAAACAAAGCCCGGTTTTCTTGACGGAGCCGGGGCTGGAAAAAGATGACGTCTGGCGTGTAGCCGCTATGCTCCAACTACACCCAGTTGCTGCAAAAAGGTCAGGTTATCTTCGATGTGCCAGTTCTCCTGGATGCGGCCATTGGCGATGCGGTAGATGTCGGTCGCGATAAAATCAATCGGTTGTCCCTTGCCTTTAATACCCTGGAATTGCCCGCTGAAGTGACCGGTAAAACGCAGATGCGCCACAACCCGATCACCCGCCACGATCATCTGCTCGATCTGACAATCCAGATCCGGTACGGCGGCGCGAAAAGCCTTCGAGGCCGCCAGAGGCCCTTCTACTCCTTGAGCTCTGCCTGGCGGAAGGGTGCGATCCATGAACTGAGGCGCAAGCGCCTCCCGAGCCAACTCTTCGTTACCTGTGGCCCAGAAAGTACCATATCGGCGTGCTGCCTGAACCGATGCATCAGCTTGTGCCGCCGGGTCAACAATCAGCACACGAGGCTCAATCAAGGGGTTGCTAGCAGCCTGAGCCTGAGGGGTAAAGCCAGCAAGCAGTGCGGATAACGCAAATGCCGCTGTAGCGGCCAGGGAAAAACGAGAAGTGTTGGTCATGGAATATCTCCATTCTGAAACCGGATGGGTTTGTGGATGATCAAGGCAGACCATTGGTGATCCAGAAAGGCGGCTCTATTACCGCTTCGAGTGTTGGCAGCGTTGGGCTCTTGTCATGGCATGACGGCTTCGCCTCTGTACACTTCTCGGCTGTGTCGCGGTCTTGCTCGACCTGGGCTTCAGCGGATGTATCTTCACTGAGTAAGCGGCTCATGAGAATTCCTTGAGGTGGTGTCGGGATAACGGGATGGGTCGCTACGTTCGCATCGGGACGTTGCATGCCATGACCGCATCTTCACTGTCGCCAAGCTCCAAAAAAACCCGCAGAATCAAGCAGCACTTTCTCAGGAGGAGTGAAAATGATCCGTTTCGACGATCTGGCCTTGTTTGTTCGCACGGCAGCGCTTGGCAGTTTTTCGGCGGCGGCCAGAGAGGCGGATCTCTTGCCAGGACAGGTCAGTGCTGCAATTCAGCGTCTTGAACGCGAGCTTGATATCCGTCTCTTTGCGCGCTCAACACGCAGCCTCCGGCTGACAGGGGAGGGGGAGCGGTACTTGCCCTATGCCAATGATGTGCTCAGCACACTCAGGGAGGGGCGCGAGCGGCTTCAACCGGAAAGCACCGCGCTGGAGGGCGTCATCCAGGTGGCTGTACCTTCAGACCTGGGACGTAACGTACTCCTGCCACGACTCACGGCATTTCGCCGCGAGCATCCCCGTCTTGCGCTTCGGTTGTTTCTGTCCGATCAGGTGGCGAATGTCTTTCGCGATCCGGTTGATGTGGCCTTGCGCTACGGGATGATGGAGGACGCAAGCTTTATTGCCTTACCACTGGCGCCCGAGAATCGGCGGGTGCTGGCCGCGTCCCCTGCTTACCTCGAGCGGCACGGGCGGCCGGCCTCTCTCAAGGATCTGGCGGAGCACCCTTGCCTGCTTTATATGCTCAATGGTCGGGTGTATGACAATTGGGTCTTTCCCGACGTCAATGGTCGCCGTGAAACCATCGCCGTCAAAGGCCCGCTGATGAGTGATGATGCTGATATCGTTCGCCGGTGGGCACTTGAGGGCGAAGGGATTATCTACAAGTCATGGCTGGATGTCAGTGCAGATGTATTAGCCGGGCGGTTGGAGGTCCTGCTGCCGGAGATTCCCGGCGAGAGCTGTGCGCTGCATATGGTTTGCCCGCACCGCAAGCAATTCTCTCCTGGCGTCAGGCTACTGTATGAGTGGCTCAGGTCGGGATTTGCAGATTTGATCCAGGCCTATTCCGCGCTCGATACGAAACGCATTGCCTGACGCCGGATTTTCCCGAATCGAGTGAAAGTGTTATCGCGTTGTGGTGGTGTTTGTCCACTACGAGCACGCCTACTATCGTTACAGACGCTCCGATACTGCTTTTCAACATTGGGAACGCATCACTCCAACCGATAGCAGGAGAATCACCATGATGTACGACTGGAACACCTATCAGAAGCAACTGGTTAGCACCATTGGCGAAATTGGCAAGCTGAGCCCTGATACGGTGCGCGGTTACTCGCTCTTGAGCGAGGCGGGTAACAAGACCAACCACCTAGATGCCAAGACGCGTGAGTTGATTGCGCTGGCCGTTGCCGTCACCCGTCAATGCGATGGCTGTATCACGGTCCATACCGATGCCGCTATCAAGAAAGGCGCCAGTAAAGAAGAAATTGCCGAAGCGCTGGGCGTAGCGGTAGCAATCAATGCGGGTGCGGCTATGGTGTATTCAGCCCGTGTAATGGATGCGTACGCGGCCAAGACTTCCGTGTAGCGAAAGCGGATCTCCTTACAGTACTCCTGGCCGCTGATCGAATTTTGACGATATCGATTCGCTGCCGGGATGCTTTTGTAAAAGTTACCTTTGAAGATAACTAATAATTCGATACCTCGATTAGGTTACCGTCCGGGTCTCGAAAATAAACCGAGACGATTGCTCCGGTGGCACCGGTACGCCGTACCGGTCCGTCAATCACTGTAACGCCTGTCGAATGCAGATGGGTCACGACATCCTCAATAGGCATACGGGTAATCAGGCAAATGTCGACGGCACCCGGTGCCGGCCTCTCGGCTTTGGGCTCGAGTTCCTTTCCCGCTTCATGCAGGTTGAATTTCTGCTCGCCAAACGCCAAGGCCTTACGTCCTTCGCCAAATGTGATGACGTCCATGCCCAGCACACAAGTATAGAAGTCACAGGTCCGCTCAAGGTTGCGAACGGTCAAAACAAGGTGGTCGATCCTGTCGATCTGCATGGCGTACCTCTTGTGCATCGGACGCTGACAATGGTGCGATTTATAAAGCCTTTGCTGTGGACATGCCCAACAACGGCTTATTCAATAGCTTATTAGTTATAATACCAGCCCATATATATGTGCATACTTGAAAGACACATTTGAGCAAAGTAAACAGGTAACCAAGTTAGCCGCCGTTGCTCATGAGCTCCATGCTGAAAGCATTCAGCTAGAGCGATTTGATGTACCTTGGATATTAAGAAAAAAGTTGCCTTTGGCTACTCAAGAAATACTCCAGCCCTGCCGTTAACCATCGACCCCTTTCTTGGTTTAGCCGGTGCATCATGTTCAATGCTCGCTTGAAAAAGGACTTGCAAGTCCAGGCCGAAGAGCTGACAGCGTTACGTCAGATTGTCAATGGAATGAATGACTCCATGGTTGCCTTGACCCTTGATCCTGAGTTCCGTATTCAGAGTGCCAACAGCAAATTTCTTCAGACGCTGGGCTACTCGGCTGACCAGGTGATAGGACGTCCGATGGCAGATATTGTGCCTCCCTATGTGAAGACGTTGCCATGCTTCCACAACTTTCGTGCAGCCGTTGCCAAAGGGCTCCCGGTCAGTGACGAATATCGCTATATCCGCAAGGATGGCGCGCTCGCTTGGCTAAACATCCATTGGCAACCTGTCCGCGACCAAGAGAATAAGCTTTCCTATATCCAGGGCTTTGGCAAGGAAGTGACCAAAACCATCGAGCTTGCCAAAGAGAATGAACATTTCATCAACGCATTGCTGCGCTCTACGGCAGTCATTGAGTTCAACCTTGACGGTACGGTGATCAAGGCTAACGACTTGTTCCTCAGGACGATGGGGTATTCAGAGCCGCAGATAGCAGGTAAGCACCACCGTATTTTCTGCACACAGCAAGAAGCATCCTCTGCAGAGTATGAGGCGTTCTGGGCCAAGCTGAACCGGGGCGAATTTGTTGCCGGCCGCTTCAGGCGCGTCGATAGCCATGGTGTCGAAGTCTGGCTCGAGGCTACGTACAACCCGGTCTATGACTCACATAACCGGCTTTACAAGGTCGTGAAATTCGCAACGGTCGTTACGGATCAGGTACTTCGGGAGGCCGAGGTGCGCGAAGCGGCCGGAATAGCCTTTGATATCTCCAGGCAAACAGACATCATCGCTCAGCGGGGCGCTGCGGTCGTGAATAATGCCGTCGAAACCATGCAGCAGATTTCGGTTGAAATGCAAGCTGCTGCCGAGGGGATCGAAGCGCTGGACCGTCAGTCACTGCTGATCAACTCCATCGTCCAGACGATTGGTGGCATTGCTGCACAAACCAATCTGCTGGCGCTCAATGCCGCAATCGAAGCCGCTCGTGCCGGCGAGCAGGGGCGAGGCTTTGCCGTGGTCGCTGACGAAGTACGGCAACTGGCAGGGCGTACTAGCTCGGCGACTGAAGAAATTGTAGGCGTCGTGCAGCAGAATCAGAAGATGACCGAAACCGCCGTACGTAGCATGGCCAGTAGCCGTGAACAGGCCGCGCGGGGACTGGATCTGGCTGCACAGGCCGGTACGGCGATCGTCGAGATTCAGGATGGGGCAAAACAGGTCGTGGGAGCAGTCAAACGGTTTGCCAGCGAGCTCTAGTCGGTATAAGTCTGGTGTAGGGCCAAGCTGCTTTATCTATAGCAAAAGGCTTACACAAGCGTGGGAAAAGCAGCGCTATTACTCAGTTAAGTCATGTCCTAATCTACACATATTGGATGGAGCGCAGGACGCGCTCAGTCAGGTCAAGGATGATGACCAAGCCAGGATGGCAGCTTGATACGGATATCGAGCACGGTCAGCAAAAACCCGCTTCGGCGGGTTTTTTGTTGCCTACAAAATAGCCTCGCTTTAGCAGAAAAAGTCTGCCGTAAAGAAGAGTATTCCGTCATGCCGTTACGGTGGTTGATGCTGAGCCTCTGTAAGGTACCGCACCTGTATTGCCTGAGCGTTATAAGCAGCATCATGGATTTGATCGCCTGGTTATCCTGTCCTTTGTCTCCCGGTTGGTCATGCCGGCCGGCTCTCCTCGGCTAGAAGGAGGAGAGCCTTTCAGCCTCTAGACGGAAGAGCGGTGTGTTAAAGAAACGTAAGCTGAGCCGACCGGTTGAGTATCGATCAAGGACAGAGAAGAAGGATTGAATTCAAGGATCAGTGAGGGCTCGGCGTCATCGTCATCTATTCCCTATATCCCATTCATTACGCTCCGGACAAACGTGTTTAGGGTAGGTCTTTGAGCAGTGATACATCCCAAGCACATTCAATAAGAAGATAATCGCTCGGCTCGGGATAAGACATGAAAATAACAAACCTGCGTAGTTGTTTTTCGCTTGCAATAGTGGGTGCTGCTTTATTTAACGTTGATCAGGGCTGGGCTGCCCACTCAACTGACCATAAAGATTCAGCAGACAGTCGTGCCGAAGCTGCTGTCAAGGCGATGACCATCGACGAAAAGATATCGCTCTTGCACACCCAGGTGGGCTTTCCGTTTCCAATCGGCAATACGCCCAAGCCAGACGGAGCTGTCGGTTCGGCAGGCTATGCTCCCGGGGTTCCTCGCCTTGGCATCCCTGCGTTACAGGAAAGTGACGCCAGCATGGGTGTGGCCAATCCTTCAAACATTCGCCCAAACGACAATGCCACGGCCTTGCCTTCCAGCATGATGCTGGCTGCTACGTTTGACCCTGATTTGGCTTACCGAGGTGGCAAGGTTATCGGCACCGAGGCACACGCCAAGGGTATCAATGTCATGTTGGCTGGCGGCGTCAATCTGGTTCGGGAACCCCGCAGTGGTCGTAACTTCGAGAACCTGGGAGAGGATCCTCTACTGGCAGGCATCATGGGAGGCTACTCCATCAAAGGGATACAGAGTAAGCACGTTGTCTCGACGATCAAGCACTATGCCTTGAACGCTCAGGAGACGGGCCGCGTGGCGGTGAGCTCCGATATCAAGGAAGGGGCCGCACGTGAGTCCGATCTCCTGGCCTTCGAGCTGGCTATCGAAAAAGGTCAGCCGGGCTCGGTGATGACTTCCTATAACCAATACAACGGCACCTATACCTCGGAAAATGCCTTTCTCATCAATCAGGTCTTGAAGAGTGACTGGAAGTACAAGGGCTGGGTCATGTCCGACTGGGGCGCTACTGCCAGTACTGAGAAAGCAGCGCTTGCAGGACTGGATCAGGAGTCCGGTGAAAATTTGGACCCAGTCACCTACTTTGGCGAGCCTTTGAAGCAGGCCGTGCAGGAAGGACGTGTATCCCAGGAGCGGCTGGATGACATGGCCATGCGCGTGGTGCGCAGCCTGTTTGCTGTGGGCGCGGTTGATCATCCGCCCAAGCTCGCCGACATAAACTTCAAGGCTCATGCCAAGGTGGCCAAGGCGACGGCAGAGCAGGGTATCGTGCTTCTGAAAAATGACCGTAATCAGTTACCGCTCTCACGTACGTTAAGACGTATCGTTGTGATAGGTAGTCATGCGGATGCCGGTGTTTTATCAGGTGGCGGCTCTGCCCAGGTGACACCCATCGGAAGCCTGGTTCTGCCGGCGGGTTCTGATTATGTCAGCCAGGTTTATCATCCCTCATCACCGTTGAAGGCCATCCAGGCCGAAGCGCCACGCGCCCAGGTGGTCTATGACAGCGGAGAGGATATTCAGCGGGCGGCCAGACTGGCCAAAGGTGCAGATGCCGTTATCGTCTTCGCTCAGCAATGGACAACCGAGGGCGTCGATGTTCCTGATTTAAGCCTGCCAGATAATCAGGATGCTTTGATTGAGGCGGTTGCTAAGGCCAACCCAAGAACAACCGTTGTGCTTGAGACAGGCGGACCCGTAAAGATGCCTTGGCTCAACCGAGTGCCAGCAGTACTGGAGGCCTGGTATTCCGGAGCCAAAGGCGGTGAGGCCATTGCGGGTGTCCTGTTTGGTAGTGTCAACCCATCTGGTCGTTTGCCGGTTACCTTTCTCCAGGATGAAAGCCAACTGCCACGGCCTACCATGCGCGACCCTTCAACTACAACCTCCAGTCCCTTTGTAGTACCTGAGGAGTTTTTCTCAGAGAACTACAACATTGAAGGTGCTGACGTGGGCTACAAATGGTATGAGCGAGAGGGCAAGAAGCCGCTATTTCCGTTCGGCTATGGACTGTCCTATACCCAGTTCAAATACAGTAACCTCAATGCCGAAACACGTGGCAGCAAGCTGGTGCTGAGCATGGACATCACCAACCGTGGGCGGGTTAAGGGTATCGATACGCCGCAGTTCTATATCGAAAACCCATCCAGGAAAAACGGATTCACGAGTCGCCTGGTAGGCTGGGATCGCGTTGAGCTCAAGCCAGGGCATACCAAGCGGGTAAAAGTGACGGTTGATCCGCGTCTGGTTGCCCGGTTCGATGAGCGGCTCAACAGCTGGCATATCCATGCAGGGAGTTACAACGTAAGTGCAGGCGCCAATGCAATGGATCGTCCGCACAAGGTGCGAGTACGGCTCGACGAGCGTTATCTGGCACCCTAAGAGGTAAGCGCCGTAGCCTGTGCTGCGGCGCGCCTGCCAGTTACGGGTAGGCCTGACAATGACATCTGGAGGCCTGCCCTGTTATCTCAATTGCTCGCCGTAACCAGCCGGAACCGGCCTTCCGCCTCATGCTCGATACGCACGTCCGCGTAGTGCGCAAGGCCAGGATGGGCGACATCCAGTGGTGTTTTGTGAGTAGCCGTAATGACCACTACATCGGCGCCAGCAGCCTGCGCCGCCGTAATGCCTGCATGAGTATCTTCAAATATCAGACACTCACTGATATCGACCCCAAGGGCTTTGGCGCCTGCCAGGAAGCAATCAGGGGCGGGCTTGCCATGCTCCACGTCCTCAGACGAAATGATGACGGCAGGCAGCGCCATACCCGCCGCGGCAAGGCGTGCCTCAGCCAGACGACGTGAGGCTGAGGTCACTAGTGCCCAGCGGCCTTCCGGCAGGCTGGCAAGAAAGGCTGCCGCTCCCGCAATTTCCCTTACATCCGAGGTGTCGGCTATCTCGGCCTCGGTAATGGCCCGCGTCTCTGCCTCAATGTCCGCGCCGGGTGGCGCAAAACGGCGAACGGTTTCCACGGCGCGTACGCCATGCATGACGGCAATAAGGTTAGCCGGGTCAAGGCCATGACCCAATGCCCACTGTGTCCAGGCACGCTCAGCGGAGGCGATGCTGGTCAGCAGTGTGCCATCCATATCAAAAAGAAAGGCAGAATAGGGTCGCGTGGGCAATGTCATCCGTAGCTCTCGGGATAAGTGAATGAGTGGCGTACCGCATAGTACCGAACCCGTCCCCGGTGCGTCAGTAGATGTGTTCCGCTCTGCATCGCCGGAGCTGGCCTCTGCTGGTGCTACGTTGCATAGTCCGGTTCATGACGATCCAGCATCTGTTTGATACTGGCAAGGTGCAGACGAGCGCTTTCCAGGTCGCCTTCGCGCATCTGCTCGGCGGTCTTACGTATGATCGCAGGGCCACGCGAGCAAAGAGCTTACCTGCCTGTGCTCATTGCGCGTATCTGTACCTTCGCTAACCGCTCCAGGTAATACAGGCCACCCCAGGCTTCGGTGATGGCGCCCGCTATGCAGTCTTCCTCATGACAACCAGAGCAAGGCCATTGAGCGTCTGCCTCTTCGGTGCGATATGGCCCGCCGGTGCTCCAGAGCAGGGTTTGAAAGTGTCATGCTATGAGCCATGCGTTCTTTCCAGATAACGTTTGGCTATTGGAGCAGGGCATAAATATCGGCAATGCTTACTGGCTTGGTAAAGTGGTAGTCGAAGCCGGCCTGCAGGGCCTTTTCCTTATCCTGATCCTGTCCCCATCCCGTGATCGCGATAAGCAGCGTGTGTCTGCCCTCCGGCAATGCCCGAATAGCCTGAGCGACCTGATGCCCCGTCATGCCGGGCATACCTACATCCAGCAGCATCACGTCGGGCTTGAGCGTTTTGAACAGCTCCAGCGCCTGAAAGCCGTTGTAGGCTAATGAGACCTCATGGTCTTCCAGGCGCAGTAGCTCGGCCATGGTTTCCGCTATGTCAGGGTTGTCATCGGCAACTACGATGCGGCGATGGGCCGCTGTCGAGATGGCAGGCGCTGAGAAGACGTCGTGCGGTGCCTCCAGGGTCTCATCATAAGGCAGGCTGAGGGTGAAGCAGGCGCCCTTGCCTGAGCCCTCACTAGCAACAGTAAGCGTGCCGTCATGCAGTTGAGCCAGGGATTGAGCCAGTGCCAATCCAATACCCAATCCGCTATTGGTTTCTTCGCTGGATCTGGGAACCTGTACAAACATCACGAACAGGGAGGCCAGGGCGTCAGGCTCAATGCCAATCCCATTATCCGAAACAGTGATGTGTGCCTTGTTGCCATTAAGGGCTGTGGTAACCGTAATCCGACCTTTCTGGGGCGTATATTTGGCTGCGTTGCTCAACAGGTTGATCAGAATCTGTTCCAGTCGTAACGGGTCCACATTCAGAGCGACAGAGTCTGAAGGGAGCTCGACAGTCAGAGTGTGCCCCTTCGTCTCGAACAAAGGCTTAGTCGTTTCGACGGCGGCACGTATCACAGAGGCTAGCTGCGTGGGCTGCTTACGCAGCTCGATCTTGCCGCGGGTTATCCGGGAAACATCAAGCAGATCGTCCAGTAGCATCCCCATATGGGTCACCTGACGCTTGATGACGTCCTGGCTCCAGCGGCGCTGCTCTTCGCTGATTTGACCTGTTTCCAGCAGGCTGACTGCCTGACGAATAGGCGCCAGCGGGTTTCTCAATTCATGGGCCAATGTCGCCAGGAACTCGTCTTTTTGACGGTCAGCCTCGCGAAGCTGCTGCTCCTGAAGTTTGCGCTCACTGATATCGGCAAACCAGACGGCAATATTGTTCTGGAACGGCGTGGCTACAATATGGAACCAGCCCTCGCAGGTGCTCGTTTGTACCAGCGACTCGAGCGATCTAGGCTCGCCGCTGATCATTGTTTCACGCAGCGCATGATAGATGTCGCCCTGCGCCCAACCAGACAGCACTCCGCTAACGGGCTTGTCTGTAAGCGCCGCTGCACGGGAGCGTAGGGCCGTCGCCCCAGCGTCATTGATATAGACCAGGGTGAAGTCTTCAGCCGATGTTTGTACCTCTGTAGCAGGAGAAAGAATGGCGAAGGGAATAGCTGAAGAGTTAAGCGCTACGTGAAGTTGCTGTTCGGAGCGCCGGGCTTTTTCCTGCTGGCTGGCGCGATCTATAAAGAGGGCAGCCGTCGCTGCGCAGATCTCGACCAGCCGAATCTCCCGTGGTGAAAGCTCATGGGTCTCTCTGAACAGCACCGTTAGCCAGCCCAGTGTGTCCTGACCATCACGCCGTATCGTTACATCGTGATGCGTTCTGAAACCCTCAGCGCGCAGCCGGCTTGAGTGCTCTACCAGGTTGCCCTGCACCTGATCATGGAGACATGACACCGGTAGGGCAGCATTTGATATTCCTTTGCTGACCAGCCGATCGGGCGCTGGTGCTGTACCTTCCAAACCGATGAACCCTCCAGGTGCGTTCAGCAGCTCGCAGACCAAGTTCAGAATCGCACTTAACTGGTCGTACAGCGACGATAACTGCAGCAGGCTTTGACTGAGTGCATAGAGTCCTTCCAAATCTTCGACTTGCTGTGAGAGAGCCGTCTGGGCTTTTTGCAGGCGTGATACTAAAAGGTCACGTTGGTGCTCGCTCTCCTGGCGTGCCGTCGCCGATGTGATCAGCGCCTGGGCCACGTCATCGATCTCCCGAATCTCGGTTTCCGGTAGATGAGGTGCCTGGCCCTGACCCATGGCCAATGCAGCATGCCGCAAGGCGCGCATCGGGTCATTGATGCGGCGCGAGGCGTATCGTGTGGCCAACAGCGCGACAATCAGGGACAACAGAAGGCCTCCACCATAAATGGCAAACGCCTTGAGGGCCCCCTTGGCAATATCGTGTGCGGGAATGCCCGTCGCGACAAACCATCCGCTCTGCTTCAAATGCACATAGGCGGAATATACCCTTATACCTTCTACCGTCTGTGTCAGCCCGCTGCCTTCGTTTGTGTTCTGCTTGACCATTGCCATCAGTGAAGGGGCAGCAGGTTTGCCCAAGGTTTTCTCATGGTCGCGCGTACGCGCAATGCGGCGTCCATTGGCATCGACTACGGTGGCGACCCAATCGCTGGGCAGACGTCGAAGGTTGATAACGTTAAAGATCACCTCAGGCTTGAGCACCGCCGTTAAGACATAAACCAGCTTGCCATTGCGCATGACCGGCATACGCAGCGGGATGGCCAATGTGCCTGAGGGGCCTGCCGCCAACTGGCCGATCGCAGGTTTGAGAGTGCTTACGACCTGCATAAAACTTTCCGGTTCTGCCAACGGGCCGTCTGCGCTCACATGATGGGCGGCAATCCTCCTCAGTACCTGACCATCCGGTGTAGCAATAATGACAGTTTTCCAACCGGGCACCAGCGGGACGACACGGCGGACCAATTCCTGATAGCTGTCGAGGTTGCCATCATCGAGAAAAGGGGACTGCGAAAGGGTTTGTAGCAGGTCCAGCGAGCGGTTAATTTCAACGTCTACTGCCGTTGCTGTCAGGCGCGTGGCCTCGAGGCTCCGCTGCTCGGCTATCGACTTCTGCTCATGAATGATGGCCACCAGACCAAGCCCGGCAATCAGTGCAATTGGCACAATGCCTGCCAATGAAAGCGTCAGAAGACGTCTGCGTAGACGAACCTTGGGGGTGGGCTTGCCGGGTAAAGCCAAGGGTAGATCCTCAACAAAGGTAAAGCCTGCTGCGCACGAGCATTCCAGCCAAGGCTGACTAGAAGAAGCCCTTTTATGATACGACATCTAGCGCAGCGGCCGGTGCTTTTGATCATCCGGCCATATACAAGCTATTCGAAGAGGTAGAAACACACGACTCCTTTTTCTGAAGCACAGGCGGCCATTCTCCACGAAGGGGGGGCGATGGAAACAGGCAGCGGAGCATGCGATAGAAGGGAAAGCTAGTCGAGCAGGAATCTATTACCTAGATGAAAACCATTTGCGGGATGGATGGCCACTGGTAGCTTGCACAGCGTTTCAATCTTCGCAGCCTTGGGCCCCGCCTTATACCTTCTTTAATACCTCTTGGTAATGGACGGCTTGGCTTGATAAGCGCAGTATCAAGGTGGCAAACGGCTATTCCCTTTTACGCGTTTTACCTTTTTACTAGTGTCGGCTGGCTTGATTGGCTCTAGAAAAGCCTTCAGGACATGAGGCCGTCCTGAATTCCATGCTGCCTGCCTCTAGTAACAACCGACTCATATTAAATGGATGTTCTTATGTCTGGCATGCCTGATGATGACGATGACCAACTGAACCGTCGTGTCGAGTGCGAAGAGTGCGGTGAGCTCCGGGCTTGTATTTATTCGCTTCATCCTGAGAGCGACTCGCTTGCCTGGCTCTGTCCTTTTTGCAAGGCCGAGCTCCAAACTCAATAGTTTATGGACAACAAGGCGTATCGCTTGAGCGGGTAGCGTTATGTTATGCCTCTGATTCTGCGTGTTTGAAAGTGTGAAAACCTGAGGCCGCCTGGTTTTTACAGGCGGCGTACCCGCGGATCAGGTGTACGTTTTTCCAGCTGCGGGCAAGCCCAGTCCACGAAGGCGCGCACACGGGGCGAAAGCTGCAGGGCGTGCGGATAGACCAGATGAATGGGCAGGTCCGCAGGTTCGAACGATTCGAGGACTCTGATCAAACGACCCTCAGCAAGCTCATCGGCAACCTGATAATGCATCAGCCGTGTGATGCCCAAACCTTGCAGGCAGGCGAGGGTGGCTGCTCTAACCTGGTTGCAGACCAGCCGAGGTGTGATGGATTCGGCCAGCTCCTTTCCGTTGTGCCGGTAGTACCAGTGCCGGCCTTGTGATGACAACAGGATGCAAGCATGTTCACGCAATGAGCCAGGGTTATCAATGACAGGTGAGGCGTGAAGGTAATCAGGGCTGGCACAGGTAACGAGGCGGGTACCTCCTATTCTTCGTGCGATCATGGTCGAGTCACGAAGATGGCCGATCCGCAGGGCAAGATCGAGGCGCTCATCCAGCAGCGGGAGGATCTCGTCGCTTAACGTTAGTTCGGCGCTTGCTTCTTCATGCTCCTTAAGAAAGTCGTTTAGGACAGGTGCAACGTAGCGTTGTCCGAATTCGACAGGCGCCGTTAGCCGGAGCACACCTCTAACTACGCCATCGCGAGCTTCCAGGCGCTGCTCCATGTCGTCGACATCAGCCAGCATCCGCTGACTCCAGGCAAGATACTCCTCACCCTCGACGGTAAGGGCCATACGGCGCGTACTGCGGTTCAATAGCCGAACCCCCAGATGACGCTCCAGGGCCGCCAGTGAGCGTACAAGCGACGCCACCGATTGGCCGGTTGCCTCTGCCGCTGAACTCAAGCTGCCGTTTTCCACTATCCGAATGAAATTGGCCATCGCCTTGAGCTTGTCCATTGCTGCGCCTTTATCTGTGCAATTACTGCATAAGTCTTCTCAGGTTCACGGCATAGGTGAAACGGATGGATCAGCAGAAACTAGAACGCCTGATGTCAACCGGAGTGCAACCTATGAACCAGCAACCAAGTCCTGCTCGCATTCTCTCATACGACCACATCGGGGTTCGTGTCAGTGATAAAAACCGAGCGATATCGTTTTATCAGGCCCTCGGATTTATGGAGAGCGCACATTTTCCTCGGTATGAGGCCAATGAGATGCTCAGCCCTGATGGGGTTCGTATAAACCTGATCTTTAACGGGACCCGTATACCCCATGCTCACAATGTTTTACTGGATGAACCGATAAAGCTGCCGGGTATGACTCATCCTGCCTTTATTGTAGATGACCTTGAGGCACTCCAGAGGTGGTTGAACGAGCAGGGGATCATGATTACGGAAGGGCCACATCCTATTGGTCCTAGACGCGTCGCGCTGTTTATCCGCGATCCCGATGGCAACGTTCTCGAGTTCAATCAGCTTGTTGAAGGGGATGCATGATGAAACTGTATGATCTGGAGGCTTCCGGAAACTGCTACAAGGTGAGGCTTTTTGCGTCATTGGCCAATATCGAGCTTGAACGTGTGCCAGTGGATTTTCTGAGCGGAGCACACAAGCAGCCGCCGCTGTCGGAGCTGAATCCGTTGGGCCAGTTACCTATCCTGGAAGACGGCAAGCAGGTCGTCAGAGACTCGCAGGCCATTCTGGTCTATCTGGCGGGTGTATATGGTGGTTTGGCATGGTGGCCAGCGCATCCGCAAGGCCAAGCCGAGATCGTTCAGTGGCTCTCGTTTGCTGCCAATGAAGTGCAGCACAGCGTATGTGCTGCACGGCTGGTGCAGAAATTTGGCTACGACCTGGATAAATCGCAGGCGCTTGAGAAAGCGGTGGTAACGCTCTCGCTACTCGACAAGCATCTGGAACACAACGACTGGCTTGCAATGGGCCGCCCAACCATCGCAGATTGCGCGGTCTATCCTTACGTCGTGCTGGCGCCAGAAGGCGATGTGGATCTAGAACCTTATAGTCATGTCGCACGGTGGATGAGGCGGCTGGAAGCGCTGCCCGGCTATTTGCAAAAGCCTTGATCAATCTATGAGCGTGGCACCGATGAGGCAGGAGTTTGCCTTTGAGGATCGGTTAGTCAGGCAGGGGCGCTACACACCGCAATGATGGAGGTGTTGCGCTCCCGAAAAGGAATCACTCCACGTGCGGTATGGTCGGGTTACGCTAAAACGCGCTAAGGTTTGGTTTTCATCTCTACCGTTCTTTGAGCCATGCCCATCATTGATAACGTCGTTGCGTTTACCTTGGCTGCTACCTTACTTACATTGACGCCAGGGCTTGATACTGCCCTGGTGTTACGCACAGCGGCTGTTGAGGGAAGAGCGCAGGCCATCCGGGCGGCACTGGGCATCAATGCGGGGTGTTTGATCTGGGGCGCCGCCGTTGCCTTTGGCCTTGGGGCTTTAATTGCCGTATCCGAGCTGGCTTATGATGTGCTCAAGTATTGTGGCGCTGCCTACCTGTGCTGGCTGGGCTTGAACATGATGGTGCGGCCCCGCAACTCAATGGTCGCCAACGACACTACCCGCGTGCAGAACACGAACTGGTTTCTCAAAGGGATGCTGGGCAACGTATTGAATCCCAAAGTTGGAATTTTCTACGTCTCCTTCCTGCCTCAATTCATTCCTCAGGGACACTCCTTGATCCTCTGGACCTTTGGCCTGGTAAGCATTCACGTAGCAATTGGATTCATCTGGTCCATGGCGTTGATCGGTGCGACTCGCCCATTGGCCCAGATTTTACGTCGTGAAAAAGTGATCCAGTGGATGGACCGACTCACTGGGGGCGTTTTCCTCCTCTTTGCCGCCCGCCTGGCGCTCAGCAAGCGCTGAAAGTCTCTAATTTTAACGATGCAAAGCGGCTTACTAGGTAGCCTTTCTTGAGGCTAGATCTCGTCTATTGTGTTCTAAGCTACTGAAACAAAGCAGAGGCACCTATGATCAGGGTATCGACTTCTTTGATACTGTTTTCTGCATGCTGCGCAATCGAGCGAGTCAGGTTGAATGTATTGGCTTCGGCTTGCTCAAGCGCTTCGTTGTAGCCTGTCCATACCTGCCAACATTCCATAATTGCCAGGGCAGAGACAACGAGCGAAACAAAGACAAGGTCAGGCGTTGCGTCGACAGGCGCTTGGCATTTATCTCAAACCGGCTTTGTTGTGGCATCGTTAAGGTCCAACTGCCGTTCCTCTATCTGATTGGAGTCACAAGCCAATCTCGCACCAGCAGATATAACCGGCAACTCGCCCGCCTGCGGCCAGAATAATCCTTCCGTTACTTCAATCCATACGCATTCATGCCGTTTTGCATTGGTCATCATGACGTTGATCCAATGTCGATTAGCGATTTTTCAAGCGTTTTTCAACTACATGGACAACATGAAGTCACCATGGCATCCGTCATATGTCTGTAATTGATTATTAATTGTTAATATTTATCATTTACATTGATAGGTCACTTTTATAGCATCTTGCCAGTTTTGCCTGTACGCCGTTTTTCATATGTACAAAACGTCCCAGATCGACATCGTTCGGCCTGGTATAGCGGTGCTCGCACTTTTCAAGGACTTCTGAATAATGAAAGCGTTTCCCCTGCGGCCGTTGGTGTTCACCGTTTCGCTGTTGACTACCGGTACAGTACTTGCCGCCCCGATCACAGTTGATCTTGCGTCCCAGCCCTTGGCAAATGCGTTGAGACAACTGGGCCAGGCCAGTGGTCTTCAGGTTTCCTATACTTCGGCAGCAGTGGCCGGCAAGACAGCGCCTGCCGTACGGGGCCAGATGGAGCCTGCAGTGGCACTACAGGCGCTGTTGGCCGGGAGTGATCTGGTAGGCAGTGTTCAGGGTAACGTGCTGACTATCGCCGAGGCAGGATCGGCTGCGGGTGAGGAAGTGGCGCAGCTGGGTATCACTCAGGTAGTAGCGGAGGGCTCAGGCAGTATTACCAGCGATATAGCTGCAACAGAAGGGTCCGGCTCTTACACGACAGGTAGCATGAGTACGTCTACCAAGTTGCCTCTGTCGATACGCGAGACGCCTCAATCGGTAAGTGTAATGACGCGCCAGCGTATCGACGACCAGGCCCTTAATGAACTCAATGACATCGTCAAATACGCACCCGGCATACAACTGCGTAAACTCGGTGGAGACCGCCAGCAGTTTCTCGCGCGTGGATTCACCATCGACAACCTGATGTACGATGGCTTGCCCACCAGCATTAGCACGTTTACGCTCGATACCATCAGCGGCGCTGATCTTGCCATCTATGACCGCGTGGAAGTCGTGCGCGGTGCTACAGGCCTGATGACTGGCGCTGGCAGCCCTTCAGCGACATTGAATCTGGTGCGTAAGCGTCCCACCGCTACTCCGCAAGTCAGTATCACCACCAGCGCTGGCAGCTGGGACCGTTACCGTACCCAGCTGGACGCATCCAACAAGCTGAACGAAAGCGGTACGTTGCGTGGGCGCGTGGTCGCAGCCTACGAAGACAACGGTAGTTTCGTTGATGAGCGAGAAAAGCAGCGGCAGACCTTTTATGGCATCCTCGAAGCCGATCTCAGCGACGCCACCACCTGGACTCTGGGAGCCTCAAAACAGCGCGACGATGCCGTATCGGACTGGGGAAGCCTGCCCGCCGGGCCTAATGGGGAAAATCTGCACCTGTCGCGTTCAACCTTTCTCAGTAATGACTGGGCATATTGGGATCGGGATAACATTACCGCCTTCACCGATGTCACCCACCGTTTCGACAACGGCTGGAGCGCCAGGCTGGCAGCTGCTCGAATCTGGGCGGAATCGAATACCTTCTCCAGTTACCTTAATCCCCCGGTGAGTAATGCCTATACGCAGTCTTCCGGTCAATACCACAGCAAGGACGTACAGACTAACCTGGACGCAACCGTATCCGGCCCATTCACATTGTTTGGACGCGAGCATGAACTGGCATTGGGCGCCAGCCGCCGGCAAGAGCGGTTTGATCAAAAAGGAGGATACTGGCCGACAGCAACGCCGGTTGATATCTACAACTTTGATCCCGGTGTCATTGCTAAGCCCAGCCTGAGCGACCGGCTTCCCTATTCGAGCAAAAATACGGCAACGGAAAAAGCTGTTTACGGTGTCGCCCGGTTTAATCCCATTGATCCGCTGCACGTTATCCTGGGTAGCCGCGTGACGTGGTACGACTACGATAACCGTGCGAGCGATACCGGGGATTACACGGTAACCCGTGAGGTGACGCCCTATGCAGGGGTTATCTATGACCTGAATGACACCTACTCGGTCTATGCCAGCTACACCGAGATTTTCAAGCCGCAGACCGAGCAGGACTTGGGTGGATCCACGCTTGAGCCGATGACGGGGGAAAGCTACGAGATCGGCCTGAAGGGCGAGTACCTTGACGGTAGTCTGAATGCCTCTATCGCGGTGTTCGATATGACCCAGCAGAACCGGGCCTACGCAGTACCAGATCAGCCCACGCTTTGCCGAAACCAGAACCGCACCTGCTATGAAGCGGCAGGGGAGGTGCGCAGTCGTGGTATCGATACCGAGCTGTCAGGTGCCTTGACGCCCAACTGGGACATTTCGGCCTCCTACACCTTGGTGCTCAGCCAATACGTGAAAGATCAAACCTATAATAAGGGTACCTTGTTTGCCCCTGAGCAACCCAAGCACTTGTTCAAAGCGGCTACTACCTATCGCTTGACCGGAGCGCTGAGCGACTGGCGCATTGGTGCAGATGTGCTTGCCCAGAGCAAAACCTATAACCGTGTTGGTACCGGTCGCGCCGTTCAGGATTCATATGCTGTGGTCGGGCTTATGGCGGGCTATCAATTCAATGAACATTGGGATGGTCAGGTAAACCTGAACAATGTGTTTGATGAAAAGTACTGGCAAGGCATACCTAACTCCAGCGGTACAGGTGTCTATGGTGACCCGCGTAACGTCATGTTCAGTTTAAGGTGGAGCTTGTAACGCGTCTCTATGGGCTGGAAAAGAGTTTCCAGCCCATAGGACTGTTTAGCGTTCTTTGGATTGATAGGCCGATTAGGTGATATCGATAACGAACAAACCAGGCGGTGACTAAGCGCGTCTGGTTTGTCAGCTCCATGGGTGCAGCGCTATGGCAAGTCTCGGCCTTGCGTTGATGTAGTGACGAGCCGCGCGCTAAGCGACGGTTTTCAGCATGCCTCCATAAGGGATGCATAGCGCGGTTCTGGACTGAAGATCAGTCGCTTGCCGTGCCGTTATTCCAATGAAATAACGGTACGGCAATTCTGTATCGCAAATAGAGCGTCTCTGACCGTTAGGCGCTGGGCCGAGAAAAGTCATTTAAAAGTACCTTGCCATCCACCTAATCGTTGCGTTGGTAACGTATAACTGTCGCAAGGCAGATCAGCACAGTAGGGCGGTACTCCACAGTGTTACAGCCCAGATCAGAAACGACCCCGCTGGAATCCCTCTCGGTTAGTCGCTATTTAGGGTCACTAGTGTATGATTGATGAAGATGAGATTAGCTAACGTCTCAACTTAAGAGATACGTACATCTAACTGTGGGCACATAACTATCCATTCGGAACGTTACGCTCGGCAGAATGTTTTAGGCAAACTATTCCTCTACAACAACCCCACCCTAGAGCGCTTGGCGTTTCGATGCTGCCACGTGAATGTAGAAGGTGGGCCTTCTAGTAAGTGACAGGATCGATAAATCAGGAATATAGCGCATTGTGCCCACCATAGCCTTGGCCTGCTAGTTAGATATGTTATATGGTTACAAATTGTTTCGCCGAAATGTGTTGTAGTTATGAACCGTCGTCACCTTCTAAACTTCATCCTGGCAGGGCTGACGCTGCCAGCCTTTCCCAACGCCTTTGCCGCTTCAAGCGAGGTACGCTCCGTAAGGGCATCACGTACCGCTGGTCGCTTTCGCCTGGTACTGGATCTCAATGGCCCGAGCCACTATCGCACGTTCACGCTCGACTCACCTCATCGATTGGTCATCGATTTACCTAATACGACGTTAGCCACCAATGTTTCAAAATTGGATGTTACCGGCTCAGCAATCAAAACGATTCGGGGTGGAGCCCATGGTACGACAGGCAGTCGTATCGTCCTCGAATTGAAGCAGCCAGTAAAACTCGACAGCCTGGTGCTTGGCCCGTCCGGCTCCTTTGGTGATCGACTGGTGTTTGACCTTCACCCAATGGGGCCTGCAACCACACAAGTAGCGCATGCGGCATCGACAGCTCGCGCCAAGAAGCGTCCCGGCCGTGATCTGGTGGTTGTCGTAGATGCTGGTCATGGTGGCAAGGACCCTGGATGCATCAGTGCTAAAGGTGCCTATGAAAAGAAGGTCGCCCTGGCGATTGCTCATAATCTAGCCAAGCGGATCAACAAGGAGAAAGGCTACAAGGCCAAGCTGGTACGGACCGAGGATATTTTCGTTCCACTGCGCAAGCGCGTGGACATCGCTCACCAGTATGACGCCGACATGTTTATCTCGGTCCATGCCGATGCAGCACCCAACCGCCGTGCCCGTGGGGCTTCTGTCTTTGCGCTTTCCAGCAGCGGTGCGACGTCTGCTATGGCTCGCTGGATGGCGAAGCGGGAGAACGATGCCGATCTTGTCGGAGCCAATAGCCTGCCTCTGCAAGACAAGGATCCAGACCTCGCCAACGTTATTCTGGACATGTCCATGAGCACTACCATTGCTTCGAGCCTGGATCTGGGACACAGCGTACTAACGAGTCTGGGTACCGTTGCGAAGATACATCAGAAGCAGGTCCAGCAAGCTGGTTTTGCTGTACTCAAGTCACCTGACATCCCGTCGATTCTGGTAGAAACGGGGTTCATGAGCAATGCTCAGGACAGCAAACGATTGCTCAATCCCCGTCACCAGCAAGTAGTCGCTGATCGTATATTTCATGGGGTACACACCTACTTCAGCCAGCGGCCACCGGTAGGGACTTACCTTACAGATCAGAAGACAGCCGCAACGGCATGAGTTGATTTGGACTGACTGGAAATAAGCCAGTCAGTCCAACCAAGTCCCGAGAGTGAAGAACGCTGAGCAAGGAGCGATACCGGACAGGCCACCCTGCTTATTGCTTTATCAGGACCCACACCGCTCATTGTTGATAAAGCGTAGCGGTGTTACCTGCTCCGCTCTGCATGACCGTTGCTGAATTAGCCGGCCCGGTAAATAACTCCGTAGGTCCGCGTTGGGAAATAAAGACTTCATTGGCAGTACCAAACTGGTCGACACGTGCCTGGCTATTGATGCCAGCCTGATCGACAGTGAGCTGATTGGCGTCTCCTTCCTGCGAGAAATACAGGGTGGTAATGGATGTTTCCTGGCTGATGCTTGCCTGGTTGCGAGTGCCGGCAGATCGGCCAATAAGGGTCCCGGCTATTGTGTCTTGGTCGATTGTCAGCTCGTTTCCGTTACCGTCCTGCGCGACGTCTATCACGTTCAGGCCGCCTCCTTGAATGAGGGAAGCGGTGTTGGCATCTCCCTCTTGAGCCAGGCGGGTGGAATAAGCGCCATAACGACTCCCTGTTGACTGATCAACTGTTGCGCTGTTTTCGTTGCCGTTTTGCACAACACTTACATCAGCTTCCATCGGGCCACCACGTTGGGCCAGTGCGATCTGATTGTTATCGCCTTGTTGGGAAAGCGTGGCTGATTTGCCTTTTTCCTGAAGCGCCGTAATGGTATTTCCGTTACCCAAGGTAGTGGCCACCAACGTAGTTACGCCATCGTCGATTTGATCGATCGTGTACACGTTATTGTTGCCTTCCTGAGACAGCGTGGCAGTTTTACCTGGGTTGTAACCCAGTTGATTCAAAGTAAGTACATTCGCATCGCCATTTTGCACTACAGAAGCGTTGTCCCCCTCTCTGTTATTGCTATAACCGCTCTGTTCAAGTGTGATCTGATTATTTTCACCTAGCTGAGTAAGGCTGGCCGATACACCCGTTCGTTGTAATGCATTAATCGTGTTGCCGTTACCCAGAGTATTGGCTGTCAACGTGGCGCGCCCATCGCCTGCTTGCTCGATCGTGTGAATATTATTGTTGCCCTCCTGGTATAAGGTGGCGTCGTAACCAGAGTCACCGCCCTGCTGGTTTACAGTGACAACATTGGTATCGCCAACCTGCAGGATCGAAGCGTCGCTTCCACTCCCGGCGGTAGCTTGATGTACAGCAGCGTTATTGCCATTACCCGTCTGGTCAAGCGTCATTTTATGGCCAGAGGCTTGTTGCAGTACGTCGGCGTCATTGTTATTGCCCGTTTGTATAACGGTTGAGCTCTGGTGGTCTGCTAACAGCTGCTCCTGTGTCGCGTTATTACCGTCGCCACGCTGCTCCAGGGAAACCTCATTGTCGAATCCACTCTGCGTTTGTGTGGCGCGGTTGTTTTCAGCTACGACAAGGCTGCTGAACGAGGCAAGGACGATAAGCGCCAGAGGGGTGAGCTTGAACATGATAACTTTCCTTGTGTATCCATTAGGGCTCAGTCAGTCACAAGACCGAGAAAGGAACCTATAGACCACCTTCAACAGGCTGGCAAAGCCATTGGTCCTGAAGCGCTGACAAGCAGGAGTACTTGCCAGCTGAGCGATGACGTTATGCAAAGTAGGAGAGTGCAGGCCTTGACTTCTGGCCATGGTTGGTCATTACGTTTCATATCAATGAACGTGGCTGTATTACACAGGCATAATGATTGTCAGGCGTCGCTAATCGTATTCGGGAGAAGACATGCGAAACTGGGTGTTAATGACGTTGGCCTTGCTGGTGCACGGAGTCGCCTATGGTGCCGGTGACGCAACGGCAGGGAAAAAGTATTTTACGTCCTGGTGTGGTAACTGTCATAAGGTGGGGACCTATGCCAGGGGCTCGTTCGGCCCCGAACTCAACGCTATTTTCGGACGCAAGGCAGGGGCTACTGAAGACTTCAACTATTCCGAGGCCATGAAAGCGTCAGGAATTGTCTGGAATGAGGAAACCCTCGCTGCCTACTTAAAGGATCCGGACAAGGTCGTACCCGGCACAAAGATGCGTTTCTGGGGAATGAGTAATGAGCAGCAGATTGCCGACCTGCTTGCCTATCTTGCGACCTTCCAGAACAAAGGACAGTAAGCGCTTGCTGCGCCAGAATCATTTCAGGCGTCTGCTTTGAGTGAGTGGCTAGCCTTTACTGTGAGTCTGGCCAGGCCATCGATCAAAACGCCCGCCAATATGCCGATACCGTAAGCAACGATATCCATCCAGGAAAACGTAGTGCCCAAGGCAAGATGGCCTAGCGGATGGTGGCGAATCGCATTGATCCAGGGCGCCTGGTAAAGCTGCGTTGCCTCCACGGCACATGAAATACCAAACGCTGTTACCGCCAGGCATACAGCATTGGCGCGGCGCGCGATCAAAGCCAGACCTGTAAGGATCATGAGCGCCCAAAGCGCATCGCCTGGGTATTTTCCAAGAGCGTCAGGAATGATGATAGGATACTGGCGAGAGGCTAGCCCGAGCGCTATTACAGCACAAAGGGCTAGACCAAGATGGAGTCTGTTACGGTTCCTTTGGGCGCAGTCAGCAGGAGCGCGTAATGAGTTGAGAGTAATTTTATGTAGTCTCGATTACTGGTAGGAATATGCTGTAGCAAACCCATCCTGTGGACGAGCCAGCTAAAGGCTGGTGAATTTTTCTAAATATCTTTTGCGGGACGATTTAAAGCGTCAGGCCACTTTTTATTTCCTATCTCTCTCGTCACATTACGTCCCCTTAGGATCGTCAAGCGCTTGATGCATTAAGTTCGATCCAAAATCGGATGGAACCATCTCCGCAGTCAGGCTTTCCCATTTTTAGACAGCACTTGGACACGTCCGCTGTCTTTATACAAGCCGCCTTCATCTTTTCATCGCGGCGTCACTGACGAGAGGACTATTTTATGCCTACTGATAACCAGTACACCATGCAGAATCCCCTGACCCAATATCCCCAGCCAGAATTTCCGAAGCAGCCGCAAAATCCGCCCGGTCTCGCTCAGGACATGCAGCCACGCCCTGACCACGGTGAAACCAGTTACAAGGGATTTGGACGTCTTGCGGGCCGCAAGGCGCTTATTACCGGCGCGGACTCGGGTATCGGGCGAGCAACGGCGATCGCTTATGCGCGCGAGGGGGCCGACATCGTGCTGAATTATCTGCCTGAAGAAGAGGCGGATGCGAAAGAAGTTGTACAATTGATCGAAGCGGAAGGTCGTAAGGCGGTTTGCGTTCCGGGCGACCTGAAAAGCGAGGCCTTTTGCAATGAGTTGATTGGCAAAGCCAAGGATGCACTGGGTGGCCTGGATATTCTAGTCAACGTGGCAGGTAAGCAGACAGCTGTTGAAGACATCGCCAATTTGACCACTGACCAATTCGATGCCACTTACAAGACCAATGTGTATGCGCTGTTCTGGCTATGCAAGGCGGCAATTCCGCATATGCCGGCCGGTGCCGCTATTATCAACACCACCTCCATTCAGGCCGTGCAACCGTCGGAAACCCTACTGGATTACGCGCCTACTAAAGCGGCGATCACTGCCTTTACCAAGGCGTTGGCCAAACAGGTCATTTCCAAGGGTATCCGCGTCAATGCGGTAGCACCCGGACCCTTCTGGACTCCACTTCAGCCCAGCGGCGGCCAGCCTCAAGAGAAGATTCCGTCGTTTGGCAGCGAGACTGTCTTCAAGCGGCCTGGCCAACCGGCAGAGCTGGCTCCGATCTACGTTATTCTGGCCTCCCAGGAGTCCAGCTATGTGACGGGTGAAGTATACGGCGCAACCGGCGGCATGGCCTGACGGATCGCATCATGCAGACGTTCGAGACGCACCGCATTGAGGGGTACGCGCCCCTGGAAAATTATGCTGCGTTAAGTGATGGCCGCTCGGTCGCTCTGGTAGCGACTGACGGCTCCATCGATTGGTGGTGTCCCCAATATGGACTCACCCCCTCTGTTTGATCGTCTGCTGGATGCTCCCAGCGGTGGTTATTTTTCGATTACCCCTGTCCAACCTTACACAGCCCGACGTGCCTATCTGCAAAGCAGCAATGTACTGGAGACGTTGTTTGAGACCGACTCGGGTCAGGTCCGCCTGACCGAGTCGCTTAACAGTGGATCTGCTGGCCGGTTGCCCTGGTCCGAGCTAGGGCGACGTATTGAGGGCGTACAGGGTGAGGTAACGCTTAGTATCGAGTTAGTGCCTGGTACGCGAGGCCAGACCATCTCACCGTGGATTCGCCAGACACCGAACGGTGAAGTGATGCATATCGATGGTCTGATGGCCATGCTGTGCTACGGCGATGAGGTGGTGATTGATGAATGTACCGACCGGCTGGTGCGTGCACGCGTTACGTTGAAACAAGGGGACCGTACCGTATTGGCGCTGATGGCGGCCGAGAATGAGCCGTTGGCTGTGCCAACACTTGAGGAAGTCGACAAGCGTATTGATCGCAGTGACATGGCGTGGCGGGAATGGGCTGAAGGTCTGCAATACCAGGGGGTGTTCAAGGAAGCAGTCATTCGTTCGGCTCTGGCGCTAAAACTCCTCTTGTATTCGCCAAGTGGCGCTATCGTGGCGGCACCTACGTGTGGGCTGCCTGAAAGATTGGGAGGCGACAAGAATTACGAGTACCGCTATGCATGGGTACGAGATGCGGTGTTTACCATCAAAGCATTCCTGCGCATTGGTGCCATGGCAGAAGCACAGGCTGCGCTGGCGTGGTTGCAGAACGTCATCCGCCGGCACGGCCACCGTCTACACACCTGCTTTACTCTGGAGGGCGATAAGGCACCGGAAGAACGGGTGATCAATGTGCCGGGCTATCGAAAGTCCAGCCCTGTTCGAGTAGGCAACCGAGCAAGTTATCAATGCCAGCTGAGCCTGTATGGCGATCTTTTAGAAACCATCCTCATGTATGTGGAGGGCGGTCATATCCTGGATTTTAATACCGCCGGAATGCTGGTCGAGCTGGCCAATCTCTGCGCTGATCAATGGCGTTGCAAGGACGCCGGGATGTGGGAGCTGGAAGAAGAGCAGCATTACACCATGTCCAAGTTAGGCTGCTGGTTTGCCTTGGATCGAGCAGTCAAGTTGGCAGAAAAGGGTCACATTCCCAATACGATGCAAAAGCGCTGGGAGCGTGAGCGTGACCGTGTCCGTGACTGGATTGATGAACATTGCTGGTCCGAGGCCAAGCAGGCTTACACCTTCTATGCCGGTACTGACAAGCTGGACGCCGGTCTCTTGCTTGCTATTCGCTTCGGCTTTGAGAGCAAGCAGCGGTTGATCACCACGTGTGAAGCAATCCATCGTGAACTGGCGCGCGGCCCGCTGGTGTATCGCTATAGCGGTGCGGAGAAAGAAGAGGGCGCGTTTCTGGCCTGTTCGTTCTGGCTGGTTGAAGCTTATGCTGTGCTGGGTGACAACGAGCGCGCCAAGGCATTGATGGAGGACGTGCTGAAGGTATCAACCAACGGGGTGGGGTTGATGACTGAGATGATGGACCCCCAGACCGGCGAAGCACTGGGCAACTTCCCTCAAGGTTTAAGTCATCTTGCCATGATCCATGCCATTCTGGCCGTTGATGACCCTGCTAAGACCGAGTCCTGAGTAAGAGCGGTTAACAAAACCTCTCTAATGAGCGCAGACAGACGATGCTAGGGATTGGGAATAGCAGAGTTAATAGATATCAAGCCTGCGTTTGCCTGCACAGGCCTGACTAAAAGTCAGGTTTTGTAGCGACTCTAGATATTTTTCTTCCTAAGTGGCCTTATACCCGTTCAAACCTGTAATTAACGTTTTCTTGAAGATCTCGACTTCAAATCGCAAAGCCTGACAATTACCAGATTATTTCTTCTTCTCTGGTGGATAACGGCAGTTTCTACTGGAATTAGACCTTCGCCGCGAGTGGGTGGAAGCGCGGGTAGGCCAGGTCTACCATGGAAGAAGCCAATCTTTAGCTACTGCCTTTGGAGTTCTTATGCACGCGTCATCGCCCGTCGCTCTTGCTGTAGACGACGCCATTGCCCGTGACAGGGAAGCGCTTATTCACCATTTGAAAGGGGTGGTCGGCCCTCAGCACGTATTGACCGACCCCTCTCGCACAAAGCGATTTCGCAGCGGGTATCGCTTTGGTACGGGTGATGCGATTGCCGTCGTTCAGCCAGGTTCGCTTCTGGAACAGTGGGAGGTGGTCAAGGCGTGTGTGAAAGCCAATACGATTATCATCATGCAGGCGGCCAATACAGGGCTTACAGGCGGATCAACGCCCGACGGCAACGATTACGACCGTGACATTGTGCTCATCAATACCATGCGCATGAAGAAGATCCAGCTGATCATGAATGGAGACCAGGTGATCTGTTTTCCTGGGTCCACCCTTGATCAGCTGGAGCGAGAGCTGAAAGTTCACGGCCGGGAGCCTCATTCGGTGATTGGCTCCTCTTGCATCGGTGCGTCCGTGCTGGGTGGTGTCTGTAATAATTCAGGCGGTTCGCTCATCCAGCGCGGCCCGGCGTATACCCAGATGGCGCTTTATGCACGTCTGGATGAGCGTGGTGAGCTTCATCTGGTCAATCACCTTGGTGTTGCGCTAGGCAGTACGCCGGAGGAAATCCTGACGCGGCTGGATAATCACCAGTACAGTGAAGCCGACATCGAACGTGACGCAGGGGCCGGTTCTGACAAGGGCTACACCAGCCATGTGCGGGAGGTAGATGCCGATACCCCGGCGCGCTTCAACGCCGACACGAGCCGCTTGTACGAGGCTTCTGGCAGCGCAGGAAAGCTGGCTGTTTTTGCGGTTCGGCTGGATACCTTTCCCATCGAGAAAGATACCGCGGTTTTCTATATCGGCACTAACGATACCGCCGACCTTACGGAAATCCGGCGGCATATGCTCGCCAACTTTCCGCAATTACCCATTGCCGGTGAGTACATGCATCGGGATGCCTTCGATGTCGCAGAAGCCTACGGTAAAGACACTTTTCTCATCATCGACCGCCTGGGCACCGAACGGCTGCCCAAGTTGTTCTCGCTCAAGAGCCGTTTCGATGAGGTATTCAATCGCTTCAGCTTTCTACCATCGCACTTGGGTGACCGGGTTCTGCAGGCACTGAGCCGGTTGTTCCCAAGCCATCTGCCCAAGCGAATGAAAGCGTATCGGGATCAGTATGAGCATCATTTGATACTCAAGGTCGCGGGCCCTTTGATCGATGAGACGCAGCGTTACCTGGACAGCTTTTTCGGTCAAGCCCGTGGTGCCTATTTCAGGTGTACCGCTGAGGAGGGGCGCAAGGCGTTCCTGCATCGCTTTGCCGCTGCCAGCGCAGCGATACGTTATCGGGACGTTCACCCTAAGGAGGTGGAAGACATCGTGGCGCTGGACATTGCATTGAGACGCAATGACCGGGAGTGGTTCGAAACGCTTCCCGCTGACCTCGATGGCAAGCTTGTCCATAAGCTGTACTACGGTCATTTCTTCTGCCATGTTTTCCATCAGGATTACATCGTCAAGAAAGGTAATGACTGTCTGGCGATTGAGCATCGCATGTGGGACTTACTGGATCAGCGCGGTGCAGAGTATCCGGCAGAACACAACGTGGGCCATCTCTACCATGCCAAGCCGGGCCTAAAAGCGTTCTACCGCAAGCTCGATCCATGCAATAGCTTCAACCCAGGCATCGGACACACCAGCAAGTGCAGCCATTGGGCAGAGCCGGGAGTACAGGCGGGAAGG
Source organism: Pseudomonas luteola NBRC 103146 (assembly GCF_002091675.1). Lineage (GTDB taxonomy): Bacteria > Pseudomonadota > Gammaproteobacteria > Pseudomonadales > Pseudomonadaceae > Chryseomonas > Chryseomonas luteola. The sequence goes on along the minus strand of NZ_BDAE01000021.1, from coordinate 31,885 downwards.
GTGATTGAGTAACGAAATTAGATGCTGAGTTAAATCAGGCGAAGAGAATAAATGACCGCCTTAGAACGGGTAACCGTGGGGAAACTAAAGCGGTCGAAATAAATGTTACGTATCGAATGTTAAGAAATGATGAATGCGCGATGAAGGAAGCATGACGGCTTACCAGTAGGTCTCCGATCATCAAGAACAAAGACTTAGGCTTGGTATGTCTGTTTTTACTTTAGAAAAGGTAAAAGACCGTAGCCATGTCGCTAGATATCATTTTGATTTTAGTCAATGATAAAGCCGCTGAATGGTCTAAAAAGATAGACAGGCGGCATTTCCGTAATGTGATCTGCAGCACATAATAGCCCGCCTCTTTTCAGGTCTCATGGAGGGTGATGGCGTGGCGGAAAGAGATAAGGCGAGACGGCTCGTAGAGCTGCAGAAGGAAATTCGTCAGTACCAGACAAAGGTAGACCAGGCCCGCCTGCTCGTCCAGAAAACTTTTCTGGATTACTCGGAAGCCTATAATACCTTGAGTTTGCTGGAGGCTCAGCTTGAAGCCGAATGGCAGCATCAGGGCGTTAGTGCCTGACAACTGCGTTTTATTCAGGCTGGGCGATTCTGGTTCGCGTAATCAGTTTTCTAATCGATAATTCAATAGCACCGATTTTCAAATCGCTTCTGCCCTGTATCCTATGGCTGCGTATAACGCTTGAGGAGCAGGGTCGTGAGCAAGACGCGAGTAGGGGTCATCTTTGGCGGTCGCTCTTCGGAGCATGAGGTTTCCTTACAATCCGCCAAAAATATTGTCGACGCCATCGACAAGGCGAAATTCGAGGTCATTCTTATCGGAATCGACAAGGAAGGCCGATGGCATCTCAATGATGCGTCCGATTATCTGCTTCATGCTGAGAACCCCGCGCTCATTGCACTCAATCGGTCCAATCGAGCCTTGGCCCTTGTGCCAGGACAGCGTGAGCAGCAACTGATTGAAACCTCTTCTGCCCTGGCGCTGGGGCAAATTGATGTCATTTTCCCGATTGTGCACGGCCCCTTGGGCGAAGACGGCTCTCTCCAAGGGCTTCTCCGCATGGCCGATCTGCCTTTCGTGGGGTCTGGCGTGCTGGGGTCTGCTGTCTGCATGGATAAGGATGTTACCAAGCGGCTATTGCGCGATGCGGGTTTACCGATTACTCCTTTCCTAACGTTCAGCCGCCTGACCGCTGCCCGCACTTCATTCAGTGAGGTCACCGCAGCGTTAGGGACGCCGGTGTTCGTCAAACCTGCCAATCAAGGTTCGTCCGTAGGTGTCAGCAAGGCAGAAACGGAAGCCGAATACCTTGATGCAATGGCTCAGGCATTTGCCTACGACACCAAAGTGTTGGTGGAGCAGTCCGTCAAGGGGCGTGAAATCGAGTGTGCAGTTCTCGGAAACGATGAGCCGGTCGCCAGTGCGTGCGGAGAAATCGTTGTGCACAGTGGTTTCTACTCATACGACACTAAATATATTGATGACGCAGCGGCTGAGGTCAACGTCCCGGCGGATCTACCATCTGCGATCAGCGAGCGCATACGCTCACTGGCGTTGGACGCATTCAAAGTGCTGGGATGTTCAGGACTGGCAAGGGTCGATGTGTTTCTGACAGCCAGTGGCGAGGTCTTGATCAATGAGGTCAATACCCTCCCGGGCTTTACCAATATCAGCATGTATCCCAAGCTCTGGGAGGCTAGCGGGCTGTCTTATCAGGATTTGATCACTCGGTTGATTGAGCTGGCGCAGGAGCGTCATGCCCAGGAGCGTGCACTTAAGCATTCACGTTAGTCGAGAAGAAGGCTAAGGCAGTCTGCCTTAGCCTTTGTTCAGCCTTACAGTCTTACAGTCTTTTGAGCCGCGGGTTTGGCAAGGATGCCGTCGGCCCGGAACATGGCCTTGATACCCCGCACGGCCTGACGAATACGGTCCTGGTTTTCAATCAACGCGAAACGGACATGGTCATCGCCGTAGTCTCCAAATCCAATCCCGGGTGAGACCGATACCTTGGCATCCGCCAGCAGCTTCTTGGCAAATTCAAGCGAGCCCAGGTGCGCATAGACTTCAGGAATTTTAGCCCAGACATACATCGATGCCTTTGGATTCTCAACCATCCAGCCCGCTTCATGGAGACCTTTCACCAGCACATCTCGACGTTGCTGGTACTGCGTAGCAATGTCACGAACGCATTGCTGATCGCCTTCCAATGCCGCAATCGCAGCTACCTGTAATGGGGTAAATGTCCCGTAATCATGGTAGCTCTTGATACGCGCGAGCGCGTTGACCAACTCGGGGTTGCCTACCATGAAGCCGATTCGCCAGCCGGCCATGTTGTAGCTTTTGGACAGAGTGAAGAACTCGACGGCGATGTCCTTGGCACCCGGTACTTGCATGATGGACGGTGCCTTCCAGCCGTCGAACACGATGTCGGCATAGGCAAGGTCGTGAACGACCAGAACGTTGTATTGCTTGGCCAGGCCGATGACACGCTCGAAAAACTCAAGCTCAACGCATTGAGCTGTGGGATTGGATGGAAACCCCAGGATCATCATCTTTGGCTTGGGAATACTTTCGCGAATAGCCCGCTCAAGCTCGGCAAAAAAATCCATACCCGGTACCAGCGGTACGGAGCGTACCTGGGCACCTGCAATAACAGCACCATAGATATGAATCGGATAGCTGGGGTTGGGTACCAGTACCGTGTCGCCGGCGTCCAGGGTTGCCAGCATAAGATGGGCGAGACCTTCCTTTGACCCAATCGTGACGATGGCTTCGGACTCCGGATCAATTTCGACTGAATAACGATCCTGATACCAGCACGAGATGGCGCGGCGCAGGCGAGGAATGCCTTTGGAGCTGGAGTAGCCGTGAGTGTCTTCACGCTGGGCGACCTGGCACAGCTTTTCCACAATGTGAGGCGGTGTGGCGCCGTCCGGATTACCCATGCTCAGGTCGATGATGTCCTCGCCACGACGGCGAGCGGCCAGCTTGAGTTCAGCGGTAATGTTGAAAACGTAAGGGGGGAGACGATCAATACGCGTGAAGCGACGCATGGAGCTGGAGTCAGCCATGTTTTCCTCGATAGACGTAAGCGCCCGGAACCGTCCGAGCGACGCAGGTCACAGCATGTGACGTGACATGACTGTAGCCGAGAGAAAAGCGAAGCGGCATAGACAGTTTTCTTTTTATTTAATGACCTTCTGTATTACACACCCTTCGAAAGGCCTGTGATCAGCTTGCCCAGGAGCTGATCCAGTTGATGCTGTTCTGCAGCGGTCAGTGCGGCCAATACCTGGCGCTCGTTTTCAACATGTGGCGCCAGCATCTCATCGATCAGCATTCGCCCTTTGTCTGTCAAGGCGACCAGTGTACCGCGGCGGTCAGAGGGGTGTTTGCGCCGTTCTATCAATTCGGCGCGCTCCAGACGATCCAGGCGGTTGGTCATGCCACCTGAAGAGATCATTGCCGCCTCATAAAGCGCCGTTGGCGTCAATGCAAATGGCTCTCCCGAGCGCCGCAGGGTGGCCAATACATCAAACTCCCCGGGATGCAATTCATAGCGGGCAAAGAAGGGATTGATGTAATCCCGCGTAATCAGCTGGGCAAGTTCACCAAATCTCCCCAGGACCTGCATGGGGAAGGGGTCTATATCCGGCCGTTGGGTTTTCCACTGCTGAGCAGCAAGCAGGGCTCGATCAGTCATATTTTATCCTCATATCTTGACGTTAAGATACTTTGCATTAAGGTAATTATAGAGAGGTCAATCCAGACAATCAAAAAGGAGTTGTGCATGACTGCCCCGAACCACACCTATAGAACCTGGCCAGTAGTGTTGGCCCTGATGCTGGTCAGCCTTAACCTAAGGCCCATCCTGGCTGCGATTGGACCATTGCTCGATGAAATCCAGCATACGACTGGGCTTACCAATGCTTCGGCAGGTCTGCTGACGACATTGCCCGTATTCGCAATGGGCGTGGGTGCCTTGTTTGGTTCTCGGCTTCAGGTGCTTTTGGGTGAATATAAAGGGGTTATGGCTGGCGTAACGGCGATTGCGCTGGCAGGTGTATTACGCTGGCTGCTGCCTTCGACAACCGGGCTTGTCCTGACGGCCATGCTTGCAGGGCTGGGCATCGCGTTGGTACAGGCGCTACTGCCCGCTTATATCAAACGTCACTTTCCTACCCGTGTAGGTATGCTGATGGGCCTTTACACCACCGGTATCATGGGTGGGGCCGCGCTTGCTGCAGCGTCAGCGTCGCCGCTAACACAGATCACCGGTAATTGGGAAATCACTTTTGCCCTGTGGTCCGTTCCTGCAGTCCTGGGTGCGCTGGCGTGGAGGCAGACTGCCTCACATGAAACTGCACCAGCCGCCACCGCGCCCGTCCGGCTCCCGTTGGGTGCCGGTAGAGCCTGGTTGCTGATGGCGGCTTTTGGTATCGGTACTGGTGCGTATACATTGGTACTCGCCTGGCTCCCGCCGTTCTATGTTCAGTTGGGGTGGTCTGCAGCTGACAGCGGCTATCTGCTCGGCGCACTGACGCTAACGGAAGTAGCAGCAGGGCTTTCCGTATCAATGTTCATCGGCCGCTTTCCTGATCGGCGTGTTCCGTTATTAGGTATGTTGCTGCTGATATTGGCGGGGTTGGCAGGACTCGTGATCGCGCCCTTGTCAATGGCCATTCCCGCCGCCGTATTGCTCGGTATCGGAATCGGCGCACTGTTTCCGCTCTCCCTGATCGTGACTATGGATCACGTCAGCGATGCCAAAGGCGCTGGCGCGTTGATGGGGTTCGTACAGGGGGGCGGTTACATCATTGCCAGCGGTATGCCCTTCCTGGCGGGGTTGATACGAGAACACTCAACCAATCTTTCCCAGGCATGGCTGCTGATGGCATTCGGTATTGTGGTGCTGATGGCAATCGTGATGCGTTTTAAGCCTGCCGCTCAGTTCGAGTCTCATAGCTGGCGTTTACAGCCTCGCTAGGTGCTACCTTGGCGGTCAGTCTGGTCGAGCACCGACCGCCTTTCCATTTAGGGTAGCTGACTCGCATCCCGGTTTGAGTCGAGCGGCTGCGTGGCAGTGGCAACGAAGCCTTTCTGGACCCTCTGGAGATAAAATCAGATAGGGTTCGTATGTCAGTGTGCAAAATAATGCATACCGCCATCTACCGGAATAACCGCGCCGGTGATGTAGCGTGCCAGTGGTGAGGCGAGAAACGCGACCAATGCAGCAACGTCTTCAGGCTCGCCAAAATAACCGGCCGGAATATGACGCTGAACGGAATCGGCCCTGGCTTCAGCAGAAGGGTGCAGCTGGGTTATGACCTGCCTGCTATGGATTCGACCCGGTGCAATACAGTTGACGGTAATGCCTTGCGTGGCGACCTCACAGGAAAGTCCCTTCGACCAGAGATGTAGAGCACCTTTGGCTGCGCTCGCCGCGTTCAAGCTGCGCGGCTCCATGGACCCGCTGATTGAAATGATCCGACCCCAACGTCTATTCTGCATAGCGGGAAGTACGGCATGAGTCAGCCGCCGGGCTGCAATGAAATTGAGCAGAAAGGCTTGGCGCCACTCCTCTTCGCTTGCCATCAATGCGACAGGACGCGAGGCGCCTGCGGCATTGACCAGAATATCAATGACGCTGCCTTCGATCGCTTCAAGCATACTGTGCAACGCATCTTCGTCAGCCAGGTCCCCTGTAAGAAGCTTTACGGTAGGGGCGCCCAGCATGGACGCCTCACAAGCGACGGCCTGCAACCGCTCCGTATACCTGGCAAGCAGAACGAGATTGACACCCTCGGCAGCCAACAGCTTTGCAATACCAGCCCCTATGCCAGCGCTTGCACCCGTGACCAGCGCCGTCTTGTCATCAAGACAGATATCCATGATTACCACTCCTGGCTAACCAGATCGTGTATGGCGTCCGCAAGCGTGTCGACTTCCGCTTCGCTGATGATCAATGGCGGTAACAGGCGAATAGTATTTTCCCGTGTGACATTGATTAGCAACCGATGCCGGTCAAGCGCCCGTTGCATCAATGATCGGCAGGGCTTATTCAACTGAATGCCCAGCAGGAGACCATGGCCGCGTATTGCCTGAACCTGTGGGAGGTGGCTCAAGCGGTTCTCGAGGCGGTCCTTGAGTTGTGTACCCCGTTGTGCCGCATGCAGGACCAAGCCTTCTTCCTTGATAACATCCAGCACCGCACATCCCACTCGACATACGAGCGGATTTCCACCAAAGGTACTGCCATGGCTTCCTGGTGTGAAAAGATCGGCAGCAATGCCGGCTGCCAGGCAAGCGCCAATAGGCAAGCCATTGGCAAGCGCTTTGGCGAGTGTAACGACGTCGGGTTGGATGCCTTCATGTTGATAGGCGAACCAGGCACCTGTACGACCCATGCCGCTCTGAATTTCATCCAGCATGAGCAACCAGCCGTTGCGCGTGCAATGCGTACGTAACGGGGTAAGGTAACCCACGGGTGGCGCTATCACGCCGGCTTCTCCCTGAATGGGCTCAACCAGCAATGCTACAATCTGGTCACCGTACCGTTGGGTTACGGCGTCAAGTGCGTCCAAGTCACCAAACGGTATCCTGACAAAGTCGTTGATCAACGGCCCGAAGCCGTTGCGAACACTAGGGCTATCGCTGGCGGATATCATGGCGAGCGAGCGTCCATGAAATGCATTTTCCATCACGACCACCTTGGGTGTTAGGACGCCTTTATGCTGAGCATACCGACGGGCAAGTTTAAAAGCGGCCTCGTTGGCCTCCGAGCCCGAATTGCCAAAGAACACGCGCTGCATACCCGTAAGTTGTGTCAGACGCTCGGCCAACTCGTGCTGCCAGGTAATGCTGTAGTGATTGGAGGTGTGCATCAGCAGGTCGGCCTGCTCCTGAATGACTTGGGTAATCCGCGTGTGGGAGTGACCTATATTGGTTACTGCAACACCCGCAACGGCATCTAGATATTCGGTTCCTTGCCGATCCCAAAGTCGCGTTCCCTTGCCCCTTACAAAGCTGACCGTCAGCGGGCTATATGTCTGCATCAAGGGCAGGGATGAGCCTGTAAACGCAGACGTCTGGGCAAATCCGAAGGTAGAGGTTGAAGAGATAGCTGTCATAAAGCCTCCTATTAGAGAAGGCATGAGTATCTTTATGTAGCAATATGAGATAAACGCTATGATTATTCTATCACTTTGAACCCAGGCTTTAAAATGGATCTTTATCAAGCTATGACGGTATTTGTACGTGTAGTCGAAAGTGGCAGCATGACTGCAGCAGGTGAGCAGTGTGGATTGTCCACTACGATGGTCGGCAACCATCTCCGCGCGTTGGAGAAGCGCCTCGGCATGAGTCTTTTGCGCAGGACTACTCGGCGGCAAAGCCTGACAGAGTTCGGGTCGGTCTATTATCAGCGGTGCGTCGAGGTGCTGGGTCTCGTAGCCGATTCGGAGCGTCTGGCTGAGCAGGCGCAGGCTAACCCTCATGGAGTCTTACGTCTCACGGCACCGCCCACGTTTGGCTCGGAATGCCTGATGCCTGCCTTGGCAGACTATCTGGCCCAGTACCCAGAAATCAGGCTCGACGTGGTATTAACGGATCGAGTGGTCGATCTGGTTGAGGAGGGTTTCGATGTCGCCATTCGCCTGGGCACGCTGGATGCGTCACGGCTCATTGCCCGACCACTGATGGACTATGGCCTGACGATATGTGCATCGCCTGAGTATCTACAGCGGCATGGTTACCCAGAGCGGCCGGAAGAGCTTTCCCACCATGAATGCTTGTCCTTCGCCTATCCTGCCGGCACGGAGTGGCGATGGACCGAAAAGCGTTGGTGCTTGAGCGGACCGGAAGGCGAGGTTTCCATCGATATCAGTGGCCGTGTCATAGTCAACAGTGCCCAGGGGCTTCGGCAGGCCGCGCTCAGTGGGATCGGGATCGTTATGCTACCTAACGTCCTGGTGTGGCAAGATCTGCAGCAGGGCAGGTTGGTCAAGCTGCTGGACCATTATCAATTGCCCAGCAGGCCCATGCACCTAGTCTATTCCCAGGACCGTTATCGCTCACCCAAACTCCGCAGTTTTGTTGATTATGCGTTAGAGACATTTAGGTAAGGATGCTGCTCTCCGCTCAAACATAGCTGTTGCTAACTGGCACAACTGTTGCTTTTATCTTGCTGCCCTTAAGTTAACGCCTCGATAACCGATACGTATAAAAGGTGGATCATGTGCTTAATGACTTGTCAACAGCACTGGTCGAGCGAATTGATACTGAACATTCAGATGTAGTTCATCACGATCAATCATGAAAACACGTTATACAGGCACGGCGAACAGATTGCTAAATCCTGCTGCACAGCAGGAGGGTAGCGCTTTTGATCTTACAAAGGATGAATATGCGTTCATCAATCTGATCCTGAGGGAGCACGCGTCCAATGATGGACGTGCAGATGGCCAAGCGGCAGACGCCAATTTAATGACTGATCTTTCAGATACAGAGCTGAGGAGCGAGTTTTCCAATCAGGCCCAGATGCTTGATGCTGCCATGACGCTGATCGATGCTTCCTCTTTTTCCGGTCAGGAAACACTGGAGCAGGCGGCCCTCGAATGCCTCAAGCTGGCACGTGCCCTGGTTGGGCAATTGATGGGCCAGCCTGGAAGCAATGAGGTACCTTCAGTAGGATGATGCGTTTTACTCTCCGTCTCTGTTCATCCAGCTGTTGATTTCTGCGAAAGAAACGGCGCTTTCGGCAAAGCCGAATGTGCCTTCATCGCGAGCTTCCAATGCCGCTGCGATAAATCCACTCCATGCCGCTCGCGCCAATGAGCTACCCAGACTTATCCGTTTGACTCCCGCTTCGGCCAGCTCACTCACGCTATAGTTCGCTCCAGACAGGCCCATCACAACATTGACTGGCTTGGATACGGACTCGCAAACCAGCCGTATGGCTTCCAGATCAGGCAGCCCGGGCGCATACAAGACATCTGCTCCTGCTGCTTCGTAGGCTTGGAGACGCCGCACCGTATCATCGAGGCTTGCACCACCACAGGTATAGGTCTCAGCACGTGCGACCAGCATGAAAGGGTAACCCAGCTCCTTCACGGCTTCAGCTGCAGCCGCGATACGCTCCACCGCATGGTTGAAGTCGTAGAGAGGCGAGCTTGCGTTGCCGGTGGCATCCTCGATCGAGCCGCCTGCCAGTCCTATTTCAGCCGCCCGCTGTATCGTTTCGCTCACTGCTTCTGGCGAGTCACCAAAGCCGTTTTCCAGGTCTGCGCTGACCGGCAGGTCGGTTGCCAGAACGATACTTTCCGCATTGGCCAACACGCAATCACGGGAAAGGCTCCCGCGTGCATCCTGGCGTCCCAGGCTGAAGGCCAATCCTGCGCTGGTCGTTGCCAAGGCCTCGAAGCCAAGCCGGCTCAATATGCGGGCGCTACCGGCATCCCATGGATTGGGCAGGATCAGCGGTTGATCATACGTATGAAGCTTCTTGAAGAGTGCCGCTTTCTCGAAAACATCCATGGCTAGGTCCTTTCAGGCTCAATAGTCAGGTAATTCTTGCAGCTGCTTTGACGACGTGCAGTCAAACCGGGTCCTGCATCTTGACGCAGTCATTGCTGGAGCAGACCGCCGTCTGTCAGCGGAAACAAGGGATGCGATTTCCTGAACTGAATTGAGACGGAGTCGACTAATCTCATCAATGGCCTATGGAAGCGACAGCTGGCACTAAACTCTTTTAAACGTCGTGTTTCAAAGCTCGCGTACAGGGATCCATCGTCAGGATCTCACTTTCAGGGTATTTTTATCAGAGCCGCGCCCAGGCTCAACATTATGGATATGCCGAATGGACGCCTACGCCGTGCTTAATGAAGAGCTTACCCTTTTAGCCAGCAGCGACTCACTGCCACCCTATGACCGTAAGCTTGCCTCATCGATTCTCTATCGCCTGCTGATGGAAGAGTCAGGCGAGATGTCTCAGATCTGTCGGTCCTCCATTCTGACCGTTCTGGCTATGTTGATTCGTGAAGATGTTGAAAAGAACAACAAGCAAGCCATCGCAACGACCAATCAGATTCTTGAGCGTATCAAGCAGTAATAAAAGTCCGCCTCATGCGCCTGAGTTCTAGAGCTCAGGCAGGCATCGACTCGGACAGGCGATAAAGCTGGAGCTGTTAAACGCTCCCTGAAAGCTTACTCACCACCTACCAACCGGTCGAGATCTATGGGGTCTCCCGGCTGGGTATGCAGTTTTCCTCTTAAATCTTCAAACATCTGGTCGTAATCCTCGTGATGCGTAAAGACGCTCGCCTTGGGTAGAGGCACACCATAGCGGCGCAGGCGATGATCAATTTCCGCCAGGAAGTTATAGGCTTCGTCTCGGTGCATGGAAAACTTTTCTTCTACCGCACGTTGGCCCACGTGGCCTGAGAGATGAAAGTGAGCATGCTGGTTTGAGGAAACAGGGTCGACCGTATATTCCAGCAGCAAATGCATGGCAGGAAGGTATCCATTGGCAACCTGATCGACTTCGATGCGGCCGGGCACGAACATGAGCAAACTCCTGAAGAATGATCACTAACGTTTCAACGCTGCTGGTGGGTGATGTAACCGTCAAATCAGCAGCGACAGTATGAATGTCCAGACGCAAACATACGCCAACAGTGCCAGGCTGTACTGAAGCACCATTCTCATAATCGAAGATTCAGCGCCTACCTGATCCACGGCGGCTGCGGCAATGGCGATTGACTGTGGTGAAATCAGCTTGGCCATCACGCCGCCGCTGGTATTGGCGGCGACAAGCAGTGCCTGGCTGGTGCCAATCTGAAGCGCTGTCACTGATTGCAGATGGGCAAACAGCGTGTTGTTGTTGACCACCGAGCCGGTGATAAAAACGCCCAGCCAGCCGATAGCAGGAGAAAGCAGTGGAAAGATGCTTCCGGTTTCTGCCAAGGCAAGCCCGATGGTAGAAGAGGCACCTGAAAAATTGGCGATATAAGCAACACCCATGATGAGGCAGATCATGATCAAGGGACGCCACAGCTCTTTTATGGTCTGTTTCAACTGCTCGCCTGCACCCTGCCATGAAAGCGTAGGAGAAAGCAGTGTGGTTAACAGTACTGAAAGTAGAATGGCTGTTCCCGGCGCGCTGATTAGCGCAACGCTCCAGGTAGCGGGTAAGGTATGAGCTACAGCGGCAATTGGTGGAATTTCTTCGATCTGCTGATGAAGAAACGGGGCATTCAATTTGAGCACGCTGGCCGCTAGCGGGCCCTGCGCTGCAAACAGCGATTTGAATGCGGGCAGGCTCCACAGCAGCACGATTCCGGTCAGAATATAAAAAGGCGACCAGGCTGCCAGAACCTGCATCAGAGACCAACGCTGTGTAGAGCGTGGCGGTGCGTCAGACTCGCGATAGATACGGCTGGGCTGCCAGACCTGCATGAACAGCGCAAGGGCCCCCATGGATACAAGCGGAGCGATGATATCCACCAGCTCCGGTCCTAGCAGATACAGCGTAAGCGTCTGCAGACCACTGAAGAGCACGCCGATCAACAAAAGGACCGGCCAGGTTTCACGGATGCCACGCAACCCATCCAGTACCAGGATCAAGAGCGTCGGAATAAGCAGGGTGGCTGGCTGAACAATGGCGATCATCATCAGCGCCATGTCATCCAGCGGCACAGAGCCTTGTTGCGCGCCAACAATTACCGGGATTCCGATGGCGCCATAGGCGCCAGCCGCAGCATTGGCCAGCAGGCACAGCATGGCAGCCTTGAGCGGCTTGAAACCCAACTCGACCAGAAGCGCCGCGCAGATGGCAATAGGTACACCAAAGCCTGCAGCACCCTCGAGAAAGCCACCAAAGCAGAACGCAATCAAGATGACCTGAATGCGCTGATCTTCAGAAATGGTGGCAATACTGCCACGGATGACATCAAACTTGCCGCTCTTGACTGCCAGTTTGTAAAGCCACACCGCCATCAGCACGATATAGCCAATCGGCCATAAACCGTTGGCGATGCCCAACAGTGCGGCGCTCAGGATTTTGCCAAGGGGCATGCCGAACAGAAACAGAGAGGAGACCACGGCAATGCCCAGGGTCAACAGGGAGGCGGTCAGCCCTTTCAACTTGAGAAGCGTCAGTGCTGCCAGAAAGAACAAGATGGGAACCGCGGCCACCAAAGCCGAGAGATAGGCGTTACCAAGCGGGTCGTATAGTTGTTGCCACATGACGGGGCTCCCTTAGCGGCCGGCCGGATCCCTATTGATCAGCACATTGGAGCATGCTGTCCCGTTCACCAGGCATTCCAGATTACGCAGTGTTACTTCGGAAATCTCGCGTAGCGCTTCGACGGTAAAGAAGCCCTGGTGTCCGGTCACAATTACATTGGGAAAGGTCATCAGCCGCTGGAAGATATCGTCATCAATGATGTCGGATGAGCGATCATGGAAGAAGAGGAAACTTTCCTGCTCATACACATCAATGGCCAGGGCGCCTAACTGACGGCTCTTCAGTGCCTCTATAACAGCGGCCGTGTCCACCAGTCCGCCGCGGGAGGTATTGACGAGCATGGCGCCGGGCTTCATCTCGGCCAAGGTGCGTTCATTGATGATGTGACGGGTTGCGTCCATCAAGGGGCAGTGCAACGTCACGATGTCCGATTGTGCCAGTAGCATGTCGAGGTCAACGAAATCCCCAAGCGTCTTGAATTCAGGCGCAGGCATGGGATCGTATCCCAGCAGGCGACAGCCAAATCCTTTCAGGATGCGGGCCGTTGCCAAACCGATTTTGCCGGTGCCGATAACCCCGACCGTTTTGCCATGCAGCGTAAACCCCAGCAGCCCCTCCAGCATGAAATTGCCTTCGCGGACGCGGTTATAAGCCCGATGCGTATGCCGGTTAAGCGTAAGGATAAGCGCAATGGTGTGCTCGGCCACTGCTTCGGGTGAATAGGCAGGGACACGCGCAACAAAGAGCCCTAGTCGCTCGGCAGCGTCGAGGTCTACATTATTAAAACCTGCACAACGCAGGAGAATCGCATTGACCCCATATTCCTTGAGTGTTTCGAGAACAGGCGCATCGAGTTGATCGTTGACGAAGGTGCAAATGGCGTCGCTGCCCTGCGCGAGCGCAACGGTTTGAAGCGAGAGCGGGACATTTTGATAGGTGAACTCGAAGTTGTGATGGGCGAAATGGTGTCTATTGGCTTCGTCAAGAAACCGCTGATCGTAGGGCTGGGCGCTGAAAACAGTGATTTTCATGCGATCTCCTCAAGTCACAAAAGAACGAAATGGTCGTCCGACGTCCGCTACTGCACGGCCAGTATGGCAATGCCCACATCTGAGACAGATACCCCAAGCCTAGACGAAACCGTCTAGGCTGCTACTTCAACGTGGGGTTCACTGAGCCTGAGCACGAAAATTGCGAATTGTGCAAACATCCTGAGAAAGCTTGTGCTGGTAAGCCGACTTCCATCAGCGCTACGCTTGCACCGTTTCCCTACTGGTTACAGGCGACGTGACGTCTGTAACCAGCAGGTTGTTTTCCTACATAGTCGATTACGAGCCCGCGCCATGAATGTCATCCTGAACCGTCGAACGTTTTTATTGGCTAGCGCTGTGGTGTCTGCGTCTTATTCGCTAGGTACGCTGGCTGGCGCTAATCGGGATGATGCTTCCTTTCAAGATCGGCTGGCTAAGTTGGAGCAGAAGCTGAACGGACGGCTTGGAGTATGCGCCATCGATACCGCAAATGGAGCACAGCTGGGCTATCGCGCCAATGAGCGGTTTGCCATGAACAGCACGTTCAAGGTCATGCTCGCTTCAGCGTTTCTCGCCCGAAGCCAAGACGAACCGGGGCTCCTCGAAGAACGGCTCATGTACACCCGGGCCGATCTGGTCACATACTCTCCCGTGACGGAAAAGCACGTTTCCACTGGGATGACCGTTGCCGAATTGTGCGCCGCAGGCATTCAGTACAGTGATAACACCGCGGCCAATGTGCTCATGAAAAAGCTGGGGGGCCCTGAAGCGGTCACCGCATTTGCCCGTTCGATAGGCGATACGCATTTTCGCCTCGATCGGTGGGAAACCGAACTCAATTCGGCTATTCCGGGAGATCCTCGTGATACGAGTACCCCTCAGGCCATGGCAATGAGCCTGCAACGTCTGGCATTGGGTGACATGCTGGCTGCGGATAAACAGCATCAGTTGCAGGCGTGGTTGAAAGGCAATACCACAGGTGGCAAGCGTATCCGGGCCGGGGTACCGGCTGGCTGGCAGGTAGGCGATAAGACAGGTACGGGTGATTACGGCTCGGCCAACGACGTGGCTATCCTCTGGCCGCCTCGCCGTGCACCCGTTGTGCTGGCTCTCTATTCCGCTCTTGAAAACCAGCAGGCGGAAGCGCGCAATGACGTGCTGGCCGATGCGGCGCGCATTGTGGCTGAATGGGTGACAGGCTGATTCCAGCCCATACGCTACGCTCATGCGCAGCGGGTAGTTAAACTGGTGTACAGGAGATGGTATTTCTCCTTTAACTGCTCTTGGGCTAATGATGCCTAAGAACCCTGTCTAGAAGGGTTCGTAGGCATGTGCCTGTACCTTTCCGCCCACATCAGGAAAGGTCAATCATGTACGTTGCTTTTCCCGCCGTTGTAACCAGTAGCTCTCCTGGCTGCGCGTTGCACTTTTGGCTTGGTGTAACGCTGAATGGAATGTTTCCCTCCTTCCCATTGGAACGCTATTCACGACCGGTCTGGGTTCCGGAGCATCGGTACGCTATTCAGAGAATGTCGCACGTGGAGGTGTGATCAATCTTCTAGGCCGGCTTCGCCTGAACCTAAAAGTACATCTGGCGCACAAGATTGCGTCAAATCTCATGAGGCATATCGTGAAAGCTAAATAACTATGACGCTGCTATCACTTTGATTTCAAACGTAGCGCGTATAGTTCTTTCTGGCCTTCCTGCGCTGCGCTGGAGAGGCCTTTACCTCCGCATTCTGTTTACACAGAGGCGGGAAGGGAGACATCAACTCATGCAAGGAAGCTGCTATGAAGGGTGCGATCTTAAAGCCTCGAGGTTTTGCCGTGGCCGCCATAAAGGTAGTGCTGGCTGCTGGATTGTTATCCGCGTTGTCAACGGCCGAAGCAGGCATCGACCTGGTAAGTCTGAACATGTCGGGTGCAAGTTTTGCAGCCGAGGTGCTGCCGGGCGCTAATGGCGTTAACTACATCTTTCCTACGGAGCAGTATTTCAAGGCGTGGAGCGCAAAGGGCATAAAGACCATTCGTTTCCCCATCCTATGGGAACGTTTGCAGAAAACCACCTACGCATCGTTTGATCCAACTTATGCTGGGCTTGTAACCCAGACGCTGGACTACGCCCACAAATACAATATGCGGGTTATTCTGGACCTGCATAACTTTGCACGGTACAAGAATCAGCTGATTGGCAGTCGAAACGTCCCATTGGACGCGTTTCGTGATGTCACGTATCGAATGGCAATGGCATGGGGAAGTCATCCTGCCTTGTTTGCCTATGACGTGATGAATGAACCCTATGCGACGTCGGGTAAGGTGGCGTCTATCATGCAGGCGGGTATCGATGGTATTCGCCGCATCGATAATACCCATTACATATTGGTGGAAGGTGAAAACTTCTCCAGTGCCTGGCTATGGTCGTCGTCTTCAAGTGCAGGTCTGCTTTCCGTCAAGGATCCGGCCGACAAGATTCTTTATTCAGCGCATACCTACCTGGACGATAACAACTCTGGCACTTACACCAATCCTCGGGATGCGGGGATGAATGATCCTATGGTTGGTGTCAATCGGGTCAGGCCGTTTGTAGAGTGGTTGAAAGCCAACAACAAGAAAGGCTATCTGGGAGAAATCGGTGTTCCGAACAATAATCCTGCCTGGTTACCTGCGCTCGACAATACTCTCAAGTACCTCGCTGAAAATTGTATCCCTGCTTCTGTCTGGGCTGCCGGGCCAGGATGGGGTGACGACTATGTATTGAGTGTGGAGCCTGTTGACGGCAAGGACCGCATCCAATGGCCGATCTTGCGTAAATACGTGGAGACTAGTAATTCGTGTGTGTCTATTGGGCCACAAAAAGCGGCAAGCCCAGCTCCGCCCGTGCCCCAACCCAAGCCTGAGCCGCAACCTCAACCAAAGCCCGTGCCCATTCCACAGCCAGTACCGGCTCCACAACCGCAGCCCGTACCTGGGCCCGCGCCAGTACCTCAGCCTGCACCGGCTCCCCTACCTAAGCCATTCGTTTGTCAGTTTGCACTGACATCATGGCTTCCAATCTGCCAGGTAAAGACAAACACGCACGCCTATTGGTGGCATTGGTAAAGCAGAAGCCCTGGCGAGTAAGGCGCCAGGGCTTGAGCATTAACCTGATCAGCGCTCAGCGTTGGGGCGCTCGATCTTGGCAGGTTCCGTTGACCGGGTTTTCCAGAGTGATACCAGTACGCCACCCGCCAGCAAGCCCAGCGTTACACTCAATGACAAGGCGGCAGGTATTTTGCCAATGATGCCCACCAGGAAGATCTTGCTCCCGATGAATACCAGAACCAACGCCAGCGCATACTTGAGGTAGGCGAAGCGATGAATCAGGGCAGCCAGCGCAAAGTAGAGTGCACGCAAACCCAGGATCGCAAAGATGTTCGAGGTGTAGACAATGAACGGGTCCTGTGTGATCGAGAAGATCGCCGGTACGCTGTCTACCGCAAACACCAGATCAGCACACTCAATCAGAATCAACGCGAGGAACAACGGTGTTGCCCACCAGACTGTGTGACCGGCAGCATTAGGTTTCCTTACAAAGAAGTGCTGCTCGTGCAGCTCATTCGTAACGCGCATCCGTCTGCGCAAGAACTTGACCAGGACGTTATCTTCCAGGTTTGGAGCTTCATCCACCTTGGCGAACAGCATTTTGATGCCGGTGACGACAAGAAATACCCCGAACACATAGAGGATCCAGCTGAACTGATGGATAAGGGCTGCGCCCAGGCCAATCATAAGCGCTCGGAGGACGATTACACCCATGATTCCCCAGAACAGCACCTTGTGCTGATACTGTCGAGGAATGCCAAGAAAGCTGAAGATGATCGCCATGACAAACACATTGTCCATGGAGAGCGACTTTTCGATTAGAAAGCCGGTCAGGTAGTCCATGCTGGCGTCACCGCCTTTCTGGAACCATACCCATACGGCAAACAACAAGCCCATGCTGATATAGCCTGCCGAGAGGAATAGACTTTCCTTGATCCCTATCTCGTGATTGTCACGATGCAGAACCCCAAGATCAAACGTGAGCAGGGTGATGACGACAGCCAGAAATGCAAGCCACAACCATGTGGCCGTACCAAGAAAATCGGCGAACAGAAACGCTTCTAGGGTGTTCATGAGCCCCTCCTTACAGTCGAAGTTGTACCAGCTGTGACTCCGACATGGCGGTAGGAACCGTCAGAGGGGCCCGGCGTCACGCTGATTACGTTAAGTCCTTTCCTGCAGCGTCTCAACTGACAAGTTTGACAAAACGTTGCGACTTTATGAGGGGAACGAGCAAATGCGGGTGAACAGAAAAGGCGGCGTGAAGCCGCCTTTTCCAAGAGCCCCTGACAATGGCCTTATCGCTTGCGAAGATAAACGCGGCTAACGCGTCGCTCGTCAATATCGGTCACGGTGAGACTCCAATCTAGCCATTCCACGCGATCACCTTTGACAGGCAACCGATCCAGCAGGCTCATGACGAGGCCGGCCAGCGTCTGATAGTCCTGAGTAGCCTTGGCCTGAAAGCCCAGGCGCTGCCTGAGAACACCCAGCGGAAGTCCACCACTGACGATAAAACCGTCCTTGTCCTTGCGGATATCAGGCACTTCCATTTCGCTGGCGTCTGGTAGATCACCTGCAATGGCCTCAAGCATATCGGTAATGGTCAGCACACCTACGAAATCACCGAATTCGTTGACTACAAACGCGATGTGCGTCGACGCATGGCGAAGCTGCTCCAACGCATGCAAGGCCCCGCAGGTTTCTGGCAATACGATAGGGACATGAACAGCGCTATCGAATGCTACATCGTGTCCTGCCAACAACTCACGAAGCAGGTCTTTCTTATGAATAAATCCCAGCGGCTCATCAACTTTACCGTCTCGTATGACCGGCAGGCGTGAGTGAGGGGAGTCCATCAGACGCTGGCGATTGTGCTCATCCGTATTGGCAAGGTCGATGTAGTCCACATCGGAGCGTACCGTCATGAGGCTGCGAATCGGCCGTTCGGACAGGTTCAATACACTGCTGATCATGATGCGTTCCTGGCGATGGAAGACGCTTTGATCGCGGTCATCATCCAGCAGGTCGGTGATCTCGTCATCCATCTCGTCCGTTTCAAACCTGCGCCCGCCCAACAGGCGCATGACCGCGTATGCCGTGCGCTCCCTCAAGGGATGGTTTCCGTGCAGCTTCTTACGACGTCGCAGGCGTGCGATCTGGTTGAGCAGCTCGATCAGAATCGAGAAGCCAATCGCGGCATACAGGTAGCCCTTCGGAATATGAAAGCCCAAACCATCGGCGGTCAGGCTCAAACCGATCATCATCAAGAAACCCAGGCACAGCATGATGACGGTAGGATGTGCATTGACGAAGTGGGTCAGAGGCTTGCTCGCAACGATCATTACCCCGATCGAGACGATCACCGCGATCATCATGATGGAGAGATGGTCGACCATGCCGACCGCGGTAATCACGGAATCCAGCGAGAAGACCGCGTCCAGCACCACGATCTGAGCGACGATAGGCCAGAAAGCCGCGTAGGTTTTGCTGTTTCGTGCCTGAACGACATGTCCTTCAAGGCGTTCATGCAATTCCATCGTGGCTTTGAAGAGCAGGAAAATACCGCCAAACAGCATAATGAGGTCGCGCCCGGAAAAGCTCTTGCCAAATACCTCGAACAACGGAGCGGTAAGGGTTACCAGCCACGAAATGCCGGCCAGCAGACCCAGACGCATCAGCATCGCCAGCGACAGGCCGATGATGCGGGCGCGGTCACGTAAGTGAGGCGGCAGTTTGTCTGCCAGAATGGCAATAAACACCAGGTTATCGATGCCTAGGACCAGCTCAAGCACGATCAGCGTGGCAAGCCCCAGCCACGCGGTGGGATCAGCAATCCATTCCATGTGGATCAGGCCTCTATCTGTTGGAAGTTGAATAGCCGAACGTGTACAGCGTCGGTGTGCGCGATGGGATGATCAAGCAGGCACCGTGGCAACGAGAGGGCATTGTGAGGTAAACAGAAAGGGCGTAAGGAAGTGGCAACGTGACGCTGAGCAGGGCCGCTCGATATGGAAGGGAAGCGTCGACTGGGAGGTTCGGAGGACGTGTTCATAACACCTTGGATAGAGTGGAAAGCCTAGAGCTTAACCGGGCGATAGACATTTGCCTAAAGCGAAACTATTACAATTTGCTATGGACCAGCAGGGTGAGAAAGGACGCGCCGAAGCGCGTCCTTCGGTATTACAGGAAGTTGAATGGCAATGTGGAAACGAGGCGGATCTCCTTGAAGCTGCCGTCTACCTGATTCTGGCTAGCCTTGTGACGGGTCAGCATCAGGCGGAACTTGCTGTCCTTGATTCGGCCGGACTGGACCTGGTATGTGCCGACCAGCCCGAGTTCGTGGTGGGTTTCCCCGTCCTGTTGTAGTACTTCGGCATAGTTAGCGTAATTGCCACTGCCGGGATTGTAATGCGTACCGTCGATGTCCCAGCCCTTAACGTACCAGATGCCCGTTGTCAGACCCGGAACACCGAAGTAGCTCCAGTCGGTCTCGTACCGGACCTGGGCGGACTTCTCGTTTGGCCCGTTATAGTCCGAAAACATCGAGTTGCCCAAGTAGATCGCAGCGGTCTCGTGGGCATAGTCGAAGTACTCGTTTGCTTCAATCTGCTGATACACGAACGTCAGGCTGTGAGCCTGATGGCTACCGGTAAGCGCCATGCTCCAGGCAGTATTGTTTATATTGCCAGCCTTCGCATCGCCTTGATCGAGGGTACGATAACCATTGAATGCAGCTTTCCAGCCAAACGTCTTGATATCACCGCCGGTCTTGCTCAATCCCAAGTAATACTGGTTCCAGACGTCTTCAAACTGTGCGCCGTAGAGGCTGATCTCGAACCCGTCCAGCGGCTTGTAGTTACCGCCCAGGTAACTCAAATGATCACCAATGACTTCACGTGTACCGTATTCGGTCGTGAATTTCTCATCGCCTGCACCGGTTCGCGGACTGGCACGGCGGAAGCTGCCGGCTTGAAGCGACAGGTTGTCCCATTCATCGCTGACGATCCCGAAACCGGTAAAACTGGAGGGCAGAGCGCGGTTGTCGTTATAGCTGACCACGGGTGTATCAATCAGAAAGCGACCGACCTTAAGCTCGGTATTGGACACACGCAAACGGACATCAGCCACCCCTAGCTTTGACCATTCATCGTGGCCATGACCGTCACTGTCTGCCAGCGTACGGTTGCCGCCACCACCGATTCGTCCCTTGCCTCGCTCCAGGTTGATGGCATTGAACCCAGCAACATCGATACCGAACCCCACGGTACCTTGCGTATAACCGGAGCTGTATTTGAGCGCTGTGCCCTGAACCCAGGTATTACGAGTATGAGTGAAGTGACGGGAGCCGTTCTTGGGATAGGTGAAACCGAAACGGTCCTGCCCGATCTCCCGAGCAGCAAAGTTCCGCGTGGTCAGCGTTAGCGTATCGTCTTCAAAAAATCCCTTGGCGCCTGCCTGGCCTTTGACCGGCTTCTGTACATTGGGAAGGCTTTGGACTTCATTGATGTAGCTGGGATCATCAGGGGCCGGAGACTGAGCCTGAGCTGCAAGCGAAAGTGCAAGTAGCGAAAGGGTAAAACCAGCGCGGTACAAAGTAGACATCTATTTTCCTTATGATTTTTATAGGAGTTCGAGTGAAACGCCCCATGGTGCTTTTCCTGCTGACAGGCAGAAGGAAAGTGTCCGCGGCGCGGCGCTATACGCTCTGCCAGGACGGTTAACGCAACGCTTACGTATTTGCTCTCCCTCAATCGAGACGTACTAGGCCCATGGCTTAGAAACCCGTCTCGCCGAGTCAATTTGAATAAAATGGGTTTCTGCTTCTATTGCGCTTTGCTCACTTCTCGAATGGCGTATCGAGACAGGGCCAAGGCAACCAAGCAGGCCGTTTAACGGCATGGAGATCCATGGAAACAGTTCCAGGATTTCATGCCCGTCGTAGGGCTCTATGCAGAAGCTGTACCCAAGGAAACATGACTGATTAGTCAGGTTTATGTTTGTCCGTTACACATATATTTATGGCGTAAATGCATAAAATCAGGGCAGTTTCGATATCATTAAGCCTGTATACATTTGGTAACAGTCGCTAAACCATTGTTACGCCTGAGAAAGATATTGGTAATGAAATGCGCACCGACTGTGCACAGGTGTGCTCTGTAATGGTGCATGGTTTTTCAAAAGGGTGCTTGGCTGCCGGTAGTTTGCTTCTGCTAGTTGCAGCCACACTGAGCATTCCCCTGATTATCTATCCAGCACAACGAGCCAAAACGCCGTATCATTGAGGGTGAGTTTCAACCGGATAGAATCCACATGCTGTCTGCTGTTAAACGCTACCTGGCAGGGGCGTTATCGAACTATTTTCCACGTACCACGGAATACCTGCAGAGCAATGGTGATGGCCCGCTGTCTCATCCCAAGCCAAGCAAGCAGGCGGGCTCGTTGCTGACCAATAAACTCAAGTCCATGGTCACCCGTAAGCCCACCCAGAAAGTCAACCCACGCAAAAAACCTGAAACCGGTGCAAAAGGTTCTCCAAAGCGTGGCAAGCCGGCTCCCACGGCTAAAAAAGCTCAAAGCAAGAGTGCGACTGCGACCAAGCGATCGACGAAGCCGAGCGGACGAGCCAAGAAGCCTCTGGAGTCTGAGCCCAAGGCCCATAGAGCTACCACGGAAGGACTCTATGGGCCTGCGTTACTGTCTATAACCGAGCAGCACGTTCAGGCGATGCATGAGCGCGTAGCCGAAGCCGTCAAAGCAGGAGTGATCCGGGCGCCGTCAGACGAGCAGTGGAGTATGATTGTCAGCCGCAGCCCGGCTACGCGCATCTTTGCAGGTGCAGGGTCGGGCAAGTCCACTACGCTGGTGCTGCGCGTAGTCTTCATGCTGTGCCATCTGGATATCAAGCCCGAACAGCTCACAGTCATATCGTTTACTAACGACTCCTGCGCGCAGCTGCGCGAGCAGCTTATCAAGGTATTGTCCTTCTGGAAGTTCTCTTTTTCAGCTGAGCAGGCGCGCAGCTGCGTACGGACCTTTCATTCGGCGATGGGTATGCTCGCCAAGGACGCATTAGGTGCGCCGGTATGGTTTGAGCAGCTGTCCGATCGCAAAGCATCGGCTACCGAGCTGGACAATCCATTGACAGGCGGCCGTCTTCATCCTGTGCAGTTGGACCTGCTCAAACAGGCCTACCAGCGTGCCTATTCAGACGTCCCGGCGTTCAAGAGGAAGGTCGACAAGCTTTTGAATATTGCTAACGAAAGCGATGAAAGCGAAGGAAACAGGCCCGCTCCACTCAAGCCGTTCAAGCTGGAGGGCGAGTTCGTAGCGGTTCCGCTTTTTGAGGCGTTCTACGTCCAGGCGGGCTTTATCGAAAGCCTGGGACTACGGATAGATCGTCTACAAAGCGATAGCGTGCAGTGTTCCGTTCGCGAGCAGATCTTTATCGAGGCCCTGGGGCTCTTCTGGAAAACGTTTGAAGCCTGTCTGAAAGAGAGGGGCCTGCTGACGTTCAACCGTGCGTTTCAGGAGCTTACCGATCGGCTCAATCGAAACGATCGGAGTATCCGTCCGGAAATGCTGATGCCCTTCAGTCATCTGCTGATCGATGAATTTCAGGACATCTCCCCACAGATCGTATTGTGGCTACAAGCCGTCCATGGATATCTGGCCCGTCAGAAGCGGGCAATCAGTCTTATGGCGATAGGGGATGACTGGCAATCCATTTATGGCTGGCGAGGAAGCTCTCCCGAACTCTTCATGAACTTCGACCGTCATTTTCCAAGCCAGGGGCGAAACAGAAAAAGTACCGTTCTGACGCTGGCTACCAACTACCGCTCCGTGGAACCCATTATTCGGGACGCTGAGAGAGTATTGGCTGGCGTAGTATTCAAGCAGGAAAAGACCTGCCAGGCCGCCAGGACTGTCAAGCGAGGTGATCATGGCGTGCAGGCGGTTACACGGTTCGATTTCAAGAGTCGCCTGCAGGAAGTGGTAAAGGAGATCGAGGCTCAGTGCGCCCACGCTGCAAGTCGAAACTCTTCGGAGCGGACTGCGGTGTTGGTGTTGAGCCGACGCAATGAGACGCTCAAGACTCTTCAAAGCCATCTCGACAAGGCGCTACCGGTTCGCTGCTATACCATTCACCGCGCGAAGGGATTACAGGCTGAAGTGGCCATTGTTGTCGATGATGGAGCCGGTACCTTACCGCATCCGCTGCGCAACGCATTGTATGCAGCGTCTGGTTTTTTTCAGAACACCTATGATCAGGCGATGGCCGATGAGTCATCAAGGCTCTCTTATGTCGCGATCACACGAGGAGTTAGTCGTGTACTCTGGTATACGACCAAATCGAGAGGGCCATGTTGATAGCGGCTAAGCCCTTGAAAAGGAATCTGTTTCTCCGATTATCGATTTGGCTGATGATGACTAGTGCTACAAAACATTTCTAGCCTGTTCCTGCGCTGCTTATGGTGAGCCTGTCTCTTCCTTGAAGAGCCCACCAGATAAAGAGGGTAGCGCCATGACTCATCAATTGTTTCGTAATCCAGCCAATGCCTTGCATATCCACACCAGTTTTGCCGAAAAAGCGGCTTTTCTGCTGGGTACGCAAAAACAGGTACAGCTTAAAAAGGCGACTGGCAACATTGATCCAGTCCGTTGAAACGGGTGCCATCCCTCGTGCTTGATGCGAGCTGTTGCGTAAGCACAAGGGATGACACATTAACCTGACAGCGATTAGCGCTTTTGATAAAGATCCAAAAAAGCAGTGGAGCCTTGTCTCAAATGTCTAGACAGGCGAACGGGGCCCGACTGCTCATGCTGGCGCTCCTGGGCCAACATTGTTCCGGCTTGTAGATCGCAGCCGTGAATCATGAGCTGGAGCAGGGAGTGGGCTGGCGACTGTTTGATAAGTATGTTCATGGGCAGGGACCATGTAAGGTTTCGTCCATAGTTACGCTCATGTAGAGCGTCTGGTACTGATTTACATCAAGACTTGTGCGTGCTGTATACATACCGCTCTTTTCATTTCAGCCTTATTTCACCGCCAGCGATCATGGCCTTGGTTACGTAGGTAACCGACGTGCTGTACTACAGACTGCCGTTTGAGCGGAGCGCGGTAGCCTGGACCATGTTAGTCACTTCCGTAGGCCCCACTTGAACGTACCTCCAAGCTAAGCACTCCTTTGCGTCATATGCGAAACCCGGCGACGTATGGATAATCGGCGCTGCCGATATCCATAACTGGGGCAGGCTGAGAAACACCTTCTACCTGGGTGACATCACGTGCCGTGACTTATGGTGTCCTGCAACACGCAGGTCTGCTTCATTTTCTTGATATGTATCAAGCCTTGGCTTTACAGGCGTATGACGATAGTGGCATCAGGTAGGGGAGAGCCCCAAGGAGCCGCGGCATGAATCGCTATCAACGCCTCCTTCTTGTGGTGGACAACAGCTGTCAGCGGACTGCTGCCTTTAAGCGTGCCCAGGCGCTGGCGCAAACCAGCCGAGCGGCATTTGACCTGGTCATGTTTGATTATGTCGAGGCGATTGCAGCCCATTTTTGCGGTGACCGACTATCTGCAGTCGTGATGAGGTGGGTGTGTTGGTAGTTGGTCGTATGGAGCACCATCCCTCGCCCTGGCTGGGAAGTTTTGCCGAGCCACTGCTGGCTGCGCCTCCATGCAGTATTCTGGCCCCTGGGCCGTTCTTCGGTCGATTCCTAGTTCACGCTGTAAGTATCTGTACTCGATTACACTTGGCTAACCGAGTGCAGATCCAAACGCTTACGAGCGGGTACTACTGGCTGCAAGGAAAAGGAGAAACTATTTCTGGCCCTTGATTTCCATACTGCCGTATTTGTTCTGCTGATAGATCGTGTAAGGCAATACCAACGTATCCAACACACCAGAAAGCGCCATATCTACCGCAATCAGTGGAACAGCATGTTTTTCCTGAGGTGGGGGATAGATAACGGGCGGAGCGTTGAGTGAGCAGAAATCGTACGCCACGCCGCTATAGACCCGGCTTATGGACTCGCAATAGGTTTTCTGCTGCCTGAGCTTGTAGCTAGTAGTCGCATCGTCTTGGAACACCGTATTGAGGGTTCCACACCCAGTCAGGCTCAGCGCCAGGACGCCAATGGCAATCGTGTCAAGCTTCATGCCTATCGTTCCTTCTATATCAACGTGGCTTGAGCCACTGATCAAGCCAGACAAAAGCGGCTTCCTGTTGCTCCTGCACAAACACATGGCCAAGTTCGGGCCACAGCTGTGTGGTGAGATTCAGCTCGGCCTGTTGAGAACGCCAGATGCGGTGCACCTTGGCGTAAGCCGCTTCGACCGATTCTGAAGGGAACAGCGTGTCCTTTCCACCGTTGAAAAGCAACAACGGACGGGGTGCAGCAATTCCGGCAACGTCTGGAATATCGAGCCGGGCCGGTATGCCTGGATGCAGCATGTAGTACGATGACTGGCCGCGTAATGTGTTATTCCCTGGCGTCATCAGGCCTCGGTAAGTCCCAAACCAGGAAATGGCAGCAGTTGCCGCAACCTTGTCTGAAAGGGCTGCTAACTGCCAGGCGCGAAAGGCCCCCATGGAGAACCCGACAAAGCCGATGCGACGTGCGTCGACTAGGGGGAGCGTTGCCAGAAAATCGACCGAGCGCATGTCTTCATAGGCCATTGTTCCGGCAAGGGAACGTCCCAGATTGAAGAAATTGCTGGCAAGCGCCTGTTGCTGTTCGTATGTCACCGGGCCGCGCTCACCCCAACCAAGGGCATCGACCGAAAGCACAACGTAGCCCCGCTTGGCCAGCTCATCGCCAGGAAAGCGGCCAGAGAAATATTTGTCGGCCCACTGCTGCGCGGAAGCAGATACTGTTTGATCACCCCATGGTTTGACCATCTTCTCTTTGCCAATATCAAAGCGCGCCCCATGGTCATGCAGCATTAGCACCGCGGGATGAGGGCCGGGCGTATCAGGCAAGAGAAGCAGAGCGTTGACACGACTTTCATCCGTCAGCGTGAACCTGATCTTCTGAGCGCTGTAGCCTGAACGCTGCTGCTGATCAATAACCTGAGCGTTGAAGGCACGCTTTGAATCTGGCGTTAGCAACGCCTCGCGCAGTAGCGTTTGGGCATGGGTACGCCATTTTGAAAAGTGCTTGTAATGACCTGACAGCCAGCTATCTGGATAGGTCATCTTCTGTTTGAGCAGCAGGTAATTGCCGGGAAGTGCGTCGGCCGTAATGGGAGCGGAAGCTGACTGGGCCTGGGCATTTGCCGTTGCGGCAAGGCTGATCCCGCAAAGCACGAGAGATTTCAGAATATTCAAGGTGCGACTCCGGCTGTTGTTGTTATTGAGGCGAGAGTATAGACAGCAGTATGACAACTTAAAAATGGATGGGCCATCTGGCAATCCGGATCTCAGCTGTTCAGGCCGATATCCAATAGGATGAGGCAGGCCGTTACGTTTGCTATCGAGGTGGAATTCTTTCGATAGGGGGCAGGTCTCACACGCATCTCACCTTGACACGGGAACCATAATCCTTGCAGACCCTCCGTCTCACACCCACGGTGGCCACGTTCCCTGTATCATTCCACTCCATTTCCAGTGGACTGGATAGCGGTTTACGCTATGGCCGGTACGCTCTTGGACTTACAGCCCTATTGATGCTGGCAGGATGTGGAACACATTCTCCGCAGCAGGTATCTGCGCCCAGCCCAACTGAAGTACAAGCCAGGATTGTCAGGCTCATGCCTGGTAGTGTGTCTGAGCGCCAGGGCTGGGCCAGGGATATTTATACGGCATTCGATGCGCAAAAAATTCCTCCAACGACCGAAAACATCTGTTCCGTATTGGCGGTGACTGAGCAGGAGTCCACGTTTCAGGCAAACCCTCGAGTGCCAGGCATGGGCTCGATTGCGAAAAAGGAAATCGATCGCCGCGCCGGCAAGTTGCATATACCGGCCTTTCTGGTCCGTACCGCATTAAGCCTACGGTCACCCAACGGCAAAACCTATAACGAGCGACTTGCTGCGGCGCATACCGAAAAAGAGCTGAGCGATATCTTTGATGACTTCATTGGCATGGTTCCGCTGGGCAAGACACTCTTTGGCAGCTTCAACCCTGTTGAAACTGGCGGGCCGATGCAGGTCAGCGTAGCGTTCGCTGAGCGCCAATCCAGAGGTTATCCCTATACGATTGACGGATCGATCCGTAACGAGGTCTTTACCCGACGCGGCGGTGTCTATTTCGGGACGGCACACCTGCTTGGCTATCCGGTCAGCTACACCCAACAGATCTACCGATTTGCCGATTACAATGCCGGTTGGTATTCGAGCCGTAATGCTGCGTTTCAGCGGGCAGTGAGCAGTCTGACAGGCGTTTCTCTTGCGCTGGACGGCGATCTGATCCGCTATGGCTCACTGGAGCCGAGTGCAACCGAACTGGCCGTCCGTAAGCTGGGCAAACGACTGGACATGAGTGAACTGGCCATACGACGTGCGCTTGAAAAAGGAGAAACACTCGATTTCGAGGAATCCAAATTGTACACCCGCGTTTTCGAGTTGGCTGAGAAGAAAGCGGGTAAATCGCTACCTCGGGCCATATTGCCAGGCATTACGCTCGAAAGCCCCAAGATTACCCGCAAACTAACCACCGCCTGGTTTGCCAAGCGTGTCGAGGAGCGCTACCAGCGCTGTCTGGCGCGTGCGAAGTAACGTGCAGCACGCCTTGGTTTACCGAGGCGTGCTGTCGTAGCGCAGTTGGGCCTGATCGATCGCCTCCATATTCGCCTCTGCCCACAACCGAAGTGGCTTGAGCGTCTCGGCGAGGGTAACGCCCAGCTCGGTGATACGGTATTCCACGGTGACCGGAACGGTGGGAAATGCTGTACGCAAGACCAGACCGTCCCGCTCGAGCGTTTTCAACGTCTGCGATAACATCTTCTGGGAAAGCCCGCCGATTCGGCGCAATAGCTCATTGAACCGTAGGGGGCTTTCCAGCAGAAGATCGAGTATCAGCACCGTCCACTTATCTGCAATTCGATCCAGTATCCGTCGGGTTGGACAGTCAGCGCTAAATGTGTCGGGTGCCAGAGCCGCTTGATTCATTGGCAGTCACCTCAAAGTAACCAAGTGAGAAAAAAGTGCGTTCTTGTCGGAACGTACCGCGTCAATTAACGTGGTTTCCGAAAGTTACTAACTAACGGAAGGGGACTATACATGAAGGTTGCATTAATTGGCGCGTCAGGAAATGCCGGCTCGTGCATTCAGGATGAGTTGGTGAAGCGAGGGCATCAAGTGACTGCAATTGCCAGAAATGCCTCTCGTATAAAAAAGGCAGCAGGCGTACTACCGGTAGCGGTCGATGCGAATAACGAAGCTGAATTGACGGGGGTCCTAAAGGGTCATGACGCCGTTATCAGTGCCGTCATGTTTACCAGCAGCAACCCGGAAATTCTTATCTCAGCGGTAAAAAAGGCTGGGATCAGACGTTATCTGGTAGTGGGTGGCGCGGGAAGCCTTGAGGTGGCACCCGGAGTCAGAGTAATCTATACGCCTGATTTCCCAGCGGAATACAAGCCAGAGGCTTCGGCGGGTGCGCTCTTTCTCGAGCGGTTACAAAGGGAGCCAGCGCTTGACTGGACATTTCTTTCGCCCTCGGCCGAATTCGTACATGGGCCACGCACTGGGGCGTTTCGACTGGGTGAAGACAGCCTGCTGGTAGATCAGAAGGGACGGAGCCACATTTCATTCGAAGATTATGCAATCGCCATGGTTGACGAATTGGAGCAAGGCAGGCATCTCCGCAACCGGTTTACCGTTGGGTACTAAAACGAGGACAGAATCGTTACCGTTCGCTTGCTCGTAAGCGGTTGCGCTTATAGATCCCGTGCAACGGCAGAACTTTTGCGACGGAGCTCATGGATGGCATCTTCAATGATGGTGTTCATGAGTTCCTGATTCGCGGCATGACGATTAAGCAGGCTCCGCTCAACCTTGGCAGGTGTTCGCGGGTCGATGAGCGTAATGACAAATACATCGCCGCGACTCTCAAGTGTGTACTTGACGGGCGGATCGAGCGAGGCAAGGCGGTATTTCAAGGCGTTCACTGTCATAAAACCATTCTGTCGATGTTTTCACTTCGACAGGTACAGCACCGCCGATGTTCCTGCCATTCGGCTCGAAAGGCGATGCTAGAGCGCTTGCTTGCTAGCGATTTACTGGCATGGTGAGGGTGAATACCGTCCCGCTGTCTCGGTTGGAATCTACCTTCATATGGCCACCATGGGAGCGGGCGATTTCATTGACGATGTACAGCCCGATACCCAGCCCCTGTTGCAGGTTGGTTTGAAGCGTCGTTCGGCTGGCTCGCCAATACGGTTGGAACAGGCCGGACAGGATGTTTTCAGAAAGAGGCTCGCCATCGTTGTGAACGGATAGCGTCAGTAAACCATTCTCCACCTCTGCACGGATCAGAATAGGGCTTTGCGGATTGCCGTGCTGAATGGCGTTGGCTGTCAGGTTCGACAGAAGCTGCACCAGGCGGTCGCAATCGCAATAAACCGTCCCCAATGTATTTACCGCACTTTCAATGCAGCGATCAGGGTAGGTTGCCTGTGGCTCATTGACGACCTGCCGAAGGTGCAGTTCCAGGTTGCCGCGCTCCTCCTTGGCTAGCGGGATGCCGTTACCCAGCTGTCCTCTAGAGAAATCAAAGATGTCTTCCACCATTCGTAGGGCTCGCTGGGCAGAAGAGTGGATCAGTTCGACCAGCGAGCGCTCCTGATCCTCGCGCGGTGTTTTCAGCAGCCGCTGTGCACCCGCACAAATGGAGAACAGTGGATTGCGTAGATCATGGCCAACCAAGGCAAGAAAATGCTCTCGGGATTTGGCCGTCAGCTTTTCATCAAGCAGCTTGCTTTCGGTTTCGATAAGGTTTTCCTGGGTTTCTATTTCCAGCGAAAGCAGATGAGTAAACGAACTCATCATTGCCAAAGTTTTCGTCTCGTCCAGATTCGCGGGCTCTGGATCCAATGCGCACAACGTACCGAAGAAACTGCCATCGCGTCGGAAGATGGGAACCGAGATATAACTTTCAAAACCGTACTGCTTGGGGGTTGGGTGGCTGCAGTAGCGCGTATCTGCACTGGCGTGATTGATTAGGATCGAGTCCTGGCTTGCATGGACTTCGCGGCACAGTGTTGTGGTGACATCCAGAGGATCGCCTACCTTGAGCCCAAAGCCGATCAGGTCCAATACGGCACAGGTTGTCCAGGAATCTTCAGTTACCCGTGCAATTGCGACAAAACTAAGAAGGGTGCTTTCAGATATGACCTTGAGAATAACGCCAACAGCACTGATTCTAGCGATGATGGAAAGATCATTCTCGAGTGTACGCATCATGAGTTATACCTTGAAGCGAGGCGTACTTCACGGCTGCCCCTGACGATAGATCAGGGTAGTGAACGCGCTTATCGTATCGTTGACAACCTTTGGACGTATACAGTTTACACAGGTGAGACTCCTGGCCAGGGAGACGACTTTCAAAGTCGCTTGCCATTGCCGTCTTTTACCCTCGGATGGCTCAAGAGCCGCCTGCATGACACATCCCTGGCTTAGGCGTGCCCGGAGGCTTACACAGTGGGACGCTGTTGAGCGTGAAGCGCTACCGTATTAGCAGGATAGTGTTCTATAACGACCGTACCTGTAGCAGGATGGCTGCTGG
Organism: Pseudomonas luteola NBRC 103146; assembly: GCF_002091675.1. Classification (GTDB taxonomy): domain Bacteria; phylum Pseudomonadota; class Gammaproteobacteria; order Pseudomonadales; family Pseudomonadaceae; genus Chryseomonas; species Chryseomonas luteola. The sequence goes on along the minus strand of NZ_BDAE01000021.1, from coordinate 777 downwards.
CTGGAAATGGAAAAAGCGCACGCCCATACAGGTCACGGCAGCAAGCAATGCCTCTCTAACGACATAACCTCGGGCATAGAGAGGCCTCCAGAACACAGCCGTGTTCAGATTTCACCTTCCCAATAGTCCAAGTTGGCCTCGGTCCTCTGTAGAGCGCGAAACGCCTTGATTCCCTTGGCACTGGCAGTCGCAAGGTACTTACCCGAATCTGGATACTCTACGACTTCGGGCGACTCTTTCGTGCTGATTGACAGGTATTTCAACTCAGCGTGAGACGTATTGATGATCTGATGTGGATAGTCAGGGCCGGCAGGAATAAAAAGCACATCGCCGGCCTGTATCGGCACATACTCGCCTGCCACCCGCAGCGTACCCGTGCCTTCCAGAATGAGAAATGCCTCTTCCTGAGCATGGTGAAAGTGATAGGGACATGAGCGCTTGCCTGGCGGAACGATATCCAGCGAAAAACCAAGCTTTTGTGCAGCCGTTCCCTCAGAAAGGCTGCCGCTCTGACTTTCAAACAAAGGGCCGTAGGTTTCATGCGTCAGCGACGCATTGTTCAGGTTGCGAATAAGTGTTTGAGCCAGCACGGCTGCCTTGCTGGCGGGAATTGTTGTCATGGCTGCGAGATCCGTGGGGCGTCTGGTTATGCAGCATAGACAATCATAGAGCGATGACGGATTCCATTTTTGCTCCCTTGTGCAAGCGATACCATGAAGTGCGATCGCTAACCGCGTCAGCGATCAATGGTGCCGATCGTCTAGGAAGCAGTAATGT
>NZ_BDAE01000020.1 GCF_002091675.1 Pseudomonas luteola NBRC 103146 | reverse complement strand
CTCCTTACTGACGCACTGTACGGTCTGGCTATGTAGCCCTAGTTCTTTGGCGCATCCGTTCGTGTACTTCTGCAAGTCATACGCCGACAAGAACCCTCCGCGCTCACGAATGGAGCGCTGACTAAGTTCGTTTAGGTAGTTCCAGACAAAATTAACGCCTCGCGCCATCTGCCGAAGCAAAGGAGCGTGCTTGTCTCGAATACGAACTTTGAGGGTTTTGGTATGTAGCATTACGCTATCACTGGATATGGACACAGCTATTATAGGGCCGCTTCGCTGCCCGCGCTATCCATCCCCGCACTAAAAGTACGGGGCCTTTCGCGCCTTTCGGTAAGGCAGCCGGAAAGCCTGCCAGGGCTGCGCCAGATGCGCGGCCTAGCATGGCGGCACTATTCTGGAGATTCCTTTCATGCCCATACAATTCACGCCGTTTCGAACGCCGCGCCTGACCGTCGAGCTTCGAGAGCTGCCTATCGGCGACGCCATCGACCTGGTGGCCAAGTCGCCTATCTACCACGAGGCCAACACGACCGCGCTGCTCAAGGTCATCTGCAAGCCTTCCGACCGTCAGGCTGCTGGCCAGGTCGATGACCCGCGCTTGTGGACTGTACAAGAGCGTGGCGCAGTGATCGCGCATTACCTGGTACACCAGTCGGGGACGGGTGACTTCCCTATCGGGGATGGCGGCGCGCGTTTCTCGCAGTACATGAAGTTCGACGTCCAGACAGCTGAGCCTGTGACTGTCGGGCCGGTTGCTGATGACGTGTGGACGCTCTACCCGCTGCTAGGCTTTATGGCCGAGAGTATCGAACGCCTGGTTGTGACTGGACGAATCAAGGGCGGGCGCGTCGGCTGGATTATTGCGTGCCTGGCTGCGCAGATGCGCCGTAGCGACGATATCGAGTTCGCAGGCATCAACCACACGCCTGACCTGGGAATGACGTTCTGCGAGCGCCTGGAGAACCTTTCCGACGCCGTGCTAGACGACTGGCTGTTCGACCGCGTGCAGATCATGCGCCAGTTTCCTGATAGCGACTTTGCCGACATGCTGGACAGCTATCTGGCGGCCACGGCCCAAGCGCAGCACCTGCTGAACATGGGCTTTAACGAGGAAGGCATTGTTTATATCTCGGAGGTGGCCGGTACTCCACCGGCCCGATTTCCGTTACCCGACCTGCTCAGCGAGAGAACGGCCCGCTTTCTTGCGCTCTTTGATGAACCTGCGCGTGGAGCTGATAAAGCACCTTGAGCAGACCTACACCAGCGCAAACGAGATACCGCTCAGTGACGCCGAGTTCATGTTTAAGAGTGATGCGTTTGAGCAGTGGAAGCGCGGGCGCGATGGCGTGACCGATATCTGGATAGGCATAGCCGAGCGGCTGAACGCGGTTATCGAGGCGATTGGCAACCAGTCCAAGACCATTGCCAACGTTTTGCGCCGTATTCGCTAGCGCTTGGGAAAGCGGCGCGCAACCGCCTTTTTTAGCCGCTCCAAACTGTGACGGATTCTTACCCTATGGGAGTCCGTCATGGACCTTATTAAAGCTCTATTCGATAAAGGTGCCTGGCTGCTAATGCTGCCGTGCGCACTCATCCTGCTGGTTATTGATCCGCCTATGGCCTTGACTGTCGGTCAGTGGTTACTGGTTGCGCCGATTCTGGCGGGCCTGGCGGTCATTGTCTCGCGCATCATGTTCCCCAAGGTCAGCATTCCTTGGCTGGTGGCTGAGATTAAGGGCTACAACGTTGCCGCAGGCATCCTGGCTGCTGCATTCGTGCTGTTTGTGGGCATGGTGTTTATGGCGCTGTGTCTATGGGCCAAGGCATGAGCATGCGCGCGCTGGATCGCCTGGCGCGCGGTCTATTCGCCTTACTGGTCGGCATGACGCTGGGCGTAGTCCTTGGGGTAGCCCATGCTGCCGAAGTGCCCGCGCAGGCCAAGGCGCTGCTTCCGGTCCTGGTCGAGCAGCAGCAGGCAATCTGGCCTGATGCGCCTATGCCTGAGTTCCTGGCAGGCCAGATCGAGCAGGAGAGCTGCATAACGCTCAAGCACTCCAAGTGCTGGAACCCGCGCGCCGAGCTTAAGACCAGTCGTGAATACGGTTTTGGCCTTGGCCAGACAACTGTTGCTTACAAAAAGGACGGCTCAGTTCGCTTTAACAAGTGGGCTGAGTTGGTCGCTGCATATCCAAGCCTTAAGGGCTGGAGCTGGGCGAACCGCTACGACGCGCATTACCAGCTGATTGCCATAGTCGAGATGGATAAGGGCCTGTTCAAACGCCAGAAAGGCGCGGCCACTCCCGTCGATCAACTCTCGTTTGCCCTGTCTGCCTACAACGGCGGGACAGGGGGCGTTCTGCAAGACCGCCGCTTATGCGCGAACACAAAAGGCTGTGATCCGGCGCGCTGGAGGGGGCACGTTTCGGCGCACAGCCTTAAATCTAGGAAGCCGCAGCCTGGCTACGGAAAGTCCTTTTACGACATAAACCGCGAATACGTTACAAATATTCTTGACGTGCGCAGGCTCAAGTACGAGCCGTATTTTCGAGGTGTGCCCCATGACTAGCGGGCCAGAGGTAAAGCTTGCCTTGATCGAACAAAAGGTCGAGCAGATAGAAAAGCGGCTGGATGGCTGCGCCTCGGTGGCGCGCGTCGAGCAGATAGAAAAGCGTGAAGAGGATTATGTCACGAAGGAACAACTATACCCGATTAAGTCCCTGGTTTACGGAGGAACCGGCTTGATCCTTACCAGCGTATTGACCGCGCTCGTAGCGTTGGTCGTTAAGGGCGCATCATGAACAAGATGATAAACAAATTCGTTCCGCCTTATGTGTTCTGGCCATTTATGGCGCTTGCCGCAGGCGTTGCTATGGCTTTTGTCGTCGTTGTGCTCCTGGTGGCGGGCTCCAACCCGTTTACCGTGCGCAACGTCGGCACGATGAACATAAAGGGTGAGCCTCAAACCGTCTTCCATGTGGGCGACGTCATCGCGATTAAGCGAGAGGTGTGCAGCAAGGCCGAAGTGACGCTTGAATTCTTCCCGTCGGCCTTCAATGACAAAAACGTCATGATCCCGCTGCCGTCGGGTGCCAGGGCCTACACGCCTGGATGCTACACAACCATGTACGGCTTTTACGTGACGCCCGCCTTCAAGCCTGGCCACTACCGATACAACAACCTGGTGCGCTACCAGACCAACTGGGTGGGCCGTGACGAATCGATCATGTACCCGCCGCTAGAATTCGAGATTGCCGCCAATGCTCAGTAACGTATCCAACGGCGTGAAAGTCGCCCTGTTTCTGATCGTCCTGGCGCTGACCTCAGCCGTTACCTACAAGGTCGCCAGCTGGAAATTCGAAGCCGACCATGCGTCTGCCTTGAAAGGGCTGAGTGACCAATTACAGGCCATGACGCACGCTAATGGCCAGCGCGCCGCGCAGATCGAGACCTTGAAGGCCGAGATTCAAAGCCAGAGCTTTGCCGTGACGCTAGCTGAGCAGCAGGCCGAATCTGCCAAGTCGCTGCAAGCGCTCGCGATGGCCGAGGCCGCCAAGCAAACCAGCGCCAGGGATGCGCGAATAAAGGCGCTTGAGCGTGACCTTGCCGACCAGACGCTAACGGTCAATGACCTGCTGTACAACGCCTGGAGGAAGGCTCAGTGAGAATTGGAATTGTCGGTTGCGGTATGGGCCTTGGGCGCGCCCTGGTCAGCATGCTGGCCTCCAGCGCGTTGATTGCCTGCGCAGTCACGCCCGAGGCGGAAGTCGTACCTCAAATTCAGGTCGTGGAAAAGAAGGTGCCAGTGCGCCAGGCGTGCATCGAGGCGAAGGACTTGCCGCCACGGCCTAAATATCTGTGGGGCGTGGGAAACCCGCCAGAAGATGCCAAGGCAAAGGCAGGCATTCTGTTGGTCGATTATGAGAACGCGAAAGCCTACGGAACCGCGCTTGAGGCGCTAACCGTGGGCTGCGTCGAGACGACCCCTAACAAGCCTTGAGTGACGCCCTTATGAGCCTGCCTACCGTTTGCCTGCTGATTGCCATTGTTGTTTTGCTTGGGGCTGTTGTGCTCCTGGTGCGTGCCCTGGCTAACCTCAACGTTAATGCAGAGCAGTGGGAGCGCATGGCCTACAGGGCGCACTGCCTGCTATGGCGCAACGGACGGCGCGAGCTTAGAAATGGCACCTATACCGGCCAGGAGCGTGCAGCGCTTGAAGCCAAGCTTGAACGCCTGGCGTCGGAGGCCGAGAGGATTTTTAGCAAGTCTATCAGGGGCTGATATGCGAGACGAAAAGCCGGACGTGTGAAACGACAAAGCCGCCTATTGGGCGGCTTTCTCTTTGGTGTCGAAGGCTTATTTCAGGGCCGCCGATTTATTAAGTATGTGGGCGGCGTCATTCTCCCTCACGCGCTTTCCGTCAACCTTCCAGCGGCGAGCCCAAACAAATGGGACGTTAGCTGAATTACCGCCTGCGCGTCTCTTGCGAAGGTCCGTGTGCAGGGTAACGGTCACGCCGTTGACTTCGCGGGTGGCGGTGCTGCTATCAGCCTCTATCGCCTCGTTTTCCATTGCTTTGATGAGCGTATAAATGGTCATGGCTTCATTCCGTTGTAGCGGGCCTCCTGGCTGGAGACCCGCAAGTGACTTGTCACGCTTTAGAGCAACCTTCGAGCCAAGCTGCCAGCTCTTTAAGCTCTCCGACCATTGACTTGCGCCGGTCATGCTGTGCGGCATTATCGCTGCACTCAAGGCAGGCCATTCGATAGTCATTCAGCGCCTCCGCCGCCGCATCTAGCTTCTTTGCCGCAACAAGTCCCAGCTTGTTTCGAGTTTGCTCAGGAGTAGTGCGGGCCATTACAGCATCCCTGCCTTGCGCTCAGCTTTGATAATGAAAACGGCTTCATCAACCCGCCATTCTTCGGCTTCCAGATAGTCTTTTGCCTTTTCCTCAGTAACCTCTGCCCGCTTGGCTACATACTTAATCATGTCTTGCTTGGTCATTCTCTTGCCTCTGGCGAGTTGTTCGTTTCGATGGATTGAACTATACCGCCAATTCAGAATAAAGCGCAAGCTAAATGTGAAAAAATTGCGCAAATAAAAAAGCCGCCTCGGTGGGCGGCATAGCTGGAAGTTTCGATCCGTGCGGGCTGGTCACATTCCGACAAGTTTGCCTAATGTCTGGCGGAATTCCCGCGTGACCATTACGGGCTTTTCATTCTGCCTATAGAACTCGCGGCTCGCCTCTGTCCAGCCGTCGCGGAACAATTCGTGCGCTTTAGTGCCTTCCCGGTACGGATTAGAGCTAGTTCCGGCGAGAAACGTGTTCCAGCCTTCCTTGTGGATTTCTGCCTGCTGCTGTTCGGTCAATTTCTTAGTCATCACGCGGCCCTCACGAAATACATGGATGTTTCTACCTGGTCCAAGCGCCAGCAATTTTCCAGGCTCTTTTCGCCCATCTGACGCTCGATCATTTCAGCGCAGATGCCACGATACAGCGGGACGTAATAGACCTTGGCACCGTCGCGCAGGTGCAGGAAGTGCGAGCGCAAATCCAGCTTTTCCACGGTCATGCCCTTTTGCTTTGCAATCTTGTTTACCAGTTCGCGGCGTTCAAAAGCATTCATGATTTTGCCCTCAAGGCGGTGTTCGTTTCGATGGATGAACTATACCGCCAATTCAGTTTAGAGCGCAACATATTTATGCGAAATATTTTCGTATTTTATAGTTCACAATTTCAAAGGTGGCGGGTATAGTTGCCACTGAAATGACGGAGTGGCAGAGCCTCTACAGACCGCGCCAGCTCTAGGCGTTGACGGCTGGTACAGCCGTCTATGCGAGTTTGCCCGTATTTAAAATCGGATGGAGTGACAAGTTCATGCCTCAAGACACTGAAATGCCCGCCGAAAACCCTGACGGCCCTCTAATCGCTGCCATTGGCACCGCACGCCGCGAGCCTGGTACAGAGCGAATCGTCATTGATCCTATTGGCGACCCTCATATAAAGGACGGCATGCTGGTTTATGCGTCTGGTCGCGAGACGGTCAGCAACGTGCTAAAGGAGCTTGAGCGCTTGCAGTCCGCAAACAAGTACCTGGAATCTAGGCTTAAGGAGAGCAAGGAGAGTACGGAGCATGCCGCGCAGCTTTACCGCGACGCACTTGACAGGCTTCTCAAATATGAGCCGGTAGAGCCGCTAGAAGATGACGACGATTTTCTTGCCGCTAGTACAAGCGACCTAGTGCGCCTGGGTGCCTTTGACGGGAGGAATAAGTAATGGAGGTCAAGCGCTATGTAATGACGACCTACCACGAGAATGGCGGCATAGCGGCTGAAATGGTTGAGCCGCATACCTTGGAAGGCGAAGGGCATAGGGTTGGCTCAAGGGTGTACGTGCTGGCCTCTGATTACGAGAAGCTTGAGGCTGACGCTAGTAGCAATCTCTTCGCCCTTGAGCACCTGGACAGCCTGCGCAAGCGGCTTTATGAATCGCCAGAAGTGCCCGCCTGGGTTCTGGAGCACGTAGAGCAGTGCCTTGAGCCTCACGATACCGCGCTTGTTACGGGTGAGTAGCTGTGAGCACTGCGCACCTATTCAAAAACAGAAGCGAAAAAGGGTACGGCAGCTGGAAGCAGTGCGAGCGCTGCGGAACCACTTTTCATGGCGGTCACTTTTGGCTTGCAGGGTACAAAAGCAAGACTGACCCGACCTGCCTTGAGCACATTCATGGCAATCCGCAATTTCACGAGTGGCGCGATAACGCCATCAATGTCCCGCTGGAGGACTTTTAAATGACTAAAGAAGATGCAACAAGAGCGGAAGCAATCCAGTGGTGCAAAGACAACAAGTGCGATTTTGTTAAGCCTGTATTCCCCCCGCCTAGCGGCTGGATGTGGGGCGAGGGCAATAATGGTATCTGTCTGACTGCGATATTCACCCTGACAGGCGATTGCAGGGACATAACCCGAGAGGATGTAGAGGTGGGTATCGAGCCTACTGCTTGGCAGGCTGGATTTATTGGCCAGGACTGGTCTACATGCTCAAAAGAGCATCACGACATGGTTAAGCAGAATCCAGCCGAGTGGCCTGAGTACCAGGTGCGCGCCTTGTATTCTGAATCTGACGTAGAGGTATTAAAGGCCGAACTTGACCAGTACCGCGCTAACGCCGAGCGCTACCGTGGCGTCCGCCGAATCGCTAATACGCAGGGCTATTCTGATGCCGACTTTGACGCGCAGACCGACCAGCGAATTGCGGCCTTCGAAGCCAATAACCAGGGGGGCAGTATCATTTCGCATGACTTGCCCGTTATGGAGCTTCCGCTGCCGGAGAAATTGCGAAACCTACTATGCGCAAACCAGATAATGAGTCTCAGGCATTTGCTAGAGCATAGCGTAATTGACCTGCTAAAAATTCCTGATTTTGGCAAGAAGTCGCTAGCTCTTGTCGAGAAGCTTGCCGCGCCTTATGGCGGCCTAGCTAAGGAGAGTATTCGATTTAAGGAGGCTGCTCGCTATGAACGAAAAGTCTGCAATGTCTCGTCATGTAATGATCCGGTTTATAACGAGCAGCTTGGCTGCTGCAAGCGCCACTATGAATCGGTGAAGCGTTTGCGTTATGGAGCCCGCGAGGAGGGGCAGCCAGTATGAGCCAGATTTATAAAGCGTTCGCGGTCGTAGGTAATGATCCTGACGCCTTGAGCGTTGCATCAACGGATGGCGTGCAGCTGGCCGTCTATGCTAATGAGCCGTCAGCGGTCGAAGCCATGCGCCAGGATAGCGAGGCGGTTGTAAAGGTCGTGATGATGACTCAAGGCACTTACGATGCTCTGCAAGGCATGATTAGTGCTGTGCCTGAGCGATTGGCAGCGGAGCTGGCTGATGCGCATAACCTGGTGCGCTTCCTGGCCAAGCTCTACTGCGAACTGGATACCCTTCGATACAAGACAATGGCAATGCCGGAAGGCGAGATTGTCGATTTCATGATTAACAACTGGCCGGTAGTGCAAGGCACGGCTAATCAAATACGGCTGATGCGCCTGAGTGAGATGCCGTATGACTCCAGCAAGCTGGCCGCCGCCGTTGAGGCTGCATTGGCTGCAAAAACAGAAGTGGCAGCCGGTCCAGAAGCCGCGCCAGTCAATCAGGTAGACGGCCTGTAGAGCCGTCAACGGGAGTTTATATGCGGATCGTCAAAAGGCCCGGAAGCCTAGCGAGTAGCAATGAGCAAGGACAGGGCCGACTCATACATGCCGTTGACCGCAATTACCATGTGTTTGATGGTTTTGAGCCTGCCTTATGTGGCGAGAGGCCGCGAGGCAAAAACGGTTGGACCGATTACGAATACATGAAAATGCCGATACCTGCCGTGACATGCCCAAAGTGTTTGGAAAGGCTAGAAGCATTAAAAACCGAGAGTGGCAGCACGGCTACAGGCCGCGACTGACGCAGGCATAGACGGCTAGCAAGGCCGTTAATGGAAGTTTGATTATGAGCAGTGACAAGCATGAGCGCGACCCGCGCATCGATCCACGCAAGGGCGACCGATTGCGCGATGAAACCGGCAGACTGATGACCGTAGACTATGTATACGCGCTACGGACGAACTCAAAGGCCAAGCAGGTGAGCTACACCGTAGGCGAGCGCGATAGCGGGAACGTATGCGGACTGACTAACTGGCGGCGTTATTACAAGCGTGCCAAGGTTCTGCATGTCGAAGCAGAGCATGTTCCATCAATGGGTGGCTGAGACATGAGCAAGCAGCAGCGCCTGGAGCAGGCAAACGAGTTTATCAAGGTGGTCGGCAGTCATGGCCGCCGATTCTTCTACAACAAGACACACGACCGCTACGCTCGCCTTGAGCTGGACGCGCGGGGCCGCGTCTGGTTTATCGATGACTACTCCGGCAAGCGCGTCTATACCCACGAGACGACCTTTACAAGCAAGTGGCGCGGCTTCACGCATGGCGGCACGCTTAAGGACCTGGTCAAAGCCCTGCGCGAGTACGTTGTTCACGGCAAGCCGCTTCACCCTGGATACGTTGCGCCTGAGCGGTCATGGAGTGAAGGGAACATTTGGGGATACGGTCCAGAGGAGGCCAGGAAGGTGCGCCAGGAGGCATACAAAATCCCGATGTTCAAGCAGGCTGCCTAATTTCAGGCACAAAAAAACCGCCGTGAGGGCGGTTCTTTTGTTTGCGGCTCGATTGGAGGTCTCGCCGCATAATCCCTTCAAAGAGAGACTAGGCACGAGCAAATCTACCTACTTGCAAGGGCTTTGTAAACCCCTGATTAAATAGCGCCAGCACTGCGCGTGCGGCCTGCTAGCAGAGTGCTGGTTTACTGCTGCGCTTTGATAATGCGCGCCGCCTCTCGAATGCCACGGCTCAGCTTGCCGCCGCCAAGCGCGGTAAGGATTGCAGCCGTCTCGTCATCTATCGATACTGTGCGCTTTGTTGCCACTGCATCTGGCGGCAGGTCTTTTGCTTTCCCTGCGCCAACACGCGCGCCGCCGTTTCTCTTTACTGCTTCCATGACGCCATCCCGCTGCTAACTTGTTAATCTGAATAATACCGCCAATTCAGCATAGGGCGCAAGCGTACCTCGCGCGCTGCAAGTCACTTGCGCACAAAAAAGCCGCCTCGGTGGGCGGCTCCTTTGCTGCTTCTGTTACTGAGCGATATGCAGTAGGGCTGCTGCTGCAAACGCCGCAAGAATCATGCTGCCAAAATACAGCATCGGGCTGACGGTCTTAGCCTTTTCCAGTGCTTCAACTTCGGCCTGCGCGCGTTCGGCTGCCTGCTTGATACGTGACTCTGGAGATAGCATTTTGACCTCCTTGAGAGGCCCCGCTTTCGCGGGGCTCCGGTTACTTGAAGAACAATCGGTAGAATAACAGTAGTAGCGCCCCGAAACCTACTAGCCAGCTAACTGTTATCTTCGCTGGCGTCCAGAACGCCTCTACATTAAATTTCTTACCCTCGTTGTTGAGTTTGAATTTCTCAGCAACTAACCGTTGCGCCTCGTAATCCAGCAGTTCCGTTTCGGTTTTTATCTTGGCCGTTTCGGCCTTGATCTTTCCTGATTCGTCTACCGCCTTTGCTGCTTCTGATTCGGCTTTTGCTGCTTCGGCTAACGTCTTTCGGATATTGGCCTTTAGTAGCTCTAGCTCTAGCGCTTCTTTGTCTGACAGTTTTCGCACTCCTTTGTTTAGGCATTCGGCCAATCCGTCTGCTGTAACTGAATTATACTTACAATTCAGATAGAGATAAAGCCCTTTCGAATAGTTTTTAAAAATGGTTGTCTATGCGATTTCTTTGAATGGGATCGGCAGTACATGGCAACAAAGCGTAAGCGTGGCAACCGCTGGGAGTTCATCATTCGCCGCAAGCATCTGCTAGGCCAGCCACTTAGCTTTAGCTTTGCGACCGAACGAGAGGGCGCAGAGTGGTGCGCTCGCACCGAGGCAGAGCTAGACAAGGGGCGTATACCGGCAGAGGTTAAAGCGCGGCTTGGGGCCGCTACGCTGGGCGCTGTGATCGAAGGCTATATCGAAGCCGTGGCAATGCCTGAGTCGGATCAAGCGCTACTGCATGGCATCGAGCGCCAGCAGGGTGCGCTCAAACTGGATGAACTCACATACGAATGGGCTGAGCAGTGGGTAGCAGGCATGAAGCACGAGCGCGTGCTTGCGCCGGTTACGATCCGTCATTACGTGGGCGCACTGGCGCGGTGCTTGGACTGGAGCGTAAAGCGGGGAGGGCTGGCAGGCAATCCGCTGCGCGAGCTGCCCAAGCGCTATGCGTCCTATAACGCGGCTGACGGTCGCGTGCTGGCGCGCAAGGGGAAGGCGGCCCGAACTGACGCCCCGCGAGACAGGAGGCTGGACGCTAAAGAGGAGGAGAGTGTTCACGAGATACTGGACGGCGAGACGGCAACCGGACGCCAGCGCCCGCTAGTGCTGCCGCACCGTGATTATCTGGAAGCGCTGTTTAAGCTGGCGTTAGAGACGGCCATGCGCCTGCGCGAGATGTATACGCTATCGCCCAACCAGGTAGATATGGCCAGGCGTACCGTTTACCTAAATCAGACTAAGAACGGGGATAAGCGCCAGATTCCGCTTTCATCGGTCGCCATGCAGGTCATGGGCGAGCTGCTGGAGCGCCACGAGGGCAGCGACGACGCCCCGTTATTCCCCTGGTGGGATGGAGACTTGAGCGCCAAAAGTCTCAAGCGCACGACGGCACGGATATCGGCTCAGTTTGCGCGGATATTCGAGGCGGCGGAGTGTGCCGACTTGCACTTTCATGACCTGCGGCACGAGGCGGTATGCAGACTGTTTGAGCGGACAACAATGGATGCCGTGCTGATATCTCGAATCACTGGCCATCGTGATCCGCGTCTACTGGCTCGCTATGCGTCCCTGCGTGGTAGCGACCTTGCCCGCTATATCTGGTGACTACTGGCTTTGGGTGGTGCGCAGGTATTCGATGACTGCATAGGATTCGCCGAACGCGGTCATAAGCGTGGCAATGCGCGCCGCTTCGGCCCTGGTGCGTATGGCGCTGGTCTCGGCGTCCGTCTGCGCCTTGAGGCGGTCATACTGGAGCCCTGCATAGGGGCTGGATAACAGAAAGGTAAGACTGGCCAAGGCAAGGAGGAGGGCGCGAATACGGCTGTACACCGTGGCGGGGAGTTTAAAGTTGATCCAAGCGCAGTAACCGGCAGTGATGGCGCAAACGATGAAAATGGCTGTAACTAGCATGGTGCTACCTGAGTGCTATCAAAGTGGATGCAGTGCGCCCGCATGATGGACGCACCGTGATAGCGCCATTTTGCCAATACTGTTTCCAGCTCCTTACGCTGCTTTTCCAGTAATGCTGTTTTCTTGAGAGATGCCGAAGGTTCATGGCCGACGGCATATTGACTTAGGGGCTGGTATTGCCAAATTAGTAACTTGCTACAACGTCGCGTGTTCCGTTGGAGTTCATTGCCGTTACTACAAACTCCTCCTCCATGCGCCCAATCATCTCCACTGCTCTGTTGTAGCCAATTTTGAATCTTCGCTGGATTGCGCTAATGCTGGCTCGCTTCTCGGTTCTGACGAATACAACGGCCTGCTGGTAGAGTGTGTCGCTGTCCAGGTCATCGACGTGCGCGGCAGTTTGTTCTGCCACTGGATTGAAGGCGTCGTATTGCACTTCATCGCGCTTGATCCGCACGACCTTGGGCGCGCCTTCCTGCAAGTCACTTGCGCTCGTACCGCAAATGCCTTGCGGGATCATCTCGCCGCCTAGCGCCTCGACCAGCTCGGGCAGGAACTCGGCAAAGGTAAGCATCATGATCGTAAAGCTTGCATCGAGCTGTGCCAGCGCATCATCGCCGCCTTCCTGGTCGGCCTGCTCCTGCAATAGGTCTTCGAACCGGATGTTCTTAAGAGTCAGCTTCTCATCGAGCACAAACGAAAGCTTGTCCTGCCAGGCCAGCGCCAGGCGCGTGACCATCTTGCCCGCACTCAAGTGGTTCTGAATCTCCTCGGCTGTCAGGTCCTGCGCCTTGACCGTGATGGAGCCGCCATCCTCGTGGGCATCCTTAAGCTGGGTGTCGTCCAGAATATGCAGGTCATGGGTAGCGGTCTGATTCTTGAGCCAGTCAGTCATCGTCACGCAGACTTCATTAATGACCGAAAGCGGGCGCACCGGCAGCGAGCCAAGCGCTTCGCGCAGGGTGCTCAGCAGGTCCTCTGCCTGGCGCGGACTGGAGGCGTCTACCAGGATAAGGCCCTGTTTGGGCATGATCGCGGCGCGCGTGGTCTTCTTCTTTCTAAAGGTATGCGGCAGCAGACTCATGACAATCTCGTCCTTGAGCTGGTCGCGCTCTTTCTTGTAGACCTTGCGCATTTGCTCGCCCTCAATCGCCTTGACCTTCTCGTCTAAGGCTTCCTTTACCGCCGCGCTAGGCGGTATGCGCTCCTCCTTCCTGGTGGCAATCAGCAGGTAGCCGCTAGAGGCATGGACAAGCGCCGAACCTTCGCCTGCATCGATAGGCGGGATAAAACCGTAGGTGGTCAGCTCCTGGTTTGCGCAAGGGCGCGCGGGCTTGCTGGCCAGGGCCTCGGCCAGTGCTTCTGCCTCAAGCTCACGGTCTTGTGTTATGCGATAAATCAGCAGGTTACGAAAGAACATGATTAGTCCTTGAGGTAGAAGATATTGTGAGAATCGAGGAGGCTGCTTAGCTCCTCCTCGTCTGCGCCCATGAGCTTGGCGACGCGAGCCAGGCGGTTGCCGCTTTCGATCAGGCGCTTGGCCCGCTTGAGCGTTGGCCAGACCGTCATCATGGTGCGCAAGAATTCTTCATGGCGCTTAGGGACGCCGAACGGCCAGGACGGCATATCGGCGTACCCTAGCGCCTGCTGCACGTCGGCAACGGGCACGACGGCAAATAGCTCGGCGGTGGCCAGCGGCTTGGCATCCTTGGTACGCGAGCGCTTGCTCTTGCTGGGCTCTGGATGCTTGCGCGGCGGCAGGGGCTTGACCTGCGCCGACTCGACGACGGTAACAGGACCGTCGTACATGGCCATCATGACCGACAGGGCCGCGCGGTCGGCGGCCTTGGCAGTCGGTGTGTGTATCTCGTGGTTCAAGTAGGTGATGTACTGCATTCTCATCGTCTACAAAGTTGGGTTTAGATAACCAGCAATACCTGGCCCGCATAGGGGTTGGCGAACGGAATGTCATCGTCGAAGCTGTCATAGTCCGGCGCGGGTTGCTGCTGCTGGCGCTGCTGTGGCGCGCGCTGGGCTGCATTGCCCTGGCTACGGCCTTGCGTCTGCTGGCGCTGCTGCTGTGGTGCGCGCTGCTGCTGAGTCTGGCCATAGTCGCCGCCGTCATTGCCGCCACGCCCGCCCAAGAGCTGCATGGTGCCGTTGATATCGACGACGATTTCAGTGGTATAGCGGTCTTGCCCGTCTTGGCCTTGCCACTTGCGTGTGCGCAACTGCCCTTCCACGTAGACCTGCGAGCCCTTGCTCAGGTACTCGCCTGCAATCTCGGCAACCTTGCCGAAGAACACAACGCGGTGCCATTCGGTGCGCTCTTGCTGCTGGCCAGTTTGCTTGTCCTTCCAGGCTTCGCTGGTGGCAAGGGTCACGTTGGTGACGGCATTGCCATTGGGCATGTAACGGGTTTCAGGATCGCCGCCAACGTTGCCGACGAGAATTACTTTATTGACGCCGCGTGCCATGTCATGGGCTCCTTACGCTGCTGCTTGATCGTTGTTTGTTTCGGTGACGACAGGCTCGCCGCCCTCGGCTTCCTTGAGGCGCGCCTGATACTTGTCGGCTGCTGACTCAAGGCTGGAAATAATCTTCTGGAACCCGTCCTGCGGGATCGCGCTGGGGTCTGGATAGTCCTGGGCAAACTTCTTTTGGACGGCAGGACTGCAACGTACAAGCGTCTTTTCGATACGGGCCATTGCGCCTTTATTGATGGGGCGCGGGGCCTGCTGCTGCTCAGGCTGGGCGTTCTGGTTGCCCTGGTTGTTTCGGTTGTTCCGATTGTTCTGGTTGTTCTGGTTGTTCTGGTTGTTCGGCGCAGTGCTTGCGTCGTTGCCGTCGTCGTCTTCCTGGGCGATACCGGCAAAGGCTGCCAGGGAATAACGGCGGTAGTAGGTAATGGCAGAGCCAATGCCTTGCGGGTCAACTTTCATGCAAGGACCAACCAGCTCGCTAGAAATGAACTGACCGGATGCGTGCATAAGCAGTGTGGTCACGCCTACCTTTCCATCTTGAAACGATGGCATTTGCACAACGGATAGGCCGTGCTTGGCCAGCACAGGACGCGACGTGTTCAGCACCTCGGCAAGGTCCGCATATTTGCTGCGAAAGTGAGGGTTTACGCTGTCTTTGGTCGCGTTTTCGATTTCTACCTGAGCGGCGGCAAGGGCTTTGGCTAGCTCGTTAATCTCTGGAGACATTTGCATGATTGGTGCCTTTGGGGTGTCCGGTTGGAAGTGGCCGCAACTGTATCGATTGATAACAATCTTTGCAAGCACTTGATAATAAATTTTGCAGCACTTGATAACAGGAGATGCAATGCTTATGATGCGCCCCATAGCGAGGCGGGCCAGCAGCGATATTCCGAACGGGTCGCAAAAATCCCGGCCATTTATCTGTGGTCGTGTCGAGAATATCCCGGCATGCGGTATCGTTACCGCCGCTGTAAAACCCGCCCTTAACCAATAATGGAGTTAGTTATGTCTGCGGTACGAAGAGAAGTTGATGTAGTACCAGGCCAAGAGGATTGGCCTGGTCTGACTCCTTACGAGCGCGTGCCAGGCTACGAAAGCGAGGCTGAGAACATCGCGCGCCTTCGGTATTTCCTGAAAGAGCACCTGTTTAACGGGACTCAGCGTGAAGCGTTCGCGAAAAGGATAGGCACCAGTCATGCCTACCTGCGCCAGATTCTGGCCAACAATCGATCTATTCCGATCTGGATGGCGGTGAACATGGACCGCGAAACTAACGGCTTTCTGGACATGCGCGTAATGACAAGCGGTGACGGTAAACACGCCATCGATTGGACGTACCTCGTGACGGTTTTACCGGCGCGAATGAAAAAACGCGGTCGTTTGGGAAAATGACGATAAGCGGAGATTTTTAAGCCTGTAGCCTTGCTCACACAAACGGATCGCAAGCCAACGGTGTGAGATGACGCAATACGCTCGTGTACTGGCAGTGCTTGAAGGAGCTGAAAAGCCCCTGGCGCTGTTTGAAATTAACGAGAGGATCGAAGCCAGGTTTAACCGGAAAGATTCCGAGGCCGCTATCAGCGCCAGAATTCGGGATATCCGCCACGACCTGGAGTTGAAAAATGCGGGTAGCGTCTCATCTGCCAAGGCAAAAGGCGCGCAGTGGTGCCGATACTGGTTGTTCAAGCCATCTGATGACTTGGCAAATTCTGTATCAAGCGCTACTGTGTAGATTGTGCTAGCCAGGCACGATGTTCGTGCAACTGAGAAAAGCGGCCTTGCCCGCTGACCCGTCCACGACGCTCGGTTGCACAAATACAGTTCCGCGTACTGTCTTACGCGGTAGTGACCGGATAGGTGTGCGGGTAGCTCCCCCACTGACAAGCCTCTCCTTTGCCCTTTTCTGCGGGGCTTCCGGTTACTCCCTTCGCGGGAAAGGGCTAGGCGCGCTAGCGCCGACTAAACACTAAATTTTGTAATGCAGAAAAGGGCCTACCTGCATGAATATTTCAAAACCTGCCGAAAGGCGGAACGGGCAAGTTTTGCCTAAAAGAATTAAAGCAGAGAATGATACAAAATCTGTTATCAACTGCTACCGGCTGTCGGTTTTTTGGCTATTTGGCCGTAAGGCGCTAAATTTCCGTTTTTCTGGTACGACAACTGCTTTCTTGGCGCTTCGCTTGTGCAATGACGTCAAGATCGCGGCGCTTGAGCTTTTGGCTTGCGTCCCATCCGTTTGTGCATTCATTAAAAACCACTGCTACGGATCGCAGTTTTGTTCAGGTCGTACTACGTCATGCCGCACTGTCCTTCCGGCTGCGCAGTTCAACGCGGAGCCATGCCGATGAGCCACCTACGCAAGTCGTCTTTCGTCCAAACATTTCAGGGCGTCACCTATACCGAGCCTTCGGAACTTTTCGAGGCCGTCAAGCAGGCAGAAAACCAGGCGTTATCGCTGTTTCGCGAATTCCTTGAGGACAATCAGGAGCTGCTTTCTACGGTAGCTCGCAAAGGGGATGGCAATTGCGGCGAACTGGTGGCCATTCTGATCGAGCAGCTAGGCTCCAATTTCTCTAGTACACCTGCCGTATACCGTAAGAAGAAAATCGATGGAACTCTGCGTCGCCAGGTATTTGAGCGCGATGCTTATCGTTGTGTGGCTTGCGGCGATTACAAGAATCTGCACTGCGACCATAAGCATCCTGAGTCGCTAGGTGGCGAAACTACGCTGGATAACCTCCAGACGCTATGCGGTGCTTGCAATCTCTCGAAAGGCTCCTCCGTTACTTGGGAGGGCCGAAAAGCATGAGTCTGCTATTCAAATTCCGCCCCCTGGTTATCAGTCCTCAGCTGGCCGAACGCATCGGGCTGAATGAAGCCATCGTTTTGCAGCAGCTGTGCTACTGGCTGGTAGAGACTGACGCAGGCTATGAGCATGAGGGCCGGAAGTGGATTTATAACACCCTTTCACAGTGGCAAAAGCAGTTCCCCTTTTGGGGCGAGGACACCATTAAGCGAACAATGGCCTCCCTTAAAAACAAGGGCGTGATCCTGGCCGAGCAGCTGAACAAGCACAAGCACGACCGCACCAATTTCTACACCATTGTGTTCGAAAACCCACTGCTTTCCGATGAGGGCAATTTGCACTCATCGAGTGGGGGCAATGTAGGGGCTATCGATAAGGGCAATTTGCACTCTTCTGATGAGGGCAACTTGCCCCCATCCAGCGGGGCAGATTGCACTGCTCTTACAGATACTACTACATATAAAACACATAGATTATCTACAGAGACTACATCTCATGTGCCTAGCGGCACATCGAAGGCGGCCAGTAAAGCAGAGGTGGCTGAAGCTAAGCGCAAGGCAAAGGCGGATCGTCAGGCACTGGTTGCTAAGATATTCGAGCACTGGCGGACAGTGTGTGAAACCAAGACGTCACGCCTTGATGCCAAGCGCACAAAGATTATCGAGAAGGCGCTAGAGGAGTACACGGTAGAGCAGGTTATAGGCGCTATAAGTGGCTGTTCTAAATCCGACTTCCATATGGCCCGCAATAAGTACAAGGGCGCTAAAAAGTACATCGACCTAAGCCTGATTTTCAGGGATGCCGAACACACTGAGCGCTTCCTTGGAATCAATCTGAACCCCGAAGCCTTTACGCGCCAGCATTCTCGCGAGCCGGTAGCAGCTGCGCCCAAGTACGACCCACATGCGCCCATGTTTGGCCAGCAGCCAGGAGTCTGAATATGACCAGCGAAATCAGCACGACGTATTCCTCTACACTGCCAGGTAGTCAATGGTTAGTCGTTCGCAGTGACTATGAAGACCCAACCAATAACGGGTTTTCAGTGCTCGAAATCCTGTGGAACGAGTTTGATGGCTTGATGCCTGGTCGGTGGGCTAAGAACTTCACGAGCCAGCAAGCGAAGATTAACTGGATGAAAGCCTGGGCGCGGCACTTCGAAACGGTAGGGCTCAAACCTGCCGAGTCGCGCTTAGGTCTGTTCAACCTGGCCAAGCGGTCGGACATTCTCAAATGGGGAACCCTGGACGTCGGCACGTTCATCGAGCTGTGCCGACCCGTCACCAGTGACGAGGACGCCTGGGACGAAGCGTGCGAGCAATGGAAGGTTCGGTTCAAAGGCCCGCGTGTCGAAGTCATGACCGAGAAAGGCCCTAAGCTTGCCTCCCAAGACACCTGGTCAGAACCGGCCATTTTCTGGACGGCGCGCCAGTTCCAAACGCAGCTGGGCCAGGTTGAATACGAGGTCATCAAAGAGCGCTGGAGCAAGGCACTTGCGAAGAATCGCGAGAACCCGAAAGGGCCTGTTCCTCAGAATCTGGCAGACCTGGCCTTACCGGGAAAATGCAGCATCGAGCCTGCTGAGCAGAAGCGGAAAATACAGGAATTGATTGCAAGCATTCGACCGCCCAAACCAGTGGCGCAAGAGCGCGGGCAGCGAAACCTGTTATCTGACGCCGAAATCGAGCAGCGCAAACGCCAGCAACTGGCGGCGCTTGCTGAGCTGGAGGCGTCCAAAGCGAGACGCCAGCATGAAGGGCACCACGCCTACCGCCAGCCAGAAACGGTATCACGATAGTCTAGCGAGTCATGTCGGTTGCATTGCCTGCCGACATGACTACGACGAGTTCAACGGTTACGTGTCGATCCATCACATGGACGGCAGAACCAAACCCGACGCGCACTACCTGGTACTCCCCCTGTGCGCTGGGCATCACCAGGACGGCTATGGCCAGCCTGGCATGATCGCCGTCCATCCGTACAAAGCCCGCTTTGAATCACGCTATGGCAAGCAAATCAGGCTGCTGGCCGAGTGTGTCAATCGCCTGGCTGAGCAAGGCATAGACGTTCCGCCGCGAGTGCGCGAGCTGACCGGCCTGCATGAGTGCGCCCCAACATGACGACAAAAGTATGTCCCGCCTGTGGCGATGCGGACATGGTGCCGCTGCGCTCAACCAACGAAAAGATATGCCCGTCCTGCGCGCAGGTTATTGCCTGGCCGCTGGACGATGACCAAACCGCAACACTACAGCCTGCCAGGGCCTCACGGAGAGCAAAGCCAGAATGATTACCAAAGCTAGAGCGCGCGACTGGCGCGAAATGAACCGATTTAACGTCTGCCGCATTGGCGAACATGACCTGCCTGTGCCTGCGCAGGAAACTGCTGGCGCTGCTGGTTTCGACCTGCGCGCGGTACAGGGAGGGCGTATCGAGCCTGGCCAGCGCCTGAATATCCCGACTGGCTTTGCCTGGGAGTTCCCGCCCCACCTATGCGGCGAGATATGGCCGCGCAGTGGGCTGGCGCATAAGCACGGCATTGGTATTCATGCGGGGCTTATCGACAACGACTACCAGGGCGAAGTTATTGCCATCCTGCATAACACTGGCAGCGAGCCGTTCACGTTTGAGGCTGGCGACCGCATTGCGCAGATGAAGCTTGCGCCCTGCATTAGCGGGACTTGCGTCGAGGTTGTCGCGTTTGGTGAGGAAACCGCGCGCGGTGACAAGGGCTTTAACTCAACGGGGAGTAAGTAACATGCTGTTTGCCTGGTTGAAGCGTCGCCGTCTGGCGAAGAAACAAGCAGAGCGCCTGGCCAAACTCAAGGAGCAGGCCAGCACGCTGACCGAGCTGCCCGAAACGTTGGGCAGCATGTACGGCTACCCTGGCTCGTCCCCTCGTGGGATCGAGCCCGCTATCGGTCGCCAACCCGACACGCGCCGTCCGGTCATGGCCAGTCACATGGGCCTGCCGCGTGTAGAGCGCGCAGCGGATCGCGTGCCCGATAATTCCAATGACCTGGTCAATGCCGTTCTGCTCAATGAGCTGCTGACCGATACGCAGGAAGACACGCGCCGCTATACCGAGCCGGTACGCCATGAGCCCGCGCCAGTACGGTGCGAGCCTGAGCCCGAGACGCGCCGCGACTACTCCAGCAGTTCGAGCTGTTCGAGTAGCCATTCGCATCGCTCGTATGACAGCGATAGCTACAGCTCTAGCTCCTACTCCAGTAGTGACAGCTCCAGCAGCTACAGCTCTAGCGACTCCTCAAGCTCCAGTAGTTCGGACTGGTAACAATGGGCACTTCCCTGCGCATGAGTGAGGCGGAACTTGCCGCCATCAAGGCCAAGGCCGTGGGAAAGGCTAGCGCCAAGCCCGCCAAGGCTGTGACCGGCAAGGAGCGCTTGCGTGCGCTGGGACGGCTCGCGCCTGGCGAGATGAACAAGACAGAGCAGCGGTACGCCAATCACCTGGCCCGCCTGCAACTGGCTGGCGCAATCCTGTGGTGGAAGTTTGAGGCCATCACGCTGCGCCTTGCGCCTCGGACGCACCTAAAGCCTGACTTCCTGGTCATGACTGCCGAAGGGGAATTACAGCTTCATGACGTCAAGGGCGCGAAGGCCATTATCGAGGATGACGCACACGTCAAGATGAAGGTCGCCGCCAATGAATTCCCGTTTCGCGTGTTCTACGCAATCCCTGTGAAAGGCACTGAGGCATGGACACTAGAAGAAGTTTGACCGCTGACGAGGCGCACACGCCGTATATCAATCACGTCATGGGCTGCCGCAACTGCTTTGCGCCTACGGCACGGTACTGCCCAACGGGCGAGAGCCTGCGCGCGGACTATGTGATTGCCTACGTCATGGAGAAGCCCGACCGCCTGGCCAGAAAGCGCGCCTTGCAGGTCGAGAAGGACAAGAACCCGCACCTGTTCCCGCTGATCCGCGACCGCATCACGAGCTTGATACAGGCTGATTAGCAAGTCACTTGCGCGAGAGGAGTAGTCAGCGCATGGAAATCGTTTTGCAAAAGTGTGCCGATGGCTCGCTTCGTCCTGTTGACCAGGAGGGCATCGAGCAGCTGGCCAGGCTCAAGACGGGCGCAGGCATTCGCTGCAAGGTGACGCTTCCCCGCAACTTCAAGTTCCTGAAAAAGACCATGTGTCTCTTCACGCTGGCCTATGAGCACTTTTGCGAGTTTGGAATCAGCGAGGTGGAGTACAAGGGCCGCAAGGTTGTGCCCTGCAAAGAGACGTTCCGCAAGAACCTGACCGTGCTGGCTGGCCATTACGATCCGGTATTCGATATCCGTGGCCAGGTTCGCTTGGTGCCCCGCTCGCTGAGCTTTGGCAAATGCACCGAGGAGGAGGCGGGAAAAATCTACCAGGACGTCATTACCGCTGCCCTGGCCAACGTGTACCGAGCTACCGACATGACGCCCGCTCAACTTGACGCCCGAGTGAATCAGATTCTGAACTTTGCCTAACGCATCTCGTGCGCGCGCGATAATACAATAAATTTATTAAGAAGTTCCTCCTTATCATGTTAATTCGATAGCAGATTTAGGGGTGTCCTGTAAGCTTTGGCTTACAAATCGAGCACTTTTTGAGATGTAGGTCACGATGGACACTGGAACTGTAGAAATCGACATTCAAGTTAATCTCCAGCAGATTGGCCCGCGTATTACCGCTGCCCGTCGCGCTGCTGGCTTGAATCAGATTCATGTTGCAGTTGCAGTGGGCCAGAAGAACCCAACTCAAGTGTCGCTGTGGGAATCAGGCGAGCGCCTGCCGAAGATGGAAGACATGATTGCCATGTCCAAGCTGTTCGCGGTGCCGCTGGATTACCTGGTAGGGCTCAGTGATGACCCGCTGGCTGATCCGACCGAGAACAATCAGGCATTCCTGATGCGCATGATTGCGACGTCAATCGCTGATGCGCACAAGAGCTGGGCTGATGGGCTCTCTGAGCAGGTTGCAATCACGCTGCAAGGCCAGAGCCAGGACCGTTCGGACATTCAAAAGATGGCCGTCATCCTCAAGGACTTCTGCAAGGCATTTGCGCGAATCAAAGAGCTGAATCCTGGTTTTGTGGATGACATGCGCGGCTCTGACAACGTGCAGACTGCCGTAAACCGAATGACTGAGGTTATTACTCAGGCAGATGAGCGTATCGCCCGAGAGCGTAAGCGCTGCGAGATTATCGACAAAGAGCTAGGGCTTGCGACCGGCGACTATGACCGCCGTATGCGCACCTCAGTGACGCAGAACGTGCGCCAGATGGTGCTAGAGATGCCAACCCTAGACTTTGCTTAACGTTACACCGAGTACCCGCTGCTGGCGCGGGCCGGTTCGCCGGATAAGGCCAGATAGCTTGGGCGTGGAGAGGGCTAGGACAAACTATCCCACGCAGCATACATGGTGCCGGTAGACCTTCGGTATCGCCAGAGTCATGACCTCTAGGCGTACACCAGGAACCTGCCGTTGCCCCTACGTTACAGGGGCTGCATTTGTGAGGTCACTAGCTGGTCGCTCCCACGACTGGTAGCCCGACGGGGCGCAGTGACTTCACAAATGCAGGAATTATGCGAAGGCATGGGCGGCCTGGGACTCATCACCTTGGCCTGGCGGTTCAAGTCCGCTGCTTCGCTACCAAATGCGTTGTTGCTGGCGCTCACCACGGATTGGTGCCATGTCAGAAGGTGGGAAGGACCGCGCGCGAGTCGCATGCTTCTGGATACTCGACTGATGCCCTTGAGGACCGGATTCCACCTCAAGGCGCATTGGTAAGCCGTTTGATGACACCCCTGTATCTTGCAGTTTCAGGGCTCTGTGGGAAAACGCCAAACGGCTTAACCAATGCGAATCACTACACTGGATGCACGTTAAGGGTGTGCAAGGCTGTAGGGATGCAGGGCGCTTAACAGGTCGCCTGATTGTGCTGCTTTCGCGGATGGAAGCTATCGGACAGTTCAATAACCTGTAGCCAAGTCTCCGGCGCACCAGCATACGCGGTCGGAGGAATTCGATGGGGAAGGCCGCGCCCTGGCGCTAAGCGGTAATGACCTCTAACGAGGCTGTATCAGAGAGTGTTTTGCAAACTTACTTATCAATCATTTGTAAGTACATATCTTTAAGCGGATCGCAAAACACTCCCTGATGCAGAAAGCCCACATTTGCTAGTGGGCAATACGTGATTCTCCTGGGCAGCTGGCGCGAACTGAAACCCGCCAGATCACTGCGCGCAAGACAGGTACGGGACATAGCCCCCGTAGAAAGCATCTGACGCCCTGGAATAGACAGGGAAACGCAACACCTGGTATCGCATGCCCTGAAACATGAGATTCACCCCGCCGCCTTGGAGCGGCCAAGGGTGGACAGGAAAACGAATGGTGCGATATCCCGATACGCCCCGAAAGGGGCTGCATTGGAGATTGCTTTGAATGCGCCCGCCGAGCGCTAGGTTAGGTAGGCAGGAATCCGTAAGTCCGAGGCCGAAGCCGAATAGCTGTCGATATCGGCACGACCAAAGCAATCTACCAATGCAGGAATGCGCAGGCTGATGCGCCATGAGAAAGCGGGAATAAATCGGTTAGTCGTTTCGATAAGTTCCGCGCACGACGTAACCCCGCAAAGCCGGATATTCAGTACCGGCCCTGCATAATCCAGTCGCCATAGAGCGGCTGCTGTGCAAGGGTTTTTACCCTGTGTTCGCCGGAGGCAGTAACCGGCACCTATCCTTTCAAAGCCGTAGGGATTCACCAATGCCACCGTTTGAGCCTTCCGTACTGGCTGCATTGACCAGTAGCGCAGAGAGTCTGATTAAGATAGCCGAGCGCGTAACCGCCAAATCCCATAAGGCCCGTATCCTGGCCACTGCCCGCCGCGTGATGGATCGCATCGACGCCGAGCTTGGCTATACACCTGCCGTAAAGACCCCGAAAGGTCCCAAGGCCCGCCAGGATGGTGAGGAGCTGGTAGTAACCGTTACCGAGGAGTTCCGATTCCCGTCTAGCAGTCACGAGAGACGCCAGGAAGCCGAACGCCAGGTTGTGCAAGACCTGGAAGCAGCCATTGCCGCACCAGTCAACACGCCCAAGACCGTAGACCCCGAGCTGAGCAAGCGCCTGAGCACGATCAATCGCGACCTGTATCGCGCTGACCGTATGCCGGTAGAGCCCGTAAAGCCTGAGCCGGTAGAGCCGCTGCCCGTCACTACCATGACGACCTTTGCCTTGCTGGGTATGAACCCCTACCTGATTGGCAACCTACACAAGGCTGACCTGTTCACTGTGGGCGATATCGTCAACTGCACGTTCGATGAGTTGGTATCCATCGACTATGTGGGCGAGCTGGGAGCCAAGTACCTGCGCCAGAAGATGAAGAATTACGGCTTTGCCCTGGTAGGCGAATCACTGGAGTGTGCGGCATGACTAGACCAAGCCTTGAGTTGGCCGCCAGCATGGTGGTCAAGGAGCAGTATCACGTCTGGCCGGACTCGACCGTTGTTAGCTGCATGCTGACATTCAGTAACGGCCACACTGAGGTAGGTAATTCACGTCCATACATTGCAGGCGATTACAGCGTAGAGCAAGGCAGTGAACGCGCCCGCGCTAATGCCCTGGCTGCCGCTATGCCTGGCTTGATCTTCTATTGTCGCGCTATGGAGCACATGGAAAGCGCTATAGCTCGCGAAATCCACGACGCAGCCAAGCAGGCGCTATCTACCGCAGTAGAGACCCTGGCAGTCGTTGCGCAGAAAGCTGATACCTCTCAGTGCGTTGAGAGCCCCAATGATATGGCCAAGGCCCACGCTAAAGCGCCAGAGCTTATTCATGACCTGCACGTAAGCCTGTCCTTTCAGCGTCTCCTTGCTCGATTAAACATATACCGCACCGCTGACCTGCTGGCGCTTACACGAGAAGGCTTAAGCAGCAGGTATCAGCTGTCAGACTCCTGCATTAAGCACATCTGCAAGGAGCTAGAGGCGAACGGTCTGCGACTGGCTGAGGAGTCGGTATCTGTTACTGACACGCCATCAAACCCCAATATGGCTCGTTCCATTGCCAAGTCCCGTTACGAGGATTGCTGAGTCATGAGCCTGTTTAAGCGCCTATCGACCATGAGCGCGTCCGAGGCATACAGCCAGACCACGCTACCGTGCGGCACACGCCTTGAGATTGAAGGCGCTGCGCTGTACCTGGTAACAGATGCCCGCATATGGATGAAGCCAAGCCAGGCCCGCAAAGTCCTGCGCCGTACCGATAACACACGGTCAGGCTTTCACCTGCTGCGTATGGCGTACCTGATAGCGTCGGTATTCCTCATGGCAGCTATCTGCACTGACGTATTGGACCTGGCCAGCGGTGTAATACCAGCCTCTAGCTGTCCAACTATCACGCCTACCCAAATAATCATCACTACCGTATGCGTTGACATGATCCTGGCCAGGCTCGTGTACCTGTGTATCCTCAAGGCCGTAAACCCCTTCCGCCGCGTCTCCCTCCTTTCGTTCTAACCTCGGAAAGTCCCGCCAAAGCGCACACCGGCACCGCTATACCCTGGCTGCCTGGTGTGCCTGCTCACCTATGACCGAGTATTAGCCGAGCCGAACACTCAAAACGTCGATGCGGCATTGGCTTGCCTCATTGAGGGCGTACAACGTCGGTAAAGAAACAGGAAGCGCCGGTTCATTCGTGAATCTCCAGCGGTGCCATGTCTGCGGCAACACATGGCAACCCTCCCCTTTCTGTTCATAGGATCGATGCACATGGCAGCCAAGAAGTCAGGCCAGGCCACTGCTAAACCCAAGCCACGTAAGACCACGACCAAGAAGCCACAAGCCCAGGCCACGCCCATAGAGCCGGTAAAGCTCACCGAGGAGCAAATACTCGTCGCTGACATGGACCCACGGCACGTTAAGTTCGTGGATGCGTACCTACAGACGTATAACCAAACAAAAGCCTACCAGGCCGCTGGATTCGAGGCTGTGACGCCTAATTCAGCCTGTGTTTTGGGAGGCCGTTTGTTAAAAACGGTAAACGTCATTCGCCTACTGGCACTTCGAACCAAGGCCATGTTCGACGACTCCGAGGACCTACGCACCAGGGCGCTCCAATCCATTGTTGGCCTGGCCTTTGCCGATCCTAACGAACTGACCGAGCATCGCCGCGAGTGCTGCCGCCACTGCTATGGCGAGAATCACGAGTACCAATTCAAGCCTGCCGAGTTCAAAAGGCACCAGGACGACTACGAGGAGGCCGTTAAGAAGGCCATTCGTGACGAGATAGAGCCGCCAGACTTCGACCCGAAAGGCGGTATTGGCTATGACCCACGCAGGCCGCCGATTGAAAGCTGCCCTGAATGCTTTGGCGAGGGCATCGACCGCCTGGTGCTCAAGGACACCCGCGACCTGTCACCGGCTGCGCAGCTGCTGTATGCAGGCGTGAAGCAGACCAAGGACGGCATCGAGGTGCTGACCCATGACCAGACCAAGGCCCGAGACCTGCTGTACCGCATCCTCAAGCTGACTGAGCCGGAAGAAGCCAAGGTAGTGGCTGTGCTTGATCCCGATAAGCTGGACGCTATCTACGAAAAAGCCGCTGAGAATGCCCTTAAAGGCCGCTTGGAAGTGGAAAAGCGCCGTGACGAGCTTAAAGCAATGCTCAGGGACATCAAATGAAGGCCCAGCGAGCGCGCAGATTGAACGATCACGGTCTAACCCATGCCAGCCTATGCAGTTTGGCCGTTACGTGGCTTAAACGCGCAAATAGCGCAGGCGGCCCAAACTGTACCGTGGCTGTCAGTGAAGTGGCTGGCGGATGGGGCGGCGAGATACCCGACGCCATAGGGTTCACCCTGGCCCATGACGGCACCGCCTCAACCGTTATCGAAGCAAAGGTTTCACGTTCTGACTTTCTTGCCGATAAGAAGAAACCGCACCGCCAGGCAGGCGGAATGGGCAGCTGGCGCTATTTCATGGCACCGGCTGGCCTGATTAAGCCCGAGGAGCTGCCCGAGGGGTGGGGATTGATCGACGTAACCCCTGGCGGCATCTGCCGCGTTGTGGCTGGCGCGATGAAGGCCGCCCGCAAGCTGGGCTATCAGGAGTTGCGTGACCAGCAGGCTGCCTGGCGCTGGGAGGACTGTAATCGGGAGCGGGAAACCTGGCTGCTAATCACTCTGCTGGCGCGTGTCGGCGACGTAGAGAAGGCCAACCAGGACCGCCGCGAGCTGTTTCGTATGAACAAAAGCCTGCATGAAGCGCTTGAGCAGGAGCGCGAACGATCCAAGGCGCTGCGCAGGGAGCTGGCCTTGTACCAGCGGGAAGAACGGATGAAGGCCCCGCCCCGCAAAATGGCCTAAATTTGTTATCAAAAGATACTAGACAAGCCTCCCTCTAATGTGAAATTATTGCGTTACTTTCCGGCGCAATATAGCGCAATAACTTCGCATTAGGTGAAGCATGAGCAGTCTCAACCTCCCCCAACTAGCGCAAGCCACTTGCTCGCCCGTTCTTAAGATGAAGCCAGACCTTGAACGGATCGAAGCCCAAGCCCGTAACGGTGTAACTCTGGTGGGAGGCGCTGTTTCAAGCTTTGTTCAGCTGCTGATGGTTAAGAACCTGGTGCGTAAGACCGAAGTCCTGGCCGGTATGCTGGCTGACTTTCAAGACCCGCTGTCAGTCGCCGTTAAAGAGCACTTGGACGACGCCGCGCGCCAGATGGTCGGCTTTAACACTGACCACTACGCCCCGTTTGAGCGCCAGCGCGAATACCTTGAGGCTGCTGCCGATGCTGTGCTGGCCGCTGCTGCCGCTATCGAAACCCCTGCCCAATGCCTGCCGCCTGCCCTGGTGCTTGAGCCGGTCATTATGGAGCCTATCAACCCGAACCCTGTTTATGACCTGGCCACGTTTGACGGCGTGCTGGCGGCCTATCGCCACTTGCTAGAAGCCAAGCCAGGCCAGCTGCTGCACGTTGGCGATACCTATGCGGGCCTTGATGCTGACGGCAACCTATTCGGCTGCTCAGCCCATGCCGACGGCTCGCCTGATATGGACTGTCAATTCGATTTCGAGCGGCGTAGCTGGGATAGCGAGCGCCAGTGCTGGGATGGCGAGGCCGACTCCATCGAGACCGCGCAGCATGTGTACCTGCCCGTCTTTGTTCACTTCAATCCTTTCTGAGGTATGCAGTATGAGTGACCAACCACAAAACGCTATGAGTCAGACTATGGAAGCCTTCTTTGCGCCGCCTGAGCCTGCGCAAGAAGTCGTCACCCTGCTGCGTAGCGACGTCGAAACGATCCTTAAGGCCCTGGAGGATACCGGCGCTATACCTGAGCATGCGCGCGGCCTTGACCTGCGCTTGCGTGAGCCTGCTGTCCAGTTGTGGGCTATTCATAGCGTAGGACCTAACGAAACCTATCCCTGCGCCAGCAAGGAGGATGCAGAGAAGGCACGCCAGGCGATTATTGACTCGTGCAATAGCTACTTTAGGGACACGGAGCAGCTTGAGCACTATGTTGAGCCTGTCGTTGAGGTGATCCCGTCGCCTTGGGAGCCTGCCGAGCATTACCGCATCATGGCCGAGGAGAAGACCGAGCATTACGACGCGCTGCTGGCGCACTACCAGGTGCAGACAAAGCTGCTACAGGCGTCCACGGTCAACGAGCCGACCGAGGCGCTATGGGCCGTTCATAACGCCGAGACAGGCATAAGCACGCCCTGCGAAAGCAAAGAGGCGGCTGAGCGCCAGTGTCGTAACCGTATCGCTATGGATGAGGCGGGTAAAGCGCCAGTCGTGAGCGTGATTCCTTCGCCCTTCAAGCCAGGCGAGCACTACAAAAAGCTGTTTGAAAAAGAGCAAGCGTCGCTTGAAAGCTTGATAGATGCGTATACGTCGGCAATGGCTTCCGCCTGGTGGCCTGGCGACGCTGCCGAGTCCGCCCAATGAGAGCGCTGTCAATCCGGCAACCCTGGGCCTGGCTAATCGTCCACGGCGGGAAGATCATAGAAAATCGCACCTGGTACACCAAGCACCGTGGGGCTTTCCTAATTCACGCATCCAAGGGCATGACAAAAGCGGAATACGGTTTCGTGCGCCGCTACTGCATTGAGCGAAACTTGACGCTGCCCCCGCCAATGGAGCAATTACAGCGCGGCGGCATTGTGGGAATGGTTGACCTGGTGAACTGCCACGAGCGCCACGATTCCCCCTGGTACATGACTGGCCATATCGGCTTTGAGCTGGCCAACCCTAAACCCCTGCCCTTTACGCCCATGCGTGGGCAGCTGGGATTCTTCGAAACTGGTATCGAGCCCTAGTGATGACTGAACTAGACCCTAAAGAACGCGACCGGATCATGCGCAAGATCAAGCATTGTCTGGCGCTATCCAAGAGCGCCAACGAGCACGAGGCCGCTGCCGCCATGCGCCAGGCTCAGGCCCTTATGCGCAAGTTCCGTCTAACCGATATGGACGTAAAGGTCTCGGACGTGGGCGAAACCAAGTCTGATATCGAGATGGCTCGCCGCCCGCTATGGGATATGGCGCTGTCTACTCTGGTAGGCGACGTGTTTGGCTGTCGCGTGCTGGATCGTTCCACCTGGAGCGACGCAAAAGGTTGCAGGGTAAAGCTTGCGGTATTCATTGGCGTCAACCCTGCGCCCGAGATTGCCAAGTACGCCTATGAGTCGCTGTATCGTCAGCTTAAGAAGGCCCGCGCCAGCTATGTTGCCGATATCCGTTCTATGCGCGGTCGTCAGCGTCCGACGCCCGAAACGCAGGGCAATCACTTTGCCATTGGCTGGCTGTACGCTGTTGAGGAGAAAATTCGCGCCCTGGTGCCGACGGGAGAGGATGGCGAGCCCGAGCAGGTGAGCGCCAGCGACTCAAAAGCCCTGATTGCCATTGAATCCAACGATAAGGCGCTGATTGATGCCTACCTGGCTGGCCGCGTCATTAAGAAGGCTCGCGACACAAGAACCCCTGACCTTGATCCGTTTTCGCAGTATGCAGGCATGCTGGCCGGAGAGAGGGCCGTTATAAATCCTGGCGTTGCATCTGCTGGCGCTGACGTGCTGGCGCTTGAGAGCGACGCCGATGCCGAGAGTTAAGCGAACGCCAGAGGCGCGCCGCGAAGCCAAGAAAAGCCACACCGCGAACGCCCTGGCCAAGTCCCGAGAGGAGCTATCCGATAGCTACATTCGCCGCTTGATCGTTGTGGAGCGTGGTTACAAGCCAGGCGACCCGATAACGCCCGAGCGGATCGAGGCCAAGCGCCAGGGCATTGCCGACAAGCGTGCCCGCCGCAAGGCCAGGAAAACCCGAAAGCCTAAGCCCGCGCCGCGTGTAAGACGCGACGAGGAGCAGCTAGACCTGTTCAATCCTTCATCCGAGATTACCGCCATGACTGCAAGCCAGCACGACCAAGCCTATCCCAATAGGCCGACACACCCTGCCTTCCCTAACCAGACCACTGACGGTAGCGACAAAGACGCGGGTATGAGCCTGCTGGCCTACTTCATGGCCCATGCGCCAGCTGAGCCGCAACCCTGGTTTAAGCCTGAGCCTGACGAGCCTGAGCCAATGCCTTATATCGATGGGAGTGACGCTCCCCGACCCGAGCGCTATACGAGCGCTGATGCAACGATTCCGAATAGGGCTAACCATGCGCATGTCGATTGGAAGCGCAGACTAGACCGCGCCCGCTATGTCCAGTGGCCCCGCGCCTGGGCGCTGGCGCAGATTGAGCAGCTGAACAAGTAACCGGCAGAGACCGGAAGGACGTCACCCCTTGAACGCCATGACCGCAAGTCACTTGCTCGAATCAGCCATTCAGGCCGAAGGCGACAAATGCCAGTACCTGGCGCAGGCCGTAACCGATACCGCTATCAAGGCGGGATTGCTCGAACCTGGTGCCGCGCCTGGCTGGGCTCAGCTGTTCTTTCTGCTGAATGACCTGGGCGACTTGGTTGTACAGCTGCAAAAGCAGCTTGGCATAGCGGGCAACGTCTGCCCTACATGCAACGACTTGCGTTCTGTCCTGACGCAATACAGCGGTATAGGCCCCTGCCCTACCTGTTCAAACAAATAACCTTCGCTGGAGTAAATTTGATGACCGAAGCAACAAGTCGTGCCATGACCGTGGAAGACATGGCTATTCGTGTGCGCAAGCTGCTGGCGCATCTCAAGCCGAAAAGCGCTAAGGAGATGATTGCCGTTCGCGAGCTGCACGCACTGGTAGAGAACGTGCTGATACACCAGCAGCCTGCTACCACTGCGCCAGCAGGAAGCCAGCACAAGGATAGCGGCCAATGAGCAACGAAAGCGCCCTTAAGGCCCGTATCGAGCACCTGGAATCGGCCATTGTTGGCGCGTGCGTCTCCCTGCGCGCCAATGAGGATGCAAACATAGCCCTGGAGCTGCTGCAAACGGCCTTTGCTACCAATACGCTGCCGCTTGACCTGACACCTCAGCCAGCGGGCGAAACCGACGAGGAGGCCAGCGTAGGCAATCTGACGTACCAGGGCTGCACCGTGAGTCACTGGCACCACTCTGCCGAGCGCTATGGCCAGGTCATAGGCCAAGCCTGGCGCGTGCTGATGCAGCATGGCGTTATGCCGTATGACGGGCACAAGCTGCCCGAGGCGATAGAGGCAGCATTGAGCAAGCAAGGTGCTAGCACTGAGCAGGCGGAGCACCAGCAACCCGCTATTCCATTGAAGTCGCCAGGCGATAACTAATAAAGCTAGCATGCTGCATGCATTGTGCTAGCATAGTGATACCGGACTGGCACCGCAGTGGTGCCGGTCATTCTTCCTCAAAGGTTCCCGCCATGACTGATAAGAGTCCTGCTCCGACGCTGTCGGATGAAGAATGCCGCACCTTCCTGGCAGAGTCGTGCGACCTGCACGACATGCTTAATGCCATCTATGCCAAGGGCTTCGCTGATGGCCAGGCGTCGCGCATCGATCCGGCAAGCGAAGCCGTTAATGACTTTATGGTGGCAGCGGATGCGCTTAACGCAGCCGTTAAGCGGCTACTTCCGCAGGTGAGGCTAGACCCGTTTGCCGTTGATTCTATGCACGCCCTAATCATCAACCTGGAAAAAAGCCATACCCGCGCCAAGCTCCACCAGCGCAAGCACCGCGACACTGTCGAGACGCTAGAGAATGAGGTGGCGCGACACCGCAAGGCATACGACCTGGCTATTGCTCAGGCCAATAAAGAGTTTTGGGCCTGGCAAGGCGACGGCACGGACCATCTTGAGAGCCTGGCCTGTCCGGTCATGATCCAAGCCAGTGACTTGCGCCAGCTGTCTGGTGCAAACCTCAAGCGCTTTGAGTGTATCGGCAAAGGTGGCTCCTATGAGTTGCTAGGCGATGCGATACCGGCAGGCGAGGCCCGCGAAGAAGGCATGACGATGCTGGCCGTCTACCGAGAAACCGAGGGCGCTCGCCGCTTGTTCTATCGCTACCCTGGCGACTTTGCCAAGCGCATGAGAAAGCTAGCAGACTGATACCACTAAGCAAGCCACTTGCGAGCACTAAGATAGCACTATGAATCAAAAGATATACGACGAAGGCTATGCCGACGGGCAGGAGCTGCAAGCGGGCGAGGTTAAGCGACTGGAGGAAGAAAATCAGTCGCTGTGCGAACAAATAGCGCAAGGCGCTGAGCGCATAAGTGACCTGGTTGCTAAGAGTTCTGACCTTGCGCAGGAGCTGGACGATATGCGCCTTCGTGCCATTACAGCAGAAGGCAGGCTAAGCGCTGCGAAGGAGTCCATCCTAATCCGAGACCAGCGCTATGAGCGGCTAACCAAGGAGCTGAATGGTTTGCGCCAGGCCATTGATAGCCATATCGAAGGCAACCTTACGGAGACCTATCGCGACCATGTGAACGGTCGAAACGTCGCGCACGAGCTTTACGAGGATATCGAAGCTCTACGCAAGCTAATCGAGCCCAAGGAATAGACCATGAAGCAGTACCTTGACCTGTTAAGCCACATTTACGAAAAGGGCGCGTTCAAAGACGACCGCACCGGAACGGGCACCTATAGCGTGTTCGGCTATCAGATGCGTTTCGACCTAGCGGAAGGCTTCCCCCTGGTCACAACCAAGGCGTGTCACGTGCGCTCTATCATTCATGAGCTGCTGTGGTTCCTGCGTGGCGATACCAATATCGCGTACCTCAAGGAGAACGGCGTTTCGATATGGGATGAGTGGGCCGACGAGAACGGCAACCTTGGGCCGGTCTACGGCTACCAGTGGCGCAGCTGGCCAGCGCCAGATGGGCGCAGTATCGATCAGATTACCAACGTCATCGAGCAGATAAAGGCCAACCCTGATTCGCGCCGCTTGATCGTATCGGCCTGGAACCCTGCCCTGGTGGATGAGATGGCCCTGCCGCCATGTCATGCCCTGTTCCAGTTTTACAGCCGTGAGATGAGCGTAGGCCAGCGCCTTAAGGTATCGGACGACAAGAGTCTTTATCCTGGTATCGACTTCTCTACTGACGCCTGTCATGAGCGCGGATGGATCGCGACCGATTGGGTAACGCCTGACGGCCCTGTTGCTGCCTACCTGGATGAGCATGGCGTACCGCGTCGTGTGCTGTCCTGCCAGCTCTATCAGCGCTCTGCCGATACCTTCCTTGGGGTTCCGTTCAATATCGCCTCCTACGCGCTCCTGACGATGATGGTGGCCGCTCAGACGGGGCACGCGCCAGGTGAGTTCATCTGGACGGGTGGTGACGTTCATCTGTATGCCAACCATATCCAGCAGGTCGAAACGCAGCTTAAGCGAGAGCCCAAGCCGCTGCCCAAGATGACGCTAAACCCGAGCGTTAAAAGCCTGTTCGACTATACGTTCGACGACTTCACTTTGACCGGCTATGACCCTCACCCCGCCATCAAAGCGCCAGTAGCCGTATAACGGGAAAGCGCCCGCGCTGGCGCTTGCCTGCCTCCCCTACGCTTGGCGGACTCACCTGGAGCCCGCCATGTCCGAACTGCTCAAGCTGTACCGTGCCCGCCGCTACTACCGCGCCCTGAACGACCGGCCTGCAATGGCCTATTACACGATCCTGATACACGCCGCCGAGGCTGATTTAGGCGCTAGCGCTTAGCCTGCATACCGTTAGCACTCTGTATGCACTGTGCTAGCACCCTGCTGGCGCAATGTGCTATTGTCTGGGCACTTCCAGCCAGAGGACTGCCCGACCGTGGATATGATTATCTGCAAGCTGACTGACCGCTTTTATCAGAACGCTGACGCCACGTATTCGCTCTACAAAGCCCGCGCCAATGGGCCTAAATTCTTTACTGCCGTATTCGAGGGTAAGAACGCGCCAGCTCCACGTAAAACCGTAGAGCTGACCTTGTTCGGCGCATGGGAAAAGCACCCCAAGTACGGCAAGCAATTCAAGATTGAGCGCATCGAGCCATTCAAGAAAACTTCACTAGACGAAGCCAAGCAGCGCCGCCAGGCTACCCGCGCGCTAGGCGATACAGGGGAGCAAGTAGCATGACCGAAGAAACAGGCAAGCCGGTTGATTTTGGGCCGGAGGCACTGACCATGCCAGGCGGCTCCATCGCCTTTCCGCAAGGCGACGTAGAGGTACACGTTTTTGATGCGGTAAATGAGAGCGCGCTTCGCCCTGGGCCGAGAAAGGGCGTTCGCCTGGTACACAAGCCGTCCGGTATCGAGGTGAGTCGCTTTACAGAGGACAGTCTTGATTTAAACCGTCAGCGCGCTTTGTTAGACCTGCTGGAAGCGCTTGCAAACCGAGGCAAGACGGCTCCCCTTGCTGGAGTAGAGGCGCTGGCGCTTGGGGCGACCATTTACAGGCGGCCCGAGCGTGGTAACGCCCCTGATTGGGCCGAGGCCGAGCGCATCGCCAATCTGCCTGCCGTTCATGAGGCGCTAAAGAACTTTGCCCATGATGCGACCGATAGCAATGGCGTAGAGATTGTGCTTGCCGTACTGGACGAGGCATTCAAAGCGAAGGGGAGTCGGTAGCATGAAACACAGACCAAAGGGCAGCATGTGCGTGACGTGCGCCCATGCTTTGCGTAACTGCTCGCACCTGCCGTTTGAGGCCATGCCGGTCATTGCCAGGGATCGCGACGGCGTGTCAGTGGTGCGCTGTGGTGACTTCATGCGGGCCGGTAACGACCGCGATAGCACGCGCCTACTGTCGAACCTGGCTGGCGCATATCCTAATAACACCCTAGTACAGGCTGCCTACCGCGCCTACTTGGCTCAGAGCCTGACGTCTAATGAGGCGCTGGCCGAGGTATTCGAAGCCCTGATTGAGTTCCAGCAGGCCCGCATCGCGGAAGACTTGCACAAGGCAATGATGGCCCCGCTATCGCCGATGCTTGGCAAGTTCAACACAACCGTGTGAAATACAGCACCCTGCTAGCAGGACGGCAGCAGAGCGCGTGCTGTACGCTAGCAGGCTGATACCAACTAGAACGTAAGGACAGACGATGAAAATTGCAGTAGCGAACCCGAAGGGCGGCGTAGGCAAAACGATGATAAGCGTTCAGATATCGATAGAACGCGCGCGTATTGGTCGCAAGGTACTGCTAGCGGACGGAGACCCGCAAAAGACCAGCAGCAACGCCACAACGGTGCGTATGCGGGCCGGTATCGAGCCTGTCGTGATGGGCGCGCATCTGCCGCATGGCGATGAGTTCTTTCACCAGGTCGCCAACCAAGGCGCATTGTACGACGATGTGGTGATGGACGTGGGTGGTTTCGACTCCGAGGCCCTGCGTTCGGCCCTGGTACTGGCTGACGTGCTGCTGGTGCCGGTTCATCCACGCGCGTTCGATAGCTGGGCGCTGGGCCGCATGAGCCAACTCATTCAGGACGCCAACCGTTCGCGCGTCATGGCCAATCGCTCGCCCGTCACGACCTACTGCATTCTCAGCAAAGCTGACCCGCTAATTAAGGGCAAGCACACCAGCGACAACCTATCCACCATAGAAGCCATCGATCATTTTGAGACGCTGCCGTATCTCGAAGCCCCCTTGGTTGACCGCAAGTCATTTGCGCTATCGGCGGCAATGGGCCTTTCCGTTGAGGAGATGCCCAAGGCCGAGCGTGACGAGAAGGCGTGCGAGGAGCTGCGCACGTTAATGGCGGCCATCTTCGAGAACGTAATACCGCCGCGTATCGATGAAACAGAGGAAGTAAAACCGTCATGAAAAAAGCACGCCCAAGCCATCTGCCGCCAGATGATGCGGTAAGCCTGGAGCAGGCCACTCAGGCATTCCGAAAAGGAGCCGAGCCTGCCTTTACCGAGCCGGAAAAGGAAGCCCCAAAAGCGCCAGTGCGCCAGCCTAAGACCAAGGCCGGAACCGAGCGCGTCACGCCCGTTCTGGAAACCAGCATGGTGCTGGAGCTGGACGAGGCCGCCGAGATCATGAGCCGCAAGACGGGCACCAAATACAGCCGCAATTCCGTTATCCGCGTCGCCTGCCGTGAGTTCCTAGACCGGCTGCAATCCTCCGACAAGTAAGCCCCTCTGCCGCCTGCCCGTCGCGGGCGGCATCTCCCTCTCAATTCCTGTATCAGACGCTTGCAAAGCCTTTGGCCGTTTGCGAAGATATTGCGTATATTTGCCGCGTCTGGCATGAAATTGTTTCGCATGAGCTAGGAGTTATGGCAAAAAAACGAATCCCTATTGTTGGGCCTACCAAGCGGCCCACGAAAGATGAGGTTTTAGAGGCCCGAAAGGCGGTCGGTTATTCTCAGACCGAGGCCGCCAATGTCATTCGGGTATCGCTGCGCCAGTGGCAAAACTACGAAAGCGGCGAGAGTGAAATGCACCCTATTTTCTGGCGCTACTTCTGCCAAACCTTCAACCTGGAGCCCTAACGATGAACGCTGATTATCAGGCAGAACAAGCAAAGCGCGCCGAGGAGGCTGCGCAGTACCAGGCGTGGATTCATGGGCTTTCGTATGGCGATAAGGTCGCCTATGGGAATGGTCGGACCTGGACCCTTTATACGGTCGAGCGCTTAACCGCTACGCAGATCGTAACTCTTGAGGGCGCACGCTTTCGCCTAAAGGATGGCGGGCAGGTCGGCGTTAATCAGTATTGGCATATCCAGCCGGTCACGGATGAAGTGCAGGCCCAAATGCAAGAGCGCGCCAACCGCACCCGCTTTGCCTGCCTCAAGCCCGAAAGGCTAAGTGCTCAGCAGATTGCTGCTGCGCTCAAGGCCATTGACGACCTGGACCTTAAGCCCATGTGGACAAAGGCGGAAATAACCGAGTTTGACCAGCTGGTAAACGCAGTTAGCAGCCTTAACCAGGTTAAGCGCATCGAGGCCAATTTCAAGCAACGCGAGTTCGTCGAGAAGCATGGCCAGGAGAAGTGCGACGCCATGTTCAAGCACCTGGAGAGCGGCGGCGAGAAAGAAGACGGCCCATTAGTCAAGGCCAGTCCGGCCAAGTAAGGAAAGCGTCATGCTGCGCGATGAGCGGGAGCGTATTCGCAAGGAGCTAGAAGCACATTCGGGGAAGTGCGTTGTATGGCTGGCTGAGCAGTTGTTAGACCTGCTCAATGCCGCCGATAAAACCGAACGACTGGAGCGGCATATACAGCAGCTTGAACTAGAGCTTGCCGAGCACCGCCAGGACACTGATAAACCTTAAGGTGACGTATGAGTAGTCTCACCATAGGCCAACGGATCGCCGAGACCGAGGCCGAAATTGCGCGGTTAGTTGAGGCCGCAAGTAAAGCGCATCAATATTCAGGCTATGCCGATACCGCGCAGGCCCGTCGCGTTGACAAAGAATATGCGTATGAGCTTGATGCGCGCATCAGGAACCTGCGCCGCTCCCTTTCCATTGAGATAGGCGATATCGCGCTCTATCCAATGCCGACCGATCCTGGCGCGGTGGATGCAGATGGCTTTTCGGCCTTTGCCAGGCTCTGCCGCGACGCCGAGGAGGAGCGCAAAGCGGCCCGCCGTGAAGCCATGCGCCCCGCGCTTGAAAATCAGCGCCGGTTCGGAAAGTTAGAAAAAATGACCATCGTCCAGCAGATAGCATGCGGCATCCGATCAAAGACCGCGCCGCATCCGTTCATTGTTGACCCGATTACGCGCGAGCCGTTGACCGCTTAAATCCTATTTTCTGTTCAGGATAAGCCGTATGAACCGCACGCCTCTCGCCGCTCCACTGCTGGATACTGCCAGCACTCCTGCCCCCAAGACTACGGCACGCCCCGCGCGCGTGCCCAAGCCCACCAAGGCCGAGAAGAAGGCCGCCAAGCGTAAGCGCCAGGACCAGCGTTACCTAGTGCCGCTAATGCTGGCTGTGACGCGCCAGAACATTCGCCAGATTCTGGAGAATGCCGAGCAGCACACCTGGCAGCTCCACGACCAAGGCATGCTGAGCCTGCTGCTGAGCCCCGAGGTTGTATTGACCATTGGCAGTAACGAGGACCGCGCGCCTAACACGGCCTGCATCCAGACGCACCGCTATGGCTATGAGCACATGGTTTTGAGTGGCGAGGCTATCGATACCACGTATGTGGCGCACCTGGGCGGCCTGGGCCATGCCCGCCAGGAGGCGACGGTGGACGAGGCGGGCTACAGTCCTGTCGGCTTCAAAGTGTTCTGCGGCCTGGATGAGGTCCGCACCGTTACCTTGCGCATTGGCGAAAGCGTGATTCATACGCCTGACGAGCCGTGCTGCTTTACGCTGGCGCATGGCGCTGTAGTCGTGTCTCGTCGTGACGTTGAGAGCGACCGGCAGACGGCCTACTTCTACAGCCGCAAGGAAGCCCGCGAGAATCTGCCGCGCGTTGCTACTGCATCGAGCGAGGACGTGGCCCGCATCGTCGGCCAGGCCCTTGAGCTGTGGCGCATCTCCAGCGGGGAGGCTGCGTAATGACTCGCAAGCACCAGCATTACTTTCATAGCGTCGAGCACCTGTCCGTCATTGACGTGTACCGCATCTGTGAGATGTATGTGG
The DNA here is from genome assembly GCF_002091675.1 of Pseudomonas luteola NBRC 103146. GTDB lineage: Bacteria > Pseudomonadota > Gammaproteobacteria > Pseudomonadales > Pseudomonadaceae > Chryseomonas > Chryseomonas luteola. The sequence goes on along the minus strand of NZ_BDAE01000020.1, from coordinate 50,470 downwards.
ACGACCCCAGCGGCGCGACGCAGCACGCAATCAAAAAGCTGCTTCTGCCTGGCCAGCGTGGCGGTGGAAAGGGCCGGATTAAGGACCTACGAGAGGCCGCCGATACGATCAAGCGCCGTATCGAGATGCTGCTAGAGGATGAGGCGGCAGAGGCCGTTATTGCTGCGCCCATGCCTGACCTTGATGAAGCGCTTAGCGCTATGTTGGTCGCGCAGCAGGAAGATGCAGTGGAGGCGGGCCAGGCCGTAGCGCCGGAAGGCTGGGAGCGTGGTGACGTGCTACGGCTTCGCATTGATGTGGGCGTAAGCGCTTGGAAGGTAGGTGATGAGCTTTTTGTTCAGCGGCATAGTAAGGGTGCCGCCTGCTCATACATAACGGTTTCAAACGTGCTCAGAGAGCCGCATGCCTTGCCGCCAGAGGGCTGCCATGACTTTTGCTTTCCATCGAATTGCCTGGCGCTTACTCAAGCGTTCGAGTGGATGCGCGCCCGAAATTAGAGCCAGCGCCCTGCTAGCATAATGCACGCATGGGGCTGTCATACTGATAGCTCCATTTTTGAACCAAAAGATAACAAATTTTGTTATCAGGTGCTTGCAAACGGCAAGTGACTTGCGTAGTCTTCTCTCTGCCCGATACAGGGCAAGAATGCGGCATAGATCGCACTTCTATACCTAAGTCCAGCTGGATGGCTGGCCACCAGAGAGAACACAAAATGTCACGTCATAACGTTGTTTTTGCTCGTGCTTTAACTTTCATTTCGTCCCGCTATGGTCGCAAGGCAGCCACGCTGTACGTGCGTCAGCGCCTGCAAGGTTTTACGGCGCGTGAGGCTCGTTTAAATGCCGTTCATGCCGATAAGGCTATTCGCCCATGCTCTGCCGCTGAATACGACGCCGCTCTGTTAAGCGCGGGCGTTCGTGTCGAGTTCAACCGACTAGGCGACATTCTGGTTAAGCGTGAAGGGCAGGTTATTGCCATGTCCGTCGCTCGCGGCTCCGAGATCGCCTACTTCATCGACCAGCGTCAGAAAGCAGCTTAAGGACCGTCCGTAATGAGCTACTACAAATCCAACGATCCGCACGTATTGGCCGCACGCCAGCAGTTCATTGCCGCCTGCCATCGAGTGCAGCGCGAAGGTGAAGCCTTTGCCGCGACCTTTCCCGATGCCGTCGCCGTGTTCCATAACGATGCCAGGGGCCGCCGCTTTGCGGGCCTGCGCTTCACTGGCGTGGATAACGACGCAGTGCTGGACTGCTGGACAGATGCCAACCCGTCGCGCGGCTTCTCTCGCGTACCGCGCAATGTGCCAATGGAAGGCTACCCGCCTGGCCGTGACGATGAAGTCATGGAGGATATCGAGGTGCTACGCGGACGTTGGGTACATAACGCGCCTTACTTCGAAGCCGATATGACGCCGCTACTGGCAACCCTGGGTATCGACCTGCATAGCACGAGCGCAGGGCACGGCCTGCATTGGTTTGACGGCCTGGACGGTTATTTCTACTTCCATGCTCGCACCGCTGCCGATGCGTGCTGCATTGAAATCCTGGGTAGCGAGTACCGCGCCGCCGAAGACGCCCGCATGGCCTCCGAAACCGACCAGCGCCAGCAGGGCCGCGTGTTCTAAATCCCTCCCACCTGAGCGGGCTGTAGAGCCCGCCTTTCCAAAGGTAGACACCATGAGCAAGCACACTATTGCGAGCCTAACGAGAGCGGGCGTTATCAAGCGCGGCGACAAGGGAATGCACGTCGAATTATCAGCCTTACGCCTGGTTGAGAACTTCAATATGCGGGAGGAGGGCGAGCGCCTGGAGAAATCCATTGACGAGCTGGCGGAGGCCATCATTGACGGTATCAAGCGCGGCAAGCCGCTCAAGCTGCCTAATATCGAGGTTGAGCCTAACGAGTTCGGCACGCTGGACGTTGTCGAAGGGCACCGCCGCACCAGGGCTTACCGCAAGGTCGTTGCAGCAGGCTATGACGTTGGCCGCATCTTTATCGATGAGTTCAAGGGCTCGTCAGCCGAGAAGAAGGCGCGCATTGCCAGCAGTAACAACCAGCTGCCGCTACTGCCTATCGAGCAGGCCAGGCTGTATGCCTCCCTGCGCGACGAGGATGGTTTGAACAACCAGCAGATTGCCGACCTTGTGTTTAAGAAGCGCCAGCACGTTGAGCAGATGCTCAAGCTGTATGACGCAGGTCCCGAGGTAATGGAGCAGGTCAGTACAGGCGTGATATCTGCCGCGACCGCTGTGGACCTGGCGCGCAAGCATGGCGATGACACGGCCAAGGTGATCCGCCAGGAGCACGCCAAAGCGATCAAGCAAGGCCAGCAGAAGGTCATGCCCAAGACAATCAAGGCAGGCTCCGTGCCTAAGAGCCTGGTAGATGACCTGGTAGCAGTTGCCAAACGCTTTGCTAGCGAGCTGCCTGCCGAGGTGCTGGCGCAGGTCCAGCGCTACCGCAGCGGGGAGAAAGCGCTAGGCGATTCGACGGCACAAATCAGCATACGCACCCTAAACGCCCTGGTAGCCACTGCCTTGCACGTTAGCGACGTTAAGGCAGACAAGGAGCGCCAGGCCGAGGAAAAGCGCCAGCAGGCCGCGCAGGAGGCTCAGAGCAATGATGTTTAATCCTGGAGACCGCGCAGTGATCGTTAATAGCGAGGATTCGCGCTGCCTTGGCTCAGGCGTGGCTATTGAGGCCGCGCTAGGCAATGGCCCTGATGTTAAGTACCAGGGCGACTGCTGGCGCGTCGAGACAACCGAGCCCGTCTATGCCGTGCGCCTGGTACATGGCCAATTCATGGGCTGTACGATGATAAGCGGCGCGCTTGCAATGGATTCGCCTGTAGACGTGTTCCGCGAAAGCTATCTGATGCCCATAGGCGGGCTTCCTCTGGCCGAAACGGCAGGTCAGCTTGAGGTATCGCTATGATTGACTTTGGTTTCCTTGGCGATGCGACGTTGCGCACTAAGATTCGCTGCACCGCTGATGTGGTTGAAGCGCTCTTGGATAAGCGGTCTCCCAGCGTGGGCACTGTCGCTGCTAACCGCGTGAGTCTGGAAGCTCCGCCGTTCCCTAAAAAGCCAGGCGCAGATAGCCCCGCAGATTGCGAGGCCAGGCGCGAGCTGGGCAAGACGATAGAGGCCATGTTCGCCATGAGCCTTGGCTTTGAGAGCGAAACCTATACCCGCCAGATAGTAGATGTGCCACGCGCGCCAGCCCCCGCGCTCAGGTATCAGGAAATGCTTGATTCAATTGAGAAGGCGGCTACCACTATCAAGGAGGATCGTCTATCCAGCGCGGACCGCAATCTAATGATGCAGTTGCGCCCGACTCCAATGCTGACCGGAACCGTCAATCATTTGCAGGAGCGCAAGTGGGCGCACCGTGTCATGTATCAGCGCCAGCGCCGGTTCAACGAGCGACCAATGTGGATGGTCGTTCGGACAGCTGACGGCCTGTACGTCCATCCTGACCTAGCGCGCAAGATCAGCGAGGCTATCGCCAAGGAGCAGTAAGCGTGTCGTATGCCTTGATGAAGCGGAACCGCGAGGTTCTGGAAATCGCATGGAGGCCATTGATTAAAAACCGGACAGCCGCCAGCGGGGAGCGCGAGCGCTACTGTCCAGCCTGTGAGGAGTGGCTACCGATGACCGATCACTGGTTTAGGTTTATCGCGGCCCGAGGGTATTACCGCAGCATTTGCCTGGACTGCGAAACAAGCGAGGTTCGCGAAAGGCGCAGTAAGGCGCGCGTGCTGGCGCGTATCGAGGTAACGCTATGATGCTTAAAGTTCGCCGGTATAACAAACCACCACGGCCACGAATACCCATCGAGCAACGCAAGAAATGGCGCAAAAACCGACGTGGCCAGCTTGAGCGGCACTGCCGCTGCTGCGAGAAGTGGAAGCCGGTAGAGGCGTTCGGCTTTATCGAAAGCGCAGGGCATTACCGCAGCTTGTGCAAGCCATGCGATAGCCAAGTACAAAAGGAGTACCGACTTCGGAAAATGGCTGCCGCCTAGCCTTTTCTGCCGCTGTACCGTGTCCAGATTCCCATTCTGGACACGCTCCATGTCTGACGCCACACACGACGACGAAGTGCTGCAAGCCTTAAGCGCAGCCTATACCGAAAACGCAACGGAAACCGCCAAACGCTGCCTGGAGCAGATCGTCGCGCACTTTCCTATCAGCGTAGTGCGCGAGGCGTTCAAGCGGCTTGAGGCCGAGTTAGGCTGTGGCTGCTAAGAAACAGTTATCCCTTGTCGCCGATCCGCGCTGGAAGGCGTTTGCTGAGCGCTATGCGCTGGATGCTGCCCGCTTCGCCATCGAAGTGTGCGGCATGTCGATTACTGACCAGCAGTGGGAGCTGTTCGATAGCGTCAGTCCTTTCGGATCAAGAACGACGGTTTCATCCGGCCACGGCTGCTTTGCGGCTGGGACTGAGATCATGCAGGCGGACGGCTCAGTTATTGCCGTCGAGGATGTGCTAACAGGCCATCGATTGATGGCTGATGACGGGATTAATTATCGGACGGTGATCGAGCTAAAGCGCGGTCGCGAAACGATGTACCGCGTCACGTATGCAGATGGCACAAGTCACACGGTCAATGCTTCCCACGCGCTTTGCGTGGCGAATGGCCTGCACGATCCGCTTGAAGAAGTAACCGTTACCGAGTGGCTGGCAGACCCTAACCGTAAGCGATTTTGCCGTCGGGTTTTGCGTGAGTCGGGCCGCAAGCCGAGAGTTGTTGAGCTGCCGATTAAGTCAGTGGAGTGCCTGGGCGAGGGTGACTATTTTGGTTTTACCCTAGACGGCAATCATCGGTTTTTGGGTGGTGACGGGACAATCCTGCGAAACACTGGCAAGACGCGCAGCTTTGCCGTTATCGCACTGTGGCACATGCTCTGCTTCCAAGATTCGAACACCTACCTGACTGCGCCCAAGCTTGCGACACTGCAAGAGGGTATCTGGAAAGAGTTTTCAACCCTTAAGGAGTTGATCGAGCAAGGCGCACAAGGCTGGATTGCCGAATACTTCGAGATCAAGGCCAAGAAGGTCTACGTCAAGGGTGCGGGCCTGCGCTGGTTCGTGACCTGCCGTACTGCGCCGCGTGGCTCGCCAGAAGGCATGGCCGGTACACACGGTAACTACCTGCTATGGCTGGCGGACGAAGCGTCGGGTATTCCAGAAGCCAACTTGAAAGTTATCGCAGGCGCTCTGACAGACAAACGCAACCGCTTTGCGATGGCCTCCCAGCCGACGCGCTCGTCTGGCTTCTTTTATGACTCGCACCACGCCTGGAGCGTGGAGAATGGCGGGAACTGGAACGCGCTTATCTTCAATTCCGAAGAGTCCATTCTTGTCTCGCTGGAGTTCCTGCGCGACAAGATGCTGGAGTACGGCGGGCGCGATTCCGTTGAATATCAGATCAAGGTGCAGGGCCGATTCCCTGAGCACTCCGACAAGTACCTGATATCGCGTAAGAGCCTTGAGCGCCGCATCGGAGCCCCGCGCGTCATTGCCGAGCATGAGCCCTACGGCAATATGCTGCTGGTGGACGTGGGCGCAGGCGTGTTCCGTGACAAGACGGTTGCGATTCATGCGCGCGTCATTGGCCAGGGCGGGCCGGAAGCGCCAGACCCGCGCCGAATGGACGCTATGAGCATTCCGGTATTTACCAACTCCTGGGACTGGACGGACGCCGCTGGTATGGTTGCCCATCATGCTCGTGAGCTTTCCAATTGCACCGTGATGGTGGACGTTGGCGGCCAGGGCGTGCAGTTCGTCAAGCTGCTGGAGCGCCTGGGCGTACCCAATATCATCAAGGTCAATTGGGGACACATGAACTTCCGTAAGGAGTACCGCGACCGCTTTGTCAGTCAGCGGGCACAGTGCAACGTCCACCTAAAGTTTGCTGTTGAAAAGGACCGTATCAGCATCGTCGATCAGCACACTAAAGACCTGCTAGACCAGGGTGGACGTCTGCCGTTTGGGTTCGACGACAAAGGTCGCTGGACGATCATGAGCAAGGATGAAATGAAGCACAAAGAAGGCTTGCCGTCGCCTGACTTATTGGACGCTCTCGCCTTTGGGTTCCTTGAGAGCGCGCACTACATTCAGGCTGATAACGACGTGCAGTCGGAAGCGGGAGACCGCAAACGGCAGAGCGTTAATGCGGCGCTTGAGGCGCTGGGCCTTGCGTCGTAATTTTTGTAATCATATGGTGCAGAATCTGTTATCAGGTGATACAATCCGAAAACTTGGCTAGAGCACCTGACCGCAAGTCACTTGCAAGCCCAGCAGACCAAGGCATAGACCCTGGCAAGCCTTCTAAAGTAATGGAGTGTCACCAGTGAAAGTAACAACCGCAAACGTAACCAGACTCACGCTAACCGAGCTAGCTGAGTTCTCCCTTGATCCTGTGACCGTGATCCTTGAGGACTACGCGAAAGGCCAGGGCAAAATCATTATCGAGTGCTACGGCTCGTCCTGGTCGAGCTATTGGGGCGCAATGGGCGGGCGCAGCGTTGCTCAGTTCTTTATCGACTGCGATAGCGACTACTTGATTGGCTGCATGAGCCATGTCAGTCAAAAGCGATTCGACTCTGAGGCTTTGAAACAGGTCATGAAACGCGCCTTGCTGGCTGCCAGGCGTGACTATTCGATGTGGGGGAAATCGCCTGCCTCGGTTGATCGCTTCCAGCTTTTGCCGTTAGACGCTGGCGCGGCGCGTAATGCGTTTGATGAGCTTGATTCCATCTATGACGGATACGAGTTCTATAACCTGCCATCTCATCTAATGGAGGCCTTTTTCGGTATCGATTGGATGACATACGCCAGCCAATACGGCCAGGTTCCTAACGATGACTACCTGTATCTGGAGCGCATCGTTAAGGCCGTTCAAGCGGGCCTTGCCGAGTCTCTGAAAAGTGCCTCGAACATGGCCGAAAATGAGGCGCAAGACCCTGTAAAAGCTAAGTTTTTACTAGATTTTGCCGAATACCTAAGAGCCGAAGCTGAGCGGATTGGCAACGGCCATCAAGCAGGACTCCTCTACGCAGCCGACCGCGCCGCCGCGCAAGCCTACCAGGCTGATAGGTCGCTTATTCCATCGAGGCAGTAGTAATGAGCGCGACCATTCTTGAGCATGTCAAAGAAGCGTGTATTGAGGCGCTGCAATGCCTGCCGTCGGGCCACGTAAAGCAGCTGACAACAAAGAGCGTGGTCGATAACGACTGGTTTTGTGTATCCAATGGCCTGGGCGCTCCAACGCTTAGCATTGCTACACGCGCCGGTATGACTAACGCAACGTGCCGTGCTGAGCTGATAAAGCTGGCCGCCAGAGGCGAGATTATCAAGATGCAGAAAGCGGCCAGCAAAATAACCTGGTGGCCGGTCGGTCTGTGCGATGAAATCGCCAAGGGCTATTTGCAGCCGCATCGGTAGGAAACCAGCCGTAAAGAGGCCCTTTTCCACCTGGCAAAGTGGCCTCTTTTGATTACCTTCGAGCCATCGCCATGCAAGAGAAACAGACCTGTTTCGTATGCGGCCACGTCACCACGCCGCAAAACCCTCAGTCGCATACCTGCGCGTATGTTCTGCGCAATACCGTGCGCCTGATGAGCGAGGAAATGGCCGCCCTGCGCGTGACGCTAAGCGCTGAGCAGGCCCGCGTAGCAGAAGCGGACGCCCGCGCAAGGGCTATGTATAAGCGCGGCCATAGGGCTGGCCTGCGCCTTGCAATGCGCCTGGTTAAGCGTCTGACGGCTGGCGCGTTCGTGCGCCGTCGTGCGGTGGAAAGTGTTTTAACTGTTATCGAGCACGCGGACCTAGACCGCTAACTGTTCTCATGAGGTTGTTACCATGAGTCAACCTGTAAATTCGTTCACGCCAGGCACGTTTGCCTATGAGGCCGAGGCCCTGCGCCTAAAGGGCCTGCCGCGCCGGACTGCTGCCAAGCAGTTAGGCATTCCTGAAACCAGCTTTCGCCAAATGTGCGCATCGGCTGGCGTCACGAGCTGGCCTAATCATCACTTGGGTGCGAAAACAACGCGCGCCAAGGGCTTGCGCTGCGTCAAGGGTATAACGGGCTCTATCGACGAGCTATGCCGTCATTTTGGCGTCGTCGGTGTCGCGACGGCCTATCGCCGAATCAAAGAGGGCTGGCGCGCAGCTGATGCCGTGTTATTGCCGCGCGGCGCGCCAAAGCCTGCTGGTACGGTAACGCCTGAAAAGCCTGCTGTGGTCGGCGTAATAAGTGTGCCGCCTGAGCTGTATGCGCTGGCCGAAAATACGCCCTTTGAACTGCTGGCCTCGGTGGTCACGCAGTATCGCGAAGCATATCGCTAGCCGTTCGGAAAGTGACCGCGCAGGCTCGCTCTGAGCTTGCGCACACTGCGCTGCATGAAAGAAGCAGCCAACTTTTACAAAGCCGTCCGTACCTTCTCCGCGACTCGCGAGACCTGGCACGACGCAATTCGCTACGATGTTAAGCCCGACGAGGAATATAACCTGCCGCTGGTGTCTCAGCGCGTCTATGGCAATCGTGACGAATCCCTAGCCGTGATGGCCGCCGCTGGCCTGGATCGATTCGACCAGAAGCTTACGCAGCGCACCATTATCCTACCCACACATGCGCAGCTTGAAGCCATAAAGCAGCAGACCGGCTTTACCAGCACCGCCATTATTCAGAGCTGATTATTAGCCTGTAGTTTCTATATAATCGAACCGATAACATTGATTGAAAGGTTCGATATGGCAAGGAAGCACCTTTGTGGTCTTTACAAGATCACAAGTCCAAGCGGAAAAATGTATATCGGCAGTTCGGCCAATATACAGAAGCGAATAAATGAGCATCGCGGCCACTTTGCGCGCGGCGACCACTACAATGCGAAACTTCGGTATGCCGCTCGAAAATATGGTGCGCAGGCCATGCAATTCGATATCGTGCTGCTGTGTGAGCGGGAGACGTTACGAGACCTTGAGCAGCTGGCTATTAATCATATCCAGCCTGAATACAATATTGAGGTAACTGTAGCCAAGGTGCTGCATGACTTCTGGAAAGACCCTGAGTGGCGCAAGAGAAATAGCCAGCGCTGCGCTGTTCAGAATCGAGAGCGCTGGAAAGACCCTGAATACAGGGCCGCGCAGTTGAAAATTATGAGCTGCCAGGCTCAATGCCCTGAGCGTCGCGCCAGTGCTGCCGAGCGCCTTAAGGCAAGATGGCTTGATGAAGAATACAGGCAGAAGATGGCCGTTCAGTCTGGCAAGATATTCAAGCGTCTTTTTGCTGATCCTGAATACCGCGAAAAGCATTCCAGGCGGCAGTCGGCCTTAATGCGCTCTCGCTTGGAGAATAGCCCGTCGTTTCGTGAGCACCTGGCCAAAATCGGAGTCGGCGTAAACAAAAGGCCATTATTCTGCATAACGACAGGAGAGTATTTTCCTGGCGTGGCCGATGCCGCCAAGGCTAAAGGTATATCGGTGTCCGTCATTAACAAGCAGTTTGACGGCAAGCCAACTAGGTCCGCTTTGCAGTGGCGTTACCTGACTGCTGAGGAGCTTATCGCTCGCGGCATTGATCCTGCTAAGGTTCGCACGGACAAGCCTTCTAAGGGCCGGAAAAGGGATTATGTAAAGCCACACAAGCCAGTGCTGTGCGTGGAGCTTAATAAGGTCTTTGCAAGTGCGGGAGAGGCGCATGCGGCTTTTGGCTTGGAGAAGTCTGGAGCGATACCTAGCGCTATAAGCAAAGGTCGGAAAGCGCTAGGTTATAGCTGGCGCTATCTGGCGGAAAATGAGGCACCTAAAGTCTTTGATAGCTATTCGTTTGCTGCCCTGGCTGACCTTCGCAATGAGTCGCGTTGCCGTCCCGTAAAATGCTTGGATACCGGAGAAGTCTATAAGTCGGTCGAGCATGCGGCGTTGTCGCTAGGTCTGGAAAGCTCAGCCAGGTACAGCATATTCGACGCTATCAGGGGAAGAAAAGAAAAAGCCTACGGCAAACGCTGGGGCTATGCCTCTGATAAGGTGCCCAATAGTGCCCAAGATTCGCCCCGAGAGCCTGCCGCCAGCGCGTAATGTTCGCGCGCAATCAATCCGCGCCTTCGCTGAGGAGGTAAGGCAACGCCAGTCCGACCAGGGCCGAGAAGGCAATACGCTAATATCGCCCGATGAGATTGCTGGCGATTATAGTTTCTCCCGAGCACTGTTTACGACGCTTGGGGGAAAACCTAAGATCATCACGGCAGATGATTTAAAGACCTTCACGCATAACGTGAGACAGCTTAAGAATCAAGCTAAGTCTAAGCGCATCTATGGCGGCATAAGAGCGAAAAGTGTCATAGACATGTCGTGGAAGGCTGACCGGCAGCGCGCGAATCGAGAGATTCACATGGCTAACCCGACGCATTACGCCGCCATGACTGAGGGAGGAGGGCAGGGTACGTCACTGGTTGTCCACTTCTATACTAATGCAAGTGCTGATTCTGAATTCACGCACCACAATGTAAACGTCCAGTTCTTGGACTTCGGCGCGGTCGTGGCTTCGCCAGTGAAGTCTGACAAGATTATTAAGCAGATGACGGGTGGACGTTTGCGCTTCGAGTGTAGCTGCCCCCGCCACAAGTATTTCTTCCGCTATGTAGCGACGCAGGCCGAGTATAATTATGGTCGGGCTGAGCTGTCTTTTCCGAAGATAACCAACCCTGGCTTGTCTGGCGTCGCCTGCAAGCACGCGCTGAGGGTAATGCAAGTGATCCTGCATTCTGCGACGTTCAATGCCTATGCTAAGCGCGTTGTTCAGAAGTTTAGGGATGACATATCCCATACGAAAGATATCGCTAAAGTTGCCGATCAGCGCAAGATGGCCGAGGCCATGCGCAAGGAAGACTCGCGCAGACGCAATATCAAAACCAGCAGCGAGAAACGGGCGCAGCGCCAGGCGCAGCCGTCTTACCAGCGGCAATTGGCTGCCAGAGCCGCTGCGCGCGCCGAGGTTGCGAAAAAGCCCGCCGCCAAGGCCAAGATACCCGATGCCAAGTTTATCGCCATGCTGCGCTCTGCTGGCTTTAGCGAGGCACAAGCACAAGCCGCATTGGCTGCCGCCAAGGCAACGACCTGATGGGAAAGCGCAGGCAAGAGCCCTGCGCCAGGCTCCGCAAAATGGAGCCACTTTTAACCCATGAGTGTTTTGCAAATGACTGCTTCTGCTCCCGCCACTGTTTCCCACCATAACAACGCCGTCGCGCAAAAGCTGCGCGCCCTGGCCGACCTGCTCGAAGCCCCTGCGCATCCTGGTGTGAGTACCGCTGTGATTGCAGTCGGCTACGGCAATGAAATGGTGCCGTTTGTGGTCGGCGAGAACGAGTGGCCACGTACCGCAGGCATGCTGCTGGCGGCCTCTCGTGACGTCTGCGACCCGAAAGCGCGCGTCACCCTTTAACCATTAGGTAGAACCATGCTTACCAACGTACCCGTACAAGTGGCCCGCGCGCAGCGGCAAATGGTGCTCCGTGCGCCCAACTCAATGGAATGCACACTGCTGCGCAAAAAGATCAAGCGCAGCTCCGAAGGGGAGGCCATTGGCGGTATGCCGCTATTGGGCGGCCTGGGCGTACTGGATAGCGAGGACGAGCCGGATTACGAGTACGAGGAAATCGGCGAAGGCAGGGTTCTGTTTTGCGGTATCTACCAGGCCGCGCCTGGCAACGTGGTTGATAGCGGCGACGGCGTCATTTACGCAGAGGGCGCAATGGAGTGCCTGGTAGAGCCCAAGGTAGAAGGCGCGTTCGAAGTCAAAAAGCATGATGAGATCATGGTAATGCCAGGCATGGGATTCGTGCTGCCCTATGAGGTGGTCGGCATCACGTCCGTCAGCTCGATTCCGCCGTACCTGCCGCGCCTGATTGTTGAAAAACGCCAGGATTCGAGCGTAGGTATCTAACTCGGAAAGCGCCCGAAAAGGTCGCCATTTTTCACGCCTAACATCGCCAATTATGAATTGGCTAACGGCCTGGTAAACATGGTGAACTTATTAAACGGCCTCAAGGCGGCGTCACGGCGATTCCTGGGCGTCGTCGAGTCGGCACAAAACATCGAGACCGACGCTATAGCCTACGGCTACGACGGCGTAACGGTCTCCATGCTGCTGGGTTCCGGCAAAAACCCTGCCCGATCCCGCGCAACCATTTACGAAAAATACCACTTGATGATGGGCGACCCGATTATCTCCACGGCCCTGCGCGCGCATGTCACGCAAGCGCTAGGCGGGCACGAGACGTCGGGCGACACGATTTTTCTGGAGCCGAAAAAGGACGTATCCGGTGCGCTTAAAAAGCAGGTCGAGGAGATTGCTAGAGCGCTGCTGCCGCTCCTTAATCGCGACGCGCACACGATTGCCTTTAAGGCGGCAGGCTTTGGCGACTCCTACGCGCGGCTAATCAGCAAGAAAGGTGTCGGCGTTACCGAGATGTATACCGGCGACATGATCCTGCCGCCGCTGGTGCAGCCGTATGAGCGTGGTAACACGACGACGGGCTACCTGGTGACGGCCAGCACCAAGAAAATCTCCGAGCGCTTTACCGTCAAGCAGATGGCCCGCTGCAAAATGGCCCGTATGGGCTGGGTTCCGCAGGTCAAGGCGCAAGAAATCGCGCAGGTCATTGCCTTGGCCAAGGACAACGTCGAGGAGTGGCCGCATGTGCCGTCCCTGGTCGGCGGATCGTTCCTAGAGGCGGCTGAGACGCCCTATGACCGATTGTCCACCAGCCTCCTGGGCCTGGTCTCTAACCGCATCCTGGGTTCGATTGATGAATCCCTGATGACCGTCAACATGAGCGGCATGTCGCTTGAGAACCGCAACATGCTGATGGCCTCCCTGGGCAACCTGCTCAAGGCCAGCAAGGAACGCACGCGCAAGCTGATTGAGGAGGGCAAGTTTTCGACCGAGCGCATTACTCATGTGCTGCCCGTCGATAACGAAAAGCAGCTGACGCAAGTCCAGTCGTTTCAGGGCTCTGCCGGTAGCTCAACGATATCGATTGAAGACGTCATGCTACAGGCCAAGCTCCTGGCAGGCGCGCTGGGCATTGACCTTGCGCTGCTGGGCTTTGCTGACCAGTTGGCGGGCGGCCTGGGCGAGGGCGGTTTCTTCCGCACGTCCGTCCAAGCGGCTGAGCGCTCCGAGATTATTCGTACCGCGCTGACTGAGTTCATCCACCACGTTGTAGACGTCCACTGCTTTGACCGCTACGGCTACGTCTTTGACCCGTCCGACCGGCCTTACGCCATCAACTTCTACGGCGCGACGTCGGCCCTTGAGCGTGAGCAGCAGGAGAGTCGCGAGCGCGCAACCAATTCCACCGCGTTGCTCGTGCAGATCATGCAGCAGATACGGGAGCTGGGCCTGCCACGCAAAACCGTTGTGCAGCTTTTTGCCACGAGCATGCAGTACGACAACGACTACGCCGAGACCTTGGCCGAGGGCATCGAGAACGCCAAGCCGCCAGAGCCGCCAGGTGGTCAAGGCGGGTTCGGCGGCGGGTTTGGCGATGACGAAACAGACCCTGACGCGCTTGAAGTAGACGCAAACGATGCGCCTGGCGCAGATGAGGAGGACGACGAGAAATGAGTATTCGCACTGGCATTATTAAGTACAACCTGAGCGAGCGTGGCCGCTTTGCGCGGGGCATAGAACGCAATCTAAATACCCGCGTTGCTGCCAGGATCATTAACAGTCCAAGCGTGCAAGAGCGTGTAAAGCTGGGTGATATGGTCGGTTATTTTGGCCACTGGCCCCGCGTGCAGTTTGGCCTGAATCCGGCTGAGGGCGGCGTCGTGAAGGGCCAGGCTGTGAGCATTGAGCCTGCCTTGCGCCTGGTGTCCATCAAGGCCGAAGACAACGGCGACGTTGAGTACGAAATCGAGTTTTTCGACAACACGTCGGGCAAGATCGCGGCGCGCATGTGGCGTAATAAGGTCGGCGGCTTCTCCAGCGCTATCCAGCTGTCGCCGAACGATCCTGCGATTGCGGTGGACTTCTTTGGCTTTGACTACGTGATCGAGCCGAACTACTCCAACAATCGCGGCTACGCCCTGGACGCGGCGGGCCAGCCGATTTTCGATGCCGTGGCTGAGCAGCGCCAGCTGCTGGAGGAGTGCAACAAGCTATTTGAAAGCGAGCAAGGCCGCGCTGAAAAGCTGCAAGCCATGTATGACAGTGCCATGCAGACAATCAGCAAGCTGGCGGATGAAAACGAATACCTGATTGACCGCTTGGCCAAGACCGGCAAGCCCAAGGCTGCGCTAGATAGCGTCATGGACGTAACGCCGATCAAGGTACACAAGCATTGCGCCCTTGATAGCGCCGATAGCTTCCTGACTGCGCCATTGGCTGAATACGAGCCTGAGCCGGTCGTTAAGGAGCCTGAGCCGCCGAAGACGCCCACACAGCGCCGCACGCTCCATAAGTACGGTATTAGCTAATGGATCGCCTGTCGCTTCGCCATGACAACGAGGGATTTGTTACCGGAGGCACGCCGCTAGACCTTAGCGGCGAGCGCGAGCGCCTGCGCCTACTGAGGTCAATCAAGCGCGATACCGCCGACATGCTGGACGTGATGCACAAGACAGAGCGCAAAACGCCTGTGCCTGAGCGTGCGCCAGCGTCTCAGATAACGCAGCTGTCTGCCTCTATTCGTCGCCTGGCTCAGGTTAATGCGGCCAATGACGCCGTTATGCGGGCGCAGCGGGCGCAGAGTCGTGCGCGTGATGAGCTTGGGCGCTTCCTGCCAAGCACGCCTGCAAGTGACTTGCGCGCGCCTGTGCAGTCCAGCGCGGCGGCTTCTGCTGACGTTGCTGCGCCTGTGCCGGTATCCGCTCCCGCGCCAGCGCCCCTGCAAGCGCGCGAGCCAAGCGCTCGCCGCAATCGGGCACCTATCCTTGCCGAAACCGCCGAAACACCCCAGAGAGGCGCTAACGGGCGTTTTGTTGGGCGTGGCAATGGCGGCAACGGTGAAAGTGATAGCGAGAGCCGCCAAAAGGAGGAGTCACGCACGTCGCGTATCCTGGGCAAGCTCAAGGATATGTTTGGCGGCGCGCGAGACGGTATTAGTGGCGCGGCAGACGGATATGAGCAGGTAGACCCTGCTATCGGGGCGGCAAAAGAGGCTAGCGGTATTGTCTCGCCGTTGATGCGCCCTGTGAAAGGTCTGCTTGGCTTGATCCGCAGGCCAGGCAAGGACCTGGAGAACGCCGAGCGCAAAGTCGTGGTGCCCTGGTATCGCAGGATATGGGACCAGCTGCGCGACCTGAACAAGAAAACAGGCAGGGAGTCTGGCGGCGGCCTGATAAGCAAGGGCTTTGGCCTGATTATGGGCCTTTTGCGCCGCATTCCTGGCTTTGGTCTGCTGGGCAAGGGCGTCAAGGGTGTGGCGGGCCTGGCTGGTCGTGCGCTGGGCGGCCTGGCAGGCATTGGCGGAAAGATTGCCAAGTTCCTGGGACCGCTGGGCAAGCTTGCGCTACCGCTTGCGGGCATGCTGGCTGCCGTCAAAGGCTTTAACACGTCAACCGAGGAATATGCCAAGCGCCTGGGCGTCGAGCTGAACGGCTCGCTTGCGCAAGAGTTGGGCGTTCGCTTTGTGGGCGTGCTGGGCGACTTGGGCAACCTGCTGACCTTTGGCCTGGCCGGTAAGTTTGGTGAGCTGATATCGCCATACCTGCAACCTGTCTTTGAGGGTATTGGCAAAGCCTGGGACGCTTCAATGGAGTGGTTCCAGACTGCCTGGGCAGGCGTCACGAGCGGCGTGACCAAGAGTTGGGACGCTGTCACAAGCGGCATTGCCAAGGCATGGGACGATATCAAGTCCAGCGCTACAAAAGTCTTTGACGGCATCGGCGATTGGATCGATGAAAAGCTAGGCCGTGTTAAGGACGTGGGTAAGGCCGTGGCCAATAAGGCGGGCGAAGCCTGGCAGGGCGCAAAGGATACCGCCTCAAGCGCGGCTTCTACGGTCAAGGACAAGGCAAGCTCCGCCTATGAGGCGGCAACCATTGCAGGCGGCCGCCTGGTCGGCTCGCTGGATAAGGGCTACCGCCACAAGGAGACCTTTGACGGCATCAAGGGTGGCGCGCAGCTGGCCAAGATGGGCAGCTATACCAACGAGGAAGCGGCGCGCATTCGCGAGCTTAAGACCACTGGAGCCAACACGACCGGCAGCCTTAAGGGCGGCATGCCGCTGGACATACAAAACAAGATCATTGCCAGCGCCAAGGCGGCAGGGCTTAACCCGCAGGACATGCTAGACATGGCCAATATTGAGTCGGGCGGCAATGCCAATGCCATCTCGTCTACCGGCGCGATTGGCGTGTACCAGATGACCGGACGGACTGCTACAGGGCTGGGCATTACCGACCGTTTCGACGTTGACCAGAATATCGAGGGCGGTATGAAGCTTGCGCAGCAGAACGCTGCTGTACTGAAAAAGGCGGGCCTGCCGGTCAATCGTGATTCGCTCTACATGCTCCACCAGCTTGGCCCTACCGCTGGCGTAGACCTGCTCAAGGGCGCGGCGCAAGGCAAGAGCATGA
This sequence comes from Pseudomonas luteola NBRC 103146, assembly GCF_002091675.1. Classification (GTDB taxonomy): domain Bacteria; phylum Pseudomonadota; class Gammaproteobacteria; order Pseudomonadales; family Pseudomonadaceae; genus Chryseomonas; species Chryseomonas luteola. The sequence continues at coordinate 33,875 of NZ_BDAE01000020.1, read as the reverse complement.
ACGAGCTGTCTACGCTTACGCAGTCGTCTGCCGCGCTCAACGTGGGCAAGGGCAGCAAGACGGCAGCCGAGTACCTGGCAGCCAACCATAAGGCATTGGATGCGCGCCTGAATAAGGGTAAAGCGGACCTGCCTGCTGGTATCGCCGCACCAGGTGCGCCAGCGGCGATTGATCCGGCCCCTAAAGCCATGCCAGCGGTTGCGCGGGTGGCTCCTGCTGCTGAAAACCTGCGCGTAACCCCTGTGCCCGCAATACCCAAACCCCTGGCCAGCAACGACAAGCCAGCTGCGCCCGCGCCGCTGACAGTTGAGCTGCCACTGACACAAAACCTTTCAGATCGTGGCCTTGCGCACGCCGCAACGGGTGGCGTCGGAATGCAGGCAGGAGTGCGCTAAATGGCGAGCAGTACACTAACAATCAATGACGTGGCGGACATGATCCGCCACTGGCTGAGCACTCCCGTCGATGGCTACCTGGGCAGCGGCTACGGCAGCAACTTAAAGGACCTCCTCCAGCAGCCGCTAAACACGGCCCTGGCTGACGCCTTCCTGGCCAAGCTGACCGAAGACGTACCGATCCTGGCCAAGTTTCCGCCAGGGCAGCTCAACTTGTGGGCGGAAAACGTCGGCAAGGAGACGTTGCGCATTGTTATCGACCTGGGCGTGACTCAGCTGTCAATCGATAGTTTGGGGAATGTGGCGTGAAGACAAAGGCCGAGTATTTAACATTAGCGGAGGGTGCTATTTCCGAGTACCCACAAGCCGCGCTGCTGTACCAGGCAAAAGACCCGCGTCTAATGGCGCTGCTGGGCGCTATGTCGGCCATGCTGTCGCTGCATTCGCAAGAGCAGGATGTACAGGCCAGTGAGCCGTTCGATAAGGTCCGCGACGTCACGGTGCTGGCCGATGCGGCAGCCAAGGGCGTATTGCCGCTGGGCCAGCCGTACCGCGCCCGCCTGGCTATTCAGAACGTTACCGCGACCGCCTTTAGCGTAAAGGCAGGCCGTCGCGTGCTTGATCCGCAGGGCCGTGTTCATGTCGTCACGGTGGGCGCTGACGTACCCGCCAATGGCACAGCAACCGTGCAGACGGTGCAGCAGGTCGAGACGGTCACGGCGCATACGGTCACGACCAGCAAGCCGTTTTATATGATTCCGGTCTCGCAGCCAGAGACCGGCAGCATCGTTGAAATCAAGGTAGCTGACCAGTTTGGTAATGACTTTACCTATCAGCCAAGCCTGACAAATACCGAGCTTGGGGCGCGCAGCTTTACGCTTGAGACCGACGAGAACCGAACCCTTAAAATCGTCTTTGGTGCGGCCAATATCGGCGGCTATCAGCCTGCTATCAATGAAGTGCTGAGCATTACGGTCATATCGACCGAGGGCAACATTACCCTGTCTGCTGGCGCGCCGTTTGTGTTCGAGTACGCAACGACCACTTACGACTCCGGCGCAAAAGTCACGCTAGATTCAGTCGTCAGCGTCGGCTCCGACCCTATGACTATCGAGACCTTGCGCGAGATCACGAGCTATCCGTCACTGTATGACGACGCTGCTGTGTTTCTGGGCAACTTCGACGTCTTGATTCGTAAGAACATCGGCACCTTCCGCTTTTTGTCGGTCTGGAATGAGCGCCTTGAGGAGACTGTTCGTTCGCCAAGTGTGGACAATATGAACACGCTGTTTGTGGCTGCGCTCAAGGATGGCGTAGAGCAAGCCGAGCTTGAGGCTGAAATCAAGCGGGTGATTACGCGCGCTGATGATTCCTACCGTGTGCGGTTCGTGCCCGCCGTGAGGGTAGAGATACCTGTTCAGATTACGCTGCAAGTGCCGTCCATTTATGACGATTCAGCCGTTAAGCAGGCTGCTATCGAGCAGATTCTAGGCCAGTACGGTGAAAATACCGCCTGGGCGCAGCGCGGGCGTGGGCGCGTGCTGTACCGAAAAATCAGCACCCTGTTGCAGTCCAAGATTCAGGCATGCCAGGCCGAGACCAGCGATATCTATATCAAGGTCACTGACGCCGACACGATTCTGCCCGAAAGCTATCGCTATGTGTCCGCCAAAAGCCTGAGCGTGACGGTGGAGACCAGCGAATGAACCCGCTGTTACAGACGTTCCAGAACGGCGACGTTGAGCAGGAGCTGGCCGAGCTATTCACCTGGCTGCATGCGCAGACGCTCAAGGCCGAAGCGGACGAGATCAACGTCTACGGCGCGCCGCACCTGGGCTCTATTGCCCTGATTCAGCGGCATCTGACGCAAGACGGCCTCGTTGTGCTCAATAACGGTGATGAGGACGGCATACGCTATCTGTTCAAAGCCTGGCGCTATCGAAACCCGCGTCGCGGCCTTTCGTTCCTAAGAACTTATCTGCAAGTCCTGTTCGGTTCGGTCTGGTCGGTCGATCAAATGTACCAGAAGAAAAGCGCCGAATATCCCACGGCGCTTAAGTCCGCTAACGAAATCGACTTCGATGGCGAGAGTGAGGCTGACTACTTTCTGACGTCGCGCGTTCGCGTGGATATCCAGACCGATATCGTTCCTGAGCGCATCCTGAAAGCGCTGCTGTCCACCGTGGCGGCTCGGATCGTGCTGAACGTGCGCGTAGCCAGGTTCGTCAAAACCTATGTGCCCGTTGCGCAGGCCATGTATGGCGTAACCGTCATGCGAACGACTGGCGAAGCGCGCGCAGTGATCCCTGAGAAGATTGGTACGGCCTTTGTGGGTACGGCCTCGGTCATGGCCGGTTCCAACCTGGTGATGGCCTTCGCAAGCTCCGAGATACAACCCGCTGTTCGTGATATCAAGCCCGTTAATGCCTTGGCCAACGATGACGGCGCATACGTCATGAATGACGACGGCGATTATGTGCTGGCCAACGATACGCAGCTAATTCCTTCCGGCAACTACGTCACCAATGACAACGACGATTACGTCGTCAACTCAAGCGGCGCATACATGACGCCCGAATAAATCCGCGCCAGGCAGCTGGCGCGCCTAACGTCATAGATGAGTAGTAATGACATGACAAACCAAGTAGTACGGCTCAGCTCTGAGCTATCAAAAATGGGCGTAGTGCTGGCTGAAAATCTGGCCCTTGCGCCTGCCTGCAATCGCTTTGTGTCCGGCTTTGGCGATTCGCGCATCCACTTGTCTTGGTCGGGCTCGAACGGCAACGACTTCCAGAAGGGCTACGGCATCATGCACTGGCTGGGAGCCTATTCGCTGGGCATTGCAATGGCTCCGGTGGGCCTCAATGGCGGCGTGGCGGGCGATACGACCGTACAGATGCTGGCGCGCATCAAGGCGCACATTGCTGCGATGAAGGCCGCAGGCTCCAACCTGGTGGTGCTCTTTGGTTCGACCAACGACCGCACAGGCGGGCGGATTGATCTAGGCACCAGCAAGCGCAATATTCGCGAGATGGTGCGACTGTTCCAGCTGGCGGGGATCACGGTCATTCTTATTAGTGAAACGCCGCGTGGTAACGGCTCAAGTGATTTTGAACTGACCACGCAAGCGCTCAAGAATGACCACTATGCGATGCACGTCTGGATGCAAGAAGAAATGTCCAAAATGTGCGAAGTCGTCAACGTATGGGACGACCTGGTGGACCCATCCAGCGGCACCAATTACTACCCATACCCGCAAATGTTGCGCGACGGTATCCATCCCAGCAAGGTGGGTGCGCAGGTCATTGGCAAGCGCCTTGCGCAGGTTGTTGCAAAATACATTCGCGGTCTGGCTGACTTGCTCGAATCCAACACGCTATTTGACGCAAGCACAAACCCGCTGGGCAGCCTGACGGCCAACCCGTTGATGACGGGCGCGACCGGCACCGTTTCGGCTAACGCCAACGCTACAAGCGGCAGTGTTATGGCAACTGGCTGGACGACTTCTTGCAACAACATGACCGGCCTGCAAACGACCTGGAGCAAAGAAGTGGACGGCGAAGGGGTCGAATGGCAGAAGGTACGCATCTTTGGTGCCAGTGGATCGACTGCGCCAGAGATTACATGCCTGTCCCTTGTCACGCTGTCGAGCCTTTCGGATCAGGACAAAATCAAGGCGACGGGCCTGGTTAAGTCCAAGGGCGTGGGGCTTAGCGCTGTTGGCCTTGCGCTTTATATGGAGCCGTCTTATACGCAAAAGCTTGACGGCGAAGACTCTGATAGCTCCTTGCCTTGGCCAAGCGAGGAGATTGGGCCGCTGTCACGCGAGACGCCCGTTCTAACCTACCTGACGTCAGCCAACCATTCGAAAGTTGCTGCCCGACTCATCGTCAACATTCAGCCGAGCAAGACGGTAGATTGCACAGTCTGGTTCTCCCGCCTGGGCGCGGTCAAAGTCCTGTACTAAGGCAGTTGGGAAAGCGGGCCGAAAGGCGGCCCGCCTACCTCCTCACAATAGCGGCTAACGGTAGCAAACCGTCTTTTCGGGGCGCTACAGGACCGCATTGCGAGGACTCACATGGCAACGGCAAAGGTTTTCAACCCGACGCTTACGGAAGCGGGCCAGGCGGCTGCTTTCAACGCAAAAGCGACGGGGCTTGAGATTGCAATAACGCACGTTTCGTTCGGTACGGGCAGCTTTATCCCGACCGGCAAGGAAACGGCGCTGCTCAATGAGCAAAAAAAGGTCACGATTGCGGGCGGTACTCGCATCACTGACACTCAAATTCGTATCTCGTCCGTCTGGCGCTCTGATGTGGGCACCTATGCGGTAACAGAGGTCGCTTTCTGGGCTGGCGATACCCTATTCGCGGTCTGGTCGAATGCAGGCGAAGTGCTGGGCTATAAAACGCCTGGTGTAGATTTTGTGCTGTTTAACGATATCAGTCTGGCGCAAGTGCCGAGCGGATCGGTGACGGTGCAGATTGACCCTGACCAGTCGGTCGCGCTGGCGGCACTGTCCGCGCACGAGGGCGCAGATAATGCGCATCCGCAGTATGTCCGCTACGACGTGTTCATTGACGCGCAAGTCAACCTGTGGGCCAAGACGGTTGCAGGCACGGCAAACGCCATTGCCCTAACCATGCAGGACGGCGTAAAAGTGGCCGCGTACAAAGCTGGCCAGCGCTTTATCTTCAAAGCGGCAGCCAGTAATTCGGGCGCAGTCACAGCGGCGGTCAATGGCCTGGCGGCGGTCAACGTCTACAAAAACGGCAATCAGAACCTGCTGGCCAACGAAGTCAAGGCGGGCGCGGTCTATGAGCTGATTTACGACGGTAGCGCGTTCCAGATCGTGGGTGGCGTCGGCGGTGGCGGCACGATATCGATTTTTGAGAACGTGGCGAGTGCTGGGCAGACCTCTTTTGATGGCACCTATACGCCTGGTTCGCTCAAGGTGTATTACAACGGGCGTTTGCTTTCCCGTAGCGACTATAGGGCAGAAGACGGCTCTACTGTCGTGCTAACCAAGGGCGCAAACGCTGGTGACGTAATTCTGATTGAGGCGCAAAGCGTCTTTAGCTTGCCTGACTTCTTTACGAAGGCCGAGATGATGGCGCGGGGCCTTATGGTCAGTCGCAGCCCTTATGCAGGCGACTGTAACGCGATGATCGAGCAGGGCACGTTTCGGCTTGATGCGGCAACCGTCAATGGCCCGCCTGGCGTCTCACTTCAGGGCGCGATTCTCGACGTTAAACCGTGGGACGTAAACACGATACTGCAACTGATTTACTACCCCGCGAAGTCGCAAGTATGGTATCGCAGAGCGGCTTCAACGAGCGTGTCTGGAAACTCGAATGGCGCGCTTAACGGGCCTTGGGAGCCGCTGGCGAATCTCAATTCACCTGCTTTTACCGGCGAGCCGACTGCTCCGACCCCCGAGCAATTTGATAACAGTCTAAAACTTGTCACTACCGAGTTTCTACGTCGTGCGGCGGGCAACTATCGAGACTGGGCGTCGCTTCCGGGCAATACAACGCTAACGCAGGATCAGGTCGGCAAGCCGATTCTTGTCCCGTCGGGTAGCACAATAACACTTCCTGCATGCGCTGGCCTGCCGAGCGGGGCGACGCTACTGCTACAGTGCAACGGAGCGTCAGCGGCAACGATTGTCGTCCAAGGCTCTGACGTTATTCGGACGGGACAGTACACGGAAAGTCTGACGTCCATTTCAATGGGGCCTGGCGACACGCTAACGCTTGTGTCCAACGGTTCAAACTACTGGTGGCCTGCTGGCGGTTCGGCGCGACTTCCCTATTCTGACGCTTTCAAGTCGCGCACAAGAGGCATCGCGGCGTCTATTTCCAGCACTGGCACTCCAACGGCCAGCGCTGCGTTTACATGGCGCAAGTCGTACCCGTCATTTGTTGCGCCTTGCGACGGCTATGTCATCGCTATGTCAACAATCAATATCGGCAATGGCACTAACCCTGCGCCTGTAACGAATTCGGCAGCCATTACAGGCTCAAGTTCGGGCACGTCGTCTTCAAGCGATGGCTGCACTAACGGCATGAACAATACGGCAACGCTCAAAGTAGCAAAGGGCGAGACGGTCTCCGTGGTCTGCCAAGCCTACGGCACGGCCACGTCCGTGACATGGATGTCGATGACGCACAACACGCATTACGTGTTTATCCCAACGAACGCAGGTTAAGGCAGCCCAATGCAGATTAAGCATACGATTGAATTTAACGCGGCGGGCCTGCCTTTGGGTGCGTTCCGCTATGAGCTTTCATCCTTTGACGGCTTTGAGCTGCCGAGTGAGCAGGTCGAGTGCTCCGAAAGCCAGCACCAGGACTACCAGGCATATCGCCTGGTCAAGGGCAAGGTCACGGCGACAACCGATGCCGACCTGTTGCCTGCTGCGCTGGAGGCCAAAGTAGCCGAGCTGAACGACGCCTGCGCCGCCGCTATCGTGGCGGGCTTTGAGAGTGACGCGCTTGGGGAGACCTACAGCTACCCGTCAAAGATCGAGGACCAGCTAAACCTAACCGGCGTTATTCAGATGCTGTCCATTTCCCCGACAACCAGTACGACCTTTAAGTGTGCTGACCGTGCGGGCGTGTGGGCCAAGCGCCCGCATACGCTGGAGCAGCTGCAAAAGGTAGGCGTCACGTTTGCCCTGATTAAGCAAACGCTAATCGATGCAAAAGACGACCTCGTGGAAAAAGCCAAGGCGGCTACAACGCTCAATGAGCTGGCCGCAGTAGTCTGGAGTGAGGTGCAAGCATGACTCGTTCATTCGACATGGGTAACACGGACAAGGCTGTCCGTGACTTTATGGATAACCCAACGCGCGCCACTACGCCTGCGCGCGGTAATAACTCGAAATTGCTGGCAGACACCGCGTTCGTCATGCGCCAGGCAGGCAATTTTAAGGATAGCTCACAGCTGTCTGAGGACACGGTATTGACCGCCGATGACCTGGGCAAGGTTTTCCAGTTGGCCGCGTCCAAGGTTATTACTATTACGATGCCGCCTGCCGGTCAGGTGCTTGGCGCAACGCTGGCCTTTTTCAGTAATACCTTTTACGCGATTAACTTTAAGGTGCAGGGCCAGAACTTCATGTCGGCGGGCACTGCCGGTCGAGCCACGGCGATGACGCTAAACCCTGGCGAGAGCGTCATTTTCACGAATACCGATGGCGTGAACTGGTTTGCCATTGGCGGCACCTGGGATATCGACCAGCGTAGTAAGTCGCGCCTGTCGGCCTTTCGCGCTGCTGTGTCTGCATCTCAGGCCATTGCCGCGCAGACCTATACGCGAGTGGTTTTTGGTGCAAAAACACTGGATCAGCTGGAGGAGTTCGACCTTGCTACCGGCCAGTTCACGGTTAAGTACCCTGGAATCTACGAGTTTAGCGCGGAAGTTCATGGCAGTACCGGCTCAGTGGCTGCGCGCGCGCTAGACCTCTATATCAACGGCGTCCAGCGCGCCCGTCTAGGCGAAAGCTCGTCGTCGATAGGGAATACTTCGCTCGGTGGTCATAGCGGCGCGCTGTCGCTCAGTGCGGGCGACAAGATTGCCGTTTATTACTTTAGCAACGTAGCGGATAGCACGTATGCGGACGGTTCGCTGTCCTGGTTTAGCGGTCGGAGAGTTCAATAATGACCTTGCATGAAATCCTGGTTGCGCTGTTTCCGGCGGCTAACCCGAAAACCTCCTGGCAGTTGCGCAATGATGCTGATGATCGAGGCGACTACATTTCTGAATGGGCCCTTGAGGGCGTGCCGCAGCCGACCGTTGCCGAGCTTTCAGAGGCTGCTGCAACGCTTCCGCTCAAGCTTGCGATAGATGCCAAGGTGGCTGAGCTGACGGCAGCGTGCGCAGCGGCCATTACAGGCGGCTTTACCTGTGATGCGCTGGGCGCTGTCTATACCTACCCGTCGCTGGTTGAGGACCAGCTTAATCTGACCGGCTCTATTCAGCTCTCCCAGCTGGAGGATGGTCAGTCCGAGGACTGGACGACGCCATTCAAGTGCGCCAATAGTAGCGGTGAGTGGGATGCGGTCGCGCATACTGCTGCGCAGATTCAAAAAGTAGGAGTGCGATTTACCAAGATCAAGCTTACCTATATCGGCACTAAAGACGCGCTTGTGAAAAAGGCCAAGGCGGCCACAACGTTGGAGGACGTGTCCGCCATTGTATGGCAGACCCCTGCTGTCTGAGAGGAGGCCGCTAAAACCGGCCTTCTGGATGTAAGCGTATCCCTCGGAAATACCGGCGCAATCGGTCTTTCCGTTGGGCTCAACATAGGGCGACTCATTTAACTGGAGTCGCTTTATGTCGTTTTCGGATATCCCGCTAAAATACCGCCTTGCCGCCTTCTGGCAGTGGTTTCTAATCAGCCTGATTGTTATTACAGGCACCCTCCTGACCTATTTCCCGATGGGGCCACTGGTAGCGCTGACAGGTCGCGCCAGCTCCAAGCATCCGCAAGGAAAGGCCCTGAACGCTCGTCATAGCCAGAAGTACCTAGACCTTGGGGCGTCTGGCTGGTGGGAGTATTGGAATAGCCCCTACGCGCTGCTACGGCCCTGGAACAACTATGAGGACGGCCTGTTAGGCGAGCCGTCGGGCAAGACGTCGGCGCGTGATAAGGGCCGCGAGCGCAAGCGCTGGTTTATCTACCTATGGCTGTGCCGCAACCCGTTCAATTGGGCCAAGCGCTCAAGCCGCCTGCTGGCCTGCTTCCCGAATGACTGCGACATTGACTGGTGGGGCTCTGCTGAATCCATTACGGACAAAGCGCCGGTAGCCGAAGGCTGGTACTTCGTAAGGGCCAAGGACCGAACAACGGGCCGCGTGTACTACGGCTACCGCAGCGTCACGCTTAACAGTGACGGCACGGTCAACCAGGCGCGCATTGGCTATAAGGTTGAGCCACGGCACGCCAGAGAGGTGCAGGACGCCGACGACCTGGACAAGGCATTTACGCTGCGTTACCAGATGCACGCCGAGGCCGACTAACATGGAAAGCGTCGTACTGCTGTATAGCCGCACCGCGACGCCTCATAGCCTGGCGATCCGCTTGTTTAACGGCTCGCCTTGGTCGCATGTGGAGTTTGTGGACGGCCCCAACGTCATCGGAGCGCTGCCAGGCGGCGTGCGTATCGATAAGCTGGAGGACCGGCTGCGCAGCGTCAGCAGCTATGCCTTTGTGCGCGTACCGTGCCCTGATGCCCGCCGCGTGCTGACGATGGCGTATACGCAGCTGGGCAAGCCTTATGACTTCCTAGGCATCCTGGGCCTTGTCACACGCTTTCGTGACTGGTCAACCGATGACAAGTGGTTTTGCTCTGAGCTGGTAGCCTGGTGCTTCTCGCAAGCGCAGTGGCCACTGTTTCGTGAGGATCAGATATGGAGGCTGACGCCGCTCCATTTGTGGATGCAGGCGCATCCTACCGTTACCTCGGAAAGCGTGCGCAGGCGGCCTGCGTTTAGTCCTGTACCGTCGCAAGATATCGATTCTTGCGAGCCAGAGTAATGAGCCAATACGGTGAAATGATGCCTCACGCCGAGGCATTAAACCGATTTATCGCCAAGTGGTATAACTCCGAGCTGTATGGCGACACGCCCGCAGTTACGGAGTTTGCCGCGCGCGGTGCAGCCAAGGCGATCAAGGTCGCGTCGGGCCGCATGATTGACGACGTCAATGCCATGCTCGAAGCCTACCAACGTGACCAACAAGGGCCACATGGCAGCAATTCAAAGCTGCCGGTCATGTTTGTGGCAACCTCCCGAGACTTTGTTAATACGCTGGGCGATTGGGGCGGTCGGCAGATACCGCGCCAGATGATTGCATTTACCCGCGAGCGCAATGCGTCCATGTACGGCATGCGCCAGGCGATGCACGACGTTCGTGCGCAGTTCGTGATACTTGCGCCCGAGCGCTGGAGCGCATCGTCTATTGCGGCGCAGCTGTCCAATTACCTGGGCAATCAAGACAACCGCACGTTTATGGCTACGCACACGTTCGGCCAGTACACGATTGAGGTGCCCATTCAGATCGAAAACCCTGACGTCCAGTTTATGACGGCAGGGGAATCCAAGAACATGACGGCCCTGGTCTGCGATATCACGCTCAAAGTAACAACGCCGTTTTTCGATGCGCCCAAACCAGGCGAGCCTAACGACGGTTCGAGCAATAACCCGCCAGGCTACCCGCGCGTCACAAGCGTGGACGTGGTAGACGAGAACGTGCGCGATCAGATGGGCGTAACCGACGACGGTATCGACCGGAGCCCTGCGCCGTGATTCTGTATCTGTCGAAGACCGGCAACCAGGTGCCAGGCGACCTGGTGCTGGACACGATCCAGCGCAGCGACCTTGCGCCGGTTCCGCGTACCCTTGAATTTACGGTGCAGCTGCGTGGCGACCTGGAGTCGAAGCTTAGCGCTGGCGCGTCGGTATGGGCGGGCCGCGAGCACCTGGAATACAGCATTGTGAAGCGCGAGCGATCCGCGCCGACCGGCGTCATTCAGGGCGAAACGCCTGTGCAAGCCATCAAGTACACAGCGTTTCTGGCCAGCTGCAAGTCACTTGCGGAGCCGACGGCGCGCGCGGTTATCGGGCATAACGAGTCGCTGGCGTCGCTGTATCTGGCGTGTGGTGCGCGCGTGGCGATTGGTAATGACTTCAATGTGACCCGTTTCGCTTCACTGGTCGGCGATGTACCAAGCGTGGCCATTGCGCTGGCACTACAAGAGGAGGGCGCAGCGCTGGTCATGCGCGAGGGCAAGCTATCTATCGAGCGGCTTAACGTGCTGATGGCGCAAAAGCCTGTCCATACCATTGGCCAGGGCGATTCGAGCGCCGCGCTCAATAGCGAGCTGCTGGAGCGCCACGAGATAGCAATGGGCTTTTCCATTGCGCCGGATGGCAGCATAGTGAAGGGCAACTATGGAACGTCCCGCCGCACGCGCTTTATTCCGCGTCAGGACGCGCGAACGCTGCAAAACCTATCCAAGGTACTGGTGACGCGGCGCGTGATCGATTCAAGCCCTGCGCCGCACGTAAGAGCGGGCGATATCATTACGATAGGCGGTGTAAGTCAGCTGGTCATTACAGCTGCGCATCGTGACCGCCAGCGCAACGGCGGGATGCAGGACAACGTATCGCGTTTTTGGGTAGGAGACCTTTCGGTATGAGCCGCTGGCCTGCTGTAGTGGTTTCCTATGATCGAGACGCGCGTACCTGCGAGATAGTCGCCGAGGGCCTAACGGACGGCGCAGGCTCGCACTTGATTGCCGAGATTGAGCAGAGCCTGGGCGACCGAAGCCCTGATACCGAAATCCGTATCCTGCCTGGCGATCCTATCTGGATTGACTTTCTAGCGGGCGATCCGCGTTACCCAATCATTACCGGCTTTCGATCACGCAACCTCTCGAACATGATTGGCACGCGCCATTGGGAGCACGAGAACTTCACGATCATTGCCGACGAAACCATTGTGCTAAAAGCGGGCAAGTCGATTCGCCTGGAAGTGGGCGGCTCAACGTTCGAGCTGACGCCCGAGTCGATTGCGCAGGTGGCCAGCGCTAACACAATGAACGGCCCGCTTACGCAAACCGGCGGCGATATCACGAGCGACGGCATTGGCGTTCAAGAGCACCACCACACCGAGCACGACGGCCCGCCAACGTCGGCAGCACAAGCGTAACCGGAAAGCCCCTGCCAGGCCCTTTGCCTGGTGCGGGCACAATAGGCGAAATTCACGAGACCATTGTTATGGCAGACAACATACTTTTCGACTTTGACAACGAGTCGGACGCTAAGCGCTCGCTCAAGAAAGTCTCTCAGATCATGCTGCGCGCAGGTCAGCCGGTTGTATCAAGCAGCTATGACCTTAAGCCCAAGCGCACGGCGGGCGTAGGCTACCGGCAGGCCATGCTGACGCTGGCTAGCGGGCAGACCGTCACGCTAATGGTCAAGCTGACCGGCGACGTATTCCGCGTGCTACTGAACGGCAACGTGCTACCAATCCACCAGCAGGATGCTACCAAGGCGCTAGCAGAAATTGCCGCTGCTGCTAAGGCCAATCAAGCCAAGTTTCAAAAGCAGCTCGCGCGTAAGGCGGTCGAAATACCCAAAGGCATCAAGTCCGCTGCGCCCAAGATCGAGCATGCCCAAGCCGAGCGCATCGAGCAGCTGGCCAAGCAGATCGAGGAGGCCACGACGCGCCGCGATGAGCTTAAGGCAGAGCTTGGCGAGCAGGCGTTAGACTCGGTGCAAGGTACTGCCGAGGAGGAGGAGGAAGACGAAGACCGCGAGCCGTTCGAAGATGACGTGACGGAGCCGCTGTTTGATAGCGCGGATGAGCCCGAAGGTGAGCCGGTCAAGGTGACGGGCACACTGTTCGACGAAGCGTAAGAGAAGCCCGCCAGGTGCGGGCTTTTTTGTGCCGATTAGAACGTGTATGCCTGGTACAGCTGCATGAGTTCGCTGGCCATGCTGGTGATGGCGTTCATGGGCTGCTGCCGGTCGGCAAACGCGCAGGCCGCCAGTATCGCCAGCTGCCCGTTCTGAATGTCGGGGCTGATACGGTAGCGCGGGCCGCGTTCGTCAAAGCTATCCTTAGTGATGGCGTTATCGGGCGAGAAGCGCGCCAGGGCATCCAGCACAGCTAGCGTTTCCTGGCTGGAGCGGGCGTAATACGACGTGATGGCGTCACGAATCAAGTCGTCTGTGAATTTCATGTCAAACGAGTCCGTATCCTGATTCGTCACAACCGCAAAGCCTTCCTTGCGCTCGGTCAAAATCGGGCTTTCGGCTGCAATGGTCAGCACGTTGGTGGAGTCATCGAGCGCGCATAGCAGCGTGACCGGCCTGCCCTGGTAGCCGCCAATACTGACCTGTATTTTTTGCAGGCGTGCAGCCTTGTTTGTTTCTGTAGCTACATCTTTCATGGATATTCCGTCTATGCTGATAGGTAGCACGCTATTGGCCGAAGTGGGAATTACATGCTTACCGAACATGAGTTTAGGGAGGCGCTGGGTATTTCAGTGCCCGTCAAGAAGAAGCCAGCGTATCAGCCAGGTCCAAGCATTCGCGTGACGCTTTCCGTTCGGAAGCCTGATGGCGGACTACCTATCAGATTCGTGGACACTTACCCGACCATGAGCGAATTGCTCGCCACTATCGAAGTGCAGAAGAAGGCGCGCGCCAGCGGGTTGATACCCTGGGCCGTGCTGAGTATCGAGCGCATTACCTGACCTGTGAGCCCCCATGCTTGTCGCTGTCCGCTTTCATAGCCAGTTCCGCCAGGGCCTGAGCTACCGCAACACAACCCGAGAGGAATGCAAGAGAAAGCGCCGTCGCTGGACGCTTCGCGCCTGGCTCTTATGCGTCGATGCCCACGGAAATCTAGCGCGTGTACATAGCACGATTGATACGCCCCGCGCGATGCTGCTGGGCGAGCTTAACCCCACGCTTAGCGAGCTTCTGGACGACCTTGGAAACGATGATGCCAAGGGCATGACCCCGCTTTTTGCCGGATGGCTGGCCGTGTCGGAAAGCGCCAAAAAGAAGGGCTCAAAACGCCGCTAATCTGGCGGCATGAACGATACCTATAGCTCTATCCAATCTGCTGCAAACTCCGGTGCCTTTGGCATCAATGGGACCGCGCAGCCGTCGTTAGCTCAGACCGTCGCGGGCACCTACAAAAAAGGGCGCGTGTCTCTGTACGGCCTGGATATTGCGATTGAGACGCCGCAGGGCCAGCGTCGCATCGGCAAAACGGACGGTGCGCCCTGGTCGGTTATCTGCCAGGCCCACTATGGCTATATCTCAGGCTATGTCGGCGCTGACGGCGACGACGTGGACTGCTATGTCGGGCCGGTCCCTGAATCTAATCGCGTGTTTGTCGTGAATCAGAACGGCAAAGACGGCTCCTTTGATGAACACAAGGTCATGCTGGCGTTTGCTGACGAGGAAAGCGCGCGCACGGCATACATGAACTCATACCAGCGCGGCTGGACGGGCCTGGGCTCCATCGTGAATGCAACGGTTGCGCAGTTCTGCTGGTGGCTCAAGTTTGGCGACACAAGCAAGCCTTTCACGAGCAAGGCTTTACCCTACGATAGCGAAGACGAAAACATGACAAACATTATTTGGGACAGTGCCGCCGAGCCGGTTAGCACGAGCCTTGCGACCTTGCTGTATGGTCTGCGCCGCGAGGACACCGAAGGGCTGCTGCTGGATGCGGTCAGCGTGGCTGACATTCTGGAGGATAGCGAAGGCGTGGTTGCGCTTGACGCTCTGGTTGTCGTTAGCGCCAAGTTGCAAACCAAAATGGAGCAGATACAGCGCGTAATGGAAGGCGTCGGCGAGAAGGTTAAGCCGGTCAGCCTGCAAATTACTGGGCCATTCCGTCAGAAAGGCACAACCAACATTTGCGCGGTGTTTGAGCTGTCCGACGGCCAGACCGTGGCTATCTTCTTCCATAACCCTGACTCTACGCCGAACAAGATTCTACCAACCGACGAGCTGGTGAGCTGGAAGTGGCTGCTAAACAAGCGTGATATCACGATTCTGGTTGCGCCCGAGAATGGCCGCGACCTGAATCCGCGCGAAGTGGCGCGCCGCGTCATGAAGCTGGCCGAGAAGAATAGCGACAAGTTCGCCAAGGCCAACACGGCCCGCGCCGAGCGACTGGCCAGCATTGAATCGAACAAGACCGTGATTGCTCAGCACGAGGACACTTTGCGCGCCCTGGATGCTGAAATCGAGGACCTGGAAGCCAAGGTGGCCGCCAAACGTGCTATTCAGCCGCCGCAGCCTGGCAGTGAGCAAGGCGCAACCGAGCACCCTGAGCCGGTGGCCGACTTTGATGTTGCTGTATTTCTTGCAAACCTTGCTCAAAAGTATGGAGTGTCAGATTCTTCGCGCGTCCCGCTCGAATCCTTTGTGTCCGAGCTGGAGCAGGCCCTTCCTGCGACCTTGCAGAATCGCGACGCCATTAAGCAGCAGATGATTGATAGTCACCAGGCTTCTGTCGCGCGCAACCCTGAGACGATTGCCGATATCGCTCGCCGCTTGATTCCTCAAGAGTATAAGACTCTGTTTAGTGACGTGACCGACTTCGGAGCCGTTGCGGCAGACGGCCTGGGTATTCGAGTTCGCTTGTCGGGCAATGGCAAGTCATTTGCGGGTTTTGTCTTGGAGGAGAAAGGCCAGGATTCAATGGGTACTGTTCCGCGCCAGGGTTCCGACGAGGAGGCCATTAAGGTGATGGTCGATAAAGCGTTGGAGGCCATCGTTACGAAGCGAGGCAGCGAGACGGAGCCGCAGCCAGAGCCGGAAGCCGAGACCCCGCCTGCTGTGGACGAATCTAATCCGCTCAACTTGACGCCCGAGCAGCTGGCGCAGGTCGATGAAACAGTCGAGAACTACCGGGTGCTCAATAGCCTCAAGGCAGGCAGCCAGGTTGTAACACGCGACATGCTTATTGCTCGCCTGGGTGATGAGATTCTGAAAGACCGCACCAAGGCTATGGAGCTGCTGACGGGCACGCTCAATTCCTCCCGCGAGAAGGCCAAGACTGAGCTGGCTGTAGCTGCGCGCGAGCTGTACCGCGAACAAGTGAGTGATGACGCTATTGTCAAAACTGACGTTATGATGGTGGGCGCGGTCAAAACTGGCGCGCTAGACCTTTCGGGCCAGCCGTGGGCTAATGATTTTTACCGCCTGTTCAATATTAAGCCTAGTCAGATCGGCAGTATTGAGGCTGGCAATCTCAATGATGACGCTGCTGCCACGCTCCGCCGCTTCAAGGCAGGCAGCTTCCAGCCGAACGGTGAAAATCCAGTGGACTACCAGGCCGCTGCGCGAGCCTTTCTTGAGGGGGACCTGTCCAAGCAGCCGCTTCCGCCAGCAGGCGCTAAGGGCAGTCGCAACGTGATTGAAATAGAGGGCATTACAAATCTAGCCCTTACGCCTATCGAGAAGAATGTTAAAGAGGCCAAGAGTCCTGCTGACCGCTTCAAGGTCGCATTTGATACAGCGGCCAAGAAAGACATTCGCTCCTACCTGAACGGCGTACACGTTGACGAGGCGGGCAAGCTGATCGTATCTACTGACGGTCATCGGATGATGGTGATTAGCGATGTGGACTTGGCTGGCGTTCCGAAAAAGTCGGAAGTAGCCAAACAGATGGGCTATACCGTTGTTGACGAGAAAGGCAATTGGATCGAAGGCCGCTATCCTGATTGGTCGCGCGTCATGCCGACGTCTGTTCGCAGTGGTGAGCTGCGCCGATTTACGTCTAAGCGCGTGGCGGCCTATGCTCGCGCGGCCTTGAAGGCCCTACGCTATGTAACCGTGCTTAAGTTCATGGGCGTGCGTGTCGAGATTGGCGATAGGTTTGCGTTCATTAATGCCAGCTATCTGCTAGACATGGCGGTCGCATTCCAAAAGCTTGGCTATGCCTCGTTCAAGATGACCTGCGTAGCAAATTCGGGCCGTGATGGTCAAATTTATGCAGAATCTGACGACGGCAAGGTGCGGCAACTGGTAATGGGTATGCGCATGCAGTCTGACGTTCCAATTATCGAGCCGCTGCGCCCCGATGGAGTAGAGGGCGACAAGGCTAAAAAGACCGACGAGCGGACCCATAGCGACTGGCAAGCGGCGATTATCAGCGGCCTGGCTGAAAAGCTGGACATTACCGAAAGCGACGCCGACGCGATTGTGATGGCTAATGCCTTTGTCATGACGCAGGAGTGGACGAAGGGCACCAATGCTGAGGGCGTTATCGAAATTCTGGCCAAGCCTGCCGAGCCTGAGCCTGAGCCCGCGCCAGCACCACAACCTGAGCCCGCTGCCGAACCCGAGGACAATACTGTGAACGAGCAAGACGACCGCACTGGCGAGGCGCGCGCCTACCTGCAAAGCGTGATTGATGGCCAGGTAGACTTTATGGATACCGCATTGGCTGACCGCCTGGAGGCTATCGCTAGTGAGTTCGGTTTAGGGGAGGGCGGCGACTCCGAGCTAGAATCGCTGTTCGAACAAGCTGCAATGGCGTATTCTGACGCCGTTGTAGCAGCTGCCAAGGCAGCGCTGTAATTTCCAGCGGGCGTTAATGGCTCACTGGTGACGGGCTAAGGAAAGCCAAACATTAAAGGCTCGCTGTATGGCGGGCCTTTTTTTTGCCTGCCGGAAAGTGAACGCAAGCCACTTGCACAGCCTGGTGGATGATGAGCCATTGATTAACCTGGCCATTACTCTATGTATCTACTGGATTCAGTTTCGCCGCGCGAGCGGGTAAAGATTGGCGGCGCACTGGCAAAGCTTGCGATGCTGCTTAAGGGGCAACTCAAGGCTCTGGAGCGCCTACGCCTGGCGCGTGAAGCGGTTGCCTTGCTGGACAAGCTTGGCGTATCGGCAGGCGCGCCGCCTGCTACGGTCACGCTACCCTATGGCGACAAGGAAACGGCACGCGCCAGCCTTGAAGCGTACCTTGCCAGCGGTCTGCATGAGCTGCCAAGCGCCCTGGTGCCGTTTGAGGCCCATAACCTGGCTAACATGGCGTCATACCTTGGCGCGAGTGAGGCGGCCACGCAGGCGGCAGCTATTGCGCGCCAGGCAGTCAAGGAGCCAGGCGCGCGCGATGCGCTCTATGAGGCGGCCTATAACGAGTATGCAGGCCGTGGCGTGATAACGGGCGTTCACAGCGAGGCGGTGGCCGGTCAGATCAATGATGCCCTGGCGCGTATGCAAAAGAGCCCAATGGCTGACCCTGAGTACATGCGCCTGTATGAGGCCATCAAGGCCCGCAATGCGAACTTTAAAGAGGAGTCGGCAGCCTTACTGGAGGAGCACCGCCGCCTGCTAAGGGAGCATGACGGCAGTGAGGCAAGCAAAGCGCTTATTGCTAAGATCATTGAGCAGCGCCAGGCCCATGAGGACCGCTACCGCGCCGACCATGACGAGATGAAAGCGCAGTGGGACGCCTACGGCGCGACTCTGGAGGATTACAAGCGCCAGGCGCGTGACCAGGTAGCGTCGGAGGGTGAACACGTCCTGGACGCGATTAGAGCGGCCTCTCCGGTCACGCAGGCACAGGCCGAGAGCTGGGCAGCCAGCCAGGTGATTGAGAAGGCCGCCGCCGACGCCATGAGTCGGGCGGGGTACGCAAGGGAGGCGTTTCTTGCGGACATGGCGGACTATTACCGGCTCACTGGCGGCAAGGTTTCAGCGGTCACGTTTATATTTTCGGATGCCCGCGCCCATGCCGAGAATATAGAGTCGCTGGCAGGCGAGAAGCGCATTAACGTAGGCGCGCGCTTTGACCGCAAAACCCTGTTCCATGAGCTTTCTCACCTGATCGAATCCGACCCTATCGCAATGGCCGCTGCTAATGGCTTTCTAGTCAAGCGCCGCGAGAGCACGACCCGTTACACGATTAACTCCCTAATGAACACAGACCAGTTCAATGCGGACGAAATCGCGTACAAGGATAGTTTCCTGCATCCCTATATCGGCAAAATCTACCCTGGCGGACTTACCGAAGTCTTTTCGATGGGCATTGAGATGCTGGCCACGCCGACCGATGCCGCCAAGCTTGCAGCGCTAGACCCTGAAATGTTCGCGCTGGTATCGGGCTATCTCACCAGCGAGCTGACGCCCGTCATGCAGGCCAGGCGCGACTACCAGGAGGAGCATGTTAAGGCCCTGCGCGAAAAGGCCGCCGAAGAAGCCAGGGAGGCTGCAAGACTTGAAAAGCAGATTACCAAGGATATCAAGTACGTGGCCGCCGAGGTGACGCTTGATAAAACCGACTGGTGGGACGTTATGCAGGAGGACTACGGGAGCATCACTTACTACCTCAAGCGTACCGTGCTGGGCGAGAAGTCGCGCGCTACGTTTGTGGGTGAGAGCGGCGACTATAGGGTGTTTTCAGGATCGTTCCGCAACGAGGCTACCAAGCGAGCAAGCAAGGGCTATATGGTGCTGCATATGCCATTCAATAACGATTCTTCGCCAATGCGCGCAACGATTCACGATTCGCTTGATATGGTCAAGGTGCTAATCTGCTACTGCCGTAACATGGGCCTGACGCCCTATAATGCGTACCAAGCGCTCTTTGTAGGCGACGGTGTGCGCAATCCGCGTAAAAGCATTACGTCGCTGGCCAAATACCTGCGCCAAGAACGGGGAGAAAATGAATGACGAAGTACGATATTTTGACCCCCTACGGCGTCGCTTGCGCGCAGTGGGCCGAGGATGAAAGCGCGCCGGTCGAGTATTCGGGCAAGCAGTCTGCCATTGACTATTTTGCCGACTACCTGGACATGACCGTGCAAACGGGCCGGTTTGGGCGACTGCTATCGGCTGAAAATGTCCAGCCGGTAGACCTGCTGACCCTGATCGAAGCCGACCGCTACGGAATCTCCGTCATGCCGGATGCAGAGACTACAATTAGCATGACGAGCGAGCTGTACGACCGCACCTTGTCGGACCTGACCAAGACGGCGTAGCGCCGGAAAGCCTCGCCGAAAGGCAGTCTTTAACTAGGGGAGTATGAGCCACTGTTTAACGTGGCGATTACTCCCTATGTTTATCTTAGACGCGGCGATAACGCCGCTTGAGCGGGTGCGCATTAACGGCGCGCTTGCCGCCAAGACCAAGCAGCTCAATAGCGACTTGAAGCCACTGGAGCGCGTGCGCGTCTCTCGTGATGCGGTCGAGCTTATGGAGCGCCTGGGCATGAATGCGCCAGCGGCAGACGTCGAGGACGACGGCTTATCTGACGACCCTAGCGCCCCTAACTACCGCTATCGTGATACCGGCTATATCGCTGCCAGCCGCAAGGAGCTTGCGCAGGACCAAATTCGGGCCGCGCGCGACTCTGGTGCTCGCCTGCTGGCGACCGACCTGGACTGGTCTGCTATCGAGCAAAACCCGCGCCTGGCGACCGAGCTGATTGTAAAAAGCAACCTATTCGGGCAGGTCGATTGGGAGGCGCTTAAGACTGACGGCATGGACCCTGCTGCTGGGTTCCTGATTGACCGTATCTATGCCTCTATCGCGCCGCAGCCAAGCGCTGACACGCCGCGCGCCCGCAAGGACTACGCCACGGCCTTGCAGACGATCCGTGACCGCCTGGAGACCTGCCGCACGCCTGGCGAAGTTACCGACGTGCTGGAGGAGATCAAGGACGAGCTTTCGGGTGTGCAGCTCAATGCCGAGGAGTCGGACGACTATCGGGCGCTACAAGACCAGATAGGCGCGCTTTCGGCGAAGCTGCGCGCGCTCAAGGCTGATCGAGCGGTATTGGAAAACGCCCTAAGCACTGTGCGCGGCGACCTGTGGGAGTACCAGCGCCAGCAGGATTCGCGCATTCGTCGCAAGTGGAAGCCAGACCCCGAGCTGCAAGCCAATATCGACAAGCTGACGCCTGCTGTTGAAGCCGCTACAAACGCGCTGATCGATTGGGATAAAGCTAACCCTGAATACAAGGATGTTTACGAGACCAAGGCTGACGAGAATGGCCGGTCGATTCGCCTCTCTGGCGGAATCAATGGGCAGATACAGGACCTGTACCGGCAGCAGCGCGCCATTACCGAGGCGGCCAAGACCCGCAACATTCTTGAATCCGAGCTTACGCGCGGATGGCTGACCTTTGGCGAGCGCTTTTTCGGGCTGCTGCATTGGCGCAGTTACAAGGGCTCTGATGCGTTCGCCAGTCATGTGACCCGCGCCAAGAACGGGAAAATCACTGACTGGAGCTGGTCGGAAAAGGAGCGCACCGTCGTTAAGCGGGCCAAGCGCCAGGAGATCAATTTCCAGCTCAAGGTTGCCGAGCGTTACGAGCGTATCGGTGGCCGCCAGGTCAGTGTCGATTCAACCTTCGCGCTTAAGGACCTGCTCAACTTCCGCGACGTGCAGACCGGCAATTGGGTGCAGAAAGACCCCAATAGCGCCAAATTCCACACTGAGCAAACCGCAGCGGCCATGCTTGACCTGTCCGATATCCTGGGCATCGATGCCAAGGCTGTGGGCCTGGGCGGTCGCCTGGCAATGGCATTCGGCGCGCGCGGGCAGGGTAACGCAGGCTTTGGCGGCGCAGCGCGGGCGCACTATGAGTCGGTACACCGCGTTATCAACCTGACGAAGATGGGCGGCGGCGGAGCGCTGGGCCACGAGTATTTCCACGCCATCGACGACATGCTGGCGGAGCTGATGACCGGCCAGGCGGGACCGGCGCGCAACTATGCCAGCGCTAACCCGTCCGCTTTACCGCCAGGCGTGGTGCAGGATGCCATGATTCGGTTAAGCGGCGTCTTCCGCAGTGGTGATAAGCGCCTAACAGAAACGTTCAAGGTGACGGAAAAGGACCGCGCCCGCGCCAGGCACAACGTTGACGGGTATAGCCCAAACGGCCTGGCCCGCACGATCAAGAATGCAGGCAATGCAGAGGCCGCTATCAAGGGTATCCGTGACTACTTCATGGACCGCAACGACAAGCGCTCTATTGCCAACTGCAAAGCCTGGGTGACGCTGGCCGCTGCCTACTACGCGCCCGATGGCGAAGATTACGTGCAGGTCAAAACCGGACGCCCTGTATCGAGCTTTTATTATGAGGCCGTCCGCCTGGATGGCGGCTCAGAGGGTAAATACTGGTCAGAGCCTCACGAGTTGGCCGCGCGGGCCTTCCAGAGCTATCTGGAGGACAAGCTAGCCAAGGATGGCCGCAAAAACGACTACCTGAGCATCTACGCCGATAACAAGTACCACTACGATGCGCTGCTGGGCATCCAGTGGAACCCCTATCCCGAGGGCGAGGAGCGAACGCGCATCAATGAGGCGTTCGACGCCTTTTTCGACGCCATCCGTTCGGAGCAGGTATTCGAGAAGGCCAGCGCCAACCCTGCGCTACTGGATTCAATTTTCGGCGCAATGGAGCCCAACCAGGAGCTGGCCAACGTGCTGCGCAACCTGCGCGAATCGAGCCCTGGCGCAGACCGTACCCGCATGGCGCAGCGCGTCATGGAGCTAATCCCTATTTGCTTTTTTGACTCGCCCGAGGAGGAGGACGAGATTGTCGCTCGTGTCTCCGAGATACTGGAGGACATGGAATGACAGACCTATCTGTAATGCAGCGGATTCGTCTGTCTGCTGAGCTTGCCAAAGAGAAGGAGGCCCTTAGCGGGGCTTCCGCGCTGGCGCGTGTCGGGATCGCCCGCCGTATCACAATGCTGATACAGCAGCTGGGTGGCCAGGCTCCTAAGCCGGTTGAGCCTGAGCCGGAGCGGCTTAAAAACTTTGGCTGGGACGCCGTCAAGCTTTCGGACTACTCACTAGACCAGCTTAAGCAGCTGCGCGAGCAGGTTGAGCGCGAGCACCTAAACCCGCGAGACGAGAAAGGTCGCTACCTGGAAAATGGTCAGCCGACCATTAACCTCTACGACAAGAAAGGCCGTAAGAAGCTTGAGGCCCTGTCCTGGGCCGTCACGTACAAGCTGCAAGACAAGGCGCGCGCAGAAAAGGAGACGCCTGCACAGGTCTCCGAAGCCGAGCTGATCGACTTGAACTTGCTCAAACAATGGGGCGATACCTGGAAGTACAAGCACAGCATAGAGGCTAGCGGCTTCTTTACCGCCAACTCTAAGGCCGACGCGGTCGAGCGCGCAACGCAAGCCTACTGGAAGGCCAGGCCGGAGGATCGCCTGACGGCTGAGCAGCGATTCGAGAAGGCCAACCGCGACGAGCTTGCCGAGTCGCAAGCTCGCTGGAAGCATTTAAGCTTGCCTGAGCTTATCGCTATGCGTGACAAGCTAGGTGGAGATATAGAGTCACTGCAACGCGCTGCCCGCCGCGAGATGAGCGACGGCGGGCGTCGTACTGCGCCAGCCGTGGCCGCCGAAGGGGCAAGGCAGACTGCCGACACTAGAGCCAAGCTAAACCGCTATATCGAATGGCGGCAGAGCCAGGAACCTACAGCTGCGCCAGAGTACCCGCTATTCGCCCCGCGCCCGCTGTATCACGGCACTGGCCTGCCGTTTACGCAGTACGAAACAGGCCATCGCAAAGGCGGCAACTTCGACCACCAGGGTGCAGGCTTCTACCTGACGACCGACCAGCGTGGCTATGCCCGATTCTTTGCGGGCGCGTCTGCTGTCAAGATGCTTACCAAGATTGAGGAAGGCAGCGGCACGGAGGAGGAGCGAATTTTAGAGGATGGCGGTGTCGTCCTGGATGTGTCCCTGTCCGCAGCAGCGCGCGTGATCGACTTAACCGGCCCTGATGCACCGGCAGACTTGCTGGCGCTGGTGACAAACATCACTAACGGTAACGAACTGCGCCAGCGCGTAGTCGATGCCGGTTATGACGGTGTGGCGTTCGTTGAGCCCAACTCGCCAGAAGGCTGGATTTTGCAACCAGGCGCTATCACGGTTGTGCTCTATAACCCTGCCGTAGCAAACATTGGCGGCTATGAGGAGGCGGCCAAACTCAAGAAGCTGCCTTGGCCTGGCAGAGAGGAAAAGACCGACGAGCCCGCTCCAACGCCCGAGGTTGAGCCCGAGCCCGAGACCAGCACGCCTGCCTATGAGGTCATCGAGCACGTAACAGGGCGCGGCAAGACTCTGCGCGGCATTGTGCGCAAGGACCTGAGCTATGCCGAGGCCAAGGCTATCGATGAATACACGTTCAAGAAGGACGGCGGGTATTTCATTCGTGAAAAGCACTTGGAGTCGATGGGCGTTGCGCCTGCCGAGACTGCGCCCGCCGAGCCGGTAGACCCTGCCGAGGCCGAACGCAAGCGCCAGCAAGCCGAAGCCGACCGCCTGGCCAATGAGCAGGAGCGGGCCGAGCGCAAAAAGACCGAGCAAGTTGCCAAGCTGCGCCAGGTCGCCGCCAGCACGCTGGCCCGCGCTGAGAGTGAAATCAATGCCGACCGGCTAACCAATACGCACCGTCGAGCCAGCATGGCCGCTAGCATCATGGAGCGCGCCGAGAAAGACCGCGCCATTGCCCTGACCATTAACAACCTGGCAGACGCTATCGAGCAGGGCAAGGCCCCGCACCTGGCAGGCGTAGACAGTAAAGCGGCTGTTGAGGCCCTACAGGAGCGCTTGCGCTATGCCCGTGACGAGGCGCATCGGGACAAGACGCACGGCATGAGTTCCTATGAGGCTCACAAGGTAGAAAAGGAGCCGTACAACCTCGCTCACGTTGCTTACGCCAAGCTGCCAGAGCCGACGATGGAAGGGGGCGGCACCAGTCGCGCCAAGCTCTTGGAGCTGATTAAAGGCAAGCGCGGCGCGCCCAAGCTTGCGGAAAAGATCCGCTATGCACGGCTGATTGATTGGGAGACCTATAAGCAGCTGTGCGACATGGTCGGCAAGAAGGAGGCTGATGCCGAGCTTGGCTGGTACAAGGTCGAAACCCTGGCCAGGCTGAACCGGCTAAGCCGTATCGGCATTACAACCAACCAGGAGTTGCGCGCGGCCCTGGCTGAGTACCTGCAATTTGCGGAAGGCGCACGCGCTGAGGACCCGATAGCCAAGGCTGAGCGGGCCATTCTTGGGCAAAAGGTCGGTATCGACTTCTTCCCCACGCCCAAGGCCGAGGCCGAGCGTATGGCGCGCCTGGCGGGCATAAAGAAGGGTGATGACGTGCTAGAGCCGTCAGCCGGTAACGGCAACCTGGCTGACGCGGCCAAGGCGCTGGGCGCGAACGTGGACGTGATCGAGATATCCAGCCAGCTGCGCGACATTCTCACGGCCAAGGGCTACACCGTTGTCGATTATGACTTCGATAGCTTCACGCCTGAGAAGCAGTATGACGCCGTTATCATGAACCCACCGTTCTCCAACCGCCGCGATGCCGCGCACATCATGCGCGCGTTCGGCATGCTTAAGCCTGGCGGGCGGCTGGTGGCCATTGCGGGCGAAGGCGTGTTCATTGGCCAGGATGCCAAGGCCGTGCAGTTCCGTGAGTGGCTAGACCAGCACGGCGCAGACGTCGAGCAGCTGGGTGCCAATACGTTCATGGATAAAAAGCTGCTGGCCACGACCGGCGCGAATGCTCGCCTGATCGTGATTCACAAGTAAGGCAAGACCGCTTAAACCTCGTTTCGTGAGTAGTTGGGAAAGTGCCAAAAAGGGGGCTTGTCAAGCCCCCTTACAGTTAGCACCAGCTCCTAGAGGGCACCTTTTCATTACTCATGAGACGAGTTTTCCATGACTACACGCGCTAACTACGCAAACGAGTCGGCTGCCGATACCGAAGTAGCTTTCGACTCGCTTTATCACGAAACGAAGGGCGGCGTCGCACTGGACAGCGCAAATGGCGGCGGTGCAGTTGATTCGTTTATCAAGTCCAGCACTGAACGCATGCCTGCTTCCCTGAAAAGCACGATGGACTTCTTTGACAGCAAGCTGGACGGCAAAGCTGGCAAGCTGATCGTTGACAGCGTTCTGCAAGGCATGCGCGCTCACGAGAAGCGCCACGGCGTTCTGCCGACCGCTGACGTGATCGAGGCGGCTCTTGACCAGGTTAAAGCCTACGGCATGAGCGCAAAAGAGCTGTTGCTTGACGGCGTCGGCAGCACCGCTGCGCACGACCCGCAGTCTGCCATGCCTGAGAATATTCAGATTGGCCTGCTGACGGCTATCGCCGAGGCGTTTCCTGCCGCGACTTACCTGCCCACCGGCATCGGCTCCAACCAAGCTATCCTGGGCATCGTTTCGCACCTGTCCGCGTCCAACACTGGCGACTACACGCAAGGCGGCTCGCTGGACGGCATTAACATCGGCGGCACGTTCTTTAGCTCCGAGCGTCGCGCGGCTGTTGCGCTGGCAACCGACCGTCTGAGCGGTACAGCTGGCCTGTCACTGACCAAGGGCGGCGCGGCCAATGTCAAGCTGCTGCGTAACCGTACAATCGTTTATGTAAACGGCTTCCCTGTCGCTTACGAAAACTCCAACTCCAACGCCGCCACGGTCAATAGCCCCATTTCTGGCAACGTCATCCTGAAAGGCGAATCTTACGCCATCACAGGCGGCGTGAACCTGGGCACTGGCGCGGTTGTACTGAACTTCGCACCTGCATTGCCAGCCGGTACGAAAGTGACCGTGGAAGGTTTCATTAACTATGAAATCGATCCGTCGGTAACGCCCAAGGTTATGACGCAAGTCCAGACCTACAACCTGTACGCTGTACCGTGGCGCGGTCTGTTGACTCAGACAATTGACTCCAAGACGCAGTACCAGAATGAAATCGGGATGGACCTGCAAGGCGAAAGCTTGTTGGCGGCCCGTAACCAGGTCACTGTCGAGCGTCATCGCTCCATCCTGCGTAAGGCGCTGGAACTGGCGGCGGTCAACGTTGAAGACTTCGACTTTGACTACACCAACCAGATGTCGCAGAAGACCCGCGCGCAAATCTGGTCCGACCTGCCTGCCGTGCTGGGCATCGTTGACCAGAAGATGGCCGAGCTGACAATGGATCGCGGCGTTACGCACCTCTACGTCGGCAAGCTGGTCAAGGCGCAGTTTGAAAACCTGCCGTCCGACCTGTTCGCGCCGTCCGGCCTGACCGCTATTCCTGGCATCTACCGCCTGGGCAAGCTGTTTGGTCGCTTCGAGGTGTACTACACGCCTTGGGAACTGGTGGAAGACGAGGCCGCTGGCACGTCGCAGATTCTCTGCTTGGGCCGCTCCAACTCTCCGGCGCGTAACAGTTTCGTGATGGGTGACGCGGTTCCTGTGACTGTGCTGCCGACTTCGTTCGGTCAGGACATGAATTACGGCCAGGCGCTCTACGCCCGTAACTTCACCAGCGTCAACCCGCACCAGGCATCGGCGTGCGGCGCGGCTCTCATCAACGTTACCGGCCTGTTCAAGGCGGCGTAAGGAGTAGGGTATGACGACGCGGAAAGCTAAGGCTGCCGCGTCTGCTCCTACTGAGCAGACAGCGGAAGAAACCACCACTGTCGCCGCTCCCGAGCAAGCAAACCCGACTCAAGCCGATGCAGGAACCCCTGTACCGGCCCCTGAGTCGGGCGCGCCTGCTTCTGAGGATGGCGATTCCCCCGAGCCAGGCGAGACGCCCGAGACGCCAGCAGCTGGCGAGCAAGGCGACTCGTCTGGTAATGACCAGGACGACGAACCCGCCGCGCTGACGGCAATTCTGGCCAACCACACGCCTATGACCAAAGTCCTGCGCCCGCTGGGCTTTACGCTTGAGCCAGGCGAGGAACGCCTAGTCGTCTTTCGCGATGCCGAGCACCGCGCCGCGTGTGAAGGCCACATTAGCGAGCTGCGCGGCTTGTTCCGTTGGGACGAAGGCGAAGGGCTGCATTGGATGGCTGCGCAATGAGCAAAGTAACGGCCATCGAGCTTGGCAAAAACATGGATGCCCTGGCGCTGGCGCGCAGCTTGTCTGAGGGCTGCGAGTTCCCGCTAGACGTCTGCATCACGCATGAGCTGCCGCACGCATTGGTACTGGCGCAGGCCATTCCAACGCTGGAAATCAAGCCTGGCGCAAGCGCAGTTCACACCTGCCAGAACTTCGACCAGCTGCATCACGTAGTTTTCGGAATAGTCGCCGTGGGTGACGTTTTGGGGCGCGAGAAAATAGGCAGTGTTACGACGAAGTTGCCCAAGGGGGCTGTTAAATGACTGCTATCGCATTCTCTCGCGATAAGATCACGTATCGGTCGGGTGTCCAGCTGCTTAGCCTGGTGGGCGCCACGAATCGCGGTGTCTTATCGAATACCGACCAGATTTTCGCGACGGTCGGTCGCTTCGAGCGCGGCGCGATTGATCGCGCATTTCTGATTGACGAATCCGTGCGTGCGCGCATGATTGGTCAGCCTCAATCCATCCTGGCCAGTGCGCTGAACGAAGCGCATGTGCAACTGTATGAAGCCCTTGATGCTGGCGCATATCAGGCTGTGGTTTCTCGTCTGGTTCCTGCTGCTGCCAAGCTGAGCTTGATGGTTGCGACCGTTCCGGCTACTGCTGACGCACCTGTCTGGTCGGTGGCTGACACGCTGCCTGCTACGGCGCTGATTAGCGTCAAGCACCTGGAGTGCTTTAACGATGGCGTCAAGATCGGCATTCATGCCGTTGAAAAGACCGACGACAATGGCGCAGCCGTGGCCAGCTCCGAGATTAAGCTCAAGCTGATTGACGTTGCCAGCGGTAACGACTTGTTCGACGAGTTCCAAGGCTCGTTGATCGTGACCGACAAAGACGAAAGCGGCATGTCCTACTACCTGCCGTCCATTGTCTCCGGTCTGACCGAGTTCGTCGAAGTCGGCGTTGCCAAGACCTCTGTAGACCCTGCTGCGCCGTTCTACGGTCTGGACAGCGACGGCGTCGAGAAGTGGAGCTATGCCACGCTGAACTACTTTAGCGAGGGCGGCACTACCTACGCCAATGCGGACTATGACACAGCCATTCAGCGGCTGTGGGATACCGATATCGGCTATGGCTATCTGCATGTCGGCGGTTCGCGCAATACCGCACTTATCTCGAAGATGGCGAACTTTGCCTACAAGGTAAACAAGCCGTTCCCCTTCGACGTGCCTGGCGACTTGTCTGTCGAAGGCGTGGTTGCGTTCATGAAGTCGTTGAATCTGACGACGCATTATCCGGTTGCCTACTGGATGCCGGTTGTCTCGGATGACCCGATTAACGGCGGTAAGGCATACATCGGCGCGTCTGGCCTACAGATCGGCATGCGCTGCGCCCGTAACGCTCAGACCGACGCCAACAACGTCGCGCCAAAGCACTATCCGGTTGCAGGCAAGGCATATCCGATTGGCCGAACTGGTATGCGCCAAACCGTCAAGCTGACCGACCCGCAGCTGGATGCCCTGGCGAAAGTCGGCGTGAACCCTGTGTGCTACGAGGTTTACAACGACGGCGGCCTGTACGTCTTCCGTGACTCGCTGACCGTAGCTGCTGCGCTGACTACTGGCGATAAAAAGCTGGCTAGCACCGCAGAGATGTCTGCTGACGTGGATACGGCTATTACAAGCTTTGGTAAGGAGTGCTTGCAGAAGCCGATGAGTGTCGCGCTCAGAGACATGAAAACGTACATCGAGACGCTTTTCCCGACCCTTCAAGCGGCTGAGTGGTTTGTTCCCTCTGACGCCCTGAAAGGCTCTGCGTGGACCGCAACGATTGTGCCGAACGCCCGCTATCCCAAAGAGAAAATGGATGTTCGCTACCAAATTTCCTACAACGGCGTGGCGCGAATCATCACGGTCGGCCAGACGTTGAGCAAGTAAGGAGTAGAAAATGTATATGCAGTATGTACGTGATGCGGCGCGCGCGCGCCGCCTGGCTGAACTGGAGGCCGCCAAGGCCGCTACGCAGGCACTTGACTCCGCCAGCACTACCGCTGACGAAGGCAAAGACGGCAAGGACGAAGGCGAAGGCGAAGGCGAAGGCGAAGGCAATAAGGCCCTGGACGGCGTCACTATGCTGGACGGCGTTACCGTGTTTGACGGCGTGCTAGATGACGTGTCTGCCATTGACGCCGCTGCCATTGTGTACCAGTGGGCCGAGACTGACGACCTGGAGCAGGGCGAAGGCTATGCCGACCGCCTGCTTTCGCTGTGCGTTGGCGCGCTGCCCTATGACGTTGAGGACGACTTGACCGACGAGCAATCCGAGGAGCTGGCCGATATCGTCGATGACGTGGCTACCGTGCTGGAAAGCATGGGTGTTGCAGATGACGACCTAGTGTCCCTGCTGGACGATTGGGATAACGACGCGGGCGAGCGCGTGCAAGAGTTTGTGGCGGCGGCTATCGAAGACGGCAGCGACCCTGCCAGCTTTGTGATGGGTGACGGCTCCGACGAAGCTGCGCTTGATGCGGTCTACAAGAAGCGCGTTGCTATCCGCAATGGCAAGAAGGTGAAGATCAATAAGCGCGTATCGGGCAAGGTGATCCTGTCTGCTGGCCAGAAAGTGGCCGTGCGTAAGATGCTTATGAAGTCGCGCACCAGCATTGCCAAGCTCAAGCGTGCCAAGAGCATGCGTATTCGTCGCAAGATGGGGCTGTAAGCCATGAGCGTCTTTGATTCGATCAAGGGCGCTGCAACCACTGTGACAAGTGCAACGGGTTCCGCCATAAACGGAGCCCGTTCTACTTTGGGCGATGCAGGCAAGTCACTTGCGGGCTTTGCCTCGGACGTGGGCGTGCCGTCGTCTTTAATCAGTGGTGCGCAGCAAGTCGCCTCCGACGTTACCGATAGCCTGGGCTCTGAAATTATCGGCGCGGTAACGCAGTCGGGACCGTTGGGCGGGCTCCTGGGCGGGCTTTTCGGCAGCCTGGTCAATGGCCAGTCGGCAAAGGTCACATGGGGCAACTTAAACCCCAAGCTGATTGCGCAGTTATTTGCGTGCGACAAGAAACGCATACAGGTTCCGACCGAGCCGAGCTATGTGCTTGGCCCCATCTCCGAAGCCACGCTTGAGCTGACTCAAAACTGGCAGTCGCCGTTCGAGGGCGCAGGCCCTGAAAGCAAAGCGCCCATGCTGGCGGCAATGCTCCAGTCTGGCCAGTTCGGTACGGTGCTTAATGCTATCTCTGACGTTCTGCCATCTGAAATTACGGGCGGGAGCGTATCGGAGCAAGCGCAGCAGACCTTGAACGAGCTGGAAAACCGCACCGGCATTACGCGGCTTAACTCGCGCCAGGTGTTTACCGGCATGCTGCCTATGCGCATCAATATGACGCTCCACCTGCGCGCCGTGCGCGACTCGGAAAAGGAGCTGATGACGCAGTACAAACGCCTATTAAGCTGGACATTGCCGCAGCAGCTCTATGCCGACGGCGTGCTGGCTGGCGTGATCCGCCAGGCAGGCGAAGCGCGCACGCTGGACGATGCTGCAAAGCTTATTACCGCACTGTTTCCGTCGATTGCGCCGCTGATGGTGGCCATGAACTACGGAGGCCAGGCGTTTCCGCCAATGGTGATAGAGACCGTCGGGCATCCGCTTGATGCGCCTCGTGATGCAACGGGCCGTTACGTGTATCTGCCGGTTCAAGTCCAGCTTGCCACGCTGACCGCGCTAGACCGGACTGATATCGCAAAAATGTTTACCTAATGAGGTAGTAGTAGCATGACTGTTAGTAACGAAGCGTACCTTAACCAGGTACTGCAAGCTCAGTTGGCGCTTGGCGACAAGATTGTCAACTCCGACACGCACATGGTTATCGATGGATTCGAAGACCGAACGCTGCTGTTTAAGCAGTTCCCGATGCCGATTCTGTCGTCTGAGGGCTCTATCGAAGTGGCTTCGCCTATGGGCATCAAGGTGGGCCAGGCACAGCAAATGAATATCTTTATTCAGGGGCCTGTGCAGATGATCGAAACCAAGCTTAACCACATTCGTGACATGGTGCGCCAGATCAACGAAGGCGGTGGCTATTTCAATTGCCGTGTGTACGAAGGCACTATCGAGAACCCGACGAAAACGGCGCGCATGATTAAGTGCTGGTTCCAGATCGAGCCGATGGACCGCGATACCGAAAACCGTGCGGCGCTGGGTATCTGGACGGGCACGATGTTCGGCCACTACGTCGGCCAGGCGTAAGCCATGAAATGCTCAGAGCTGGTAGCAGCGTACCTGGCGGAACTACCGCTAGGCGTGATCCTGACCGATGAGCAGATAACGCGCAGCCTCAAGCAGGCTGTGCGTTTTTATTGCGGCTATGCAACGCTTAAAAGCGCCCCAAGTGAGTTCGAGCGCATGCAGCAGCAAGCCGCTGCCGATGGCTTGCCGATACCGCAATTTCCTGCCTATGGCCAGGGTGTTCATTCTCCAGTAGACGCCACTAACGGTTTTGAAGGTGCGCAGGATTTTGACCTGAGCGCATCGGAGCTGGCGCTTATCAAGCCCTTGTTTGACTTGTACGTCGAGCTTGAGAACGCCAAGGGGATCGAGGCCAGCCGCGCCAACGGGATCGAGGGCTTTGGGCGTAGTGCGGACGCCGTCCAAGCGGACATAAACGCGCGCCATGAGGCAATGCCAACCATGTCGTTCTACATGGGTGTCATGACGATATGAGCGTGTTTTCAAACATAGCCAACCGCATCGGCAATGATGCGCTTAGCTCGCTAGGCCGTCTCTCGCCGGTTTTGAAAGTCGGCACCGACCTGCTCAATCAGAAGCGCACCAGCAGCGTCAAAGAGGGCAAGCGCGCCTTGTTTGGCGGCCTGTCTGAGTCGAACTGGCGCAGCGCTATCGAAGACGCCATGTCGATCGATCGCGCACGCGGCAACCTGTTTGTCTTTAGCGCGCAGGCACTTGAAACCGGCACCGCACCCAACATGAACATGCTGGTGATTGACTACAGCTACTCTGCGCTAACGGTGCGCGGCGAGTCGGTCAACGTCGGAGCGGGCACTTTTGACAAGGTTGAGGGCGTCGAGGCTGTACAGTTGTCAGTGACCACATATGACGACTTAGGCGGCAGCGTGAAGACCTGGTTTAAGGACCTCAAGCGACGCATTGCGCCTGGTGATGGAACGGTAGGTCTGCCGGTTGACTACCTGGTGCGTATCACGATCACGCAGGGCGTGCCGAGCACCAAGGCGGAGAACGCCAGCAAGGCATTTAGCGAGACGTACATCATGCGGCCTGCCTCCATTGAGTACGAAGGCTCACGCCGAGAGGATGGCTTGCAGGAGCTGCGCCTGTCATTCGTCCAGTTCGATACCTTTTCCAGCCTTATTTGACATCCTCCCCGCCCTAAAGGACGGGGATTCCCACAGATGGACGCTCATGCCCGAGCGCGAGAATGTTTCTGGCCGCATTGATATCGCGGTCGTGAGCGACACCGCACTCACAGCAGGTCCATTCTCTTATACGCAACCCATTGACGCCTTTTGGCCCTGTTAAGGAGCCGCAAGCCGAACAGGTGCGGGTGGTGTACGCCTCGTTTACTTCCTTGAAAACAATGCCTGCGTGATCGCATTTATATTCCAGCATTGTTTTCAGCGTGGACCAGCCAGCATCCAGCACTGACTTGGCCATTTTGGTTTTAACGAGTTTTGAAGGGCTTACATTGCCCACGATTATCGTGCCGTAGCCGTTCACCAGCTGGCGGCTAAACTTGTGTAGAGCATCTTTGCGCCGGTTGGCGATCTTGGCATGAATCGCACGTGTTCTGGCCTTGTTTCGGCTGCGCTGGGCAATGGCTAACTTAGGCTCCAGATCACGATAGAACCTGCCATTTTCCAGCGTTCTGCCGTCACTGCATGTCGCCAAGTCTTTCAGGCCGAGGTCAATACCCACCGCGCCCTGGCCCATTGATGCCGATTCCTCAACATCAACCACAACATTGAAGTACCAGCGCCCGCGCGCATCTTCACTAAAGCTGCCTGAGCGGAATTTATGACCTGCTAGGCCGTAGCTATCCCATACTTTGAAATAGTGGCCGTTATGG